>UBXM01000001.1 GCA_900469445.1 Hyphomicrobiales bacterium
GCACAGGGTTTTCGTCGTCATAAAATTACGATACTGCCCACCCCGGCCCTCCCAAGAGCCATCAAAAAATCTTTTCTGAACTGGAATCAGTATGACAAACGCGACGCCCTCCGCTTCGCCGTCTGCTGAGCCGTTAGCGCCTGTTGCAACGAATTCGCCTGCACAAGTCCTGACGGCCAGCGTGGTCGGCACGACGATCGAGTTTTTCGATTTTTATGTATATGCGACCGCAGCCGTCCTGGTCTTCCCGACGCTGTTCTTCCCCGGCAGCGATCCGACAAGCGCGCTTCTCGCATCCTTTGCCACCTTCTCGATCGCGTTTTTTGCACGCCCCCTCGGTGCGATCGTGTTCGGTCACTACGGCGACCGTATCGGCCGCAAGACAACACTGGTCGCCGCACTTTTGACCATGGGTATTTCCACGGTCGTGATCGGCATCCTGCCGACCTATGAACAGATCGGCGTCGTTGCACCGCTGCTTCTGGCAATCTGCCGTTTCGGCCAGGGCTTCGGCCTCGGTGGCGAATGGGGCGGTGCTGTCCTGCTGGCAACCGAAAACGCCCCTCCGGGCAAGCGCAGCTGGTACGGCATGTTCCCGCAGCTCGGCGCGCCGCTTGGCCTGTTCCTGTCTTCCGGCGTATTCTGGATCCTGCTGCACTTCATGTCGCAGGAAGCTCTGCTCAGCTGGGGCTGGCGCGTGCCGTTCATCGCGTCGATCATACTCGTCGCCGTTGGCCTTTGGGTTCGCCTTTCGATCACCGAAACACCGGCCTTCCAGAAGGCGATCGACAGCCATGAACGCGTTGAAGTGCCGGTCGCCGAACTCTTCCGCAAGCACAAGCGCAGCCTGGTGCTTGGCACGTTCGTGGCGCTTGCCACCTTCGTATTGTTCTATATCGGCTCGGCCTATCTTCTGTCCTACAACGTCAAGGTCCTGAAGATGTCGTTCCTCGATGCGCTGGAAGTTCAGCTTCTCGGCTCCATCGTCTTCGGTATCTTCATCGTCGTGATCGGCAAGCTTGCCGAGCGTTATGGCCGTCGCGAAATGCTGATCCTCACCACGGTGCTGATCGCTGCCTTCTCGTTCATCCTGCCGGCTCTGATGACCAATGGCGAAGGCATGATCTTCCTGTTCGTGATCCTTGCCATGGTGCTGATGGGCATGACCTATGGCCTGATCGGCACGGCGCTTGCCGCTCCGTTCCCGACCTCGGTTCGCTATACCGGCTCGTCGATCACCT
Source organism: Hyphomicrobiales bacterium (assembly GCA_900469445.1). GTDB lineage: Bacteria > Pseudomonadota > Alphaproteobacteria > Rhizobiales > Rhizobiaceae > Neorhizobium. The sequence goes on from UBXM01000001.1 coordinate 1,242, forward strand.
TCAACTTTGCCGGCATCTTCGGCGCCTCCCTGGCTCCTTATATCGCCACTTACCTGCAGGCGAATTACGGCATGGCCTATGTCGGCTATTACCTGTTTGTCGCAGCGCTCATCACGCTTGCCTGCATCTTCCTGTCAGGCAAGGAAGAAGTCTGATCTGATCCAGACCGGATTCAACTCATAAGAAAAGCCCGCGAAGCCATTGGCCTCGCGGGCTTTTTTTTATTTCCAGACCTTACCGAGTCTCCGATTACTTTCCGGAGCGGATATGCACCTTTCGGCGATTGCTCCGCTCGTTAAGAAGCACGGCAATCCAACCGGCGCCCGCGATCACGAACGGCAAAATATAGAGAAAAAAGAATGTTGGGGCATTCATGCTATCAGCCCTCCAAGTGCACGTCTTGCACTCAAATGTAGTATCAAAGCACCCAAAAGCCAAGCCATGGTGGAAATGGCAGTCGACAGTGAAATACTGAGCGACAGCGAGCCGGCCGAAAGCGATATCGCCGGTGCAATGAAACCGGCAGCGACGCAAGCTGTCGAAAGCCGGTCCAATGAATTGGCCAGAAGCTTGGTCCGTTCATTGTGTACAAGCGTCATTCACGCCTCCTGAACGGACCGAGCCAGCCGATTACTCCGTGGTCGCCCCCTGGAAAGGCTTGACCTCACGACCGGGCATGAAAATGCCGAGCCGCTTGATTTCCCATTCCAGCTTGATGTCGGAATGTTCGAACACGCGCTGGCGAACCATCTCGCCGAGATATTCCAGATCGTAGCCAGTCGCGTGGCCGATATTGATCATGAAATTGCAATGCAGCGACGACATCTGAGCGCCGCCATTCATCAGACCACGGCAGCCCGCATCGTCGATCAGCTTCCAGGCGGAGTGGCCCGGCGGGTTCTTGAATGTCGAACCGCCGGTCTTTTCCTTGATCGGCTGCACGGTTTCGCGATGCTGACGCACGGCATCCATCTCGGCGCGGATCTTGGCCCGTTCTTCCGGGTATCCCTCGAAGACGGCATGCGTGAAGATCAGATCCTTCGGCGCCGTCGTATGACGATAGGTATAGCCCATGTCCTCCCTGGAGAGCACATGCTGATTGCCCTGCCGGTCGACGGCATGAACCTCGATCACGCGCTGGGAGGTCTCGCCGCCATTGGCGCCGGCATTCATCCGCAATGCGCCGCCGATCGAGCCGGGGATGCCGTAATAGAAGGCAAAGCCGCCGATACCATTATCCATGGCCATCGCGGCGATGTGCTTGTCGGGGCAGATCGCACCCGCACGAATACGGTTCTCGCCGACCAGCTCTACCTGTCCGAAGCCCTTGGCCGAAAGCCGGACGACAACGCCCGGGATACCCCCGTCGCGGACGAGAAGGTTCGACCCGACGCCGACAACCGTCAGCGGAACTTCCGCCGGCAACAGTTTCAGGAACGTCACCAGATCGTCGACATCATGCGGCTGGAACATCAGTTCTGCCAATCCGCCCGCCTGGAACCAGGTTACCCGCTCCATCGATGCGTCCGGAGTTAACCGCCCACGCAACTGGTTCACGCCCTCCCCGAGCGAGGCCAGCAGCTTTTCCCCATCTACCTGCTTCATACTTACTGTCCTGATATGCTTTCCAGTTCCCTCGGCAATGATGCCGCCCACTGCGTAATATTACCTGCTCCCAGAAGAACCACGAAATCACCTGGTTTCGCAATGCCTGAAACAATATGTGCCAGTTCGCCCGGCTGCGCCATATAGCGCGCATCACGATGACCACCCGCACGGATTTTCGAAACCAGCGTCTCGGAATTGATGCCGTCGATCGGATCTTCGCCTGCCGCATAGACCGGTGCCAGGACAATACTGTCGGCATCGTTGAAGCAGGTCGCGAAATCCTCGAACAGGCTGGAGAGACGCGAGTAGCGATGCGGCTGGTGAACCGCGATGATGCGGCCGCTGCAGGCCTCGCGCGCAGCTCTCAGCACAGCTTTGATCTCGACCGGATGATGACCGTAGTCGTCGAATACCTGAACGCCGTTCCAGGTGCCCGTCAGCGTGAACCGACGCTTGACGCCGCCGAAAGCGGCAAGTCCCTTGCGGATATCGTCTTCCGAAATGCCGAGACGGTTGGCGACGGCAATCGCCGCCGTGGCATTGGAAATATTGTGCCGGCCCGGCATGGGCAGGGTCAGGTCCTTGAAAGTGAAGATCCGGCCGGTACGGCGGCGGCGAATCTCAACGTCGAAGGTCGCCTTCGTTCCGTCCATGCGGATATTGGAGAAACGCGCGTCCGCCTGCGGATTTTCACCGTAGGTTACGATCTTGCGATCCTCGATCTTGCCGACCAGTGCCTGAACTTCGGGATGATCGATGCAAAGCACGCCAAAGCCGTAGAATGGAACATTCTCGACGAACTGACGGAAGGCGGCCCGCACGGCATCGAAATTGCCGTAATGATCCAGATGCTCTGGATCGATATTGGTGATGACCGCCACTTCGGCCGGCAGCTTCAGGAAGGTGCCATCCGATTCGTCCGCCTCGACCACCATCCACTCGCCCTCGCCCATGCGGGCGTTGGTGCCGTAAGCGTTGATGATACCGCCATTGATGACCGTCGGATCAAGCCCGCCGGCATCCAGCAGCGTGGCAACCATCGACGTGGTCGTCGTTTTGCCATGCGTACCGCCAATGGCAATCGCGTTGCGGAAACGCATCAGTTCCGCCAGCATTTCGGCACGGCGCACGATCGGCAGCGATTTTTCACGCGCGGCGATCAGTTCGGGATTGGTTTTCTTGATCGCGGTCGAAACGACGACGACTTCCGCATCACCGAGATTATTGGCTTCGTGGCCGACAAAAACCTCGATGCCCTTGTCACGAAGACGCTGCACATTGGCGCTATCCGACTGGTCGGATCCCTGGACGCGATGGCCGAGATTATGCAGCACTTCGGCAATGCCGCTCATGCCGATGCCACCGATGCCGATAAAATGTACGAGGCCGATGGCCTTGGGCATCTTCATGCCTGAACTCCACTATTTTTCTTGTTCTTGTATTCGGCGATCGGGCGCTTTTCTGCAATAGCAATGACGAGATCAGCCAGATCTTCGGTCGCATCAGGCCTGCCCGCCTTCTTGGCATCGGCGGCGATGACTTCCAGCCGATCGGGCTCGTTCATGGCCGCAGCCAGAAGAGCCGACAGTTTTTCCGGCGAAAGATCGGACTGCGCAACAACCTGCGCACCACCTTGGGCAACCAGTGCCGCCGCATTTGCCGCCTGATCGTGATCGAGTGCATAAGGGTATGGCACGAGGATCGACGGACGTCCGATGACCGAAAGCTCGCTCACCGTCGATGCGCCGGAACGGCAGATGACGAGATGCGCCTCCGCCAGGCGGTCCGCCATGTCGGAAAAGAACGGCGCGATATCGGCGGAAGACTTCAGTTTTGCAAAACAGGAGGTGACGCGATCCTTGTCCTCGGGACGCGCCTGCTGGGTCACGATAAGACGCTCCCTCAGACCCGGCTCGAGAAGGCTGATCGCCGTCGGCACGGCCGAGGAAAAGAATTGCGCGCCTTGGCTGCCACCGAATACCACGAGCCGGAACGGATCCTGTCCACGCGACGCGACATAAGGGATCTTGGCCGCATCCAATATCGGCGGTCGGACGGGATTGCCGGTCACCACGATCTTCGCGGCATGTTCGCCCCGGCCTTCCGGCAGAAATCCGCCGGCAATCGCCTGCACGCGCTTGGCAAGCGCCTTGTTGGCCCGGCCCATGACCGCGTTCTGCTCATGGATCAGGGTCGGGATGCCAAGCCCGCTCGACGCAAGCAGAGGCGGCACAGTCGGATAGCCGCCGAAACCGACGACCGCCAGCGGCCGCAGGCGCGCCATCAGCTTGCGCGCGGTGCGAAGCCCTCTCCACAGAGTGAAGGCCGTTTTCGCCATGGCAAGCGGGTTCTTCGACGCGAATGTCGCCGAAGGCACGACATGGATATCGTCGGCGGGAAACTTTCCGGCGAACCGTTCCGCCCGGCTGTCCGTCACCAGATGAACGGCGTAACCGCGTTGTCTCAGTTCATGCCCGAGCGCTTCTGCGGGAAAAAGATGGCCGCCGGTTCCCCCGGCGGCAAGAACGATCGTACCCTTGCTCATTCATTCACTCCGCAGGAACACCATGGGCGACGCGGAACAGGCTCCGTTCCTGCGCCCGTTTTTCCGGACGATGGCGTGTGAGCGCCAGAATGAACCCGGCGGTGATGCAGATGGCAACCTGCGACGAGCCACCATAGGAGATCAGCGGCAGAGTCATGCCTTTTGCAGGCATCAGCTCGAGGTTGACCCCGATATTGATCATCGACTGGATGCCGATCAGAAGCACCAGACCGGCCACCGCAAAGCGGTTGAAATCGTTGCGCTCCTTGAAGGCATGGTTCAGCCCGCGAAGCACGATGAAGGCGAAGATCAGAACCAGTACCATGCAGAAGATGATGCCGAACTCTTCAGCAGCGACAGAGAACACGAAGTCGGTATGGCTGTCGGGCAGGATACGCTTGACGATGCCCTCGCCCGGCCCCTGGCCGAACCAGCTGCCGCGAACAATGGCTTCATGCGCGGTCTCGATCTGGAAACGATCGCCTTCGCCGGTCAGGAACTTGTCGAAGCGCGCCGTGACGTGCGGCAGCATGTAATAGGCCGCGACAAGCCCGCCTGCACCGACCCCGCCCAGCAGGAAAATCCAGATCCACGGCATCCCGGCCATGAAGAACATGCCACCCCAGACGACGCTGGTCAGGATTGTCTGGCCAAGGTCGGGCTGAGCGACGAGAAGTGCGGCAACGATGCCGAACAGGATGATCGCAAAGAGATTGCCTGGAATTTCAGGCTGGCGCGCGTGTTCGGAGAACAGCCAGGCGCAGACAATGACGAAGGCCGGCTTCATGAATTCCGAGGGCTGGATGGAGAAAGCCCCGACACCGATCCATCGGCGGGCGCCCTTGACCTCGACACCGATGAACAGCGCCAGCACCATCATGACCAGTGAAACGGCAAGAAGAATGATTGCCGCCCGCCTGATCTGCCTGGGACTGAGGAAGGAAAGGCCGATCATGACCGCGATCGATGGTATGATGAACAGTGCATGGCGCTCGACGAAGTGAAAGCTGTCGAGACCGATGCGTTCTGCAACCGCCGGGGATGCGGCGAAGGAGAGCATGAAGCCAAGCCCCATCAGAAGGATGAAGGCTGCGAGGAAATAGCGGTCGATCGTCCAGAACCAGTCTGCGAGCGGCCCTCGGTCTGCGCGGCTTACCATTGTCTCAGCTCCTGTTTCCGGTTTCGACCAGCATGGTCACATCCTGCAGGCCTGCCACGAGCTGCACGAAGGCGTCCCCGCGGACTTCGAAATTCTTGAATTGATCGAAGCTTGCGCATGCCGGCGAGAGCATCACCGCCGAGGACAAACTGTCGTCGTCGGCGTCTGCGGCTGCATGGGCGACAGCCTGATCCAGCGTGCCGGAGATTTCATAGCACACGCTTTCGCCCAATGTGGCCGCGAATGCCGGCGCGGCTTCTCCGATCAGATAAGCTTTCACTATATGAGGGAAAAGTGGTGCGAGGCTTGCGATACCGCCTTCCTTGGGAAGACCACCGGCAATCCAGTAGATCCGGTCGTAGCTCGAAAGCGCCGGGGCAGCCGCCTCGGCATTCGTCGCCTTCGAATCGTTGACGAAAACAACCTCGCCACGACGACCGACCGGTTGCATCCGGTGCTTGAGACCGGGAAACGAGTTCAGCCCCTTGCGGATTTCATCCGCAGAAAGTCCGACGGCGAGGCAGGCGGCAATCGCTGCTGCAGCGTTCTGGGCGTTGTGAGCGCCCTTCAGCGTCTGGATGCCATCGAGCTCGGCAATTTCTTCCGCGGCTCCCGCATGCGCCTGGATGAGCCGCGTGCCGTCGGCATAGATGCCGTCTGCGACAGGGCTACGCTTGGAAATCCTCTCGACCTTGACACCTGCCCGTTCGATCCGATCCGCGATCATCGTGCAGTAGCTGTCATCCACGCCGATGATCGCCGTATCGCTGCCGGCCACCAGGCGTTCCTTGATGTCGGCATAATGCTGCATCGTGCCGTGGCGATCGAGATGGTCTGGCGTCAGATTCAGAAGGATACCGGCGGTAGGATTGAGCGTCGGTGCGAGGTCGATCTGGTAGGATGAGCATTCGACAACGTAGAACCGCCCGGCCTTCGGTTCATCAAGCGTCAGAACCGCCGTGCCGATATTGCCGCCAAGCTGCGTATCCCGACCGCTCGCTTTCAGGATATGCGCGATCAGTGCCGTCGTCGTCGACTTGCCGTTTGTGCCGGTAATGGCAATCAACGGGCAGTCCGGCGCATGAGCGCGGCGCTCCCTCACGAACAATTCGACATCGCCGATAACCTCGACGCCCGCGGCTTTTGCCAGATCGACGGTCCAGTGCGGCTTCGGATGGGTCAGGGGCACGCCCGGCGACAGCACGAAAGCGGCCTGTTTCGACCACTCTATCCCCCTCAGGTCGGCAACGGTTATGCCGGCCTGCGATGCCCTGGTTACGCTGTCGGGATTGTCATCCCACGCCGTGACATTCGCCCCGCCCGCAACAAGCGCCTGTGCCGTCGCGAGACCCGATCCGCCGAGGCCGAACAGTGCTACATTTCTATCCTTGAATGTCGTAACCGGGATCATCGCGTTATAACCGAAATTACCGAAGCTTGAGTGTCGAAAGTCCGAGCATCGCAAGGCCGACGGCGATGATCCAGAAGCGGATCACGACCTGACTTTCCGTCCAGCCGAGCTTTTCGAAATGGTGGTGGATCGGCGCCATCAGGAACACCCGCTTGCCGGTCAGCTTGAAGAAGCCGACCTGAATGATGACCGACAGCGTTTCCATGACGAACAAGCCGCCGATGATCGCCATGACGATCTCGTGCTTGGTGGCGACGGCCACAGAACCGATAAGGCCGCCGAGCGCCAGCGAACCTGTATCTCCCATGAAGATGGCGGCGGGCGGTGCGTTGAACCACAGAAAGCCTAGTCCCGCGCCGATGACCGCGCCGAGAATGACCGCCAGTTCACCGGTGCCGGGTACGAAGTTGATCTGCAGGTAGTTTGCAAAAACGGCGTTACCGGCAAGATAGGCGATGACACCGAAAGATGCGGCGGCGATCATCACGGGGACGATCGCAAGTCCGTCTAGGCCATCCGTCAGGTTCACGGCGTTGCCCGCAGCAACGATCACGAAACCGCCGAACAGGATGAAGAACACGCCGACATTGAGGACGTATTCCTTGACGAACGGGAATGCGATCGATGTGGCAAGGTCGGGATTGGTGGTCTGCGAATGCATCGCCATGCGCATCATGAAGAAAACCGCCACACCGGCGATCAGGAACTCGATTGCAAGACGCGCCTTGCCGGAAAAACCCTTGTCAGACTGCTTGGTGACCTTGAGATAGTCGTCATAAAAACCGATTGCGCCAAAACCGAGCGTGACCAAAAGCGTCGCCACGACATAAACGTTGGAAAGGTCTGCCCACAGCAGCGAACCGCCGACGATGCCGGCGAGAATCATCAGGCCGCCCATTGTCGGCGTACCGGCTTTCTTGAAATGGGTCTGCGGGCCATCGGCACGAATCGGTTGCCCTTTGCCCTGACGGACACGCAATGAATCGATCATGCGCGGACCGAACAGGAAGACGATCAGAGCAGACGTGAACAGAGCTGCGCCAGTCCGGAAGGTGATGTATCGGAACAAATTGAAAAACTGCAGTTCGTCCGACAGTTCGACAAGCCAGATCAGCATGAGGGCCCTTTCCCGAAGCCGCTAAAATTCAAAGTTGGTGGTCCGTGTCGGGGAATGCCGGATAGTTGTCAAGCAAAGCGCTGACGATCTTGCCGAAGCCGATGCCGAGCGACGACTTCACCATGACGACGTCACCGGGTATCACAGAGCGGACGGCATAGTTCGAAAGTTCGGATGTCTGCTCGAAATACGCGACATCGACACTCTCCGGCAGCGCATCGCGCAACACGCTCATTTCCTTGCCCGCAAGCCAGACATGCTCGATCCCGGCAGCAAGCAGCGGTCCGACCAACTCCTCGTGCAACTGCGGCGAAAACTCACCCATCTCCAGCATGTCGCCCAACACAGCGATCCGCCGACCAGTCAGTTCCGGAGTGGTCGAGGCAAGCAGCGCGATCGCAGCGCGCATCGAAGCCGGATTGGCATTGTAGCTTTCGTCGATCAGCGTCAGATGCCCCTCGCCGATACCCAGCCTGTGGCGTTCGCCCCTGCCTTTGACCGCTTTCAGCTCAGCCAGCGCCGCGATTGCGCGATCGAGATCCGCGCCGACGAGATCGCAGGCTGCAAGCGCAGCCACGGCGTTTTCAGCGATATGCCGGCCGGGCGCACCGATCTTGATTTCACGCGTTTCGCCGTCGAGAACCGCCCAGATCGTCGACCCTTCGCCATCGCCCTCGAAATCGGCGAGACGGAAATCCGCCTTGGCATGCTGGCCGAAGCTGCAAATCCGCACCACACCAGCTTCCTGAGCGCGCTGAGCCAGGAACTCGAACTGCTTGATATCCCGGTTGAGCACGGCGACCCCACCTTCGACGACACCGTCGAAAATTTCGGCCTTGGCTGCAGCAATCTCGTCCAGATTGTTGAAATGTCCGAGATGAGCAGCCGCGATCGTCGTGATGATTGCCACATGCGGCCTCACCATCTGCGTAAGCGGCGTGATTTCGCCGGCATGATTCATGCCGATCTCGAAGACGCCGTAATCGGTATCTGATGGCATGCGCGCAAGTGTCAGCGGCACACCCCAGTGATTGTTGAAGGATGCGACGGCGGCATGCACCTTGCCCGAAGGCGCGAGCACTTGGCGCAGCATTTCCTTGGTCGTTGTCTTGCCGACCGATCCTGTCACTCCGATGATACGGGCGCGGCTGCGGGCGCGAGATGCCACCGCCAGCTTGCCGAGTGCCACAAGCACGTCCTCGACCACGATCATCGGCGCGGTCAACCGGCCCATTGCGGGAAGCTTGCCTTCACTGACGACGATCAGCGAGGCGCCATTGGCAACCGCGATGCTCGCATAATCATGACCGTCGACGCGATCGCCCTTGATGGCAAAAAACGCCTCGCCCGCACCGATGGAGCGGCTGTCGATCGAGATGCCTGTAATGCCTTCAGGAAGCATGCCGATGGGACGGCCTTCCATGATGGCCGTCATCTCTTCCGATGTCCAAAGAAAGCTCACGATGCCCTCTCCTCCAGCGCTTGGCGTAGTTCGACATGATCCGAGAACGGCAGCACGGTGGCGCCGACCGTTTGGCCCTCCTCATGTCCCTTACCGGCAACGATAAGCGTGTCACCGGAACTGAGCATGTTGACTGCATGCCGGATTGCCTTGGCCCGGTCACCGATTTCGATCGCGCTTGGTGCCGCCGCCATGATCTCGGAGCGGATGACGTCCGGCACTTCCGAACGCGGGTTGTCGTCGGTAACCACGACGACATCGGCAAGCCGCGTGGCAATCTCGCCCATGATCGGCCGCTTGCCCTTGTCGCGATCACCGCCGCAACCGAAGACAACCAGCACCTTGCCGCTGGTGAATGGCCGCACGGCGGTCAGCACCTTTTCCAGTGCATCCGGCTTGTGCGCATAATCGACATAGGCAAGCGCACCATCCTTGGTATGCCCGACAAGTTCCAGGCGTCCGGCAGCGCCCGTCAGCGTCTCCAGTGCCTTGAAAGCGGCCTTCGCCTCGACACCGGTCGAAATCGCCAGACCGGCTGCAACCAGCGCATTGGCCAACTGGAAATCACCAGCGAGCGGAATGTCGATTTCGAAAATCTGGCCGTCGTGATGAACCTCGGCCATCTGCTTGTGGCGGAAATGCTCGACGCGTTTTACGCAGAGATAATCGCCTTTGCGGCCGACGGTGCGGACATCGAGGCCTGAGGCCCTGGCAACGCGGATCGCTTCATCCGACCACGCGTCGTCGGCAAATATCACGACCGGCGCGCCCTTCGGCATCAGCGTATCGAACAGCCGCATCTTGGCCGCCATATAGTCTTCGACCGTCGGATGATAATCCATGTGGTCGCGGCCGAGATTGGTGAAGGCGGCGGCAGCCAGTCTGACGCCATCAAGACGCGACTGGTCCAGTCCGTGGCTGGACGCCTCCATGGCGCCATGCGTAACACCTTCGTCTGCGAGTTCGGTCAAAAGCTTCTGCAGCTCGATCGGATCTGGAGTTGTCAGTGAACCGTATTCGTTGCGGCTCGGGGAAATGACGCCGGTCGTACCGATCTGCGCAGCCTTCAAACCGGCCTTCGCCCAGATCTGTCGAACAAACGAAGCGACGGATGTCTTGCCGGCCGTGCCGGTCACCGCCACCATGGTCTGCGGCTGTTTTCCATAAAAACGTGCAGCGGCAAGCGCCACGAAACGTCGCGGGTTGGAAACGACGAGAACCGGAATATCCGCATCGACCGGATGGGCTGAGACCGCGACCACGGCCCCCTTGGAAGCAGCATCACCGATGAAACCCTGTCCGTCCGCCTTTGAGCCGGCAAGAGCGGCAAACAGCATGCCCGGCTCGATCCTGCGGCTATCCAAGCAAAGCCCGGTAATCTCGAGATCTCCGAGGGGACCAGCGAGAAGGTCGTTCACTTCCGGAAAATCCGGACCAGCAAGATCACGCAGTTTCATCAGTCTATTCCATCTTTCGAGCGGCGTTCACGAATCGCCGCTCGAGTTGTTGTCGCTCAATAAGACACAAGCAGGGCAGAACCGTCATTGCCGAATTTCGGCTTTACACCGAGAATGGGGGCAGAACGGCTGATGATCTCCTTGACCATCGGCGCCGCCGAGGTTGCGGCCAATGCTGCGCCATTGCCCTTGTCGGTCTTCGGCTCGTCGCTGAAGCTCAGGACGACATATCGCGGGTCGTCCATCGGAAAGGCTGACAGGAACGCGTTGAAGTTCTTGTCATGGGCGTAACGGCCATTGACGACCTTGTCGGCAGTACCCGTCTTGCCGCCGACATCGAAGCCGGGAACGCGGGCGTTTCTGCCGGAGCCATTGGCGCCGTTCCATTCGAACAGATAGCGCATGTCGCGGCTGGTGGTAGGCTTGAGAACCTGCGCGGCGACGAGATCGGCCTGCTCCTGCGTTCGCGGCAGGAAGGTCGGCTCGATCAGCTTGCCGCCATTGACGAGCGCCGCACCGGCAACCGCCGTCTGCAACGGGGTCGTGGAAACGCCATGCCCGAAGGAAATGGTGATCGAATTGATCTTCTTCCATTGCCGCGGCTGGCTCGGCATTGCCACTTCCGGCAGCTCGGTCTTCATTCGCGACAAGAGGCCGAGACGCGTCAGGAATTCCTTGTGCCCCTCGATACCCACCGCATCGGCGATCTTCGCGGTGCCGATGTTGGACGAATACTGGAAAATTTCAGGCACGCTCAGGACACGCCCCTTGCCATGGAAGTCCTTGATGGTGAACCCGCCGATACGGATGGGGAAGCGCGCATCGAAAGTGCTGTTCAGGTTCATCTTGCCATCGTCGAGACCCATGGCGAGTGTGAATGACTTGAAGGTCGAACCCATTTCGAACGTGCCGTTCGACATGCGATTGAACCAGCCCTCTTCGCCGCCGGCTGCCGGATCGTTCGGATCGAAATCGGGAGCCGACGCCATGCCGAGAATTTCACCGGTATGGACGTCGAACACGACGGCGCCCGCGCCGATCGAATGATATTTGCCCATGGACGCTGAAACCACGTCCTGAACGATCGCCTGAACCCGCAGATCGATGGAAAGCTTGACCGGCTCAAGCGGCTGGTTCGACGTCATGCCGACAGAAGCAAGATCGGCAAGCCCCTGGCTGTCGATATAACGCTCCATGCCTGCGACACCGCGATTGTCGATATTCACGTAACCGACGATATGCGCTGCGGTACGGCCACCCGGATAGAAGCGGCGCTTCTCGGGACGGAAGCCGATGCCGGGAATGCCGAGCGCGAGGATCTGGCTCTGCTGCTTCGGCGTCAGCTGACGGCGAAGCCATTGAAAGCGGGAATTGGACTTGAGCTTGGAGTAGATCGATTTTGCATCGAGATCGGTCAGCACGGTCGAGAGTTTCTCGACCACTTCGTCGGCATCGACAATCTTGTGCGGCTCGGCAAACAGCGAGACGGTGCGGATGTCCGTAGCGAGGATTGCGCCATTGCGGTCGACGATATCCGGACGCGAAGCCATCAACCGGTCCGCCGGCAGGATGCTCGACGTGATCTCCGGCTGCGCCATGCCATATTGCACGAGGCGTCCGCCGATAACCACATAAAACACCGCAAAACCTGCGATCAGAAGGCCGACACGATTTCGTGCCTGCGACGACTTCTTCTTGCGCGTTCCTTCGAATGCCGCACCGCCGGCAACCGACCTGCCCTTGCGGTCGGACGAAAAATGCGCCCGGCGCTTGACCACCATCACTCTAGAAAGAAAAGACATTAGCGCCTCACCGAGCCAGTGGACATGTTATCGGGTGTCCAGCCGCGCGGCAGCGGCAGCGGAACCTTGGGGGCAGGCGTCGCCTTGGCCTGTTCGACGCCCTTGAGCGCCGCAGCCACTTCGCCATTCTTGCCTGCGATGATATCCTCGATCGTCGTATCGGGTTGTGGGAGTTGCGATCTGTGCATGGGCAGCTCCTTCGGCATGGCGAGTTGTGTCGGCTGGGTGGGAAGGAGACCCAGCTCCGAGTCGTAGTTCTTTATCAAGGGCTGCAGACGGTTAGGCTGCGTCACGAGAGCCCAATCCGCCTTCAAAAGATCGATCGTGTCACGCTCGAGCCTGATTTCGGCCTCCAGTCGGCGAACCTCGCTAAGCTTCTCGTCCGCCCGATGCTTGATCGTATAGGTGACGACCGCCATCGTGGTCATCACGCCGATCAGGACGAGATCGAAACTCCTCAGCATCCTCAGGCTCCCATGGTCGCGAGGCTGGCCAGATCGGGCAGCGCAAAGATAGACAGATCATCGGCGCCCGGCTTCGCCTCGGTACGAACCCCCATGCGCAGCTTGGCCGAGCGCGCGCGCGGATTGATCTCTGCTTCGGCTTCGCTGGCGGCGATCATCTGCTTGCCGGGAAACTCGAAAACGGCGGATCGAACCTCGACCGCCGGCATATGCCGGGAACCGGACGCCTTGCCGGAGCGATCAGAGAAGAACTGCTTGACGATCCGGTCTTCGAGAGAGTGGAACGTCACGACAACCAGCCGGCCGCCCGGCTTGAGCGACCGCTCGGCAGCAAAGAGCGCACGAGCCAGCTCGCCAAGCTCGTCATTGACGAAGATCCGAAGCGCCTGAAAAACGCGCGTTGCCGGATGGATCTTGTCCTTAGCTTTCCGCGGATTGACGCTTTCGATCAGATTGGCGAGATCGCGGGTCGTCTCGAAAGGCTGGGTCGCACGACGCTTCTCGATCGCACGAGCGATACGCCCCGGATGTTTCTCTTCGCCTAGAAACCCGAAGATACGGATCAGATCACCGACTTTGGCGCGATTGACGACATCCGCTGCGGAAACACCTGCAGATGACATCCGCATATCGAGCGGCCCATTCCGTTGGAACGAAAAACCACGCTCGGCTTCGTCGATCTGCATGGACGACACACCGATATCGAGAACGACGCCATCCAGACCGCCGTCGGGGACAAAATCCGCCAAGCGGGAAAACTGGGAATGATTGAGAGAAAGACGCCCCTGACTTTGCTGAACAAGCGCCTGCCCCGCAGAGATCGCGGTAGGATCGCGATCGAGAGCGATCACCGACGAACCGGCAGAAAGAAGCGCGGACGTATAGCCGCCAGCACCGAACGTACCATCGAGGATAGCCTTGCCTGCCTCAGGCTGAAGCGCGCGAACCACCTCATCGAGCAGAACCGGAATATGGCGAGCCGGCCCACCTTCGGCCTCAACCTCAGCACCATCCGACTTATTCACCATACCGCACTCTCGCTGCAATTAGAGCAGAAAACAGAAACCTCTATCGCTCGCCACGTCAGCTTCACTTCAAGACTATCCGCGAGGGATGAAAGGACCCGATTGAGAGGCAGAACATCGCCCCATCGCAGCATGAAAATGAAACAACATTCGACCAAAGAGACGCCCGAGGAACGAGCCCCGCAAGCCCTTTCCGATCAGCATTTATTTATGACCCGTTAAGTTTAACAAAACATTACCAAGGCGACGCTGATCACCAGGTGTCAGCGCCATGAAACCCTGAAAAATCATCAATTAAGTCATTGAAATCGAATACCCCTTCGGCTGAACCGAAGGGAATGAAACAAGTCAGGCTTAGCGACGCTCATAGCGAGCTCATCGCCCTATCGTCGCCGTGAAATAAGATTCGCCAGTTGGCCTGTAAGCCGGGTTCTGTATGGCCCCGGTGCGAACACCGGAACGTGGCAGCCATTCATCTGGGACGATGCTTGCACATCGCCTCGCGCAACCCACCCGGATGACTGGCCCAGAAACAGGCTGTAAGCGCTTGTGGCGCCCCGCGTCATCCCTATTCGGTCTTGCTCCCGGTGGGGTTTACCTTGCCGCCGCTGTCACCAGAGGCGCGGTGGGCTCTTACCCCACCCTTTCACCCTTACCCCGCATATAGCGAGGCGGTTTGCTTTCTGTGGCACTTTCCCTAGGGTCGCCCCCGCCGGACGTTATCCGGCACCGTGTTTCCGTGGAGCCCGGACTTTCCTCACCCTACCGCCTTTCGGCATTGGTAAAGCGCGGCTGCCCGGCCAACTGGCATCGGCTCCATAAACGGTTTGATCTGCAAAGGCCACAGCGAAGGGCAAAGAATCCGTCCGAAAGACATGTCGTGCGAAGCGCTTCGGTCGACTTCCGGAATCAAAACATCAACAACGGCAAACCGTCAGAACATCAGCGGATATGTCCGCCCGTAATCCAGAGCCACCGTCGCATAGGAAACGATCTCCGTGGGCTTTGCCCGCTCCATCGAAGCAATCACGGTCTCAACCTTGTTGCAGTAGCGCTGCGACACAGGGTTCATGCGCTTCGCACCATGCCCGGCATTGTATTTGAGGATCGTGCGGCAGAGCTTTCCGTCACCCAGCTCATGCGCTCCGGCAAGGTATTTCATACCATAGCGGATATTTGTCTCGGGATCGTAGAGACCGGAAGGACGCCCCTTGAAGCCCATCAGTTTGGCCGTCGCGGGCTTGATCTGCATCAGACCGATTTCTCCGGCGCTGCCTTTTGCTGTCGGCTCAAAACTGCTTTCGATCCGCACCACCGCCATCGCGAGCTCGACCGGGACGTCATATTGGTCGGCATATTGACGGATCAGTCCCTGGTAACGCGTCTGGCGAAGGGCAAGCCGCTCCTCGGGTGTTTTGGCCTGCCCATCGCTTTCGCGTGTTTCCGAGGGTGCGACTATCCGCTTATCGATTGAGCCGCTCGTTTCTCCGCCATCCTCGGCGCGCACGAAATCCGTACCCGCAGCAAGCACGACCATGCTCGCTGCGGCTGCAATAGCCAACATTCTCATGAAGTAAGTCAGTCTCCGGGCAAGGTCCTTAAACTCAAGGGACCTGGAAGGTTCGCGGAGGGCAAAAACCCATCCATCAGAAACACCGCCGGAAAGACGATGCGTCCGTTGACGAAACCTGTTCGTTTTTCTTTGCAATCCCCGCCTACAAGGCGATTGCGCGAGCCACTGCTTAAACCCGGTTATTAAGGAAAGTCTGTGGCAGCGCAGCAAAATGCCGATTCTACTACTTTACAACTCGTAGAATTTCAGGCTTCGGGCTGCCTATATTTCGGCAGCGATGTCAGCAATCTGTGCAACGTGTCTATCGTAGAGAAATCGGCAATTCCATCCACCAGAGCCGGGCGAAAATGCCGCTGGAACGCCTCGAGCACACCCTTCGTGCGCTCACAGAAATTGCCAGTTATCTCAAGATCGTAACCGTAAAGCGACAGCATGGATTGCAGAGCCTCTATCGGCTGCCCCGCTTCTCCCAGCTGAAAAAACCGTCCACCGGCAATCGGGCTTGCTTCGACCCAGTGACCGACGCCCGCCTCATGCAGCGTTTTCCAAGGGAAATTCTCGCCCGGATCGACCTTGCGGATCGGCGCCACATCCGAGTGACCCAATACCCGTTCCGGCCGGATCGACCACCGTTTGCCGCAATCCAGACACAATTGCACGACCGCTTCGATCTGAGCGGCGGGGAATATGGGAAGGCCACCAGGATGCCCGGGATTGGCAATCTCGATGCCGATCGAACAGGAATTGATGTCGACCTCTCCGGCCCAGGCGCTCTTGCCCGCGTGCCACGCACGCTGCCCCTCCTGGACCAACTGGATCACACGTCCGTCCTCATGGACGAAATAATGGCTGGAAACCTGGCTCTCTTCGTTACAGAGCCAGTTCAGCGCCTGATCCGCATCCGGCATGCCTGTGTAATGAAGGATGATCGCATCGGGACTGCTACCGGAGACGCGCTCTCCATGATTTGGAGAAGGCCGGACAGATGCTCCCGCATAGTCCGCAACGAAATCACTCATGCTGCGCGGCGCTCTTTCTCGATCGCTTCATAAGCTGCATTCAGCGCAGCCATCCGCTCATGTGCAGCCGCGTGGAGCGTTGCAGGCACGCCACGGGCGATCAGACGGTCGGGGTGATGTTCGGAGACCAGCAGACGGTATTGCTTCCGGATCGCGGCAAAATCGTCCTCGGGCGAAACACCGAGTACCAGATAGGGGTCCCGGCCGTCGAGATGCACGTGCCTTGCCATGATGCGGCGGAAATGCTCGTCCGTTATGCGGAAAATCTCGGCGATGCGACCGAGGAAGAGCAGCTCCTTCTCGTGCACCAGCCCGTCCGCCTTGGCGATATGGAAAAGACCGTCGACAACGCTCTCCAGCATTGGACAATTCTCGGCGGCACCGGAACTGCAAAGACCGGAAAGCTTGGTTGCATAGGCCTCATAACCTGCCACGTCCTGCCGCGCGAGATTGTATAGGCGAGCAACGTTACGGGCTTCTTCGTCCGGAAAATCGAAAATCTGCTGAAACGCCTTCACCTCCGCTTCGGTGACGATGCCGTCGGCTTTCGCCATTTTCGCCGAAAGCGCGATGATGGCGACGGAAAAGGAAACTTTCCGACGTGTTTCCGGATCGCCTTCGAAAAGAGTGCGGATAGCCTCCACGACACGCCCCAGGGCATTACCGGCAGCATCGCCGATTGCACTGACGAGTCGCTCCCACAACGAGGAGATCTGCAAACAGGAAAAATCGAATATCATCCGCCTAAATGACCAGATTACGCCGAAAAATGCAACGGATCGGGCGATCGTCACCGGATTAAACTATGTTCATGTTATCCGAACAATCAGCTGTGATGTCGTTTGGACGCATAGACACATCCATTTGAAAGAATAACGTTATTGCCCCGCCGAAGATACGGCGGATGGCTGCATGCGCGAAGAAATACCCTTTACACCGCCTGCCCTCTATCGCATCCATACCACCGGAAAACAGTGGGGAGCGCTCGCGCGCGACGGAGGAACCATGACCAAACAAAAAGTCGCAATGCTGACCGCGGGCGGTCTTGCTCCCTGTCTCTCCTCGGCTGTAGGCGGCCTCATCCAGCGTTATACCGATGTTGCGCCGGATGCCGAACTGATCGCCTACCGATCCGGATATCAGGGCCTTCTGCTTTCTGATCGAATCGACATCACATCGGAAATGCGGGAGAAGTCACACCTGCTCCACCGTTATGGCGGCTCGCCCATCGGCAACAGCCGCGTCAAGCTGACAAATGCCGCCGACTGCGTGAAGCGAGGCCTGATCAAGGAGGGGCAGAACCCGCTGGCCGTTGCGGCCGAACAACTGGCGGAAGATGGCGTGACCATTCTTCACACGATCGGTGGTGACGATACCAATACCGTGGCTGCCGATCTGGCAGCCTATCTCGGCGCCAATGGTTACGATCTGACGGTTGTCGGCCTGCCGAAAACGGTCGACAACGATATCGTCCCCATCCGCCAGTCACTCGGCGCCGGGACAGCGGCCGAGGTCGGCGCTGCATTCTTCGACAATGTCTCGAATGAACAGACGGCCGCACCACGCACGCTCATCATCCACGAAGTCATGGGGCGCCATTGCGGCTGGCTGACCGCCGCAACTGCGCGCGCCTATATCCAGAAAGGCCGGTCGAACGAATATATCGACGGCTTCCTGATGAACGACGAAATGAAGAGCATAGATGGCCTTTATCTTCCCGAAATGGCCTTCGATGCGGAAAAAGAAGCGGCTCGTTTGAGGGAGGTCATGGACAAGCGCGGTTTCGCGACGATCTTTGTGTCCGAAGGAGCCTGCCTCGACGCGATCGTTGCCGAACGCGAGGCCGCCGGCGAAAACGTTGCGCGTGATGCATTCGGCCACGTCAAGATCGACACGATCAATGTCGGAGGCTGGTTCCAGAAACAGTTTGCAGCGCGGATCGATGCGGAACGGTCCCTAGTACAGAAGTCCGGTTATTTCGCCAGATCGGCGCCCGCCAATGGCGAAGATCTGAGATTGATACAGGGAATGGTCGATCTTGCTGTCGAAAGCGCGCTGAACAAGGTCTCTGGTGTAACAGGCCATGACGAAGATCAGAACGGGAAGCTCAGAACGATCGAATTTCCGCGCATCAAGGGTGGTAAACCGTTCGATATGACGGCAAGATGGTTTGGCGATGTAATGGAAACCATCGGCCAGTCCTTCGAACCGGCCTGATGGAAAAATGACGGGTACCGTGGTACCTGGGAGGGTGATGATGACCATAGAGACATGGCTCGCTTTTGCGGCAACCGCAGTTGCCCTCCTTCTCGTGCCTCATCCTGTTGCGTCGCTCACCGCTGCCTTTTCGTCGTCATGGGGGCGCACAAGCGCACTTGTCACCGTTCCGGCTTTTGTTCTGGCCTTTGTCGCGGGTGGAATTTTGGTCACCGCCGGGGTCTTTCTTGTAGGCTTCTATTGGCCGGCGGCAATCGGCGCATTGTCGTGGGTAGGCCTGTCCTACCTCATGCTGCACGTCCTTTACGCCTATCAGGATCCACAGCTTCGTTATGGGCCGGCTGACAATGACAATCTGCCGGAAACGCGCCCTCTGCGCATTTTCGGTTATTTCATTCTCAAGACGTTCAAGAGTGCTCGCTATTTCGCCATGACGGCAGCGGTAGCGGTTCAGTTTTTCGACCCCGCCGTAGCGCCGCAGGAACAGTATCTCAATCTGATCGTGGGACTTGCGGTCGCCGCAGCCCTAGCTGCGCTTGCCTATGCCGCCCTGCCCGCCCGTTTGGCCCGTAAACGCCGTCGTCCCGCAGCACGCAGCAAGGCTCCATACAGGCCTGGAACGCGCTTCATTGCACGTCGCGCGGTGACCGCCGGATATCGTCGCATCGCGGCCTGAGGCACTGCGGCCTGCTGGTGGCTTGTCGATCTCTTTCGAATAGGTTAATTGACATCCAGTTTCACTGGTCTTGTTAACGTTCTGGGCAACGATTTTTGATGAAAGCGACCCAATGGCAATGATGCGATTTGTGGGCCGTAAGGCAGTCGTGGCTCTCGCCATGTCCTCTGCTTTGGCCGCATGCTCCAGCGTTGACCACAGCAACAACGTGGCGTCGAACGAGGCGCAGGATCAGTCCGTCCAGCAGACCGCAGATGCGGCGCAAGGTGCCGAATCCGGCGCGGTCGTCGCTCAGACAGGCTCCGACAACACCGTCACGCTCGTCAAGACCAGCAGACTTCCGGTTCCCGTACCGACGCTGACCGATGCAGCGACCGTTCAGACGGCTGCAATGGCATCGCCGACCATGGCGCCCTTCGTCGCCATGCAGGCAAGCGCAGCTGCGCCAACCGGCACGGCAGCGGCGCCAATGGTTCTCGCCTCCGCCCAGCCGATGGCTCACAGCACCGCCAAAGGCAACCGCCTCGTTTCACCGCCGATAGCGCCCGCAGTGCAGTCTGGACAGATCCAGCCCGCCGCCGCCCAGGCGATCGCCCTCGACGAACCGGAACTGACGCCGGACATGGTGGCGCTGCAATCCGTCATCCCGATCCCGCGGCCGCAGCAGGCGGCAACCACCACGCTGGCCTATGCAGCACAGCCGAAAGCCGTGGCAGCCGTTTCGGCTATCGATAATCGTATGGAATTCCCGCCGGCTCCCGGCGAACCTATGCCGGAAACAGCTTCGGGTGCGCCGTCCGATCTGAAAAAGCTTATCCACCGCTACGCTGGCCTTTATGGCGTGCCGGAATCGCTGGTTCATCGCGTCGTGCACCGCGAAAGCAAATACGATCCCAAGGCCTATCACAAGAACGGCTATTGGGGCCTCATGCAGATCAAGTATGCGACCGCCAAGTCGATGGGCTACGAAGGCCCGCCGGAAGGCCTTCTCGACGCAGAGACCAATCTCAAATACGCGATCAAATATCTTCGCGGCGCTTGGCTGGTTGCCGACAACCAGAACGACAACGCGATCCGGCTTTATGCGCGTGGCTATTATTACGATGCCAAGCGCAAGGACATGCTCCACGTCCTGCAGAAATAAAGGCTAATCCGCATTCACACGTTTCACGACTTCCGACGCAAGCACGCTTGCATCGTAGCCTTGTGACCGCGGCGTCAATCCAAGCCTCACAATGACGAGATCCAGCGACGGAATAACGAAGATATTCTGTCCGTCATGCCCGCTGATCACAAACGCATCCGATGGCAGCTTTGCCTCCGGCTTCGGCAGCCAGGTCTGCATCTTCGAGTAGCGACCACCAGAACTCCGGTTCGGCTCGTGCATCTGCTGCACAAAACCCTCGGGAAGCAGCCTCTCCCCCTTCCACACGCCATCATGCGCCAGAAACAGACCAAAGCGCGCCCAATCGCGCGCCGTGGCATACATGTAGGAACTCCCGACAAAGGTACCGGCCCCATCCGTCTCCATCACTGCAGACGTCATCCCCAAGGGATCGAAGAGCGCCTTCTGAGGATATCCGATTGCGTCAGCGGCATTGCCGATACGATCCATCCATATCCGGGAGAGCAACACCGTGGTGCCGGACGAGTAGTTGAAGCGTGATCCGACCTCTGCTTCCAGCGGCAGTTCCTCCACGAAACGCGCCATGTTAGGCTCGAGAAACAACATCCGCGTGACGTCCGCAACCGTACCGTAATTCTCGTTGAAGGCGAGACCACTTTCCATCGACAGCAGATCGGCAAGACGGATGTCGGCGCGTCCATCGTTTCGCCACTGGGGAAACAGCCCCTTCTCGTCCACCGAGATCCGGTTTTCCGACATCAAACGACCAATGATCGCCGCATTGACCGTCTTGGTCATCGACCAGCCGAGGAGCGGCGTATCTTTGGAAAAACCTTCGCCATAAGCTTCGGCGGCGACATGCCCGCCCCTGGCGACAACAACCGCACGCATGCCCGGCCCGGTTAAAGCAGCGTCTGAAAGCAAGGCGGCAAGCGATTCGTCTGGTTCGATTTTATCGCCTTCCGGCCAAAGCTCCCCGGCGATGGTCGGCGGAGCGACCTCCGTCGCTGCGGAAGCTGAAACCGTGTCTCCTACGGGCACGGCTGCACATCCCAGACCGTCCCGATAAACCGCCTCGCTCGGAGCAATCGCACCCAGGAGGGCCGCGCTGACTCGGCTCTCTTCCCGATCGACCATTATACGCATCAACCGAAGAAGCGGATGTCCAGGCGCCTGGACATCCTGAGCCAGCACTTCATCAGGATCGCGATTGGCGATGAATACATTCGAGCAGACGATCTTGGCCGCATAACCGCTGCCGACGCGCAGCAGATTTGGCGGAATGAAATAGAGCCACAGGCCAGTGCCAATCGCCACGACGAGCAAAAACACAGCAAGACGACGAAAAATCCGCTTGAGCACCAGCGCCTCCATTTAATCCGTGCCATGCAAGCAAAATCCGCGCTCGAGGGGAAGGCCTATTAAGGGTGAAACCGCTCACGATGCGCCAGTTCACATTGCGCGTCACGAAGCTGTTGCACGAAGCGGCTAAACGCCTCGAAACTCATGATGAGGCAGGATTTGATCATGGTAGATATCGTCGAAGAACGTGGCTTGCAGCGAAATCGCAAGCTCAAAGACGCCCTCCTCCAGCACAAGGCCCTGTCACCACACGGTCTTTCCGAGCGCCTGTTCGGCCTGCTTTTCTCCGGTCTCGTCTATCCTCAGATCTGGGAAGACCCCGCGGTCGACATGGAAGCGATGCAACTGTCGGAAGGACATTCGATCGTTACCATCGGCTCCGGCGGCTGCAACATGCTCGCCTACCTCTCCCGCTCTCCGAAGGCGATCGACGTCGTCGATCTCAACCGCCACCACGTCGCGTTGAACCGGCTGAAACTTGCGGCCTTCAAGCACCTTCCCTCGCATGCCGACGTGGTTCGTTACCTCGGTGTCGATGGTCTGAAATCCAATGGCATGGCCTTCGACGAACACATCGGCCACAACCTGGATGAACAGACGCGAACCTATTGGCAGAAGCGCTCGCTCCTGGGGCGCCGGCGGGTCGAGGTCTTCAACAGGAACATCTATCGCACCGGGCTTCTTGGCCGTTTCATCGCTATCGGCCACATCGTCGCCCGTCTGCACGGCGTCGACCTGAAGGAATTCGCCAAGACGCGCTCGCTGCGTGAACAGCGACAGTTTTTCGACGCCAATATCGCCCCGCTTTTCGACCGTCCGCTGATCCGCTTCGTCACCAGCCGCAAGAGCTCGCTCTTCGGCCTCGGCATCCCGCCACAGCAATATGACGAACTGGCAAGCCTTGCGCCAAACGGCTCGATCGCACCGGTCCTGCGCGAGCGGCTGGAAAAACTCGCCTGCCACTTTCCGCTCAACGACAACTACTTCGCCTGGCAGGCCTTCGCACGTCGCTATCCGCGCCCGGAAGAGGGCAACCTCCCCGTCTATCTTCGCACTGAGAACTACCGGGCAATCCGGCAGAACACGGATCGCGTCACGGTCCATCACGAAAGCTTCACCGTGCTTTTGGCCCGCAAGCCGGCCGGTTCGGTCGACCGTTTCGTGCTGCTCGACGCCCAGGACTGGATGACCGATGACCAGCTGAACGCGTTGTGGAGCGAAATCAATCGTACCGCCGCCCCCGGAGCTCGCGTCATCTTTCGGACCGCGGCCGAAAAGAGCGTAATCGAGGGCCGCATCTCCGACGCGCTTCGGCAGGAATGGACCTATCTGGCGGAGCGCTCCGCCGAGCTGAACCTGCAGGATCGTTCCGCCATCTATGGCGGTTTCCACATTTACGCGAAGGGTGCCCAGTGAGCGCCGGCGCAACGACCGAGGGCCACGCCGCCGATATGGACCGGATGTACCGCTACCAGCGGCACATCTACGACCTGACGCGGAAATATTACCTCTTCGGCCGTGACCGGATGATCGCCGGTCTCAACGCTCCAGCCGGAGCAAGCATTCTGGAAGTCGGCTGCGGCACCGGGCGCAATCTTGTCCTGACCCGTAGCCACTATCCGAATGCAAAACTCTTCGGCCTGGATATTTCCCAGGAGATGCTGCAGACCGCCCGCGCAAACCTCGCGGGCAACCATGAGCCTCCGACGCTCATCGTGGCCGACGCGACCACCTTCCGTGCCGAAGACTTCGGCGTGAAAGGCTTCGACCGGATCATGATCTCCTATGCGGTTTCGATGATCCCTGCCTGGGAAGAGGCGATCACGACGTCCCTCGCCGCCCTGAACCCGAACGGCTCGCTGCATATCGTCGATTTCGGCCAGCAGGAGCGCCTGCCCGCCTGGTTCCGCCGGATGCTTCAGGCCTGGCTTCGCCGATTTCACGTCACGCCCCGGCCAAACCTCCACGACGTGCTTCAGACCCGACTTGAAACGGCGAATGCCGATATGACTTTCGAGCAAATCGGTCGCGGCTACGCCTGGCATGCCGTGATCCGCAAACGTGGCTGACGCACTCGTTATCCAGGCGATCATTTCGCCTTACCCATTCGGGACGGCTGTATGGTAAACGGAACGCTCGAATTCCGCATGGCCTGATTCCGGCTGACTGCGGTGTCCCAAGCAGAGCAACCCGGATCATCCATGCCGCGCACTTTTCTCGCCCTTGTCCTGACTGCCCTGGTGGCGAGTTCCTGCACCTCAACCAGTGATCTGATGGACACAGCCTCGATCAGCGGCACCAAGTTCAAGGACAACGACCCGCAGAATTTCGGTCGCAACCATCCCGGCCGCCATGAAGTGCACGGCATCGACCTGTCGAAATGGAACGGCACCAGCATCGACTGGCAGACGGTCAAAAAATCCGGCGTGGCCTTCGTCTTCATCAAGGGCACCGAAGGCAAGGACCGCATCGATCCGGCCTTTGCCACGCACTGGCGGGGGGCTGCCAATGCCGGCATTCCGCATTCGGCCTATCATTTCTATTATTTCTGCTCCACGCCGGAGGATCAGGCAGACTGGTTCATCGCCAATGTGCCGAAGGAAGCCAATATGCTACCGCCGGTGCTGGATATGGAATGGAACCACGCCTCGCCCACCTGCAAGTTGAAGCCCGACGCATCAACCGTGCGTGACGTGATGCGACGTTACATGGCCCGCATCGAAGCCCATTACGGCAGAAAGCCGATCATCTACACATCAGTGGATTTCCACCGCGACAACCTCGTCGGCGCTTTCAACGATTATCATTTCTGGGTCCGCTCGGTCGCGGCTCACCCGGGCGAAATCTATACCGGACGCAAATGGGCCTTCTGGCAATATACCGCGACCGGCGTCGTGCCCGGCATCAAGGGCGAGACGGATATCAACGTCTTTGCCGGCAGCGCCAAAAACTGGAACAGCTGGGTAACCGCAGCCAATGAATGAAGACCGCGCTGCCGATTCGTAATGCTGGCAATGTGGATGCGATTACGCTAAATAGCCGACAGCCGCGGTACTGCGAAAACAAGCCGCGGCGCAAATAGCGCCTCATTCAAATCATCCCAAAACACGCCACAGATCGCCAGGATCGCCAGATGCCATTCCTAGACAGCCGCCGCTTTGTCATTGCTGCCCTTATCGCCGGGGGCATATCCGCCCCAGCCTTCGCCCAGACACCTTCGACCACACCGGCTCCGGCCTGTGGCGGAGATTTGACGGCGTTTCTGGCCGGCGTGAAGCAGGAAGCCGTCGCCAAGGGCATTCCGGCCTCTGCAGCAGACGAAGCGCTCGCAGGTGCACAGATCGACCCGAAGGTTTTGAGCCGTGACCGTGCCCAAGGCGTGTTCCGCCAGACCTTCCTCGAATTCTCGCAGCGGACCGTCAGCCAGGCTCGCCTCGATATCGGCCGCCAGAAACTGAAGCAGTTTGCAGACGTCTTTGCCCGCGCTGAAAACGAGTTCGGCGTGCCGGCCGGCGTTATCACCGCCTTCTGGGCGATGGAGACGGATTTCGGCGTCGTCCAGGGTGATTTCAACACCCGCAACGCGCTTGTCACCCTCTCGCATGACTGCCGCCGTCCTGAACTCTTCCGCCCGCAGCTGATCGCGCTCATCGAGATGGTGCAGCACGGCGACCTCAACCCTTCGACGAATACAGGCGCATGGGCCGGCGAAATCGGCCAGGTCCAGATGCTGCCGGAAGACATCATCGCCCATGGCGTCGATGGTGACAACAGCGGCCATATCGACGTCAAGGGCAGCTCGCCGGACGCGGTGCTGACCGCCGCCAAATTCATCCAGAGCATGGGCTGGAAACCCGGCCAGCCCTGGGTCCAGGAAGTCACCCTGCCGGAAAGCCTGCCCTTTGAAAAATCGGGTCTCGGCAACGAAATCCCGGCCAGTGAGTGGTTCTCCTTCGGCGTGACCCCGCGCGATGGCGACACCAAGTTCGGCAACCTGCCGGCGGCCCTTATCCTGCCCCAGGGACGCAAGGGACCTGCCTTCCTCGCCTATCCGAATTTCGGCATCTATCTGCAGTGGAACCAGTCGTTCATCTACACGACTTCCGCCGCCTATTTCGCCACCCGCCTTTCCGGCGCGCCGCCATACCAGAAGACGACCCCGGAAGTGGGCCTCGATGTCGAAGCCATGAAGCAGTTGCAGACCAAGCTTGATGCCCATGGCCACGATGTCGGCAAGATCGACGGCATTCTCGGCTCGGGCACCCGCCAGGCTGTCCAGAAGGAACAGGCTCGCCTGGGCATGCCCGCCGACGGTTGGCCGACCCAGGCTCTGCTTCAGGCCCTCTGATCGAGGTATCAGAACGCGGACAAGACAGGAAACGGGTGGCGGCATGAACGCCGCCCGTTTTATCTTTGAGGATCATATTTCGCGCAGGTGGAGCATATGACATCCGAGACCCAAAGGTTGACCCCGCTTGCCTGGAGCCTCCTGTTTCTGCTCGGCCTTTTATGGGGCGGATCTTTTTTCTTCGCCCGCATTGCAGTTCATGAAGTACCACCCTTCACGCTGGTTTTCCTGCGTCTCGGTCTGGCAGCCATTGCCCTGCACATCTATCTACACGGTCGCTTCGGCACTTATTCGATCCTTGCCGAACATTGGCGATCTTTCCTGATCCTCGGCCTCGTCAACAATGCCCTGCCCCACACGCTGATCTTTTTCGGCCAGACCGAGATCGGCGCCGGACTTGCGTCAATCCTCAACGCCACCACGCCGATCTGGACGGTCATCATCGCCAATCAGTGGACATCGGACGAGAAACTGACCGGCGCAAAGCTTGCCGGTTGCGCGGCGGGCCTCGCCGGAACCTGCATCCTGATCGGCCCCAGCACCATCACCGACAGCACCGCTCCGCTCTGGGCGCTGGTCCTGCCGGTCCTGGCCGCGATTTCATACGGTGTCGCCGGCACCTACGGCAAACGGTTCCGCGGCATCCCGGCACCCGTGACCGCTGCCGGTCAGCTGACCGCCTCCAGCCTCATCATGTTGCCGGTCTCCTTGATCGCGGACCAGCCCTGGACACTGGCGACGCCGTCCGTCCATGCGATTGCAGCCATCATCGCTCTGGCGCTTTTATCAACCGCGCTCGGTTACCTGATCTTTTTCCGCATTCTCTCGACCGCCGGTGCGACGAACACCTCTCTCGTCACCCTGCTGGTGCCACCGAGTGCGATCCTGCTCGGCGCATTGTTCCTCGCAGAACGCCTCGCCATGACCGATATTCTCGGCATGGCCGTTATCGGTTTCGGCCTTGTTCTGCTCGACGGACGAATCCTTCGCATGCGCAAAAAGGCGACCTGAAACATCACCAGACGGCATCATCGCTCACGAAAAATGAATATCATTAACAGACAAATAGATAAATTTAACGTGCCGGAAAGCTTCGTTAATATCAATAAAACATATAATTATCAGACACATAGATACATAACAAAAAGTGAATTCGGCTTGAGCACTGCGGTGCAGCACAAAATTCCGCTTCCCATTTGACACAGAACCGACATAAAATCTGATCGTCAACGCAAGGAGGCAGACATGGGACGGACATACCCCCTCAATCTCCTGGTAGTCGGTGCGGCATTCGCATTCATCGCCTCGATGCTCTTCATCTAGGCTCAAGGACTACCGGTCGTATCTTGCATCCATGAACGTTTGATATGGACCCGAATTCTGAAAAACGCATGCTCCCTGGAGCATGCGTTTTTCATTTGTCGCAGTCTTCGGTTCAGGCGGCAGCTTTGCGCATGCCCGGCTTGTAGCCGATATTATCCAGCACCGCCGAAACCAAAGGCGCCCGGTTCATCGTGTAGAGATGAATATGATGGAAGCCGTTGCGGCCGAGCTCCTCGATTTGCTCCGCGGCGACGTCTGCAGCGACTTTTGCCCGTTCCTCCGGCTTCTCGTCCAGTCCCTCGAACCGCGCGTCCAGGAAACTCGGGACAGTAGCGCCGCAGCGCTTCGAAAAACGCTTGAGCTGCGTCAGGTTCTGGATCGGCATGATGCCCGGAATAACCGGAATGGTCACACCGGCCGCAGCGACCTCGTCCATATAACGGAAGAACACGTCATTATCGAAGAAGAACTGGGTCAGCGCGCGCGTAGCCCCGGCATCGGCCTTCTGCTTGAGCACTGCGATATCGGAAGACATATCCCGGCTTTCCGGATGCTTCTCGGGATAGGCCGAAACGGAGATGTCGAAATCGCCGTATTCCGCCAAGGACTGAACGAGATCCGCCGTACGCTGGAAGCCGTCCGCATGTGGGATATAGAGAGTGCCGATGCCGGCAGTCGGGTCGCCGCGCAGCGCAACGATCCTGCGCACGCCCGCAGCCCTATATTCCTCCACGACCGCGCGCACCTCGTCCTTGGAT
The DNA here is from genome assembly GCA_900469445.1 of Hyphomicrobiales bacterium. Taxonomy (GTDB): domain Bacteria; phylum Pseudomonadota; class Alphaproteobacteria; order Rhizobiales; family Rhizobiaceae; genus Neorhizobium. Next base: position 29,694 of record UBXM01000001.1, read on the forward strand.
GCATCGACACAGGTCAGATGCGCAGCGGTCGGCAGGCTCGTCTTGTCGATGATCTTGGTGACGGCCGAAAGCGTCGGCTCCTTGGTCGAGCCACCTGCCCCATAGGTAACGGTCACGAATTCCGGCTGCCACAGCGCGAGGCGCTCGACAGTCTCGAACAACTGCGCCTCCATCTCTTCCGATTTCGGCGGAAAGAATTCGAAAGAGATATCGAATCGCGGGCGTGTGTTGGTCTCGTTCATCACTACTCTTCCTAGAATACCGAAATTGCTTCCGCCGGCTCGGCATCCGCCATCAGCAGACGGCGATCCTTGGCCAGCCATATTGTGACCGTGAGGCCATCATCTTGTTCCGGCGCAATATCGATCGCTTTTTCGATATCGAGCCCGGTCTTTTCCAGCCAGTCGCCGATTGCCTCATGCGAAAAGCCCAGCCGAACATGGGCATGTTCTTCGCGCAGATGCTCCAGTTTGTGTGGTGCAAGGTCGACGATCAGCAGCCTGCCGCCCGGACGCAGGATACGGGCAGCCTCGGCGATAGCGAGTTCGGGCTGATCGAGGAAATGCAGCACCTGGTGAATTGTCACGAGGTCGAAATCCTGCCCCTCGAGCGACAGGTTGAGGATATCCGCATGACGCACAGATGCCTTCAGGATGCCTGCCTTGTCCAGATTGGCGCGTGCGACGGCCAGCATGTCGCGGCTCGCATCGACGCCGGTCGCACGCCGGTAACGGGGAGCGAGCAGCTTTAATATCCAGCCCGTGCCAGTCCCCAGATCGAGCAGGGAATCGATCGGCGACGGACCGACCAGCCTCAGAAGAGCCTGCTCGACCGCAGAATCGCTCGCATGAAGGCGGCGAAGCTCATCCCATTCCGACGCGTTACGGCTGAAATAGGCCTGGGCACGCTCCGCCCGCTGATGTTTCACCGCGGAAAGCCGCTCGCCATCGCGAACCAGAACCGGATCGTCGCCAGCCGAGGCGGCAAGTAAAGTCTTCACCAGCGCCGCCGGCGCACCTTCCTGGCTGAGGCGAAAATAGGCCCACGCCCCTTCCTGATAGCGGTCGATCAGACCTTCTTCATTCAGAAGCTTGAGATGGCGGGAAATTCGTGGCTGTGATTGTCCGAGGATTTCGGTCAGATCCGTGACCGTCAGGTCCCCTCTCGCCAACAAAGCGAGGAGCCGAAAACGAGTCGGTTCTCCAACCGTTTTCAGAACATCAACCAGTGTATCGAGTGGCAGCGACATCTGCGTTTCCCAGCAATCAAGATATAAAGATATCTTTATATCGAATGCGCGAGGGATGCAAGCCAATGTCTGCGGTTTGCGAAAAGGGCGGCTCGATGGCCGCCCTTTCGTGATCGGGATAACAGAAGCCTGGTATCAGCGCGTCAGGCGCTTGTAGGCTTGGCTGCCCGGGTTCAGAGCGTCCGGGCCAAGGCGGCGAACCTTGTCCTGCTCGTAGTCTTCGAAGTTGCCTTCGAACCATTCGACATGGCCGTCGCCTTCGAAGGCGAGGATATGCGTCGCCAGACGGTCGAGGAACATGCGATCGTGGCTGATGATGATGGCGCAGCCGGCAAAGGCTTCGAGCGCGCTTTCAAGCGCACCGAGCGTTTCCGTATCAAGGTCGTTGGTCGGTTCGTCGAGGAGGAGAACGTTGCCGCCGGCCTTCAGCATCTTGGCAAGGTGAACGCGGTTGCGCTGACCACCCGAAAGATTGCCGACCTTCTGCTGTTGATCGCCGCCCTTGAAGTTGAACGCACCGCAATAGGCACGCGAGTTCATGTCGAACTTGCCGAGCTTGATGACTTCGGCTCCGCCGGAAATTTCTTCCCACACGGTCTTGTCGGCGGCCAGAGCATCGCGGCTCTGGTCGACGTAACCGAGATGCACGGTTTCACCGATGCGGATAGAACCCTCGTCCGGGGTTTCCTGGCCGGTAATCATCTTGAACAGGGTCGACTTGCCGGCGCCGTTCGGGCCGATAATCCCGACGATACCGCCCGGCGGCAGCTTCAGCGACAGGTCGTTGATCAGCGTGCGGCCGTCAAAGCCCTTCTTGATGCCTTCCAGCTCGATGACGACATTGCCGAGACGCTCGGAGACCGGAATGATGATCTGTGCATCGCTCGGCCGGATGTTCTCGGCCGCATCGACCAGCTGTTCGTAGGACTTGATACGGGCCTTCGACTTCGCCTGACGGGCTTTCGGGCTGGATGCGATCCATTCCTGTTCGCGCGACAGTGCCTTCTGGCGGCCAGCCTCTTCGCGGGCTTCCTGCTGCATGCGCTTGGCCTTCGCCTGCAGGTAAGCGGAATAGTTGCCTTCGTACGGAATGCCGCGGCCACGGTCGAGTTCGAGAATCCAGCCGGTGACATTGTCGAGGAAGTAGCGGTCGTGGGTAATCATCATCACGGCGCCCGGATAGTCGCGCAGGTGCTTTTCAAGCCAGGCGATCGTCTCGGCGTCGAGATGGTTGGTCGGTTCGTCGAGCAGCAGCAGGTCCGGCTGCGACAGAAGCAGGCGGCAGAGCGCGATACGGCGACGCTCACCACCCGACAGGTTGTCGACCGCGGCATCCTTCGGCGGGCAGCGCAGCGCTTCCATCGCCATTTCGACCTGCTGTTCCAGATCCCAGAGGTTCTGGCTGTCGATGATGTCCTGGAGCTTGGCGCCTTCTTCGGCGGTCTCGTCGGAATAGTTCATCATCAGTTCGTTGTAACGGTCGAGCACGGCCTGCTTGTCAGCAACGCCTTCCATGACGTTTTCGAACGCATTCTTGTTCGGGTCGAGCTTCGGCTCCTGTTCCAGGTAACCGACAGTCGCGCCTTCGGCGAGCCAGGCTTCACCGGTATATTCCTTGTCCTGACCGGCAATGATGCGCAGAACGGTCGACTTACCGGCGCCGTTCGGACCAAGGATACCGATCTTGGCGTCGGGGTAGAACGACAGGTTGACGTTCTCGAGGATCTTCTTGGCGCCATAGGACTTGTTCAGTCCCGACATGTGATAGATGAACTGACGTGCCATCGATAATTAAGCTCCGGGGGAAAGAGGTTTTGCCGCTATGTAGGCGAAGACGCGCCTCGGGGCAATGCGAAGAGCGGGGGAGGTTTTGAAATGAGCTTGGAATTTGGGTGGGAAACGCACACTTTCCCCAGCCCGACGGGTGCCGCGATCGCCTATCGTCACGCGCCAGCGGCAGAACCGGCAAAGGCAATAGTGCTAATCTCCCACGGACTAGCCGAACATTCGAAACGTTACCGGCCATTTGCCGAAGCGATGGCACGCCAAGGTTTCCACGTCTACGCATGGGATCATCGCGGCCACGGCGAAACGACGGCGCCCGACGCGCCGATTGGCCGATTCGCGCTCAAGGACGGCGTCCGCATCGTCATCGACGACCTGCTGGCGGTCCGCAGCCATGCGCTTGCCGCTCATGCCGATCTGCCTGTCATCCTGTTTGGCCATTCGATGGGCGGGCTTATCGCGCTCAACGCTGCCGTCGATCATCCTCAGGATTTCGCCGGTGTTGCGATCTGGAATTCCAATTTCAATCCCGGCATTGCCGGACGTGCCGCGCAAGGATTGCTTCTGGCCGAACGCGCTTTGAAGGGTTCGGACACGCCGAGCGGCATGCTGCCCCGCCTCACCTTCGGCGCCTGGGGCGACAGCATTCCGGGCCATCGCACCGCCTTCGACTGGCTGAGCCACAATCCGGCAGAAGTCGATGCCTATATCGCCGACCCGCTCTGCGGCTTCGATGCCAGCGTCTCGCTCTGGCTCGATCTCTTCGAGATGACTTTCCGCGCACCGAAACGTGTCGACCGCCTGCCGAAAAACCTGGCGGTTCATCTTCTTGGTGGGGGCGAGGACCCCGCAACCGATGGCGGAAAAGCAGTCCTTTGGCTCTCCGGGCACCTTCGGAAGGCTGGCCTGTTCAACGTTACCACCAGGTTCTGGCCAAACGCCCGCCATGAAACATTGAATGACACGATGCGGGCCGATGCGGCCGGGGAGTTCATCGACTGGGCCAACCGCACCGTCCGGCCGACACTGGCCGCAGCGGAATGAGTTCATGACTTTTCTTCATGTGCGCGGAATGCCGCAGCCCGGTATATCAAGACCATGAGTGCATCGCCCGCCACATCACGACCTGCAGCACCGACTGCCAGCATCACGACAGGCCTTGGCCTGATGATGTTGGCCATGCTGGTCGCCCCGCTCATCGATGTCTTCTCCAAGCTGGCGACGACCACCGCATCGCCGACCATGATTACCGCAGCCCGCTTCGCCTTTCAGGGCCTATGCATGCTTCCCTTCGTGCTCTGGGCAGGGTCGTGGCGTTCATTTTCCTGGCGGATGAGCTTCTACCACGCAATCCGGGCCGCCGTGATCACCCTTTCGATGGTCTGTTTCGTCGCCACGCTGGCCGTCATGCCCGTCGCAGATGCCATCGCCATCTTCTTCGTCGAACCGATTATTCTCACCATCCTGTCCAGCATCTTCCTCAAGGAGATCGTGGGCTGGCGTCGCTACACAGCCTGCGCCGTGGGTTTCATCGGCGCCATGATCGTCATCCGCCCGAGCTTTCAGGAAATCGGCTATGTCGCGCTTCTGCCGGTGGTCACAGCTTTTTGCGTCGCCATCTTCGCCATGATGACGCGAGCGCTTGCCCACCGCGAAGATCCCTGGGCAATGCAGTTCCAGATGTCCTTGTGGGGTCTCCCCATCTGCGCCGTCCTGCTGGCGATCGGAGAGAGCGCAGATATCGGTTTTCTTGCGCCATCCCTCCCCGACCTCACCACCTTCATGTGGATGGCAGGCGTCGGCGTCTTCGCCGCCCTGTCGGGACTGCTGAGCGTCTACGCCTATCGCGCGGCACCCGCATCCGTACTCGCCCCGATCCAGTATTTCGAGATCGTCTCGGCGACCCTGTTCGGCTGGCTCGTATTTGCTGACTTTCCCGACCCAATCAAATGGCTCGGCATCTCGATCATCATCGGCTCCGGCCTCTACATCATCTGGCGTGAACGTCGCGTCGCCTCGATCAAGCCCGTCACCAAAAGCGAAACCACACCGGTAGCCCCCTGACCATGGACATCGCCACCAAGAAACCGCCGCTTGCAGGCATCCGCGTTCTCGAACTCGCCCGCGTTCTTGCCGGTCCCTGGGCCGGTCAGATGCTGGCTGATATGGGCGCAGACGTCATCAAGGTCGAAAACCCGGAAGGCGGCGACGACACCCGCGCCTGGGGACCGCCCTTCGTCGAAAGCATCGACGGAGAAAACCTGTCGGCCGCCTATTACCACTCCACCAATCGCGGCAAGCGCTCGATAGCTGTCGACCTCAAGACCGAGGAAGGCCAGCAGATCGTCAGACGCCTCGCCGCCCGATCGGACGTGCTGATAGAAAACTTCAAACTCGGCGGGCTGACGAAATACGGCCTCGACTACGAGAGCCTGAAAAAGATCAACCCGAAACTCGTCTACTGCTCGATCACCGGGTTTGGTCAGAATGGACCTTATGCCAGCCTCGCCGGCTACGATTACATCGTTCAGGGCATGTCCGGCTTCATGTCGATCACCGGCGAGCCTGACGGCCAGCCGATGAAGGCCGGCGTGGCGATCGCGGACATCTTCACCGGCATCTACGCGGTCACCGCCATCCAGAGCGCCCTCATTCATGCGATGAAGACGGGCGAAGGCCAGCAGGTCGATATGGCGTTGCTGGATGTCATGTCTTCGGTTCTCGCCAACCAGAACATGAACCACCTGGTTTCCGGCATATCGCCGGTCAAGCTCGGCAACGCCCATCCGAACATCTCGCCCTATGAGGTGATCCCCGTTCACGACGGCCACATCATCCTCGCGATTGGCAATGACGGCCAGTTCCGGCGGTTTTGCCGCATTCTCGGCGTTGAGCATGTAGCCGATGATGAGCGTTACGCGACCAACAAGGCCCGCGTAGCCCACCGCATCGAAGTCCGCAGCCTGCTTCTCGCCGAAACGACCAAATGGACCAAGGCCGATCTTCTTTCCGCCTGCGGAGATCAATCCGTGCCGGTCGGCCCGATCAACTCGATCGGCGAAATGTTCGAGGATCCGCAGGTCCAGGCGCGCGGGCTGCGCACCGACCTTGAGGCCGCGGACGGCACGATCATTCCGGGCGTAAGAAGCCCGATCGTGCTGTCAGAAACGCCGCTTGCCTATCATCGCCCGAGCCCGAAACTGGGCGAACATACGCAGGAAATTCTGGCTGAACTGAATGCAATCGAGGAGGAAAACAACCGATGAAGACTGGCGGCCAACTGATCGTCGAGGCGCTGAGGGCAAACGGCGTAAAACGCGTGTCCTGCGTGCCGGGCGAAAGCTATCTCGCCGTCCTCGACGCGCTTTATGAAAGCGGCATCGAGGTCATGGTCTGCCGTCAGGAAGGCGGCGCGGCGATGATGGCCGACAGTTGGGGCAGGCTTTCGGGCGAACCCGGCATCTGCATGGTCACCCGCGGCCCTGGCGCCACCAACGCGTCCGCCGGTTTGCATGTCGCCAAGCAGGATTCGATCCCGATGATCCTTTTCGTCGGCCAGATCGGCCGCGACATGAAAGAGCGCGAGGCTTTTCAGGAAGTCGAATACCGCCGCGCCTTCACCGAATTCGCAAAATGGGTCGGCGAAATCGACGACGCCCGTCGCATCCCCGAATTCGTCACCCGCGCCTTCACCGTCGCCACCTCCGGCCGCCCCGGCCCGGTCGTCCTGACGCTGCCGGAAGACATGCTGGTAGAGGAAGTCGAAGCACCTGAGGCCCGGCCCTATACCCGCGTCGAAAGCCATCCCGGAAAACAGCAGATCGCGGAATTCGAAAAACTGCTGAAGGAATCCCAGCGTCCTATGGTCATTCTCGGCGGCACCCGCTGGAATGAGCAGGCTGTTCTGGACTTCCAGGAATTCGCCAGCCGCTTCAAACTGCCGGTCGGTTGCTCCTTCCGCCGCCAGATGCTCTTCGACAATCTCCATCCATCCTATGCCGGCGATGTCGGTATAGGCATCAATCCGGCTCTGGCAAAGGAGATCAAGGAGAGCGACCTCCTGATCCTGATCGGCAGCCGAATGTCGGAAATGCCGTCGTCAAGCTACACGCTGATCGATATCCCCTACCCGAGCCAGAAACTCGTCCATGTTTTCCCTGACCCGGAAGAGCTCGGACGCCTCTATCGCCCGGATCTGGCAATCTGCTCCGGCCCTGCCGAATTTGTCGCGGCCATCAAGGATCTGGAGCCACCGGCCCTGCCGCTTTGGGCAGAGCGCAAATCGGCCATGCATGATGCCTATCTCAAATGGTCGACGCCGCCCGAAGCCGGCCCCGGCAACGTCCATATGGGCCCGATCATGGATTGGATCGAGGAAAATACACCGGACAACGCGATATTCACCAACGGCGCCGGCAATTATGCCACCTGGCTGCACCGTTTCCATCGCTTCCGGAAATACAATACCCAGTCCGCTCCGACCTCCGGATCGATGGGCTACGGCCTGCCGGCCGCCGTTGCGGCCAAGCAGTTGCTCCCAGAACGCGAGGTTGTCTGCTTTGCCGGCGATGGCTGCTTCATGATGCACGGGCAGGAATTCATCACGGCAGTTCGCTACGGCCTGCCGATCATCACGGTTCTGGTCAACAACGGCATCTACGGTACGATCCGCATGCACCAGGAGCGGGAATATCCCGGCCGTGTCAGCGGCACCGACCTCGTCAATCCGGATTTCGTCGCCTATGCCAAGGCCTTTGGCGGCCATGGCGAACTCGTCGAGAAGACAGCGGATTTCGGACCGGCCTATCTACGCGCCCGCGAAAGCGGCAAGCCGGCAATCATCGAGGTAAGGCTTGATCCGGAAGCCATCACGCCGGCGAAAACGCTGACCCAGATACGTGAAAAACTCTAAGGCCCAAATTTGAGCATTTGCTCAAAAACTCAGGAACCAAAATCCGCTCATGTCGTTGATACGGCATGGCAAATGAAACAAAACGCAAAGCACTGGGAGGGATGTCGACCTTCGTCGCCATCATCTTCCTCATCGCCATCGCCCTGGCGGCCTTTTATCTTTTCGGCATGACGCCGGGCGAAGCATAGTCATCACAGACACGAAAGGGGCTGGATATTCCGGCCCCTTTTTTATCCGCGGTACCTGAAGATATCAGAGCCCGAGCTCACGCTTGAACACGGCAGCCAGCCGAGCGCAAAACTCGACGGTAATCTGCTTGTCGGATTTGGCATATGCGCGTGTCGTGGTTCGCTGAATGGACTTGAACGCTTTTTCCGTTTCCCCATGCGGATCGGAATACGTGCCCCGCGCATATTTCAGAAACAGGGATTTGGAATCCCAGACCATCGACGGGCGCTTGTAGCGAAGATCGCACGCGCGTGCATAAACCATGGCCTGAGTGGCAATATCCAGCTCCGAGCCCGTGGGCACGGAAGGCAGACTTTGGGAATGCGCCACGGATGCCAGCAGGTTACCGGCAATGCAGATCGTCAGCAAACGCGCTTTCAGCATCCGTGGCACCTAATATCAGATCGCGGCGGTTACGATGAACTCGACCTTGTACTTCGGGGCAGCCAGAGCCGCTTCGCTCGTGGCGCGTGCCGGCGGGTTGGCCGGATCGATCCAGGCTTCCCAGGCAGCGTTCATTTCGCCGAAGGTCGACATGTCGGAGAGGTAGATGATCGTCTGCAGGATCTTCGACTTGTCGGAACCGGCAAGCGCGAGCAGGCGATCGACTTCAGCGAGCGCGTCCTTGCACTGATCCGTCACGGTTTCGCCTTCGCCAACCTGGCCGGCGAGGTAGACGGTGTTGCCGTGAACGACTGCGCCGCTCATGCGTGCGCCGGGCTCGATGCGCTTGATGCTCATGGGAATGCTCCTGAATGCTGAGCTGGAGGAAAACATGGCGAGACTGGCCCGCCATGCGCGAAAAACCTGTTAGCCCTTGAAACGCTGGGCCTGTTCGTAGATGGCGGTCGAGCGCGCGCCGGAGCGGCAAAAACCGAGCATCGGCTTGGAAAACTCTTCCAGCACGTCGGCCATCTCGGTCACGCCTTCCGGTGTCAGACCCATCCGGCCGACGGGGATGTGACGTATTTCAAGACCGAGTTCCTTCGCACGCGCCTCGATCTCGGCGTAATGCGGCTGACCGGGTTCTTCCTCGTCGGGACGGTTGCAGACGATGGACTTGAAACCAAGCGCCTTGATCTCGTCCAGTTCCTCGACAGTGACCTGACCGGAAACGGAATACTCGTCGTTGATCTGGCGGATATCCATGGCAACCTCCATTTTTGTGGCGCCAGCATTACGCGGTGGCTTGATAAGCGTCAACGGCAGATGGCCGCATCTCAGACAAAGGCGAAACGAAGCGCGTAGTCTACACTTTCGCCGGGCTGAAGCCACTGCAGCTCACCTGTTTTCGTCAACTCCTCGCGACTTGCCAGCCGATGCGATACGGGTTCTATTCCAAGCACATGCGCGGGTTCCTTCTGGTTCCGCCACACCTGCAGATAAGGCAGGCTATCGGTCTTGAACCGCACCTTGAGCGTCAGACCGCCAAGCGAGGCGATCGGCCCGAGCGCCACCTCGGCCCATTCCTCCCCCTCTCGACGTGCCGGCACGCAGAATACGCTTCCCGGCTCCGGCCCGAAATCCCAACGGATCTGCCCGCCATCCAGCATCGCACCTGTCAGGTTCACGCCGTTATCGAAAAGCCATGCTCCCACATTCATGTGATACATATGCACCCGCGCAATCGGACTGGTTCCGGTATTGGTCACCCTGTCCTGCAGGCAGACCTCGCCCGTGGTGCCGTCGATTCTCCAATGACGCTCCAGCAAGGCGCTGCCGCCGTCCGCAGTCGAGACCGGCACGCGAGCTCGACATTCGGCATCCTCGCCTTCCCCCTGCATATCCCAAAAGAGTATCTCTGCCGGATGCGAGGAATAGGAACCGTGCAGCGGATATTTGCGCCCGTCTGCGTCCCCGGCGATCGCCTCCGGGTGACGGATATGGTCCGGTCCGCATGTAAACAGAAACCCTTCCAGCGAATGATCGATGCGCGAATCACCATCGTCGGGGATGGCGCGGCCGGGAGCGATATCGGTATCGTGAATGAAGCATTTTCCGATATCCAGCACCGAGCCCTCGTCGAGCTGAAGTGTCGGTCCGAGCGCCGCCGTAAAGGTTTTCATCAGCATTTCCTCCTCGTGCTCACAACGCGTTTACCTAAGGTGAGCGGAATTTAATGATTCATTCATTGCAAGCTGGGATTTTTCCATACAAGCGTCAAATTTAGCTTGTCAGTCATCGCGGACGGCAAACGGGAACCAAGCGGCCACCTTCCCGATTACTTGAATGTGCAACATTATAATCGGTGAGAACGTGAAGCGCTCCATTCTTTTCAGCATCAGCCTTGCGGTTTTGGCGGCATCCGTTGTTCCGGCATCAGCGCAGTCGCGTTACCAGCAATATTCCGATGGCCCGGTACTCGTCGCGCCGGATGGAGCAATCCTCGACTATATGCCAGACGGTCGCGACATCATCGTCAGCCGTGACGGCTCCGGACGTCGTGTCTATCTCGATCGTTACGGCAACATCGTCGCGACGGAGATGCGCCAGGGTGGCAATCGCCAGCGCTACGAGGAATATCCGGCGGCCCCGCGCAACTACGACAACCGCCAGGCTGAAACCTATCCGTCGCGTTACGGCAATCAGGGCGGATACCGCGACTATCGTCAATACCGGCCCGAAGAGCCCGGCTCTGTGACCGGTTCCATCGGCGGCTCCGTCACCCGCATGCCGCTCGACAACCAGAATTTTCCCGATGCCGATCAGGATTTTTCGCAGGAAGCATCGCTTGAGCCAAACCAGAGCATGCCTCCGACAGACAACCTGCATCCCGACAAGCCGATCATTACGGTCACCAAAAAGCCCCAGGCTCAGATCGCCGCCTTGCAGGTCTTCCTCGACCGCGAAGGCATTTCTCCAGGCGTGATCGACGGCCATCTTGGCGATAACGTCAACAAGGCGATCGCGGCATGGCAGGAGATGACGGGCGAAACGCTCGATCCGAACGATTCCGAAGGCATCCTGCAGCGCCTTGCCTATTCCGGAGGCCTGCCGATCGTCGACTACACGATCACCGCATCGGATGCCGCCGGACCTTACGTTGCCTCCATTCCCGAGGACTATGCCCATAAGGCAGCTCTGCCGGCGCTCTCTTTCACATCCGTGACGGAAAAGCTGGCCGAGCAATTCCACATGGACGAAGGCTATCTCAAGGCGCTCAACCCGAATGCCGATTTCAGCATCCCCGGCACGATCATCAAGGTCATCAATCCCGGCCAGCCGAAAACCGGCCAGGTAACGCGCATCATTGCCGACAAGGCCCGCAAGCAGGTCTTCGCCTATGGCGCAGACGGCAATCTGATTGCCGCCTACCCCGCAACGATCGGCTCTTCCGACACGCCGTCGCCATCCGGCGACCACACGGTTCAGCGCATCGCGCTCGATCCGGGTTATACCTACAACCCGAAAATCAACTTCACGCAGGGCAACAACACGCAGATCCTGCAGATCCCTCCGGGCCCGAACGGACCGGTCGGCACGGTCTGGATCGCTCTTTCGAAACCGACATACGGCATTCACGGCACGCCGGAACCGTCGAAGATCGGCAAGACCAACAGCCACGGCTGCGTGCGTTTGACCAACTGGGATGCCACCGAGCTTGCAAAAATGGTCAAGCCGGGAACCACCGTTCAGTTCGTCGAATAATTATGGATTGGTGGCAATCGTCATCCTGAAACGGAAATGGCCGGCGAAAGCCGGCCATATTTATTTGCGCAACGGTTTAGCTTTCAGTTGATGCCCCGGCCAAGGCCGATCAACCGCGACACCGCCGAACGGGTCATCTTGACCGGCATCAGGCGAAGCACCTCGACCGCATAGGCGCGCGCATTTTCTCTCGCCTTTTCCACATTGCTGACCTTGGTCGGATCCATCGTGTGCAGCGTGCCGCCGGTCTCGAACAACTCCTTGAAGGCCGTCCGCTCTCCGATCGGAGTCGTCATCACGTTGACGCCCTTGGCCGCCAGCAGCCCTTTGATCGCCAACAGCGCCTTTGTCGTCACCATCGAGGTCACGCGCGTCAGGACCACTGAATGGTCGATATCGAGCTTGGCCTTTTCCTTCAGAAGTCCAAGAATATCGAGAATCTGGGCCGCTCCCTTGGCATCCATGGCCGAGCCCTGGACCGGAATGAAGACATGATCGGACAGGCCAAGCGCCGTCGTTACCAGCGCATCGCGCGCACCGGCCAGATCGATGATGAAGTAATCGGTGACCGACGCCATTTCCCGCAAATGCACCTGCAACGAGGCTACCGTCACTTCGGATATGACTTCGATGTTGCGCACCTTGCCCGAAATGCCCTGCCACTGGCTGATCCAGCGCTGCGGGTCGGCATCGATAATGGTGATGCGAAAGCCTTGGTGAGCAAGCTCGGTCGCGAGCAGCAGGGCGGCAGTCGTCTTGCCGGCACCGCCTTTTGCATTGGCGAAAGATATTACAGGCATTTTCCATCCTTGGAGGTGACGAGCCGCATCGCTCTGCAGGCATCCCTTAAAGCATGGGGCCGACAGCCAACATCCTTTCCAAACATGGTTAATCAAAGATTAATCCAGCAACTCACGCAGGCCATTCAGAAGGACTGATGCGTAGCTGCATCAAAATGCGGCCGCCCCACAGGCGACCGCATTCCGTTTCTCCAGTCCAAGATCAGGCGAGCGACGCGGCCTCCTTATGCGCCATGGCGAATTCCTCTTCCGGCGACAGAATCAGCCTGTGGCGACCGATGATGGCGAAATAGGCGATCGCCACGGCGAACCACACCACGACCCAGACGACACCCTTGAAGAAGTTCGGATCCTGGATCTGGTAGATCAGCGTAACGACGGCGATGGCGATCGTCAGTACCGCACCGGGAATGCCGAGAGGCGAGCGGAACGGCCGCTCGATATTCGGCAGCTTCCTGCGCAGGATGATGAAGGAGATCGCCTGCATGATATAGGAGAACATCGCGCCGAACACGGCCATGTTCAAAAGCACCGCACCGATGACAGTGCCGCCCTGTTCCGCACCGAGCGCAAACCAGATCACCAGCATCACCGTCAACCCGACAGCCGCCCCGGTCATCATCGCCACGTAAGGGGTCTTGTGGACCGGATGCGTGATGGACAAGGCGGTCGGGAAATACCCGGCGCGGGAGAGCGAATAGATCTGCCTGCCTTGCGCGTAGAGGATCGTATGGAAACTGGCGATCAGCCCCGTCAGAGCCACAAGCCCGAGAATGACGACGCCGCTATCACCGTAAACAGCCTTGAACCCGTCGAGCAGCGGCTCCAGGGCAGAACCGAGATGGAAGGCGCCGACGCCCGGCAGCGAAGGGTTGAGCAGCACGATCATGAAGGCCGAGATCATCAGGGTGATGATGCCGAGAATGATACCCTTGGGCATGTCACGCTTCGGATCGACCGATTCTTCCGCCGCAAGCGGCAATTGCTCGATCGCTAGAAACAACCACACCGCGAAGGGCAGCGTCGCCAGAACACCGGTAAATCCGAAGGGGAACCAGTCGCCGTTGCCTTCCGGCAGTTCGATCGCCGCACCGTCGGGACCGACGCCGATATTCAGCGCCCAGCGCGAGAAATCCATGTTGGGAATGGCGCTGATCCAGAAGAACACGAGCACCGCAAGCGACACGAGTGTGATCACCAGCGTCACCTTGAACGACAATTCCAGCCCGAACACGTTGAGCGCCAGAAACACGCCGTAGAACAGGATCCACAACAAGGGCGAATAGGCCGGATCCAGCCCGAGGATGGAATTCACGTAAGCGGTGATGAAGGTGACGATAACCGCCGGCGTCAGGACATATTCGACATTCTCGCAAAGGCCGGTCAAAAAACCGCCCCATGGTCCCATCGCGGTTCGGGCAAAGGAATAGGCCGCACCGGTATGCGGCAATGCCGGGCTCATTTCGGCGATGGAGAAGGTCAGCCCCAGATACATGACCGCGATGATCATGCCGGCCACCAGCATGCCGCCCCAGCCGCCGGTCGCAAAACCGAAATTCCAGCCGGAAAAATGACCGGAGATAACGGCGCCGACGCCGAGCGCCCAAAGCGACCAGACCCCGGCATAACGGGAGAGACCGCGCTTGTCGAAATAGGATGCATCAGCCTTCTTGTAGCTGACACCTGCAGATGAACTTTCCATTCCCCTTCTCCTGCTCAAAGCAAAGGGCTCCGGCCCCAGCGGCCGGACATGCCCATGGATCGGCCGGACCCGATATTTCGGTGTCCGGTCCGCGCAGCTCTGACCACTCCCAGGAGGATCTTGTCGGCATCGCCGTTGTGGCGTCGCCCTGTTTCAGATCAGTCGCGATCCCTCGACTGTTCCGTTGGAATGCATCGTCCTGCAAACTCGCCAACCAATGACAGCCATCGACACGCGAGAAGAAAGCAAACAAATATTGACGACAGCATTCTTCACTTTCAAGTTGTCGTCAAATGGAACTTCGCGGCGCATCTAGTCGAATTGCGCCTTCCATGTTCCGTCCACGACGTCTTTGCCCGGTTATCCACAGCCGCCACTGGAACATTTTTCACGCTTGCGAAAAAATGCTTTGAATGCCGGGGCTTATAACCCGATGATCGGCCCCTCGCCTGTCACATACAGTTCACGATACCACACTACGAGTCGCCGCCGACACGATCAAACCTCAGGAGGACATCCGTGCTCAAGAACGCTCACCGTCTGCTTTCGCTGACGACCGCTGCCGTCGTCGCATCCACAAGCTTCGCCTTTGCCGAACCGAGCGCCGACCTCGTCGCCGCCGCCAAGAAGGAAGGCCAGCTGACAGTTATCGCGCTGCCGCATACCTGGTGCGGATACGGCGACCTGATTGCCGGTTTCAAGGCAAAATACGGTATCGAAATCAATGAGCTGAACCCTGATGCCGGCTCCGGTGACGAACTCGAAGCTGTCCGCGCCAACAAGGACAACAAGGGCCCTCAGGCTCCTGACGTTCTCGACATCGGTCTCGCCTTCGGCCCGCAGGCCAAGGAAGAAGGCCTGCTGCAGCCTTACAAGGTTTCCACCTGGGACGAAATTCCGGCTGAAGCCAAGGATGCCGACGGCCACTGGTATGGCGACTATTACGGCGTTCTGGCCTTCGGCATCAACAAGGATGTCGTGACCGGCGCAAACCCGACCAGCTGGGCTGACCTGCTGAAGTCGGACTACGCCAACCAGGTCGCGCTCGCCGGTGACCCGCGTACCGCCAACAACGCGATCGTCTCCGTTTATGCAGCTGGTCTTTCCACCGGCGCCGATGCAGCCGGCGCTGCCGATGCTGGCCTCGAATTCTTCAAGAAGCTCAACGACGCCAAGAACTTCGTTCCGGTCGACGCGGAAGCTGCCCCGATCGCCCAAGGCACGACCCCGATCGCCATCAACTGGGATTACAACCTGCTCGCACAGCGCGACGGCATGAACGGCAACCCGCCGCTCGACGTCATTGTTCCCTCCGACAGCGTTGTTGCCGGCGTCTATGTCCAGGCGATTTCCGCCTATGCTCCGCACCCGAATGCCGCAAAGCTCTGGATGGAATACCTCTATTCCGACGAAGGCCAGATCGGCTGGCTGAAGGGGTATTGCCACCCGATCCGCTTCAACGCCATGTCGGCTGCCGGCAAGATCCCGCAGGACCTGCTCGCCAAGCTGCCGGACGCCGCCAACTACGCCAAGGCAATTTTCCCGTCGATCGCCGAACAGAATGCCGCCAAGGCAACCATTTCGTCGAAGTGGGACTCGGTCGTAGGGGCCAATGTCAAGTAATAGCGCACCCGCTGCGCACGCATCGACAGGTCCGGATATTTCCGGGCCTGTCATGCCCTCGCGCAATCGCTTTCGCCTCGGCTTCCAGTGGCTGAGCATCGCGCCGTTCATCATCTTTGCATTGATGTTTCTGGCCGCACCAACCGTTTCGCTGCTTGTCCAGGCGTTCACGGACCGCGCCGGCAATTTCACCATCGAGAATTTCCGTGGGCTCGCCAGCGACCAGATCGTCAGCGCCTACACCATTTCCATTCAGGTCTCTGCGGCCTCGGCAGTCATGGGAGCCGTATTCGGTCTCCTGATTGCTCTGGCGCTGATCCGCGGCAGCTTGCCCGACGGCCTGCGTGGTGCCGTGATGACCTTTTCGGGCGTCGCCTCCAATTTCGCCGGCGTACCGCTGGCATTTGCATTCATTGCGACCCTAGGCCGTCTTGGCCTCGTCACGCTGATCATGCGCGACGTCTTCGGCTTCGACCTCTACCGCACCGGCTTCACGCTCTTCAGTTTCTGGGGGCTGACGCTGACTTACCTCTATTTCCAGATCCCGCTGATGGTCGTCATCATTGCGCCCGCGGTAGACGGACTGAAACGCGAGTGGAGTGAAGCGGCAGAAACGCTCGGTGCGAGCAAATGGCATTTCTGGCGTTATGTCGGCCTGCCCATCCTCTGGCCGCCCTTCCTCGGCACACTTTCGCTGCTTTTCGCCAACGCCTTTGGGGCGATCGCCACCGCCTGGGCCTTGACCGGCTCCAACCTGAATATCGTGACCGTGCTGCTCTACAACCAGATACGCGGTGACGCATTGCAGAATCCCGGCCTCGGCGCAGCACTCGCCATAGGCATGATCGTCATCACCTCGGTCGCCAACGTCATCTATCTCGTGGTCGCCAAGCGCGCTGAAAGGTGGATGAAATGAAGCAGAACCGCCTCTGGGCCTGGATCATCATCGCTCTGGCCGCCATCTATTTCATCGTGCCGCTGATCGCGACCTTCATCTTCTCGCTGCGCATGCGCCGCGGCGTGCTCAGCTTCGATTCCTACGTCTCGGTCTTTTCCGATCCGCGCTTCTTTTCGAGCTTCGGTTATTCTCTGGGCATCGGCGCCTTCACCATCGTCCTTGGCGTTCTCGTCGTCGTGCCGGCCGTCTATTACGTGCGGCTGCGCATGCCGTGGCTGCGCCCGGTGATGGAATTCGTCACCCTGCTGCCGCTCGTCATTCCCGCACTGGTCCTGGTCTACGGTTATATCCGGCTCTACAATTCGAGCTCCTGGATCCCGTTCACCGGCTCGGTGATAGGAACGGATATCCTGCTCATCTGTGCCTGCATGACGCTCGCTCTGCCCTACATGTATCGCGCCGTCGATACCGGCATGCGCACGATCGACATCAACACCCTGACTGAAGCCGCACAAATTCTCGGTGCCAGCCAGTGGACGATCCTGTCGCGCATCGTCTTCCCGAACATCTTCGTGGCAGTCCTGTCCGGTGCCTTCCTCACACTCGCCATCGTCATCGGCGAGTTCACCATCGCAAGCCTTTTGAACCGGCCGACCTTCGGCCCCTATCTCGTCACGGTCGGCACCAATCGTGCCTATGAGCCGTCGGCGCTTGCCATCATTTCACTGCTCGTCACCTGGGGCGCCATGGGCATGATCCAGTTGCTCGCCCGGTTCGCGCCGAAGACCGCCCGCAAGGATTAGAGACCCGACAATGGCCGAAGAATTTCTCCGTATCGAAAAGCTCGTAAAGGCTTTCGGCGCCAACCAGGTGGTCAAGAGCGTCGACCTCTCCTTCAACAAGGGTGAATTCATCTCCCTGCTCGGCCCGTCCGGCTGCGGAAAGACGACCATTCTGCGCATGATCGCCGGTTTCGAGCGCCCCACGAGCGGCAATATCTTTGTCGATGGCCGCGAGATCACCAACCTCACGCCGAACCGCCGCAATATCGGCATGGTCTTCCAGGCCTATGCCCTGTTTCCCAACATGACGGTCTTCGATAACGTCGCCTTTGGTTTGAAGGTGGCGGGTAAGCCGAAAGCCGAGATCGCCCCGCGTGTGGCGGAAATGCTCAAGCTGATCCACCTGGAACAGCTTGCCGACCGTTATCCCTACCAGATGTCGGGTGGCCAGCAGCAACGCGTGGCGCTTGCCCGCGCACTCGCACCGAGCCCGCGCATGTTGCTGCTCGATGAACCGCTGTCTGCTCTCGACGCGAAAATCCGCGTGTCGCTGCGCGAGCAGATCCGCGAGATCCAGCAGAACCTCGGCATCACCACCGTCTTCGTCACCCACGATCAGGAAGAGGCCCTGTCGATATCCGACCGCATCGTCGTCATGAATGCCGGCCGCGCGGATCAGGTCGGCACGCCGTCCGACATCTACAATCGTCCGGCAACCCGCTTCGTCGCCTCGTTTGTCGGCACGCTCAACATCATCGACGCCACGGTTGTCGACCCCGCCGCCAATACGATCCGCATCGGTGATGGCGTCATCACCCTGCGTGAACCGATCGGTGCGTTGAAGGGTGGCGACAAGGTTTCCGTCGCCCTGCGCCCCGAAGCCGGATCGCTATCCGAAAGCGCGACCGGCGACACTGCGCTTACCGGCACAGTCGTTTCGTCCCACTTTCTCGGCTCTGTCGTGCGCACCAAGTTCGATGTCGGCGGCAACCAGATTTCCTTCGACATGTTCAATGCACCGGACAAGGTCCTGCCGCAGCCGGGCGAAACGGTCACATTGCGTTTTGCAGCCGGCGATCTGCTGCTGATCAAGGATTGAGCCACGTCAGGCACAAGAAAGCAGGCCTGTTGCCGAACTGCATCGCCATGTCAGTGGATTGACCGGGCAAACGGCCTTTAAGCCTTGATATGCGGCACCCCATGCCGCATTCCCGTTGGTGCTATCTCCCTGAGCGGGAGGCCACCCCGTACATTAGTTGAGTATAATGTCTTCGATTACCTCATCGGCTCCTTCCGGAGCCGCTCCGCGCCGTCTTACCTCCCAGGATTTCCGAACCCTCGGCCTCGCCGCCCTCGGCGGCGCGCTGGAGTTCTATGATTTCATCATCTTCGTGTTTTTCGCGACAGTGATCGGAAAACTATTCTTCCCGCCGGACATGCCGGAATGGCTGGTGCTGATCCAGACGTTCGGCATTTTCGCTGCCGGTTATCTCATCCGTCCGCTCGGCGGCATCGTGCTTGCCCATTTCGGCGACATGTTCGGCCGCAAGAAGGTCTTTGCCTTTTCGATCCTGCTGATGGCGCTGTCGACGCTCGGCATGGCAATCATGCCGACCTACGCGACCATCGGCGTCATGGCTCCAATCCTTCTCGTTCTGATGCGCATCCTGCAGGGTGCAGCCATCGGCGGCGAAGTTCCCGGCGCCTGGACCTTCGTTGCCGAACACGTGCCCTTCCGCCGCGTCGGTTTCGCCTGTGGCTTCCTGACATCCGGCCTGTCGCTCGGCATCCTGCTCGGCTCGTCGATCGCAACTGTGATCAACACGGTCTTTTCGCCGGAAGCGATTGCTGATGGCGCATGGCGCATTCCGTTCTTCCTCGGCGGCATCTTCGGTCTGCTTTCCGTCTGGATGCGTCGCTGGTTGCAGGAAACCCCGATCTTCGCCGAGATGAAGGCAAGCCGTGCGCTTGCACCGGAACTGCCGCTCAAGACCGTGCTGCGCGATCACCTGCGCGGCGTGATCATCTCCATGCTGTTGACCTGGATCCTCTCCGCCGCAATCGTCGTCACCACGCTGATGACCGCGACCCTCTTGCAGAAGATCTACGGCTACACGGCCCAGCAGTCTCTTGCCGCCACCAGCTTCGGCACGCTGTTCCTGATCTTCGCCACCTCGGCGGCAGGCAGCATTGTCGACCGGGTCGGTTCAGGCCGTTTCTTCACCGTAGCAGGTGTGGTTTTCGGCGCAGCCACCTGGGCTTTCTACAGCTTTGCCGGCACATCGATCACCCTCATGTTCGCTCTCTACGCGATCATGGGCCTGGCCGTCGGTCTTGTCGGTGCAGTACCTTATGTGATGGTCCGCGCCTTCCCGGCTCGTGTCCGTTTCACCGGCCTCTCCTTCTCCTACAACGTCTCCTACGCCATCTTCGGCGGCCTGACCCCGATTGCGGTAACATCTGCACTCGCCATCAATCCGATGGCCCACGCCTGGTATCTGCTGTTCATCGCGGCGCTGACAGTCGGCGTCGGCATCTATCTCAGCCTGAACGGCGAGAAGGTGGAATCGGATGCCGGCATCGAAGAACTGACGGCAAGGCTGGCAAAGGGCTGACAATTGGCGTCACGCCACCTGACATAAGAAAAGGCCGGAGAGCAGCACTCTCCGGCCTTTTCGTTTTGATGATCAGCGAAGGGCGGCTTACGCCGCGTCTTCCACGGCGTTTGCCGCACCACCCGGCACATAGTTCAGAACCGGCCCGAGCCAGCGCTCGACCTCTTCCACCGCCATGCCCTTGCGCGATGCATAATCCTCGACCTGATCGCGCTCCACCTTGGCCACGCCGAAATAATAGCTGGCGGGGTGACCGATATAGAGGCCGGAAACCGACGAACCCGGCCACATGGCGTAGCTTTCGGTCAATTCCACGCCGGTTGCCTTCGTCGCATCGAGCAGCGAGAACAGCGTTGCCTTTTCCGTGTGATCCGGCTGCGCGGGATAACCCGGCGCTGGACGGATACCCGCATATTCTTCGTGGATCAGCTCGTCGTTGCTGAACATCTCATCCGCCGCATAACCCCAGAATTCCTTACGCACGCGCTGGTGCATCCGCTCGGCAAAGGCCTCGGCAAAACGATCGGCCAGAGCCTTGACGAGGATCGACGAATAATCGTCATTCGCCCGCTCGAAGCGTTCCGCGATCGCCACTTCCTCGATACCGGCGGTGACGACGAACCCGCCGACATAATCTGCCTTGCCGCTCTCGACGGGCGCGACGAAATCCGACAACGCCACGTTGGGACGGCCATCGCGCTTGGAAAGCTGCTGGCGCAACGTGTAGAAAGTCTCGAGCTCGTTCGAACGGCTCTCGTCGGTGAACAGCTTGATATCGTCACCGACGGTATTGGCCGGCCAGAAGCCGATCACCGCACGCGGCCGGAACCACTTCTCGTCGATGATCTTCTTAAGCATTGCCTGCGCATCGCTCCAGAGCTGACGCGCCGCTTCGCCCTGCTTCTCGTCTTCGAGGATCGCCGGATAGCGCCCCTTCAATTCCCAGGTCTGGAAGAACGGCGTCCAGTCGATATATTGCGCCAACTCTTCCAGATCATAGGTTTCGAACACCTTGGTGCCGGTAAACTGCGGCTTCACCGGCTCATAGGAAGCCCAATCCAGCTTCTCCGCATTGGCGCGCGCGCGGGCAATCGGCAGACGCTGCTTTTCAGCTTCGGAACGGGCATGGGCTGCCGCAACCTTGGCATACTCGCCACGGATACCGTCGACATAAGCCGGCTTGGCATCCTCGGAAAGCAGCGACGACACGACGCCGACGGCGCGGCTTGCATCCGTGACATAGATGGCTTGGCCACGCTCGTAACGCGGGTGGATCTTCACCGCCGTGTGAACACGGCTGGTGGTCGCGCCGCCGATCAGCAGCGGGATGTCAAAACCCTGCCGCTCCATTTCCGCCGCCACATGCACCATCTCGTCGAGCGACGGCGTGATCAGGCCGGAAAGCCCGATGATATCGACCTTTTCGGCCACCGCCGTTTCAAGGATCTTGGTAGCAGGCACCATCACGCCGAGATCGATGATCTCGTAGTTGTTGCAGGCCAGCACGACGCCGACGATGTTCTTGCCGATATCGTGCACATCGCCCTTCACGGTCGCCATCAGCACCTTGCCGGCCGACCTGCGCTCTTCGCCGCCATTCAGGCGCTTCTCTTCTTCCATGTAGGGAAGCAGCACGGCCACGGCCTGTTTCATCACGCGAGCAGACTTCACCACCTGCGGCAGGAACATCTTGCCGGAACCGAACAGATCACCGACCACATTCATGCCGGCCATCAGCGGGCCTTCGATGACATGCAGCGGACGCTCTGCCTTCTGGCGCGCCTCTTCCGTATCGGCTTCGATATAATCCGTAATGCCGTTGACCAGCGCATGCGACAGCCGCTCTTCCACCGGCTTTTCCCGCCAGGAGAGATCCTGCACCTTGGCTTCCTTGCCGGGACCACCGCGGAACCGTTCTGCCACTTCAAGCAGACGCTCGGTGCTGTCGGCACGGCGGTTCAGCACCACGTCCTCACAGGCCTCGCGCAGTTCCGGGTCGATATTGTCGTAGACGGCCAGCTGACCGGCATTGACGATGCCCATATCCATGCCTGCCTGGATGGCATGGTAGAGGAACACAGCATGCATCGCCTCGCGCACCGGCTCGTTGCCGCGGAAGGAGAAGGACAGGTTCGACACACCGCCTGAAATATGCACGAGCGGCATGGTCTGGCGGATCGTCCGCGTCGCCTCGATGAAGTCGACGCCGTAATTATTGTGCTCCTCGATGCCCGTTGCGACGGCAAACACGTTCGGGTCGAAGATGATGTCTTCCGGCGGGAAACCCGCCTGTTCCGTCAGGATCTTGTAGGCACGGGTGCAGATCTCGACCTTGCGCTCATAGGTATCCGCCTGCCCCGTTTCATCGAAGGCCATGACGACGACGGCCGCACCGTAATGGCGTACCAGCCTCGCCTGAGCGAGAAACTTCTCCTCGCCTTCCTTCAGCGAGATCGAGTTGACGATCGCCTTGCCCTGCACGCATTTGAGGCCTGCCTCGATGATCTCGAACTTGGAGCTGTCGATCATCACCGGCACGCGGGCGATATCCGGCTCGGCGGCAATCAGGTTGAGGAACTCGACCATCGCCTTCTGGCTGTCGATCAGGCCCTCGTCCATGTTGATGTCGATGACCTGCGCACCGTTCTCCACCTGGTCGCGAGCGACGGCCAGTGCTGCCGTATAATCGGCATTGGTGATCAGCTTGCGGAATTTTGCAGAGCCGGTGACGTTGGTCCGCTCGCCGACATTGACGAAGGGGATGTCCTTGGTCAGCACGAAGGGCTCAAGGCCCGACAGCGACATGAACGGCACATGTTCGGGAAGCGCACGCGGCGGATATTTGGCAACGACTTCGGCCAGAGCCTTGATATGTTCCGGCGTCGAACCGCAGCAGCCGCCGACGACATTGACTAGACCTTCGCGGGCGAATTCCTCGACCTGACGCGCCATGATCTCGGGCGTTTCGTCGTACTGGCCGAATTCGTTCGGCAGGCCGGCATTCGGATAGGCGCAGATAAACGTGTCGGAAACACCGGACAGTTCCTGCAGATGCGGCAACATCGCGTCGGCGCCGAGCGCGCAGTTCAGGCCGATGGTGAACGGCTTGGCATGGTTGACCGAGTTCCAGAAGGCAGACGGCGTCTGGCCGGAAAGGGTGCGGCCGGAAAGGTCGGTGATCGTGCCGGAGATCATGACCGGCAGATGCACGCCCTTGGCCTCGAAACGCTCTTCGCAGGCAAAGATCGCGGCTTTGGCATTCAGCGTATCGAAGATCGTCTCGATCAGGATGATGTCGGCGCCGCCATCGATCAACCCGTCGATCTGCTCGCCATAGGCGATCCGCAGGTCGTCGAAAGAGACCGCGCGATAACCGGGATTGTTGACGTCCGGCGAGATCGAGGCCGTCCGGTTGGTCGGACCGATAGCACCGGCGACAAACCGCCGACGCCCGTCTTCCTTCTCGGCGCGGATTGCGGCACGGCGAGCCAGCCGCGCGCCATCGCGGTTCAGGTCATAGACCGCGGCTTCCATCTCGTAATCCGCCTGCGCGATGCGGGTCGACGAGAAGGTGTTGGTCTCGATGATATCGGCACCGGCCATCGCATAACGATAATGGATATCCTCGATCGCCTGCGGCTGGGTCAGGATCAGCAGGTCGTTATTGCCCTGCTGATGACAGGCGCAGCCGATGAAGCGCTCGCCGCGGAAATGGTCCTCGTTGAAACCCAGCCCCTGGATCTGCGTGCCCATCGCCCCGTCGATAACGAGAATGCGCTCGCTGGCAGCTTTCTTCAGAGCTTCCAGAATTTCCGCGCCGTCGCGGCGAGCACTTTCGGGACCGAACAGTTCATCGAACAAGGCAAACACTCCTGATAGAGATCAAGGCAATATCTATAACCATATAAAGATGCCTTTATGTGATGTCCAGCACATACGTCGCAATCGATGCCGGATTTGTCGCAAGGGCCGACAGTCCGATTTATGCCAGATTCGCCAATGACAGCTATGGTCGCAATCACTATAGGCTTTAAGTAAAGTGTTGACGCACAAGGGAGAAGAAGCATGAGCGAAGCCAGTCAGCCGTCGAAGTTCTGGAGCGAACTTCCCTATCATCGCCGCTGGCTTCTTGATCAGGCAGAAGGCCTGATGGATTTTTTCCAGTATCGTGCGATCAATCCCAAGGGTGGCTTTTACGATCTCGATGATGCGGGCCAACCGCTTCCCGGCAGCAATCCCGTCCGCGGCATCCACGCTTCGGCGCGCATGGTCCATTGCTTCTCGATCGCCTACATGCTCGGCCGGCCGGGCGCAGGTGACCTGATCGACCACGGCATGAATTTTCTCTGGAACGGCCATCGTGACCAGAAGAACGGCGGTTACGTCTGGTCGATGAACGACGACGGCCACGCGGACACCAACAAGCAGGGTTACGGCCACGCCTTCGTCCTGCTGGCCGCCTCCTCCGCCAAGGTCATCGGCCATCCCCTCGCGGACAAGATGCTGGCCGATATCACGGAAGTGCTCGAAACCCGCTTCTGGGAGAAAAACCACGGCGCCATCGCCGAGGAATTCACCGCCGAATGGGGACCGATCGACGGTGGCACCTATCGCGGCCAGAACTCCAACATGCACCTCACCGAGGCGCTGATGGCAGCCTATGAGGCGACCGGCGAACAGCATTATCTCGACAAGGCGGAAAGCATCGCCGATCTCATCATCCGCCGCCTTGCAGGCGCGACCGGCTTCCGTGTCGGCGAACATTTCGACACAAACTGGATCCTCAACAAGGACTATTATCATCCGGACGAAATGTTCCGCCCTGCCGGCACCACGCCCGGCCACGCACTGGAATGGGCACGCCTTACCCTGCAGCTCTGGGCACTCGGGGGCAAGAAACACGCCTGGATGCCGGATGCCGCCAAGAACCTCTTCGTCCAGGCCATGTCACTGGGATGGGACAAGGAGAAAGGTGGTTTCTTCTATACGCTCGATTGGGATGACAAACCGGCCAAGACCAACAAGCTCTGGTGGCCCATGTGCGAGGCGGCAGGTGCCGCGCACTTCATCAACCAGCACCTCCCAAGCGATCCCTTCTTCGAGGACAGCTATCGCCTGATCTGGAGCACGATCGCCAACCGCTTCATCGACCACCGAAATGGCGGCTGGCACGAAGAACTGACGGAAGATCTCGTTCCCGCCCACACGCTCTTTCCGGGCAAGGGCGATATCTACCACGCCTTCCAGGCCTGCCTCATTCCGCTTTATCCGGCCGATGGCAGCCTGACGAAGATGATCGGCAAAGCGGGCGGCAGCATCTGAGCATTTCGGGAATTCAGGCAAGGGAACCATCCCGAATACAATTCAGTTTCCGGTGACGTGCAACCATGACACCGGAAACCCTACATGCTCACCAGCCTCGCCAATGAGTTCGCCCACGAAGCGCCGGTATCGATCGAGATCCTGATCGTCCGGCTGCTCGGTGCAGCACTATTCTGCGGCCTGATCGGATTGGAACGCGAAAGCACGAACAATGCGGCAGGCCTGCGCACCAATATGATAATCGGGCTCGCCGCCTGCGTCTTCACGCTCGTCGGACTGCAGATCATCCACGAATTCGGCAACCGCCCCGACACGGTCCAGATCGACCCGATGCGCCTGATCGAGGCCGTCACTGCCGGCATCGCCTTCCTGGCCGCCGGCGTGGTCTTCCAGATGCGCGGCGACGTGAAGGGGCTGACGACCGGCGCCAGCATGTGGTTGTCGGGCGCCATCGGCCTCTGCGTTGGCCTCGGCATGTGGCTCGTCGCAGTGATGGCAACCGCCACCGGTCTTCTGATCCTATGGCTCTTGCGCAAGGCTCAGGTTGCATCCGGCCTGAAGGACGAGAGATAGGCGCCTGGAAGGTTACTTGGTCAGCCCTCTCAGTACAGCCAGCATTTGACGAACCACCCTGGCATCGGTGCGAAACTCCCGCTCCGCAGCAAAGCCGAAACGAAGAAGCGTATCCTCGGCAGAAGTCACCGGCAGGCGACAAGAGGCGTGAACCTCGCGAACACCTGTTTCGGCAACGATATCCGCAACATTTTCCGGCGTAACTCCACTGCCAGCCATGATCGAAATGCGGCTCCGAGCCTCCTCGACGAGGCGACGAAGCATCGCCTTTCCATCTGGAGCCCTCACCGCCTGACCTGACGTCAATATCCGCTCGAAGCCGAGTTCAATTGCCTGCTCCAGAGCTTGCCGAGGATCAGGCACCAGATCGAAGGCACGATGCAGGGTACGACCCATGCCATCAGCACGCTTAGCCAGGACAGCCAGCAAATCGAGATCCAGCCGCCCATCCGCAAGGCTGGCGCCCAGAACCACGCCGGCAAGTCCGCTCTCACGCGCCGCATTGATATCGGCCAGCATTACATCTTGCGAAGCGGCATCGAAGACGAAATCGCCTGCCCTCGGCCGGATCATCGCATAGACCGGCACCGGCGCTCCGGCAGCCAATGCCATCAGCCCCTTCGAAGGCGTCAGTCCGCCGACATCCAGCGCCGAACAAAGCTCGATCCGTTGCGCGCCGCCTGCGATCGCCGCATGGAGCCCTTCAGCGCTATCGACACAAACCTCAAGCAGCGCGGACATCAGCCACTCCCTGCCGCGCCAGAACCGCGGCTCCCATGAGCCCGCCATCCTCGCGACGGACCGCCGGCACCAGCAATGGGCGATCCAGCCTGTTGAGAATACGCGCCCTGACGGCCTCATCCAATGCATCGATCAGCGCCGCAGCCGAAGCCAGCCCGCCGCCCACAGGCACGATCGATGGCCCGACCGTATTGATCGCCACCGCCAGCGGATCGGCAACGAGCTGCAGATAGGCCGCGATCGTCTCGCCGGCCTTCTCGTCCCTTGCCTGCCAGTCATCGATGATCCGGTGACTGCTGCGCTCTTCATCATGGAAAAGCCTGTGCAGCTTCTCTATCCCTCGCGCTCCGCCGATCGTATCGACGCAGCCTGATTGCCCACATCCGCAGGCAAAACGCGGCACATGTCTGAGCTTGCCGCCGATCTCGACGCTCGTGTTCAATGCGGGCCCATGTCCCCATTCGCCGGTCACGCCGCCGGCACCGCGAAGGATGCGCCCATCGACGGCAATCCCGCCGCCGATCCCCGTGCCGATGATGATGCAGAACACCACGGAATGCCCGCGACCAACGCCATCATTCGCCTCCGCCAGCGTCAGGCAATCGGCATCGTTTGCGGCAAAGACCGAGCGCCCTGTCATCTGCGATATCTGCTGGGCGATCGGAAGCCCTGTCAGGCACGGGATATTCGCCGATAACCCGGTTCCCGTCACCGGATCGACCAGCCCTGCAGTCGACAGGCCGAGAGGCAGTGTCCTGCCCGCATCCACCTTGTCGGCCAGTTGCTGCAATGCTGCTGCAAGCTCGCTCCAATCAGTCTTCGGCACCGGAACGCGCTCCAGTTCCTCCACCTGCCCCGGCGCGCGGGAAAGGCCGAACTTGATGAAGGACCCTCCGATATCGGCGCACAGGACGGGCACGTCCTGCACCGCCTCACGAGACATGGACACCGCTTGCATCATGCTTCCAGCTCTTGCAACCAGGCGCGGACGATCACTTCGTCTTCGGCCCCAAGGCCATGATTGGCATCGAGCACCTTTGCTGTCAGCTTAGCACCGGCAGACCGCAGCCGATCCTCCAGTTCCCCCGCAAGCGGGCCGTAAAAATCGTCGACAGCGCTGAGCGACAATACGAGCGCATCCGAGAGATCGACCGTAGGACGTGCTTCAAGCACATTCATCGAGCGCAGCAGAACAGCCTTGCGGATCACCTCCGGATGCAGCTGCATCGTGGCACCGATCATGTTGCCGCCATTGGAATAACCGAGAAACGCCGTGCGCGACGGATCGACACCGTAGGCCGGGCCGATATCCTCGATGAAGGCGACAAAGGCTTCCGCTTCGGATGCGATCTCCTTCTGGTCGAACGTCGTCTGATCGAACCGGCGGAAGAAACGCGGCGAGCCTTCATCGGTCGAACGGCCGCGCAATCCGATCAGCATCGCATTCGGCGCCACCTTGCGCCCGAGCGGCAGCATCGCCGTCTCGTTGGCGCCGCTGCCATGCAGCAGAACGAGCGTGGAGCCATCCCAATGTTCCGGCATATGGACCCGATGCACGAAAGGCAGGTCGCGATAGATCACCCGCTCCTCTCCCGGCAGGCCGAATTGCGGCAGCATCACTTTCAGCGCCTCGTGGTCGGTTTTGTAGTGTTTGGGAATGAAAAATCCTGTCCCGAGCGCCTCGACAGTCTCATCCGCGGTAAAGCCCGGATCATCGGTCGCGACTTCGATCAGCGTTCCACCCGGCTCGCGCACATAGAGTGAATAGAAATAATGCCGGTCGTGGACATTGATGTCGCCCGCGTCTTCAGCCTGCAACGCCTTGTGCAGGTCATCCACCGCCTCCCGGCTTGTCGCCCTCACCGCCACATGGTCGATCGTGCCGGTGCCGGGCGCCGCCGTCCAGAACCCGCCGGCATTGCGCACGTCGATGATCTGCCCGCTGTCGGAAATCAGCCGCTGAACAGCGCCTTCGACCGCGCCGGATACGAAACCCGCATGCCGCTCAAGAAAAGCCGCCGTCTCATCGGCCTTTTCCGAAAGGATGGTCGCACCGCGAATGCCGCGGATCGCGTCCGCTTCGGCAATGCCGCCATCCGCCCACCAGACCCAGTCGCCATAGTCATCGACACCGACCAGCTTGACGATGATCCCGTCCGGATCGGTCAGCCGCAATACCGGCTCGCCGAATTCCTGTGTCGGACCGGTCATCTTCACATTGCATTGCAGCGCCCATGTCAGCCAGAAACCGATCGCCTCGCGGTCCACCGCGAAACTGATCTCGCTTGGCGCTCCATGGCCTACGCGCCCGAGCGAGCCATCTTCCCAGGCCAGAAACGTGACCAGCGAGCCGGGCGTTGCGGCGCCATCGCCGTAAAACAGATGCAGCTGCTGTGCGTCCTCGAAACCGGCTGTGCGCTTGACGAGGCGCAGGCCGAGGAATCCGACATAGAAATCGACATTCGCCTGGATTTTCCGAGTGATCGCCGTGAGGTGGTGAATACCGCTGGTCATGATCTTTTACCTTGGGTGTCCGGGCTTCGGCCCGATCGTGTTTCGATTAGGGTGTGCGGCGGCTCAAGCCGGAACGGCTCACTTGGGTTCGAGCGACATCATCAGGTTGGCAAGAAGCGCCGTGCGCGGAGCAAGGCTGCTGACGAAAATATGCTCATCGAACGTATGCGCCCCTGCCCCATCTGCCCCGAGACCATCGAGCGTCGGCACGCCGAGCGCGGCAGTAAAATTGCCGTCCGAACCTCCGCCGGTCGTGACACCTTCCAGCTTGATCCCGAGTTCCGCCGCGATCTTCGCGGCAGTATCGAACAGCGCCACCCCGTCTTCCGACTGGGCAAAGGGCGGCCTGTTCATCTGGCCGGCGATCTCCAGGGTGATATCCGGATCGACCGTCGTCATCGCCTCGATCTTGCCGGTAATTTCGCTGGCGGCCTTCGCGTCCGGAACGCGCACATCCACCTGCATCCGGCATTCCGCCGGAACGGTATTACGCCCCGTTCCGCCATGGATCGTACCAACCGTCACGGTAATGCCGCGTTCGACATCGGTCAGGGCTTCGAGATCGAGCACCAGTCGCGCCGCCGCACGGATTGCACTGCGTCCATCCTCAGGTCGCGTACCGGCATGCGAGGCGCGTCCCCGCACGGTGACGTCGTACATCGCCACGCCCTTGCGGGCGACAACGATCTTGCCGCCATCGCGGGCAGGTTCGACAACCAGCGTGTAACCGGCACCGGCCGCCAGCGTCTCCATATAGGCGCGCGATGAAAGACTGCCGATCTCCTCATCCGGCACAAAGACCAGATCGATCGGCATGCGGCTGCCCTTGGCTACCGCAATCTTCAACGCTTCGAGCGCCATCAGCGCTCCGGATTTCATGTCGTAGATGCCCGGACCATAAAGCCTGTCGCCGTCCCGCTTGAGCGGCAGCTGCTTTGCAATCACCCCATGCGCATGCACGGTATCGAAATGCGCCAGAACCAGAACGCTCTTTTCATTGCTGCCTTCAGCTCGTGGCGACCGCACCGTCAGAATATCGCCAAGCCCTAACGTCCCGGGCAGACGATCCACGTCGAGCGAAGCGGCTTTCGCAAGCGCTTCCACACGATCGACCAACCGATTGACCGCATTTGCATCATGCGACGGCGTCTCGATTTCCACCCAGGCCACGAGTTCCTGCAACAAGGCCTTGTCGTCAATATCGGCGGCGGAAATGGAGTTGGTCATCGAAATCCCCTTGCTCTTACATGCTGTATGCCGGGGGACTATAACGACGATCCCGTCACGGGCAACGACCCATCCGTGTGATCGGACTGTTCAACATTTTACGACAATCAATTCTACTCGTTCACCAGTTTGAGTATGAGTTGATGGACATTGCCGCCATTGTTCATCTCCAGCTTGTCGTAGTCGCGGTGCCGCTCGCGGTTGCGACGGGAGATTTCGCCAAGCCTAGCGGTAAGATCCTGCCTGATCTTCTGGCATTTTGGATCATCCGCCGCGGAAAGCCCGACGCTCACCGCTTCGATCTCCTTGACCATCTCCACGATCATGTCGCCATGCACCCGCTCGTGGCGGCGTACACCGTCGGCAAACGTGTCCCATTTGGCCTTCAGGCTGCCCGGCATCTTGCCGGCCTTTGGCAGCGTATAGATCAGCGTAAGGCTAGGCCTTGCCGAAACCAGCTTGCATGAACCATCGGGCTGGGGCTGATAATTGCGCGACCAGAGCAGCTTGAAATCCGTATGCGCGATCGTCCGCATACGCCCGCCGACAAGCGGCCCTTTCTCGCCGATCTCGGAATAGAGCTCCATCCCCGTGGATCCGCTGACTGTATAGGTCTTCACCTGTTCGGTCGGCGTCCACTGCGCTGTGGCCAGAGACGGCACGGCCAACCAAAGACCCGCAGCCAAAACCTGCATCAGCATCACTCTCACGGCAAACTCCAGCATCGTTACCCCATCCGTGGTAGTGCGCTGCGCCGCCGTTTTCAATGACGGATGCCGCCACACCCTGCGCCGCGTCATTCCGGCTTATGTCGTCCCAGGACGGCTTGTGCGATAAACCAACGACGAAATGCGACCTGATGAACAGGTGACAAACGCGTAAACTTGTCATACATGTTTAAAGCAAACAACAAATAAGCGATCAAACCCGAAATTTCGGGGCCGATAATTTCCCAGGAAGGAAAAGCGTCCATGAGCGAAGAACTCAACACGGATCTGATCGCCTTTCCAAAAACACGCGCAACACAATTGAGCGATACGTTGCGTCAGGCAATCGCCGAAGGTCAGTTTCCACCAGGCTCCAAGCTCCCCAGTGAAGCGCAGCTGACACTGGCGCACGGGGTCAGCAGGACGGTGGTCCGGGAAGCGATTGCCGCCTTGCGCTCGGATCGCCTGGTCGAAGCCCGCCAGGGTGCAGGCGTCTTCGTCCTTCAGGCGACCCCGACACCGCCGCCATTCAACTTGTCTCTTGGCCATATCGATCTGGCGCGCGTTTCCTCGATGATCGAATTGCTGGAACTGAGGACTGCCGTTGAGGTGGAATCGGCCGGACTGGCGGCTTTGCGGCGATCGCCTGCCCAGGAAGAAGTGATCTTCGAGCGGCATTATGCCGTGCGTTCCTGCCTGGAGGCGCACCAGCCGACCAGCGAAGCCGACTTCGCCCTTCACCTTTCCATTGCCGATGCCACCAACAATCCGCGCTTCCGCGAATTTCTCACGATGATCGGCAGGAACGTCATCCCTCGCGCCGCGCTGCGCGGCGACGAAACGGACGAGGAGCAGATGGAATACATCAACCTGCTCGTCGAAGAGCACCTGGCCATCGTCACCGCCATTTCCGAAGGCCGCGAGGAAAAAGCCCGCGAAGCCATGCGCCGGCACCTACGCGGAAGCCAGTTGCGATACCGCAACCTCCTTCGCGCACTGCGGGAAGATGTCAGATAACTTGTTGACATGAATTTCTCCAACCTGTATGACAATTCTCGTCTGGAGGAGACATTCAAGAGGAAATTCCATTATGACGCCTGAAGAAATCAAGGCAGCGCTTGGCGCTGGCCTGTTGTCCTTTCCTGTCACCCATTTCGATGATCAGGGTGAATTCAAACAGGATAGCTATCAGCGCCATATCGAATGGCTGTCCGGCTTCGAAGCGCCGGTTCTTTTCGCCGCTGGCGGCACCGGCGAGTTCTTCTCGCTCTCGCCCGATGAAGTCCCGACAATTGTAAAGTCTGCAAAGGAAGCTGCAGGCGATACCGCAATCGTTTCCGGTTGCGGCTTCGGCACACGCGTTGGCGTAGATATGGCCAAGGCCGTCGAAAAGGCTGGCGCCGATGGCATCCTTCTTTTGCCGCACTACCTGATCGATGCGCCGCAGGAAGGCCTCTACCAGCACGTCAAGAAAATCTGCCAGTCGGTCGGTATCGGCGTCATGGTTTATAACCGTGACAACTCCGTCCTGCATGTCGACACGCTGAAACGCCTTTGC
Source organism: Hyphomicrobiales bacterium (assembly GCA_900469445.1). Lineage (GTDB taxonomy): Bacteria > Pseudomonadota > Alphaproteobacteria > Rhizobiales > Rhizobiaceae > Neorhizobium. The sequence continues at coordinate 62,578 of UBXM01000001.1, forward strand.
GACGAATGCCCGAACCTGATCGGCTTCAAGGACGGCACCGGCGATATCGGCCTCGTCCGTCAGGTTACCGCAACGATGGGCGACCGCCTGACCTATCTCGGCGGCATGCCGACTGCGGAACTGTTTGCCGAAGCCTATCTCGGCGCAGGCTTCACCACCTATTCGTCCGCCGTCTTCAATTTCGTGCCGGGCCTCGCCGTCGAATTTTACAAGGCGCTGCGAGCAGGCAACCGTGCCCGTTGCGAAGAAATCCTGAGAGACTTTTTCTACCCCTTCATGGAGCTACGTGCCCGCCGCAAGGGTTACGCTGTCGCCGCCATCAAGGCCGGTGTGCGCCTGCAGGGCTTTGACGCCGGCAAGGTCCGTCCGCCGCTGGACGATCTGACGGCAGAAGAAGAGCAGATGCTTCTGAAGCTTATCGGCGGTCACAAGAGGTAAGCCGGATGAAAATAGCGTCGGTTCGCACTCACCTTCTCGAACACCGGCTCGATGTGGCTTTCGAAAGCGCTTCCATGCGCTTCGATCGCAGAGCTCACATATTGGTCGAGATCGAGTGCGACGACGGCACCGTGGGCTGGGGCGAATGCCTTGGCCCCGCTCGCCCCAATGCGGCAGTCGTTCAGGCCTATGCCAACTGGCTGATCGGCGAAAATCCGCTCGAAACGGAAAAGATCTGGGCGAAGCTCTATAATGCCCTTCGGGATCAGGGACAGCGCGGCCTGACGATTACAGCCCTGTCCGGCATCGACATGGCGCTCTGGGACATCAAGGGCAAGCATTTTAATGCCCCGATTTCCATCCTTCTCGGCGGGCGCTTTCGCGAAAGCATCAAGGCCTACGCAACAGGCAGCTTCAAGCGCGACGGCGTAGATCGCGTCGAGGATAACGCCACCGATGTTGCCCGCTACCGGGCGGAAGGTTTTCACGCCACCAAGATCAAGATCGGCTTCGGTGTCGAGGAAGACCTTCGCGTCATCCGCGCCGTACGCGAAGCTGCCGGCCCCGACATGCGGCTGATGATCGACGCCAACCACGGTTACGATGCCATCGAGGCGATCCGTCTCGGCAACGCCGCTGCGCAATACGGTATCGACTGGTTCGAGGAACCCGTCGTGCCCGAACAGCTTGCCGCCTATCGCGAGATCCGCGCCAAGCAACCGATCCCGGTTGCCGGTGGCGAGACCTGGCACACCCGCTGGGGCATGCGCGAGCCGATCGAAACCCGTGCAATCGATATCGTCCAGCCGGATCTGGCGGGCGTCGGCGGCTTTACCGAAGCAAAGCGCGTCGCCGATCTCGCGGCACTTCATGGCGTCCGTGTTGTCCCGCATGTCTGGGGCACGGCGGTCCATATCGCGGCAGCGCTTCAGTTCATGGCAGCGATGGTGCCAAGCCCGGTCCGCGTCAATCCGATCGAACCGATCCTCGAATTCGACCGCACTCATAACCCTTTCCGTCAGGCGATCGTCAAAACGCCGATCGAGCATAAAAGCGGTGTCGTGCAGATCCCGAATGGCCCCGGCCTCGGCATCGAGATCGATCGCGATGCATTGAAGGAGTTCCGCATGCCCGACGAAAAGGGAGCGGCGTGATGCTCGTTCGCACCCTGTCCGGCAAAGCTCCGAAGACGAAGTTGCCACAGGGTGCGGTTGATACCCAGATGCATATGTATCTGCCGGATTACCCTTCCCTGCCCGGAGGCCCTGGCCTTCCGGCCGGCGCCCTGCCCGATCCCGATCAGTACCGCCAGTTCATGCGATGGCTCGGCATCGACCGGGTCATCATCACCCAGGGCAATGCGCACCAGCGCGACAATTCCAATCTCACCGCTTGCCTCGATATCATGGGCAATATCGCCCGCGGTGTCGGCATCATCGACGGCAATACGAGCGATGCCGAAATGGCCCGCCTCACGAAATCCGGCATCGTCGGCGCCCGCATCATGGACCTTCCCGGTGGTGCGGTCGACCTATCGGAACTCGAAACCGTCGATGCGAAAGCCGCAGCCCACGCCTGGATGCTCGCCGTGCAGTTCGACGGCAGCAACATCCTCGACCACGAGGCACGGCTGGCAAAGCTGAAATCCCGCTGGGTCTTTGACCACCACGGCAAATTCTTTTCCGGCGTTACACCTGAAAGCGAAGAGATCGCAGCCGTCAAGCGTCTGATCGACGGCGGAAACTGCTGGTTCAAGTTCGCCGGCGTCTACGAGTCGTCGAAGACAGGTGGTCCCGATTATGTCGATGTCGCAGCCGTTGCCCGCGACATCGCACTCTACGCCCCGCAACGGATTGTCTGGGGCACGAACTGGCCGCACAATCTGGCCCGCGAACAGGCGGATTACCCGGATGATGCGGCCTTGACCGATACCGTGCTTGGCTGGCTGCCGGACGACAATGCCCGGCGCCTTGCCCTGATAGAGAACCCGCAGACGCTTTTCGGCCTGCAGGAATGGAGTGCATCGACGAGTTGATATTTTGAACAACCGGTGCGTGGAGGTGCCGGTTTCTTTGGAGGAGGAAAACATGAAAATAACCAAAGCTCTCGGGCTGGCGCTGACGCTCGCCCTTGCCGCAACGACGGCTGTCTCGATGGTCCCAGCTGGCGCCCAGGCGCAGGAAATCACCCTGCGTTCCGCCGACATTCACCCGGATGGTTATCCGACGGTGGACGCGGTCAAGTATATGGGCGATCTCGTCAAGGAACGCTCAGGTGGCCGCATCGCCATTCAGGTGATGAACAACTCGGTTCTCGGGGGAGAAAAGGACACGATCGAACAGACGCGCTTCGGCGTCATCGACCTGAACCGCGTCAATGCCGCCCCGTTCAACAACCTGATCCCGGAAACGGTGGTTCTCGGCCTGCCCTTCCTGTTCCGCTCGACCGACCATATGCACAAGGTCGTCGACGGCCCGATCGGCGACAAGATCCTCGCCGCCTTCGAGCCCCACGGCCTGATCGGTCTGGCTTATTACGACTCAGGCGCCCGCTCCTTCTACACGACGAAAAAGCCGGTCGAGAAACTGGCTGACCTCAAGGGTCTCAAGATCCGCGTCCAGCAGTCCGATCTCTGGATCGCCATGATGCAGGCCTTTGGCGCCAACCCGACGCCGATGCCGATGGGCGAGGTTTATTCCTCGCTTGAAACCGGTGTTGTCGATGGTGCGGAAAACAACTGGCCGTCCTATGAGTCTGCCCGTCACTATGAAGTGGCGAAGAACTACTCGCTGACCCAGCATTCGATGAACCCGGAAATCCTCGTCATGTCCAAGGTTTCCTGGGACAAGCTGACGCCGGACGACCAGAAGATCGTCCGTCAGGCAGCCAAGGATTCTGTCGCCAAGATGCGTGAACTCTGGACCGCCCGCGAAAAGACTTCGGAAGAAAAGGTCCGCGCCGGTGGCGTCAACGTCATCACCGTCAACAAGGAAGAATTCTCCGCCGCGATGAAGCCGGTCTACGACAAGTTCGTTACCGATGCGAGCATGAAGACGCTGCTGGAAGAGATCCAGGCCGTCAACTGAGATCGACATCCGAACCGGCCCTGCTTGCAGGGCCGGTTTGCATTTCCGGCTCCGATAGTCGGATGCCGGGTCGTGGAGGATAAGGATATGTGGAACTTCATGCGCGCGATCCGGCCTGTCCTGGCCGGCATCAGCCGCCTCTTTTTATACGTAGCCGGCATCGGGCTCATCGCCATGACGCTGATCGTCGGCTGGCAGATTTTTGGCCGTTATGTGCTCAACGATTCTCCGAGCTGGTCGGAAACCCTGTCGCTGCACCTCATGTCCTGGTTCATCATGCTCGGCGCGGCAGTCGGCGTGCGTGAGAGCGTGCATCTCGGCCTCGACATCGTGCGCTACATGATGCCGCCGCCGGTACAGAAAAGCATGGACCTCCTGAGCCTCGGCCTCATCGTCCTCTTTGGCGCCGGCATGGCCTATTATGCGACCCTTCTTTCGATGGGTACATGGAGCGCAAGGATACCGGTTTTAGGCTGGCCGGGAGGTGTCGATTTCTTTCCGATGATCGTCGGCGGAGCGATGATTTCCGTCTTCGCGGCAGAGCGGTTCGTCGATGTCGCAATCGGCCATGAAGTCGCTGCCGATGTTGTCGCGGCGGAGGTTCTCTGATGGCCTATACGATACTGTTCGGCTCCTTCACCTTCCTGATGCTGATCGGCATGCCGATCGCGTTTTGCCTCGGCATCGCCTCCTTCGCGACGGTCCTCTACATGGGCCTTCCGCCGATCGTGGTTTTCCAGCAGCTCAATTCCGGCATGAACGTCTTTGCCATGATGGCGATCCCGTTCTTCATCTTCGCCGGCGACCTGATGGTCCGCGGCGGCATTGCCAGCCGCCTGGTTCGCTTTGCAGCGAGCATGGTCGGGCACCTCAAGGGTGGCCTCGGTCAGGTCAATATTCTGGCCTCGACACTCTTCGGCGGCATATCCGGCTCGGCCGTGGCCGATGCTTCGGCCGTTGGCGGTCTGATGATCCCGCAGATGGCCAAGCGCGGCTACGACCGGGATTATGCCGTCAACGTCACTGTTAATGCGGCAATCATTGCGCTGCTGCTGCCGCCATCGCACAACATGATCCTGTATTCGATCGCAGCCGGCGGCAATGTTTCGGTCGCGGACCTGTTCACGGCCGGCATCATTCCCGGCCTGCTTCTCGCGGCGGCCCTGATGGTCACCGCCTGGTGGGTTGCCAAGCGCCGAGGTTATCCGGCCGAACCGTTCCCCGGCTTCTCCCGTGTCGGCTATTTCTTTCTCGCCTCCCTGCCCGGCCTGCTGCTGATCGGCATCATCTTCGGCGGCGTTCGCTCCGGCGTCTTCACCGCGACCGAAAGCTCCTGCATTGCCGTGCTCTACGCCTTCGTTGTCGCCATGCTCGTCTATCGAGAACTGGATTGGGAAGGTTTTGTCGAGGCGGTCATGGGTGCGGTGCGCACCACCGCCATGGTCCTGTTGGTCATCGGCACCGCGGCCTCGTTCAGCTGGCTGATGGCATTCCTTCAGGTCCAGACCCTGATCATTGCCGCGATCGGCGCGGTCTCGGACAATCCGATCATCGTGCTCTTGATGATCAACGTCATCCTGCTGATCCTCGGCACCTTCATGGACATGGCGCCGATGGTCATCATCTCGACGCCGATCCTGCTGCCGGTGGTGACAGCCTTCGGCATCGACCCGGTTCATTTCGGCATCGTCATGATCCTCAACGCAGGCATAGGGCTCAACACCCCGCCCGTCGGCACCGTGCTCTTCGTCGGATGCGCGGTGGGCGGCATATCGATACGCGAAGCGATGCGCACGATCTGGCCGTTCTTCGGCGCCAGCATTTTCGTGTTGATGCTGGTCACCTATATTCCCGGCCTGTCGCTTTGGCTTCCGAGCCTGTTCAAGTAGAGATCTACAAATGAGTATCCCGGATCCCGCTTCGGCGGGATCCTTCGTTTCAGGCCTCATTTATGCAAGATTTTACGGTTCACGGCTCGTGTTCACGGGTCTATGGTCGTCCCATTCAAATCGCGTGTTTCATCCGGATTTCATCATGACCGATACCGTCACCAGCCGTTTCCTCCGCTATGTCGTCCTCGACACCCAGTCCGACGCCTCTTCGCCAACCCAGCCATCCACGGCAAAGCAGCTCGATCTCGGCAGGCTTCTGGTCAGCGAGTTGCAGGCGATCGGCATCAAGGACGCCGAACTCGACGAACACGGTTACGTCTATGCGACGATCCCCGCCAACACCGGCAAGAACAACGTCCCGGTCATCTGTTTCTGCGCCCATATGGACACGGCACCGGATTTTTCCGGCACTAATGTCAAACCGCAGGTGATCCGCAACTATCAGGGCGGCGATATCACGCTGCCGGGCGATACGAGCCGCATCATCAAGACGGCCGAACATCCCGAACTGAAGAACCAGATCGGCAACGACGTCATCACCTCTGACGGCACCACGCTGCTCGGCGCGGATGACAAGGCGGGATTGGCCGAAATCATGACCGCCGCCGAATTCCTCATCAACAATCCCGACATCAAGCACGGCACGATCCGCATTCTCTTCACGCCCGACGAGGAAATCGCCCGCGGCGTGGCAAAGGTCGATCTGCAGAAGCTCGGAGCCGATTTCGGCTACACGCTCGACGGCGAGACCGCCGGCACGATCGAGGACGAGACCTTCTCCGCCGATGCCGCCGAGATCCTCATCAAGGGCGTCGCGATCCATCCGGGCTTCGCCTATAACAAGATGGAAAACGCCATCCGCATCGCCGGCAACATCATCGCCAGGCTACCGAAGGATTTGACGCCGGAGACGACCAAAGGTCGCGACGGCTTCATCCATCCGACCTCCGTTTCCGGCACGATGGAAGGCGCGAAGATCAGCCTGATCCTGCGCGATTTCAGGACCGAAGGCCTGAAGGAAAAGGCAAAACTGCTCGAAACCATTATCGCCGAGGTGATGGCCGATTATCCGGGCTCCTCGCACACGCTGAATATCATCGAACAGTATCGCAACATGAAAGAGGTGCTCGACCATCATCCGGAGATCGTCGAGAACGCCATAGAGGCGATCCGCCGGGCCGGCATGTCGCCGGTACGCGGCAGTATCCGCGGCGGCACGGATGGCGCACGCCTGTCCTTCATGGGGCTTCCCTGCCCCAATATCTTCGCCGGGGGCCATGCCTTCCACTCACCGATCGAATGGGTGAGTAGCCAGGATATGGAAAAAGCAGTCACGACAATCGTCGAGCTGGCAAAACTCTGGGAAGAGCGCGCCTGAGACGACTATATCTTGCGGTGCTCGGATCATACCGGGCGAGCGCCGCAGCCTCGGCTTTTTAACGGCAGATGCGTCAATGCATCGTTAGATTTCCAAGATCATCGACCAGTGCCTTGCGGGCGCGGTTGACCCGGCTCTTCACCGTGCCGACCTCGCAATTGCAGATCAGCGCCGTCTCGTCATAGCTCGTCCCGAAGGCGATCAGGATAAGGGCTTCGCGCACCTGATCCGGCAGTTTTTCAAGTGCGAGTTGCATCTCGTTTCGACGGACCGCCCAATCCTGTGCCGGCGGCACGCTAAGCCGTTCGGCCAGCGCGTCCTCGATGCCGATCTGCTCGCGCTGCCTTAGCCGATAGGCGGTGCAGAACGTGTTTCGCATGATCGTGAAGAGCCAGGATTTCAATGCAGTACCCGTCTGATATTGGCCGGATGCAGCAAGCGCCTTCATCAGTGTATCCTGAACCAGATCATCGACCTCTCCCCTCGCTCCCATAAGCCGCCGGGCGAAATGCCTGAGGGCCGGGATCTGAGCTGCGATGAGCATTTCGAGCTCGGCCCGGCCTCCATCGTGACATGCCCTCACCTCGGGCCTGAGACTGTCCATCGATCACTCCTCCATTTGGCGAAGCAACGGGAGGCATCGGCTTACGTTGCGGTACGGAACCGTACGCATTGCAAATTCTGCAGACTAATCAGGGAACAGATCGTCTCTCTGCAGGTAGGGTAGGCAAAATGAAGCGAAGAAAGCCATGCCGAGATATTATTTCCATATCCGTTCAAGCGACCATCACTACGACGATCCTGAAGGCAGTGATCTTATGGATGACGAAGCCGCGATCTGCGAAGCACGCGTCTCGGCGAGAGAACTCAGTGCTGATCGTATCAGACAAGGTCTTTCGACGGATGAAACGGCCTTCGAGGTTCAGGATGCCAAGGGCGCGGTGGTCGGCACCGTCCTATTCCCGCGGACCTTTGCCTGAAGGAAACGATCAGGTGTAAGGTCCGAGCAAGCGGGCGTACTCTCGCTCGCATTCGCCGTAGGCGTCACTCGCGAATTGTTCGAGCGCTTGGCGGTCCCGCACGATGATCATGCCACGCTCTGAGTAGATCAGCTTGCGCCCTTCCAGCACATGCAATGCAGTCGTTACGCTCGGACGACGCACGGCAAGCATGATCGATAGAAACTCGTGCGTCAGGCTGATCTCGTCACCTTCTGCGCGGTCGTGACACATCAGGATCCAGCGCGCCAACCGCTCGTCGATATGATGAACGGCATTCGATAACGAGGTAAACGCACTCTGCACGGAAAGCGCCTGAACGTATCGCCCAAGCAGATTCTTGAGCTCGTCGTCCTGTTCAAGCAGCTGCTTCAGTACAACCGTTGGGATACGGTAACCATCTCCCTGGACCTGCATGAAAATCGAAAATGGATCGGAACCCGCGTCCAGGACCACCGCTGCCGGCGTCATTCCGTCACGACCGAAGATACCGATCTCGGCATGTTGACCCTGCGGTGAGCGGGCGACGATCGACGCGATGCCAGTCTCGGGGAAATAGGCGTATTCCGCCTCTTCATGTGGTTCGGAGAGTTCGAAACCGCGCGGCAACTCGTGAAATTCCAAATGCTTGGCTATTGTCGAGAAGCTGTCCAGCGCCATAAGCCGCAGCAGATTATTCCGAACCGCCGTTTGCCGAATCTCACCCATCGCCCATCCTTGACAGGAGAACTTGGCCTGTTCGGCTTCCTCTGAACGAGAACTCTCCGCTTGATTTAAACGATTTCCATCTATGGCCATAAAATTCGCGACACAACCCGCCGAGCGGCCTCGGTACGGTATCAGACAAAGGGGTACACGCGCGCAAAAACCGTTTATCTAATCAGTATGTTGTCGCAGTAGAGATTCGATTTGGCAGACAAGCTCATATTGTTGCTGGAAGACCAGCCACTGATCTCGCTCAACATTGAGGAAGCGCTCGCGGAAAAGGGTGTGAGCAACTTCGTCACTCTGCGCTCCCAGAAGGAAGCCTTGGACTGGCTCGACAATTCCGCGCCGGATTTTGTTCTTCTGGATCTCTACCTCGCTGACGGCGATAGCCAGCCCGTTCTCTCCCGCCTGCAGCAGGATAGCATCCCCTTCATGATCTATACCGGCAGCGAGATGCCGCCGGAATGGGATGCGGACCTCTTCGAGGGTTGCGAATGGATGAGCAAGCCGGGCGATCCGGAAGCTTTGGCAGACCGCATCAAGTCCCGGCTCGCAAAAGTTTAGGCCGACTTTCGCGCGATGTTCTCGATATCGCCGAACATCCGCTCATATTCGCGCTCGGCTCCGCCATAGGAATCCGCGGCAAACTGCTCCAGGCCATTCCGGTCTCGAACGATGATCGTGCCGCGATGCGAATAGATCAACTGCTTTCCTTCCAGCACATGCAGCGCAACCGTCACGCTTGGGCGACGCACGGATAGCATGATGGCCAGGAACTCGTGCGTAAGGTCGATCGCATCGCCATCCACGCGGTCGTGGCACATCAATATCCACCGTGCCAGGCGCTCATCGACCGGATGAATTGCATTCGAAAGCGCTGTAAACGCCGCCTGGCTCAGCGCCACATGCGCCCAACGCGTCAAAAGGCGCTTCAGCGCCGGTGACGCGTCCATCATCCTTCGCATCACCGCGATTGGCACACGCGCACCGTGTCCCGGCACCTGCATGACGACGAGATAAGGCGCGTCAGCAGCGCCGAGTGCGACGGATGACGGAGACACGCCCTCGCGCCCCAGAAGCCCGATCTCCGTCCTCTTGCCCGAAGGTGATGTGACGACAGTCGAGATCACGCCGGAAAACGGAAAATAGCAATATTCGAGCGGCTCACCTGGTGCCGACAGCACGAACCCTTGCGGAAGATCGATCGGTTCCAAGACAGGTTCGAGAGCCGCAAAATCGTCGTGAGAAAGACGCGCCAAGAGCTTGTTCTGGTTTTTCATATCCATCCTTCCTTTTCCTCTCCTCTTTGTTGCGTCCAATGGGTTCGGCCGCATTCCTGCCGACAACACCACCTCCTTGTCTTGCCTTCTCCTCAGGCATGATCGCCTCCGACCAGCCACCCCCAGGCACACGCTTTGGTAACGAATGCTCTCTCTTGAAGTTCCAAAATGGAAACACCACCTCATGGTTGTCGGTTGCCTGAACGGGACCGGCAGAATGACTTCAGCAGCTTCTACCGACCATGTTGCTTGACGAGGATATGGTGCGACGAAGGCTTGATACCTGTAGTGCCCGCCCACGCGGCGGAGCGCCGTCCATTACCCTTGTCCGACAACGGATCGGACTGCTGCAAAGCCGCCTGAAATCGTGAGCTCGGCTCTCCGAGACAGCTCTGGTTCCACCTTATGTTTTGCGTCTGGAGGTAATGATGAGACAGGATCCTTATGAAATTTTGGGCGTGAAGCAGGATGTGTCGCAGAAGGACATCCAGAACGCCTTTCGAAAGCTCGCCAAGAAATACCACCCCGATCTGAACCCCGGAGATCGTAAAGCAGAAGAGATCTTCAAGGAGATATCGGCCGCCAACGAAATTCTCGGCGATGAGGACAAGCGCGCCCGCTTCGACCGCGGCGAGATCGACATCAACGGTGTCGAGCGCCCGCCATTCCAGCAACATCGGCAATATGCCGGAGCCAACGGCGGAGAAACATTCTTCGACGAAGGCAGCTTTTCGCAATTCGGTGGCTTCGAGGATATTTTCGCCAGCTTTATGTCGCGGCGCGGCGATCACCCAAATGCGTCCCATTTTGGCGGAGGGCAATCTCGCAGCAAGGCCGCCGACGTCCATTACACGATGGAGGTCTCCTTCCTCGATGCGATTAACGGCACGACTGCATCGGTTTCGCTCGGCCCCGGTTCATCACTGGACGTGAAAATCCCCGCCGGCACCCGCGATGGACAGGTTTTGCGCCTGCGGGGCAAGGGTGGCAAAGCTGCGACCAAAGGCCAGGATGGCGATGCACTGATCGAGATCAGGGTTAAATCACACGCGTTCTTCAAACGGGATGGCGACGATATTCGGGTAGAAGTACCAATCACCATCCGCGAAGCAGTGCTAGGCGGCAAGATCAAGGTGCCGACAGCAGGCGGCTATCTGAATGTTACATTGAAACCGCATACCAATACGGGCACGACATTGCGCCTGAAAGGCAAGGGCGCGCCGAAGACTGGCGGCGACCATGGCGACCTGTTGGCAACGGTGAAAATCGTTCTGCCGGAAACGCCTGATCCTGACCTGACGACACTGATGGAGCAATGGTCGGAAACATCGATCGCAAATCCGCGCAAGAATCTTAACCTTTAGGCAAGGTGACGTTTTATAAATTCACCAAACGTCGTGTACGACGAAAGCCATGCTTGAAATATCTGGACCAGGTGTCATCTTGCCCTGGCCCTCGTATGACACTGAAAAGGTAAGATGACGGAAGCCGATTATCTGAACGACTGTCCGAATATCCTTCTTCTGGAGGATGATCTTCTACTGGCGATGGATATGGAAGACCATCTGCTGCAGACCGGCCACAAGATCGTTGGCCCTTTCGGTCGCATCGCCGATGCGATGGATGCCATCCCACGCAACGATCTGGCCGGCGCGATCGTCGACCTCAATCTCCACGGAGAATTGTCGGTTCCGGTCATAGAGATGTTGCAGGAACGGGATGTGCCCGTCATTGTCTGCAGCGGTTGCGCCGAGATGCCGGAACTCAAGAGCAGGCTCAAAGACCTGCCCATGCTCCCCAAACCCCTGAACGCCCAGAAGCTCAACCGTCTGGTGGAAGAGACCTTCGGCACGCGCCGCGCAGCCTGAAGAGCTTTGCGGCAGGCGACGCAAGCCAACAAAGGCTGGCATCCGCCTCCCCAAAGTCACCATTCGGGGGATGATCAAAATCCATTCGCGAACTTCTGCGCCACCCAATATCCGACCACGGCGGAAAAGGATGTGAGAACCGTCCCCCAGGCCATATCGACGGCGCTGACAACCGGTGACCAGTTCTTCAAAGTGGCAAGGTTGGTCATGTCATAGGTGCCATAGGCGATGAAGCCCAGGATTGCGCCGGCGATGGCGGCTGTGGTCCAGTTTCCAGACACCAGCGCGGGCTGGACCGCGAAATACACGATGCCCGCAACATAGAAGAGATAGAATATCCCGGCAGCGACGAAATTGGGCTGGTCGAGGAGAAGGCTGCCGATACGGTTGCGATAAAACCCGGTGGCGACTGTACCGAGCCAGAGAAAATCGATACCGAGGAAGGCGACTACGGTTCCCAGATAGGCCAGCACATAGGTCATCGTTTCATCCTGTCAGATTTTCAGGATCGGCTGCATCAATCGCACGATCCAGCTCGAGAATTTCAGCGGCGCTTCGGTCACAGCGAGGCAGATGCAATCCTCACCCTCCGTAGCGGTTGGCGTATGCAACAGGTCTCCATCGGCCTCCTCGATGTCGCCGCGTGCGAAAAGATCGTCGCCATCGCGGAAACTGCCGGCCAGCACCAGTGTCAGCTCCCGTCCCTCATGCGTATGTTCAGGCACCGGCTTGCCGGCCGGAATACGCAGCAACCTCACCTGCGTCTCGGTATCTTTCGTATCGATCAGGATCTGATAGGCGCCGCGCCCGAGCGCACGCCACTTGAGATCGCCAAGGTCGCCTCCGAGATAGGATCGCAGTGGTTCGGGAAGCACTGGCGGCACTTTGGGTGAGGCAGCAACAGGCTTGATTTCCTCGACCTTGACGTCGATCGTCCTGGCCTTGAAGCGCGCCCATGCGACATCCTCGCCACCGCTTTCGGCTGACTTGTCCAAAAGTGCTCCCGCAGCGCCTTCCATTGCTGCAAGACGCTTGCGACACTTCGGGCAAAGAGCCAGATGGGTCGCCACGGCAAGGCTCCACCCTTCCGAGAGCGTTCCCGATGCATAGTCGATCAGGAAGGCGTCGCTGATATGATGTTTCACGCTCATAGCCGCCCCTCCAGTGAGGAACGCAGCTTCTCGAAGGCCAGCCTGATGCGCGATTTGACCGTGCCGAGCGGAACGCCGAGATCACGTGCGATGGTGGAATGCGACACATCGTCGAAGAAGGCCCGACGCAATACGTCAAGCTGCTCTTCCGGCAGCGTCTCCATCGCACCACGCAGTAGCTGAGCCTCCTGAAGCTGCTGAAACTCCTGGTCGGCGGGAGCAACGTCATCGGCGACGAAGGCCGGATCATTGAAATCGAATTCCGGTCGTTTGCGTCGATAGGCATCGATCCGGACATTACGCGCGATCGTGTAGATCCATGCCGACACATTGCCGCGAGCGGGATCGAATTGTCCTGCCTTGTTCCAGACCGCAGTCATCGTTTCCTGCATCAGCTCTTCGGCAGCCTGGCGATCTTTGGTCTTCATCACCATGAAGCTGCGGATACGCGGCGCGTAATAGCGGAATATCGCTTCGAACGCCTCGACGCTGCGCTCCCGTCCGACGATGGAAAGCAGCCGCACCATCTCGCTTTTGGCAAGATCGTCGGCCGCCAGGCCATCGGAGTTTTTCTTGTTCATCCCGAGCCCACGCGCTGCTTGTCCCGTCAACCTTACGGGCGACGGCCGGTACTTTTGCCATTTATCAAGCGAGATAGGCGAGCTCAAGTTCATGGCAAGCTTTACGAAGGACTTCCAAACACGGATCACAGCCCTTGTTATTTTTTGAAGAGATCCGATTGCCTACCTACTTCGTATTGCACAGCAGAGAAGCGTGAGGATGCTGGGATGACGCCTTTGGCTGGGAACTTTGGACGGGACGCAAAAAGGATAGCGGTCATCGGATCGGGCATCAGTGGCCTCTCCTGCGCATGGCTGCTGTCGAAGAACAATGACGTCACCGTCTACGAGGCTTCAGATCGGCTGGGCGGCCATGCCAATACCGTGAGCGTCGATCTGGACGAGCGCAGTGTCGCGGTCGATACCGGCTTCATCGTCTATAACGAGACCAATTATCCGAACCTCGTAGCACTGTTCGACCATCTGCGGGTACCGACGATTGCGTCGGACATGTCCTTTGCCGCCTCCATGGATGACGGCAAATTCGAATATAGCGGCACCGGTCTCAAGGGTCTTCTCGGCCAGAAGCGCAACGTGCTTCGTCCCCGCTTCTGGACCATGCTGCGTGACGTCTTCAAGTTCTACAAGGAAGCCCCGGCGCTCCTCGATCAACCCGGCATGCGCGATATCACGCTCGGCGCCTATCTCCGCCAGGCCCGTTATTCGTCAGCCTTCATCGACGATCACCTGATGCCGATGGGAGCCGCCATCTGGTCGACGACGGCCAAGGAAATGCACGATTATCCTTTGCACGCCTTCCTGCGCTTTTTCGTCAACCACGGCTTGCTGCTCCTGTCCGGCCGCCCCCAATGGCGCACCGTCGAAGGCGGCAGCCGGGAATATGTAACGCGCCTTTCCGCCGATTTTAACGGCTCCATCCGGCATTCCGCCCCAGTCGCCTCGATCCGTCGGGCAGCAAACGGCGTCACCGTCACCGATGCGAACGGCCATTCGGATCCGTTCGATGACGTGGTGATCGCCGCCCATGCGGATGAAGCCTTGAGCATGCTGACGGATGCCGATCACCGGGAACGCGATCTGCTCGGCGCTTTCGGCTACACCCGCAACAGAGCCGTATTGCATAGCGACCCGGCCTTGATGCCGAAACACCGGAATGTCTGGTCGAGCTGGAACTACCTGAGCGGTGAAAAAACTCCGGGGCATCAGCCGCTCTGCGTGACCTACTGGATGAACCGGCTGCAAAAGCTAGACACATCGCATCCCCTTTTCCTCACACTCAACCCGACCCGCGAACCGCAGCCAAAGCTGGTTCACGGCACCTATGACTACGCCCATCCGCGTTTCGACACCGAGGCGCTGAAAGCCCAGGGCGAGCTCTGGCAGCTCCAGGGCCGCAATCGCACCTGGTTCTGCGGCGCTTATTTCGGCAGCGGCTTCCATGAGGATGGCCTGCAGTCGGGGCTTGCCGTTGCCGAAGCCTTGGGAGGCAGCCGCCGGCCATGGAACGTCGAGAACGAATCCGGCAGGATCAGGATTCGAGAGTTTCGCGAGGCGGCTGAATGAACGTGAGCTCCAGCATCTACGCCGGCACCGTTGTGCATACGCGGCTGAGGCCTAAACGCCATAACCTGCGCTACAGCGTTTTTTCCATGCTCCTCGATCTCGACGAACTGTCGGCGCTGGATCGGACGCTCCGGCTTTTCCGCGTCAATCGCCGCGGCCTGTTCAGTTTCTGGGAAAAGGATCATGGCGAGGGCGCCTTGGGCGGCCTGAAGCATTGGGTCGTCGGACAGCTTTCCAATGCCGGCATGAACACGGATGACCTGCGCGTAAAAATCCTCTGCTATCCCCGCATCTTCGGTTACGCCTTCAATCCCCTCACCGTCTATTTCTGCTATGGCCGGGAGAACGAGCTGCGCGCCGTCATCTACGAGGTTTGCAACACGTTCCACGAACGCCACGCCTATATCATTCCGGCACATGCCGAAGATGGCGGTCAGATAAGCCACTCCTGCAGCAAGGACCTCTACGTTTCACCTTTCGTGCCGATGGATTGCCGCTACGATTTCACCGTAAAGCCGCCCGCGGACCATGTGCGGATCGCGATCAAGGAAGCCGACGCCGCTGGCATGTTTCTTTACGCAATGTTTCAGGGCAAACGACAGCCCCTTACCGATCGCAGCCTGGCAATGGCTTTTTTCAGATATCCGCTGATGACGCTCAAGGTGACGGTCGCCATTCATTGGGAAGCGCTTCTTCTCTGGCTGAAACGCGTACCGGTTCATCGCCATGCACGCGCAGCCTCGCCAAGAGCAATAACCATTGTTTCCCATAGCCCACGGACGGAGACCCGCTGATGTCGGATGTCGATCACAAGCTTGAAATGCCGGTACCGTCCTTTTCACTCTTTGAGAAAATTCTCTGCCGCTGGGCCAACCGCATCGCGACGGGCCAGTTGACGCTTCGCTTTCCAAGTGGACGGGAGGCGCGTTTCGTGGGGGACGCAAGCGGCCCCGCCGCCACGATCCAATTCAGAACAATGCGTCCACTGCGGCGCCTGGCTGCCGGTGGCAGCCTCGGCTTTGCCACGTCCTATCTGGAAGGCGAATGGGAAACCCCGGATCTCGGCGCGGTCATGGATCTTGCAATCGCCAACGAAAGCCAATGGCAGGGCATGATGAAGGCAGGCCCCTTGGTCGCCTTGCTGGCGCGCATGCGCCATCGACTGAACCGCAATTCGAAGGCCGGCAGCCTCCGGAACATCGCCTATCACTACGATCTCGGCAATGAGTTCTACGAACTGTGGCTCGACGAAACGATGACCTATTCTTCCGCGCTATTTTCTGGACCGCGCGAAAACCATGCCGATGCGCAAAAGGCCAAATATCGGCGCATCATCGAGGAATTGAAGATCGGCAGAGACGACCACGTGCTTGAAATCGGCTGCGGCTGGGGCGGTTTTGCCGAAGAAGCCATTCGCGCCACCGGATGCCGCGTGACCGGACTGACGCTCTCGAAAGAACAGGCCGCATTCGCTGAAAAACGGCTGAAGCAGGCTGGCTTTGAAGATCGCGCCGACATCCGCCTGGAGGATTATCGCGACTGCCGGGGCAAGTTCACCAGGATTGTTTCGATCGAGATGTTCGAAGCGGTTGGCGAAGAAAACTGGCCAATCTATTTCGACCGGGTCAGATCCCTGCTCTCTCCGGCCGGACAGGCGCTTATCCAGGTCATCACGATCGCGGAAGAACGTTTTGCGCATTACCGCAGCCATGCGGATTTCATCCAGGCCTATATTTTTCCAGGCGGCATGCTGCCAAGCATCCCGGCATTCGAGAACGCGGCAAAGGCGTGCGGCCTATCGGTCGAGGATTGCTTCCGTTTCGGACGTGACTACGAGCGCACTCTGCTTTTATGGGACAAGGCCTTCAGGGAGAACTGGCAGAGGATCGTCTCTCTGGGCTTCGACGAACGCTTCTTCCGCATGTGGCACTATTACCTGCAATATTGCGCCGCGGGTTTCCGAACCGGCCGCCTCGACGTTGTCCAGTTCAGGCTCGCCCATTAGGTTCATTCCTTGCGAAGCATTCTGCGCGTCACCGCAAGGCTGATGGAATAAGGCATGGCGGCAAGCAGTTTCATTGCGAGCTTCATCTTCCACGGAAAGACGATCTCGAACCTTTTGCTGTCGAGCCCCCTGATGATGGCCTCCGCCGCCTCGTCCTCCTCGATCAGGAAAGGCATCGGAAAGTCGTTGGTTCTGGTCATCGGCGTATCGACGAAACCGGGATTGATGACCTGCAGGGTCACCCCTTCCCGCTCCAGCTGTGGCCGCAACGCCTCGCAAAGGGTAATGAGCGCCGATTTCGTTGCGCCGTAAATCCCGCCGCCGGGCAGACCGATATACCCCGCAACCGAGGCAACAACAGCGATTTGTCCGCCTTGCCGCGAAATCATCGGCGCCATCACCGCCTCCAGCGCATGCGCAGTGCCGACGACATTCAGATTGAACAGCTCGGCCAGCTTGCCGGCATCGAACCGACGTGCGCTTTCACGCACGTAGCCGCCGGCGGAAAACAAGGCGAGATCAATCGGCCCAAGCGATTGTTCGATACCATGCACCGCATCGCGCAAGGCTTGCCCATCCGTGATATCGAGCGGATAGGCATGGATGAGATCGGGCCGCTCTGCCGCAAGCGCCGCGAGCTTCTCCACCGATCGGGCGCTCACGGCAACCTGCCAGCCACGATCTGCGAGCTTCACTGCAACCGCGCGACCGATGCCGGAACTGGCACCGGTAATCCATGCAAGCTTTCGTCCTGTCGTCTTGTCCGCCAAGGCATCCTCCATCATCTTATCTTTGATACGCAGGATGGTGACGATCGGATCGCGCTCGTTCAAACTTCCATAATGGAAGATTGTCACTTCACGGAGACAGCATCCTTCGGCGCACGATCGATGAAGCGCCGGGCAAGCAGCCAGCAGCCAGCCGCCCAGACGGCACCGGCGCACCAGCCGCCCAACACGTCCGTCGGATAATGGACGCCGAGATAAAGGCGAGACAAGCCGATAATCAGCGTCAGGAAAATACCGGCCGCTATCAAGAATATCCGCGTGGCGCGATATTGTTCCGCACGTGAAAGCAGCGCCGCCAGCGTCAGATAGGTGACCGCCGACAGCATCGCGTGACCGCTGGGAAAGCTCATGTCGTGAACCTCCACCAGATGTGGCACGATATCCGGCCGCGCCCGCGCCACACCGAGCTTGAGGACGCTGCTCACCAGCCAGCCACCGGCAATCGAAAGAAACATGAACACCGCGATCGCTCTCTGGCGAGCCAAGAGAAGATAGACGACTGCGAGAATGGTCATCAATGACAGAACCGTGACGCCGCCAAGCGCAGTAATATCGCCGACGGCATGGGCGAACCAGGAGGGGCCGATTGGGATGGCAAGATCCGCGGTGCGCCTCAGCGCCAGCAGGATTTCCTCGTCAAAGGCATGCGTATCCCCCTCCAGAACCTCGCCGGTCAGCGTCAGGAACGCGAAGATCCCACCAGCCATCAAGGCAAAGGTGATGAGGCCCAGGGGCTCGAAGGTCATGAACCGGTCGAGAAACCTCTGACGAATACGCTGATGCAATGGCATGCTCTCTCGCTGTCTGATCGATATCCAATCTAGATAGGACAAAGACGCCGCCACACAAGAATTCGGCACATCGGTAAAAACCATTCTGCCCGACCAGCCCTGCCCGCCACATATTGACGTTTCGCGCGTCCTGACGATCATCGGCGTCGGCGCGATCCCGCCTGCCTTGATTCTGAGGACTTCGATCCGAAATCCCGATGCGGTTCGTGGATCGACGGGCGAGACCGGCGGAAAGATGAATCGGACGGAAAAAGGAGAACCTGATGCCGCAGACGATGCTTTCCCTGTCCACCCATGGCCAAGGGCTTTACGAATTCACCGATCAGGCAGACGCTTTCGTCCGCAATCATCACATCGGTCAGGGACTTCTCACCGTCTTTGTCCGGCACACCTCCTGCTCCCTGCTCATTCAGGAAAACGCCGACCCCGACGTGCAGAGAGATCTCAAAACCTTCTTCGGCCGACTGGTTCCTCCGTCGATCCATCCTGACATGAGCTGGGTCATCCACACGGCGGAAGGGCCGGATGACATGCCGGCCCATATCAAGGCCGCCTTGACGGCGGTCTCGATCGGCATTCCGGTCAATGCAGGACGCCTCATGCTCGGCACATGGCAGGGCATTTATCTCTTCGAACATCGCGACCAACCGCATCGCCGCGAGATCGTTCTCCACCTTTCGGCCTGATCGGAATCACCCGTTTGCGCGCTGAACCGAACCTGAACGCACCTTTGGGTATCCGTTCAGGCGGCCCTGCCTAATGTCCGGATATCGCCTGCTGATGCGGCGAACAGAAAAACTGCTGCAATCGAAGGATCACCCATGACCAGCTTGCTCACCAGGATCGGACTTGCCGCACTCGTCGCCCTCAGCGGTATCTCGGCTACGGCCACGACAGCCGCCGCCTCGGATCGCGGCTTCGGCATCAACGGCAATGGCATTTATGTCCAGTATTACGACCGGCATCATGATCGCGATCGCGACTGGCGCCGTCACCATGGCCGCCCGGGCTGCTCGCCGTCTCGTGCACTCAACAAGGCGGAGCGTATGGGCCTGAGGCGCGTCCGCATCGTTGACGCTTCCCGCCGCGCAATCGTCGTCGTCGGCCGCGATCGGCACGGTCGTGACCGCGTCGTCTTCGCCAACGAGCGCGGCTGCCCTATCATTCGTCGCTAAAGGCCCTTCTCCGAACTGGAGATAGCTCGAATTCAAACAAACAACCCGGCCAGGAAACTGGCCGGGTTGTTCGTTTTGGTCGCTGCGCAGAAAGAACTTACTGCTGCAGCGAGAAGGTGACGTTGACGGTAACCGAATAGGTGCTCTCGCCGGCAGCGACAGGAACCGAATCCGAAGCCATTTCCTTTGCCATCGCCATGCGCATCATCGGCTGAGCCATCGGGCGAACGGAGTTTTCGCTCATCTCGATGATCCGGCCAAGTTTGACGCCGGCGGCTTCCGTCAGGGTCTTGGCCTTGGCAAGAGCCTGGGCAACGGCCTTTTTGCGAGCCTCGGTCAGGGCAGCCTCGGGATTGTCGTTGGTAAAGCTGATCTGTCCCCCTTCGTTGACGCCGAGCTTGACCGACTGGTCGAGAAGCGCACCGAGCTTCGAAAGATCCCGCACCCGCACGGTCAACGCATTGCTGACCTGATAACCGATGATCTTGCCGGGCTCCGAATTGCCTTCCTTTGCTTCCGTCTGCTCATGACGCGGAAAGATCTGGAACTGGCTGGTCTGGATATCCCGTTCCTCGACACCACGTTCGCGCAGTGCGCCGACGACATTGCGCATCGCGGCATTATTGGCCGTCAGCGCGGCTTCCGCCGTCTCCGCCTGCTGCAGCACCGTCAGCGAAAGGATGGCCATATCCGGCACGACAGCGGTCTCGCCCTCGCCCGATACGTTGATCTGCGCTTCGCGCGGCTGGTTTTCCTGAGCGAAAGCGCTGCTGGACAAGGGACCGGCAAGCACCATGGGCACGATGAGTGCGGCATAAGCAAAATGGGTGAAAGGCTTCATCGGTTCTTCCTTGTGTTCTTCTCTAAATTCCGATCGGCCCATCTGCCGCAAGCAAAAAGCGATGGGACGAGAGCGGTTCGCTGGCAATACGGGACCTTACCTGCAGGTTCATTGTGAAGCTATTGCGGCAAGCGCTTGTGACCGGTGAAGAATTACGTTAGAGCGGGCGTCAAGGTGAGACGAACCATTGCGTCACACCACTGCCCTAACCGGCAGGGCCTGTAGCTCAATGGTTAGAGCCGGCGGCTCATAACCGCTTGGTTGGGGGTTCGAGTCCCTCCGGGCCCACCATTTTTCCACGAAATACTCGGTAAAAACTATTGTAGCCGGACGCGACTTTTCGGAATTTTGACACGAGGTTTCGGAATTTTTATTTTTCCAGACCTGTCACTTGCGGCATTCTCAAAGACCGTTTGAGGCCCCTTCAAAGCACCTGACTTCCAGAATCAATACTAATCCTCTTAACCTCCTGCGCATCTCTTCAACAGGATCGAACGGATGCAGGATATTCTGGGATGGGTTCCAATCGTTGCCAACGCTTGTGCCGCCCTGTGCTGGCTGCGTTCCGGAATAGTGAAGACCCCTATCCGCTATTCGACCAGCGGAATGACGTTTGCCACCGCCGCCTCAAAAAACGAACCGCCTAAGCTGGATCCGATTGTGGTGGCGATGCGGCTTCAGTCGCGTTGGTCCGCTGCTGGCGCAGCTTTCGCCTGTGTGGCGGCCGCCTTCCAAGTTTTCTACCACTAACAGATCACGTCGGAGCGAGCATGCACTACCACGTCAGCGAAAAGGACTGGAATGTCGGCGCGGTGATAACGCCTGGGAATTTCGGCAATCAGATCATCTATGCGTCGCAGCCATCACTCAAGATCACCGGGACCGAGGTTGAGGTTGGGCCTTGGGTTCGAAATCTGATGTGGGAAGCCGCCCTTGAGGCAAGCCGGGTCGTTTCAGCTCCGAATGCCCCTGGAAGGGGCTCAATCGTCTTCCTCAGCGAAACCCTCGACCTTGCACGCCGCTTCCGAGACAAGATGCCAGCCGGCAAGAAGATCTATCGGACTAGCCCAGCGGATCACGGGGCGAGATCACACCGCGGGGATTTTGCAGTCTTCGAGAATGTCCCCGAGCCGCTCTTTAGCGTTATGGCGGAGCGCTGCCATCTATACTGGACGAACACCACGCCAGCCATACCAGAGCTTCTCTGGGAGGGCGATGTCATCGTCGAAGAGCTAATCGAATGATGGAAGCTGGAGATCTCCGGCGCTCTGCAAAGTGAGCTACAGATCGACTGTGGTTGGCCGGCCCCTGGGATTTGCACCCTGCCCTCCGAAGACTACGGCATATATAGCGCAAACTCGCTGACGCATAAACCCTGTCGACTCTGACGCTGAGCGATGTCTCAATACGAGTTCTAGGCACAGGGGGAGAATCATGGGGCAGAAGCCGCGTAAACTGACGCAGCAAGAGGAACTGGTCACAGCGTTCAGTAGGTCGACCATCACCGCCGCGGCGACTTTCCACCCGCAACTATGGAGCGATGGAAAAGAACCAGCAGACATGGTCATCGTCATTGGCCGAGCACTGCTCCTTTTCAATATGACCGCATCCAAAAACTACTTCGAAAATCTCTCTTCGCATAACGTCGTTCAGGCGCGTGACCGCATCAACCAATGGCGAGGCGGAAAGCAGCTGCGCGGTAAAAACCAATGGCGCTCGTTCGCAATCGGCTACGACGACGTCGATTACATTGCAGTTATCAGCGTCGTGGAAGGCCCCCATGCGGCGGCGCAGTTCCACGATCTCGCAGATTGGGATCTCCCCGAGAAAGTTAGAGTTTGCTTCACCCTCACCACAAAGGCGCTATCTCGCTTCGCTGATTTGGGCGGCGGGGCAAGGGATATCCTTTCCCTAGCCCATGATCTCCGAGGGAAAGGCATCGTATCGGAAGCAGCCTGCCAGGATATGATAACTGACCGGTTTCGAATCGCAGTTGAAATGAAGGACGCCCTAATTACGCAACGTCCAGTAAGGTTCTCTCACATGAGAAAAGCTGGTCAGAAAGTTCCATTCTTTGAGTACGTGCTGCACCTGATGTTTATGCCTCGACAGCAAGAAGCTGGGGTGTTGGCTGACTTCGCTGATCTTGATTGGAACGATCTTTCGAGTGCTGCTGCCTTCGCTACCGTCAACCTTGCCTGGATGGAAAACAAGCCGACGGGATCTCTGGTGTTTAAGGAAATCGGAGAGGCATCGAAATTTGGATTGATCATTTCAACAAACATGCAGGGAGCAAGGGCCTTTCTAGCAGACAACCAAGACCGATTGTCTCAACTGTCCTTCTACATGCTGTTGAACCTCATGCCGGGTCATATCTCGCCAATGATTATGAAAAACCCGGAAATCCGCTCTCAGAATACCGAACATCTGCTTGCGAGCATGTAGTCTGGTCGAGCGGCGATCGACACTGTCGTTCATTCAAGGAGGCGTTATGACAATCAGGAAGCGTTACGATGAAGCAGTTCAGCTTTTCCAGTCCGGTGCGATCGAACCTTCGCTCATCTTAGCCTTGGTCGCTACCGCGGCGGCAGCGGAACTTTACAGAAAGAAAATCACTAATGGCGCGCCTAAAAATTCGAAAAAAGGTGACGATACCCGCTATTTTAAAGAATATGTGAATCAAATGGGTCTCGATAAGATCATTATGATCGAGGACAAGCCGATCCCCCTAGCCCACATTCTTTACAAACAACTGAGGTGCGAAGCCATCCACGAAGCGGTAGTGAACAGCGCCGTATTCGTGGACGAAGACTGTCTTGTCAGGGTGGATGGAGAGGTTGTGAAATACGGCCGCCAATTGGTGCCGGCGCTACTAGATCACATTAGGAACGACGCAAATCTTCGAGATCAGTTCCGCGATCAACTGACGCCTTTCGAAAACATTATCGAGCCTCCGGCCGGCGTCGATCGTGAAGCATTCTCGCGGGAAATCAAAACGCGTTTCAGCATTGACGGACTGGACTATTGGATGATTGAACAGGTCGTAACGATGCTGCGACCAGAGCGCTTAAAGGATCTCAGCAAAGACGAGTTGGATCAGGAATTTCGCATAAATCTAATTCCCAGCCTTGAGGCTGGGGGCCAAGACGGGCAATTCTTCGGAACACTGGCAAGTTATGATTCCGGGATCTTCGATCGGGATGATCGGCGGCTGACAGAGAAAGGCTTCAACGTATTTCGCGCGATAAGCTCGAACTACGTCACAATCGACGCTGGCCCACCTTTCCCCTGATGCCGTCTCTCAACCTAAAGCGACTAATGCCGGTTCCGGCACACCCGCAGTCAGCGTCTGCTGCTTACCGAAGTAGTCGAGGATCTTCGGGTTCAGGTACCCGGAAGCCGCCGAGATATTTGCGAATACTCCGCCCATCACAAACGCGCCTGGAATGGTCTCCGCGCCGGCAGCTCCCGTGTAATCTATAATGC
The DNA here is from genome assembly GCA_900469445.1 of Hyphomicrobiales bacterium. Lineage (GTDB taxonomy): Bacteria > Pseudomonadota > Alphaproteobacteria > Rhizobiales > Rhizobiaceae > Neorhizobium. The sequence continues at coordinate 86,607 of UBXM01000001.1, forward strand.
TGGCTGCAGGAAAATCCCATCCCTCATAAAGAGTGAAGCGCATCGCATCGCCGGTGCGGTATAGATAAAAGAGATATTTCTCAGCTCCATCCGCATCGGGCGACTGAACGACCGTACCTGATGCCAACTGCGCGTAAGTGACGCCGCCGTTGTTCACGGTCCCGACATACAGTTGAATGTTGTTGGCAGCTCCCTTGTAGAGCATCAGGAAAGACTTGTTATCCCGATCGCCGAGTCGATTTAGATAGCTTGGGGTCCAGCCAAGGATGATGCCACAGGTTGAGGGAATAACGGCTCTGATGTAGAGTTGCGCGCGATCGCCATCCATAAGACCAATGACATTCGAAAAATCGGCCGCCTCTGGCATGAACACGACGGAGGCCCCCGCCTTTGTCCTATCTACCTCGACCAGGAGTTTCCCTTGGTCGCGGAGAGCATTGACCGGTATCGCATATCCGTAAGCGGACGCGTCGACACCATATTTTTCTCGACGCCAATCAACTGTCGATCGGATCTCGTAATGGCCGATAAAGTAATAAGGGCTATTGGCGACGTTGTGCTGGACGCGGTTCATCCCGTAGGCAAGCTTGCCAACACGGTACGGAAGATCAACCCGCCCCCCATGTCTGTTGGCCGAGAAGCCGATACCGCTGGGAATACGGCTCGCCTTGATCGTTATGTTGGTGAAGTCGCGAATGACATGGCTCGGTTTCGTATAGGTCCCGAGATCAGCACTCTCGTAGTTTTCGTTCGCAACACCCCGGTAGATCAGCTCGGCGTCCGGATCTTCGTTCCAGATCCAGACATCGCCGGCCAGGCCGTCAGGCGTCAGCGCAGTGGCTGACCGGCCCGTGGTATAGACGGCCCCATCGCGCGACTGCTTGATCTGGTAAATCTGGTTTTGACCGAGATAGTTGCGGTAGGCCGCATCGCTGTTGGAGATCCGCTGCGGACCGCGGCCCTCGACGCGCTCGACGAAGTTACGCATGAAGTAGCGGGCCATGGCCGCGCCCTTGAAGGCATGCCAGATATCACCGCCATGCAACGCATCGGCCTGGTTCTCGAAGGCGTTGTGAAGATCCTTGTTCACCGCCATCCAGTTCCGAAGATCCCGGCCGATGTCGATAAGAGCAATCCCCATCTCCTGCGCAATGGCCGCTTTGGCAGCATCGACCATTTCGATGGTTTTGTAGCTGTCATAGCCTGCAGGATCGCTGCGCCACATAGGATCGCAGGTGACGAGGATGGGGATTACCCCAACCGACATCATAAGCCTGCAGGTCAATCGGGTTTCGTTGCAGAACTTGTCGAGCCACAAGGGATCGTTGACGCTGTCGAGAATATCGTTAGCCCCGAAACCAAGAGGAACCGCATATGGAGGGCCACCAGCAAAGGCGATGCAGTTGTTATAGACCGCCTTCATGAAGTTGCGACGGGCCCAGCCGTCACCCATCCGGCGGCCGGAATAGCCGCAGTTCATGACGCGGTAATTCTCGTTGGCGTAGTGAGGAGATAGTACCGTCGACATCCGATAAGGCCAGGCGTTCGGGGCATCGATGTTGTGGTCCGTCTCGCCGATGGCATCATTGTTGCTGTCGCGCGGATTGTTCGTCCAGTTGCTGGTGCCGTTGCCGTCCGTCGTGCTGTCGCCGAACGGTGCAATAACGGTCCGGTCCCCGCGACCAAGGCGAGCCGCGATCTTCTGCGGTGCCTGGCGCATATCGAACTTTTCCTTCCACTCCCACCAGCCGCCATTGGCAGAGGATGTGGACCCGTCCGGCAGGAAGCGGTCAGCTGTCCGGAAGGCAAGCCCAGAATACTCTCCGGTCGGCTGCGCCCCTGCGCGAACGTAAAGGCCGCCCCAACCATCTCCAGGCGACGAGAATCCGTTGACCCGGATGGAGAGCATCCCCTGAGGGATAGAGAGAAGTGCCATGCCGGAAACGGCTGTGAAAATCGGAACGGTGCCCTGGCTGACTGCGTCTGAAGCATAGCCGGCAGCGAGATCGCGAGCGGCCTCAGCCGCCATGCGTTCGGTCGTGGCGAGCAGGCGCTCTGCAAGTGCATTGGCAGCAGCTGTCTCGGCTATGCTCTGCGGCAATGCGCTTAGGAACGCCCAACCGGCTGTCCGCTTCTCATAGACGCCCGCGCCAGCACCGCTGTAAGCGATCCCGATCGAACCGTTCGGGTAACTCCCGCCGACCGCCTGCAGCGAAGGAAGATCGGCGCGGATCACGGATGCCTTTGTAGCCAGGACAAGCGCGGCAAGCTGGTTTGCCAGTAGACCGGAGCCGGAAAGGGCCTTGGACAAACTTTCGAAGGGGACAAGGCCTGTCCCGGCCTGATTATTGCCGATGAGGTTTAGCGGGACGTCGATCAGACTGCTTATGTTGTTTGTTTTAACGCCAGTCATTCATGCCTCTATTTAACCTGTACGGTGAAGGGACCAGCAATTGCGCCAGGGACGCCGTCGCCGTTCTGGGGTTCTAGCCAGATGTTGTGGGTGCCCTGCTCAAGGCAGGTCGATGTTTCCAGGTAGACCGCCACGTCATCGATCGAGCCGGCGAACGCGGAGGTCGCGGCCACTGCGAAAGTGGCATTGCCGGTCACGGCCTGGAGGCGGTCAATGAATGCGCCGTTTGCGTTCCGGGCAGTGCCTGACCGCGTCGTTCCGCCCGTCAGTTGTGGCGTGACGCTTCCCGCGGTGACGGTGCTCAACGTGAAGGAGATGCGGTAGTATTTGCCGGCGCTGGTGGTGAGCGCCTGGGTCAGTGACGAAGCCGAGCCTGCTGCTTTCGTCGCCTTGCCTGACGCGATCGTCCAACCATTGCCGAGGGCCCAGCTCGCAGAGCTGTCGAATGCCCCGTTGAGAAGCAGGTTCTCTCGCGTCGTATCTCCGACGGGTACCGAGTAAGAGCGCGACTGTTCGACCGCGATCGGGCCTTTGACAGCATCAGTCTCTCTGTTGAGGGCCGCCGACCGAGACCTGTAGATCTGTACCCGCGTGGTGTTGAGGTCGTCGGTTGTCTGGAATTGAACGACAGCGCCGCCGAGCAGCGAAGCGACCGTGATCTTTGTCGCATCTAGCGCCGTCGGCATGGTCATGTCGTCTTCACCGACTGTAAACGTGACCGGCGCAGTCCTGGGACCAATCTGGCCGCTGGCCGATTTGGCATAGGCCTGCAACTGGATCTGCTGTCCATTCGAGTAATTGAGGGTCCCGCCACCATCGGCGGCAGATACGGCTAATTCCTGCCAAGCACTCGCGCCGGTCAGGCGGTGCTCTATTACAAAGCCGGCGCTCGAAATCGGCCCACTTCCAGCAGCGATCAGGAATTCGACAACAACGGCGGTCCCCGTGCCTGGATAGCTAGTTGTTATCGAGATGAAACGTGGTGCGGGAGGCTGCAGAAGGTTCTCGTCAATCTCGGCACCAACTCGACCCGACCACGCCGGGACCGTTTCCGCAGCGAGCAACTCATCAATGACCGGCGAGGCGTCGATCATCTTGTAGTGGCAGGACATGTCCTGACCGGCCTCGATGCCCGAGACGACCAGCGAAAAGCTTTCTTTCCCTGCTATCCCGAAATGAAGGAGCTCACCGGCCATAGGCATCTCGCCATCGCCGTTTACGATGATGACCGAAGTTTCTCCGGGGTGATTGATGACGTTGCGGACAATCGACGTTCCGATCGTATCGTCATCATCTTCGAACACGCGGAAGCGGATTGCGTACTCCTCGCCGGCGTTCATGGTCACCATGTCATCGAGCGAGATGAGGCGATCCTCTACCGATCGAACGCGGGCGGCGGTCTGCGTTCTCTCGATCGTGTCCTGGGACACCATCACGCGATCGCCGCGTGTCGCGACGCCGATCGGGCCGTCCTTCGACAACCGATACACGTCGGGCCGGTGGATGGCCTCATACATGCGCCGGCGCGTCTCGACGTAGATTTCGTCGGGATCTGTCTTTCCCGGGAGTTCAAGCGCTTCCGTCAGCTTGATCTCGCCATCGTGGCCGGGCCACGGAACAAGGCGCTCGGCCGGCTTGTAGTCGTTGGTCGCGTCGAGGAACTTGACCCTGAAGCCGTCCGGCTTCTGATAGTAGGATCGGCTCACCTTGAAGTTCGAAGAGTTTCGCGGGCTGAAATGGTCGACCACCAAAAGATCTTGCGGACGATCGATAACGACGCCCCACTTGCGGCCATCGTGGCGCTTCGTGGCGCGACCTGCAGCGGCAATCTCGGAGAGGACATCGCCGATCGACATGCTGGGATCATCGAGCGCGCGATCGTATTTCAGGTCGTTGATCCGGCAGAAGTCGTGCCACTCGGCCAGAAGGTCGAGATCGATGCCGTCGTCTAAGACAGGCCTTGGATTGGCCGAGCTCTGCAGCGCTAGGCGGAACTTTGAAGCCGGATTGCTCGTGGTGCGGCTGACCCACTCGCCGCTCGTATAGTCGTAGTCCAGACAGACCCGCTCGGCCAGCGCATTGAAATTGTCGAGCTGACCGTTGAGCTGATGCGTTGCCTTGACGCGGAGAGCAACGAGCGCAAGTGGGCTGTCGAAGTTCAGCGGATATTCCGGCCGGAGCGTCTGAAGGGCTGCCCAGGACGTTTTCTGCTGCTTCTTCATGTCCTCGGTTTCGGCCGTCTGCATGATGCAGCGGATCTGCCACCGGCCACGGGAAGGAAACTGCCAGGTATGCTGGCGGTAGAAGCCCTCACGCTGTTTTGCCCGCACATTGAGGGTAATGACCTCCTGCCATTCCTCGGCCTGGACGAGGCGCTGCTGGATCTGGACGGTTACCGCGTGCGCCCGAAGCTTGCCTTCGTCATTCGTCTTGAACAGACCAGCCGGCCAGGCGAGGATGACGGATGCGCCAGAGGCATCTGCGCCGCTAGTGCGTGTGATAGGCTCGGGCTCGGGCGGCCCCGAAATAACCTCACCGAGATCATTGCGAGGCAACGGCAGTATCAGCTCAGCGCCGACACTCTCCTCGGCGATCTGCTGCGGGTAAAATGAAACCGGGGCATCGTTGGTTAGACCGTCGCGAACCTCGATATCGACCTCGTCATACTCAGACAGCGAAGTCTCGCCGATGCGGAAGTTCGAGAGCGAGAGCTGGCCATAGCCGAAATTGAACAGAGCCCGAATGTAAAGGAAATCGCCAACGATCTCGCTGTGAGAGAGTGCCGCGAACGGCGGGGCATATTGCAGCTTGCCCATGACGAAGGGCACGGCACCGTCCGGATCGAGGCGGTTCTTCCATCCGTTGATGCTGTACCGGTTCGACTGGTCATCATCCGGCTTTGGCGGCGGGATGAGAGCGTTGATGAGAAGGTTTCCGAGAACCGTGACACCAAGCGATATGATGCCCTGCGCCAGCCCCTGTGAAATGCCGAGAGCACCGGAAAGCGCCGGCGCGAAATAGGCACCAATGGCAACGGCCGCAATGGCGACAACGATCTGCAGGATCGACTTGAGTGCGTCCTTTCCAGGCACAACGCGGATGACGACCTGGACGCCAGCATGTGGCCGGGCACGGTCCCATACCTCATGAGGAACGATCTGCGATCCATGAGGCGTGACCAGGGCGACCCGGATGTGACGGCGACTGACGGGAAACGTCAGGACGCGATCTACGATCTCGGCGATCGTCAGGCCGTACGGAAGCTCGGCGGAAATCCGATTTCTACCGGGATCAAGCATCGGTGCTGCGATTACGGGTACCAGACCCGTCGTCGCATTCATGCCGGCCGCCTATTCAGACAGCCGGCCACCGATACAAGATAAAGCCGCATGGAATGCCCCGATTATTTTCACCGGCAATTTGTCGCGCGCGCGCGGCGCAAGACATTCCCACGGGTGTGGGGTCAGTGTTTTCCGAGACTAAGCGGGGCGGAAAATTGCTGTCATGTCTAAACAGCAGCGCCGAATCGACATGGAAGATCGCAGGCTTCAAGCCAGCTTTGAAGCCACTTCAACGTGCCTGAAAAGGCCAGACAGCCGATGCGACCAGGCCCCTGATCGGTAGCTCTCGATCTTCGCACAATCCTCCTGAGCGGAATGGAGCATCAGACCATCGTGGACAACGATACCGATATGCGTCTCAAGCCGCCCGCGTCGGAAAATGGCAATGTCGAACGGCTTGGCCAATGCGGAGATGGGCCGCCAAATCGGAGAAACCGATGCTCCGGCGATTACCGATGCAAGCTCGGCACGCTCATCATCTGAAGCGTAAGATGTCACATAGTCGGGAAGCTCAATCTCAAGGCACTCGCGGTAGATGAGACAGGCGAGCCCCCAACAATCGCAACCGGCGTCATCTCGGCCAAATTCTCGATGCGGGATCCCGACGTAGCGTTCAGTCCAGTGGCTCATAGGAATAGCCCTGGAAACCGCTGGCGGCTCATTCTGCCGGCAGGAAAATACTCGGCCTCGATCTCCTCACGCGTGAAGGACAGAGAAATCTCGCCCGCGTCGATGTCACATGAGACGATCTGCAGATCGGTATACTCATCCTCGATCAAGTCTGGCGACGAAGCCAGAACCACGCCGATATGGATTGTGGCAATCTCGGTGAAGGATCGAACCAGCCGCACCATCTCGGAATCGAGGTTCTCCAAAACAAGCGTGCCAGCCGCCGGCGCATCTTCCTCGTCTGACGGTAGAACCGCCGACGCGATAACCCATAGAAAAGGCTCGGTGACGGGATTGGCGTCGCGCCATGTCGAGCGAGTGCCGTAATAGAGCGGATCATCGGAGATCATCGCACCGTTGTCGGTCGACAGGCGGATAGGTTTTTCGAGATCCGGGTGCGTGATTTCAAAGAGCACGACCGGAATATCGTCTGAAGCTTCTGCATCCTGCATCTGGCGGGCATTGAGTGAAACACGTCTCATGGCATGACCACAACGTCGAAAGAGATACGGAAGTTAACACCTGTCACAGCCTCGCTGGGGAGCTGATCACCAAAGCTGCACAACCATTGGCCCGCAAGAAGCAGAGGCTTTCCATCATCCGCGCCACCCGAAATCAGCAGCGGCTGTCCATCACTCCCAAGCAGTGGCCATTCGTCCGTCGTCGGATCGGGCATACGGAACAGCAGCGCTCCATCACTCGTATCCTGCTCGTAGAAGCGATCGAAGATCGCCTTCTCGTCGCGGGTAAGCAGCACGGACAGGCTCACCATTTTCCCGACCCGTGAGAAACGCTTCCGATATTGAGGTGTTGGAGCCTCGGATTGCGACTTCCGCCTACCATCGAGCCTTTGGTTATTCCAGCTGCTACGTTCGGGCCGCGGTAACTCGGCCGGCCAAATGGCGATCGTCATCGCGCAACCTTCCTCGGCTTGACGTTGAATTCGGATGTCATGGCACGACGCATCGGATTGCCGCGCTGCTTGACAGAGGCTGCAGCCGCTTCGCCAAAGGTGATAATCGGCTGCTTGTTACCGCGCTCGTCCGTCGTCTCCTCGTACTTAACATCAGACGACGTGTAATTGTTGATGATCGGGGCGTTGCGGGCAGACGAGCCGCCGAATGAACCGTTACCACGCCACGCACCGGCATAGACCGGTGCCACGCTGCCGATTGTGCCACCATCCGCAAAGGCACCAATGGGCTTATTGGAGTTGATCGCTTCCAGCCACGGCCGGTGCGCAGCCGCCGCCCTGGCATTGACCATGAATTCGCCATTAGATGCCCAGATAGGAATCCGATCATCGCGAGGGCCACCAGGACCAACTACCGGGCCGCCGTCTGCCAGGCCGAGGACGGCGCTCAGTGTGGTGTTCGGTGCCCAAAGCGAGCTGGTCGGAGAAACACCACCGAACAGTTTGCCGATCCCACCGAGAAGGCTGCTGAAGAAACCGCCGCCACTGGCACCGCCGCCCTGGACGGAAGAGAGCGCGCTGCCGAAAGAATTAAAACCGTTGCCAAGTGTGCCGAGGCCTTGCGCCGCGACATTGGTGTTACCGGCCATGCTGGCGAGCGCGCTCGATGCTTCCGTGGCGCGCCGGATCTGCAGCTCGGATGCGTTTATCCAAGAGTTCGTGACACTATCGGCAGAATTGCCCGAAAGCATCTGCAACTGCTGTTGGCCACCGAACATGCGGCTGGCACCGGTGGCAAAGCCGACATGGCCACCTGTGGCATCCGCACCGAGGCCGCGCGACTGGACGAGTACGTCGCCCTTGAGCACCTGGCTCGGATCGACTGCAGATCCCCAGTTGAGGAAGGAATTGGCGACCTGCGAACCGCTGCCATCGACGCCGACCTGTTTCAAGGCCGAGTTGACGAAACCGGCACACCAGGCCGTACGGGCCGCGTTGATATCGACGCCGCCTTGCTTGAGGAAGGAGTTGATCTGACTTCCGTTGGTGTTTTCGTTCAGGCCCAGGAGACCGGATGCGAGGTCGACTGCAGATCCGGACGAACGGACGTTGCCGGCATTGGCGAGACCGGAGAAGCCACCGACACGGTTATCGTTGACTGCCGCCGGCGAGGCGGAGCGGCCGGTCAGCGCGCCAAAGAAGCCGCCGATGCCATTCAGGCCAGTCGTCGGTTTGTTATCGCCATAGAGCGAATTCGTGATCGGGTTGGTCACGCCGAGCGTCAAGAGCTGCTTGACGATGCTCTTGCTGATGTTCTTCAGCACGTCATCGATGTCCTCGAAACCTTCAGCCGCGGAATCGACTATGTCGCCGATCGCATCGCGGCCGGTGTTGCGGATTTCCTCCCAGGTGGCGATCTGTTGGCGCAATGCCTCGTTGGAACGAAGGATGCCGGCCTCGTAGGAATTCAGATCGACGGCAAGCCCAGCGGAGCGAAGCTGAGACGCAATGCCCTGGTCAACGCTATTGCGGCCGAGCTGGTCGCGCGCAAACTGCGCATCGGCCAAGAGGCTGGCACTGGCACGCAGCTGTGCCAACCGGCCAAGCTCCGCAGCTTTTTCCCGGATGAGGGCAAGTTCCTTCTCGTCAACGGCAACATTGTTCTGTGCGGCTTGCTCACGAAGCTGGTTTTCGAGTTGGAAGGCCGTCCGCAGCCGCTCGGCTTCAGAAGCCGTCTTGCCGATCAATGACAGTTCGAGCTGCTGGCTGGCGACTGACGTTTCCAAGGAACGGATCCGGTCACGCCGGGCATCTGCCAGCTCCTTCTCGGCGCTCGCCAAGGCTTCCCGACCTGCAGTCTCGACCCGGAGATTGTATTCGTCTGCGGATCCCGACTTGTCCAAAGCCGCCTGCTGGCGCGCGGCCTCGGCACGCTCCTGAGGCGAGCGAGCATAAAGCGCGGCACTGCGGGCTGCGGCTGCAGCGCGCATCTGAGAGAGTGAAAGCCGCTGGCTATCGAGATAATCAAGACGATCATACTCGTCTTGGGAACCAAGCAGCGGCCCACGCTGGCGAGCACCGAGCCGACGCGCGGTCTCGTCCAACGTGGCAAGCGCTCGTTGGGCCTCTATGCCCTCGGCCGCAAGACCGCGCAGCTCCTGCGCCATCTCCTTGACCTTTTCCGGCACGGCTGGGTGGTTCTCGATCTCGATCAGCTTCTCGACGAAGGCGGTGATATCTGGTCGGCCGAGCGTCACGCTGGTGCGAAGCTGCGAGAGCGCGCCCTGCATCTTACCGATGATTTCAGTGTTGCCCTCATAGTCCTCGATCGACAACGGCGCTTCACCAAACAGCCGACGCCACCCGCCTCGCCCGCCGTTGATCATGGTCTGAGCGGATTTGTTCGCCAGCTCGAGGTAGTTCTTCGTGGTGTCGGCGGTATCCTGCGTGAGGATCTTGCGGCTCTCCGCTGCATACTCCTTCGCTCCTACAATGGCGTCGCCATAGCTTTCACGAAGACGCCGGACCAGCTCGCCATGTTTCTCGAGCGATTTGGACGCCTTGTCGGCCTCGGTGCTCGATGTCGTGAAATACTGGATCGCGGTTGCCGTCAGCGCCGTCAGGCCAACTGCAGCAAGCGACACCGGACTGAACAGGCCGCCGATCGCGCTTGCCGTTGTAGCTGCCGCTTCCTTCAGCCCCATACCAGCATAAGCACCGCCAATCTGAGAGCCCTGCTGCAGACCGATCATCAATGGATTCATGCCCATCGCCGCGGTCACGCCGATGTCCTGGAACTGATACATCGCGTTTTGAGCAGCAAAGCTATTGCCCGCACGATCGCCGCCGGCGGCGATTGCAAGGTTGCGCCCCTTGATGGCGTCGATCGAGGCCAGTGTCGCCTGACGGTTCCGCTGGATCGCCGCGGTCATCTCGTTTGTCGAGAGAACCTGCTGGGCATGAAGCGTCCGGATCTCGGTCACATTCGACTTGTATTCCCGGATCACGGCAAAGAGCGGATTGTACTTGGCCCGAAGGTCATCGATGGACTTGCCCTGGGCAGCGAGCGCCCCGGTCCATTCGCGCATGTTCTGGTTGGCGGTCCCGGTGTTGAGGCCGACCGACGAGTTGACCAGGCGCTGCAACTTCGTCGTCGTGCGGTCGGCTTCGTTCCCGATCGACGCCACGGCCTGATTGACCTGGGCGACCGCCTGCGGTGCCTGGCTGGCATCGATTTCAACACGGGCGGAAATTCTAAGGGCGGAGTTCATGCCTCAGCTCCATTGAGGATCGGCAGCACCGCCTCCTCGATGACGCGGAGGTCACCGAAGACATGCGCCGGCACATTGAGATGGCGGAGAGCAACGTCGCAAGCCGCATAGTCGAGACCGATCCAGATCAGACCGGTCTGCATGGAAGTCACCCGCCACTGGGTGTTGCATGCCATGAAGGCGGTCAGAGAAGCCTCGTTGCATGCCATGACAGAGATGAATTCCTCTTGCTCGGCGGGTGGCAGGTTGGCGTTGAGGGCTGCGAACTGTGCCCGAACGTCGGCATCGAGAGCCGCCGGTCGGGTCTTGCTGGATCGACCGAGGCGGCGGCAAGCCCACTCAGCCGCCGCCTCTTTCAGTTTCCCAGCCGCGCCCGGTCCTGGCTGATGGCCTCCTGGTAGGCACGATTGAGACCGACGCGGATCCGCTCATGCCGCATGGCAATGGCAAAGTTTTCTTCCGTGAAACGGAATGGCTGATCGCCATCATCGGAGATGCCGCGCCAGTTCTTCAGCACGCGACGAAATGCGTTGATGTCATAAGCGTCGAGTTCGGCTTGCGCCGCCTTCAGCTTGGCCTCGACATCGGCGGGTGCCTTGCCGTCTTCGGTACGCTCGACAGCCTTTTCGAACGCCTTCAGGAGTTCGGCGCGCAGATCATCGATGCGCTGCGATTCTTCGCGATCGAGGACGATGAACTCCGCCTCGAACTGGCGCTCGATGTATTTTCCCGGCTTGTCCGGATCGGGCTCCATCACCTTCACCGGCCACCAGCACGTCAGATTGGAAACGAGTTTGAACATGCTTCAAGGCCTACTTAACGGTGATCAGGAATTCATCGTTGCCGGCGAGCGGCGTCATCATCACCGGCAAGGTGTTGTTGTTGATGCGCTGGGTTTCACCCCAGGTGGGCCGGCCGACCTGGACGGCATCAGCGCCGAACATGACGATGTTGCCGGCAACGGTGCCCTGCTGGGCAGCAAGGACGCCCTTGGCATGGCTGCGCGCCGTCTGGATCCAGTTCTTGGTGGCGAGCGACACCTGCTCCATGATGATGGAGCCCGTCATCTGTCGATCGACCTGCTCGATGCTCTCAGAGCCGATCAGCATGCGCGGCTCGATCTGATTGGCGATGTCGAAGGTGATGCCCTCGACCGCGGCAGCCGTGGCAGACAGTCCATGCAGCGAGAACGTGGTGTTCGCCTTGTTGACCGGAACGGGCGTGACGAACTTGGTGAGATCGACCACAGGCAAGGCAGTGTCCGTCAGCTCGCCGAGCAGACCGGTCATGGTAAAGCTGAAGCGCGGGATCTGCCCAGGCGTCAGGCTCATGGTGAAGGTGCCGCGCACGCCGAGCAGGATCTGCTGGATGCCATCGTTGTTGAAGATGATCGACGACGCCTCGAATGCGCCGGACACCGGCGAATACCGGACATCGACGCCGGCATCGATGACTTCCTGCAGGCCGCAAGAACGAAGCATGACGCCATAAGCGGGAACCTCACCTGCGACGCCTGCGCCGGCAATCTCGATATCGCCCTGCAGACGACCATAATTGCCGTCCATGATGATGCCCTGGTGGCCCATGTAAGGCTGCACCAGATCGCGGCTGATATCGTTGCCGAGGATCGGTTCGAATGACACGTTACTCATCAGCATCGCATTTGCCGCGCCGGTGAGCACGGCAAGCACGGCGTAGCTCGCTTCCATGCCGCAGAGGATGGCGCGGTTGCGCCAGAACTTCTTAGCCATTCGATGTATCCTTCGCAGACTTGGCGACCTTCGCGGCGGCCGGCTTCTCAGATGCCTCGGGCTTGGCCTTCGGCTCCTCCGTGCGGTTGACCAGCTTCAGCGAGCCGTCTGGCTGGCGCTGGTATGAACCGCCCTTGGCGTTCAGATCTTCCAAGTCATTGCTCCTCTAGGTAACGGGCATTTGTGAACACGTCCTCGAACCAGACCGTGCCGCCGAGAGCCTGCTGAAGCTCACCTTCGACATGCTCGAATGGATCGGTCGCGCCTTCGGCCATGAAACCGATGAGCTTGTTCCGGACGTAAGTTTTCAGGGCCTCGATGTCGCCGGCCGCTGCAGCGTTGTTCTGCTTCGACAGGTTCGAGGTGACGATGACGATCGCAACGTCTGCAGCCGATCGCTGCAGTGTGCGGCCGATCCGATCGCTAGGCGCGGATCGCTCACGAGCGATGTAGGCATAGAATGCCGGTGTCGCGGGCGGCTGATCCTTTACGTTGGCCAGCTCGCCAGCGCCGCCAGCGATACGGAAGGGAGTGCCGGCCTCCTGAAGGCGATCAATGATGGACTGGATCACAGCTGGGCCTCCCGAGCGAGCCACTCTCGGCCGATCGCCGTAATCTCAGCGCGGTCCTGGTCGTTGAAGCCGAGATAAGGACGTGCAGGAATCCGGATGCTGTGCTCGCCGATCGTGATGTTGCGATCGACCGCCCCCTTGGTGCCGGGCCGTACGAACCGATACCGCTTGCGGATCTTCTTGAAGCTGGCGCGCTGGCTGCGGGCATATTGCTGGATCTCGCCGCCGTACTGATGAATGGCTGCATATTCGACATTGCTGCCGACCTCGGCCGAGCGATCATCGGAGGTATGGACGAGCGTGTCATAAAGGTGGTTCGAAAGACGAAGGATGTTGCCGGTACCGCGCCGGCGGCCGCGAACCTTTTTCATGGAGGTGCGGCGAGCCAGTGCCTGCCAGCGCTTTCCGTCCGGATCGACCTGTCGCTCGAAGCGCCGCTGGGTCGAGGTCAGCAGATAGGCCGCGATCTCGGCAGTCAGCGCGCCTGGATGAGAAATCGAAAGACCGATCGCGGTGATGACCGGCGTCAGTTCGTCATCGATGATGAGAGAGGTGCCGGGCATCAAAGGTGCCTCAGACTATTGCGCGTGAACACGCGACCAGGTGCGGACGCCTTCACGGTACCGCCGCCGGCTTGAGGTGATGGCACTCCTTCGGCCTCAAGTGTGATCAGACCTTTGGAGACATTCTCAAGCCAGCGGGTGGCCTCGTTATAGCCGCGAGAGATCGCGTCATCTTTCTCGGCGGATTTGCCGTAGAGATAAAAACGGGCGATATCGCAAGCCATCTTCGTCAGGATCGGTGGAACCGTCCCCAACGGAAGCCGATAGAGCTTGGCAAGATAGCCGTCGATCATGGCGGCCGCGTCCGTCAGCGCACGCTCGATCGGCGTCGGGTCGATCGTCGAGACTGGAATGTTCGTCCGGTCGGTGAGCTGGATCAGCTCCTCTTCACCGAACCGGTCGACCAGATCCTGTTGCGTGGCGTAGGACATTGGCTGGCCTCAGATCGCTTCGACGTTGAGGTTCGGTTCGTCGATAAGCGCCTGCAGTTCCTTCTGCGTGAAGCGACCAGCCGGATATTCCACCGGCGCTTTCGTATGAGCGATGCCGGCGCGACGGAAGCCGTCGATCGCGGACGAAATCCGGACAGCCTTCGGGCCGAAGAGCTGGGCAACGCCGGTCTCGGTGGTTTCACCAACCGTCGAGATCCCGCGCTCGTCCAACATATTGAGGAGGTCAGTGACGATCTCGACAGGATCTTCGGCAGGCGACCAGTCCTTCAGGATGCCGTCACGGGTGACGATATCGATCGTGGACATCAAGGACATGCCGACCAATGCCATGTCGACGAGATCCGCGAAGTTGCTGCAGCCCGTTTCGGCCAAAGCATCCTCGATCTTCTGAGCCGTCGCGGCGTTGCCCACCATTGCCATAGCGACGGCTGGCTCGACCGTTTGATTATTGACGATTGAATTGACTGCCTCGGCCTTGGCAAGCGGCACGCCAGCTGCAGCACCAGCATCGACGATCGCGGCGTCACCGGCAGCATCGCCAGTGATGGCCGGCTCTGTTGCCAGGGCAGGATTGACCGGCTCGACGATCGCGCCGGCAGCGACAACCGGGCGGGTCACTGTCGAGGCAGCAAGATCACCGGCCAGATCATCATTCTGATGCTCGCCGAGCTTCAGCGCATCGACGATATTGGCATCCGAGGTAACGCCGGAACCGGTGGAGGACGGAATGACGACTGCTGTGTCGGTTTTTGCCGTGGACTTGGCTGTGGTGGTTTTCTTGGTGGACATCGAACATCCTCTTCGGTTGTTGAAAAAGGACCACCGCGGCGTGGACCTCATTGAACAACCGCCGGCCAGCGGGAGGATAAGCTGGCCGGCTTGTCTCTCTGCGAACTCGTTACGCGAGCAGAGGTACGACCAGGACTTCGGCAGTGCCCGCCCATTTGTTGGTTTCACCGCCGTTGACGAGGTTGCTTTTGACGATCTCGTTGGCAGCGCCTTCCAGCGCCGGCGGCACGACCAGGAGGCGCGGATTGAGGTTCAGCGGACGACCGTAATCGCCCTTCTGGCTGGAGATCCCGACGCGAGCCTTTTCGTAATTCTCGGCGTTGAGCGTCTGCTTCGAACCCCATGCCATCTGCCAGAAGCCGAAACCGACCTGGCAACGACCATCAACGCCGTAAATGAATTCCTTGCGGAAGAAGACATTGTCGTCGTCTTCCTTGTCCTTGCGGACGAGGTTCGTGAACGGCTTGCGCTCCTGGTAGATGAGCGGCTTCAGCGGACGCGAAGCATCCATGAGGAACCAGGCGGTACCATTGCCACCGTCGGTGTTGGCGACAGAGATGACCTGACCGTCGGCATCGAGAACCGGATGATCGGTGTCGAAGAAGTTCTGGCCGTCATAGCAAGGCGTGATGAAGCCGAGCGCCAGGAGAGCGAAGATCAGCTCGTCCGGGAAGCTTTCAGCCGCCATGCCGAGATCAGCAAACAGCGGGGCATAGATGCCGAGGTTATCGTCCTCGAAATCGTCCCGATCGACGCCGAGCGTGTTTTCGAAGGAACGGTTGGTCAGGCTGTAACCATGCTTTGCAAGGGCATTGATGACACGGTCGCCGATCCATTCACGGAAGCGCGGGAACTTGCCGAGCCAGCCGTATTCGTTCGTTTTGGTCGTCGACTTGATCGTCGTGGCGACCTTATCCTTCAGCGAGGTGCTGGAGGACATGCCCCGCTGGAAGGCGGCATTGAAGCCGACACCAGCAGAGCGGAGAGTGCTGTGATTGATTTCCATTGAAGCGCCCTTACGCGTGAGTGACCCAGACGCCCTGGTCATCGACATCGGCGATCTTGCCGACAACGGACCGGGTATCGCCGCCATTGGTTTTCGCGACCGTCTGGTCATCGACGCCGTAGGCATCGGAACCGATATCGGCGCGGGTGATGAGATCGGCTGCCGCCGAGTTTTCCCAGCGGAACGTGCCCAGCTCTTGCTCAGCCGTCACCGCGCCGGCAGCGCCGCCGGTGTTGTCGACGAGGCGGGCATTGCGGGCTGCACCCTTCAGGGTGGCGACAGCGGTAACCGGCGCGAGATATCCCGCGGCGGTAATGGCGACCATCGCGCCCGCATGGAGCTTGACGCCGGCAGCAACCGGGATCTGACGCTTGGTGGTTTCACGGCGGGGCGTGTTGCGATCTGCAGAAAGAGCGGTCAACGGCTTGCCTCCATGGCTTCCTTGGACTTCACCATGTCCTCGGCGCTGAGACCCATCTGACGCATGACGGCAACATCAGCATCGTCGAGGCCGGCCGTCGGGCTGTCCTTCGGCGGAATGGCGCTGATGCGCTGCGCGCTCGTCAGAACCGGCGCGTTGCTGATGAAGGTCTCGAATTGCTTCGGATCGGCCTTATGGGCAGCGAGACCCCAGTCCTTCAGCGCCGGCGCGAGCTTGCCGTCCCGGATCGCATCGCCGACAGCATCCTCGGCATCCTTGTCGGCATTACGCTGCTGGAGCGACTTCAGGTCGGCCTGCATGGCGGAAACCTGCTCGATGGGAACATACTTGTTCGGATCAACGACACCGGCCTTGTGAGCGGACGCCAGAGCCGTGACGATCTCGTCGGTCGTGGCGTCTTCCTTCTGGCCGGCGGCGATGGCGATCTTCTTGCGATCGGCAATGGCCGACTGGACGGCAAGCGCGACGGCCTCGGACTTGGCGTCCTTCGTCAGACCGGCTGCAACGGCGATCGCCGTCGAGCTGGTCAGCAGCGAGTTGATGGCAACAATGACATCATCCTCGCTGCCGCCCTCGGACAGGCCGAGAGCAGCAAGCACCTTCTTCATGGAAACCTCTGTGGTTGGGGCTGCAGAAAAAATGGAGTGAGCCGAAACCTCGGACAGATTGAGGTTCGGAACGTTGGTCAGGCCGACATTGAGGAGCGCCCGGACAGATCCGTTCTCCTTCGAATGGAAATAGACCGGCGAGATGTAACGGTACTCGCGGGCCTTGATCGCGGCCGAGGCATTGGCAGTCCACTCGACACGGCCATAGAGACCATCAGCGCGTGCCTGGACTTCCTTGATCCAGCCTGCGGCGGGAGCCGGCAAACCGTTCTTCTGGGAATTGATGCTCTGGTGCTCGTAGTCGATCAGGATGTCGGTCGAGCCATGATAGCTGCGCGTCTGCGCTGCGATCTGCTCCAGCATGGCCATGTCGCCAGCATCATATGGGCCACGACCATCCCGACCGGAGAATTTTCCGGCCGGGATGAGCAGGATCCACGGCTGATCGACGGCCGTGGCCGACAAGTCCGCCGCATGGGCAGACAAGAACGAGGCTGAGAGGATGGCAGCGAGAGCGGTTTTCATGCGGCGAAAATGCCAGCCGCAGGCATGCAATCCCATTCGCAGACATTTGGGATGCCGCGATTATCTCAGGTGAGGAAAAGGGGGAACCGGCTCAATGCGCCGTTGGGATCAACATAGCACGCGAGGGTGAAGGCTCAAGGTCGAATTTGAAGCCCTTTTGAAGCCCGTGGACGCGCATAGGGGGCTTCTCGGCGATAACCGGGCGTCAAAGCCTCTGTACGACGCTCCTGAGGCCGCCGTTTCGATCATCGATTTCGCCGATCGAGGAGAATACGCACGGCCTCGTTTTTGAGGATCCGTTGAACCGTCTCTTCGCGGACGTAGTGAAAAGAGGTGACGAAGGCGATGCGGGTTTTCGGGTTCACCTGCAAAGCCACATAGCGCCAGCGTCCATCGGCGACCTGCTGAAGAATGAAGCTGCGCTCCGGATCCTGCAGGATCAATGTCGGGTCGGTCCCGATCGACAGGAGGCTTCGATAGTCTTGGATGGTGAGATCCGGGAATCGCTGCCTCTGCCGGACCATCGCATCAGCCTCGATGATGGCTGCTCGAACATCCGCGCCGATCGCCGGTGCGAAGGTTTCCGCGATGGCCGCGACCGGCATGCTGCCGCGAGGATCAACGAAGAAGCGCTCGAAGGCACTGCTGGCGATGCGCTCCTCGACCCCGGCCGCGACGAACTCGGGCTTCGCATCTGCGATCTTCTCGGCGAATGCCTGGGCAACCCGTGCCTCGTAACCAGCCCGGCCGGGATTGTACGCCCAGCCTGGATCGATGCCATCGGGAACGCGGGTGATCTCGCCGGTGCGCCGGTTCGTAAAATTGCGCCAGGTGTTTTCCGGCGGCTCGAAAAACAGGTTCTCGCCTTCAGCAATTAACCTGTCGATATCTCGCTGGGAAAGGCTCTGCAGCGTGCAGCGGCAACCCCAGCCACACGGCGGAGCCCATTCGTTCCAATACGGGTGGTCAACAGGCAAGACAAGATTGTGCCGGCGGGCATGCTGCGGACGAACATGATCGTCGCGCATCGTGACGTAGCGCAGGAACGGCCGGCCACGCTTGTTTTGCTCGAATGCCGCCCAGTGACCGGCGGCATAGGACACACGCATGTTGGTATCAAAAATCCGCTCCAGGCGGCGAGCGCTGCCGAGTTGCGCCGGCACCATCTCACCGGTGTCCGGATCCTCGACCATCTTCTTGCCCCACCAGCCCTTTGCCTGGAGCACCGGCTGAAGGTTACGAGCGAACCACTGCGGGGTTTTGCCTTCCTTCAAAGCCCGTTCAAAGGCCTCTGAAATATCGTTCAAGATGTCGAAGCCGGCCGATTTTGCGACCGTGAACATGGTGGCGTGTTCGTCCTGCCAGAAATCCAGATAGGAATATGCGCCGCGCAGCTCGGGCTTGCGCGCCTCGAAAGCGCGGATCGCCTCTGTCGGCTGGATCGGCTTCAAATCGACCATCAGATGCCATCACTCAAAGGTTCATTCCCCATTCCAGCCAGGCGCGCTGCAAATGCCGCCTGGGCCAGCTTACTGGCAAGCGCCTCAACATCAAGCTGGCGCAGATGATCGGCGAGCATCTGCCGCGCCTCCTCGACGGTCGAGACGGCTGCGAGTTTTGCATCGAGCCCTTCGATGATCTGATCGACCGCCGGCACGAATCCATCTTCAGCAAGCATGTCCTCGATCGAGAGGTCGATATCGTCCTTGAAGTCGCTTCTCATCTGGGGGCGATGAACGGCAACGCCGATCGGCGGCTCGACCCTCTTTGGAAGCGCCGGCGGCTGCTTGCCCTGGTCATCCTTCGGCGGCTCGGATCTCTGGCCGAGCAGCTCTTCGTCATCGCCGGGATCTTCGATACCGAGCTTGTCGCGGACGACGGACATGCCGACCTTGCCGCCCATGCTGACAAAGGTTTTCACGTTGCCCATCCACTTATCCAGATCGACAGCTTCCGGCCTACCGATCCTGATCGTCGGATAAGCCTTCTGCGGGCCACGGTTGAGGTCAATATATGGACGGACAAGATCGCGGTTGAGAGAGGCGGCGAGCTGCTTGGCATCGGAACACTCGATGTCAGACTTCACACCGTCATGGACCTTCGCCTGGGCGTAGCCGCTGGAACCGCTCATGTCGGTCGTGCCAGTTTGACCAAGCACCAGCTTGGACACCTGCCGATCGAGCCAGTCGGCCCGCTTCTCATAAAGCTCGTGTGAGCCGGAGATATCGGCCTTCACGAACTCGACCGCCATCGAGGCCGGCACGATCGCCGAATAGTCGACGCCGATATTGGCGACGGCCTGCATCAAGACTTCCTTGTCCGTCTCGCTGGCGCCGGGACCGTATTTCCCCAGGCGCAGCGGCTGACCATAGGCCTCGGCAAAGATCGCCCAGTCCTTCTGGGTGAAGCTCTTGAACAGGAATGTCCAGCAGACAGCGCGCGCGATGCCGCCACGGATCGGCAGGCCCGATTTAACCTTGGCGCAGTGGAAAACCCATTTGAACGGCGCGAGAGGAACATCGCCCGAAGTTTCACGCAACAGCGGCGTCTCGCCGTCGATCTCGGAGAACCGGAACCAACGCGGATCCCGCCACTTGAGCGCGACTGGCTCCCACTGGCTGGCTGACGTGTCCCAGATGATCTCGGTACCGGAAAACCCCTTCCCGGTTGCATCGAGAATGTCGATCAGCTCAGTCTCAAAAGCATCGCGCTTGACGAAGGCGCGGATCATATCCGCGTTCGCTTCGTCCTCTGCCTTGTCGCTTGCAGCCTCTACGGTGACATCGAGGCCGGCCACCTGCAGCTTCCTCGATCCCAGAACGCCAGCGTAATGAAGGTCTCGTTCCTCCATGTCTTCGGCCAGTTCGAGATAGGCCTGCGGATCTCCATTCATGCTGGTGCGCAGCATACGGCCGAGCTTTCCCGGTGTTAGGCCCGACGCCTGGTGCTCGATGTTCGGACGGCGCACGCCCATGGTCGTTGGCGCGGCTTGCTCGCGCTTCAGGCTGGCGGTGCTGACGGGACGCCCGTACTGGTCAAGAAGCTGAACCATCAAAGAATACCTCTCGATCGGCGCATGGAGCCGAGCCGGTAAGGCGCGCCATCATCGCGGTCGGTGTTGGGAGTGTCGAACCTGGACGCGGCGATCGGCGCGCGGGTGTAGCCGTATTCCATCTCCGGTGTGCCTGCGGCGTGGATGCCGAGGAACGCCGCCCAGGTGCGGTCAGCGTGATCGTCATCTCGCTCGGCCACAAACCGCGGGGCACCGGTGGCAGACGAGACCTTGCGGAGCTTATGCAGATCAGAGCGAAGCGGGACGTTGCCTTCCGGGATCCGGACGGTGCGATCCTCAAACCGTCCTTGCCGGCCGTGGCCATGATGAGCTTCGAACTGCCCGTGAAAAGGACGCCTTCGATCCGCGAACCGTAACGCCGCTCGGCGTCTTCGACGACCTTTTCACCCATACCAGTCTGGTCGATGCACGCACGGGCTACGCGGTACCGCATCATCACATCATCGAATGCGGCGTCCATATCGCCGAACGTCGCGCGCTTTTGCTCGATGATCTCGCGGCACCAGAGAACGTCGCCTATCTCCTCCCAAACAAAGATGACATGCAAGTCGTTGCGCCGGCCGATATCGCGACCGACATAGCAAGGCCCGCCTTGGTAGCCACCTGGATCACCGGCTTCGGGATCCTCGACGGAGGTGATGAGATCGTAGGACAGCCACGCGCTCGCCTCGTCGAGATACTTCAGCTCATATTCCTGCGCCCAAGCATCCTCATCTGCGATGCCCTCGCGAAGCTCATCGATGTCGCGCGGCAAGCCATCCCTGACCGCCTGATAGATATCCACGACATGACGCGACCAGGTGCTGTCTTCAGCCGTGTCCAGTTCATAAAATTTGCCGGACTTTCCGTTCGGCGTGGAAGTAACCCGAAGCTTCCAGCCGTTGGAAATGACGGGGAAGAGAGCCTTCCAGATCGCGGCCGAGTCCTTGTGGAAGGCAAACTCGTCCAGGAAGACGTTGGCGGAAAACCCGCGGGCCGTATCGGGATTGGCGGGCAGCGCCGTGATTTTCGAGCCATGCGGCAGGTCAACCTCTAGCGCCCTATATGAACCTTCAGCCCCCTGCCAATCATACTCCTGCATCTCAAAGCCCATCTTATATGCCTGGGCATGGAGCTTGATGCCTTCGTTCATCGCCTCGCGCGCCTGGCGCTCACCACGAGACAGGATCACCCAGCGCGCGCGTCGCCCATCGACGGCATGCTCGAAGCAATCATCCACGACTTCAAGCGTTGTCGTAAAGGTCTTGCCGGTCTGACGGGCAAACTTACCGATTTTGAAGCGCGAGCGATCGAGGAACCACTTGCGCTGGTAACCGAACAGAGGGACAGCGGGACCGCTCATTTGAAGATCCCATAAACGTCTTCACGGATTTTCCGCAGCGCCTCCTGCCCATCGATGGAGAGCTTGTCAGCCTGCTTCTCGATCATATCGACGGCTTGGCCAACCTTCTCCTTGAACTCTTTTTCCACCTTCTGGCGACGAACCGTAGAAACGCCCTGGGCTTGGCTGGCCGACTTGAGGGCAGCTGCCAGCTGCATCGCCCCCTTGGCATCCATACCAGCTTCACCGCTGTTGGTGAGCAGCTCGAATACCAGGGTCTTAATCGCTTCCGCCGATATCAGCGTCAGATCGTCCGACGCCTTAGCATCGAACTTCTCAGCCAGCGTCGAGGCGATATCGCGCGTCGTGTTCAAGCGCTGAGTTAATGTGGCGAGCTTGATGGAGTACCTGTTGAAGGCCGAAAATGACGGGATCTCGAATTCTAGCTCGCCGCGGTGTTCGCGTTGAATTGCCTCGAGCTGCGCAACGAACTCGCCATAGATCTCGGTCTGTGTTCGATCCCGATTTTGCAGTTCACCTGCAGCCCATGAAACAACCGGAGCGCACGGCTCCGGCAGCAACTCTATCCCGCTGAGACGGCCCCGCATCGTCACTCTCCGGGCTCGGACGGCCGTTTAACGCCTTCCAGGATGATATCGCGATCGAGATGGCGGCGACCGCGTTTGGTCAGGGTGGCGATACGAACGGTACCGGCGCTGGTGACGGTGACGGCATCACGCTCGGCCAAATATTCGAGCTGCTCATGGATCCAGGCACGATCTTTACGAATAGCAAAAATCGGTAGGATCATCTCAATCATGCTGCTGTCGAGTGTGCCGTTGGTCTGTTCGGCAAGCGCCTTGAGCATGACAAGGCGGCCTGTCTCACGAGTGATCTTTGCCCAGTCGATACCGAGCTCTTCCAGATTGGTCATTTCTTCACCTGCTCAACAAGTAGTTCGTTTATGCGTTCGTTGGTCGCTTTGATCGGCTTCAGGGTCTCGTTGAGGGTGTCGAGGCGTCCATTAATGGCCGCCATGGCAAGCTCCATGCGATGCTGAGATTCCCGGTCTGGGAGGTGCTTCATCTCACCTTCGATCGTTTGGATACGGCGATCATGCTCGGTCAGTTTGTGGGTATGACCCTTGATGTCCGCCGCGTTCTCCTTGGAGGTGCTGGAAAGCGCGTTCTTTATGATTGTCAGGAAGTTGATGACCGTGAGCGCGGCGGTGATCCACACGATGATCGGTTGAAGGTCGAGGGTCATCGGGATTTTCTCTCGCTCTTGTGTAAATTCTGGCATTCAACGCACCTGACTGCAAAAGGAGCCGCTTCCCGCCGAGCCGCGGGGATCTGGCACTCACACTCAACACACACATCGCGGCCGGCCTGATTCACGATTGCCGAGGCCTCTGCGATCTTCGCTTCCCGTTCTCGGGCAGCATTCTTTTCCGCCGACGCGAACAGATCTTCCGAATTGATCATCAGATCAGCCTGGACCTCTGGCTGCCTGGACAGCCGTGGAGCGGCGCAGCTCGCAGCTTCGAAGAGATGCACGATCCGCGCCCCAGCCGCTCGCAACTTCCTGCTCGGAAATGTCCCGGTCGGGGATGGTGACAGGCGCATTGCAGGCAGTCGCCGCGAAGGGCGGGATCTCGGGTCGGATGGTCTGCACGCGGACCACAGGCTGCTCGCGCTCTGCATCACTTGGGGAGCAACTGGCCGCGAGCACGGCCAAGGCCGCAAGCATTACCATTCGGTAGTTCCGCATTCCGTTTCTCCAGTTCGACGAGCTGCGCATCCGCTTCCTTCAGCTTCGCCTGGGCATCGGCTTCAAGCTGCAGCGCCCCCTGCAATTGCGCTGCCTGCGTCCGAGCGGTTTCGAGGTTGGTCCGGGCGATTTCGCCCTTCCAATATTCATTGTTGGCCGCGATGATCCGCTCGCGGCGTGTCTCAAGCCAGCTGGTGACCCCATTCACGGCTTGGAGCACCAGGAGAGCGGCGAGCAGAAAAATGCCCGCGGCGACGAGAACCGGCATGATTGCCTTCGAAAGCCATGCCGGCATCAGTTTGCATCCTTCGAGAAGGAGCCCGGCTCGTCGCGGGCATGGTATGGTGGCGAAGGCGGATTTTCGTGGCGCTGGGCCCGGAAGTCGGCCGAGCCGAACCCCCGATGGACAGCGAGGTTGCCGGTGATGATGGCAAACATGGTCGGCAGCGCTATGCCGCCAAAGGCAACGGCCTGCTCCGAGCCGAAGATCGCACCGACCGCGAGGCCGAGGATGACAGACCAGGCAGCGCCGAAGGAGCCCCACAAATACCAGCGCGACGAACGATAGGACGGCTTTTCCATCGATCAGGCTGCCTTGTCGAACAGGGCGTTGAACGGGCTTTCGCCTTTCAGGGCTCGGTCCATTTCATCGCGGGTCTGCGGGCCAACCTTGCCATCGACCAGGATCTTCCGCTCCGACTGGAACCAGCGCGTGACCATTTCGAGGTTCTGGTCGAAGATTGAGGTCGGGACGACGGGCCACGGATGGCCGATCTTCTTGCGATACAGGCGCAGCTTGTCGGACCACTCCTCAACGGCAAGCCCGGTCATGCCGCGCGTGAGGGTGACATCGAGGATGGGCTGGAACAGCTTGCCGCCCTCGAAATACTGGTCGTATTCGGCTGACGCATCGAAGCAAGGGCATGCCTTGGCCGCGTATTCATTGTGGCCGGAAATCTTTACGATGCCCGGATAGGCCTTCTTCAGAGAGAGGAGCTCATCGAGCAGCGACTGCTTCTGGACGCTGGTGCGCGTGTCGGCTGCGGTCCTTCCATCCGCCTTCAGACCACCAGCATAAACGACGCCAAGCGTCCCGGTGTTGTGTCCCTCGCAGTGTGCACCGATCTTGTCGATGGCGCGGCCCTGCCAGCGCTCACCATTGATGCCGATAACACGATGATAGCCGATACCGGACCAGCCGCGGGCAACGTGCCACGCGTTGATGTCCTGGACGGTCACCGGCCGACCGGCCGGCGTTGCCGTGCAATGTACAATGATTTCGTTGATTGGCCGCATTTGCCCTGTCCGCTGAAACGCTGATGAGGGTAAAATCGCTTATTGCGGCAGGGAAAGCCGTTCCCACCTATGTGGGATCATGGCCGATTTCAGAAATTGAATGAGGTCTGGCGGCTAGGCCGGTCGTTCAGAATACGTCGAACCGTCTCATCGGTGACGCGCAACTCGCGGGCAATTGCAAGGGTAGACCAATGGTGAGCCTTCAGCTTGCGAACCGTCCATTCGCGGGCGATCGGAACGCGGCCAATCTGACCGGGACCGAAGATCTTTGCAAGAGCCTTTATTCCGTCGGCTCCAAGAACGGTTTTAATTTCACTGTCGGTCGCTTCCGATGACGGCAAATAGACTGGCGATCCGCCGAAGCGCATGATGAATGCCAGCGTCAGATCCTCGCCAAGCGCCTCGATATACGGCTCCAGATTTTTCGGGGTCTTGATCATCGGGCACCTCGGCGTCCGTACAGTTCATTCTCGATCGCCATCTGCTGGCGGGTTGACTCACGCAACTGGATTTCCAATTCGATGCGCTTCATCGCCTTCGGCTTCAGTTTGGCGATGCGGTTGAGGAGCTGCTCGCGCTTCTCTTGGAGACGGTAGTGAGCCGCATGCTTTTCCCAGACGAGAAGCGGAAGCTGCTCAGTCATCAGCTGGGTTCCCTCACGGTGATCCTTTCGCCACTTTCCCGGACTGGTCGCGGCGAATGCGGTCGCCAAGGTAGTTCATGACGCGGATCCACTCCTCGTCGGTGAGGTGGCGGTGGAGCGGATCATGGTCGACAAGGTCGGTGACTACTGGCCAGAAGTCGGTGGGTGCCATCGAGCTTAGGATTGCCCACTGAGCGAATGCTATCTTGTAGCCGAAAGCTCGCATGTAGCTTTGAGGATGCACCCCGTCGTTCGACCAGGACACGCCGCCTTCACGGCTGATCCAGCTCTTGAGCGCTTCGATGACCCTAGTGGCATCATCGGAGAAACGCAGCCAGCGCTCCCGCTCGATCCCAGTCTGGCGACGGATAAAGGACTCGAGCGCGGCGTCGTCACGATCGCGGACGATACCGAGATTAAAGCCAGCGATCCAAAGGGCTTGGAGTTTACCCGCAAACTTGCCGGAAAGCTTCCGGCGGCTATTGGCGCGGCGGACTGCGCCTGCCGGTGCAAAGCCATCCTGTCGGAATGCCGAAATGACGCTCTGGCGCTCAGCTTCCGACATCTCCTTAGTCGACGTTTTGCCGGTTATCAGGCGAAGCTTTGCTCGATAGGTATCATCGTCCAGACCGAGTTGCTTCTTGGCGACGTGGATGGCCGCTAATGAGGAGGTCATAGGGATACCTCCTTCTCATCGAGTACCAAGTAGCGAGACGCGGTGGAAAACTGATCTGGGTCGTTGACGGCCGAAGTCGGCCTCACCACAACCCTTTGATGGGAGGCGCTATCATGAAACACAAAGTCGTACTCTTCCTCTGCGTCACACTTCTCCTGTTGCTCGCATTTGGAACTTCTGCCGTCATCCTTAAGGGCTACCCGGCAAACACAGGTTCCGTGTGGACGATCACCTACTGGTACGGCCTTGTTGACAAGTTCCAGACGCTCTTTGCCGGCATTCTGGCCGTCGCGGCTGCGCTGGTCACAGTCTACATGTCTGAACACACCGAAAGAAAGAATGCCGAACGACATAATGCATTGATGCGGGTTCAAACTCGCGCCGACCGACTGGAAATCGAACGCCTCACTGTTCCGCAGACCGAAAATTTGCTTCACGCCTTCGAAAAGTTTCGGGCAGCCGTTGAGGTTATCAATAGCGTAGACGCGAAAACGGCTGTGCTGGAGACTGACTTGGCCTGGCCTCAAATCGCAGTAGCACAAAAACAGTTGTCGCAGGCGGTGCAAATTCTGACGAGACCAGCTTGGATCGCGGGAGAAAAGCACTTCGACGGCGCGTTGGCGCATGACGTAAATCAGATGAAAGAGGTGCTTCCTGCTGCGGATGCGTTGCTTCAGATAGTTCGAGCCGGCGGCCGGACCATTCTGGAAGTGTTGTCGCGCGAAGCTCCGTCCGAGATGCGAATACTTAGACCTCGCAAGCAGCTGCCCAGCGAGGAGATCGCGAGAAGGACGCTTTCTGAAGATCTTCCCAAAATGAGCACAAAGTGCGCGGAACTGATCACCCATTGGGAAAATGTGGCCAACAGGCTCAAAAAGCTTGGCGACGATTATCGCTGAATCGATTGAAGCAAGAAGCCCAGGGCTATGCATTACGCTCATGCCGCCACCGCCTTCATCATCTGAATCTTGCGGCTGGCATCGATCTGCCAGCGGCGAAACAGAGCTGCTCCATTATCGGCGCAGGTCGTCCCGACACCCGCCATCTGCAGGTGATACTTTCCGACTGAGCCGAAGGAGAACCGGCCTCCCAGTTCCCGCTGCAGCTCTGATTTGACCCGTGCTTCAGCGGCGCGGACGGCCATGTCGCCAACCTCGTTGAGCGATGGGATCGACGACAGCTTCAGGCGTACGATGGCGCTCGCACGCAAGATCTGTGCGATTTTCTGGTCACGCGACAGATGGGCGGTCATGCTGCGCCTCCCTCTGCCGGAAATTGACGATCGACGAAAAAGTAATCGTCTAGGATTTCCACCTTGATCCCGGCGTCAGAAACGACACCGTATCCCTCAACGAAGTCCGTCGGCATGAAGTCTTCAACGCCTCGACCGGCGAGCTGCGCGATATGCTCACCATGCTGCACGAAGGCGTAATCGTCCGTTCCAAAATCACTGATCGAACGATTGAAATCCTCCATCAGATCGGTCGTGAATATCGTTTCGTCGATTGTGATCCGGACACGCTGGGTTACATCGAATTCGAAGGTTTTCATGGCTGTCACCTCACGTCCTGGCGAGATCGATGGTGACGGCTTCCCAACCATCGGTCACGGAAGCGCGCTGGTAGAAACGGACATATTCCTTACTGCCGACGATCCGCATCGCGTCACGTATGGCGCGCATGGCCTCGTTCCACCGGTCATCCTCGATCTGAAGGCGAAGCAGAGCGTAGATGTCGGAGCGAGACACCTGCCCTTCCTTGTCGGTGTTGAAGGCCTTGGTGATGATGGCGCGGATCTCCGGCCGGCTATCGGCCGACCACTCGGTAAGACGCTCGTCCAGGATCTTCTTGGCGATCTGCAGCTGCGGGCCGAATGTCACGAAATCGGACACCTGCACCTGAACCTGAACCTTCATCAAGCCATCAAAGGTCTGATAAGTCCGGTTGCCCTTCTTGCCGCCCTTGGTGGATTTGTATTCCTGCTCCAGGAGCGCATCGAACTCGCCGAGATCCGTCATGGTGTGACCACGGAAACGGGCGATCTGCGACGACAGTGGCATCGCAAAGCCCATGACCTTGCGGACCAGTTCGTCCTCCAGCTTGTCGGCCGGGGCGATTGTCTCGACAGGAACGAGCGCACCGCGAGCGTCAGCCATATAGTCTTTGCCGTTCACGACGGTGATGCCGGTAGGCAGTTCTTCCAGAATTACAGCTTCCATTTCAGAGTCCCTTTCGGAGGTTGAGGCGCGCGGACTTCAGCCCGGCTGCAGCGGCGACGAGCGCATTGATTGAGGCAGGCTCGTCGCGGGAGTTTCGGGATTTATCGACACGATCGACGGCCTTGATCACGGCGGTGATCGCTGCCTCCAGCGTGTCGAGTTTGGACCGACGCTTATTGGCGGTGACCTGCAGCTCGGCGAACCGGGCCTCCAGTCGCTCCTCGACAAGAGGGGCGACTTGGTCAACGAGCTCGTCGAGAGGAAAGGTGATGTTCCAAGCGTCTTTGCTCACGGCTGCCTCCCAAGCGGTGGGCGACCTTTCGGGAAAGGCACAACGTTCGGACCAACCAGCGCCGGCTTTCGCACGTCACAAAATCTGACCCGCTGTTCGAGAAGGCGCTTCTCCTCCTCGAACTCCTCAACCAAAGCGATGGCGGTGTTCATACGACGAATGAGATCAGAGAACTCTTCACCGCTGACAAACCGGCCTCCGTGAACGGCAGGTTTCATTTCTTCGCAAAGCGAGAAAAGGTAGTCGGAGGGAAGTTGACCACACATCAGCGTTTTCTCCCAAAATCAGGGCGCACGACGTTGTCGGCGCTGTCCAAGATGAACGAGGCTGCAGCCTCGGTGGCGAGCTGCTCGGCGGTATCCGAGTAAATGCGGCCGGCATCGATCAGCCGGTAGACATTCAGCTCCTGCTCCATATTGGTCGCGAGAGTTCGCATCAGGCGCAGATGACTGGTGATGCCCTTCACGCTCTGGAGATCGAGGAAGGCGACCTCGTTTTCGCTCATCTTTTCCAAGGGAGAGAATTGGTTGAGCAGAGCACCGAGGCTCTCGCTAAGCTTTGGGAGGGCACGGCTCATCCGAGATCCTCCACGTCACGGTTTCTCCAGGCGTCCTGGACATCCTTCACGGTCACCGACCGGTCTTCGGAAAGGGCAATCATGCTGGCGAGTTTCATCGTCTTGTCGATTTGCCCGAGAGCGCCGCCCTTCAGGCCGATGCCAGTCAGAAGACGCACGCATTCCGGATCGGAGACGCCCCAGGCGGCGATGTAGGCCGCAATGTCCTCGGCATACGGCTTCTGCCGCTTCAAGTGTTTACCGATCCGCCGCTTGAGCTGCGCGTAGGACTTGCCGTTCCTCTGGGCAGCAAAACGGGAATAGACTTCCTCGTTACCGACCAGGGCGATGCCGCACTGGTTGATATCCGAGAAGTGGCGAAGCTGGTTGATCGCGTCGTCTACAAGGTTCTGCGCCTCGTCGATGATCAGCAGTGACCCGCCCCCGATCCGCTCCAGCCTTGCGCCAATGGCGCGGGTGAGCTTGGCCGGATTGTTTTCGTGGATCTGCAGCTCGGCAGCCAACTCGACGAGCATGCCGTGAACCGTCTTCGTGTGGGGGCTGATCGTGGCATGGAAGACATGCGGATGGGTGGCACGGTAATGGCGGCACGTTGCCGTCTTTCCGAAGCCCGCGCCAACGGTGATCATCACGAGGTCGGCCGTCATCTGGGCCCACTGCAACGTCTTGGTGATCTCGTTGCTAATGCGGGTTTTGACGAATGCCGGGGACGTCGGAATGGCCGGCATCGCCGCCGCCTCAAACACGGCATCGACCCACTGGCGCATCTGGCGGTTCATGTTGTCCAGGCGGCCGAGATAGGTGCCGGAGAACCACTGGCTGAACGTGCCTTCCTTCATCCCGCTGCGGCGGGTGACTTCGGCTTTATTCCAGCTATTGGCGATCGCAATCTCGGCGACCTGCTCGCGGACACTGCGCCAGGTGTCGATCTCGTCGAGATGCTTGGAGATAAAGTCCGTCGTAGGCTCGGGCTGTTCCCAACCAGAAAGACGGCTTGTATCGACATGCTTATTCATAATAAGGTTCCTTTAGGTCGCCTCCAGGTGAGGCTGATTTGGCGGGCGAGGTTTCAACCTCGCCCTTTTTTTCTTGGAACCGGACGCACTACATTTCGGCTCTGCTATGCGGCACGGCGTTACTCGCCGGACCGATCCCCTGACGGGAATGGGATGACCGCGCGCTGGCCTGCCATGCGGGACAAGGCGCGGGAGAAACTGTCTTCGAAGTCCTGCTCATCGGCGACCGACGGCTGTGTCGTCTGGCTACGCGTCACGAGGCGCGTAACGGTCGGACGAGCCTGCTGCGGCTCTACCGGCTGCGCGGTCTCGCCCTTGGCGAGTATGTCTGCAAGCTGGCCAGCGCTGAGGGCCGCACGTGCTGCCTCCTCGGCGGCGAGAGCCTTTTGGAAATCACGGCGATTGCGGGCGTGATGTCTGGCCGCTTCCTGATCGTCGAAGCCGGTATCGGCGATGCAAGAAGCCTCGCAGATCAACACGTTTTTCAGGTCATAGACGCGAATTGACCCGTGCAGCTTGTCGGGATCGAAGCGGATTGTGACCTTCTGGCCGGCGAACTGGTTGAGTTCGCGCGACCAGTACCTGTTGCCGTGGAAATGGATTTCGCCACTGCCCTTCTGAGCCCGGATGACCTCCGAAGCGAGCAGCCACAGAGAGCGCTGCGCGGCGGTCGGCCATTTGACGATCGTGCCGGGGAGAGCAAGGCTGTCCTGGAAGGTGACATCGAAGCTGCGGCCTTTGCAGGTCTGCGCCGTGCGGCCAGGGCGGGCATTGTGTTCTACGATCTCGCGAGCGACATGCTCGCGGAATGCATCGAGAGGGATCGCCCGGCTGGCGTAGTTCTCAGGCTTGGCATCCGGCTTGTTGCCTGTATAGGCACCAGCGCAAAACGGATGCTTTGAGATGTTCTCGGCCAAATCACCCCATGCGCGCTCGATCGGCTTGGACTGCCCGGAGTAAGGCTGGGTCCAGCGGGGCTCGATGCCGAGCGTGACGAGCAGGCCTTCTGGATCTTCCTCGCGAACCTTGAAGCGATAGCGCGTCATGGCACCGCCGGAGATCCACTTCGAGGCAAAGGACCGACCGTTGTCGAGATAGATGCGCTCGGGAATGCCGAATTGCTCGACCATATCGCCGATGACCAGGCGCACGGTCTCCTTGTTCTCGCTGTCAGAAATCCGCCACGCCAGCACCTTTCCGGAAAACAGGTCCTGAATACCGATAAGGAACATGCGGACGGGCACCTTCGACCACGGGACCTGCACGAAGACATCGAGCTTGTGACCATCCATGTTGACCATCTGCATGGCGTGCAGATGCGAACGAGTGCGGCGTTGGGCCGGGTAAAGCACCTTCGACTTTTCGCGGGTTTTGCGGGCATGTATCTGCACGGCCTTCGGCACAGTGGCATCGAGCCGCCGGCGCAATGATCGCTCCTGCGGGATCGGCGACCAGTCCTCCTTGGCGGCAGCGAGGAGAAGACGGCGATAGCAGGCGGAAAACTTCGGAGCCTCGGGACGCAGAAAATCCGAGGTCAAGAAGTCCCATGCCTTCGGATGCACGTCGAGGCGGCTGCGATCGCCGGCATAGCTCGGCGCGAGAGCGGCCAACCAGTCGGAGCGGTCGACGGTGTCAACCATCTTGCGCCAATCATAGAATGCGGAACTTCGGATCCCTGCCTTGCGGCATGCGATTGCGATAGCCGCATTGGCGGCCAGGCCGCCCTGCTCCAGCTCCTCGACCATTCGAAGCGTCTTTAAGCGCTCCTCGCAGGTCGCTTTATGCTCGCTCGAAAGCGCCTCATATCGCGCCCACAGAGCGGCCTTCGCTGCGGTCTTCTGATCGCGATCGTCGTTGGCGGGAGCCGAATGAACCACCATCAAGCGCTTCTGCGCCGCCTGCGGCAGCAAAGAGTAATGATACTCCCAGAAAGGCTTGGTCTTGCCGGTGACGCGATGAGCGAGATCCGGATTGCCCCTCCAGCGCGAACGGGCAAGATTGTCCAGGCTCTTTTCGCTGCGGGGAAGGTCCGGCAGGTTCGCTGCGATCAGATCGGCAATGGTGTAGAACTGCTTCACAGCTTAACGTCCGCGTCTCTTGATGTTGATGGGGATTGAACGCAGCGATCTCAGCTCCATGGCGAGAGCGCGCTGCTCCTGCTGCAGGCGGGCGATTTCGGCAAGGCGCGCCTCGTCGCCTTCCAGCATCGTCAGGCCGTCCTCGGAGACGATCAGATCCCAGAGCCAGTTGGCATCGGTGGCCCGTACGAAGGCCTTGAACCGGACGAGGCTGATGTCGTGCGTCGCCTTGCTCTCCGCCGTGTAGGCATCGAGAGTGGTTTTCGACATATTGGTGAGACCGAGATATTGCGCCATGCGGGCCGCAACGACCTCGCGGCTATGCGGGCACTCGCGGATCGCCTGCGCCATGGCGCGCTTGAGCTTGGCGCGAAACCGCTCGATATCGATCGTCGATGCGGCCTGCCGAACCGGGAAAAGCGGCTCAAGGAAGAAGTCGAGCTGGGCGGGATGCTTACTCATCGCCGGCCTCGCGAATTTCGGCCATCAGGCCGTCCGGCTCGCCGAGCCCAACGTGATCGAGGAACTGGTTGCGTGTTTCCTCGCTGGCATCTTCCCAAGCGGTGACGAGGCGCGACAGCAGCGTAGCCTGTTCGATCTGGGTCTTCGTGAGCCTCGGCGGCGGATCGACCAGTGCGAGCGCCTTTTTCAGGTCCGGCTCGGTGCGGATGGCAACGGCCGTCTGGCGCTGCTTCTGCGGCTCCATCTTCGCGATCTTGAGCAGCGCGGACTGATTGTCTGCAATAGGTGTGCCGCGAACGGCATCGCGCACGTCTGGGTGAAGATTGGCGGATATCTGCGACAGCCGCTTTACCGTACGCTTGGACAGACCCATTCGATCTGCGACATGCTGTGAAAAGCCGCCAGTTTCGGCCTCGTCTTCGAATAATTGGGCCAAGTTGGCCCTATTTCCCGGACGGCCCGCCTCGATCTTCCCGTGCTTCTGCTCCCAGATGTCACGGTAGGACTGCACGAAGATTGCCCGATCCACGACGGAAAGCTCGTTTCGGAACAGGTTTTCAGTGATCTCGACGAGGTGGGCTTCCGCCTTGTCGCCCTCGACGATCATGGCCTCGATCTCGGCCTCGTCATTAATCTGCTGGGCGCGCAGGCGGTGCGCGCCGGCAACCAGCGTGTATTTTCCGCCCTTGGCATTGGGCGTGGCGCGAACGGTGATCGGGTTGATCAGGCCGTGTTCGACGATGCTCTGGGCGATCGCGATCGCATGTTCTTCCTCGACGGCGCGCAGGCGCTCGGGGATGACGATGTCGTTGATGAGGAGGCGTTTGAACTCGGCCATTATGCGACGTCTTCTTCTGCAAGGGTCTGGAAGGCGATGAAAGAGCGTGCGCGCTCGGCCATCATTCGGTAGTGGCTGGCGAACCGGAGGCTCCCCAGGCGCGCATCAATGATGCGCAGCGCCCTGTTGATCGCTTCGCGCGACCGATCCTCGTTTTCGACCACCCGGCGCTTGGGCCATTTCAACTCGGTAATCATCAGGTGCATGGCGACCTGGCGGGCGAGTGCGGCATCGAACCAGTCGTGCGGCGGATTGACGATCTCGTGCACCGAAAGATGCGGAAAGCCTTCGCGAACCGCAGCGAAACAGGAATTGAGGTGCAGCTCGTAGAGGGCACGCTGATCAAAGACGTTGATCATCACCGGGCCACCTGCACGAGAAGCGCCGCGATGGCAGCGAACAGTCCGGCAGCGGTGACGCCAAAGATCATCACCAGATTTGCCAACTCGCAGACGCGGGATTGGGATGGAATGAACGGGTTGCGCATGTCTATGCCGCGGCTCCGTTTTGGCGTTGAGCCATGGTCGCCGGACGTTCATAATTCTCGCGGGGTTGAGGAGATTTCCGCAGACCGGAGGCGTGGTAACGCGTCCGCCACAGCAAATGTGGCTTTGTACCGAGAGCTGCCGCGATCGCCCTCTCCCCCGCCGTATTCGGTTCCCGGAGCGTAGTTCCGGCCGTGCCGCGTGCGAGGTTGTATGCTCGATCGATGTCGAGGAGCGCGAGACCGGCAGCGTAAAGCCTGCCTTTAATCGCACTCATTTCGCCAATCCTGTCGATCGGGCTACGGGTCTTCTTGTCCGCCTGCTGGGGCCGGTGCATAGTGGATCCTCGTTGTGATGAGGGAGGCCCTGGCCGGTCTCCCTTTTCATTGGTGATTTGGTCCGTATTTATGGAGAAGGTATCGCAATAAATTGCGATGGGCAACAGTACCGTCGCAGATTTATGTGATGTTTAGCGATGGAGCGCGATTTTGATTACTCTGGCGTAATTTCACGCCTGCTCACTCTAAAGGGCGCGGAAAGCGAAGGTGAATTCGCTGGACGCCTCGGCATATCTCCGAACACATGGACATCCTACAAGCGCGGCAAACAGTCCTTCGGTCTACATGAGATCACAAAAATCTGTGATACCCTCAAGGTGGATCCGCTTTGGCTGCTATTCGGTGACGATGATTCTCGTCAGATCGATTTGACTAGCGCTATCACTGAAGCTGACGTGGTCCGGCTTCCCCGTTTCGATGTGAAAGCGTCTGCAGGACGAGGTTTGATCCCAATCAATGAAATGCCGGTAGGCGAGGTCGCCTTCGCTCGAGATTTTCTCCGCAATCTGGGTGCCAATCCGGACTACTGCTACATCTTAGAAGCTCGTGGCGATTCGATGTGGCCAACTATTCCAGATGGTGCTTTGCTGATCGCTGACGCGTCAAAGACCGAGGTCGACGATGGTCGCATCTACCACTTCAACGTGATGGATCGTGCGCTGGTGAAGCGAGCACGTTGGTCAATGGACGGTAAGTTGTTCCTGACCTCGGATAATGTGGCTGCAGGATATCCAACAGAAGAGTTCACGGCGGATCGCATCGATGAGCTTCGCGTGGGCGGACGTATAATGTTTACCGGCCACGCGCCGATGCCCGTGCGATAGGATCCGCGTTCTGAGGAAGCTCCATGTCTAGACCCACCCACCCCCAAATCGAGTTTGCAAAGCGTCACCTGGTCGGTGAACTTTCGACATTCAATGCGTCTTCGGCGATCTTCCGGCTGGAAAATCTTCTCGAAGAAATCAAGGACGTGCAACAGCATCTTCAGCCAATCCTCGACGATCGATGGGCTCCAGCATTCTTTGAATTCACTGCATACTATCGGGTCGCTTTCGTCACATGCCTAGAATGGCATGGGAAATCCCGGCTGTATGACCTTTTCACCTTTGAGCCGACGACCATCAAGGCCAACCACATCAAGCAAGCGGTAACAGACCAAAAGCTTGCTCAAATGGTGAGTGAGGGGCTTACAATTCCGCAGCTTTTGGCAGGGTCGAACAGTATATCGACAATCGAAGCGTACTCGGACGCAATTGGTCGCGTATTTGAGTTCATTGGCGCTCCAGATGATGCGTTTACAAAAATCATGTCGCAAAAGAATGGCGATTCGGCCACCAACGGTGAAACGCTGAAGGATCTATTCGTGGGCCGTAACAATCTCGTCCACGAGATTGGAATACAGAACATTGGGCACCGAAATATACGTGATTTCGACAGCTTCGAAGAAGCATGGGAGCGTGGACATCAGATTTTGAAAATACTGCGGTCCCTAGAAGGCGTTATCACAGATTACGCTCCACCACTTTTCCCTAACCGGTTAGGCGAAGACGGGTACCCGGTGAATGAAGAAGATCTTCTGCGACAAGTTATTGAAGCCTCAGAAAATAAGATACAGGGCCACCTTGAATTAGACCCTGACGATATCGCTCCGCTCAGTGTCGAGGCCTGGCTCGAAGAGAGACAGCGCAGTGCCGCATACATCGATGCACAAATCGAGCTTATCGATAGCTTGGCCCTTGCTGGATGGAACTACTACGACGTGAGGCCTTTCCTTCGGAAAAGCTTACTCAAGCAGCGGATTCAATTTCTCGACCAACTCCTCCAGCAAGTGGGCTAGCACGCTCCGGGCGACCCCCATTTGGTGAAGAAGTTTTCAACAAGATATCCACAGGCTGGATGCTACTGATGCGGTGCAGCTTAACGGGCGCGGTGCGTCTTTTGTCCACACCGCGAAGGCATTTTCAACTGCCCTGATTGACTATCCATAAATAAGGAACAAAATAGGAACATCGGTATCAAACAGAAGGAGTAGCCGGTGTCCTTGTCTGAGAAGTTTATTGTTCTGCCGTTCAAGAAAATCCGTGGAAACATTGCCCCTGGTGAGATGCGCCAGGCGTCCAACTCAGCAGCCGCCGAGCGGATCGCGGAGGCTATGGCGGGTCGATTTGTGGGTGTTGCCGCCTACGCGGTGATGGTTGACATGGAAAGCGGCGATATGAGCAGCCCTAGACTTCTCTGCAAGTTCGGCGAAACGGCGGACCTCGCGGCCTAGCCATGAACACAAATAGCGCTCTTCTCGCTGAGCTACGCGCGCGGGTCGAGCAGATCGAGGGTCAACGCGCACGTGTAGAAACAACGCTTCCGTTCTGCTTGGCCGAGATTGATGCAAAGTTGCCAGGACGCGGTTTAGCTTACGGTGCCACGCACGAAATCGCCGGAGGCGGCAGCGATACCGTCACCGGCGCGGTCTCCGCGCTCTTCGTCGCCGGAATAGCAGCTCGAACCGCCGGCCCGATTGTCTGGTGTCTTAATCGCGATGACCTCTTCGCGCCCGCCCTGCAGCAAGTAGGGCTAAAGCCGGACAGGATAATTTTCGTTCAGTCATCGGATGAAACATCGGTTATGGAGACCTACGAAGAAGCGCTTCGGTGGCGAGGGCTTGCAACAGTCATATGCGAACTGGTCAGGTTGCCTATGAAGGAAAGCAGACGGTTTCAACTCGCAGCGGAGCAAGGTGGAAATCTCGGCCTCATCATACGTCGCTGGCGCCGACAACCCGAAGCAACTGATTTCGGCAATCCTACAGCTTCAGCTACTCGTTGGCGGGTAAGTTCTGCGCCATCGGTAGCACTGCCGGTTCCGGGCGTCGGGCACGCCAGGTGGTTTGTCGAACTGATGCGAGCACGGGGCGGCGAATGTTCCGATTGGGTCGTTGAAGCGTGCGACCATCAAGGTTTCCTACGCCCATCTGACGCTAACACATTTGGTGACAAATGGAATTCCGATGTGGGAATCTCTTGAGCCCTCTGAGTGCGCGAAAACCCTTCGTTTCTAGGCAAGAGAGCGATCTCTCTGAGATTTCCACGTCAATGTGGAAATCTATTTTGCTCTCCGCGCCCGAAAAGCGCCCCAGATAATGATGCACCCAGCTTTCACGATGCGGCTAACCCCTTTTAAAACCGGGTTCAAAGAGCCTTTGAAGATCGGGCCGCAAATTTTGAAGGTTGAGTGCGGAAATTGAAACCAGCCGCCTTGGTCAAGCCGTTGCAGCGCTCAATGGTGTCAAAACCGACGCTCAAGCCATTGTCACGATCACCTTGCCAAGCCTCGGTAATCGCTTCTCTTTTCGCCCGTTCCCACATAATACCGGAGATTCCCACATATTCCGGATCCTTGTGTCAGACAACAACTATTCACCCGCCAGCCTTGACTTGCCTCTGCCGCCTCGGCACCGTCTCATGCGCATCAAACGGCGGATGGAGATAGCCGATGGCAGCATTGGATAGCGCTTCGGCGATCAGCGCGGATATCGTGGCAAAACTGAACGATGCGATTGAAAACCTGGATTCGACCCCATCGGACGAAATGCTGGTCGTGCTCAATGAGGCGCTGGATGTGATCCGCGAACTGGTCCAGATGCTCGACAGGGCCGAGACGCGGTAGCCCCGCATCTCAGAATTCCGGAAACCGCCGGGCCTTCCACTGGCTGCGCGGCACGGCATCGCCGACTTCGAAGCCGAAGGACACGACCTTCGTCGCATTGTCGTCGATCTCACACCGAAAACGCACGTCATACCATTGCGCACCGGCGCGAAAGGCAGCGCTGCGGATATCAAGGACATTTCCCTGCGGCAGCGAATAGGATGGCAGGATTTCCGGCTGATAGGCCGGTGAACCATGCCGCAGCTGCTCCCTCAATTCCGTCGTGCAAAGCTGACTTGCCCGCGCACCACGCGGAACATTGCCCATGGCCGTCGTTGCCAGAGCGTCGGATGTATCCCGTTGCGAAAACAGGCGCTTTGCCTCCTCCATGGGCTTGCCGCCTCCCGTCTCGTCCGCAGTTTGTTTTGGCTCTTCCGTTGGTTTTGCAACCGGTTCAGCGGCGATATCGGCGAGGATGCCCTCGATAGTGCCGTCATCGCTGGTGGCCAGGGGATCGGCGCCGGCTGTTTCTATCGATGGTGGAGCGACATCCGACGGCAAAGCCGGGGCTGCGGGTTGCGCCTCGGCCTCAGCCTCCTGCTCTGCCTCAGCTTCGCTCTCGCCGTTTTCGGCCACGTCCTTGGAGGACTCGGAAGATGCGTCGGGCTCAGCGTCCTCAGCCTTTGCAACCTCCCCCGCCTCGGAAGCATTGCCGTCCGGGGAAACAGCGGATCCCTTGCTCTCTTCTCCAAACTCGAACACAGGCCGTAAAACCGGCAAGGGCCGCCCATTGGCGGCCTGCTGCTGCTCGTTTTCCGCCTGATTTTCCGGTGAAGCCTCGGATGGTGGCGGAACCTGCTGTTGCTCGCTTGCCTCTTCCTCCGGCGGCATTTCTGGCACGTCGGCCGGCGGCGGAGGCGGTTCTTGCGCTTGCGCCTTCTCTTCCGGAGCAGCAGGCGGTGGTGGTGGTGGCGGCGGTTCCGCTTTGGCCTCTGTAGCAGGCTCTTGCGCGGGCTCTGGCGGCGGTGGCGCCGGCTCCGGCTCCTCCGGCTTCTCTTCCGGCATGGTCAGGTTCAACGCTTGTTCTTGCTCCGGCGGCTTTTCCTCGGCCGCCTGCTCTTCCGGCGGCGGCACGATCTCGACGGAGACGCTTTCTTCCTGAGGTGGCTGCATCTCGGCGGCAGGCAGGCGCACGAACAGGGCCACAGCAATGATGACATGCAGGGCGACAGAGGCAGCAATGCCTCCATAAAGCTTGTGACGCGGCTTCGGTGATCCTTCCTGCATGTCAACCGATGTAGGATGAAAGAACGGCGGTATGAAGTCCTCGCCCTTGCCCGCGAACAAGAAAAACCCGGCGGACTTCCATCCGCCGGGCGATATCTCGATAAATTGAAGACCGCGTCGAAGCCTTAGCTGTCGAGGAACGACCGCAGCTTCCTGGAACGGCTCGGATGCTTCAGCTTGCGCAGCGCCTTCGCCTCGATCTGGCGGATACGTTCGCGGGTAACCGAGAACTGCTGGCCGACTTCTTCGAGCGTATGGTCGGTGTTCATGCCGATGCCGAAGCGCATGCGCAGCACGCGCTCTTCACGCGGGGTGAGCGAAGCCAGAACTCGGGTCGTCGTCTCGCGCAGGTTCGCCTGAATGGCGGCGTCGATCGGCAGAAGCGCGTTCTTGTCCTCGATGAAGTCGCCGAGGTGGCTATCCTCTTCGTCACCCACCGGGGTTTCGAGCGAGATCGGCTCCTTGGCGATCTTCAGGACCTTGCGGACCTTTTCGAGCGGCATGGCCAGCTTTTCGGCCAGCTCTTCCGGGGTCGGCTCGCGGCCGATCTCGTGCAGCATCTGGCGCGAGGTACGAACGATCTTGTTGATCGTTTCGATCATGTGCACCGGAATACGGATCGTGCGGGCCTGGTCGGCGATCGAACGGGTGATCGCCTGCCTGATCCACCAGGTCGCATAGGTCGAGAACTTATAACCGCGGCGGTATTCGAACTTGTCGACCGCCTTCATCAGGCCGATATTGCCTTCCTGAATGAGGTCGAGGAATTGCAGACCGCGGTTCGTGTACTTCTTGGCGATCGAGATGACGAGACGAAGATTGGCTTCGACCATCTCCTTCTTGGCGATACGCGCTTCGCGCTCGCCCTTCTGCACCATCGACACGATGCGGCGGAACTCGGCAACGGAAATGCCGGTCTCGGTTGCCAGGTTCTGGATTTCAGAACGGATATCCGAGATCGTGCGGGTTTCCGCCTTGGCGAATTCCTTCCAGCCCTTGGCTGCAAGATTGCCGATCGTTTCCATCCAGTTCGGATCGAGCTCGGCACCCTGATACTGCTCAAGGAAGCTGTCGCGCTTGACGCCGTAGGATTCAGCCAGACGCAGCAGACGGCCTTCGTTCTGCATCAGACGCTTGGAGATGTCGTAGAGCTGCTCGACAAGGCTGTCGACGCGGTTCTGGTTGAGAGACAGCGACTTCACGGCCGTGATCAGCTCGTCTTTCAGCTCCTTGGAACGCTTCTCCTGCCCCGAGGAAAGCGTGCCGGAACAGGAAAGGCGGGCTTCCACCTGCTGGTCCTGCAGCTTGCGCAGCTTCTTGTAGGTGTCGGCGATCAGGTCAAGGGTTTCCATGACCTGAGGGCGCAGTTCGGCTTCCATGGCGGCGAGAGAAAGGCTCGACTCATCGTCGTCCTCTTCCTCTTCCTCCATCGGCATTTCGCCACCGACCGACGTGATATCGTCGTCATTGGCAGCGGACATGCGGGCCTTGCGGCTCTTTTCTTTCTCTTCGGCAGCCTTGCGGTCGGCCTCGATCTTTTCCGGGCTCTGGAACTGCGGAGCAGCCTTCGCCTCGGGACCCGAGTAGGTCGTTTCCAGATCGATGATCTCGCGCAGCAGCGTCGTGCCTTCGTTCAGCTCGTCGCGCCAGATGATCAATGCCTGGAAGGTCAGCGGGCTCTCGCAGAGGCCACCGATCATGGTTTCGCGGCCGGCCTCGATGCGCTTCGCAATCGCGATTTCGCCTTCGCGCGACAGAAGTTCGACCGAACCCATTTCGCGCAGATACATGCGCACCGGGTCGTCCGTACGGTCGGTCGGCTCTTTCTTCTTGACGGTCGCAACGGCTGTGCCGCCGGACGTCGTCAGTTCGCCGCTTTCGCTCTCGTTGTCGTCGCCGTCGGAACTGTCGTCGTCGTCGCGGGCAGAGCCTTCTTCGGCTTCTTCGTCCTCAACGACGTTAATGCCCATGTCGGACAGCATCGCCATCGTGTCTTCGATCTGCTCCGAGGTCACTTCCTCCGAAGGCAGAACCGAATTCAGCTCGTCCATGGTCACATAGCCGCGTTTTTTCGCGGCCTTGATCATCTTCTTGACCGCGTCATCAGAAAGATCGAGAAGCGGACCGTCATGCGAGGCTTCGCGTTCGTTCTCGGCTTCTTCGTTTTCTTTGACTTTTGTTGCCATGTATTTCGTCACTTTCCCTGAACGCCACTGCGCCGCACCAGATGGGCCGCATTTGTGGCCGGCGGTTTAAGGCTTCATACCCTAACCGCGAATCACTTGCCCACTCGTAACGGAATGACCTTTAATTCCGAATTACCACAGACGACCGTCCCGCACAGGATATACGCTATGGATTGTCGGTCGCACCGACACTGACCCGTTCCGCCTAACTTGCCTTGAAATGGTGATTCCCACAAATTAACGATCCGTCAAGCTTTTCCCCGACGTTTACACCGGAAAATTGGAAAAAGACGCGTTACACCCGCCCGTGACAGGCATGTTCACCAGTTTCGACGAATATGTAGGCAGGCTTTCCCATAAGACAAGGGTTAACCAAAACGCAAGAGCGCAAAACCTCGGCGGAGCAAAAAAAACGAAGCACACAGCAAAACCACAGTGGTTTTTGCGCCATTTGCTTTTCAAGCACCGTATAAAATTCGCGCCCGAGCGATCAATGGCTGACCGCAGCCCCCTTTACCCGCCCCGACAAAACGCCGAACCCATCGATGATCGCTTCCTGCGCTTCAAGCCGAACGATTTCGTTCTGGATTTCGAGAAGCGCACGCAACAGCAACTCGCCTCGCTCGGCATCCTCATCGGTAAGATCGGCGATCTCCCGCTCCAGCTCGATTTTCTGCCAGCGCAGCTCCTTGTTGCGGGAATGCAGCGCGCGGGTCTGGCGATACGCCTGCAGGGCATCCTGCGGATCGGCTTCCTCTGTCGCAGTCCAGAGCCGGGCATTGCGCACCTGCTGCGTCATCGCCGTCACCAGATCGGCGAAACCGTCCGCCACCAGACCGTCACGAACCGCCTCGACGGAGACCTTCGCGCCGAGCCGGCCGACGATCGAAAGCAGCGAAGACCAGAACCGCTGAAGGTCCTTGTTCTCGAAATCGACCGAAGAGATCTCGTCATACTCGGCGAGCAGCAATTGCGGATGGTTCGCGATCGTCAGCGCCAGCACGGTTTCGCGCAACGGCGGCCGCG
The DNA here is from genome assembly GCA_900469445.1 of Hyphomicrobiales bacterium. Lineage (GTDB taxonomy): Bacteria > Pseudomonadota > Alphaproteobacteria > Rhizobiales > Rhizobiaceae > Neorhizobium. The sequence continues at coordinate 129,147 of UBXM01000001.1, forward strand.
CCTGTGAGGAAAGTTTCAGCATCTGGTTCAACCGGGCGCTTCCCGCAGTGCCGCTTTCGATCATGGCGCCTGCCACGACCGAACCGCCCTGCTGCGCCCCACCGCGTCCGCCCTTGCGCGCAGCCCCGGCATTGTTGTTGCGCTGGAAATTCTGGCGACGCTCTCCACCCGCCCCACCCGACTGGTTGAAGAACATGCCGAGGCGACTGCGGATATCCTGCTGGTAGTGGTAACGCACGCTTTCATCACCGATCACCGACACGATCTGCTTCAGCCGGGCATCGAGTTCCGCACGACGCTCCGGCGTATCGAAGGCCGCACCGGCAGTTTCCCGCTGCCAGATCATTTCGACCAGCGGCCGCGCCTCCGACAGAACCCGGTCGAATGGCGCCCTGCCCTCGTTTTTCACCAGATCGTCCGGATCCTTGCCATCGGGAAGCAGCGCAAAACTGACCGACTTGCCGGGCTTGATCGCCGGCAGAGCAAGATCGGCCGCACGATTGGCCGCACGGATACCCGCGCCATCGCCGTCAAAGCAGAGCACCGGCTGCGGCGTCACTTTCCACAGAAGATCTAGCTGATTGTCCGTCAGAGCCGTACCGAGCGGCGCAACCGCATTTTCGACACCCGCCTGATAAAGCGCGATCACGTCCATATAGCCTTCGACGGCAATCAGCGTGCCGGCCTGCCGCCGGTCGCCCGCCGCCTGGGCCGCCCGTCTGGCGCGCGAAAAATTGTAGAGAACCTGGCCCTTGTGAAAAAGCTCGGTATCCGGCGAGTTCATGTATTTCGCCATCGCATCCGCAGCCATGGCGCGGCCACCAAAAGCGATCACCTTCTCGCGCGACGACAGGATCGGAAACATGATGCGATCGCGGAAATAATCGTAGGAAACAGGAATATCCGGCCCATGGCGCACCAGACCACAGGCTTCGATCTGTTCCTTCGGTACGCCTTTGCCCGCAAGATATTCCTTCAGCGCATTGCGGCTTTCCGGCGCATAGCCCAGCCGGAATGTCTCGATCGTCCGACCCGTAAGGCCGCGGTCGCGAAGATAGGCCCGCGCCTTGGCGCCGTTGGCGCTCTGCAATTGGTCCTGAAAATACGCCGTCGCCATTTCCATGACGTCCTGCAGCGAGGTCCGCTCCTTCTCCCGCTTCTCCATCTGCGGATCGGGCTGCGGCATGGAAACGCCGGCAAGATCGGCGATCTGCTGCACGGCCTCGGGAAAGCTCAGCCCCTCGAGATCGGTCAGGAAACGGAAATGATCGCCCGAGACGCCGCAACCGAAGCAGTGATAACGCCCCTTGCGGTCCTCGCAATGAAAGCTCGGGCTTTTTTCGCCATGGAACGGGCAGCAGGCCCAATAGTCACCACGCGACACATTCGTCTTGCGACGATCCCACGTCACGCGTCGGCCGATCACGGTGGAGATCAGCACGCGGTCGCGTATCTCGTCGAGGAACGTGTTTGAAAAGCGCATGGGTACTCATATAGGCGGAAGTCGCGAGGCGCGCCACGGGCAAGACATTTCTTGCCCGGTATTCACAGCCCCCGACACAAACGAAATGCGGCGCCCACAGGCGCCGCGACAGTCAAGTCAGGCAAATCCCGGCTTCAGCTCAGCTTCGCCTTGATGACACCGGAAGCCTTGGCGAAATCCATCTGGCCGGCGTAACGCTCGCGCAGCGCGGCCATGACCTTGCCCATGTCCTTCATGCCTTCAGCGCCGATCTCGGCGACGACGGCAGCAACGATCTCGCCGACCTTTTCGTCAGAAAGCTGCTCGGGCATGAACGTCTTCAAGACTGCAATTTCTTCCCGTTCCTGGGTGGCGAGCTCGGCCCGTCCGGCATCCTCATAGATCTTGGCCGACTCTTCGCGCTGCTTCACCATCTTCTGCAGGATCTGCAGGATTTCGTCGTCAGTGGCGGCATCCTTGCCGGCACCGCGATTGGCGATGTCGCGATCCTTGACCGCGCTCTGGATCAAGCGAACGGTGGAAAGCCGACGGCTATCCTTGGCCTTCATGGCCTCCTTCATGGATTCGGTAAGCTTTTCGCGCATCATCTTGGTATTCTCCGTCATGGCGGGCACAATCATCCCGCATCGCCCTTCGAAGGGCCGTTGACGGCGGTGATAGATCAGGCAGGCAGGCTGATCAATCTTTTCCCGCTTTCACCCGCCGAATGAGGCTGATTCTTTAACGGATGAGATTGACCGCGCCTTAGCCTTTGTTTATTTTCCCGCACCTGCACGACATTTGGATTGAAGAGCCGCTGGCGATGACGCTTGCGCACTTTTCTGCGACAACATGAACCCCTGCAGCCTGTCTTCGCTAAAGACGGGAACGATGGGTCAGAAGGATAGACATGACCGGCACAGCTCCCCAGACGCCCGCTTGGACACCTAAGAAGCCCACCGCCCTGCTCGTTCTTGCGGATGGCACCGTCATCGAAGGAACCGGCATCGGCGCGACCGGCAAGGTTCCGGCGGAAGTCGTCTTCAACACGGCGCTGACCGGCTACGAGGAAATCCTCACCGACCCGTCCTATCTCGGCCAGATCGTCACCTTCACCTTCCCGCATATCGGCAATATCGGCACCAATGACGAAGACATCGAAGACCTGACGCCTGCGGCCCGCCGCGGCGCGGTCGGCGTCATCTTCAAGGCCGACATCACCGATCCGTCCAATTATCGTGCCGCCAAGGACCTCGACGGCTGGCTGAAGAGCCGCGGCGTCATCGGCCTGTCGGGCATCGACACCCGCGCGCTGACCGCCTGGATCCGCGAACACGGCGCGCCGAATGCCGTCATCGCCCATGATCCGAACGGCGTTTTCGACATCGAGGCGCTGAAGGCTGAAGCCAAGGCGTGGAGCGGCCTCGAAGGCCTCGACCTCGCCAAGGAAGCGACGTCCGGCCAGTCTTCACAGTGGACGGAAAAGCCCTGGGTCTGGAACGAAGGTTTCAGCGAGCTGAAGCCTGAAGACGCCAAGTACCACGTCGTCTGCATCGACTACGGCGTCAAGCGCAACATCCTGCGCCTGTTCACCGGCCTCGACTGCAAGGTGACGGTCGTACCGGCCCAGACTTCTGCCGAAGACATCCTGGCGCTGAAGCCGGATGGCATCTTCCTGTCGAACGGCCCGGGTGACCCGGCAGCGACCGGCGAATACGCCGTGCCGGTCATTCAGGACATCATCAAGACCGACATCCCGACCTTCGGCATCTGCCTTGGCCACCAGATGCTCGGCCTCGCACTCGGCGCCAAGACCGAAAAGATGCATCAGGGCCATCACGGCGCAAACCACCCTGTCAAGGATCACACGACCGGCAAGGTGGAAATCGTGTCGATGAACCATGGCTTCGCGGTCGACTCGAAGTCTCTGCCGCAAGGTGTTGAAGAGACTCACATCTCGCTCTTCGACGGCACCAATTGCGGCCTGCGCCTTGCCGGCAAGCCGGTCTTCTCCGTCCAGCATCATCCCGAAGCATCGCCGGGCCCGCAGGACAGCCATTACCTCTTCCGCCGCTTCATCAACCTGGTGCGCGAGAAGAAGGGCGAACCGGCTCTTGCCGAACGCTGATAGCAAGGATTTGATGGTTCCAGATGGCCCGCTCTTCAGCGGGCCATTTCTTTTTGGCTCTTCACCAAAATCCAGAAGCGGATGCAGAGGAAAACCGCGGCAGCAGCAAGCCCCAGCACAAAGCCGAACCAGACACCCTTGCCGCCGAAACCGAGCGGAAAAGCAAAGACATAGGCGCAGACGAAGCCGATCGGCCAATAGGCAATCAGCGCCAGGATCATCGGGATCTTCGTATCCTTGAGACCACGCAGCAAGCCGGCACCGACCGCCTGCAGGCCATCGACCAGCTGGAAGGCACCTGCAATCACGATCAGCGGCGCGGCAAGCGCCAGCACGGCCGCAGCGTCAGGCTGTGTCGTATCCAGAAACAGGCCACCCCAGAAATACGGAAAGGCTGCATAAAGACCGCTGCCGACGACCGCAAAGATGACGCTGACGACCAGCACCGCGATCCCTGCCCGCCGCACTCCAAGATCATCGCTGCGGCCATTGGCAAGCCCGACGCGCACGGTCGCGACCTGAGCCAGCCCCAGCGGGATCATGAAGGCGATCGATGCGAGCTGAAGCGCGATACCATGGGCCGCAAGCTCCAGCTTGCCGATCATCCCCATCAGCAGCGACGCAGCCGCAAACAGGCTGGTTTCGGCAAGAATGGTAAAGCTGATCGGCAGGCCCAGATGAAAGACCTCCCGAATGATCGGCCAGTCAGGACGCCAAAAGCGCACGAAGATGTCGTAGGAGCGCGTCGTCTCATGCATCTGCACATAGGCCACGATGATGACGAAACCCGTGACATTGGCGCAGACGGCCGCCAGTGCCGCACCATGAAGCCCAAGCTGCGGCGCGCCAAAATGGCCAAAGACCGTCAGATAGGCCACCACGAAATTCATCACGAACATGCCGAGCGTGACGTAGAGAACGATGCTGCCCTTCTCCAGTCCGGTCACGAAGCTGCGGATAGCGAACAGGCCAAGCGCCGGGAACATCCCCCACTGGGCGATCCGCAGATACCCTTGGGCATTGGCTGCCACATCCGGCGCCTGACCGAGTGCGAGAAGGATCGGCTCGGAAAACCAGAGGATCGGCGCCATCAGCGCACAATAGGCGATGACAACCCAAAGCCCCATCCTCACTGCACGCCGGACACCGACCTTGTCATTGTGACCAAGCGCCTGAGCAACCAGCGGGATGACCGCGCTGGTAAAGCCGGTACCGAAGATGAACACGATGAAGAACACCTGCGTGGCAATGACCACCGAAGCGAGCTCCGTCGTGCCGAGCCAGCCGACCAGAATGACGTCGGTCGTATGGATCGCCATCTGCGCCAACTGCGCACCGACAAGCGGAATACCCAGAGCAAACGTGGCGCGCAGGTGTTCGGCCCAGGAGTTGCCCCGGCTCTCGAATGCGACCGTGTTGAGCGAGCTCGACATTTCAAAACCTCGATAAAAGAAAAGGCCGCTTCCAGAAAATGGTCAGCGGCGCAGCACTTTGCCTATAAAGGCGGCAGGATTTCCGGGCAAGGCCGCGAGCCGATCCAGCAGTTTTTGTGCGGTGTTGTTCACGGAACCTGATGGATAGCAGCAACCGAAGACGTGTCCCGCGATATGCGTGTAACGAACACGATCGCCGCAAACGCCATGAAAATCGCTGCCATCAGATAGGGCGCTCCGGCAAATTCCACGATTGCCCCCTCGCCCGTAAAATTGCTGAAAAGCTGCGTGAATATGGCCGGGCCGATGATCGTGGTCAGGCTGAAAAGGCTCGTCAGGGCACCCGACAGCTCCCCTTGCGCAGATGCCCCCACCTTGGCCGAGGCAATGCTGCGAAGAGCGGGGTCCGCCACGTTCTCGATCGTCGTCGCAAGAATGACGGCATAAACCATCCAGCCCTCCCAGGAAAAGGCATAGCCCGCAAGGCCGAGACAGGAGAAACAGATGCCGAGCACGCTCGTTCGCCATTCGCCGAGAACCGGAATGAGCCGAGGCAGGACAAACGCCGTGACGAGAGCCGCGCAAATCCCGAACAGGCCAAGCGACAACCCGATCTGCGCTTCGCTCCAGTTGTAGCGATAGGTCGAGACGAACGACCAGACGGATGGATAGACGGCATGAGACAGCCAGTAGAGGAACATCACCAGCATGATCCAGCCGATGCCGGGATAGTGGCGCATCTGGCGCAGCGCCCCAAGCGGATTGGCGCGCCGCCATTCGAAAGCCCGGCGATTATGGCGCGCCAGTGTTTCGGGCAACAGGAACCAAGCCGTGATAAAATTGGCGAGCGACAACAGCCCGGCACCGAGAAACGGCACGCGCGGCCCGAACTCGCCCAACAGTCCGCCGATCACCGGCCCGATGGTGAAGCCGACGCCGAAGGCGATGCCGATCAGGCCGAAATTGCGCGCCCGCGTCTTGTCGTCACTGATATCGGCGATATAGGCGGAACAGGTCGCAAAACTGCCGCCCGAAAATCCGGCAAGCGCCCTGCCGATAAACAGCATCCAGAAACTGGTCGCGGCAGCACAGATCAGGTTGTCGATCGCAAAAGTGAGGACCGAAACGAGCAGGATAGGTCGCCGCCCGAACCGGTCGGAGAGATTGCCAAGCAGCGGCGCAAACATGAACTGCATTGCCGAATAGATCAGCAGCAGCCAGCCGCCATCGATCGCGGCGGCACTGACGTCATCCCCCGTCAGTTCCTGCAGAAAGGCCGGCAAGACCGGCATGATGATCGCGATACCGATGATATCGAGAAACAGGATCATGAAGACGAGGAACAGGCCACGGCGAACGAATTTCGGTTCGAGCATCGGATGCATCTCTCAATTTTCATTCTGAAAAGACGATCGGATCGCCGGACTGTCTACATAGCGAAAAAAGAAAACCGGAACAATAGGCGAACATTTGAAAGTTTTTGATGCGACCTATCAGGGAATCGCGGCTATATCCCTGAACAATCAGGGGGCGAATTTGATGATCGGACTTGTTTTTCAAGGCGTAATGATCGGCATCGGAGCAACGGTGCTGATGGATATCTGGGCGATCATCCTGCATGTCGTCTATCAACAACCGAAGCCGAACTGGGCGCCTGCAGGCCGCTGGTTCCGGCATCTGGCAAACGGCAAGGTCTTTCACGATAACATTGCCGCGGCAAAGCCCTATCGCCACGAACTCGCGCTCGGCTGGGTCGGCCACTATGCCGTCGGCATCCTTTATGGCGTCATCCTCGCGCTCGTGATGGGACCTGATTGGATGCGGTCACCGACCTTTCTGCCCGCATGGGTTCTCGGCATTGTCACGATCGGCGCCGGCTGGTTCCTGATGCAACCGGGCATGGGCCTCGGCTGGGCGGCTTCGAAGACGCCGAACCCGCAGAAGGTGCGTTTCCTCAATTTCGTTGCGCATACCGTTTTCGCCCTCGGCCTTTATGGAACAGCGCTTCTGATCAGGTAGCCTATGAACGAAAGCTCCACCGGGAGGCCGCCTTTCAGATCATTCGGAGTGCCGCGCCCGGCGTTGACTTCCCGTTTATCACAACGAATTAACATACACGCGCAATGACCCTTGAACTGACGTTCGGAGAGATTGTCTCCGTCGGCTAACAGATGGCGTCCCGCATGCGACTGAGTACGATCACACATCTGGCCTACGCGGTCACTCTGGTCCTGACCGCCGTATCGGCCTCGACATTCATCCTCTCGGCAAGAAGCGCCTCGCAGGAGCGCATTGCCATCCAGCAACATCTGGAGGTCGACGATCTTGCCGAGGAACTGGCAATCGTCGCCGAAAGCCGGACGGATGAGGCGCGTCTTTACGTCATGCGTGGCGACGAGCAGCATCTGGCGAAATTCTACGTCGATGATGATCAGGAACTGCATCTTGAGGCCAGCCTCGAAAAGCTGTCACGCCTCGGTGTATCTCCGGAAGAAAAGGCGATGTTCCACCAGATCCGGAGCGCCGCGGACGCTATCGACAAGATCGAGAAGGACGCCATAGGAGCCTATCGGGCAGGCCGGCAAAATGACGCACAGCGGGCCCTGTTCAGTGACGAGCACTACCGGCTTCATACGAATCTACTGAAGCAGGTCGAAGACGTGAGAAGCAGCATCACCGCCCGATCCCAAGGCATCGTGGATGCCGCCAAGGCTCGAAGCGATTTCTTCGGCACCATCGCCAAGTCCATGCTGGTCCTTACCGCACTGATGTTCCTCGCCGTTCTTTACTTCGTCCTGAGCAGGCGGGTTGCCTTGCCGCTGATCAGGATGAGCAATGTGGTCAGGCGGCTGGCGCAACAGGAATACGATGTCGAGGTGCTGGACGACGGGCGGCGGGATGAAATCGGCGAGATGAACCACGCCATCCAGATATTCCGCAATAACGGTCTGGAGCGGGAACGGCTGGATGCCGAACGCCGCAAGGATCAGCGCATGAAGGACCTGATGCTGCAGATGATGCATCGGGTACAGGCCTGCCAGAACCAGGAGGAACTGTCGGACGTCGTCTCACGCTTCATGCCGCAGATATTTCCGGATGCGGCAGGCCATCTTTTCGTCCTGAAGGAGCAGGGTTCGACCCTTCATTCCCTGGGACAATGGTCGGGTCCGACCGCTTCCGATCTTCATTTTTCGATCGACGACTGCTGGGCGCTGCGCCGTGGGCGTCCGCACCTGAGTGAGCCGGACGGCGAAGACGTCACCTGTCACCACATTCACATCGCCGAAAGCAGCAACCTCTGCATCCCGCTGACGGCGCTTGGAGACATTGTCGGCCTGCTTTATCTCGAGACCCGAACTGAAAATCACGCGTCCCAGGCTGATCGCCTCTATTTCGAACTTCTGGCGGAGAACGTCGGGCTCGCCGTCGCCAATCTGCAGTTTCGGCAACGGCTGGTCGGAATGGCAAAGCGTGATGCCCTGACCGGTCTCCTGAACCGGCGCTCGCTCGACGAGGCACTGAACCGATCGCTCGACAATCAGGGCATTGCGCTCGGCTGCATCATGATCGACATCGACTATTTCAAGCGCTTCAATGATCAGTTCGGCCATGACGCCGGGGATGCGGTGATGCAATACGTCGCGCGCATCCTTTTGGAAGTGGTCGGCGAAAAGGGCGACGTGTTTCGGTTCGGCGGCGAGGAATTCACCATCCTGCTGCCCGGCGCAACAGACACCGATGCCGAGAAGGTCGCCGAGCATTTGAGGCAGGCCGTCGAGAGCGCCCCACTATCCTATCGGGGCCGCCTCCTCGATCCCGTCACGATTTCGCTCGGCATTTCGACATCCCCGCAAGGCGGACCGGTATCCAGCGTATTGGAGCGGGCAGATCGTGCGCTGCTCGCCGCAAAGAAAAATGGCCGCAATCAGTGGATCAGGGACGAAATAACCGAACAGGCCTGAGGCCTGAACCTCCTCCGTTTCCGGCGAGCAGCATTCACGTCAACTGGCGCGGCAGGAATGTCCTTGGCGACGCTCCTACACATCCCCCGAGAACGTATCGCAGGAATTCATGTTGCCGCTGTCGAAACCGCGTTTGAACCAGCGCATCCGTTGGGCGGATGTGCCGTGGTTGAAGCTTTCCGGCACGACATACCCCTGCGTCCGCTTCTGCAACGTATCGTCACCGATCTGCTGCGCGGCATTCAGAGCCTCTTCGAGGTCGCCCTGGCTGAGAAACCCCTTCTGATCGGTACGCTTGCCCCATACGCCGGCAAAACAATCGGCCTGCAGCTCCACGCGCACCGACATCTGGTTCGCTTCGGTCTCGCTCATCCGCTGACGCATCTGGTTGAATTTTGGCAGCACGCCGATCAGGTTCTGCACGTGATGACCAACCTCATGGGCAATCACATAGGCCTCGGCGAAGTCGCCGGATGCGCCGAAACGCTGTGACAGCTCATTGAAGAAGGTCGTGTCGAGATAAAGCTTGCGATCACCGGGGCAATAGAACGGCCCGGAGGCCGAAGAGGCAAACCCGCAGGCGGATCGGACCTGGCCGGAGAAGAGGACCAGTGTCGGATCCTGATAGTCCTGGCCCGCAGCCTTGAAGATCTCGGACCATGTGTCCTCGGTATCGGCCAGTACGGTGCGCACGAAGGCGGTCATCTCGTCATTGGCGGGCGTGTTCTGTTGCGTCTGCTGCTGTGAACCACCGCCATCATCGAAACCGATATCGCCACCCGAGAGCAGCGTCAGGGGATTGATGCCGGTGATCCAGCAGATGATCAGCACCACGACGATGCCGCCGATGCTGAGCCCTCCACCGCCTCGACGCCCCCCGATCGGGATACGCATGCCCCCGCGGCCGAAAGGGCTTCCTCCCATGGAAGCCCCACGCTGATCCTCGACATTGTCCGACTGCCGGCGACCCTTCCACTCCATCGTGCCCACTCCTCGGCGACGTGACCTTTACCGATCGATAATATAGCGCAGACCGCAGGAAAGGCGATGCACAAAGCAGGGCGCTGTTAAGCGACCTGCAACTGCTTCTTGCTGGGCAGGAACACCGTCAGCAATCCGATCGCCGGAAGGAAGGAGCAGACGCTATAGACGAAGACGATCCCGTGGCTGTCGGCGAGAACGCCAAGCACTGCCGCGGCAATGCCGCCGACGCCGAAGGCTATGCCGAAGAAGATGCCTGCGATCATCCCGACCCGTCCCGGCACCAGCTCCTGCGCCATGACGATGATCGCCGGGAAGGACGAGGCCATGATGAAGCCGATGATCGCCGAAAGCACGATCGTCATCGGCAGGTTGGCGTAAGGCATGGCGAGCGTGAAGGGCAGCACGCCGAGGATCGAGACCCAGATCACCACCTTGGAGCCGAACCTATCGCCGATCGGACCACCGACGACAGTGCCGAGCGCAACGGCGCCAAGGAAGACGAACAGCATGACCTGAGACATCTGCACCGAAACGCCGAAACGTTCGATGGCGAAGAAGGTGTAATAGCTGCTGATCGAAGCCATGTAGGCGTTCTTCGAGAAGGTCAGGATGGTCAGGACGACCAGCGCAATGACAACCGTGTTTTTTGAAAGGTTATGGGCTCCGAGCGCCTTCTTGCGTCCCTTGTTGGCCGCCATATGCGCCTTGTACCAGCGCGCGATCCAGGTGAGCACGATGATGCCGAGAAGCGCCATGCCGGAAAACCAGCCGACACTGCCCTGCCCCATCGGCACGATGATGAATGCGGCAAGCAGCGGTCCGATCGACTGGCCGAAATTGCCGCCGACCTGGAAGGTCGCCTGAGCAAAGCCGTAGCGACCGCCGGCGGCAAGCCGTGCGACGCGGGATGCCTCCGGGTGGAACACCGCCGACCCGATGCCGACGAGGCCTGCAGCAATGACCAGAATGGCATAGGTCGGCGCCCAGGCAAGCAGGATCAGCCCGAAGAAAGTCGACGCCATGCCGATCGGCAACGAATAGGGATAGGGCTTTTTATCCGTAATGATGCCGATTACCGGCTGCAGCAGCGAGGCCGTGCATTGGAAGGCAAGTGTCAGGATGCCGATCTGCCAGAAATCGAGGTTGAAGTCGGATTTCAGCATCGGATAGATCGCCGAAATCATCGACTGCATGATGTCGTTGAGCATGTGGCAAAAGCTCGCCGCCAGAATGATCGGCAGCACGGTCTTTTCCGCAGCAGCATTTATGGCAGGCTTGGATGTTGCATCGGCCATGAAATTCTCTCCCGGCCAACGGACCTCGCCATTGGATGTCCCTGCCGCTTTTGTTCTTGATGAACGGCAGGAATAGTACCGGTGAGTTCGACTGTCCATGCCAGCCATGCTTTAAGCGGTACTGTTGTCGGGTCGCGAACCGACGACAGGCCTCCCCCCTTATGAGGCAACCGGCAACGAGGCAGCAGCAGCAACGGGATATTTCGGCGTTCTGCGGCGCTTCAGGAGGGCAGCCAGGGCAAAATAAGCCGCCACGACCACCACCATCGAGACATAACCGTCGATCGCATAATGCCAGCCGAGATAAACCGAGCTGATCTGAATGACGGCGACATACGCGAAGGCGACAATACCGAGACGCTTGGAGTAACCGTTGAGGAACAGAGCATTGAGCGTGATCAAGCCCACATGGATGCTTGGAAAGGCGGAGATGCCACTGCCGAAACCAGCGCTACCGCTCTCGTGCAACTCCCATAGATACGTTTGGAACCCGGCAGCCGAACTGCCTCCCCCACCCCGGCTCAAAAAGGCAACAAGATCGGCAAAACGCGTATGATCGCCGACCACTTCTCCATAAAAGGCAGGTCCCGCCGACAAAAACAGTCCCGCGAGAATATTGCCGCAGCCGATCCAGACGAAGGCAAACAGCAAAAGATAACGCTTTCTGATCCTATCAGCCGATGGCGACGTCGCAACGAAGAACAATGCACCGAAGCACAGGACAAACCAGATGACGTTGTAGTTGAATTCGATGATGCTGCGGATCCAATCCTGCCCAAGGAACGAATGAAGCCAGATCCATGGGTCGACGCCGAAATGCAGCCAGGCGTCGATATCCGCCTGAGCGCGGTCATCGGCAAACCCACCGCGCAGCGCCGGCAACATGTTCTTGATGGTCGTGAAGCTGCCCTGAAAGAACATCAATCCTCCAAGCAGAAAAACTCCGGAAATCAGCCCGGCCATCCTCTTTGCGGAAAAGACCCGCCGGAATGCCAGGGCGCGCCGGCGATCGAAGCGATGGACGAGCAGAAACAGGTCGAAAGCGATCGCAAGCGTCGGCATGACGAACAGAAACACCTTCGTCCATTGTCCAAAATAGAGCGCATGTGAAAGCATGGGCAACAAATCACTGCTCCATGCCACATACATAGCAAACACCGTATATAACAATATTATAAAATAGAAATACGCATCCGACCGCAAACGACGAAACACGTTAACGATAGTCGAAACGGGAATCGCCTGGATATATCCAGCGAACATGACTTAGCCCCCAGCCAGGAATATTCAGAAATTCTCAAAACGCCCCGGAGACACAAGTATTCGTTGTCGATTAACGATCGATTATGCGCTCAGGCCCAATCCACCATGATTCCTGTCGATTCGCCGATTTATGGGGTTCTCATGAGGCCCACATTTGCCTATAAGCCGCGTCTAGCCAGAAAAATGATGCGCACGTGACCCGACCGGAGCTCCATGCCCCGTGCCGGTTTTTCGCGCAGACAGAGAGTGGATAGAGACCATGCCAAAGCGCCAAGATATCAAATCGATCCTCATAATCGGCGCGGGTCCGATCGTTATCGGCCAGGCATGCGAGTTCGACTATTCCGGCACGCAGGCCTGCAAGGCGCTGCGCGAGGAAGGGTACCGGGTCATTCTGGTCAATTCCAACCCGGCAACGATCATGACCGATCCGGGCCTCGCCGACGCCACTTATGTCGAGCCGATCACGCCTGAAGTCGTCGCCAAGATCATCGCCAAGGAACGCCCGGACGCGCTTCTGCCGACCATGGGCGGCCAGACGGCACTCAACACCGCGCTTTCGCTGAAGCGCATGGGCGTGCTGGACCGCTACAATGTCGAAATGATCGGCGCCAAGCCGGAAGCAATCGACAAGGCCGAAGACCGCGCCCTGTTCCGCGAAGCCATGGCAAAGATCGGTCTCGAAACGCCGAAGTCGATGCTCGCCAACGCGACCGAGATCAAGGACGCCGACCGCAAGAAGCATGAAGCCGCCCGCACCGACCTGAAGGGCAAGCTTTCCGGCGCAGAACTCGACAAGGCGCTGGACGAACTGGAAAACCAGTGGAACCTTGGCGAAAGCGACCGCAAGCAGCGCTACATGGCGCATGCCATGGCGATCGGCGCCCAGGCGCTCGACGTCGTCGGTCTTCCCGCGATTATCCGTCCGTCCTTCACCCTCGGCGGCACCGGCGGCGGCATCGCCTATAACCGCTCGGAATTCTTCGAGATCGTCGGCTCCGGCCTCGACGCCTCCCCCACCACCGAAGTGCTGATCGAAGAATCGGTCCTCGGCTGGAAGGAATATGAGATGGAAGTGGTCCGCGACACGGCGGATAACTGCATCATCATCTGCTCGATTGAAAACATCGATCCGATGGGCGTCCATACGGGCGATTCCATCACTGTCGCGCCGGCTCTGACGCTGACCGACAAGGAATACCAGATCATGCGTAACGCCTCGATCGCGGTTCTGCGCGAGATCGGCGTTGAAACCGGCGGCTCGAACGTACAGTTCGCCGTCAATCCTGCCGATGGCCGCCTCGTCGTCATCGAAATGAACCCGCGCGTCTCGCGCTCTTCGGCTCTCGCATCGAAGGCCACCGGCTTCCCGATCGCCAAGGTCGCAGCCAAGCTCGCCATCGGCTACACGCTTGACGAACTGGACAACGACATCACCGGCGGCGCAACCCCTGCCTCGTTCGAACCGTCGATCGACTATGTCGTCACCAAGATCCCGCGTTTCGCCTTCGAAAAATTCCCGGGCGCTTCCCCGGTTCTGACCACCGCAATGAAGTCTGTCGGTGAAGTCATGGCGATCGGCCGTACCTTTGCCGAATCGCTGCAGAAGGCTCTGCGCGGCATGGAAACCGGCCTGACCGGCCTCGATGAAATCGAGATCCCGGGCCTCGGCGAAGGCGACGACCACAACGCGATCCGCGCAGTGATCGGCACACCGACGCCTGACCGCCTGCGCCAGGTCGCCCAGGCCCTGCGTCTCGGCATGACCGAGAACGAGGTCCACGAAGCCTGCAAGATCGATCCGTGGTTCATCGCCCAACTGAAGGCGATCGTCGACATGGAAGCCCGCATCCGCGAGCACGGCCTGCCGGCAGACGCCGAAAACCTGCGCATGCTGAAGGCCATGGGCTTCTCCGATGCCCGCCTCGCCTCTCTCACCCACAAGCGCCCGAAGGAAGTCGCCGAACACCGCAACGCACTTAACGTGCGCCCGGTCTTCAAGCGCATCGACACCTGCGCGGCCGAATTCGCCTCGCCGACCGCCTACATGTACTCCACCTACGAGACGCCTTTCGTCGGCGAACTGCGCTCGGAAGCCGAGGTCTCTGCCGCCAAGAAGGTCGTCATCCTCGGCGGTGGCCCGAACCGCATCGGCCAGGGCATCGAGTTCGACTATTGCTGCTGCCACGCCGCCTTCGCCCTGAAGGATGCCGGTTATGAAGCGATCATGATCAACTGCAACCCGGAGACGGTTTCCACCGACTACGATACGTCCGACCGCCTGTATTTCGAACCGCTGACGGCTGAAGACGTGATCGAAATTCTGCGCGCGGAGCAGGAAAAGGGTGAGGTCGTCGGCGTCATCGTCCAGTTCGGCGGCCAGACCCCGCTGAAGCTCGCCGAAGCGCTGGAAAAGAACGGCATCCCGATCCTCGGCACCGCGCCCGACATGATCGATCTCGCCGAAGACCGCGACCGCTTCCAGAAGCTTCTGATGAAGCTCGACCTGACCCAGCCGAACAATGGCATCGCCTATTCGGTCGAACAGGCTCGTACTGTTGCCTCGGAAATCGGTTTCCCGCTGGTCGTGCGCCCGTCCTACGTTCTGGGTGGCCGCGCCATGCAGATCATCCACCAGGAAAGCCAGCTGCAGACCTACCTGCTCGACACGGTTCCGGAGCTTGTTCCGGAAGACATCAAGCAGCGTTACCCGAACGACAAGACCGGCCAGATCAACACCCTGCTCGGCAAGAACCCGCTTCTGTTCGACAGCTACCTGTCCAACGCCATCGAAGTGGATGTCGACTGCCTCTGCGACGGCAAGGACGTCTTCATCGCCGGCATCATGGAACATATCGAGGAAGCCGGCATCCACTCGGGCGACTCAGCCTGCTCGCTGCCGCCGCGCACTTTGTCCGCCGAGATGATCGACGAACTGGAACGCCAGGCCAAGGCCATGGCGAAGGCGCTCAACGTCGTTGGCCTGATGAACGTCCAGTTCGCCATTAAGGACGGCACGGTCTACGTTCTCGAAGTCAACCCGCGCGCTTCCCGTACGGTACCTTTCGTCGCCAAGACGATCGGTGCGCCGATCGCCAAGATCGCCGCCCGCGCAATGGCCGGCGAGAAGCTCGACCAGCTGTTTTCCGCCTATGGTGAAAAGCCGGATCCGCGCAACCTCAAGCACATCGCCGTCAAGGAAGCCGTCTTCCCGTTCGCCCGCTTCCCCGGCGTCGACACCCTGCTCGGCCCGGAAATGCGCTCCACCGGCGAAGTCATCGGCCTCGACACTGATTTCGCCCTGGCATTCGCCAAGTCGCAGCTCGGCGCGGGCGTCGAACTGCCGCGTGAAGGCACCGTCTTCGTTTCGGTTCGCGACAGCGACAAGACCCGCGTCCTGCCGGCGATCAAGATCCTGACCGAAATCGGCTTCAAGGTTCTCGCCACCGGCGGCACCCAGCGCTTCCTCGCCGATAACGGCATCGAGGCGACGAAGATCAACAAGGTGCTCGAAGGCCGTCCGCATATCGAGGATGCCATCCGCAACCGTCAGGTTCAGATCGTCATCAACACGACTGACGGCAACAAGGCTGTCTCCGACTCGAAGTCGCTGCGCCGCGCCACCCTGATGCAGAAGGTGCCTTACTACACTACCATGGCCGGCGCCGAAGCCGCTGCCATGGCGATCAAGGCGCTCAAGGCCGGCAACCTCGAAGTTCGCCCGCTGCAGAGCTACTTCTAAGCAAGATCAGAGCCGGTCAGCATCCCTGTTGACCGGTTTCTTTTTGTCATGTATTTATCCAATCAGTTAATTAACCGATCGGATAAACATGTCGCTCGACCCGCTTTCCCAGACGATGTTCGCACTTGCGGACCCGACGCGCCGGGCGATCCTTGCGCGGCTGGCCGATGGCGAAGCGACAGTCAATGAGCTGGCAGCGCCGTTCGACATCAGCCTTCCTGCCGTCTCAAAACATCTGAAGGTGCTGGAGCGCGCCAATCTCATCACCCGCGGCCGCTCTGCCCAGTGGCGCCCCTGCCGGCTGGAGACCGAGCCGTTGCAGGCCGTCGACGGCTGGCTCGGTGATTACCGCAAGCTCTGGGAACATCGCCTGGATCGGCTGGAAACCTATCTGGCGACGTTGAAACCGACGCAGGACGCGAAGAAAGAGAACAACGATGACCGATAATGTGGAACGCTCCCTCATCATCGAAAGCGAACGTGTATTCGCCGCGAACCGTAGCACCCTTTTCAGCGCCTTTTCCGACCCTGACCTTCTGGCGAAATGGTGGGGACCGCATGGTTTCACCAACCGCATCGAGCAATTCGAATTCAGAAACGGCGGTACATGGATGATCGTCATGACATCCTCCAGCAACACCGATTTCGCCAATCACTGGACCTTCGAGGACATCCGCCCTGAGGAGCGTATCAAGGCCTTCCACCACGGCCCCATGCATGCCTTCGCACTGGATATAGGCCTCCATGAAGCGGATGCCGGTACCCGCCTGACATGGCGCATGTCGTTTGAAGACACGGAGGCGAACCGCGAAATCGAAAAATTCCTCGCCGCCGCCAACGAGCAGAATTTCGACCGGCTGGAAACCCTGTTGTCAGAGACGGAAAAGGAACGCTGACATGAGTGCAGAACTGGACCCGAGCAAGATCATCCGCCTCGATCGTCTCATTGACGCCCCGCGAGACCTCGTTTTCGAAGCATTGTCCAATCCACGGCATCTCGATGCCTGGTGGGGTCCGGACGGCTTTACCAATGAGACACACGACATGGCCTTCGAAGTCGGCGGCATCTGGCACTACACGATGCATGGCCCCGACGGAAAGGACTGGCCGAACTGGATCCACTACACCGAAATTGCAACACCCGCACGGATTGCCTACGATCACGGTGGCGAGCTTGAAGAGCCTGCCCATTTTTCCGGCCTGATTACCCTCGCCGAAGAGAGCGGCAAGACGCGCATGACATTGACCATGATCTTCCCGACCGAAGACGCAAAACAGGCGGTTATCGAATTCGGCGCAGTGGAAGGCGGCAAGCAGACGCTCGCCAAGCTCGATCGCTATTTGAGCAGCTTGAGCTAACCCGCCTCCCGGTGAGCCGGGGCCACACGGTTCCAACACCTCATCTGGATCGACAGCCACGGCTCTTCACCTCTCCCGGCGGGCGGAATGGTGGAGAGCCGAGATCATTGCTCAGCGTGTGAATTAACTTCGAGACTCAATCTTCGAAGACCTGCACCTAAGCAACTGTATTATAACAACATCCCGAGCATCGCCCCGGACCGCCCCACACCGAAATCGCCCCTTCGTTGAACCGACACAAAGCGAATGCTATTTTGGCATGCATTCGCGAGGGGGATTTCATGTCGAAGAACATCGTCATCCTGTTCGATGGCACGTCGAACGAAATTTCGGCTGACCGCACCAATATCCTGCGCCTGTTCGGCACATTGGAGCGATCGGAACGGCAGATCGTTTATTACGATCCGGGCGTCGGCACCTTCGGCGCCAACAATGCGTGGTCAAAACTCTATCGAGATACGGTCGAGATCTGGGGATTGGCGACGGGCTGGGGCATGGACCAGAATATCAAGGAAGCCTACCGCTTCCTGATCGAGAATTACGATCCCGGCACCAAGGACGACAGCGGCAACTACAAGGATCGAGACCGCATTTACATTTTCGGCTTCAGTCGAGGCGCCTATACCGCAAGAGTCCTCGCCGGCTTCATCCACGCGCTCGGCTTCATGAGCCGCCACCATCTCAATCTGCTGGATTACGCTTACAACACCTACAAGGGCATCGCCGCGCAGGAAGAGATTGATCGCGACAGGCCGCAGGAAGACGACGGGCGCTCGGCCTTCGCCTCCATGCGACTTTACGAGCGAACGCTGCGCACCGGCCGCCCGCCGATCAAGCTGCTAGGCCTGTTCGATACCGTCGCCTCGGTGATCGAACCGGGAAAACACTGGCTTCAGATGAGAACGCATCCTTTTTCGGCCAGAAACCCGAGCGTCGAATGGGTACGCCATGCCGTCGCCATCGACGAGCGCCGCACCATGTTCCAGCCGGAATTATGGGTCCCGGATCAGGACTATCGAGGCAGCCCGTTCAAGAAGGTGAAGGGCAAGCAGAATTTCAAACAGGTCTGGTTTGCAGGCGTACATGGCGATGTCGGCGGCGGTTATCCGGAGACAGAAAGCGGGCAGGTCAAGATACCGCTCGACTGGATGATCCGCGAGACGGAGCTCGCGGGCCTGATCTATCGAACCCAGACCGTAAACGATATCGTCCGCGGAGAACGTGACAACAAATATGTCACGTTGAACCCGACGGCGGCGCTGCATGATTCCATGAGCATCGGCTGGAAGGCGCTGGAATATATCCCTCGCCGCGTGCCGGAAAATTCCTGGCGCAAGCACGGCGACCGCCGCTCTATCTACATCCCGCGACAGGATCGACGCCTGATACCCGATGGCGCCATGCTGCATAGCTCCGTGCGGACACGGATCGAGACCGGCGGGTATAATCCGCCCAATCTGCCGAAAGACCCGGTCTATGTCGATTGACCGCGCAAACTCCTGCGCCATGACTGCCGATCGGCCGCCCCCACTTTCGCAAAGGCGGCCATGGCCCATCATGGACCACACTCATCCGGAATAATCCCGGAAGAATTTCCACATCAGAAGTGATCCGACAGCCAGCGTCGTCCACATCGCAAACGCGACGCAGACGGACATGATCAGGCTTGCGACCCGCCTCGTCATGCGGCGGCACCTCCGAAAGGGTTGGTCCTGCGACAAGGCTAGGCAGGATTTTGCGGCTTGTCTTGAGGCAAGCCACCTAAGCGTTAAGAGGAGAAAACCGAAATGTACGGATTTCCTCCATCCTGTCTCGCATTGCACCACCTGCGATCCGAAATGATACCGCAGTGCAGCATGAGCCTGTGAACACCCTGATCTTCGTTCACATGAGCCGTTTTACAGCGGCGATATCTTCGCGAAAACGGACGAGTTCCTGTTGCTTCAAGCCCTCATCGGGGATGCGCAGAAGGTAGGAGGGATGAACGGTGACGAACATCGTCCTGCCCTCCTCCATCGCAATCGGCTCACTGCGGACGTCTTCCAGCTTCTGACGCATATCGGTCAGCGCAAAGAGCGCGGTTGCCCCCATCGCCACGACGAGCTTCGGCTTTACCAGTTCCAGCTCCTTGCGCAGCCACCAGCGGCATTGCCGCACCTCGCCCATATTGGGCTTCTGGTGGATGCGCCGCTTGCCACGCGGCTGATATTTGAAATGCTTCACCGCATTGGTGACATAGAGCCTGTCACGTTCGATGCCGGCAAGCCTCAGCGTCTCGTCGAACAGTTTTCCCGCCGGCCCGACAAAGGGCCGTCCCGCCAGATCCTCCTGATCCCCCGGCTGCTCGCCAATCACCATCACGTCGGCATTAACCGGCCCTTCACCGAACACCGTCTGCGTCGCGAGACAATGGATGTCACAGCGCGTGCATGACCGTGCCGCCTCCCGAACTGCATCGAGCGTGCCTGCCGCAGGCAAAGGCGCCGCCGGCGCCCTCGCCGCAGCCTCCTGAATACGATGATGGAACGGCTGGGGCTCACTTGCCTGCCTTGCCGCCATTTCGAGCACACTCGCCTCCGCCTTGGCGATCATGCCGGGAATGAGTTCGGCCTCAGGCAGATTCTTCCAGTATTTCTTTGGCATCTCCGTCGTCATCATCTTCACCTTCAGTCGCGCCGGATTGAAGATGGAGGCGTAATAAGTGCGCCAGAGATCGTCGGTATCATCGCGCAGATTGGGCTTTTGAGCCGGATCATCACTGGTCTCAAGCTTTTCACCGTCCCATGATGCCGAACCTTTCGGCGTCGCGATCAGCCAATCCATATCGGTAAATCGCCGTTGGAAGAAAGGTGCCACGCGCGCGACGATAAAGTGGTCCGGCTCGAACCACGATACGAAACGCCGACGTCCCGCCATGCCCTCCGGCAAAGGCAGTTCCTTGAACCGCACGAAGGCCGTCATCTTGTGGTAGTCGCGCCCGACCGATTTCGCCAACCGGCGGGCAGCGGTGACATCCCTGTCGGATGCCATGTTGAGCAGCCCATGTGAGTGGAAAAGCCTGAACAGCAGCCGATAGAGAAGCGCAAAACGCGTGGGATCGGAATGACAGATCACCGCCTCCGCCAGCCGGATGAACGACGGCTGCACGGTTATTTTAGGCGGCGGTACGGCCGGGGGCGGCAACCGGTTGTCGTCAAAGCCGAACAACCCGTCGGCATCGTCCATCGTCCGCCACTCGATGAACTCCGGCGCGATGCCGGCCATCAGAAAACCGCGAGCCGCATCCCGCCACTCGCCAAGATCGCCCCGCCCCCGCAAGGAATAGCGAAACATCATAATAGCGACAGCTGCTCCGGCTTGGGTTGAAACATGGCGCGAAGATCCGACCGGTCGACGAGCCGGTGCGGCGTCCAGCCATCGCAGATGATGAACGGTTGCACCTTCTTGAGTGACACCCCCAGCCGCTTCAGGTCATCGAGCCTGAGCTTGCGAAAGTGCCGCGACGACAGAATGCCCTTGACCGTCTTGGTACCGAAACCCGGCACCCTTAGAAGCATTTCGCGATCGGCTCGATTGACGTCGACAGGAAATCGATCGCGATGGGAGAGCGCCCAGGCGAGTTTCGGATCGAGATCGAGATCGAGCATCCCGCCCTCGCGCCCCGACGTGATCTCGCCTATATCGAATCCATAGAAACGATAGAGCCAGTCGGCTTGATAAAGCCGGTGCTCGCGCATCAATGGCGGTTTGATCAATGGCAGTTTCTTCGACGAATCCGGGATCGGGCTGAAGGCGGAATAATAGACACGCTTCAAGCCGTAACTTCCGTAAAGCCTGGCGCTGGTGCCGAGGATCGTCGCATCGCAGGCGCCATCCGCCCCGACGATCATCTGCGTGCTTTGCCCTGCCGGCGCAAACTTGCGACGCCTTTTGGTCTGCAGCGTCGGCTCTGCCATTTCCTCGATCTTCAGCCGCAGATTGCCCATCGAACGGCGGATGTTTTCCGGCTGTTTTTCCGGCGCAAAACGCCCGATCCCCGCATCGGTTGGCAACTCGATATTGATCGACAGACGGTCCGCATAAAGTCCCGCCTCCTCGATCAGATGCGCAGAAGCCTCAGGTATCGATTTCAGATGAATATAGCCGCGGAAATTATGCACGGTGCGCAGCTCTCTTGCGATCCGCACCATCTCCTCCATCGTATGATCGGAGGAGCGGATGATACCGGACGACAGGAACAGGCCCTCGATATAATTGCGACGATAGAATTCCAGCGTCAACCAGATCACTTCTTCCGGCGTAAAACGTGCGCGCTCCACATTGCTGGACGACCGGTTGATGCAATAGGCACAGTCATAGATGCAGAAATTGGTCAGCAGAATTTTCAGAAGCGATATGCAGCGTCCATCTGGCGCATAGGCGTGGCAAATGCCTGAACCTTCCGTTGATCCAAGCCCTCCGCTGGCCGGTGAATCGCGCTTCACCGTCCCGCTTGAGGCACAGGAAGCGTCATATTTTGCGGCGTCGGAAAGGATCGCCAACCGTTCTTTCAATGACTTCTTCATCGCTTTTGTTCTCTATATGTTCTCACCCCAACAGTCAAGAGATTGACAAACGAACGCGGTTCACATCACATGTACGAACGGGAGATACGACATGATTTCGAAATTCCTCGCGAGGGACATCGAAATTCTGATATAGTAACCCTACATTTTGACGCTGCGATGGTTCCGAAGTTCACGCTCCGGAACCTGTTTCTTTTTGTGTTCGCGGTAACCGCGGATACACCCCTGAAGGACAAGGAAATGGTTGAAAAGGTACCGATGACGCAGAACGGCTTTGCCCAGCTGCAGGAAGAACTGCGCTGGAGGCAGCAGGAAGAGCGTCCCCGTATCATCGAAGCGATTGCGGAAGCGCGCGCCCATGGCGACCTTTCGGAAAACGCCGAGTATCACGCTGCCAAGGAAGCACAGAGCCACAATGAAGGCCGCGTCACCGAACTGGAAGATCTGACCGCCCGCGCAGAGGTCATCGACCTTTCCAAGATGTCCGGCTCGAAGGTCAAGTTCGGCGCCACCGTCAAGCTTGTCGATGAAGACACCGATGAGGAGAAAACCTACCAGATCGTCGGCGACCAGGAAGCCGACGTAAAGGCCGGCCGCATCTCGATTTCCTCGCCGATCGCCCGTGCCATGATCGGCAAGGAAGCCGGAGAATCGATCGAAGTCGTCGCGCCGGGCGGCTCCAAGGCTTACGAGATCCTCTCCGTTTCCTGGGGTTGATCGCCGTGGCCGAAGGCCAGAATAACAGCAGTCACAATCCGGCAGTCGTCGATATCGGTGAAGTTGAGGTCATAGCACCAAACTTCAAACGGCGGCTGTCCGGTGTGACCAGCACGATCATCCAGCTTGTTCCGGTTCAGCGCGCCCTTGGTTACAAGGTGGCCGCGCTTGGACCGGGCCTGCCGGAAACGATCCCGCATATCCGCTTTCGCGATCTTTTCCGCCTGTGGCACCGCCCGCGCGGCAGGAAAAATCGCGTCTGGCATGCCCGCCGCAATGTCGAAATGCTGCCGGCGATCATTATGCGCGATGTGCTGCGCATGCCGCTGAAAATCGTCTTCACGTCGGCCTCGCAACGCAGGCACAGCGGCTGGACCAAGTGGCTGATCTCGAAGATGGATGCGGTCGTGGCCACCAGCGGGCGCACCGCCACCTATCTGAATGTGCCGAATACTGTCGTCATGCACGGCATCGACACGCAGCGCTTCTCGCCTGCCACAGACAAAGCCGCCGCCCGCACAACGCTTGGCCTTGACCCGACCCGAAAATTCGTCGGCTGCTTCGGCCGGGTCCGCCACCAGAAAGGCACCGATCTTTTCGTCGACACGATGATCGCACTTTTGCCCACGCGTCCGGACTGGATCGCCATCGTCGCCGGCCGCGCCACCGCTCCGCATGTCGATTACGAAAAAGGCCTGATCGATAAGGTTACAAGGGCCGGCCTTGCCGACCGCATCCTGTTTGTCGGCGAGCATACCAATATCAACGACTGGTATCGCACCCTCGATCTCTTCGTCGCCCCCCAACGCTGGGAAGGTTTCGGCCTCACCCCGCTAGAGGCCATGGCGACCGGCGTTCCCGTTATAGCAACCGATGTCGGTGCATTTCCGGAACTTGTCATCACCGGCGAAGAGGAAACCGGCACGGTCATCATGGCAGATATCGACGCCATGACATCGGCAACCGCCAAATTCATGGACGATGATTTGCGTCGGCAGAACGCCAGCGCCCGCGCGCTGCACCATGCGGCAACGAACTTCAGTATTGAGGGCGAGGTCCGCCGGCTGGGAGCGGTCTATCAAGCACTTCTTCTGGAGCGCTAGAGCATGTCTCCCGAAAGTGGTCACCGGTTTCGGGAGACATGTATAAAAACAAAGAACTAAAGCGCGACAAGCGAATCTGAAAGATCGCGGAGCGCTTTAGACAGAAGCCCGCGCTGCCGCATGAGAGCCGAAAAGATCGAAATAGGCCTGCACGATTGCCTCTTCGGAAAACTGCGACGCCAGGCTGACATGCCCCCCCTCGGCCAGCGAATTTGCAAGCTGCCGATCGTTGAGAACCGAGGATATCGCCCGGGAGAACCCCTGATGATCATCGATATCGACCATCAGGCCGTTCTCGCCGTCGCGCATGAACCATAGCGGCCCTTCCGAACGGGATGATACGACCGGAATACCCTGCGCCCAGGCCTCCAGAACCACATTTCCAAGCGGCTCGTGACTGGAAGGCATGACGAAGACGTCGGCGGCTGCCAGATACGAGCGGGCATCCTTCTGCCAACCGATGAAACGCATTCTGTTTGCAATACCGCGCTCGCGCGCCTGGGCCTCAAGGGCTTCCCGCTCCTCACCTTCTCCAGCCAACCACAGCCAGGCATCCGGAAGGCCAGCCATCGCATCGATCAGCGTGTGAAATCCCTTTCGCTGCACGAACCGCCCCATGGCCATGACCAACGGCACATCCGCGGGTGTGTCAAACATCGCGCGATCGGCGGCTGCAACTTTTTCGGTGCGCGTGAAATTCGATATGACCTCGATGCGACGATCCCATCCGAGTTTGCGAACGTGATCGGCAATGCCCGGCGCGTTGCAGACGATGATGTCGGTATTGCGAAAATACGAAAGCCGCAGCGGGTAATCGCCCAATCGCGAAATCTTGGTGGCGCCGGCATAAGCCGGCATCAAGGTCGCACCGCGTGTGGACCAGGAGATGATCGCGTCAGCCTCATCCTTCTGCGCCAGATGTTTTACCCGCATCGGCAGAAGGAGGCGATCGATGGAAGCGTTGCGAAAATTGCTTTCGATGACGCGAGCATGCGCCAAAACGTCCGGCTTCCAGCGTCGGTTCGGCCGCATCACCACCGTCTGCTCGACGCCACGCTCGGCGAATGCTGCAAGCAAATGCAGAAAAAACTGTTCCGCGCCGCCATCCTTGCCGAAAATATACTGGTGAACCCGCATGAATATGCACAGCCTTGTTTACACTTTCCGATGAGGTTCCGGCTTATCGCAAGGGCATCCCGATAGGCAAGCAGACGTTGACAAATCTGCCTGAACCCGTGACAGGAAGCGACGAAAAACCTGAAGCGGATCGGGATGATGCAGTCGATCAATACCTATGTGATAAATCTCGACGGTAGCGACGACCGCTTGCAGACGATCAATGCTCGCCTTGCAGCATTCGATACGCCTTTCGAAAGGGTGGCCGCCTGCGATGGCCGCCAGATGGACCTTGCCGCCCTGCCCGATTACGACGCAGCAAGCGCCGAGCGTTATATGGGCCGGGCTCTCGTCGGGGGTGAGATCGGCTGCTACCACAGCCACCTCAAGGTAGCAGAGGCTTTCCTCGCCTCGGACGCCCGTTATGCGCTCGTCCTTGAAGATGACGCGCTACCTTTGTGCAATCCGGTTGAACTGCTCGAAAAATCGCTGCCCGACCTGGAGATGATCGATCCGAACTGGCTGTTGATCAACATCGGCAACAACAAGCTGAAGATCGCCACTCCGCTCTCCCGCTATCGGGTCGGTGACCATGATTGCGAACTCGTGGCCGCCCATTATTTCCCGATGACGACAAGCGCCATCGTCTGGTCGCGCAAGGGAGCGCGCCAGTTTGTCGATCATCATCGCCAGATCTTCGCACCGGTCGACAATTACTTCCGCTACTGGCTGACGAGAGAAGGCCACGGCTACTCCTTCTGGCCCGCACCGGTGACGACCACCGATGCCGCAAGCCAGATCATGGCAAATACGGGCAGCGCCAGAAAGACCCATGGGCGCAAATGGTATTACGGCCTGGCCAAACAGTTCCGCCTGTTCCAGGACAAGATCATCGCGTTTCGGCGGAAACAAGGTTTCACGCGACATACCGGTTAAGGCCTCTCCCCTTGCAAAACCGTTGGCGGATATCGTTGCGGACGCCCGCAGGACACGGCTGAAACCAACGGGATCGAATTCGCCAAGGATAGTGGCACCGTTTCGTTCCGGCGCCGCTGCACTTGTTGCACCTTAAAAATCTTGCTACGGCGCGCCACTCTGCAAGATACGGCTCCCACTTTAAGGCATAAGCAAAAATGACAGGCAAGTTAGCAACCCTTTGGACGGGAGCTCCGCTTGGGACAATCGAGTACATCAGCGCGCTCTCTTTTCTCGAAACCGGCCATCAACTCGTTCTCTACACGTTTGGGGATGTGGGCGATGTTCCAGCAGGCATTGAGGTAAGGGACGCCCGCGAAATACTCGATACGGGAACAGTGGTGAGACATCGGAAAACCGGGAGCACGGCGCTCTATTCGGACCTTTTCAGATATGCTCTTTTCAAACACACTGACTTCACCTGGGTCGACCTGGACGTCGTGGCCCTAAAGCCGATTGTTACGGATACCACCCATATTTTTGGCTATGAAAGAGACGGCGAGCTGAATGGCGCCATTCTGAAATTGCCACGCAACTCCGAAACATTGCGGGAATTGCTCCAATTCAAAAGCGACACCCGTGGCTATCCTCCGACGCTCAAGGGGTTTCGCCGTCTTAAATATGTCGTGAAATCACTGGGTATGGGAGTTCCTATATCCAGATGGCCTTGGGGCGCGATTGGCCCTCGCGCGTTGACGCATTTCGCGCGGCTATCGGGTGAGATCCGCCACGCTCAGGAAAGAGATGTGTTTTACCCCGTACCGTTTAAGGAAGCCTGGCGCTTCGCAAAGCCGGGTGAGGTAAATTTCGACTCGTTTCCCGAGAAGACTCAGGCCGTTCACCTTTGGGGCAAGGACTTGAGAGCCATTATTCGCGACAAGTATGATGGCCAGGTTCCGCCGAACTCTTTTCTCGACATCGCACGCATGCGATATTCACGATGGTCCGGTTATAAAATCCCCTGACCCCGACGCCAAACAACCTGCATTTCCAGAGCGGGCAATACCTCGCTTTGGGTGCGTGGGATGGAAGAAGCGGCGCCTGCTAAACTTCCACCAGGCCCAGCTGCTTCACCTGACGGATTGTCAGCATGGTGCGAACCGTGTCCACATATTCGTCGGCGGTCAGCACGTCTATGACGAAGTCCTGGAACTGGGTCAGGTTTTCGGCGGTACAGCGCAGCAGAAAATCGCTGTCGCCGTTCACCATCCAGGCTTCGCGCACCAGCGGCCATTGCTGAACCCTCGAAGCAAACCCCTTCAGGTCGGCGTCCGACTGGCGTTTCAATCCGACCATGCAGAAGGCGGTCAGATCGAAGCCGAGCTTCTGGCCGTTCAGCAGCGCGTGATAGCCTTCGATAATGCCCGCCTCTTCCAGCTTGCGCACGCGCCGCAGACAAGGTGGCGCGGAAATTCCGACACGTTCGGCAAGCTCCACATTCGTGATGCGCCCGTCCTGCTGGAGCTCCTTCAAAATCTTTATATCGATGGCATCGAGATCGGCGCGGAGCACGGTATTCCCCCTTGAATGGGATGGCTTTTAATCGAAACAATGTTTAACGCAAGGCATAAGCGAATACAGCCCCATGGCACCGCGCACCAGATGCGGCACATCAAGCAGCCGGGGATATTTTGAAGCAGCATCCCGATCTGCGAACCTTCTCCGGTTTGCGGTGATGCGTTAGCGACCAACTGTCCTGTTGTTAATGCAAGCCTGCCCTTGCACTGACGCATGGATCGACATTAGATGACAGTCAAAAAGCGGCAGAGCAAAAGCGCCCTTCCTATATGGGTGTGAGTTCCGGTCCGCCCTCGAAAGGAAATATTCATGTCCGCTCGTCACACGGAAGTGCTGATCATCGGTTCAGGCCCTGCGGGTTACACCGCCGCCATCTATGCTGCCCGCGCCATGCTGAAGCCGGTTCTGATCGCCGGCATGGAACAAGGTGGCCAGCTGATGATCACCACCGATGTCGAGAATTATCCGGGTTTTGGCGACCCCATTCAGGGACCATGGCTGATGGATCAGATGCTCAAGCAGGCAACCCATGTCGGCGCCGAGATCGTCAACGACCTCGTGACCGAAGTCGACACTGCCACCCGCCCCTTCACCGCCAGAACCGATTCCGGCACGGTCTGGACCGCCGACACGATCATTATCGCCACCGGTGCGAAGGCGAAGTGGCTCGGCATCGAAAGCGAACAGCATTTCCAGGGCTTTGGCGTCTCTGCCTGCGCCACCTGCGACGGCTTTTTCTATCGCAACAAGGATGTGATCGTCGTTGGCGGCGGCAACTCCGCCGTCGAGGAAGCACTCTATCTGTCCAACATCGCCAAGTCGGTAACCGTCGTGCATCGCCGTGACGAATTCCGCTCGGAAAAGATCCTGCGCGAGCGCCTCTTCCAGCGTCCGAACGTCAAGGTCCTGTGGAACACCGAGATTCACGAGATCACCGGCAAGCCGGCAAAGCCCCCGCTCCCGCCGTCGGTGGAAGGCGTCAAGCTTCGCAACACGCTGACGGGCGCAATCACCGAACAGCCGATCGACGGCGTCTTCGTCGCCATCGGCCATGCCCCGGCAACGGAATTGTTCAAGGACAAGCTGAAGATGAAGACCGGCGGCTATCTGTGGACCGCCCCCGATTCGACCGCGACCGACGTGCCCGGCATCTTTGCCGCAGGCGACGTGACCGACGACACCTTCCGGCAGGCGATCACCGCCGCCGGAATGGGCTGCATGGCCGCTCTTGAGGCCGAGCGTTACCTGGCCGGAATCCAACCGGTCTCCATAGCCGCGGAGTAAGCATGGGCGTTCCTTTAGACTGGGATAAATTGCGCATCTTTCATGCGGCAGCCGAGGCAGGGTCATTCACCCATGCCGCCGACAAGCTGCACCTTTCCCAGTCCGCGATCAGTCGCCAGGTCAGTGCGCTCGAGCAGGATGTGGGGGTGAAGCTTTTTCACCGCCACGCCCGCGGCCTCATCCTGACCGAACAGGGCGAACTGCTCTACAGGACAGCGCATGACGTGCTGTTGAAGCTGGAAACGGTCAAGGTTCAGTTGACCGAAACGACCGACAAGCCATCCGGCAAGCTGCGCGTCACCACGACGGTCGGCCTCGGCCAGGGCTGGCTGACCGACAAGGTGCAGGAATTCCTGCAGCTTTATCCGGAAATGTCGATCCAGCTCATCCTCGACAACGAGGAAGTCGACGTGAACATGCGTCACGCCGATTGCGCCATCCGGCTGCGCCAGCCGCAGCAGTCCGACCTCATTCAGCGCAAGCTGTTTACGGTCCATATGCATGTCTATGCGGCACCGTCCTATATCAATCGTTTCGGCGAACCGCAGACGATCGAGGACCTCGACAATCACCGCATCATCACCTTCGGTGAACCGGCCCCCAATTGGCTGATGGACGTCAACTGGCTGGAATCGGCCGGTCGCTCGTCCGACAATACGCGCACCCCCCACCTGCAGATCAACAGCCAGACCTCGATCAAGCGCGCCTGCCTGCTGGGCATCGGCATCGCCGTTCTTCCCGATTACATCGTCGGGCGCGATCCCGGCCTGATCCAGCTCGCGATCAATGCGGATATTCCAACCTTTGACACCTATTTCTGCTATCCGGACGAAATGAAGAACGCTGCGAAGCTGAAAGTCTTCCGCGACTTCATCGTCACGAAAGCCCGAAACTGGAATTTCTAGCGTCTAATATACCTGCGACATTCGAAGGAATGGCGCTCCACTCTTGCATTTATGCAAGTTTTATGACGGAGCCATGCATATGAGGCATAGCAGTCCTGCACAAAATCTGATTGCGCGATGCACAAAAAACCATCATATCGCACTCAGCTGATGCATATGGTGGCTTTCCTCCCAGTTCCACCGCAGCAGCTGTTCCCCTCTGGAGGTTCATTTTTGACCTTCACACTTCAAAGGGCCCTGGAGCGATCCGGTGGCCCTCTTTTTTTGCCTTTACCGCTGCCAAGACACAGCCTGCGCCAATCTGCAGCAGCTCAAACCATGCCCTGGCGTTTAATATCTTCACCAAGCCCCTTGTCGTCGGGCCCATCAAAACCCATATTAAGATCAGTCGATGGCCTGATGGTTTCCCACCATCCGCCTCGGCTGTTCCCCTCTGGAGGTTATTTGACCTTCACACTTGACGGGCCGCGGAGAAATCCGTTGGCCCGATTTTTTTACCTCTTTAAATCGTAAAATGACGATCTACATATCGAATGAAGGCGATATTCGATGACGATAGACAAAACGGAAATTCTGAAAGCACTGGCTCATCCAACGCGGGTGTCCATTCTCGAATGGATGCGCGAACCTGAGCGGCACTTTTGCGATCAGGCCCATCCTTTGGAAATGGGAATCTGCGCCAACCAGGTCGAAAGGAAATGCGGCCTGTCTCAATCGACAGTTTCCGCTCATCTGGCGATGCTGGAAAAGGCAGGACTGCTCAAGACGAACCGTGTCGGCCAATGGGCATTCTATAGCCGTGACGAAGACAACATCGCGTCCTTCCTCAATGAGCTGAAATCGACACTCTGATCCAGCTCCCCTCCCAAGCCCCCCTCCTAAGCCAAAGGCAAAAGGACTTCCGTAATGACCACACTCTTCGACCCGGTGAAGTTTGGTGATATCGAATTGGCAAACAGGATCGTCATGGCGCCGCTGACGCGCAATCGCTCCCCCAAGGCGATCCCGAACGATCTCAACGCGGCTTATTACGAACAGCGCGCCTCGGCCGGACTTCTCATCACCGAAGGCACGCCCGTAACCCAGCAGGGCCAGGGTTATGCGGACGTTCCCGGCCTCTACCTGCCGGAAGCTATCGAGGGCTGGAAGAAGGTAACGGACGCGGTTCACAAGAAGGGCGGCAAGATCGTCACCCAGATCTGGCATGTCGGCCGCGTGTCGCATGTCTCGCTGCAGCCGAATGGCGGCGCCCCGGTTGCCCCTTCCGCGATCCCGGCCGGCGGCAAGACTTATATCATCGATGAAAACGGCAACGGTGCCTTCGCTGAAACCTCGGCACCCCGTGCGCTGGAAATCGGCGAGATTGCAGGCGTCGTCGCGGACTACGCAAAGGGCGCCCGGGCTGCGATCGATGCCGGTTTCGACGGCGTCGAAATCCACGGTGCAAACGGCTATCTGATCGACCAGTTCCTCAAGGATGGCGCAAACCAGCGCACCGATGAATATGGCGGTTCGATCGAAAACCGCGTGCGCTTCGCACTTGAAGTCGTCGATGCCGTGGCAAAGGAAATCGGCGCCGGCCGCGTCGGCATCCGCCTTTCGCCGGTCACGCCGGCCAATGGCATCACCGAGAGCCAGCCCCAGGCAGTCTTCAACCACCTCGTCAAGGAACTCGGTTCGCGCGGCCTCTCTTTCATACACGTCATCGAAGGCGCAACCGGCGGTGACCGCAACTTCACCCAGGGCGACAAGCCGTTCGATTATCGCGAATTGAAGGATATCTACCGCAACGCCGGCGGCACCGGCGGATGGCTGGTCAACAACGGTTATGAAAAGGACACAGCGGAACGGGCCGTCGAAAGCGGTTATGCGGACGCCGTAGCCTTCGGCAAACTGTTCATCGCCAATTCCGACCTCGTCGAGCGCTTCAAGACGAATGCCCCGTTGAACACGCCCGACAACACCACCTTCTATGGCGGTGGCGCCAAGGGTTATACCGACTATCCGGCACTTGAGGCTGTCGCCTGAAAACCAACAAAGCTTGGGGCCGCAGCACGCGGCCCTTTTGCCTTATACGAAAGCCTTGCAGACAAAGGACAGATCGCGCCGCGCCTTAGCGCGCGCCAGCCTGCTCTCCATCACCATCCTGAACTTCGGCTTCGGGGCGATCTCCCCCATCGCTATGTTCGCTGTGCCAGACACCCTTGTCATCCTGCCAGCTGATTTCTTCCGGCTCGCCGCCCACCTGCTGCTCCGCGGCCACGATACGCGCAGCCTGCATCGCATCCGAACGGCTCGGGAATGTCTCGGAGAAAACGTCACCGAGACGATAGGCCCAGCCGCCGTCATGCGGCACGATCTTGTAAACGACCTTGGTCATACTTCCTCCTTACGCGTGGCCGCATCACACAACATATCGGACAATCCGTTCCGGCTACGGCACCATGGTGAAGATGCGAAAGACCGTCGCAGAGTTCCAGGCCACGGAAGAAATAATGGCATTATCGTCCAAATAGCGCAAATGGTCGCCCCCGTGACAAAGGGCGCTTGATGCCGTCGGCGGCAGCGTTAAATCTCCATCGCAAACAGGAGCGAGCGCCGGGAATGATGTCACTTGTCAAACAGGAGAGCTTTCTTTTCGTCGCACTCGCCTTCGCGATCCTGGCCTACGGTTTCGAGCATACGCTTCTGGAACAGGGCCAACTGATCTCGATGATCGCGGCGGCAGCGCTCATCGTCGTCATCGTCATGGCCTCCACTCGCGTCGCCCATCATGCGGAAGTGCTCGCCCATAAGGTCGGCGATCCCTACGGCACGATGATCCTCACCCTTTCCGCAGTGGCCGTGGAAGTGCTCATCCTTGCAATCATGATGGGGAGCAGCAGTTCACCCACACTTGTGCGCGACACCATCTATTCCGCCGTCATGCTGGATATCAACGGCATCCTCGGCCTCGCCGCCCTGCTTGGCGGGCTAAGGCACGGCGAGCAGCCATATAACGACGACTCCAGCCGCACCTACAGCGCCATGATCCTGACGGCCATCGGCATCTCGATGATCGTTCCGGAATTCATCCCCGAAGCGAAATGGCACTATTATTCCGCCTTTACCATCGCCGCCATGATCGCGCTCTACGCCCTGTTCCTGCGCATGCAGGTGGGCACGCACAGCTATTTCTTCAGCTACAGCTATACCCGCACCGGCGGTACACCGGCATCGGCATCTCGCTCGAAACCTGCGACGACAGCAAGCCAGCAGCCGGAAACCTCATCGCAGGAAGAGGCCCGCCACGAACCGGCAGGCGTCTCCATCGCAATCATCCTCATCGGCGTGCTGATCATCGGCTTCCTCGCCGAATTCATGTCGGCCTTTCTGAACGAGGGGCTGGAAGGCACAGGTGCCCCACCTGCCCTGATGGC
Source organism: Hyphomicrobiales bacterium (assembly GCA_900469445.1). Taxonomy (GTDB): domain Bacteria; phylum Pseudomonadota; class Alphaproteobacteria; order Rhizobiales; family Rhizobiaceae; genus Neorhizobium. The sequence goes on from UBXM01000001.1 coordinate 162,377, forward strand.
TGTCGTCGTCGCCTCGATCTCGGCCGCACCGGAAATCCTGACCGCCCTTCGCGCAGCCCTGAAGAACCGCATGCAATCGGTCGTCAACATCGCCATGGGCGCATCGCTCTCGACCGTCATCCTGACGGTACCGGTCATGGAAGCAATCGCGCTTTACACCGGCCAGCCCTTCATCATGGCAATGACGCCGGTCCAGACGGTGATGGTCGCCATCACGCTCATTGTCGCGGCAATTAATCTGAACGACGGGCAAACGAACGCGATCGAGGGCATGACCCATTTCGTGCTCTTCGCGACTTTCGTCATGCTGACCTTCCTCGGCCTTTGATGGAAACACCGGCCTAATCAACCACCTGCAGGATTTTCCTGAATCAACGGCTCAGGCGTTGTTCTTGAGAAATGACGCCATAACCTAAACTTGATCGAACCGTGTTCGGTTCTCCCGCCCAGACGCCCTATCTGCATCGCGATAGCCATTTTGAAGGGAGATAGAATGACACGTTTCACCCTCCTGCTCGCCTGCACGGCCATTTCATCCGCACTCATCTCCACCCCGACCTTCGCCCAGACCACAGGCCAGCCCGCAGAAACGGGCCGCGCCAACGCCCCGAACCAGAAACCCGCCTTCGAAAATCAGACACGCGCACCTCAGCCCGCATCCATGCCGAAGATTGCCACGGAAGTTGTCGCTGACGATCTGCCGCATCTGTGGGCCATGGAGTTCCTGCCGGACGGACGCATGCTCGTCACCGCCAAGCAAGGTGCGATGCATATCATCTCGGAGGAAGGCGACGCAGGCCCCGCAATCACCGGCGTGCCGGAAGTGGCATTCGGCGGCCAGGGCGGACTGCTCGACGTTGCGCTGGCGCCGGATTACGCCACGTCAGGCATGATCTTCTTTTCCTACGCCGAGCCTCGTCAGGACGGCAACGGCACATCCGTCGCCTCGGCCAAACTGGTGCCCGATGACAATGGCGGCGGCAAGTTGGAAAACGTCAATGTCATCTTCCGCCAGACACCGAGCTACGAGGGCCGGTCTCACTTCGGCTCGCGCCTTACCTTCGGTCCCAACAGCGAGCTTTATGTGACGGTCGGGGAACGCTCTGACCGTCAGCCACGTGTACAGGCACAAGAGCTTTCCAGTGGCCTTGGAAAAGTCTTCCGGATCGACGCGAGCGGTAAGGCCCTGCCCGACAACCCCTTTGTCAACACGCAAGGCGCCCAGCCCGAAATATGGAGCCTCGGCCATCGCAACATGCAATCGGCAGCACTGGATGCCCAGGGACGCCTCTGGACCGTGGAACATGGCCCACGCGGTGGTGACGAGTTGAACAGACCGGAACCCGGCAAGAACTACGGCTGGCCCGAGGTCACCTACGGCGTGGAATATAGCGGCAGCGCGGTAGGAAACGGCATCACTGAAAAAGCCGAGACGGAGCAGCCGGTCTATTACTGGGATCCGGTGATCGGCCCGTCAGGCATGGCCCTTTATGACGGCGATGCCATTCCCGAATGGAAAAACGCCTTTCTGGTCGGAGGCCTCGTCAGCCAGGGCGTCGTCGTTCTTCACATGGATGGCGACCGGGTATCTCACGAAGAGCGCGTGCCTCTCGAAGCCCGTATCCGCGATGTAAAGGTCGGGCCGGATGGCGCGGTCTATGCCGTTACGGAAACCCGTGGCGGGTCGTCGACGATCATCAGACTGACCAAGGGCTAAGACTGCAAAATGAGAAAGCCCGCAGTTTCCTGCGGGCTTTCCGTATTAAAAGCGAGTGAACTGGCGATTACTTGCAAGCGCCGGCAAAACGCTGGATGCGCTTGCAGGCTTCTTCCAGCAGCTCCTCAGACGTCGCGTAGGAGATGCGGAAATTCGGGCCCAGGCCGAATGCCGAACCGTGAACGACCGCTACACCTTCCTCTTCAAGCAGCTCGGAAACGAAATCCTCGTCCGTCTCGATGACCTTGCCCGACGGAGCCGTCTTGCCGATCAGACCGGCGCAGGACGGGTAGACGTAGAACGCGCCTTCCGGCTTCGGGCAAACGATACCGGTCGCCTGGTTCAGCATCGATACGACGAGATCGCGACGACCTTCGAAGATCGCCTTGTTCTTGGCAACGAAGTCCTGCGGGCCATTGAGCGCTTCAACGGCAGCCCACTGGGCGATCGACGATGCGCCGGACGTCTGCTGGCCCTGGATCATGTCCATGGCCTTGATCAGCTGCAGCGGGCCGGCAGCGTAACCGATACGCCAGCCGGTCATCGCATAGGCCTTCGACACGCCGTTCATCGTCAGCGTGCGGTCATAAAGCTTCGGCTCGACTTCGACCGGAGTAGCGAACTTGAAATCGCCGAAGGTCAGATGCTCATACATGTCGTCGGTCAGGATCCACACCTGCGGATGCTTGAGCAGCACGTCGGTCAGAGCCTTCAGCTCGTCCGCGCTATAGGCAGCACCCGTCGGGTTGGACGGCGAGTTGAAGATGAACCACTTGGTCTTCGGCGTGATGGCACTTTCAAGCTCTTCCGCCGTCAGCTTGAAGTTGTTCTCCTGCTTGGTGGAAACAGAAACCGGGGTACCGCCGCAAAGCGCCACCATTTCCGGATAGGATACCCAGTAGGGAGCAGGAATGACGACTTCGTCGCCAGGGTTAAGCGTCGCCATGAAGGCGTTGAAAAGAATCTGCTTTCCGCCGGTGCCGACGATCGTCTGCTGCCAGTCGTAGTCGAGACCGTTTTCGCGCTTGAACTTGGCCGCGATCGCCTTGCGCAGTTCCGGAATACCCGAGACCGGCGTGTACTTCGTCTCGCCGCGGTTGATCGCGTCGATCGCCGCCTGCTTGACATTGTCGGGCGTATCGAAATCCGGCTCGCCGGCACCAAGACCGATCACGTCCCGGCCTTTCGCTTTCAGGTCGCGCGCTTTTTGCGAAACGGCGATGGTGGCAGACGGCTTTACACGGGAAAGGGCATCGGCAAGAAAGGCCATAATCGAGGTCCTGGGAGCTGTTGCAACGCGGCGATGGTTCAAAAAAATCGCCCGAAGTTGTATGTCGAATGAGCCACCCTGTTTCAAGCGGAAAGCTTGAATGCGACCCATCAAACTCCGTGAAGCGTCTTTTTTGAACGGGCAACGGATGGTTAACACCGCTTAAAACCCGTGCAGGATCGTGCCGCTCAGATCGACACTTTCCTCGATCGCGATCGCCGAAAACAGCATTGCGGCCAAATTACGTATTACAAAACCTGCCGCGCGGTTGCATTGCCACGCAATTTACACGACGAAATTGATCCGAAGTAGCGCCCGCGGGTCCCTGTGCCAAATCTGCACATTGTTCAATACAATCAAGGATGGTCGACGACGATTCATAGCGCCTAAGCTGTCCCGGCAGCGAAAACGCCTGCATTGCAAAGGCTTCCATGAGTTTGGCTTTTCAACCTCACGGCGCAGTTTCGCAAAACTTTTTCTTGCCAATTCCCTTTAAACACAGCAATCTGCCCAAGTTCGGGCAATTTACGAGCATGGGAAGACCTATAATAATGCGATCCGAAGGCGCCAAAACTTCGGGCGGTCGAACTGGGGGCAATTTGACAAAAGCTATTTCCTGCCATTCGCCGCGGTAACACAGGGACCCTTTCTTAAAACTGCCTGCCGCCGCCCCTTGGGGCAATAGTATTGTGCTGTCCGCCGCTGAACACGGACAGAGAGAAAAGGACCTGCTGCATGGCCGAAACTGGCACTGTAAAATTCTTCAATACCGACAAAGGCTTCGGCTTCATCAAGCCAGATAATGGTGGCGCCGATATCTTCGTACACATTTCTGCCGTCCAGGCGTCTGGCCTGTCCGGTCTTTCGGAAAATCAGAAAGTAAGCTTCGACACGGAGCCGGATCGTCGCGGTAAGGGCCCGAAGGCCGTTAACCTGCAGATCGATGGCTAAGCCTGCGAGGCTTTTACCCAAAGTTGAGGCCCGGCAGGATTGCCGGGTTTTTTTATGCCATAAATTTAGGGCCAGCGCCTCACACTCCTTGTGAAACGCGGTAATCTCCCCGTGATGTCGCTTAAGAACGGAGCGAGCTGCCGTCGCTGTCATCGGCATGCACCGAATAGAGGCCCTGCAGATAGGGGTTGTTTCTCCGCTCCTCGCCGATCCGCCCGCCCGGCCCATGGCCGCAGAGAAAACCGACATCGTCACCGAGCGGAAGAACCTTGTCTCTGATCGAGGAAAGCAGTGTCTGGTGATCGCCTCCCGGCAGATCGGTGCGCCCGACCGAACCGTTGAAGAGAACATCCCCCAGATGCGCAAACCCTTGCGCGCGATTGAAGAAGATGACGTGCCCTGGAGCATGACCGGGGCAGTGGTAGACCTCGAAGACATGCTCTCCGAAAGACACCGTATCCCCCTCCGACAGCCAGCGATCCGGCACGAGGTTGCGCGCTTCCATCCTGACACCGAAGGACTGGGCTTGCGTTTCCAGCCGCTCAAGCAATGGCAGGTCCGCCTCATGTGGGCCGACGACCTTCACATTCAGAATTTGGCGCAGTTCATCGGCACCACCGGCGTGATCGATATGACCGTGCGTTATCCATATCTCCTTGATCGACAATCCGTTCTCGCGAACCGTCTGTTCGATCAATGACACGTCACCGCCCGGATCGACAACGACGCCTTCGCGGGTTTCGTCATCAAAAAAGATCGTGCAATTCTGTTGAAACGGGGTGACGGGAATGATCCCGGCTTGAAGTTTTCCCATGATCTCCGACCTTGGCCTCATTACCTGCCGGATATAACGACTGCAGAAATAGAAAACAGCTTAAAATTCACTCGTCGGCAGCAACCATGTAGCGTGCGTCGGCTGCGACCGGCGGAGCGAGAGACGCATTTGCCAACAGAAATGCGCAAACGACGAGCTTGAGCGTGATCACCGTCACGAAGACCGCGCGCAGCGGGTGCGGCTTCGGTTTGTCCATCGTGATCGGCGGCAAGGCTGAATAGGTCTGCATAAAAAGCTCTCCAGATTCTCTGCCCGGATTAATGAGCTGCGCGGGATTAGGTTCCCTCACGCTACGCGGAAGGAATTTGACCGGATTGGAAAAAGCCGTGACATTTTGGACGGTCCTGCCGCAAAGATGGATACTCTGCCTTGCCCATCGCGTTACGCAGGCGATGTCTCTGCCGGCACACTCATCATCGAAATCATACAAATTCTGTTGATTGTTCAAGCCGATCGCGCTTTATCGAGCACGACGCATTACAATCATAGGAGTATGTGGCGCTACCGACGCCGCACCTTGGAAAGGAGCCAAACGTGTCTCGATCAGTGGCGGCCAAGCCCGTCAGGAAGGACCAGCAGCCCATGCCGCCGGTCGATGAAAGCCGGATCGACTTTGACACGATCGAATTGTTCTTTTTTGCCTATCGTGACTTCGTATCCGACCCGGATGCGATCCTGGCGAGGATCGGCATGGGACGGGCGCATCACCGCGTCGTCTATTTCGTCAGTCGCCAGCCCGGATTGATGGTCAGTGACCTTCTGGAAACGCTGCAGATTACCAAGCAGAGCCTTTCGCGCGTGCTGAAACATCTGATCGAGGCCGGCTATATTCGCCAGATGGCGGGCGCCAAGGACAGGCGCGAGCGACGCCTCTACCCCACCTTGGCCGGCCGCGAACTGGCGCTTGCCCTATCGGAGCCGCAATCGACGCGCATCGCCAATGCCATGGAGGACCTGACCCCGGGCAATCGCGAGGCGGTGAAGGAATTCCTGAAGAAAATGCGTGGCCGCGACGAAAACCTGCCACCCGCCGATGACGTGTAGGAAGCTCTGATGACGAAAACACCACCGACAGATGATGCGCCTCACCTGCTGATCGTCGATGACGACAAGCGCATCCGTGATCTGCTCAATCGCTACCTCACCGAACAGGGCTTTCGTGTCACCATCGCGGGAGACGCCGCCGAGGCGCGGCGCAAACTGGAAGGCCTGCATTTCGACCTCATCATCCTCGACGTCATGATGCCCGGAGAATCCGGACTGTCGCTGACGAAGTCGCTCTACGAAAAGAAAACGATCCCGGTCATCCTGCTGACGGCACGCGTCGAAGCGGATGCACGCATCGAAGGCCTTGAAGCAGGTGCCGACGATTATCTGGCAAAGCCCTTCGACCCGCGCGAACTGGTCCTGCGCATCAACAACATCCTGCGCCGCAGCGCATCGGAAACGCCGAAGATCGAACAGGTGATCTTCGGCCCGTTCACCTTCTCCATCTCCCGCAAGGAATTGAGGCGTGCGGCCGAGACCATCCGCCTGACCGACAGGGAGCAGGAAATCATGCTGCTGTTTGCGCTGCGCGCCGGCGACACGATCCCCCGCCACGAATTGATCGGAGACGATTCCGATGTCGGGGAACGGACGATCGACGTGCAGATCAATCGCCTGCGGCGGAAGATAGAAGACGATCCGGCCAATCCGGTATATCTTCAGACGGTTAGAGGCATCGGCTACAGGCTGAGCATCGACTAGAGCAATTTCCGCAGAAAGCGGGAACCGGTTTTGCGTTCGGAATTGCGCAGAAACAAGAAGCTGGAGCAGTTCCGCGTTTTAAAGAAAGGCGGAAACGCTCTAGCCGGCCAAAGCGGCCGGCACAGGGAGTGGCAATGGCCTTTTTCGACACGTTGAGACAGAACGTGGCGGCGTTCAACCTTCCCGGCTGGCGTCCGCTCATCCGCTGGCTGCGCCGTCGATTGCCGACCGGTCTCTATACCCGCTCCCTGCTCATCGTCATCCTGCCCATGTTGTTGCTCCAGACTGCCGTGGCCGCAGTCTTCATGGAGCGGCATTGGCGCATGGTCACAGAACGCCTTTCCGATGGCACGGTCCGCGATATCGCGGCCATTATCGAGATCATCCGCAGCTACCCGCAGGACAGCAACTACACCGAGATCACGCAGATCGCCGACCGGACGCTGGATCTCACGATTGCCGTGGAAGAGAACGGGCAGCTGCCGCCACCCCGTCCCCGCCCCTTCTTTTCGATACTGGACAGCATATTGGCCGACCAGATCACCCAGCAGATCAAGATGCCGTTCTGGCTGGACACGGTCGGCGACAGCAAACTCGTCGAGATCCGTATCAAGCTCGATCAGCGGGTGCTCAGGGTGTTTGTCCGCCGCGGCTCCACCTATGCCTCCAACACCCATATCTTCCTCGTCTGGATGGTGAGCGTCGCGCTGGTCCTGGTCATCATCTCCATTCTTTTCCTGCGCGGGCAGATCCGTCCCATCCTGTCGCTTGCCGATGCAGCCGAAAGTTTCGGCAAGGGTCAAAAGACGGAAGGCTTTTTCCCGCGCGGTGCCGACGAGGTCCGCCGCGCCGGCCTCGCCTTCATCCAGATGCGCGAGCGCATCGAGCGTCAGCTGGAGCAGCGCACCGCCATGCTCGCCGGCATCAGCCACGATCTGCGCACCATCCTCACCCGCTTCAAGCTGCAATTGGCGCTCGCCGGCGACAAGCCGGAACTTTCGGGCATGACCGAAGACGTCGACGACATGCAGTCGATGCTGGAAGGTTATCTGGCCTTCGCCAAGGGTGAAGCGGAAGAGGATTTCGGCACGCTTAAGCTCAGCGAATTGCTGGAACGCTTCCGCCACGATTTCGAGCTGCGCGGCCGAACGCTTTCCTATGAAATCGATGGCGAGGATGAAATCGCCGTCCGGCCGAATGCCTTTACCCGGCTCGCAACCAATCTGGTCTCCAACGCCGAACGTTACGCCAAGACGCTGCACATCCATGCCAGGCATAGCGCCAAATGGCTGACCCTGACACTGGACGACGACGGACCCGGCATCCCGGCTGAATCACGCGAGGAAGTCTTCAAGCCCTTCTACCGGCTCGACGAGGCCCGCAATCTCGACAGCTCCGGCACCGGCCTCGGCCTTGCCATCGCCCGCGACATCGCCCGCGCCCACGGCGGCAACGTCACACTCGCCGACAGCCCAATCGGCGGCTTGCGGGCGATCGTGCGGATACCGGCATAGGCTGAGAAAAAAGAAAAGGGCCGCGAATGCGACCCTCTTACATGTACAGATGGAACCTTACCAGCTCACATCATCTTCCGTCCGTTCGGAACACCCTGCTCCACCGAGGCCAGCACGATTGCGCCGTTCTCGTCTTCAAAGCCCAGAGTGAGCACTTCGGAGCGAACCGGGCCGATCTGGCGCGGCGGGAAATTCACCACGCCGAGAACCTGGCGGCCAATGAGCGATTCCAGCGTGTAATGCACGGTGATCTGCGCCGACGATTTCTTCACGCCGATCTCGGGGCCGAAATCGATCTTCAGCTTGAACGCAGGCTTGCGGGCTTCCGGAAAAGGTTCGGCCTCGATGATCGTCCCGACCCGGATATCGACCTTCTCGAAGTCGCCATAGGTGATTTCGTCTGCCATGCCTGCAATCCTGTCCAATCAGCCGCCCAGTTCTTCCGCGCGCTGACGCGCAGCGGCAATTGCCTTGTCGAAGATTGGCTGGATACCGTCTTCCGCCATCAACACCGAGAGAGCCGCAGCCGTGGTGCCGCCGGGGGACGTGACGTTCTTGCGAAGCTGCGCCGCGTCCTCGGGGGACTGGTTCAACAACTCACCAGCCCCCGAGACGGTTTCCCGCGCGAGCCGCATGGCGAGGTCCGCCGGCAGGCCCAACTTGCGACCCGCCTCTGCCATGCACTCGACGAGATAGAAGACATAAGCCGGTCCGCTGCCGGAAACGGCCGTCACGGCATCGATATCCGCTTCGGTTGCGACCCATTCGACAGGACCGCTTACCCGAAGCAAAGCATCGACAGCCTGACGCTGCGCATCACCGACGCGGGCATTGGCAAAAGCGCCGGTCACGCCGCGGCCGATCATCGCCGGCGTATTCGGCATGGCACGAACCATGGCCGCGTCACCCAGTTGGGCTGTCAGATAACGAAGCGTCGTGCCCGCGGCAACGGAAACGACAACCGTCTCGTCGCCAACGATCGGCTTCAATGGTGGCAGCACCACATCCATCATTTGCGGTTTCACCGCGAGGAAAAGAATATCGGCCTTGAAGCCTTCCGGCACGGTCGTCACATGACGCGCGCCTGCCGCAGCAATCTTCGCCTGCATCTTTTCCGAAGGCGACGGATCGACAACTGTGATCCGGCTTCCGGCAAGACCCTTGTCCAACCAGCCGGACAGCATGGCGCCGCCCATATTGCCAGCGCCGACGAGAACGATCGATCCGCTGCCAGCCGTCATGTTCAGCACTCGCCGACGGTTTCGAACAGGACCGCGTCCATGGCCGCCTTGGCTTCCATGCCGGACCAGACGACGAACTGGAATGCCTGGTAATAGCTCTCGCAGGCGTCGAGCGCGCTGGAAAGCAGCACTTCCACCTGTTGGTTCGTCGGCTCCGCGCCGCCGGCAAGCAGCAGCGACTGACGGAAGATGATCACGTCTTCCTGGCGCCACAGGTCGAAATGGCCCATCAGGGTCTGGCCGTTTACATGCGACAGCAGGCGCAGGATTTCGTTGATCCTTGTATCCGGGATCTTGAGATCGAAGGCGCATGCCAGATGCAGCGCTTCGAAATCTTCCATCCAGGAGAAGGACACGTGGTAATCGGTCCAGCGGCCTTCCACGGTCATGGCGATTTCGTCTTCGCCGGAGCGCTCGAACGTCCAGTCGTTGGACGCAGCGACGAATTCGATCATATCGACCGGATTCGATTGACGTTCAATTTCCAATTCCATGAGGCTCATGCGGCACCTTTTAGACCGGAATGAATGCGGAGTTGCGAGAAACGCCAACACGCGAAACAATTAACCGGAAACAACACTTCCGATGATCTTACGGCGCCGCCAGATTAACGCTTTAACCCTGCCTGGAGCTTACCAGTCCGTTTCGAATCATCATTTAAAATCAGTGTAGCTAGACCACTTCGAGCTTCCAGCCCCTCCCCCCATTATTTCGGTGGGTTACGCACTGAACGGTTGTTATCGGAGATCAGCCGAGATGAGTAACTGACTCTGTCGCTTAGCTTTTTCGGCAGTGTCCACAGGCTGGAGTTTTTTGGGGAACCGCTGAGCTCACCGCAAGGGGACATCGTCCCGGCGCGACACAGAAAGGTTAATGGCAGATACGAATCGGCCTCCCATGCGAACATGGAAGGCCGAAACGATTCTTGGGAATTGTTGGCTCTCGATTCAGCCTTGCTGGGATGCCAGCTTTGCCTCGAGCGCCTCGATACGAGCCTTCAGCGCGTCGTTTTCATCCCGCGCGCGTGCGGCCATCTCGCGGACGGCCTCGAACTCCTCGCGCTTCACGACATCCATGCTGTTGAGAAAACGGTCGGCCTGGGCGTGAAAGGCCGTCTCCATTTCCTTGCGGACGCCTTGGGCTGCGCCTGCGGCATCCGTCATCAGCTTTGCGAAATCGTCAAAAACTCGGTTGGTTCCGGTCGACATGTCGTCATCTCCTTGAAGCCGGCGGAAATGCCCCGGCATATCATCTGTCCATGACAAGGAAGTAGGGCCAGCGGCCGTCCGTTGCAAGCTCCATCCACTACTGTGGTAACCGGTTGCGCGATTCCGGCTTGACCGCCACTTTTGGTAAGGCCATGTTCCGCCGAATACGGTCACGCCGGGAACAAACATTGTACGAAGCACTGCATCTTCTTGCCATTCTGCCGTTTCCAAACATCGATCCGGTGGCATTTTCCATCGGGCCCCTAGCCGTTCATTGGTATGGCCTCGCTTATGTCGCAGGCATCATGGCCGGCTGGTTCTATGCCCGCAAGCTGATCGACAGGCCGACGCTCTGGAAAGGCGACACGGCACCGATGACAAAGACGCATCTGGACGACTTCCTTGTCTGGATCGCCGTCGGCATCGTGGTCGGCGGCCGCACCGGTTATGTCCTGTTTTATGATTTTGCGCCGATGCTGGAAGATCCGATCCGCATCATTCAGATCTGGAACGGTGGCATGTCCTTCCACGGCGGTCTGATGGGCGCGATTGTTGCGATGATCCTGTTTGCCCGCAAGAACGACATTCCCGTGTGGAGCATGTTCGATATCATCGCGGCGGTCGTGCCGCTGGGCCTGTTTTTCGGCCGTATCGCCAACTTCATCAACGGCGAACTCTGGGGCCGGCTGAGCTCCGCGCCCTGGGCGATCGTTTTTCCGACCGGCGGACCGTTTGCCCGCCATCCGAGCCAGCTTTACGAAGCCGGATTGGAAGGAATTGTGCTCCTTCTCGTCCTCGCCGCCCTGATCTTCGGCATCAAAGCCCTCAAGACCCCCGGTCTCGTGGCAGGTGTCTTCGTCATGGGTTACGGGTTCTCGCGTACCCTCGTCGAGTTTTTCCGTGAGCCCGACGCCCAACTGGGCTATCTTCTTGGGACGAACTGGCTGACCATGGGCATGGTCCTGTCGACGCCGATGGTGTTGATCGGCTTGTGGGCGGCCTTGAGGGCGCTTGCCGCCTCTCGTGCGGCTGAGGCCTGAAGGACACGTCCACCATGACTACGCCCGCAAGCCCCCATTCAAGCACCCCTCTTGCCGACAAGATAAAGAGCCTCATCCGCACCAACGGACCGATCACGGTCACGGATTACTTCGCGCTCTGCCTTGCCGATCCCGAATACGGATATTACCGCACACGCGAACCTTTCGGCCGACACGGGGATTTCATCACCGCCCCCGAAATCAGCCAGTTGTTCGGCGAGATGGTCGGCATCTTCATGGTCCATGCCTGGCAGCAGCATGGCACGCCGGAAAATATCCGCCTCGTCGAGATCGGACCGGGTCGAGGCACCATGATGGCCGACATGCTGCGCGTCATCAAAAAGATATCGCCTGCCCTGTTCGAGCGGATGACGGTGCATCTCGTCGAGACCAGCGAGCGGCTTCGCGGCGTCCAGCGCGTGACGCTCGAAGCCTATTCGACGATGATCAGCTGGCATGACAGTTTTGAAGACGTGCCCGCAGGCTTCTGCCTGATCGCCGCCAACGAACTGTTCGATGCCATCCCGATCCGCCAGTTCATCAAGACGCCGACCGGTTTTCGCGAACGGCTGATCGGCCTTGATGTCGATGACGAACTGGCTTTCGCGGCAGGTATCGCAACCGTCGATCCGGCATTGTTGCCGGACAATACCGGCTCCGTTCCCGACGGAACCATCTTTGAAATGGCGCCGGCGCGTCAGGCCGTCATGCAGACGCTCTGCGAGCGCCTGCTGCAGCATGGCGGCACTGCGCTCATCATCGACTATGGCCATATGGTGACCGGCTTCGGTGATACGCTGCAGGCGGTGATGAACCACGAATTCGATCCCCCATTCGCCCATCCCGGCGAAGCCGACCTTACCAGCCACGTGGATTTCGAGGACCTCGCCAAGGTCGCGCTTTCGACCGGTGTCCACCTCAATGGCGGCCTGCGTCAGGGCGAATTCCTCTATGGTCTCGGCCTTGCCGAACGCGCCACCGCGCTTGCCCGCGACAAGGAACCATCCGAACAACGCCTTATCGGCGCAGCCGTCGACCGGCTGGCTGGTGAAGGTGCCGGCAAGATGGGCGAGCTTTTCAAGGTCATCGCCGTTTCAAGCCCGGCGGTTAAGCTCATGCCGTTCCGCTCGATCGACTGATCCCTGGCAGAGCCGCATTGACAGATTGGCGCATTCTGCGCCAATCTCGCCCGCGCAAGCAGCCGCATTCGCGTGCATTATCTCGTAAAATCAACAGGATGGACGCATATGCCGAATAACGACCTGCCGCTGCCGATCGAAAGCGAATTGCTGCGCGAACGGGCAGGCTCACGCATCCGGCACGGTTTTTTCACCAGGACGGGCGGCGTTTCCCAAGGCATTTATGCGGGCCTGAATGTCGGTATCGGTTCTGATGACGACAGGGACAGGGTGATCGAAAATCGCGCCCGTGTGGCGGCGTGGTTCGATCTGCCGCTGGAACGACTGGCGACAGTTCACCAGGTTCATTCCCCCGATGTGGTGGTCGTTGATACTCGATCCGCGGCAAGCGAAAGGCCGAAGGCGGACGCCATGGTCACGAATGTGCCGGGCATCGTGCTCGGCGTATTGTCGGCCGACTGCGGACCAATCCTTTTTGCCGATGCTGAAGCCGGCGTGATCGGTGCGGCGCATGCCGGATGGAAAGGCGCGCTCCATGGCGTGCTTGAAAATACCATCGAAGCCATGGTGTCGCTCGGTGCCGATCGGGCAAACATCACCGCCGTGCTCGGCCCGTCCATCGGACCGAAAAGCTATGAAGTGGGTCCGGAATTCGTCTCCAATTTCAGATCCGTCGACCCTTCATACGACGTCTTCTTTTCTGCATCGACAAGGCAGGACCACGCCATGTTCGATCTTCCGTCCTTGACGATCAGGCGCCTGACCGATGCCGGTGTGCGCGCCGAAAACCTTGATCTCGACACCTATCCCGATCAGGAGAGGTTTTTCTCCTATCGGCGCACGACCCATGCAAAAGAGCCGGATTACGGCCGCCAGATTTCAGCAATCGCGATCCGGGAGGATTGAAATGGCACTGCACTTTGAACGCGATGAATATTCCGCCCGCCTGAGCCGCCTTCTTGCCGAGATGCAGGAACAGAAGCTCGACGCGATGCTGCTGTTCGCCCAGGAAAGCATGTACTGGCTGACCGGCTACGACACGTTCGGCTACTGCTTCTTCCAGACGCTGATCGTCAAGTCGGACGGCTCGATGACGCTCCTGACGCGCTCGGCCGATCTGCGCCAGGCCCGCCAGACCTCGATCATCGAGAATATCGCCATCTGGGTGGATCGGGTGAACGCCGACCCGACCCTCGACCTGAAGAACCTGTTGAGCGACATGGACCTGCTCGGCGCCAGGATCGGCATCGAATATGACACCCATGGCATGACGGGCCGGGTTGCCCGCCTCGTCGACAACCAGCTTTCCACTTTCGGCCAGTTGGTCGATGCATCCTATCTCGTCGGCAGGCTGCGCCTGATCAAAAGCCCGGCCGAGGTCGCCTACGCGCGGCATGCAGCCGAACTTGCCGACGATGCGCTCGACGCCGCCCTTCCGCTGATCAAAGCGGGCGGCGATGAAGCCGCCATTCTCTCGGCCATGCAGGGTGCCGTATTTTCAGGCGGCGGCGACTACCCGGCCAATGAATTCATCATCGGCTCCGGCGAAGATGCGCTTTTGTGCCGATACAAGGCCGGTCGGCGCAAACTTGAAGCAAATGACCAGCTGACGCTCGAATGGGCCGGCGCCTCCGCGCATTATCATGCCGCGATGATGCGCACTGTCGTGATCGGCGAACCGTCGCTGCGCCACCGCGAACTCTACAAGGCGTGCCTGGAAACCATCCAGGCGATCGAGGAGGTTCTGCGCCCCGGCCATACATTCGGCGACGTGTTCGATACCCATGCACGCATCCTCGATGAACGCGGACTTTCCCGGCACCGGCTGAATGCCTGCGGTTACTCGCTCGGCGCTCGTTTCTCGCCATCGTGGATGGAACAGCAGATGTTCCATGTCGGTAATCCGCAGGAAATCCTGGCCGATATGACGCTCTTCGTGCACATGATCATCATGGATTCGGACAGCGGAACGGCGATGACGCTCGGCCATACCTACCTGACGACAGAAACAGCGCCCGAACCGCTCTCGCGCCGCGGCCTCGATCTGATCGTCTGCTAGGCCAACCAAATTCCCGCAATTGACACTCCCGAGAAGCCACCTCTAAGTTCCGACGAGATGGAATTTTCGGGAGACGGGTGCGTGCGGAGATCAGGCGGATGGCATGTCTTCGCGGCTCTCGTTCTCTCGCTCGGTCTTTCCGCCTGCAATACGACCGACGCATTGACGCCGCAGGTCGATATCGGCGGCGGAACCGAGAGGTCTTCCAGCCCCGTCACGCAGGATGATGCCGACCGCATGGCCGGAACATATAACACGGCACCGGTTCAATCGGCTCCTCTTGCGTCCAACACATATTCGCGCGCGCCGGGAAATACGCTGGAATCACAGGCTAGGGCCTTGGAAAATGGCGATACCGTTTCCCCCTCCTCCTCCGGCCCGCCGCCGGAATGGGAAGGGCAAACCTTTGGCAGCGACGCACGGATGCCGTCGTCTGACGGCACACCGGCCGCAATTCCGGATGAAACGGCAGCAGCCGACAGTGGCGGAACCATTCGCTTTCTGCCGATCATCGGCGCACCGGTCGAGGCGGTCACGCCCCTGTCGCGCCAACTGGCTGCCGCCGCCCGCTCGAGCGGCCTGAAAATTAGACCGTCGGGCGATACGAGCGCCGAATACATTCTCAAAGGGTATTTCTCCGCCCTCGCCGATGATGGCAAGGTGACGATCGTCTACGTCTGGGACGTGCTCGACAATGCCGGTGCAAGGCTCCACCGGATGCAGGGGCAGGAAACACTTGCAGCTCAGGGGACGGATCCGTGGGCAGCCATCCCCGCCTCCGTCATGCAGTCGATCGCCGACAAGACGATATCGGGTTATCTCGACTGGCGACAGACGGCTTCACGACTGTGAAAACAGTGTTTTTGAGGCTCCAAGTCACAGTTCGTTCATAAAATTCCGTGTGCTTTTCGAAAACGCTCTTGCATTCAAGGGCAGTGGCGGTAAAAGGCGCCCATCCAGCTTCAATACAGGCGGACCGAAATGAAGGTTTTCGCAGGCAATTCGAACCGGCATCTGGCCGACGCGATCTGCAGCTATCTCAATGTCCCAGTCGGAAAAGCCAGTGTAAGGCGTTTTGCAGACCAGGAAATCTTCGTAGAAATTCAGGAAAACGTGCGCGGCGAGGATGTATTCGTCATCCAGTCCACGTCGTTCCCGACCAACGATCATCTGATGGAACTGCTCATCATGATCGATGCGTTCCGGCGAGCGTCGGCACGACGCATCACGGCGGTTCTTCCTTATTTCGGTTATGCAAGACAGGATCGTAAGGCAGGCCCCCGCACGCCGATCTCGGCCAAGCTCGTGGCCAACCTGATCACCGAGGCAGGCGCCGACCGCGTTCTGACCCTCGACCTGCATGCCGGCCAGATCCAGGGTTTCTTCGATATTCCGACGGATAATCTTTACGCAGTGCCGATCCTGGCGCGCGACGTGAAGGAAAATTACGACCTGAACAACGTCATGGTCGTCTCGCCGGATGTCGGCGGCGTTGTGCGCGCCCGTTCGCTCGCCAAACGCCTCGACTGCCAGCTCGCCATCGTCGACAAGCGTCGTGAGCGTGCCGGTGAATCGGAAGTCATGAACGTCATCGGTGACGTGACCGGCAAGGACTGTCTTTTGATCGACGACATCGTCGACTCGGGTGGCACGCTCTGCAACGCCGCCGAAGCCCTGCTGAAGAACGGCGCCACCAGCGTGACAGCCTATATCACGCACGGCGTCCTGTCCGGCGGTGCCGTTACCCGTATTTCGTCGTCGAAGCTGAAGGAACTTGTCATCACCGACAGCATCCAGCCGACCACGGCAGTTCAGTCTGCCCCGAACATTCGGGTCATCTCGACGGCAAACCTGCTTGGCGAGGCGATCAACCGCACGGCGATGGAATCCTCCGTCTCCAGCCTGTTCGACTGATCAAGGTCGACCACGACACGTCTGAGCATATTCGATAGAGCCGAAAGTCGTTTCCGATTTTCGGCTCTACGCTTTTCAAGCCTGTCGCGGCATGCGGGTTTTCGCAAAACCGCCACACACTTTTGCGTGAAATGCTTTAAGCACTATTCAAGATTGATGAGGAGGATTCGCTGATGCCGTTCATGTCCAGGCACATTATCAAGCTGCCGATGCTATTGCTGCTGCCGGTTCTTTCGGCATGCGTCGAAGGCGGCCCACCGTCCGGCCCTGGAGGATATTATCCTCCTCCGCGCCCGGACCGCGGTCCACAGATGTGCACGATGGATTACCGTCCGGTCTGTGGCGAACGCGGCGGACGTTTCGAAACCTTCGGCAATTCCTGTCAGGCCGGTGCCCGCGGTTTCCGTGTCGTCAGCTCCGGCGAATGCAGAGGCTCCGGCAGGCCTGATCGTCCAGATTGGGATCGTCCCGGAAGGCCGGATTCGGGTCGACCTGATCGACCGGATTGGGATCGCCCCGGCAGACCCGACCGTCCCGACTGGGACAGGCCCGGCCGCCCGGACCGGCCGCAGCAAGGCGGCATCTGCACCCGTGAATTCCGTCCGGTCTGCGGCCAGCGCGGCGGCCGTACACAGACCTTCCCGAATGCCTGTGAGGCGAACAATGCCGGTTTCGGCATCATTTCGTCAGGCGAATGCCGCCGCCGATAAAAATCGCTGGAAGACAGTTGCAAAATGCCGGGGCAATCGTCCCGGCATTTTGCATTCGGCAAAGGCGTTGATTATGTAGGTCCGGTATTCCCAAGGAGTCCCGCATGGCTGCCCGCGACCGTTATTCCCGAAAGCTCGAATGTTCCCAATGCGGGAATACCGGTTTTGCCGAAGTCTCCGAAACGGACGACAAGCGCGCCGGCAACAGGGATTTCCGCATCGACGAACTGCCGAAGAGCTTTCGCACGGAATTCGCTTCGACCGATCCGCGCAAGCACATGATCCGCTGTGCAGATTGCGGCTTCAAGTTCCGCTTCGAACAGAAGTCCGTCTACGCTCCTGGCGGCGAAGCACGCCGCTAGAGACCGCCGGCTATCGCTGCAGGCGCAATATCGGCACCAAGCCTGTCACGCCGCCTCGGTGAGTGTTTGTTTGTCGATGGCCATGGGACGTCCCAGTAGATAGCCTTGCGCCTCGTGGCAGCCTTCCTGCCTGAGTATGTCCAGCTGACTGGACGTTTCGACACCCTCGGCAAGGACCGGGATACGCAACCCCTGCCCCAGCGCGAGGATCGCCCTCACCATGGCCTTAGCCTCTTCGCTCCGCTCGACATCGGCCAGGAAGCTGCGATCGAGCTTGATCTTGTCGAAGGGGAAAGACTGCAGCGTCTCGAGCGACGAATAGCCTGTGCCGAAATCGTCGATGGCAATGGAGACACCCAGCGCCTTGATTGCCCGCAACGCATGCAGCGCGCGCTGCTTGTCGCTGAAGATCGAGCTTTCGGTGATTTCGAGCTCAAGACGGCTGGGCTTCAGTCCGGTTTCGAGAAGAACACGGTGCACGAGATCAGGCATATCCGTATGGGCGATCTGCACCGGCGAAAGATTGACCGCGACCTTGTGTGCGACAGGCCATGCGGCAGCCTCGCGGCATGCTTCGCGCAGCACCCATTCTCCGATCGGCAGAATGGCGCCGCATTCTTCGGCAACGGATATGAAATCCACCGGCGAAACGAGACCACGCTCCGGATGACGCCAGCGCAACAGAACCTCGTAACCGGTGATCTCTCCGGTCGAGACGGATTTCTGCACCTGGTAGTTCAGGTAGAGCTGCTTCTGTTCGATCGCGGTCCAAAGCTCCTTCGCCATCTTCGTGCGATCGCGGGCCGCCTCATCCATTTCGACGTCGTAGAAGCAGACTTCGCCGGATAGAGACGCCTTGGCGCGGTACATCGCAAGATCGGCATTGGCGATCAGAGCTTCCGGCGACTGGCCGTCATTGGGGTAAAGCGCAACCCCCATGCTGGCGCCGGTGCCCAATCGATGGCCTTCGATATCCATCGGCCGGTTGAATTCGTCCATCATGCGGTCAAGGAAAACCCCGACTTCGCTGATGTCGTCATACCGCATGGCCGCCACGAATTCGTCACCGCCGAAACGGGCAAAGATCTGATCGGGCTCGATCACATTGAGCATGCGGCGGGCAATTTCCTTCAGCACCGCATCGCCGACGCCATGCCCCAACTGGTCGTTGATCTGCTTGAACCTATTGAGGTCGATGCCAATGACCGCCAGACGATCTCCGCTGTGCCCGGTATGCAGAACCTCGCTTTCGAGATAGCTCATGAAGGCTGCACGGTTCGGAAGCTGTGTCAGGCTGTCATGACGGGCCATGAAGGCGATCCGCTCTTCGGAGCGAACCTGTTCGCTGATATCTTCGAAAGTCGACACCCAGCCCCCATCGGCAAGCTTGTTCAACCCGGTGCGAAATGTCCGTCCGTCCGAAGTCCGATGCAGGATGCTGCGCTGGCCTGATTTCAGCGCAGCCATGTAGCGATTGTAGTGTTTCTGCGCGCGCACCAAGGCGTCTTGCGGGTCGGGATAGGCAAACTCATAGCCTTTGCGCACCACATCCCAATAGCTCAGTCCGGGCACCGTGAAGTCTTTCGGGAACTTGAACATTTCCCGGTACCGGCCATTGCAGAGTATCAATCTTTCATTGCGATCGAAAAGGCATATCCCCTGGTTCATGTTTTCCAGCGCAAGATCAAGATTCTGCGTGACCGCTGTAATGCGGTCGCTGTCCTGTTTCTGGCGGGTAATGTCACGCGTGATCTTGGCATAACCGACCAGCACACCGTCCTCATCGCGGACCGGCTGGATGACGACATGCGCCCAGAACCACGTCCCGTCCTTTCTGTAACGCTTTCCTTCCGCCTCGAACCGTCCTGTTTCACGGGCCGTCGCAAGCGCTTGCTGCGGCCAGCCCTGAGCCTGATCCTCCCTGGAATAGAAACGTGCGAAATTCTGGCCGACGATTTCCTTGGCAGTATAACCTTTGGCGCGCTCCGCACCGGCATTCCAGTTGGTCACAACGCCCGTCGGATCCAGCATGTATATCGCATAATCCGTCACACCGCGGACAAGCAGCTGGAAGTTTCTCTCGCTGGTCTTCGAGGAGCGAGCGGCACGGCCTGAAACGACTGCTGCCGCAGCACCGGACCCGATGAGGGACAAGGATACGGCGATGATCGTCGACAACATGAGCGGCTTGGACATCGAACCGACCTCGATCGCCAAGGACAGGTCGGGAACCAGTGTGGCCGCTCCCATGGCGATGAAATGCATGGACACGATCGCAAGCGACAATATGCCCGCGGCAAGCGAGACGACCTTTGCCCCCCGCGAAAGAGCCACGACGAAGGCGAGCGGAGCCATGATCATGGCTGCAGCAATCGCCGCAAGCACCAATGGACGCTCCCAGACGATAGCGCCCGCAAATTCGATCGCCGACATGCCGGTGAAATGCATGCAGGACACGCCGGCGCCGAACACGATGCCTGCCCCCACAGCGCCTTGACGGGTCGGGAGAGCAAGAACCAAAGCGGAGGCCGCAAAAGTCGCCACGAAGGCCAATCCCAGCGAAACCAGTGTCAGGCCAAGGTCGAAACGGAAGGCCTGCCCCGGATCATAAGCCAGCATGGCGACGAAATGCGTCGACCATATGCCGAACCCGCCGACACCTGCAGCAACCGCCGCCCAGACGAAACGCGCAATCCGGTTGGTTTCGCGTGCGCGCCCGATGAACGACACCGTTGCAAGGTTTGCCAGGAAGCAAAGCATGCCCGCAACCAAGACGAGCCCCAGATTATGTTCGTAAACCAGGCAGTTGACGACACCGTACATCAGCTTCATTCCTTAAATTCGACGCTGCTTGTCGGCGGTCTATATTTAACAAATCTCATACGGGCTGCTGCAGTTTACAGTTTTCCCGCGGACCGTAGGGAACGTACTTAACAATCCGGCAAGGAGCGCCTACCTGCGATGAGCGGTGTGCCGGGGCACCGCACCAAGTAGCTGTACGGCGAACCAGACAAGACATGCTGTCACGTTCGGCAAGCCCTTGCGTAGCAGGGACCATTGTACTATAGGGGCGCGTCCGCGTAGACACCCTTGGAGGCAACGCGGATGGAACGCGCTATGCGCCTTCCGGTTCAGAGCGACCATCTTGATCGACTGAACTCTCCAAATAACCTCGAAAGGAAATGCCATGAGCCAGGAAACTTACGAGCTCAAGGCCGAGGCGCGCGAACGGGTCGGTAAGGGGTCCTCCCGTGAACTTCGCCGCAACGGTTTTATTCCCGCTGTCATCTATGGTGACAAGCAGGCCCCAATTTCAATCGCCCTCAACACCAATGAGGTCACCAAGCGTATTCACGCTGGCGGTTTCATGACGACGATTGCGACCATTGATCTCGACGGCCAGAAGTACACGGTTCTGCCGAAGGACTACCAGCTGGATCCGGTGCGTGACTTCACCATGCACGTCGACTTCCTGCGCGTCTCCGGCAACACTGAAGTTACCGTCGACGTTCCGGTTCACTTCATCAACGAAGACAAGTCCGCGATCAAGCAGGGCGGCGTCCTGAACATCGTCCGTCACACGGTCGAGTTCCACTGCCCGGCCAATGCTATCCCGGAATTCATCACCGTTGACCTCGACGGCGCCAAGATCGGCGACAGCATGCACATTTCGGCCGTCAAGCTGCCGAAGGGTGTTCGTGCCGTCATCACCGACCGCGACTTCACCATCGCGACCCTGGTTGCTCCGGCTGCCGGCGTTGCTGAAGAAGAAGAAGTTGCTGCTGCTCCTTCTGAAGAATAATAGATATTCTTCGACTGAAACAGAAAGCCCGCCTCTCGGCGGGCTTTTTGCTTTTTGCCAGGAAATTACCCCGGGTATCTCCGCAAAGTTTTAGGAAGACCTGTCAGGGAAGTTTAAACGTTTAAGTGGAAGGATAGTCGGGAAATACGGGGTGGTATTTTAAAAGAGCAATATTGGGCCGGGGAAGACAGATGACTCATTCTGTTGAGAGTCGTTTCATTGCCATAATATCTGGCGCGCTTCTCGTCGTCGTGGCTCCGCTTTTCACGCTTTTCCTCGCTCTCTCCTCGCAGCAGGCCTCCCAAAGCATCGGCGAACATGTCGATGTGGTGATGAACAGCAACACCCAGGCGCTCGGCAAGCCTCTGTGGGACCTCGACCTCGACAGCATCCGCCAGGTTGCCCAGATGATCCTGTTGGACCAGATGGTCCACGCCGTTCAGATAAACGATACGACAGGCAAACTCAGCGTCCATGAGGCGGCTCCGGGAGCACCTGACCTCGACACGCTCGAATCCCGCACCCAGACGGTGATTTATCGATCGTTGCAAGGACCTCGCGAAGTCGGCACATTGACGATCTATGTACCGGTCGTCAGCTGGTTTTCAGGCCTGCATCAGATCGAGTTCGCGTTCATTTCCATCTTCATCATCGCGATCCTGACGGTTTTCGGCGCAGCCGTATTCGGCAATCGGATCATGGTGATCCGTCCGTTGACCCGTCTGACGGCCGCGATCGAGGCAACCCGCAGACTTGGCTCGCGCCACCATGTCGACTGGCGCTCTGCCGACGAAATGGGACGATTGGCCAAGAGCTTCAATGATATGCAGCTTCTTTTGGAGCGCGAGGAGCGGGAGCTGAAGCGGGCGCATCAGCAGACGATAGAAATCTACAACCTTACACCCGCAATGCTCTTCTCTTTGACCCCCAGCGACACCGTTGCCGCCGTCAGCGATTATTGGCTCTTGGCCACCGGTTACCAGCGGGAAGAAGTCATCGGACGCGAGTTTTCCGATTTTGTCTTTGCGGCAGACAGAGCTTCTTTCGAAAGAAGGAGAAAGCAGGCCGCGGCCCGGTGCGTCACCATAGAGATCACTGTTCGCTTCCTGTGCAAGAGCGGCCGCATTCTGGATGTGCTGATCGCCGAGGCCGATCTCGGCGCGACCACGACGCATATTGCCGGCTCACTGAGCGTGATGACCGACGTAACCGAACTGAAGCAATCCGAATTCCGCAACCATCAGCAGGCGATATCTGACCATCTGACGGGGCTCTTGAACCGGCAAGGTTTTGAGGCGGCTCTCGACCGGCACATCATCGAGGCTGACCGGATGGGGACGCATTTGGCCTGCCTGTTCGTCGATCTCGACCGCTTCAAGGCGATCAACGACAACCACGGCCATGCAGCAGGCGACCTCGTGTTGCAGGAATTCGTCGCAAGGCTGCAGCCCATGTTGCACGAGACGGATACTGTCTCCAGGCTCGGCGGCGATGAATTCGCCATCGTGATCGCGGGTGCGGATGCCGAAAGCCGCAGCGCCGATTTATCCCAGCAGATCATCGATATGTTCGAGTCACCGTTCCGTATTGAAGGAACGGGAATACGGCTGAGCGCCAGCGTCGGCGTCGCCTTCTATCCGCAACATGCCACAACCGCCGCGGAATTGCTGCAGAAGTCCGATCTGGCCATGTATGCCCGCAAACGCGGCGGCAAGAATGGCTCGAAAATCTACGACCCCGCCATCCTGACCAGAACCAGGGAAAAGGCGGAAATCGAAAGCGACATCGAGGTCGGAATAGCGGCCAATTGGTTCGAGGCGCATTTCCAGCCGATTGTAGGCATGGCAAGCGGCATTCCCGTTGGTTTCGAGGCGCTCATGCGCCTGCGCCATCCCCGCAAGGGCCTTCTTCCCCCCGGCCCGCTTGTCAGCGTCGCCGAAGAGAACGGATCGATCGCCGCGATCGGCAATCTTATCCTCGAAGACGCACTTGCCAATCTCAACAGGGTGTCCCGCCTACCCGGCCTTTCCAGCAGTTATGTCGCCGTGAATTTCTCACCCCTGCAGTTCGAGCGCGGCCTCCCCGCGCGCCTGGCAGGCCTGCTTGCCGATAGCGGCATCCTGCCCGCACGCCTGGTGATCGAGATCACCGAGGCCGTATTGATGCATGACGATCCGGAAATCCGCCGAACCCTGTCCGAGCTTCACGACCTCGGCTGCCGCATCGCCCTGGACGATTTCGGCACCGGCTATTCGTCGCTGAGCTACCTGAACAAGTTCCCCGTCGACATCGTCAAGATCGATCAGTCCTTCGTCCAGTCGCTGCTGGGTGGCGACACCGACGTGGAAAGAAAGAGCCGCATGTTGATCGAGGGCATCACGACCATCTCGCATCAAATGCAGTGCAAGGTCGTGGCCGAGGGCGTGGAAACGGCGCAGCAGCGGCAGCAGTTGCTGCAGATCGGCGTCGACTACGCACAGGGCTACCACTTCTCCCGGCCCCGCGAGATCAACGATTTGCTGGCGGATTTTTCCGGACAACCCAGCAAGACGTCTCTCGCCAGTTGAGCCGCTGGATGTCGCAATTCAACGCGACGCTTCCGGCAACATTTTGGAGGCATGCGATGAAGACGATGATTGCGCTGATCTGCATGTTGGGGGCTGTTACCCCTGCCTGGGCGCAGAAGACCGTGACCCTTACGACGGAATCCTATCCTCCGTTCACCTACCGCGACACGGACGGCACCTATCGCGGCTCAAGCCTCGAACAGGTCGAAGCGCTGATGCGAAAGGCCCGGCTTGAATTCACGATAGAGATCATGCCGTGGGCACGGGCAATCGCTCTGGCCGAAACCCAGCCTATGCATTGCGTCTTTTCGGCAGCACGCATACCCGAGCGGGAAGCGCGCTTCAAATGGGTCGCTCCTCTCAGCATCAACCGCTATGTGCTGGTCCGTCTCGCAGGCTCGATGGTCAATGCGCAGACCCTTGAAGAAGCCAAACGTTATACGATCGGCACGCACCGCGCCGATTTTACGGAGACCCTTCTGCGCGAGCAGGATTTCCCCACCATCGACTTGAGCTCGGATTTCGAGATCACTCTGAACAAACTTCTAGAGCAGCGGGTCGACATGGTACCGATGTCGCAGAACATCTATGAACGGCTGAAATCCGAAGGCAAGCCGATTGAAATAGCCCTGCCGTTTTCGGAGAACCATCTTGGCCTTGCCTGCAACAGACAGATGCCCGATGAGATGATTTCCAGCATGCAGGATGGGCTGGAGCAGCTCATCCGCGAACGAGGACAGGATGAAATCCTTCAACGTTACGGATTGGCGCCTCTGCGTTTGTGGGAAAAATAGACATATAGACATTGACAGTGCCGTCATTTCGCGGTGGTGAACGAGCGCAAGAAGACGGAGAATTTCAATGTTGATCATTGTCGGACTAGGCAATCCCGGTTCGAAATATGCAGGCAACCGGCACAATGTCGGTTTCATGGCCGTCGACGCCATTCAGCGCCGTGCGGGCTTTTCGCCGTGGTCGAAGAAATTCAAGGCCGAGATCTCGGAAGGTGAGATCTATGGCGAAAAGGTCCTGTTGATCAAACCGCAGACCTTCATGAACCTGTCGGGAGAATCCGTCGGCGAAGCCATGCGCTTCTACAAGCTGACGCCGTCGAACATCGTCGCCATCTATGACGAACTCGATCTTGCGCCCGGCCGCACGCGGCTCAAGACCGGTGGCGGCCACGGTGGCCACAACGGCATCAAGTCGCTCGACGCCCATTGCGGCAAGGAATATCGCCGCCTGCGGATCGGCATCGGTCATCCAGGATCGAAGGAACAGGTACATAATCACGTCCTCGGCGACTTCGCCAAGTCGGACAAGGTCTGGCTGGAACCGTTGATGGATGCGATCGCGGACAATGCCGGCATGCTGGTCAAGGGCGAGGATTCGCAACTGATGAACAAGCTGACGCTTGCCGTCGGTGGCAAGCCGGAAGCGGAAAAGCCTGCCAAGCAGGACAAGACCGCACAGCCCGCAAAGCCGGCTGGCAAGTCCCATATCCACCAGGCCCGCAGTGGCGGCAAGCCGAACCTGCCGACATCAGGTCCAATGGCCGACATGTTGAAGAAGATGTTCGGGCCAAAGGAGTAACGGTCCTTATTCCTCCGGCTCCGTGGTAAACATCAGTGGGAAACCGGCCTGCTTGGCAAGGTCTACCGCCTCCTTCGCCTTCGTCTCCGCGATATCCTTGGCGCAGACGACAACCACGCAGGACCCGAGCCGGTGAGCTGTCATCATCACTCTGAGCCCTGTTTCCTCGCTCATGCGGAAGACAGCCTTCAGCACCATCGTGACAAATTCGCGCGGCGTGTAATCATCGTTGAGCAGAATGACCTTGTAGAGCTTCGGCCGCTCCAGCTTGGGCTTCGATTTCGTTTTCGGGGTAAGAACCGTATCGTCGGCCATCAGCTTGACCTCCATGTGAGGAAAGCCTCGAAGGGCATGAGGGTTATTTTGCGCCGCACTGTGCATATTTCAAGTCACCGCTTTTGGCGAGCCGACGGACGCCCTTTCCCTGCCCATGAATGGGCATCGCATACCGCCAAGCCTTGACCCGCAGGGCAGTTTCCCCCATAGCGACTGCAAAATCAGTTAAACGATAGGTTTCATCCCCGATGGGCTTCAAATGCGGTATCGTCGGACTGCCCAATGTCGGCAAGTCCACCCTCTTCAACGCACTGACCAAGACGGCCGCGGCACAGGCTGCGAACTATCCGTTCTGCACGATCGAGCCGAACACCGGCGAAGTGGCCGTTCCCGATGCGCGCATGCAGCAGCTTGCAACCATCGCAGGTTCGAAGGAAATCATCCCGACCCGCATCTCCTTCGTCGACATCGCCGGCCTCGTGCGCGGCGCATCCAAGGGTGAAGGCCTCGGCAACAAGTTCCTCGCCAACATCCGCGAAGTCGATGCCGTGGTTCACGTTCTTCGCTGTTTCGAAGATGACGACATCACCCATGTCGAAGGCCGCATCAATCCGGTCGGCGATGCCGAGACGATCGAAACCGAGCTGATGCTCGCCGACCTCGAAAGCCTCGAGCGCCGCGTCGAACAGACCCGCAAGCGCGCCACCGGCAAGGACAAGGAATCGGTCGCCCAGCTTCCCGTCATGGAAGCCGTGATCAAGCTGCTGCAGGATGGCAAGCCCGCTCGCCTGCTGCTGCAGACGCTGTCGCCGGAAGAGATAGAGATCCTCAAGAGCCTCAACCTCCTGACCTCTCATCCGGTCCTTTATGTCTGCAACGTTGCCGAAGGCGATGCGGTGGACGGCAACGAGCACACCAGGGCTGTCGCCGAAATGGCGAAGGCACAGGGCGCCGAATGCGTCATCATTTCCGCCGCGATCGAATCCGAAGTCGCCCAGCTGCCCGATGAAGAAGCCAAGGAATTCCTCGGCGCATTGGGTCTTGAAGAAGCCGGCCTCGATCGCCTGATCCGCGCCGGTTACCACCTGCTCGACCTGATCACCTATTTCACCGTCGGCCCCAAGGAAACCCGCGCCTGGACGATTCGTCGCGGCACCAAGGCCCCGGCTGCCGCCGGCGTCATCCACACCGATTTCGAACGCGGCTTCATCCGCGCCTTCACCATCGGCTTTGACGACTACATCAACTTCAAGGGCGAAGTCGGTGCCAAGGAAGCCGGCAAGGGCCGCGACGAAGGCAAGGAATACGTGGTCAACGACGGCGACGTCATCCACTTCCGCTTCAACACCTAAAATCGAATGCCATGCGCGACGGCCGGGGACTGCCCGGCCGGCGCCAAATCCTCCATTGCCGAGGCACCGCATGCTCTATCTAGAGGATTTCACACCCGGCCGCGTCCTGCCCCTCAGCCCCTGCAGCGTTGAGGCCAAGGCAATCATCGAGTTCGCCGCGGAATTCGATCCGCAGCCGATGCATCTCGACGAGGAAGCAGGCAAGGCCAGTATTCTCGGCGGACTTGCGGCCTCGGGCTGGCATACGGCAAGCCTGTTCATGCGGATGATGTATGACGGCTGGCTGGCGGATTCCTCGTCTGAGGGATCACCCGGCATCGAATTCATGGAATGGAAGAAACCTGTCCTCGCGGGAGATGAGCTTTCCGGCCGCTCCACGGTCATCGAGGCGAGAGCACTTCGCTCACGGCCTGGCCTCGGCCTCGTCAAATTCCTCCATGAAGTCATCAACCAGCACGGTGAAGTCGTCATGCGCGGCGAAAACCCGATCATGTTCCGCGCCCGTCCGGTCGAGGCTGATCAAGCGGGAGCAGCCGTGGCATGAAACTCATCGACGTCTCTCCGCCCGGCCACAGGATCGTCACTGGCTCGCTTCTTTTCACCGCGGAAGAGATTATCGCCTTCGCGAAGAAATTCGACCCACAGCCTTTCCACACCGACCCCGAAGCGGCAAAGAACTATGTCTTCGGCGGATTGTGCGCGTCCGGCTGGCACACATGCGCCGGTTGGATGAAGACCTTTGTCGCCTATTGGGGGCAAGAACACGCCCGCCTGCTCGCCGAGGGCGTCGTCCCGCCAAAGCTTGGCCCCTCGCCCGGCTTCAAGAAGTTGCAATGGCTGAAACCCGTTTATGCGGGCGATACGATCACCTACTCGGTGACGCTGATCGAAAGCCGCCCGCTGATGTCACGACCCGGAACCTCGATAAACCTGACGGCCAACGAAGGCGTCAACCAGAAGGGCGTAACAGTCCTGCGCTTCGAAAGCACGGTTCTGGAATTCGATTAAAGCAGGTCTCGCAGATGTGGAGACCGCTTTGCATCCCGGCCGCGCGAAGCCGATACTTTAACGCGCAACAGCGACTGCCGCTCCTGCACCGATCATCACCGTTCCCGCCGTACGATTGACCCGCCGGACGATCACGGGATTGCGGAGTGCTCGCCGCGCACGGCTGGCAAGCGCCACATGTCCGCCCACGACCACAATCTCGACAGCAAGGATAACAGCAGCGAGCATCCCGCCATCTGAAATGGTCAGCTGTGTCCCGACCACATTGGGCAAGAGGGCAATGTAGAACAAAGGCATCTTCGGATTGCCGAGATTGAGAACCACGCCCGTCAGATAGGCGCCAAACACGCTTCCATGCCGTTGAGGCGCCAATGCAGGCACGACCGGCTCGACCGTCCAGAGCTTGATGCCCGTCCAGACCAGATACAGCGCGCCGCCATAACGTAAGGCGGTCATCACCAAGCCCATCTCGCTCGCCACGACCGACAGGCCGAAGACTGCAAGCGCCAGAAACAGAAGAATGCCGGTACAGGTACCCGCGCCATAGGCTATCCCCGAGAGAGCACCTTGCGCGATGGTGCGGGCAACGATCGTCACATTATCCGGGCCGGGACTGGCCGCAAAAAACAGGAAAGCGGCTGCAAAGGCAGCAAGCGCAGCGACGTCCATCTCGAACTCCATCGGAAAGATGAAAGCCTAGCAGCTTCAACAACCGCAGCAATCCCGTGATCGTGGGGGTAAACAGACAGTGACGCGTCAAAATTGACGTTTACACACGAACAATGCTCGTTATATCCATAAAAACATCACGCACTCCTTCCGCCGGCAGAGATCGATAGAGATTCCGCCCAGCAGCATCCCCCGGTTTCATCATGACATTTGAACTTATCGTCTCGCAGGGTCGCATTGCCGACAGAACATCCGGCGCGATCCCCGGCGCCGCATTGACGGCCGGATTGCTTACCAGCCTCACAGGGCTCGAGCGGCTAGACATCGGCCAGATCTTGCCTGCGAAGAACGATCACTGGTCGACGGCGCTTCTTGAGGCTGGCACGACCCTCACGGCATTGCAGGAGGCGATCACACGGACGATCGGTCGGGGCAATCGACCGCTCATGGTGGCCAATACCTGCTCCGCAAGCCTTGCCTCACTGCCGATTGCAGCAAGGGCGCATCCCGACGCCGTGATTCTGTGGATCGATGCCCATGGCGACTTCAATACGCCTTTCACGACCGAGAGCGGCTATCTCGGCGGCATGGCGCTGGCGGCGGCCTGCGGCATGTGGGATAGCGGCCACCAGAGCGGCATCGATCCGAAGAACACGATCGTCATCGGAGGAAGAGATATAGACACCGCCGAAGCCGATCTGATGAACGATGCCGGCCTGCGCATCATTCCGCCTTCAACGGCAACGCCCGAAACCATATTGTCCGAGATCGGCGACCGGGATATCTGGGTTCATGTCGATTGGGACGTCCTTGAACCGCACAACGTTCCCGCAGCTTACGCCATTGCCGACGGACTTCTGCCCGAGCAATTGCGCAACATCTTCTCAGCGCTTCCAAGGCATCGGGTCGTAGGCCTCGAACTTGCCGAATTCGAAGCCTCCGGAAACTGGACGGAAGACGAAGCGGCCTTGAGGGTCATTGCCGACATCGTCTCACCGCTCCTTTCAGAAAGGTCGCAATAGTGCGGACAATTCGCATCGCCGCGGCCGTGATCATCCGCACCGACGGCAAGACGCTTCTGGTGCGCAAGAATGGAACCAAGGCCTTCATGCAGCCTGGCGGCAAGATCGAACCGGGGGAAACTCCGGCAACCGCGCTTCAGCGGGAACTCATCGAGGAAATCGGATTGCATGTGTCATCGAAAGACCTGCGGCCGCTGGGATATTTCGAGGCGCCCGCAGCCAACGAGCCGGGACATATGGTTTCGGCAGATATCTTCCTGATCGACATCGGTGATGTCGAGATCGCCAAATCTGCCGAGATTGAGGAGCTCTGCTGGATATCTCCGGAAAGCCCCGGCGATATCGTCATGGCGCAACTCACCGAGTATCGTATCCTGCCCACCTACCTGCAAAAACGCGCCGGGGATCAGCCCGGTGCGCGATGAAGGATCTGGCTTTCTGAGGACATTCGTCCTCGGACGCTGGGCTCTTAGTGGCCGGAAAATTCCGCCAGTGTTCGAACTTCGACGCCGAGCGCTTCGAGCGCCTTGCGGCCGCCGAGGTCGGGCAGATCGATGACGAAGCAGGCGGACACGACTTCCGCACCGATCTGGCGCAGCAGCTTGACCGCGCCGACAGCCGTTCCGCCGGTAGCGATCAGGTCGTCGCAGAGGATGACCTTTTCGCCCTGTTTCACGGCATCGACATGGATTTCCATCTCGTCGGTGCCGTATTCCAGCGCATAGGCCATGCTCACGGTGCGGAAGGGCAGCTTGCCCTTCTTGCGGATCGGAACGAAGCCGGCAGACAGCTGATGCGCCATCGCGCCGCCCAGAATGAAGCCGCGCGCTTCCATGCCCGCAATCTTGTCGACGCCCATTCCCTCATAGGGCTTCACCAGCTCATCCACCGCAAGGCGGAAGGCAGCGGCGTCACCAAGCAACGTGGTGATATCGCGAAAGATGATGCCGGGCTTGGGAT
The DNA here is from genome assembly GCA_900469445.1 of Hyphomicrobiales bacterium. Classification (GTDB taxonomy): domain Bacteria; phylum Pseudomonadota; class Alphaproteobacteria; order Rhizobiales; family Rhizobiaceae; genus Neorhizobium. The sequence goes on from UBXM01000001.1 coordinate 193,335, forward strand.
AATCCGGAATGGACCGGATGGCGGCGGCGAGAATGTCTTTGGTCGAGGCAGTCATGATAACCCTGTTAGTCGTCTCAACGCGGCATGTCTGCTGGCATTCGAACGAATGGTCTGGCGGAGATGCTCGCACATGAAAAAGGCGGCCGAAGCCGCCTTCTCTATCTTTGACCCGGCTTCGGATCAATGTTCCTTATTGGCATAAACCGACTTCTTCGTCAGGTAAATCAGCCCGCTGAAGATCACCAGGAACACCATCACCATGAAACCGGTGCGCTTGCGCTCTTCCAGATGCGGCTCCGCGGCCCACATCAGGAACGCCGAGATATCCTTTGCATACTGATCCACCGTCTGCGGAGCGCCATCGTCGTAAGTGACCTGGTCGTCTGCAATCGGCGGCGCCATGGCGAGCGATGCGGCATTGGCGAAATAGGGATTGTAATGTCCCCCTTCCGGCACTTCCACGCCCTCCGGCGGCTCCTGATAACCGGTGATCAGCGAGTAGATGTAATCCGGCCCGCCTTCCTGGTACTGGGTGAAGATGTCGACGACGAATTGCGGGAAGCCGCGGGTGATCCCGCGCGCCTTGCCGAGCAGCGAGAAGTCCGGCGGAGCGGCACCGTTATTGGCGGCCGCCGCGGCCTGAGGATTGGGGAAAGGCGACGGGAAGTGGTCGGACGGCACGCCGGCGCGTTCGAACATTTCGCCATCATCATTCGGTCCGTCCTGGATCTGATAATTGGCAGCGAAGGCCTTCACCTGCGCTTCCGAATAGCCGAGATCCTCCAGTGTACGAAAGGCCACCAGCTCCATCGAATGGCAGGCGGAACAGACTTCCGTGAATACCTTCAGGCCACGCTGCAGCTGTTGCTTGTCGTAGTGACCGAAAGGTCCACCAAAACTCCATTTCACATTTTTCGGATGCTGGATCGGATAATGCGGCGTAGCGCCCTCCGCATGGGCTTCAGCACCGGCCGCGTCGTGACTTTCCTGGGCGCTCGCCTGAGCGATGCCCAATCCGGCCAGAAGCGCCAGCGACAGGAGACTTGTAGCAAGCTTTTTCATGTGTCTGTCCCTCTCCCGCCGTTCACGCTGTAGCCTTGGCAGGCTCGGCCGTGGCCGTACCCGCCTTCTTGCTCTGCTGCTCCAGCACGGCTTCGGTGATCGAGTTGGGAATCCGCCGCGGCGTCTCGAACAGACCGAGAAGCGGCATGATCACCAGGAAGAAGCCGAAATAATAGAGCGTGCCCAGCTGCGAATAGCCGACATAATTGCCCTTCAGGTCGCCGCCGAACAGCAGCGCAATCAGCCCGCCGCCTTCTGCCGGCATGGCGCCGAGCCAACCGAGGAAGATCGCATTGGCGACGAAGATCCAGAAGAACAGCTTGTACCACGGACGATAGACCGCCGACCTGACCTTCGACGTGTCGAGCCACGGCAGGAAGAACAGGATGATGATCGAGCCGAACATGACAAGCACGCCGCCGAGCTTTGAATCGATCGGACCAACATTGAAGGTGATCGCACGCAGCATGGCGTAGAACGGCAGGTAATACCATTCAGGCACGATATGCGCCGGCGTCTTCAGGGCATCGGCCGGGATGTAGTTGTCCGGATGGCCGAGATAGTTCGGCATGTAGAAGATGAACCAGGCATAGACGATCAGGAAGATCGATACGCCGAAAGCATCCTTCAGCGTCGCATAGGGCGTGAAAGGCACCGTGTCGGTCTTCGACTTCACTTCGACGCCGGTCGGGTTTGTCTGGCCGGTGACATGCAGCGCCCAGACGTGCAGGACGACGACGCCCGCGATCATGAACGGCAGCAGGTAGTGAAGCGAGAAGAACCGGTTCAGCGTCGGCTGATCGACGGCAAAACCGCCGAGCAGGAACTGCTGGATCCATTCGCCCACCAAAGGAAAGGCGGTGAAGAAGCCGGTGATGACGGTCGCGCCCCAGAACGACATCTGTCCCCAGGGAAGCACATAGCCCATGAAGCCGGTCGCCATCATCAAGAGATAGATGACCACGCCGAGGATCCAAAGGATTTCGCGCGGCGCCTTGTAGGAACCGTAATAGAGGCCGCGGGCAATATGCAGATAGACCGCGATGAAGAAGAAGGATGCGCCGTTGGAATGCATGTAGCGCAACAGCCAGCCATGGTTGACGTCGCGCATGATCTTTTCGACGGAGACGAAGGCTTCAGCCGTCGACGCCGTGTAATGCATCGCCAGCACCACGCCGGTCAGGATCTGCACGATCAGCATGACCGACAGCATGGCGCCGAATGTATAGGCGTAATTCAGGTTGCGCGGTACCGGATAGGCAACGAAACTATCATACACCATGCGCGGCAAAGGCAGCCGCTGGTCGATCCACCGTTCGATCCCCGTCGACGGTTGATAAGACGAATGTCCACTCATATGTCAGCCCCTCACCCGATCCTGATCACGGTATCGCTTGCGAATGCGAATGTCGGAATTGCCAGGTTCTGCGGCGCAGGACCTTTTCGGATGCGGCCCGCCGTATCGTAATGCGAGCCATGGCAGGGACAGAACCATCCGTTAAAATCGCCGGCCTGGCCAAGCGGAACACAACCGAGATGGGTGCAGGAGCCGATCATGACGATCCAGTTCTCCTTGCCCTCGCCGGCGGAACGGTCAAGACCGGTTGCTTCCGCATCCGCCGCAATATTGGCGTTGCGGGCGACGGGATCTTTCAGATCGGACAGTTGAACGGCATTGGCTTCTTCTAGTTCTTTGGGCGTGCGGTTACGGATGAACACCGGCTTGCCGCGCCATTTGACGGTCAGAGACATGCCCGGCTGCAGGGCCGCGACATTCACCTCGATCGAGGCAAGCGCCAGCGTCGATGCATCCGGACGCATCTGGTCGATAAATGGCCAGGCAACGGCCGCAGCACCCACAGCACCGGCCATGCCGGTCGTCAGATAGAGGAAATCGCGGCGAGTGGGCTCGCTCAGCGTTCCTTCTTTTGGATTATGCTCACTCACGGTTCAACCATCCTCTCATGCAATGTCCCTGTCATCCGCATGCCTCCTCCTGGCTGTGGCCAACCTTGGTCACCATAGATCGAACACCGATTCCCCAGCAAGCCAGTGCGATCACTGTTTTGATCGCAGATAAACTTGCCGCTTGGCAAGGCCTACGACCGTATGAAGGAACACGTTTTCCATTTTGGCATGTAACCGACAGGGCGCTGCAACATTACCTTGCGACACTATGCAGCGGCCATGATTTAGCCTGCGATATCAACGGGGAACTTGATTTGAATCAAGCGAAGGATACGGCAACGACGTGCAAACATGCTGCGTTGCAAGCGACATTTGCGCGTGCTAATTCATCGATCAAGAAAAGCTGCGGACCCGATCATGCCCCCAAGAAAGATCCTCTCCGTTGCGATCTGCGTCATCGTGTCGCTCGTAATACTGGTAATTGGCTCGCGATACCTCCACCCTCACTGGGTTTTCGCCACTTTCCATAGCCTGCAGTTACACGCGGCCATGGCCTGTATCCTGGCCATGATCTTCGCACTCCTTCTGTACCGAAACATCGTGGCCGTCCTGCTGCTCGTCGCATCGGTCGCGCTTGGCGGACATGCCGTGATGATGGGACAGCAATACACGGCGATGGCGGCGGAAACGGATGCCGATGCCCCGAAGATCCGGCTGCTCTCCTTCAACATCCTGACGGAGAATTACGAGAACGGCGAAGCAATTGCCCGCATGATCGTCGCGTCAGGCGCCGATGTCGTCAACATCATGGAAGCAGAGCCGCTCCAGGCGCATCTTGCATGGCTGCGCGAGACTTATCCCTATCGCATCGGCTGCGATATGTTGGCCAATGATTGCGATCAACTGATGTTGTCGAAGACACCGCTTGAGCGCGGCACAATCAGAACCTTGAGCCCGATCTTCAACAACCGCTTCATCCTGGCGGAGACGGAAATCAGGGGACACAGGATCAATGTCGCGGGTATCCACACGACCAAACCCTATTTCGACACCTTCCAGACCGCCGAACTGGTCCGCGCCAGCCTCGCCATAACCGACACGGAAGGTCCGCTCGTCCTGTCGGGCGACTTCAACGCGTCGTCGCTTGCCCCGAATATCCGCAGCTTCTTTACCTGGACCGGGCTGCGCACAGCATCCTACGAGCCTCCGACATGGCCCGTCAGCCTCGGCATGTTCGGCCTGCCGATCGATCATGTCTATGTGAGGCCGCCGATGAAGATCAGGTCGATCTCCGCCTTGCCCAGCACCTATGGATCAAATCATGCCGGGCTGATGGCCGATCTCGTCATCAGCGGCCAGTGAAGACTATTGCGCCGCATCGGCGGCGAGAAAACCGCCCGTCTGACGCGACCAGAGTTCGGCATAGAGACCGCCGGCTGAAATCAGCTCGCTATGCGTCCCCTCCTCCACAATCCGCCCCTTGTCCATCACGATCAGCCTGTCGAGCATGGCGATGGTCGACAGGCGGTGCGCGATGGCAAGAACCGTCTTGCCCTGCATGAGACCGTCGAGGCTGGCCTGAATTGCGGCCTCCACCTCCGAATCGAGTGCCGACGTCGCCTCATCGAGAATGAGGATGGGCGCATCCTTGAGCATGACGCGGGCAATCGCGATCCGCTGCCTCTGCCCGCCCGAAAGTTTCACCCCGCGCTCCCCCACATGCGCGTCAAAACCTTTCCGCCCGCGCTGATCCACGAGACTGTCGATAAACCCGTCGGCCTGCGCCTTTTGCGCTGCTGAAAGCAGTTGCGCATCCGAGGCATCCGGGCGGCCGAAAAGGATATTGTCGCGGATCGAGCGATGCAGCAGCGACGTATCCTGGGTGACCATGCCGATCTGCGCCCTCAGCGTCTCTTGGGTAACCTTTGAAATATCCTGGCCATCGATCTCTATGCGGCCGCTTTCCAGGTCGTAGAAGCGCAAGAGCAGGTTGACGAGCGTCGACTTGCCCGCCCCCGATCGGCCAATAATGCCGACCTTTTCACCGGCGCGGACAGTCAGGTTCAGGTGATCGATGACACCCGTTTGTCTGCCATAGTGAAAACTGACGTCGTTGAAGCGGATCTCGGGCTGCCGCACCTCCAGCGCCGGCGCACCGGCCGCATCGGTCAGCTGGATCGGCTGCGAGATCAGTTCGGCCGCATTCTGCACGGTACCGAAATTGCGCATGATCCCGTTAAACTGGGTCATCAGGCGGCCGAGAAGAAAGTTCAACCGCAGCACCAGCGCAAGCGTGAAGGCGACCGCACCGGCGCTGATCTTGCCCTGCAGCCACAGATGAATGCAGAGCGCCGCCATCGATGTAATCATCACGCCGGAAAGCAGCGCCATGGACGCCCTCACTCCGGTAATGAACCGCGTGAACATCAGCGTGGTTGACTGGAACGTGTCGAACCCGTCCCGCATGTAGCGGTCATTGGCCTCGTCGCGACCGAACAGGCGCAATGTCTGGATATTGCTGTAGGCATCGACCATCCGGCCCGAAAGCATGGACGCAGCTTCAGCCGTTTCTTTCGAATGATAACGAATGCGCGGCACGAAATAGCGGGCGAGTGCCGCAAATATCCCGACCCAGGCCAGAACCAGCACCGCCAGCCGCCAATCCAACCCGCCGACCAGCATCAGCATCGACACCGAATAGATGCAGACGAACCAGACGCTTTCCATCAGCGAGGTCACGAGATCGCCTGCCGCCTGACCGCCGGACCAGACCTTCGTCACGATGCGACCGGCGAAATCGTTCTGGAAGAAGGACAAGGACTGGCGTGCGACGTGCTGATAGGACTGCCAGCGCACAAGGTTATAAAAACCCGGCGTGATCATCTGCTGGTCGACAAGCGCGGTCGCAAGCGTCACCAGAAAGCGCACCACGCCGATCAGGACCAGCATTCCTCCGAGTTCCCAGCCATGAGAGGCCAGAAGACCGCCCCAGCCTTGAGCGCGGTCGATGCTGGCGAGAATGTCGACAAGCCGGCCGACGAACCAGAACAGCGCGGCCTCGATCGCAGCCGTCAGTCCGCCGAGGACCAGCATGGCCAAGAACGGTGTCTTGGCCTGGCGTACATAAAACCAGATGAAGGCAATCGTCCCTTCCGGCGGCCGCAGATCCCCCTTCTCTGCAAAGGGGCGGATACGCGTCTCGAAAAAGCGGAAGAACTGGGTGATGGCCATGGCAACCGATATATGCCGGTTGAGCAATGCGGCAAAGGGCATCTGGATTACATTTCGGCAAGCATGTCCCAAGGCCCGCAAACGCGAACGGCGGCCAAGGCCGCCGTCCGTTGATGATGCTGTCAGGTTAGGCTCAGAATTCCGACCATTCCTGCTTCACGGCTGCAGCGGAAGAGCCGCCACCGAAGGCCGAAGCGATCCGGTTGCCAAGGGCCCGGGCCGGAGAGGCTGCGGGGCGTGACGCCGGAGAGGCTGCACGCGGAGCAGTTCCGGTCGCCCGGTTGCCTTCTCCGAGATTGAACTGGGCCAGCAGCTCGGTAAGTGCTGCTGCCTGGCTTGCGAGACTGTGGCTTGCCGCCGTCGTCTGCTCCACCATTGCGGCGTTCTGCTGCGTGCCCTGATCCATGTGATGAACCGAGGTGCTGATCTCGGAAAGACCTGTCGACTGTTCGCGCGCCGAAACGACGATCGAGCCGACATTGGTGTTGATCCGCTGCACGTCGGAGACGATCATCTCCAGTGCCTTGCCGGTTTCGCCAACCAGCGTCACGCCATCACGCACCTGCTCGCCGGACTTGGTAATGAGAGACTTGATCTCACGTGCCGCATTTGCGGAACGCTGAGCAAGCTCGCGCACTTCCTGCGCCACGACAGCAAAGCCCTTGCCGGCCTCACCGGCACGGGCAGCCTCGACGCCGGCGTTAAGAGCCAGCAGGTTGGTCTGGAAGGCGATATCGTCGATCACGCCGATGATGTTGCCGATCTCGCCGGAAGACTGTTCGATGGCTTCCATTGCCGCGACTGCCTGACGAACGACCTCGCCCGAGCGTTCCGCGCCAACACGGGTCTGATCGACCAGCTTGCCGGCTTCGCCTGCACGCACCGCCGAATCCTTCACCGCCGTCGTCACTTCTTCGAGCGCTGCTGCCGTCTGCTCGACCGAAGCCGCCTGCTGTTCGGTACGCTTGGACAGATCGTCTGCCGCCGAACGGATTTCATTCGCACCGGCATCGATCATCCGCGCATTGTCGCCAACCGAACGCAGAGCGGTCTGCAGCTTGCCGACGGATTCGTTGAAGTTGACGCGCAGCTGGTCGAGCTGACCGGCAAACTGCTGATCCAGCCGAACAGTCATGTCACCGTTGGACAGGCCCGTCAGACCCTTTTCCAGCGCCTCGACAGCGAAGGCTACATCAGCGGCTTCGCGTGCCTTCTGTTGCTCATGGGCAATACGCTCCCGCTCGCTCATCGAGCGATTGGCTTCGGTTTCCTGCTCCAGACGTACCCTCTCCAGGGCGTTGTCGCGGAAAACGGCGACGGCAGCGGCCATGTCACCGATTTCATCCTTGCGACCGGCATAGGGAATGGCGATCTGGTTGTTGCCGGCTGCCAGAGACTGCATGGAGTTGGTGATATCGGTAATGGGACGTGTCACGCGCAAGAGGCTGAGCAGCGCTGCGCCAAGTGCGATTATCACTGCGAACAGCACGCCGCCAATGGTCGAGACATAAACGAACTGCGCGATTTCGTCGGTGACCTTTGCGTCGTCCTTGCTGCGCGCTGCGTTGTCGTCGATCAGCCCCTGGAGAGACTTGCCAGCCTCGGCGCTCTTGGGGATCATCTGCCCGATGACCTCTCTGGCCTCATAGACCCGCGAACTGCTGACCAGCTGGAGGAATTTCGTACCCAGCGCGTCATAATCGGCGACGAGCTGCTCCAGCTGCGCGAATTTTTCCCGGGCAACGGGAATGGTCATGCCCTGGGCGTAATAATCGAAGGCCTCGGTGCGTATCTTCGTGGCGACCTGCACCTGCTCGATCAACTGCTTCTTTTCAGCAGCATTCGCAGCCGTCATCGTCATCAGATAGAGGCGATGAGCATCCGACTGCTTGCGATCCATGTCGGCGATCAGCAGGGAACGCTCCATTCGCCGGCCGATCGTATCCGCCTGTCCCTCGATCTGAGAGACCGACCGCATGCCGAGCGCACCCTGCACAATGAGGATGAGAACAGTTATTCCGAAGAGCGCGGGGAGAAGAAATTTGATTTTTATCGTGTTCATCGTCTCAAACCATCAAGAATCTGCAACGGTGCCATGCACCCTATGCAACCCCTGACAGTTTCAGATAAACAAAGGCTTACCAGCCGATGCTAATTGATGGCATTGGAAAAAGTGCGACAACAAATACAGCCGAAATAGCGAGGCCGCTCCAGCTCATAGGGCATTTTGTCGCACACCGCCGCCCCGAGGCGGATTTTGAAGGAAAAGCGGCGGATTACTCCGCCGCCTCATCTTCGGTCGATTGATCGCCCAGGAACCCACCCGACTGGCGATGCCACAGATCGGCATAGATGCCGCCACCGGCTGCAAGTTGATCATGGGTTCCGGTCTCGACAATATGTCCCTTGTCGAGCACGATCAGACGATCCATCTCGGTCAGCGTCGACAGGCGGTGGGCAATCGCAATCACCGTCTTGCCTTGCATCAGCGCGAACAGGTTTTCCTGGATCGCAGCCTCCACTTCGGAATCGAGCGCCGAGGTCGCCTCGTCGAGCACCAGGATCGGTGCATCCTTGAGGAAGACACGGGCAATCGCGATCCGCTGACGTTGGCCGCCGGACAGTTTCACGCCCCGCTCGCCCACATGCGCATCGAGACCGGTGCGGCCCTGCAGGTCGGAGAGGCCTTCGATGAATTCGAAGGCATTCGCCCGCTTGGCAGCCTGGATGATCTCGGCATCGGTCGCGTCCGGACGTCCATAGGCGATGTTGTCACGGATCGAGCGATGCAGCAGCGACGTATCCTGCGTCACCACACCGATCATCCCGCGCAAACTGTCCTGCGTCACCGACGAGATGTCCTGACCATCGATGGTGATCCTGCCGCCTTCCAGATCGTAGAAGCGCAGGAGCAGGTTCATCAGCGTCGTCTTGCCCGCACCGGAACGGCCGACCAGACCGACCTTCTGCCCGGCGGCGATATCGAGCGCCAGCCCGTCGATCACGCCCTGGCTCTTGCCGTAATGGAAACGGACGTTTTCGTAGCGGATATGCCCTTTCTGAGTATCGAGCGCGCGAGCGCCATTGGCGTCTGTCACATCATGCGGCTTGGTCATCATGTTCATGCCGTCATAGACCGTGCCGATCGCCTCGAAGAGCGCCGTCACTTCCCACATGATCCACTGCGACATGCCGTTGATGCGCATCGCAAGGCCGATGGCGACGGCGATCGAACCGACACTGACGCCGGCACTCATCCACAGCCAGATGCCAAGCCCTGCAACGAAGAACACGGCAATGGCATTGTTGATATCGACGAAAATGTTGAGCAGGCTGATCTGGCGCATCTGGCGATGCACGGTATCGAGGAACTCGTTCATGCCTTCCTTGGCATAACTTTCCTCGCGCCCGGCATGCGAAAACAGCTTCACCGTTCCGATATTCGTATAGCTGTCGACGATCCGGCCCGTCATCATCGAGCGGGCGTCGGCCTGTTCGCTCGAAAGCTTGCGAAGCCTCGGAATGAAGTGACGCAGGATCAGCACATAAAGCACGAACCACAGGATCAGCGGCAGCACCAAGCGCCACTCGACGGCAACGACGAGCGCCAGCATCGAGATGAAGAAGCCGATCGCATAGACGAAGACGTCGATGATCTTCAAGGTCGCTTCGCGCACCGCAAGCGAGGTCTGCATCACCTTGGTGGAAACCCGTCCGGCGAACTCGTTGGCGAAGAAGGCCATCGAATGGCGCAGCAGGAACCGGTGCATCTGCCAGCGTGCGATCATCGGATAATTGCCGGCCAGCACCTGGTGCATGGTCACCGTATGGATCGCACCGGCAAGCGGCAGGCCGATCAGCACCAGCGCGGCCATCCAGATCAGCTTGCTCCCCTCGTCCGTGAGGAACGTGTTGCGGTCGGCAGCTGCCAGCCAGTCGACGATATTGCCGAGGAACTGGTAAAGCAGGACTTCTGCTACCGCGATGATCAGCGAGCAGCTGCCGAGCAGCAGCAGCCACGGCCAGGCCGGCTTGGTATAGTGCCAGCAGAATGCGAAAAGCCCCTTGGGCGGCAAGGTCGGCTGGTCGTCAGGGTAAGGATTGAGACGGCGTTCAAACCACGAAAACATGAATAGGCTCCGACAGACGGACAGTTCCCAATCGATCCGGGGGCGAAAACGTCATACCCGGCAGCGATCGAGAAAAAAACGGGCATGGCCTTGCTCGGCCACGAACGAAACTGAAAAAAGCGGTCAGTGAAGAAGAGACTTTGCGTGAACCGCGAACGCCTCAGGCCAGACGATTATCCGACTGACGGAGGCGCAAGAGCACGGTCATATCCATGTAGGCCTCCAGAATGGGCGTTAAACACGCCGCTCTTCTACACGCTCGGATAAAAATTGAAAAGACCAAATCAACCCTCTTGCTGCGTCCGAATGGCTGAAAGGACTTGAGCGGCAAGCCTCATCTCCGCTAATCAGACGGCATGACCGACCTGCGCATCGCCCTTTACCAGCCCGACATTCCCGGCAATACCGGCACCATCCTGCGTCTCGCCGCCTGCCTGGGGCTTGGCGTCGACATCATCGAACCCGCAGGCTTCGACATTTCCGATCGCAACCTCAAGCGCGCCGGGATGGACTATCTGTCGGCCGTCTCCCTCACCCGTCACGTCAACTGGCTTGCGTTCGACGAATGGCGCAGGTCGAGCGGCCGCAGGCTCGTGCTGGCAACGACGAAATCGCCCGAAGCCTACACCCGGTTTGCCTATCGGCCGAACGACATCCTGCTTTTCGGCCGCGAAAGCGCCGGTGTGCCGGACCATGTCCACGATGCGGTCGAAGGCCGTATCCTGATCCCGATGGTGGAAGGGCAACGCTCGATCAATGTGGCGATGTCCGCCGCGATGATCGCCGGCGAAGCCATGCGCCAGACGTCCTGGTCTGGCTGATCACCGTCAATCCGCTGATGGCAGACGACGCATGGTGAATTCGATCTGGTCGCCATCCAGCTGTCGCCAGCTTTCCACTTCCGTCCAGTAGGCTGCCTTGGGGAATTCCTCGAACCATTCCCGCGCCTTTTCGCGCGCATCGATCCGTGACATCTGGAAGGTTTCGCGGACGAACATGCCGGACCGTTCGCCGGCCATATGCTGCCGGTGACGGTCGATGCGCCGCTTCAAGCCATCCAGCGGCGGGGGTGTGAATTTCGCCATGAAAGCCTCTCATTCGCACCTTGCTGATGAAGAAAGATAAGCGTGGTCTGCACGTTTTGCGAGTCCGATTTTCAGAGGCCGGCAAGCCCTGGGACAGATCGCGGAATGGCTCGCGAAAGCCTTTGCTGTTATGGCGAGTGCCGAGGAGACGAATCGACCGCATACCGACGAGAGGAACCACCATGGAACGACCGAACCTGCCGAAAGGCCTGCCCGAAGACATCGAAGACAAGAAGCAGGCCGCACGTGCGTGGTTCGAAAGCCTGCGCGACACGATCTGCGCGTCGTTCGAAGCTCTTGAGCACGAGTTGGCTGGCCCTCTGTCGGATCAGCCGCCTGGCGCTTTCGTCGGCAAGGACTGGTTGCGGGATGGCGGCGGCGGCGGCGGTGGCCGCATGTCGATGATGGAAGGTCGCGTCTTCGAAAAGGTCGGCGTCCATACCTCCACCGTCCATGGAGAGTTCTCGCCCGATTTCCGCAGCCAGATCCCCGGCGCGGATGAAGACCCGCGCTTCTGGGCATCCGGCATTTCGCTGATCGCCCACCCGGTCAACCCCAATGTCCCGACCGTTCACATGAACACCCGCATGGTCGTCACCTCCAGCCACTGGTTCGGCGGCGGCGCCGACCTGACCCCGATGTTGAACGACCGCCGCACCCAGGAAGATCAGGACAGCCAGCTCTTCCACCGGGTCATGGAAATCACCTGCCAGCGGCACGAAGCGGTGGCCGATTACCCCCGCTACAAGGCATGGTGCGATGAGTATTTCTTCTTGAAGCACCGCAACGAACCCCGCGGCATCGGCGGCATCTTCTTCGACTGGCTGCAATCGCCGGAGGACAAGGGCGGATGGAACGCCGATCTGGCCTTCGTTCAGGACGTGGGTCGCGCCTTCAGCCTCGTTTATCCCAAAATCGTGCGCTCCAACTTCAACAAGACCTGGACGGAAGAGCAGCGGGACGAGCAGCTGGTGCGCCGTGGCCGATATGTGGAGTTCAATCTCCTTTATGACCGCGGCACGATCTTTGGCCTGAAGACTGGCGGCAACGTGGAGTCGATCCTTTCGTCCCTCCCGCCTGCCGTCCGCTGGCCGTAACGGCCAAGGCTCGATCACGGACGCTCACAAACTATTTTTCGTACGGCAGCGTACATTTGATAAATGTCATACACGAAACCTCTCTCCCGGTGTTAATCTGTGAAGATACACTGGGAGGAGTATCCGATGACAGCATCGCAGAACATGCCCCGACCTGTCGCCGATGGTGACTTTGATTCCAGAACGCTCGAGAAATCCGAGCTGATTGACCGCATGGCAACGGAAATGCGGGTCAAAAGCGGTGGCGAGCTGCCACTTTCCTTCTGCATTGCTCAGGTGAAGCGCCAGTTGGCCGGCATCCAGCCGCAATCATCCGCAGCCAACAACCAGGCCACCATGTCCGCGACATCACCTGCCGCATCCGTATTTCACGCCTGGGCCATCCGGGAATAATTGGGACAGAAAGGCGGGAGTTCGACGGACGACGGAACTCCTGCGCTGTTTTCTGGTTTCCCTATGGGCGCCCTTTATGAGTGGCGCCCAATATCAACCACAAGGAGGTACCGCCATGCGGCTTTTCGAATGCGGCACGCTCGTGCCCGGATGCCAGTGGCATACGCGCGCGGATCAGGATGCGGAAGTGGTGCGACGCGCGGTCGAGCACATGCGCACCGATCACGGCGAAGACATCATCCGTGAAAACATGGTGGAGAATATCAAGGCGCGTATTCGCAGCGAGGAAAAGGCCCCGGCCTGATCCCACCTATTTGCCTTCATTCACCATGTCCGCAAGCCGGGCGGTCAATTCAGGCCGCTCGGGGATAAAATTGCGGCCGATCCAGAATTCCTCGAGCTCCTTCAGGATTTCGCCCACCCGCTTGCCCGCCGGCACGCCGGCAGCCATCACATCCGAACCGGACAGCGGGAAGCTCGGCTTCACATATTTTTCCGTCATCGACAGCAGTTGCGACAGGCGGGCGCTCTTGCGCATCGCCATCGGATCGCCCTCGGCAGCCGTCCGTGCCGAAGCCAGAGCCAGCTTGAGCCGGAAAATCATGCCGTCCTTCGCGTGACGATAAAGCAGCCGGGTAAAGCCGACATCGGTCACCTCGTCAGGCGGCATGGGCGTCGATGCCCAACGCTCGAGTTTCAGCGCATCCGCATTCGACAGTCTCAGACGCTTGGCAAGCGCCTCAAGCCTCTGCCCGTCAGGCGGCACCATGGCCGATAGCCGCAGCAGCGGCTCCACCTTCCAGCCGAGCGACTGTTCCGCCGCAACGAGGCCATGAATACCGTCAATGCCCCATTTTTCGGTCTCAGGCAGGATCGCCGTCAAGACACCGGCCTGCCGCATCCACAAAAGCGCCCGCGACGGATCGGGGGCGCCAAGCAGCTTCTTCGTTTCCGTCCAGACGCGTTCAGCCGAAAGGCTCGACAACTGCTCTTTCGCCCGCGCACAGGCCCGCAATCCATCCGCATCCGGGCGACCGGAACCGTAATAGGCGAAGAAGCGGAAAAACCGCAGGATGCGCAGGTGATCTTCAGCGATCCGCTGCGAGGCGTCACCGATGAACCGTACCGTTCGGCTTTCGATATCCTTCAACCCTTCGACGAGATCGATCACCTCACCCGAAGCATCCGCATAAAGCGCGTTGATCGTCAGATCCCGCCGCTCCGCATCCGCCTTCCAGTCGGTCCCGAACTCGACGACGGCATGTCGCCCGTTCGTTTCGATGTCCCGTCGAAGCGTCGTCACTTCGAAACCGCGGCCATCGACGACCAGCGTCACCGTGCCATGCTCGAAGCCGGTCGGCACCGCCTTGATCCCGGCCTCCTTTGCGCGCTCGACAACCACTTCCGGCCGCAGCGTCGTTGCGATATCGACATCGGCGACGGCCAGCCCCATCAGTGCATTGCGCACCGCGCCGCCTGCAACCCGCGCCTCGCCGCCCTCGGCATTGAGCAGCGTCAGAACGCGCTGCAGGGCCGCATCCTGAAACCAGGTCTCACCAGCCACAGAAGTCATGCATAAAGCCTTTCATAAAGCGTGCGGAGGATACCGGCGGTGATCCCCCATATGTTCCGGTTCTCATAGGGCATGAGATAGAAATGCCGCTCCGTCCCGTTGAACTGGCGGCTGCCCTGCTGGTGGTTCGCTTCGTTCATCAAAAACGACAGCGGCACCTCGAAAACGTCATCGACCTCGGTCGGGTTGAGATTAAGCTCGAACCCGCGCCGCACCACCGAAAGCACCGGCGTGATCCGAAATCCCGATGGCGCATAATAGTTCGGCAACCGCGCCAGCGGCTCGACGAACCGTGGATCGAGCCCGATTTCCTCGCGCGCCTCACGCAGGGCGGCCTGTTCCGGCGATCCGTCTTCAGGATCGACCGCACCGCCAGGAAAGGCGATCTGGCCGGAATGTTTCCGCAGGCTCGCCGTCCTTTGCGTCAGAATGATCTTCGCCTCGTCGCCATCATCGACAACCGGGATCAGCACTGCCGCGTCACGAAGCTTGAGATCCCGCGCCGCCTCAACGAATTGCGGATTGAGAAGGTGGTCACCATGATCACCCCAGGCCGTGTCGAGCGGTCGGCCGCTCTGGTGCAGCGCGCGCTGGCGAAACCCGTCGGCCGAAAACGGCGCGCTATCCTTGAGAATGAGATCGCTCATGTCGCCAGCCGCTCCAGTTCGGCGGCAGGCATGATCGGGAAGACTTCGCCACCCGAGCGAATCGCAAACATCTCGACACCATCGACATCGATGACCGCGCCCAACGCCACGAGATCATACATGACCGCACGCGAAACCAGTGCCTCCAGCCGACCGCGAACGAGAAGATAGGGCTTGAGCTGCCGGTCATCGCCCACTGTCTCGAAGCGCAGCGGATGAGACGCGTTGGCCGTCACCACGTCACCGACATTTGTGCGGAAGGTGAGCAAAAGACGTCCGTCAGTTTCACATGCCTGCATCTCCACGGCCAGGAAAGGCGCATCGGCAACCCGGATGCCGACCTTTTCCACAGGCGTCACCAGATAGGTTCTGCCATCCTCATCCTTGCGCAAGACTGTGGAAAACAACCGCACGAGAGGCGCACGGCCGATCGGCGTGCCCATGTAGAACCACGTGCCGTCGGCACGGATTTCCATGTCGAGATCGCCGCAAAAAGGCGGATTCCACTTCTCCACCGGCGGCAGCCCGCGCTTTCCGTCGCCCGACTGCTCGGCGGCGCGCGAGATAAGGGCTGCAAGGCCGGCGGCGTCGGGCGCCGATTTTATCGTTTCTGCTGCCATCATTCAGTCCCGGTTCGAAATTAATCGTTGACCGTCTCGATTGTTCCTCACGAGATAGTCATTCGAAACGAGCTTGTCAGCCTTATTTCGGGTAATAACTTCTGAGGCTAATGTACTTGCTGCGGAACGACGACTCGTGCTGAGGGCAGTCCAGCCATTTAGCGTGTGAATACCGACCTTGATTATGGAGAACGACATGGGCGCGATGAATCCAACCGAGGCCGTTCTTGACGAGAAGGCGATCGTTGCCGCTGCCGAAAAGGCGCTGGCCGATATCGCCGCCGTCCGCGAGGAAGTCGCGAAGGTCATCTTCGGCCAGGAACGGGTGGTGGAAAACACGCTGCTTGCTGTCCTTTCCGGGGGCCATGCTCTGCTCGTCGGTGTTCCGGGCCTCGCCAAGACCAAGCTCGTCACCACGCTCGGCACCGTTCTCGGCCTTGATTCCAACCGCATCCAGTTCACCCCCGACCTGATGCCATCGGATATTCTCGGCTCGGAAGTCATGGATACCGACGAGAACGGCCGCCGCTCCTTCCGCTTCGTCAAGGGACCGATCTTTGCCCAGCTGCTGATGGCCGACGAAATCAACCGCGCCTCGCCGCGCACCCAGTCGGCGCTGCTGCAGTCCATGCAGGAATATCATATCACCGTTGCCGGCCAGCGTTACGACCTGCCCGCCCCTTTCCATGTTCTCGCCACCCAGAACCCGCTGGAACAGGAAGGCACCTATCCGCTGCCCGAAGCCCAGCTCGACCGCTTCCTGCTGCAGGTCGACGTGCTTTATCCGGATCTCGATGCGGAACGCCAGATCCTGCTCGGCACCACCGGTCTTGCAGAGGCCAAGCCGCGCGGCGTCATCGACAGCAACCGCCTGCAGGAAATCCAGATGCTGATCCGCCAGATGCCGGTGTCGGACAAGGTGGTCGACGCGATCCTCTCGCTGGTCCGCTCGGCCCGTCCCGGCAATGGCAATGCCGATACCGATCGGCACGTCGCCTGGGGTCCCGGTCCCCGCGCCGGCCAGTCGCTGATGCTGACCGCCCGCGCCCGCGCGCTCTACGAAGGCCGGCTCGCTCCCTCGCTCGATGACGTCTATGCCTTGGCAGAACCGGTTCTCGAGCATCGCATGGCACTGAATTTCGCCGCCCGTGCAGAAGGCATGTCGGTGCGCGACGTGATCGCCGGATTGGTAAAGCAGGCTCGCGGCTGATCGCCAAAGAGCAAATACCCGCCTCTCGAAAGGACAATGCGTGGCATCAATCGGCCAGATCGTCGAGCAGACACCCAGCAGCGAAGTCCTCTCCCGCGCCCAGGCACGTGCCGCGCTGGTTCCTGATTGCATGGTGGAAGCAAAACGCATCGCCAATACCGTGATTGCCGGCTGGCATGGCCGGCGCAAGCGCGGCATGGGTGAAAATTTCTGGCAGTTCCGCCCCTATTCGGAAGGCGAAAGCCTGTCGCGCATCGATTGGCGCCGCTCAGCCCGCGACGACCATACCTATGTTCGCGACCGTGAATGGGAGGCCGCCCACACGATCTGGCTCTGGGCCGACATGTCGCCGTCGATGATGTACAAGTCGACCTTCGCCATGGTCTCCAAGGAAAGCCGCGCGCTGGTTCTGATATTGGCGCTCGCCGAAATTCTTGCCCGCTCCGGCGAACGCATCGGATGTCCCGGCATCATGGAGCCGGTTTCGGCCCGCAACGCCGCCGAACGGCTGGCGACCGCCATCATGCATGCGCCGCTGACGACCGGTCTGCCCGAAACCAGGATGATCCGCGGCCAGAGCGACATCGTCCTGATCGGCGATTTTCTCGATGATGCCGATAGCGTCATGTCCCGCATATCGCCGCTCGGAAAACGTGGCCTGCGCGGCCATGTCATCGAGGTCGCCGATCCCGCCGAAGAGACTTTCCCCTATACCGGCCGCACCGAGTTCACCGATCCCGAGACCGGTGAAAAGCTGACCTCCGGCCGTGCCGAAATGATCCGCGACGATTACCAGCGCGCCTATCTCGCCCGCCGTGAGGCGCTCGGCGAAGGCCTGCGACGACTGGGCTGGAGCTTCACCTTCCATCGCACCGATCACCTGGCATCGGAGGCGCTGGTCGCCGTTCACAGCCAGTTGTCCGGCCTGCCCGCGGCATTTCCGGGAGGCCGCATATGAACGCGCTCGCCTTCGCCAATCCGCTGATCCTCTTCGGCCTTCTGTCGCTGCCGGTCATCTGGTGGCTGCTCAGGCTCACCCCGCCGCGCCCCAAAGCAGAGGTATTTCCGCCGCTTCGCATTCTCGCCACGGTGCTGAAACGAGAGGAAACCCCGGCCCAGAGCCCGTGGTGGCTGACATTGCTGCGCATGTTGCTCGCAGCCGCCGTCATTCTCGCTATTGCCGACCCGGTTCTGAACCCACGCGCCAGCTCGCTCGGCTCCGGCGGCCCGCTGGCGCTCGTGATCGACAACGGCTGGTCGAGCGCCGTCGATTGGGAACGCCGCGTCGAAACAGCCAATATGTTGATCGACGAGGCCGAAAGCGCCGACGTCCCCGTATCCCTGACTTTCACCGCCGATACAGGCAACGAACCTGCCGCCGGCACGGCTTCCGCGGCGCGCGACAAGCTCGCGGCAGCCGAGCCGAAACCGCTTGTTCCCGATCGCCTGCGCGCCATCCGCTCACTGCAGGAAGCGCTCGACGGCAATCCGCTTGGCACGGTGGCACTCATTTCCGATGGCATCGCCGCCCCCGGCGACGAAGAAGCGATGACGGCGCTTTCCGCCTTTGCCCCGAGCGATCTCCGCCTTTATCAGGGCGATGGTCGCGGCGCCCTAGCGCTCACCGGCGCCACCAACAATTCGGAAACAATGGCCGTCACCGCGACCCGCCTCGACACTGCCGCTCCGCAGCAGATAAATGTCAATGCGCTTGACCAGCAGGGCCGCTCGCTCGCCTCCGGCACCGTCGATTTCGCGGCAGGCTCCGGCACGGCGATCGCCGAAATTTCAGCCCCCTTCGAACTGCGCAACGATTTCGCCCGCCTGAGCATCGAAGGCGTCGCCACCGCAGGCGCGACCCATCTTCTCGACGATGGTTTCAAGCGCCGTCGCATCGCGCTGATTTCCGGCGAAAGCGGCAGCGATTTCCAGCCGCTGCTGCAACCGCTCTATTATATCAGCCGGGCGCTTTCGCCCTATGCCGATATCATTCAGCCGAATACGGCCGACCTTGCGGTGTCGATCCCGCAAATTCTTGAAAACAATCCATCCGCCATCATCATGGCCGATGTCGGCCGCCTTCCCGCCGAAACCTATGAGCCACTGGAACGCTGGATCGCCCGCGGCGGCATGTTGATCCGCTTTGCCGGCCCACGCCTCGCGGCTGCCCCCGCTGACGACCCGCTCGTGCCGGTCAGGCTGCGGCAGGGTGAACGCGCGCTCGGCGGTGCCATGTCCTGGTCCGAACCGCAGTCACTTGCCGATTTCCCCAAGACCGGCCCATTTGCCGGCATGCCGCGCGCAGCCGACATCACCGTCACCCGCCAGGTTCTCGCCGAGCCGACACCGGATCTTGCTGAGCGCACCTGGGCAAGCCTTGCGGACGGAACGCCGATCGTCACCACGAGCGAGATGGATGCCGGTCGTCTCGTCCTCTTCCACACCAGCGCCGAAGCGACATGGTCGAACCTGCCGCTATCGGGCAATTTCGTCGAAATGCTGCGCCGTGTCGTCCAGCTCGCCCGCGCCGGCGGAGCGGCCACCGCGTCTGCAGGTTCGGAAGGCGCAGCCGCCACACTTCCAGCCTATCGCCTCCTGACCGCCGACGGGTTGCTGTCGACCGAAACCAGCGGCGTCCGCCCCATAGTCATCCGCGCCGGAGAAACCCCGTCCGCCACCTTCGACCATCCGCCTGGTCTCTATGGCACCGAGGACGGTTTTTCCGCGGTCAACCTTCTGCCGCCGGGTTCGGAGCTCGCCGCATTCGATCCGGCCCCGATCGGCCGCCCGCTCACGCGTGAGGGCCTTGCGGGCGGAGAAGCCGTATCGCTGCGCCCTGCATTGTTTGCAGCCGCTTTCGCCATGCTTATCCTCGACAGCCTGATCGTCCTCTTCATGAACGGTGCCTTCTCCCGCTTGCCGAAAGGCGCGCGCCGCCGTTCCGGCGCGGCAGCCGCAGTAATTGCCGCAATCGCATTCGGCCTCTTCGCGTTTCAGCCTCACCCGCTCTTTGCCCAGGAAATGCTGGAGGGCAGCAGCGCCAAGGCCGGCGACGAGCAGATTTTGGAACATCTCGACACCACCCACCTCGCCTATGTCGTGACCGGCGAGGCCGATGTCGACCGTATTTCCGAACAGGGTCTCGCAGGTTTGACGGAGTTTCTCACCTACCGTACGACGCTGGAGCCCGGCGCCCCTGTCGGTCTCGACATCACCAAGGACGAACTGTCCTTCTACCCGATCATCTACTGGCCCATCTCGGCCAATGCGCCGATGCCCTCGCAGGCTGCGATCTCCCGCATCGATGCCTATATGCGCAATGGCGGTACCGTATTGTTCGATACCCGTGACCAGTATTCCTCGCTTGATGGCGGTGGCAGTTCTCCGAATGGCGAACGGTTGCAGCAGATCCTTGCCAATATCGATATTCCGCCGCTCGAACCGGTGCCGGAAAACCATGTCCTGGCCCGGTCCTTCTATCTGCTGACAAATTTCCCCGGCCGCTATTCCGGCAGTGCGCTCTGGGTCGAGGCGCGTCAGGATGCCCGCAACGCCAACCAGGTTTCCTCGGGCGGTGACGGTGTCTCGCCGATCATGATTACCGGCAACGATCTGGCCGGCGCCTGGGCGGTCGACCAGCAGGGCGCACCGGTCCTTCCGACCGTCCCCCCGGATGACATGCAGCGCGAATATGCCTACCGTGCCGGCGTCAATATCATGATGTACATGCTGACCGGCAACTACAAGGCCGATCAGGTTCATGTCCCTGCCCTTCTCGAACGGCTTGGCCAGTAGGAAAGAGCATCGATGACCCTCGAATTCTCGCCCTTCTTCCCATGGCCTGTCCTGATCGGTCTCGGCGTGCTTGCGCTGATCCTCTGCGTGCTTGCCTTCTGGCGTCGCGTCCGCGGTGCCAGCCTGCGCACGCTGGCGCTCGCTTTTCTTCTTTTGGCACTCGCCAACCCGACCCTGCTGCAGGAAGATCGCGAACAGCTCTCCACCATCGTGCCGATCGTCGTCGATCGCTCCCAGAGCCAGCAGACCGAAGAACGCAAGCAACAGACGGACGAGGCGCTTGCAGAGCTTCGCGACCGCTTTTCCCGGTATCCGAATATGGAAACCCGGATCGTCGAAGTCGCTGATGATCCCGATAGCGATACGCCCTCGACCCGGCTCTATACCGCTCTTCGCTCAGCCGTCTCGGACGTCCCCCCAGCCCGCCTCGGCGCTGCAATCTTCGTCACCGACGGCCAGATCCACGACCTGCCCGGCACCAATCAGGAGCTCGGTTTCAACGCCCCCGTCCACGGCCTGATCACCGGACAACCTGACGAGTTCGACCGCCGCGTTGAAGTCGTTCGCGCACCGCGCTTCGGCATCGTCAACGAGGAGCAGGAACTCACCCTGCGCGTGGTAGATGACGGTCGCGCCACCAATACGTCGGCCCAGGTGACCGTGCGCATGAATGGCGAGCAGATCGCCACCTTCCGCGCCTCCCCCGGCGCCAACACGCCCTTCCCCTTCACCGTGCCGCGCGCCGGCAACAACGTCATGGAGTTTTCCGTCGACGAACTGCCCGGCGAAGTGACGACCGCCAATAACCGCGCCGTCCACGTCATCGACGGCATTCGCCAGAACCTGCGCGTCCTGCTCGTCTCCGGCGAACCGCATGCCGGCGAGCGTGCCTGGCGCAATCTGTTGAAGTCCGACGCCTCGGTCGATCTCGTCCATTTCACCATCCTGCGCCCGCCGGAAAAGCAGGATGGTACGCCGATCAACGAGCTGTCGCTGATCGCCTTCCCGACCCGCGAACTGTTCGTCGAGAAGATCAAGGATTTCGACCTGATCATCTTCGACCGCTACAAGCACCGTGGCGTGCTGCCGATCCTCTATTACGATTACATTTCGCAATATGTTCAGAATGGCGGCGCGCTGCTGATTGCGGCAGGTCCCGAACATGCGGGCGAGGATTCGATCGCGCTGACCCCGCTGGAACAGGTCCTTCCCGCCTCCCCGACCGGCGATGTTCACAGTGCCGCCTTTTATCCGCATCTGTCCGAAGTCGGGCAGAAACACCCGGTCACCCGCGGCCTTGATCCGTCCGGCCAGACGCCGCCGGCCTGGGGCCGCTGGTTCCGCACCATCGATGTCGATCAGCCGCGCGGCCAGACGGTGATGGAAGGTGACGGCAACCGTCCGCTGCTCGTGCTGAACCGCCAGGGCCAGGGCCGTGTCGCCATGCTGCTCTCCGATCAGGGCTGGCTCTGGGCACGCGGCTTCGAAGGCGGCGGCCCGCATGTGGCGCTCTATCGCCGTATCGCCCACTGGCTGATGAAGGAACCGGAACTTGAAGAAGAAGCGCTGACCGCCCGCTCCTCCGGCCGCACGCTGGAAGCGACGCGCCAGACGATCGGCGAGGATCCCGGTCCGGCGACCGTCCGTTTCCCGTCCGGTCGAACCGAGACGATCCCGATGACGCAGGCCGAACCCGGTCAGTATCGCCTCGAACGCCGCATGGATGAAGTCGGCCTTTTCCAGGTCTCGAACGGCGAATTCTCCACGCTCGTCCATGTCGGCGCCGTCGACGCACCCGAATTCAAGGCGATGATCTCGACGCAAGAGACTTTGCAGCCCTATGCCGACGCGACCCATGGCCTGGTCACCCGCGTTGCTTCGGGTGAAGACATTACCATCCCCGACATCCTGCCGGTGCGCGGTGAAGTCCGCGTCAGCAATCCGAACCGGATGAGCATTCGCATGACCGACGAATCCGTGCTGCGCGGCGTCAACAGCCTGCCTTTGTTTGCCGGTTTTGCCGGTCTCTCCGCTCTGCTCTTCGCCGTGGCCGCCATGTGGTGGCGTGAGGGGCGCTGATGGAGTTCAAGACGGAGCTTACGCCAGCGCCTTCCTCGCAGGATCTTGATGCGATCCTGAAGCCGCTGACCGAGTACAACGAAGCCGAGGTCGGCCCGCCCGATCGCATGCCGCTTGCGATCCTGATCCGTGACCAGGAAAATAAGGTCATCGGCGGCCTGTCGGGTTACACATCCTGGGGCTGGCTTTTCACCCAGCTCCTGTTCATCCCGGCGCGTCTTCGCGGTCAGGGCCTGGCGGCAAGACTTCTCGATCAGGCGGAAGCAGAGGCTCGCCGCCGTGGCTGTCACGGCGCCTGGATCGACACCTTCAACCCGCAGGCCCTCAAGACGTACCAGAACCAGGGTTACGAAATTTTCGGCGAACTGCCGGCTTTCGTCAAAGACCGCACCCGCAGCTTCCTTAAAAAGGCCCTTTAGTTTACCGATGCGCTTCTCTTTGGGAGGAGCAGATCGGCATGGAACTGAAGGTGACCGAGGGCATCGCGCCGCAGGAGGAAGCACTCATCCTGCAAAAGCTGCGGGCATTCAATATCGCCACCTTTGGCGAGAGTGATCGCCGCGAGCTGACGATCCCGCTCTACGATGATGAAGGCACTGTCAGCGGCGGTCTGGTCGGCTATACCGGCCGCGGCTGGCTTTACATCTCGATGCTCTACATCCCCGAAAACCTGCGCGGCCAGGGACTGGCGGGGCGTATGTTGGCCATGGCCGAGGACGAAGCACGCAGGCGCGGCTGCATCGGCGCCTATATCGACACGATGAACCCGCTCGCCCTCAGCCTCTACCAGAAGCTTGGTTATGGCGAGATCGGCAAGCTGGACGCTCTGTCCGGCGGGCATATCGTAACATGGCTCGCAAAGCGCTTTGAAGATTAAAGCCTTTCCAGCTCCCGTTCCGCCACCGGCTCGGCGCAGACCTTCTTCTCGCCGAAAACACCGGTGCAGGCAAAGCTGTCCCGGATCTGCTGCCGCAACCAGCTATTGGCAGGGTCGCCATCCGCATGATTTGCCCAGACCATGTTGACCGGCGGGAAGGTAAGCGACACCGGCAGCGGACTGACTTCAAGCCCGAGCAGGGGTGCATAACGGTCGGCAATCCGGCTCGGCACCGTTGCAATCAACGGGCTGCCCTGAGCCGCGGAGAGAACGGACATGTAGCCCGGCGCCGCGGTGACGACACTCAGATCGACTCCCGCCATTTCCAGCGCATCCTTGATACAGCCCTGCAGGGTCTCGTTCTGGGAAATCGTCGCATGGTCCGCGGCAAGATAGGCAGCGAGTTCGACCGGATTGCTCATGGTCAGCAGACCCGGATTAAAGCAGCAGGCGAACTCGGTCTTGTAGAGCGTCTCGAACGAGCGCCGGCTGGTCTGCGTATAGGTGCAGCCGACAGCAAGATCGATACTGCCATCCTCGAGAGACGGCTCCATCGCATCATAGGGAAACACCCGCGCCAGAAGCCTGATGCCGGGCGCAAGCCGCCGCAAGCGCGCCGTCAGATCGGGGATCAGGAGAAGCTCAACCTCGGGCGACATGGCGATACGGAAGGTCCGCTCTTCGGTCGTCGGATCGAACGCTTCCCCGCCGGTCAACGCCAGTTGCGCCTGCTTCAAAGCCTGACGCACAGGTATTGCAAGGCTGCGCGCCCGCGACGTCGGCTGCATCACCTGCCCAACACGAATGAACAATTCGTCCTGCAGCAGCACCCGCAGCGTCGAAAGCGAATGGCTCATCGCCGGCTGCTGGATCTTCAGCCTTCTCGCCGCCTTGGTGACGCTACCTTCAGACATCAACGCGTCGAAGGCGACGAGAAGGTTGAGGTCGAAGGAACGCAGATTGAAATGATCGATAGTTGTCATGAGCCGCATCGATTTGTTTGCTGATGCGCCGATACATACGTCCTCTCCAGGTCAGTTCAAGACCACCGCCTAAACAACCTTCTCAATCGACCTGGAGCCTTCTCATGCAGACCCGCCGCTCTCTCCTCAAAGCATCTGCCGGCATCACGCTGGCCGTCGGCGCCATTGCCGCCCTGCCCTCCGCCGTTCTCGCCAAAGCCCCGATCATCGGCAGGCAGGCCGCCGGTTATTACCGCCTGAAACTCGGCGATTACGAGATCACCGCGCTTTCCGACGGCACCGTGGCCCTGCCCATGGCCAGGATCTATGAAGGCATCGAGGAGAAGGATGCAGAAACCTACCTCGCCGGTTATTTCCAGAAGAACCCGACCGAAACCTCGGTCAATGCCTTCCTCGTCAATACCGACGACCGGCTGGTTCTGATTGACGCGGGCACCGGCGACCTGATGGGGCCGTCACTCGGCAAGCTCGTCACCAATATCGAGGCTGCCGGCTACAAGGCTGGCGAGATCGACGACGTGATCCTCACCCATATTCATGCCGACCATTCCGGCGGCCTGTCGAGGAACGGCAAGCGCGTGTTCGAAAATGCCGTTCTGCATGTCAACGAACGCGAGGAGAAATTCTGGCTGAAGGCGGACGACAAGGCGAAGGCCGATGCAGGTCTGGGGCCGCAGATCGTTCAGGCGGAGGCAGCCGTCGGTCCCTATATCGCGGCGGGCAGGTTCAAGACCTTCGGCGACAACGCGGCACCGATCCCCGGCTTTGCATCCGTCCTGCGTCCGGGCCACACGCCCGGCCACAGCGCCATTGTGGTGGAAAGCAAGGGCGAAAAGATCGTATTCTGGGGCGACATCGCCCATGGCGACGTGTTGCAATACGACCGGCCTGAAATCACCGTCGAGTTCGACGTCGACCAGAAACAGGCCGCAGCCACCCGCGCGATTGCCTTTGCCGAAGCAGCCGACCAAGCATATCTGGTTGCCGGCGCCCACCACGCTTTCCCCGGCATAGGCCATGTCCGCCGCGACGAAACCAATTATGATTGGGTGCCGTTGCTCTACAGCGCGAATTACTGAGCATCTTCAGGCACCGCGAACCGCGCGGTGCCTGAAATCTCACGAAAGCGAGACTTCCCGAGTTTCGACCCGGATCATCGTTGCCGCCACGGCAGCGATCGCCAGCAGAGCGGCGAAAATGCCGACCGTCAGGCCGAACCCGTGGCTGACGACATAGACCATCGCCGAAGGGGCAAGCAGCCCACCGAGCCGCGCCATGGCGCCGGCCGCACCCATGCCCGTAGCGCGCGAGCGGGTCGGGAAAAGCTCCGGCGTATAAGCGTAGAGCGCTCCCCAGGTTCCCAGCAATGCAAAGCTCATGATGAGCAGCGAGGAACCGATCACCACAGGACCGGATGCAAGAACGAAAAGCAGGCATCCGGCTGCAGAGAGAACGCAGAAGCCGGTAAGCGTCGGCTTGCGCCCCCACCGTTCCACCCCATAGGCGGCCAGCGCGTAGCCCGGAATTTGCGCCAGCGCCACCAGAACCAGAAAGCCGTAACCACGCACGAAACCGAACCCTTCGCTCGCAAGCTTCGCCGGCATCCAGGTGAAGATGCCGTAATAGGAAACAGAGACGAGGAACCAGATGGCGAGGATGATCGCACTGGTGCGGCGCAGCGCCGGCGAAAAAATGCCTTCCCGTGGCAAGGATGGCGGCACCGCAAGCTCTTCATCATCCGCGAGCCCCCGGCCATTATTGACCGTCAGCATCCGGCTCATCACCTCTCGCGCCTCTTCTCTTCGCCCGGTGCGCAGAAGATAGATCGGCGATTCCGGGATCAGCACCCGCATCCCGATACCCACCAACGCCGGGAGCGCGGTCACGGCGAAGATGAGACGCCACGCATCTGCCATGCCCATGACACTTGCAGCCCAGGCGGTAAGTGCGACGATCAGCGTACCGATCGCCCAGAAGCCTTCCAGAGCGACGAGCCAGCGTCCTCGGTTTTTCGCCGGCAGGAATTCCGACATCATCGCATAGTCGACCGGAAGCGTTCCGCCGACAGCGATCCCCGTCAGAAACCTCAGGACCAGGAGAATGGCAAAATCGGGCGCAAAGACCGACAGCAGGCCGAACAGGGCATCACAGGAAACGGTGATGATCAGGACCGAGCGCCGGCCTATCTTGTCGGCCAGCCGGCCAAATCCCATCGCACCTAGAAACATGCCGAGAAAGAAGACGGTGCCTGTCTGCAATGCTTCGGGAATGGTCAGCCCGAAGCTGGCGGCTATGGATGCCGCAGTAAAGCCGACGGCCAGCACCTGCATTGCATCGGCCGCCCAGACCAGTCCGAACACTCCGATAAGTCTGCGCTGATATCGTCCGGCTCCGGCGCGGTCGAGCGCCTCGTCCACCGTAATAGGTCTCATCCCAATGCCTTCTTTATGATGCAACCGGCTCCCCTTTTGCCGGCATAATTCGAGGCATAGTTGATTTAAGTTATTTACGCCAGCAGATGTCGCCTTTCAGCCGCTGATGCACATCATCGCCAAGCGGAACGACAAGCACCCGCGCCGGATCGACCGGGCCGGGAAACGCCAGCGCATCATAAGCGACCTTCTCGAAGCCGAGCGGCATGTAGTATGGCGGATCTCCGATGAGGATCACTCCTTCCGAGCCCTTGCGCCTGGCGGCCTCGATAGCGATCCGCACCAGTTCACGGCCGATACCCAGGTTTTTGTGCGTCGGGCGCACCGCAAGCGGCCCGAGCATATGCCCTTTGACCGTTCCGGCAAGAACCGGCGTCATCCGGACTGAAGCGATCGTCTCGCCATCATCGGCGCAAATGAAGGAAAGCGAAAGGTCATGCGGCCCCTGCTCGCGGATCCGCGCCGCTGCCCGCACATGGCGGCCGGGGCCGAAAGCTTCCTCGTTGATCAGTTCGATCGCCGCATCGTGTGACGCGTCCTCGGTGAGATAGACGAGTTCATGCTTTGCGAGTGACTTGGACGCGACAAGATGCAGGGAGGCGGTGGAGGACATGGGTTACCGAAGCCGTAGTAAAAGAGCGGACAGGACATGCGAAGTCGATGACGCCTTTTATGGCGTCGTGGTCGATCTTCAGCGTCGTCGCAGTGCCCGTGCTTCGGTCATGTAAAACAGTAATCCCACGAAAATGTGAAAAGCCAACTAGCAGGATTTTTTTCACCCGTCCAATGCAAAAACACACTGTTCGAAAAATTGCGGCTCGCAATCTCAAGCCCCTGCCGTATCTATCCGGAAACAGCAAAAGGAGAGCAACATGGGCAGGCTCGTCGACGGAAAGTGGCAGGACGTCTGGTACGACACGAAAGCGACCAAGGGACGCTTCGAACGGTCGCAATCGCAGTTCCGCAACTGGGTGACCGCCGATGGTTCCGCCGGCCCATCCGGCAAGGAGGGCTTCAAGGCCGAAGCCGGGCGTTACCATCTTTACGTTTCCTATGCATGCCCCTGGGCGCATCGAACGCTGATCTTCCGCAAGCTCAAGAAGCTTGAAGACCTCATCTCCGTTTCAGTCGTCGATTACCTGATGCTGGAAAACGGCTGGGAATTCAAAACGCGTGACGGCGCAACCGGCGACGAGCTTTTCGGCTCGGATTACCTCTACCAGGTCTACCTCAAGGCCGACCCGAACTATTCCGGCCGCGTGACGGTGCCGGTCCTGTGGGACAAACATCAAAACACGATCGTCTCGAATGAAAGCGCCGAAATCATCCGCATGATGAACAGCGCGTTCGACGGGCTGACCGGTTCCGACCTCGATCTTTATCCCGCCGAACTGCGCGAGGAGATCGATGCCCTCAATGCGATCATCTATGACCGGGTCAACAACGGCGTCTACAAGGCGGGCTTCGCGACGACCCAGGAAGCCTACGAGGAAGCCGTCGTCGCTCTTTTCGAAACGCTCGACATGCTGGACCAGCGCCTTGAAACAAGCCGCTATCTCTTCGGCAACAGCCTGACGGAAGCCGACTGGCGGCTGTTCACCACGCTTTTGCGCTTCGATCCCGTCTATGTCGGTCACTTCAAGTGCAACATCCGTCGCATCGCCGATTATCCGAACCTCTCCGGCTATCTGCGGGATCTCTACCAGCAGCCGGGCGTGGCCGAGACCTGCAATCTCCTGCACATCAAGAACCACTATTACGGTAGTCACAAGACGATCAACCCGACCGGCATCGTGCCCGTCGGACCGGCACTCGACCTTGGCGCGGCGCATGGGCGACAGGGGCTCGGCGAATAGTTACCAGTAATCCGACCGCGTCTCTGCGCCGCTCAGCTCCCGCAGGCGACGCAGCGTTGCATCGGTGATCTCGTCGGGCAGCGCGTCGAGAGAAAAGAACCCGCTCTCGGCAATCTCGCGATCAGGCAGCCGCAGAGCGGTCTGCTCGACGCCGACACGATAAAACAGCACATGGTCACGCTTGCTGGTCTTGCGATTGTAATAGACATGCACGAGTTCGGGCTTTTCCGTCATCACGAGATTGCCCTCTTCGCGCAATTCCTTGGCCAGCGCCTCAAGCGCCGTTTCGCCATGCTCCATGCCGCCACCGGGCATATACCAGCCGGGAACATAGGTGTGGCGCACCAGAAAGACCTGGCCTTCCGTGTTGAAACAGGCGGCCCGCACGCCCATCGTCATCCCGCGGGAGAGAAGAAAGAAACGGTGCAGCAACCACACCACCACACGCGTTCGCCATGTGCCGATTTCAGCTATGCCGGAAGCATTCATCAGCTCTCCGCTCCGCTCGCGTAAATTTCATAACGAATTTCCATTTCGTGCGTTATGTCTGGGCCATGTTCAAATTCGCCCATATTTCCGACATCCACCTGGGACCGCTGCCGAAGCTTTCGATTCGCGAACTCATGTCGAAGCGTATCACCGGTTTTATTAATTGGCACCGCAACCGGCGCAAGCATCTGTTCGTCAATACACTTGATCTTCTGCTGAGCGACCTCAAGACCCGCCATCCCGATCAACTATTCATCACCGGCGATCTGGTCAATCTGGCGACCAAGATCGAAACCCGGCTGGCTCGGGAATGGCTGGATACGATCGGAAATCCGGAAGACACCACCGTCGTGCCCGGCAATCACGACGCCTATGTACCGGGAGCCCACGATAAATCCGTGGCGGCCTGGTACCCGTTCATCAAAAGCGACGACGATCCCGGCGAGTGGCCGAAGGACGACCATATTTTCCCGACCTATCGTCAGCGCGGACCGCTAGCGATCATCGGATGCTCTACATCGAACGCGACACCTCCCTTCTCGGCCTCCGGCTTCTTCAGTCCGAGACAGGCCCGCGAGACGGTCAACCTGTTGAAGAAGGCCGGCGAGGAAGGCCTGTTCCGCGTCGTCCTCATCCATCACCCGCCGATCCACGGGGCCGCCGCCTCGCACAAGCGCATGATCGGTATCCGGCGGTTTGCAGCAGCGATTTCCACCGGCGGGGCCGAGCTCATCCTGCATGGCCATACCCATCTGAACACGGTCTACTGGCTTAAAACCCACGACCAGCCCGTGCCGGTTGTCGGCATAGCCTCGGCTTCGCAAGGGCCTGGCGGACACAAGCCGCGTGCCGCCTACAATCTCTTCGACCTGTCCGGAGAACCCGGCGCCTGGAACCTGAGCTGCAACCGATATGGGCTGACCGAGACCGGAGACAGCATCCATCTCGACGAGACAAGGATCTTCTACGGCAGCCCTCCGCCACATTTCTCGGTGGAGGAAGCAGCAAGAGTTCTGCAAGGTTAGTAGATGCTTGTTGCAGAATCGTCACATTCGATTCATAGTTAGTGCTTTCACGACCTCATTCGATTGAAAGCAAAAGGCCCTATTCCACTGATGAATCCGTCAGCAGCTTCCACCGATATCCGCCGCGATCTTGTGGCATTGCTGCCGCGTCTGCGCCGGTTCGCGCTGACGCTGACTGGAGATGCGACCTTGGCGGATGGTCTGGTGCAGGACGTCTGCGCGCGCGTCATCCTGAAAAGCCATCACTGGAAAGGCGAAGGTCGGCTGGAAAGCTGGGTCTTCAATCAGATCAGGACCGGCGTGAGCGAAGACAGTCGCAAACGCAATCGTCACGAACCAACTGCCGAAGCGATCGATGGCAACGCGGCGGTTGCGCCCAAGGCCTTTCTCGGCCTTCCACATGGACTTGCAAGCACATTGCTCCTCGTCGACGTGGAGGGTTTTGATTACTCCGAAGCGGCGTCGATCCTCGGCATCACGCCCGAACTGCTTTCATCGCGTCTCTGCGCCGCGCGCCTGGCGCTCGCCTCCCAGCCGCCCGGCCTGGCGGAGAGGAGAGCATGACCATGGCAAACAGCGAGCCATCAGCGCTTGAACGGCGCCTTTCTGCATTCGTCGATAGCCAGGTCTCCGATACGGAGCGCCAGGATGTCGAAGCCATGCTCGTCAACGATCCGCAGGCGCGCGCGCTGCACGACGACCTGAAGCGTGGCAGCCAGATCGGCCGTCATCTTCTCGATGACATGCTGAAGGAACCCGTACCGCTCGATCTCGTCCGGGGCATCAAGAATACGCCATTGCCACGCAAGGCGATGCGTCTCCCCGGGTCGGCGCGTCGCAGCCGCGCCTTCCGCCCGTCGGGTCTGCAGGCTCTGTCGGCATGCACGCTCACACTTCTTGTGGGCTGTGGCCTGGGCTACATGATCGGCGCCAGACCGAACCCGACACAACCGCCGCAGACGCTGACGACGCAGGGCTTTCAGCAGCGGGATTGGCTGGACGATATCGTTTCGAGCTATCGCCTCCACAGCCGCCAGCAGAACCGTCTGGCAGAGATCGGCGCCGACAAGCCGGCCGACATCCTCGAATGGCTGACCACCGGAACCGGCATCAGCTTCCGCATTCCCGACCTGACCGATAGCGGCCTTGCCTTTGTCGGCGCGCGTCTTGTCACCGCCGAAAACACCCCGACAGGCATGCTTTTCTATCGCCGCACATCCGGCGACAGTGACGGCGACATTCTGGCGCTGACCTTCTCCAGAGCACGACCGGAAACCACCAAACCGATCGAGGACATACGTCTCGATACCAGCCTTGTCTCATGGAGCACGCCGCTCGCAACCTACGTGATCGTCGCTCCGTCTTCCGCCGCCGATCTCGACGAAATCGCCGCCAAAGCCGCCGGCCTGATCTGAGAGGCGTGATTGCATGAACGTTCGGGATGCGCAGGATCGCATAGTCGCGGATATTGCCGAGGTCGGTGCATTGACCCGTGAGACGGCCCGTCGTTACGAGAAGGTCTTCTCCGGCTTTGCGACTGAACTCGACAACGTTCTGTCGGAGGCCGCATCCATGGCCGATGGAGCCAGAGCCGTAATGACAATGGTTGATGCCGCAGCATCGGCCATTCGTGAGAGCTTTCCCGGCCAGCCGCGCCTTGGCTGTCACGATGGCTGCGCCGCCTGCTGCCACCTATTCGTCGCGATACCACCTGGGGTGTCGACGGCTGTCGCCGAGCACATTCGCGCGAATTTTGACAATGAACAGCAAGAAGCATTGATCGGCAGATTGTCCGCAGCGGCAGCGGCGATAGGATCGGTCGGCAACCCGCTTTGGGCGAGAGTGCGCTGTCCCCTGCTGGACGATGCCAATCGATGCACGGTCTATAACGTCAGGCCGCTGACCTGCCGTGCCTTCACCTCACGCAGCGAAGCCGCGTGCCGCACTTTCGTGTTCGAAACCGATCCCGAAGCAGAAGGTGGCGTCGACCAGAACCCTGGCCACTATCGCCTGCACATGGAAGCCACGAAAGCGCTGGTGAATGCCGCGCGCAATCGCGGCCTCCCCTATGCCCAGACCGGCTTCGTCCAGTCTCTCTTGTCGGAACTCGCTCCCGAAGCCGCATAAGCTCTTTCGGCAAAGCGTTCGAAACCGGCAGCACCACGTTGACCGTCGTGCTGCCGGGAACCCGTCGATCAGTTCCGCGTCTCGAGAACGCGGTTTGCCGCCGAGACGATCGCTTCCAGCGAGGCCGCCACGATATTGGTGTTGACACCGGCACCGAACAGCTTGCCGCCCGGGTGCTGCATCTCGACATAAGCGATAGCCGAGGCGTTGGAGCCATGCTGCAGCGAGTGCTCGGAATAATCGTTCACCGACAGGTCGATGCCGAGATAGGTCGACAGCGCGTTGATGAACCCGTCGATCGGACCTGTGCCCTTGCCCTCGATCGTCTTCACCACACCATTGTCGGTGATCTCGGCGGAGACGACACGCACGCCCTTGTGCTCCATGCCCGCCGGAAACGTCTGGTGATCGACGAATTTCAGACGGCCCTGCGGCTGCTCGACATAACGCTCGATGAAGCGCTCATGGATACGCTTGGAGGACAGTTCTTTGCCTTCTTCATCAGTGATCCGCTGGATATCCTCACGGAACTCCACCTGCAGATTGCGCGGCAGGTTCAAGCCGTAATCCTGTTGCAGGATATAGGCGATGCCGCCCTTGCCCGACTGCGAATTGATGCGGATGATCGCTTCGTAGGAGCGCCCGACATCCTGCGGATCGATCGGCAGGTACGGCACTTCCCAGACCGGATGATTGGCAACCTTGATCGCCTTCATGCCCTTGTTGATGGCATCCTGGTGCGAGCCGGAAAAAGCCGTATAGACCAGTTCGCCGACGTAAGGGTGGCGTTCCGGAATGACCATCTCGTTGGAATATTCGTAGACGTCCTTGATGCGCTCGATGTCGGAGCAATCCAGTTCCGGATCAATGCCTTGCGTGAACATGTTCAAGGCCAATGTCACCACGTCGACATTGCCGGTACGCTCGCCATTGCCGAACAAAGTGCCTTCGACGCGGTCGGCACCCGCCATCAGCGCCAGTTCGGTCGCGGCAATGCCGGTGCCACGGTCATTGTGCGGATGAACAGAGATGATGACGTTTTCGCGGTTGTCGATATTGCGGCACATCCACTCGATCTGGTCGGCATAGATGTTCGGCGTTGCCATTTCGACTGTGGACGGCAGGTTGAGGATCAGCTTGTTGTCGGCCGTCGGCTTCACTTCGGCGATCACCGCATTGCAGATTTCCAAGGCCACTTCCAGCTCGGTACCGGTAAAGCTCTCCGGAGAATATTCGAAACGATAACCGCCACCGGCTTTCTCCGCCATGTCGGTGATCATCTTGGCCGCATCCACGGCAATCTGCTTGATACCGCCGACATCCTTGGCGAACACCACGCGGCGCTGCAGTTCCGACGTCGAGTTGTAGAAATGGATGATTGGCTTGTGCGCACCTTCCAGCGATTCGAACGTGCGGGTGATCAGTTCCGGGCGGCACTGCACCAGCACCTGCAGCGACACGTCCTGCGGCACCCCGCCTTCTTCAACGCACCAGCGGGCAAAATCGAAGTCGGTCTGCGAGGCGGACGGGAAACCGATCTCGATTTCCTTGAAGCCCATGTCCAAGAGCAGCTTGAACATGCGCGCCTTGCGGTCGTGGCCCATCGGGTTGACCAGCGACTGGTTGCCGTCGCGCAGGTCGACCGAACACCAGATCGGCGCCTTTTCGATCACCTTCGACGGCCACGTGCGGTCGGGAATGTTGATCGTCGGGTAGGAGCGGTATTTTACACCTGCCGACTGCATGCCCTTAGCGGATGCGGAAATCTTGTTGTCCATGTATTTCGTCCTTCGCTTAGCCCATCCGCAGGAGCAGTCTGCTCGATGCCGTTCACGGTCATCCGACTGCGGATGCTGGACCTTTTCTGGTCCGGTTTCATGTCAGGGATTTAATGCGAGGAGCTCTTACGCCGGCGGGCTTTGTCGGCCGCCGGGCGCTCCTCAACGGACCCGGCAACCGAGTGTAAGGTCGAGGCTAAGAAGCGAGAGAGGCGCGAAAACCGTCGCCCCGGCAGCGATGCTGCGGGCGGCAAAACGGTCAAACATGATCGCGCCTGTCATGGTCATGAATTTGGGTATATCGGCGCAGGTTGAATATGACAAGCCGATTATTTGCTGTTGCCGGCGTCGAGACGTTCGGCGATCCAGAGTTTGACGAGAGATTGCCGTGTGACCCCCAAACGTTTCGCCTCCTGATCCAGGCGGTCTACGACCCAGGCCGGAAAATCGATGTCGACACGCTTGGGCTCAAGACCCGGGCGGGTAGCCCTCGACCAATCGACATAATCGCTGATGTCTTCGCCATCATCGAACTTCTTGTCGAATTCATCAGCGGTAATCGCTTTCATATCTATGCCTTTCAGCATCACGCGCGCGCCGCACCGAGATGATCCTCACACGCTGCTCCCGCAAGGTGAACACAGCCGTCCAATGCTTGTCGCCGATCACACCTGTGAGAATATAACGTGTCTCACCATCGAAAGGAACAGGCGCCATCATTCGTCGATCATCGAGCCAGATTGCCTGCGCCTCGACGAAATCAATACCGTGCTTGTCCTTGTTCGAAGCGCTTTTTTGAGCATCGAACTCGAATTCCATGCCGGAATCCTCAATCGAAAAAATGATCCTATGTCACATTATTCCGCTTCATCACTTTCGACAAGCCGATCATCACAGCACCAGCGACAAGCCCCCAGAAAGCCCCGGAAATACCGGCGAAGGTCGCACCGGACGCGGTGACAAGAAACGTGATCGCAGCCGCCTCGCGCGTCTCCGGCTCCCGCCAGGCAGCAAAGGCCGCATTCGAGAACGCCCCGATCAGACCAAGCCCCGCAACGGCCTGAAGCAGAATCGGCGGCGCCATCGAGACGAAAGCGATGATCCCACCGGCAATCAAGCCGAGCACGGTATAGGCCGCCCCACCGACGACAGCCGCCCAGTAACGCCGCTTCGGATCGGGATGGGCATCCTCGCTGGCGCACATCGCCGCCGTGATCGCCGCCAGATTGACCGGCACGCTGCCAAAAACCGCGGCGATGGTCGAAAACACGCCGGTCGAAGCAAACAGCGGCCCCGGCGGCGGCTCGTAGTGATGTGCTTTCAGGATGGCGATGCCCGGAATGTTCTGCGAGGCCATGGTGACGATGAAAAGCGGCAGGCCCACCGACACGAACCCATTCCAGGTGAAGAGCGGCGCAACCCAGATCAGGTTCGGATGGATCGCCGCCCCGATCTGACCGAATACGTCATCGGGCAGATCGACACCGAAGATCAGCACGAGAATGAAGGCCCCGAGCGCCGCCGGCACAGCCCAGAGCCGCCATCTGGAAACCACCACCATCCATGTCAGCACGATCGGCAGACCGAGCGCCGCATCGAAGGCGACGGCCTTGACGGGCGCCAGGCAGAGGCTGAGCAGAATTCCGGCCAGCATGGCATTGGCGAGCGGTGCCGGGATCTTGCGGATCATCTGCCCGAGCGGCCGGAACAGCCCCGACAGCGTGATCATCACCCCACACAGAACGAACGCTCCGACAGCTGCCGGAAAACCGCCCTCGATCGCACCGGTTGCCACCAGCAGCGCACCGCCGGGCGTCGACCACGCCATCATGATCGGCATGCGATGTCGAAGCGAGAAGAATACCGTGAGCACGCTTTGCGCGACACAGACGGCCAGCAGCGCCGAAGCGATCTCGTCGGGCGAAGCACCCATCGCCTGAAGGCCCTGCATGATGACGGCAAAGGAGCTGACGAAACCGACAAAGGCTGTCAGCAGCCCCATCGTCAGGGCCGAGGGCGAAAAATCCTTGAGCATGGGCAACCGAAAGGCTTGGGGCGAACTTGATGATCACTTGAGATCAAAATCCCGCGCAGCTTGCAAGCCCGCCCAAACCGAAACCGTACGGTCGGATCGACCGGCAAACCTGCCGCCATTACGCCGGCGGCAGGTTTTGGCATATCAACGATCAGAGAAGCCATTCATGGGATTGAGCGGCAGAGGCTGAATTCGAAGCCTCAAAATCGTCGAGCGAATAGGCGCGGATATAGTCGATATTCATTTCCGAACCATCGACAAGCCCGTCCGCGGGTTTTCCCGCCATGCCGCCGACCGCAAGGTTGACGATCATGTACATCGGGTCGTGCATGTCGGATGGCGTATCTGTCTGCGCGACGGCCACATCATCGAAATACCAGGTGATATGATCCTCGTCCCACAGCAGGCCGTAATTGTGGAAACCCTCGGTGTCCGTCACGGCGACATTATTGATGACCGATGTCTGCTCACCCGTCTCGTTGGAATGCGCCGACATGATCAGCGTGTTCGGATCCTGCCCGCGCATTTCGATGACGTCGAGTTCCGGCGGCCAGGAACCATCCTCCGGCAACAGCCAGAAGGCGGGCCAGGCACCCTGGTCATCCGGCATATCTGCACGGATTTCGAAATAACCGTAGGTCTGCGCGAAGGACGCATGGGTTGTCAGCATGCCTGACGTATAATCATACCCCTCGACTTCGCCGGAAAGTGCATCCGGCGTCGGCTTGGCGGTAATCGTCAGCACACCGTCCGTCACCGAGAACGGGTTGGCGGAAGCCGTCGGCCCGTATTCAGGATTGACGTACCATTGCTGCTCGCCATTGGTATGCAGCGAGGCCCCCTTTTCCGGCGCCCACCAGTATTTTGCTTCCCACACGCCATCTTCACCGTCGAAGAGCGAAAGCGAATTGAAATCCTCGTTGAAGCTCAGCGACAGGCTGGAACGGTCGAGGTTCAATTCGAACTGGTCTGCGCTCAGGTCATCCGCCGTCTTGCCGGCCAGCACCACGCTTTCGCCATTTCCGAGGTCGAGCCACAGATCGTTGCCCTGTTGGGAAGACTGGCTGATCAACTGATCGAACGACGTGACGCCATAACCGTCGAGCCGTATCGTGTCGTCCGCGCCGAAATCGGCGATGAGATCCGTGCCGTTCCCCTTTGAGATGATGAACGTGTCGGCACCACCGCCACCGATCAGCACGTCGTCACCTGCACCACCATCGATCGTTTGCCGGGCGGAGCCGCCCGTGATGATGTTGTCGGCCGAGTTGCCGAACGCATAGCGGTTGTCGCCGGTCACCCTGAGGTTTTCAAAGTTTTCCGGAAGCGTGTAGCTCATCCAGGTATCGATCGTATCGACGCCCTCGCCGGCCTTCTCCTCGGCGCGGTTTTTCTCGCCATAGAGATAGTAGATGTCGTCGCCGGTTCCGCCCGTCATGGTGACGTTGACCGAACTGTCACCCCACATGGAGTCGTTGCCTGCGGTACCGTATTGGATAGGGCCGGAACCCGTAGCGGAAAACCATGCTGTCGAGGTTCCGCTATAATAAAGTGCTACGCCAAGCGCATTCGAAATGGAGTTCGTCATTGAAACTGCTCCTGTCTGTGTGGCTCTCCTTCAGGTTCCTCCCGCTGCAAGCCTAACAGTTCGAATGACACCGTTTTCCAATAATGAGTCACTTTTGTTCAGGAACCGGGCGTTAGAGTTAAGCCCGACTTAAATTGGCAGCACCTCCGTATCGAATTGAAACACTCTTCCGCATATTAGGCATCGAGCCGACGCCGTGCGCCCATAAATGACGCACGGCGCTACAACACCTGCCCCGCACTCGCAGGCGCCGGCCCGAAGGTCATCAACGCTTTGCGACGATGACCTCGAGATAGTCGCTTGGCACCACCATCGTGCCGTCTTCAGCCGTGTTGAAACTGTCGATCAGGCTGAGCAGATCCTTTTCCAGATCAGCCTGTTTCTCCGTCGGCAGCGCTGCGAATGCCTTGTGTACGGGCCCGTACCAGGTGCGGAATACCTCCACCCAATGGCCCGGCGAGCGATAGCGGAAGACAAACGCCTGCCTGTTTGCGGAGATGCCGGCTGCGTGACCGAACAGTTCGTCCAGCCGCTCAGACGCCCCCCAGAGCGAAGGTGGCCGAACGCCAGCCGGTGGCGGGACATGACGCCCGATCGTCTTGAACAATTGCCCGATGAAGCCGTCCGGCGTCCAGTTGGCAAGACCTATCCGCCCTCCCGGCCGGCACACTCTCAGCAGTTCCGAGGCGGCCTTGTCCTGATCCGGCGTGAACATCACCCCAAACGTGGAAAGCACAACGTCGAAGTGACTGTCGGCGAAAGGCAGCGCCTCGGCATCTGCGGTCTGGAAATTCACGCTGAGGCCTTCCGCATCGGCCCGCCGCCTGCCCTGTTCCAGCAGAGCCGGCACATAATCGGTAGAGGTGACCTGACACCAGCGTCTGGCCGCTGCGAGCGTCGCATTGCCGTTGCCGGCAGCGACGTCCAGAACCGTTTCGCCCGCCCTGAGGTCGAGCGCCTCGCAAAGCTTTTCGCCGACGATCTGCAACGTCGTACCGACCACCGCATAATTGCCCGATGCCCATGCGCCCTGCTGGCGCGCCTTGACGGTGGCAAGATCGGCTCCCGCCGGTGCAGCGGCTTGCGGCTGTTTGAGTTTTTCTGTCTGCATTGTCTTTCCTCCCATATCGAAACGCCCGGCAAAACGGGCAATGACTGGAGAATGCAGCAGCGCCTGCCTGTCGTGCCAGTGTAGAAAATGAACCGATCCCGATACACAAAATGGATCGGCTCAGCAGGTGGCAAACGAACTGCGCACCATCCACGCATCGATCCGCGAGGCGAGATCCCTGTCACCGACCAGTGAAATCCTGCCTCGTTCGATTTCGGCCCTGAGGCCTGAAAGTCCCATCCACGCCGCGGTCATCGCTTTCAGCTCTGCCGTGATGTAAAGATCGACATCGTAGCCAGGATCGATCAGACAAAGGTCGACCGGCTGGCCGGGCTTGTTCACCAGCCAATAGTGGCGCTCATCGCGAGGCAGTTCGGGATAGCTGAACTCGATGACGCTACGCCGGCGCTTGGGCAGCGCCTCCGCATCGATCTTGCGGCGCATGTTCCACATCAAAAGCCGGGCATCCAGATTTTCCAGCGTCACATCGGCGTCGATATTGCGATGCGCCCAGCGACCAAGTTCCCGAACGATCGGACCAAGCTCATCGGCGATCCTTGTCGTCAAATAGGTGATCTCGCCGGTACTTTCATTGAGCAGACGGTTGACCAGCCCGTTTACCTCCATCTGCTTCAGCCGCTTGGACATCAGCGTGGGCGACATACCGGGCACGCCGCGTCGGATCTCGTTGAAATGGGTGGAGCCGGACCACATCTCGGCAAGCAGCAGAAGGGTCCATCGCGGCTCGATCAATTCGCAAGCCTTGGCGATCGGGCAGAACTGGTTGTACCCCTCGTCTTGCATAGGCACACCTCCGACAGAAAAACTATGCGCCCGCACCCCGGCATGCGTCCAGTCCATAAACTGTAGCGCGCACAGATAGAACAACACCCGGACTAGCTGCCATGGATCGACAATATTTACTGTATTTTCGAGTAAACCCGCTCCATTTCAGCGAAAACCATCCTGAAAAAGCACAATATTAAAGTTTTCCCGCGAAATTCCGTCATCATACGGCTGGAATATTGCGTGATTACTTTGATTCATTCCGACAAACACAAGGCCCTCGGCCTCAGCTATTTTCTTCCCGCCATTGCCGTCATTGCCGCGGTAACCATCGGCTTCATTCAGGCGGATAGCGAAGAGCACGACCGTTTCCTCGCCGAACAACGGCTTGTCGCCTCCGAACGCCTCGCGCAGGTCTCCTCTCGGCTGGAAACGCAGATCCATGGCAATGTGAACCTCATTCAGGGCCTGGTCGCCGCGATCGCCGCCAATCCGGACATCACCCAGGCGCAATTCACCGCGCTCGCCGACCGCATTTTCTCTGTTCCGTCGCAATTGCGAAACGTCGTTGCCGCTCCCGATCTTGTGGTCCAATACGCCTATCCTTTCGACGAAAACAGGCAGCTGATCGGGCAGGACTACAATGCAAATCCACAGCGCTCCGGATCGATCACGGAAGCCATAAAGCGGCGCAAAACCGTGGTTGCCGGGCCGGTGAAACTGGTGCAGGGAGGCCATGGGCTGCTTGCCCGTTATCCGGTCTTCACCATGGGCAACGGACATTTCTGGGGCGTCGTATCCGCCGTCATCGATGCCGACCGCCTCTATCGCGACAGCAACCTCAATTCTGGCCGCCAGCCCCTCGACATCGCAATATCCCGCCGACCGGTACCGTCAGAACATGATATTTTCGTCGGCAACCCCGCGGTCTTTACCAAGGATGCCGTGCGCACCAGCATCGAGCTTGGATATGACACCTGGTATCTGGCGGCCATTCCCAAGGACGGCTGGGTCGAAACGCCCCCATCGATCAGCACATTTCGCATGTATGCGGCAATCGTCGTGATCGGCATCATCGCGCCCCTGGTCTGGGCCGCCCGTCTCATGCGGCAACGGCATCGCAATCTGGTCACCCTGCAGCAGCGCGAGGAAGAGCTTGCCGCGGTCTCCCATCGTCTGAACCTTGCCGTGGAGGGCTCCGGCATCGGCGTATGGGAATACGACCCCGCAAGCGATCAACTGATCTGGGACCGGCGCATGCGGGAAATTTACGACGTGCCACCGGATCGCGAGATATTGTCGCCTGGAGATTGGAGAACATTCGTCCATCCCGATGATCTCGCGGCGGCCCGAAGTGTTTTCCAACAGGCGACGACCGAAGAGAAAACCCACCTCACCCAGTTTCGTATTCTTTCACCCGCCGGCGAAGTCCGCTACATCCGCTCGAATGGCCGGATGTACCGCCCTGCCGGGCGCGACATAAGGGTTATCGGCGCAAGTTGGGATGTCACCAAGGACATGCTCCTCCAGGCAGAACTGCGCGATGCGCAATCCCGGGCGGAAGAACAGAACGGCCAGCTGAGGGCGACACGCCGGACCCTGGAACATCAATCGCTCCATGATGCGCTGACCGGCCTGCCGAACCGTCGCTTCCTCGACCGGTTCATGGAAGCGGGCAGTGGTTCGGTCGGCGCAGACCACAGGATGGCTTTCATCCATGTGGATCTCGACCGGTTCAAGGAAGTCAACGACACGCTCGGCCATGCCGCCGGTGACGAGGTCCTGAGAAAGACGACCGCCCGCCTTCTTCACTTTCTGAACCCTGACGAATTTGCGGCCCGCGTGGGCGGCGACGAGTTCGTGATTGCCACCAGCGGCCCATCCGTCGAGCGTCGCTCACGCGAGCTCGCGCAGTCGATCGTCCAGTCGCTTGCCGAGCCGATCGATATAGACGGACACAAATGCCGCATCGGCTGCAGCGCCGGAATATCCTGCCAGACGGCCGCCATGGAAGAGCCGCGCGACCTTCTCGTCAACGCCGACATCGCACTCTATGAGGCAAAGAAGCAGGGGCGCAATCGCTTCGAGGTTTTCTCGGACGAGCTTCGCATGGCAGTCGTGCTGCGCAAGACGATGTCGGACGAGTTCCTGACAGCGCTGGAGCACGACCAGATCGTTCCCTATTTCCAACCGCAATTTGATGCGCGGACATTGCAGATCGTCGGTGTGGAGGCCCTCGCGCGCTGGCAGCACCCCGATCGTGGCATGCTTACGCCCGACCGTTTTCTCGATATCGCCGAAAGCCTGAACCGCGCGGCGGATCTCGATGCCATCATTCTGGAAAAGGCGATGTTCCAGTCGGCTCGCTGGAAGGCGCTCGGACTGGATGTGCCACATCTTTCGGTCAACATATCGGCACAGAGATTGAAGGACGGACGGCTGTTCGAGCGGCTGGCCGGTCTGCAATTTGCGCCCGGCAGCCTTTCCTTCGAACTGCTGGAATCGATCTCCTTCGACGACCATGACGAAGACCTGCGCACGGCGATCGCACGGCTGAAATC
Source organism: Hyphomicrobiales bacterium (assembly GCA_900469445.1). Classification (GTDB taxonomy): domain Bacteria; phylum Pseudomonadota; class Alphaproteobacteria; order Rhizobiales; family Rhizobiaceae; genus Neorhizobium. Next base: position 235,813 of record UBXM01000001.1, read on the forward strand.
GCTCGGCATAGACATCGAGATAGATGATTTCGGCACCGGCCACGCTTCTATCGTGAGCCTGATCGAACTTGGCCCGAAGCGATTGAAGATCGATCGCAAGCTGATCTCGCCCATCGAGGCTTCCGCATCGCAGCGCAGGCTGGTCGCCTCGATTATCGAAATCGGACGGTCGCAGGATATCGAGATCGTTGCAGAGGGCGTCGAGACAAGCGAGCATATCGAAATCCTGCGCAACCTCGGATGCCATGTGCTGCAGGGCTATGCCTTCTCCAAACCTCTTGCCGCCGCCGAATTCATAAGCTTCGTCGAAAATTGGCAGGCTCGGCAACCGTCGGCTCGGATCAGAACGGCGCGGTGACCCCGCCTTCAGCCTTGGCATTGTAAGATCGCAGTCCTCCGAATACTGCACGGCAAACAGAAAAAGCCCCGCCGATTATCCATCGGCGGGGCTTTTGAATTCAGGGAGAGCGCTGTCTCAGATCTCGCTCTGCGACGTCACGATCTTCGAAACCAGACCATAGGCAATCGCTTCTTCAGCCGACAGCCAGTAGTCGCGGTCTATATCCTTGGCGATCTTCTCTTCCGTCTGGCCGGTAGCCTTGGCGAAGATCTTGATCAGCCGCTCGTTCATCTTGACGATTTCACGCGCCTGGATCTCGATGTCGGATGCCATGCCGCGCGTACCGCCGGACGGTTGGTGGATGAGGAAGCGCGTGTTCGGCAGCGAGATACGACGCTCCTTCGGAGCGGCTGCGTAGATCAGTGCGCCTGCGGAAGCGACCCAGCCGGTACCGATCATCCAAACCTTCGGCTTGATAAACTTGATCATGTCATGGATGGAATCGCCCGATTCGACGTGGCCGCCGGGGGAGTTCACATAGATGCGGATATCATCGTCGCTGGCCGCCGAAAGTGCGACGAGCTGCGTGTTGACCTTCTGCGCCAGTTCCTGGGTGATAGGACCGTAGATGAAGATCGAGCGCGACTTGAAAAGGTTCGCCTCTGTTTCCTTGCCGAGCGGCAATTCCTTGGTCTTGTCGTCGTTGTCGTCTTCGTCGTTCAGCACAGTCAGTGTCTCCTGCATGGGATTCATAACATCGGACATAATGTGTTCGCGGCCACAAAACAATGGAGCGCGGTCCGATCCCACGACTAAGGCGTCCCATAAGGTGAATGACGTAGAAACCAATAAGCGATTGCAGTGGACCGAGGGGAATCTGGTGCCCTTCTCGGACTGTCGCTTGCCTTTGCTGGCTAAAGCAGAGGCGCGTCCAACAAAAAACGCCGGGCAGCGAAGCCCGGCGCGTTTCCTGTCGCGAATAAGGGAACCGGTACCGGCCCCTCGCTTGCGCTCGGTCGTCCGTTACGGCAATCGACCTGATTGGACCGACTGCTCCCAGCTTCGCCGGACCGCTCCTCACCCACGTCCGCGATAGGTCGGCACGCCCTGATCCGGCAGCCACACACCTTCCGGCACCGCACCCGTCTGCCAGAAGACGTCGATCGGAATGCCGCCGCGCGGATACCAGTAGGCGCCGATCCTCAGCCATTTCGGCTGCAGCAGGTCGACGAGGCGCTTGGCGATATAGACCGAGCAATCCTCGTGAAAAGCGCCGTGATTGCGGAACGAGGTCAGGAACAGCTTCAGCGACTTCGATTCCACCAGATACGCATCCGGAATGTAGTCGATGACGATATGGGCGAAATCCGGCTGCCCCGTCATCGGGCAAAGCGAGGTGAATTCCGGCGCGGTGAACCGCGTCACGTAATCCATACCTTGATTGCTGTTCGGCACCCGCTCCAGAACCGCCTCTTCCGGGCTCTTCGGCGCGTCCACCTGTTTTCCGAGCTGCGACAGCCCGCTGACATCCGTCATCGTCATTTTTTCATTCCTTCCGAGCTGATATGCCCTTCGATTTCGACCTTCTGTCCATGGGCGCGCTCGCCTTCGGGCTCCACATGGATGGCCAGTGTGGAGCCGGGAATAGCCTCTTTGATCGCATCTTCCAAGCGGTCGCAGATATCATGCGCCTCGCCGACCGTCATCGAAGCCGGCACCACGAGATGGAAGTCGATGAAGGCGGCGGCCCCTGCCCGCCGCGACCGGAGATCGTGAACACCCAGCGCACCGCTGGAATGCGCCGTGATTGCGCCGCGCACCGCCGCCTCTTCGTCCGGCTCCAGCGCCTTGTCCATCAACCCGCCGAGCGAGTGGGAAATCACCTTATATCCCTGCCAGAGAATGTTGATCGCAACGAGAATGGCGAGCAGCGGATCGAGGATCGCGTAACCGGTCAAAACCGCCAGAATAAGGCCGACGAAAACACCGGCGGATGTCACCACATCCGACATGATGTGATGACCGTCTGCGGCGAGCGCCGGCGACCGATGCGACGTGCCCACCCTGATCAGGATCGTTGCCCAGACCGCATTGATGACACCCGCAACCGCGTTGATCGCAAGCCCCAGCCACGGCGCTTGCATGGCGACCGGCGCAAACAGCGCGCCCCAAGCCTCCTGGATGATCAGGATCGCCGCGACGACAATCAGCACGCCCTCGACAACGGCGGAAATATACTCCGCCTTGTGATGGCCGAACTGATGGTCTTCATCGGCCGGCTGCTGTGCGTAACGAATGACGAAATAGGCAATGAAGGCGGCGGTCACGTTGACGAAGGATTCCATGCCGTCGGAAAGCAACGCCACCGACCCGGTTACCCACCAGGCAAGCATCTTCAGCCCCATCACCCCGATCGAGATGGGAATGCCCCAGAATGCGAGCCGCTCGACAATGGCCCGATCTTTGTTAAGCGCCGTGTTCACCGGTTTGTCCTTTATTCGCTGCGCCATGTCTTGAGCGCCTTTTTTGCTGGTGAGAATGACTTGCAGAAGCCATGCCCCGAAACGACGAAACCGCCACGGCGAGCGGTCTCGCAGCGGCGGTTTCGGATGAGCCAGCATATGGCGCAGCGTGCCGGTTTTGTCAAAGCCGCATTCCCCACATTCAGGTCCACCTTCATGCTCTTCGGGCGGCATCTGCCCCAACACCTCCCCTGTCGGTGAAGATCGACGCTTGCCGTTTAAAACATAACACGTTATATAACTGCACATTGAATTTGGAGAACATCCCGTGACAGCGGATATCGTTCGCGATCTTGGCCTTCTGACGCTGGGCAGTCGCCTCAAGCGCATTGGCGAAAACCTGCAGGTCAACACCCAGCGCATCATGCAGGAACATGGCGTCACCATTCAGGTTACCCAATATCCCTATCTCGCAGCCTTGGATCGGGACGGGGCGCTGACCATCGGCGAGATCGCCGAAGCGGTGGGGATCTCCCAGCCCGGCGCCACCCGCGCGATCGGCCAGCTTGCGGAAGCCGGTCTGGTGGATATTTCCGTCAGCGACGACGATCAGCGCCGCCGCCAGGTCTCGCTCACGGCCCAAGGGCAGGACGTGATGATCTTCGCCAGGGAAAAAGTCTGGCCGGATGTCGAGGCGGCGGTCACAGACCTTTGCGACGGCTTCGGAGCGGACCTGCTCCTGCATCTCGCAGCGATCGAATATGGCCTTGCGCAGCGCCCCCTGACCCAACGTATTCTGAAACACGGAAAATCCTGATGAGCCACATCCTCGATCGCCCGGCCTGGAACGCGCTGGCCAGCACCCACTCCGCCTTTGCCGAAGGCACGCCGCTTGCAAAGCGCTACGCCCCTTCCATCGTTCCTTTCGCCGCAATGAAGGATGAGACACCGGAAAGCATTGCCGCCATATCCACCCTGCCCCTGGTCGGCGAGACCATGGCGCTTGTCGAAGCCCAACCGATCCCTGCCCTTCCCGGCTTCGAAACCATCATTGACGACACGCTAGTGCAGATGCTGGCCGAAAAGCCGTTCGAGAGGATTGAAGATCCGCGCATCGAGAAACTAGGCGATCAGGATGCTGCGGACATGCTGGCGCTGGCGACGCTGACAAAGCCCGGCCCGTTTACGCTCAGAGCACAATCGCTCGGCACCTTCTGGGGCATCCGCATGGATGGTCGGCTTGTCGCCATGGGCGGCCAGCGCATGCGTCAACCGGGTTTTGCCGAATTGAGCGGCCTCTGCGTCCATCCCGATATGCAGGGCAAAGGTCTCGGCAAGCTGATGCTGCGCTTCGTTGCAGGCGAGATTTCAGCAGGCGACGAAGCTGTCTATCTGCACGCCTACAAGCATAACGAGGGAGCCGTCGGTCTATACCGCTCGCTCGGCTTTGCCATCCGCAGCGACATGCATTTTCGCGTGGAGAAGCGGACCGAACAGCCCTAACCGAAGAGCAAGCCCATCTTGACGCTATCGTAATACCGGCCGTCGATCTTCACCGCATCGCGTGCAACACCTTCGTGCTTAAAACCGACCCGCTCATACAGAGCGATCGCCCGAAAGTTCTCCGTACGCGCGTTAAGTTCGACCCGGTGCAGGCCCACAACCTTCGCCGCGTCGAGCGTGGCGGTAATCAACCGCCTGCCAAGCCCACGGTCACGATAGCCGGGAACGATCCCCATACCGAGCGTGCCGCAATGCGATTCCGCATCGCGCGCTCCGCGGCGAATATCGCACCATCCGACCACCTTACCGTCCGCAACCGCCACCATATGCGGGTGACCGGCAGCGATATTGTCGCGAACGAAGGCAAGCATCGCCTCGATCGGCGGTGCCTCGAGAAAGATCAGATATTTCCGCTCACGCGCCACGATGTCGAGGGCATCGCGAAACCCCTCGACATGATCTTCCCGTATCGGCTCGATGACGATTGTGGAATTTTCAGTGCTGGTCATTATCTTCTGCCGTCTCTGTGGCCGCCCCTCATCCGCCTGCCGGCACCTTCTCCCCGTAATGACGGGGAGAAGGACGCAAGCCGTGAAGTTTCGGTCTCTCTCAAACATTTCGCGAGTTACGTCCCCTCTCCCCGTCGTTACGGGGAGAGGGTTAGAGTGAGGGGCAATCCTTCACCCGCGTCCGGAGCGATTTACGCCGCCTTCGTCTCGCGTTTCCTTGCCAGATGCGCCACGACGTTTTCGATCATCCGCATCCCGGCATCGCCGCCGAGCGTCATGATCGATTCCGGGTGGAACTGCACGGCTGCGATCGGCTCCTTGGCATGTTCGATGCCCATGATCGTACCGTCCTCGCTCTCGGCGGTGATGATGAAGTCCGGATCGAGCGTCGCCGGATCGGCGAAGATCGAATGATAACGACCGACCGTCACTTCCTTGGCAAGCCCGGAGAAGACGATGCCCGGCTCCAGCACCCGGATACGCGACGGCTTGCCATGCATCGGCAGCGCCAGATGGCGCAACTCGCCGCCATAGGCTTCCGCCAGCGCCTGCAGCCCGAGGCAGACGCCGAAGATCGGCAGGTTTTTCGCCCGCGCCGCCTTGATCGTCGCCTTGCAGTCAAAGTCCTTCGGATTGCCCGGTCCGGGCGACAAGACGACGAGATCGGGATCGATCCGGTCGAACACCTCATCCGGCACCGGCGTGCGCACGGTCGAAACAGTCGCCCCCGTCTGGCGGAAATAATTGGCGAGCGTGTGAACAAAACTGTCCTCGTGATCGACGAGCAAGATCTTCACCCCCTCGCCCACCCGGGCAACATCGCGGGAAACCTTGCCGGAATTGCCGGCACGCGCATCGCGGATTGCGGAAATCATGGCGGATGCCTTCAGTTCGGTTTCGGCCTCTTCCTCTTCCGGATTGCTGTCGTTGAGCAGCGTCGCGCCTGCACGCACTTCGGCAATCCCGTCCTTGACGCGAATGGTTCTGAGCGTCAGCCCCGTATTCATGTCGCCGTTGAAACCGACCATGCCGATCGCCCCGCCATACCATGCGCGCGGGCTGCGCTCATGGTTTTCGATGAAGCGCATCGCCCACAGCTTCGGCGCACCGGTCACGGTGACCGCCCATGCATGAGACAGGAACCCGTCAAACGCATCCATATCCGGCCGCAGACGACCCTCGATATGGTCGACCGTGTGGATGAGCCGCGAATACATCTCGATCTGCCGGCGGCCGATCACCTTCACCGAACCCGGCTCGCAGACGCGGCTCTTGTCGTTCCGGTCGACATCGGAGCACATCGTCAGCTCAGACTCGTCCTTCTTCGAATTCAGCAGCTTGAGGATCTGCTCGCTATCGGAGATCGCGTCTTCGCCACGTTTGATCGTACCGGAAATCGGGCAGGTCTCGATCCGGCGACCCGACACGCGCACGAACATTTCCGGCGAGGCGCCGATCAGATATTCCTGATGTCCGAGATTGATGAAGAAGGAATAGGGCGATGGGTTGATCGCCTTCAGCCGGTTGGAAATCTCCGAAGGCTTGCTGTCGCAACGCTCCATGAACTTCTGACCCGGAACGACCTCGAACAGATCGCCGCGACGAAAACTCTCTTTCGCTTCAGTGACCAGCTTGGCATATTCACCCGGCTTGTGATCGCCCTTCGGCGGCGTCACCGTCGTCCGCTGGAACGGATCGGGCGCGATCTCCTGCCCCTTGTCCTCGGTCGTCACGCCATCCCTGGCAAAGTCGTAACGATCGATCCAGGCCTTGGCCGCATGGTGGTCGACGACCAGGATCTCGTCGGGCAGGAAAAGCACCATGTCGCGTTGGTCCTGCGGACGCTCCATCGACAGCTTAATAGCATCGAACTGGAAGGCAAGGTCGTAACCGAATGCACCGAACAGGCCGATTGCCGAATCCGCTTCGGAATAGAAGAGATCGACGATCGCACGCAGCACGGTAAACACCGTCGGCATTTTCGAGCGCTCTTCCTCGGTAAACACCCGGCTCGGCTGGTTGACCGTCAGATCGAGGCGGCGGGCAGTGCGGCTGCCGAGCGTCAGGTCCTCGACACCCGCCAGCTTGTCGGCAACGAAACCGAGCAGCACTTCACCACGTTCGTTATAGGCTTCGATCCAGACCTTGCGGCCATTGCAGGTGATACCGAGCGGCGGATCGACGATCGCCGTATCCCAGCGCGTATAGCGGCCCGGATATTCGTAGTTGGACGAGAACACCGCGCCGCGCCGCTCGTCCAGCCGGTCGACATAGGAGGAGATGGCTGTCGCATATTCCGCCGGCCGGCGGTTGCGGCTGACGGTGATTCCGCCCCGGGTCTCGTAGGTTTCCGAGCCGTCCTCGTGAATGATCGTCGCCATATTATGCCTGCCTCTTCGATCGGGTCTCTTGCTGTGCCCGGATCCTGCTGCGGCCAATAAAAAAGCCGCCTCGGGTTTCGGGCGGCTTGGTCTGGTCTTGTCGATGGACATGACTGGTCAAGGCCGCGTTAGCGTGCCCACCACCAGTTACCATTGTTGTTCATCGAAATCGTCATCGGCGAAATTGTTAGCGTGGCTCTTCCCCGCGCGCAAGCGCAAAAATATCGCCATCCGATGCGACCAAAACCGGGTGATCCGCGTTGCCCCTCTCGCCCGGCATCCGATGTGCCGGTGCATGGCGTAGATACGGTCTGGAGGACAGACGACGAATGAAGCGGTCCATCACTCTCATCGCGCTTGCCGCGCCCTTCATGCTCGGTGCCGCCCTGCCGCTAGAACGGCCGGCCTTGCCGGGCAGAAGTGTGGAGGTCGTCGAGGTCAACGTCATCGACCAGTTCCTCAAGGATACCGGCATTCGCAAACAGTCTTCCTCCAGGGAGAAAAACAGGACCCGCACCCGCAATTCGCGCAACAACGCCCTCCCCAAACCGCCACCACTCGCTTCTGTCCCCCTGCCCAGCCCGAAACCCGCCGTGCCGCAACAGGCGGCGCAGGAAACGCCCGTGCCCGCAGGCCAGCCGGTCGCAACCGAGAGCAAGGAAGCCGAAAAACAGGCAACACCACCCCGGGCGAACACAGCAGAAAACACGCCTGTGCCGCCTGAAACCAGCAAATCTGAAGAAAGCCCCCCTTCAACCGCGCAGGCAAAGACTGAAGAGCCGGCCAATCCGCCGGTTGTCGAGCAGCCGGCCACGGCCACCGAACCGGCGCGTCAGGCGGAGGTCCCCAAACCGCTAGCCAAACCCGAAACGGATACGGCAACAGCCAAGCCCGACAAACCGGGCGACAGCGGAAAGGCGGCAACCGAGGATCAGGCGGGCAAGGCCCAGACCGGTCAGGAGGAGACGAAGCCGGACGGCAAGCAGGAAGAAGAAAGCGAAACGGAAAAGGCCGAAACACCGCCACCGCCTCCGCTCGTCAAGGAGGACCCGCAGGAATTGCAGGCTTGCCTCGCCGACCTGAAGGCTATCGGCGCAACCTTCGAAACGACCGACCCGATCAATGAGGGCAATGGCTGCGGCATCGAAAACCCGATCGACGTCAGAGAGGTCCTGCCCGGTGTCGATCTCGGCGGCGCCACCATGCGCTGCAAGACGGCGCTGACCATGGCCCATTGGCTGAAAGACACGGTCCAGCCAGCGATGAACATCGCAATGCCTGGCCGCAGGATCGTCGGCTTGGTCCCCGGCTCCACCTACCAGTGCCGCCTCAGGAACAGCGCCTCGACCGGCAAGATTTCCGAACATGCCCGCGGCAATGCCTATGACGTTGCGGCCTTCAAGCTCGACAATGGCGAAAAGATCGAGATGAAGCCACGCGACGAGGACTCGACGCTTGAGGGAGCTTTCCAGCGCACAGCCACGGCCGGCGCCTGCCTGCATTTCACCACCGTCCTGTCACCGGGCAGTGACGAAACGCACGAAGACCACCTTCACCTTGATATCCTCGAACGAAACGGCGGTTACCGCTACTGCCGGTAACAGTCAGCAACCCCAAAGCGCTGGCGCAATACCGTCAGAACAGCCCTTCGATCTGCCCCTCGTCATTGAGGAAAATCCGCTCGGCGGATGGCGAGCGCGGCAGGCCGGGCATGGTCATGATCTCGCCGGTGATTGCCACGATGAAACCGGCCCCCGCAGAAAGCCTCACCTCGCGCACATGCACCACATGTCCCTCCGGCGCGCCGCGCAATGTCGGATCGGTCGAGAAGGAATATTGCGTCTTGGCGATGCAGACCGGCAGGTTGCCGTAGCCCTGCTCCTCCCATGCCTTCAACTGGTCGCGGACGGACTTGTCGGCGGTCACTTCACCCGCATGATAGATTTTTGACGCCACCGTCTCGATCTTCTCCATCAATGGCGTCTCGTCGGGATAAAGCGGCTGGAAATGCGCCTGGCCGCCATCGGCAAGCTCGACCACCTTATAGGCCAGTTCCTCTATCCCCGCAGACCCATGGGCCCAGTGGCGGCAGACGATCGCATCGGCGCCCAGCCGGTCGACATAATCCTTGATCGCCGCAATCTCGGCATCCGTATCCGAGATAAAGTGGTTGATCGCAACGACGACCGGCACACCGAACTTGCGCACATTGGCCACATGGCGGCCGAGATTGGCGCAGCCACGCGTCAGGGCCCCCACGTTTTCGATGGAGAGGTCTTCCTTCTTCACCCCGCCATTCATCTTCAGCGCCCGGATGGTCGCGACGATCACGGCCGCATCGGGCTTCAACCCCGCCTGACGGCATTTGATATCGAAGAATTTCTCCGCCCCGAGATCGGCACCGAAACCGGCTTCCGTGACCACGTAATCACCGAGCTTGAGCGCCGTCTTGGTGGCGATCACCGAGTTGCAGCCATGCGCGATATTGGCAAACGGCCCGCCATGCACCAGCGCTGGATTGTTTTCGAGCGTCTGCACTAGGTTCGGCTGCATCGCGTCCTTCAGGAGCACAGCCATCGCCTTGTCGGCCTTCAGGTCACGCGCATAGACCGGCGAACGATCGAACCGGTAACCGATGACGATCTGGCCGAGACGCCGTTCGAGATCGGTAAGGTCTTCAGCCAGGCACAGGATCGCCATGATTTCGGAGGCGACAGTGATATCGAAACCGCCCTCGCGCGGAAAACCGTTTTTGGCGCCGCCAAGCGACATGACGATCTCGCGCAGCGCCCGGTCGTTCATATCCATCACCCGCCGCCATGTGATGCGACGGATATCGATATCGAGTTCGTTGCCCCAATAGACGTGATTGTCGATCATCGCCGAGAGCAGATTATGCGCCGAGGTGATCGCATGGAAATCGCCGGTGAAATGAAGGTTGATATCCTCCATCGGCACGACCTGGGCGAAACCGCCGCCGGCCGCCCCGCCCTTCGTTCCGAAACACGGGCCAAGCGACGGCTCGCGCACACAGATCACCGCCCGCTTGCCGATCCGGTTGAGACCGTCACCCAGCCCCACCGTCGTCGTCGTCTTCCCCTCGCCGGCCGGCGTCGGATTGATCGCAGTGACGAGGATCAGCTTGCCATTCCGTTTCCCGTCAAGCGAGGCAATGAACTCCGCACCGATCTTCGCCTTGTCATGGCCGTAGGGAATGAGATCATCGGACGATATCCCGAGCTTTTCGCCGATCGCTGCGATCGGCTGCTTTTTCGCCGCTCGGGCAATCTCGATATCCGACTTCACATCCGCCATGTGACTTCCCCTTGACTACCGGTAGGTGCGTTTTCTGTAAGCCATGCTTACCCAAGCCCGCCCAGACTGTGAATAGCAGGCTCTCCGCCTCCACCGCCGATCCAAAGAAAAAGGGCGATACGATCACTCGCACCGCCCTTGTTTGGAGATTTTGAAAGACTGGCGATCAGAACCGCTGTGTCAGAGAGATCTTGAAGCTACGACCCGGTTCGGTGAAATAGTCTTCCGATCCTGGCGTGACACTGGCATCCTTGGTGTTGAGCGCATCCCAATACTTGTGATCGAAGACGTTGTAGATGCCGGCCCGAATGCTCAAGCCCTTGACCTGCTCGGGTTCCCACCATGCGGTCAGATCGACGAGACCATAACCCGGCGCCTTGAAGCTTGCGGTAGACTTGTCCGAAACACCCGCGACGCCCGTCCAGAGGGCATCGACACCCCAGACATCGGTGGCATAGCCGACGCCGAGCACAGCCTTCAGCGGAGCGACCGAGTTGAGATAACGGTCCGTCTCCATGTTGATGCCACGCGTGAAGGCAAGACCCGCGCGGGTATTGAAACCACTCTCGAAGTTCTTGTGAACGCTGAACTCTACGCCATAGATCTTTGCGCGAGCGATGTTCTGGTACCCGCTGACACCAAGCAGGTAGTCGGCAGGATCGTAACCGGCAGCGATGATTTCGGGATCGCTGTAAGGTCGGCTGTCGATGAAGTTCTTGTAACGATTGTAAAACAGGTTAACCGAACCGCCGAAGTCATTGTCACCCAAGCGCGCACCAACTTCGAAACCATTGCTGGTCTCAGGCTCAAGATCCGGGTTGCCGATCCGCAGATAGCTGCCGGCACCGCCATAGGTCAGATACATTTCGTTGGACGTCGGCGAACGGAAGCCCATGGCCCACTGACCGAAAAGGGTGATGTCCTTGTTGAGTTCATACTCGGCAAGGATTTTCGGAGAAAACGCGCTATCGCTGGAGCCGTTCGGCAGGACCGGCGTAGCCGGGTTGCCGAGATAGGCTGGCGTATTCTTGGGGGAATGGTCGTACCAGTCGAAACGAATGCCCGGCGTCAGCGAGAAACCACTGTCCCCGAAAGTCATGCGGTCCTGTGCATAGACGCTGACCTTGGAACTGTCCACGTCCGGCATGTCGGACTGGTTGGTGTGCAGCATGCCGCAGGCAAATGGCGTCGGAAAGACCGTATCGCAGGAATCCACGCCGGCAGAATACTGTTCCGCCTTGGAGAAGAATATGCTCGTCCCGAGCGTGAACGTGTGATTGACCGTGCCCGTGTCGAAACCGCTGTCGAAAAAGCCGTTGAAGCCGAAACCTGCCTCGGAGATTTCATTGTTTCGTTTAAAGGGACCGGCAAGGCTTCCGAAACGAAGTGAGTCCTGACTGTCAACACGCTCCTGCTTTTGCCAATAAAGCGTTGCTTTCGCCGCATCAATCAGTCCGTCGGCGCTTGGCGCCTCGTACTCATAGTCAAGAGAGACGCGTGTGCGTTCGTTATCTTCTCCGGATGTATGTTTGCCTTCCGGCCGATAATTACCGGCGGCTGTCTGGGCCTGCTTCAGATCGATATCCTTGTCGAAGCTGAACTTCTCGGCGGTAATCCCGAAACGATGACCACCTTCCACATCGTGACGCAGTTTGAACAGCATGTTGTACTGATCATAATCGGCCGGATTGGTCTTGGTGCGGTCCGATCCAAAGCCACCGACGCTGCCCTTGTTGTCCCGCTCGTGCCCTTTCTTGTAGGTGCCGAGGAACAGAACGGACGTGTTCTCGATCTTCTTGGCGATTGCAGCGCCGCCATACCAGCTGTCGTCGACGCTGTCGAAGCCGGTGCCGACCTTGCCACCCCAGTCCTTGCCTTCGCCGATCAGGTCTTCCGGTTCCAGCGTCCTGAAGAGAAGTGCGCCGCCCAGCGCGCCATCGCCGATACGGCTGCTGTCTGCGCCTTTCACGACATTGACGGATGTCAGGGAGAAGAAATCGATACTGTCGGCACCGCCGGCAGTGCTGCGGGCACCATCGCTCAAATAGGAGAGCGGAATGCCATCGACGAGCGTGGTAACGCGGTTGCCTTCGAGGCCGCGGATGTTCAAAGATTTGGTCGCACGATTGAAATTGACCGCCGGATCGATCGAACGGCCGAGATCCTCGATGCTCACGACCTGCTTCTTCTCGAGCTGAGCTTCCGTCGTCTCCGTGGCGGTCGGCGTGTTTTCCACGTCACCCGCTTTCACGCGCGTTCCCTTCAGCGTGATGGGCTTCAGGGTCGCCTCACCTTGCTCTTCCTGCGTCGTCTGCTGCGCAGTCGCCTGGCCAGCAAAGGAAAGCAGCGCAAGCGCGGTGCAGGTGGTGAGGATCGATCGCAGATGCCGACTGGCCATAACTATCCCTTCATATGGCCGCGCGTCATCCTCCCTCGCGCAGAGCACGATGGCGACGGCAGGCCGATCTAAAATCTGTCAAAAATGTGGCGGGTGGCAGAAACCTGCCTTATTCATGCCATTAGAAAACATGACTCTGATTGTCAATTATTAAAACATGACGGGATGAATCATGTTTATGTGAACGACCCTAAGTGATTAAAATGCAACAAGACACGCCACCTCCAGTCTTGCGGGAACCACTATTGGGCTATTATGTGAAGCACCCCTGATAAAGCCGGAGAGCATCATATGAAATCGCTGGAACTGCTGGTCGAGAAGATCATCCTCTCGAGCCGCTGGCTGTTGGTCGTCTTTTACATGGGCCTTGTCGCCGCCCTGGCGGTCTACGCGCTTTCCTTTGCCTTCAAGTTCTGGAAAGTCGCTCAAAACGTCTTCACGCTGGGTGAAGCGGAAATGATCCTCGCCATGCTCGGCCTGATCGATGCGGCGCTTGTCGCAAGCCTCATCGTCATGGTGATGATTTCGGGCTACGAGAACTTCGTCAGCCGCTTTGACGAAACCGAGGCGGACGTTTCCTTTCTCGGCAAGCTCGATTCCGGCAGCCTCAAGATCAAGGTTGCCTCCTCGATCGTCGCCATTTCGTCGATCCACCTTCTGCAGATCTTTCTCAATGCCGCTCAATTCACCGATGGGCAGCTAATGTGGTATACGATCATCCATCTCGCCTTCGTCGTCTCGGCGGTCATGCTCGGCTGGCTGGAACGCATCATGGCCGCCACCAAGGCCGACAAGAACGAAGCCAAGCAGGATGCGCATCTGTGATGCGCACGCGCGGCATTTCGCCGCGCCAGCAAGCGGCATGGCACGCGAGAAGATGCCTGCCGAATAATTGATTCGTAATTCATGTCGCTTACCCGTGCGAGGACTGCACTGGAGAATGACATGACGGTAGGCCGCGAGAATTTGCTGTCCACAAACGGACTGCGCCGGAAGCAGGGAGAAAGAATACTTCTCGTCGAGGATTCCGTCGCGCTCTCGACGCTGCTGATCCAGCGTCTGGAGGAAGAAACCGGGGCGATCGTGACACGTTGCGGCTCGCTGGCGCAGGCGTGCAAGAATGCTGCAGAAGGCACGTTCCTGCTTGCGCTGACCGGCCTCAATCTTCCCGACGCCCCCAAGGGTGAAATCCTCGACCTTCTGCTGGAAAAGGAAATCCCGACAATCGTGTTCACGGCCATGTTCGATGCGGACACGAGGGAACGCTGCACGGGGAAGAAAATCGTCGACTACATCGTCAAGGACGGTGCGAAAACGGTGGACACGGTCGTGCAGACCGTCGACCGCATCCTCGCCAACAGCACGCACAAGATACTCGTGGTCGACGATGCCCGCACCGCCAGGTCCGAACTCGTCGAAATCCTCAGTCGCCAGAATTTTCACGTTCTGGAGGCGCGATCCGGCCGGCAGGCGCTCGATATCCTGACAGCCGACGAGATGATAGACCTCGTCATCACCGACCACCACATGGCGGATATGGATGGTTACGAGCTGACGCGTCGAATTCGCCAGACCCGCAATTCCGAGGAGTTGCGCATCATCGGCATCTCCTCTTCATCGGATAGGCTTCTGTCCGCAAGCTTCCTGAAAGCCGGCGCTTCGGATTTCATCTACCGGCCGTTCGTGCATGAGGAACTCAGATGCCGCATCGACAACAATGTCGAAACGCTGGCGCAGCTCAACCATCTCCGCCGGCTGGCGGAGCAGGATTATCTGACCGGCCTTGCAAACCGGCGCCATTTCTTTTCCACCATGCGGCATCACGGCAACGCAGCCATAAAGGGCTCCATCGCGCTTCTCGATATCGACCATTTCAAGTTGGTCAACGACACCTATGGCCATGATGCAGGTGATGCCGTCCTGCAGGCGATCTCGGCCGCGATGTCGGACATGTGTGTTTCGGCAAAGCATATCCCCGCCCGCATCGGCGGCGAAGAGTTCGCCATCTATCTCAACCGGCTGGATGCGTTTCAGGCGCATTCCTTCTGCGAGGCGTTGCGGGCAAGAATAGAAGAACTGGTGATCACGGTCGGCACCCAGCGCATATCGGCAACCATATCGATCGGGGTGGTCGAATTCGAACCGGATGAAACCTTCGAAAATCAGCTGAATGCCGCAGACCAGCTGCTTTATCTGGCAAAGGCAAAAGGCCGAAACCGCGTCTACTCTACGCTGACCCTCCCCGAAGCCATCACCCCGGCAACCTCAGCCCGCAGCTGAGGCAAGGTCCATGTAACGGTGATTTGGCAGGCAACGGCGAAATCCGTCGCCCATCGTGCCCTGCCATGTGCTCTGGACTGTACGATCGAGATCACAAGACCAGCCATCGATTCCCAGTCAATTCGACCAGAATCAGCGTCATCTCTTCTGCAACACGGCAAGATAAGCCGACATGAGCTTATTTTTACAACGCAGGCATTTGCCCATAAGCCACTGAAATCAAATAGGTTAAGTGAGTAAATATCAGAAAAGTTGTTAACTGCCGGATTAAAGACGACTTTTCTGCTGGCTATTAAACGTAGATAGTATATTTATTAACAATAACATAGCTCCCTTGAACTCGAAAAGCTGATGATAACTCACGAACGGCAATCGGTGCTGAGCAGCGAGATATCTGCGGCCCATTCGCAAGAAGGTCTGTTCCTGGCCTTGCGACGGGTGACGCATGAATTCAGCCTGCAACACGTGACGCTGCTATCTCTGAACAATCCCGACGAGACGACCTTGTCGCGAATGATCGTGCAGAGCAGCGTTCCGGAGCCTTACTTCGCCGAATTTGACCGCAAGCGCCTTCTCGAAAAATGCGCCATTGCGGATATCATCGTGCAGTCGAAGCTGCCGATTTGCTGGTCCATAGGGGACCCTTTGCAATCGCGCCCATTCGCGGTCGACAGCGGCATAAAGGATCTCCAGCGACGCTACGGGCTGATCACCAGCGTTGCGATGACGCTTCACTCACTTGAGGGCGAGCGTTTCATCATGCGTTTCGACGGTGCCCGCCCCCGCCTCACCCAGGTCGAACTCAACGAGATCGGCATGATTACCCTGCACGCCTTCGACATGTTCGAAAAAATCCGACGCGACGAGCGCAAGGCGGCGCCCTCCCCGCTGACGACCCGGGAACTTGAAGTGGTCCGCTGGACGGCACAGGGCAAGACATCCGCCGAAATCGGCCAGATCCTCACCCTGTCGGATCATACCGTAAACGCCTACATGACCAATGCCATCAAGAAGCTCGATTGCGTCAACCGGACCCAGCTTGTGGCGAAGGCGCTGAGACTGAGGCTCATTGCATGAAAGCGTGGCAGCCGCGGCTGGAGAACACCTGACATTGGCATCCTGGATCGAGCATTCGCGCAAACCCTATGAAGCGCAGCATCCGCTTGTCGGATTGAGCGACAGGGAGGTACTTGAACTCGTCGGTTCGTTCAGCCTCTGCGGTTTCTGGCGCTTCAACGTCGATAGCGGCCACCTTTTCGGCACGGCCGAATACTGCAAGATTTTCGGGATCGAACATAATGACGGTCCGCTCGACCTGGTTCGGCTGAGCGCCTCCATTCACCCGGATGACCTCACGGTGATTATGGAAACATTCGAGCGCGCGAGCGCTTCCCGTCTCACCTTCCACAATCTCTACAGGGTCAGGACCGACACCGCGAATTTCAAATGCGTTCGCAGCATCGGCAAGTTCCGCGCCGATGACAACGGACAGGGCGACGTGATCGGCATGACTTACG
The DNA here is from genome assembly GCA_900469445.1 of Hyphomicrobiales bacterium. Lineage (GTDB taxonomy): Bacteria > Pseudomonadota > Alphaproteobacteria > Rhizobiales > Rhizobiaceae > Neorhizobium. The sequence goes on from UBXM01000001.1 coordinate 252,518, forward strand.
AACTTTTCCCGCAGGCAAGTTCGACGATCGGCTTCATTCCTGACGAGGTGCTGAAAGGCTGACCGCCCTACCGTTCAGCAGGTCCGGTCGGCCTTGTGGCTGAAAATGTGCCCGAACGAGGAAACAAGCGGACCTGGAAGATCGCCGACTTTAGCGATCGAGCACCAGACGGATTTCCACCAGATTGGACCTTACCCGCAGCGTATAAAAGCCCATCACGGCAAGATGCGTCGGCATGATCCAGCCATCTTCCGCACCGTTGGAAATGATCGCCGGCTGAATGCGCAGCGCCGCCTGCATCTGCTTCAGCATATCGGCCCATAGCGGCGCCAGGTTGCGCTCGCGAATGACCTGCGAGAAGTCGGCGCCGGCGGCGGACAGGATCGCATAATAGCCGTAGAGCTGACCGTAAGCGAACCAGAAACGGTCGTCCGCCCGCGTATCGAACCAGCCGCCATTATAGTTTTCCGAACGCTCGCGAAGAATGGCCGATGTACCGCCCAGATCGTTGGCCACCCGGTCGATGAACTGAACGAGATTGTCGGCACGGCTGTCGAAAGTCGCAGAGCAGTTGCCCAGTTCGACGTTGAACTTGTTGAGGCTGTTGATTGCCGCTCTGTAATAGCTCGGCGTCGGCGTCTTGGGGCCAAACGGGCTTAACCCGAAATACCAGGAATACTCGTCGAACTGCAGGTTGCTGCGTGCATCCTGAAGGTTGGAGTTGACGCCCGACGTGCCCCTCATCCGCGCCAGCGTATCGACCAGCTCGACCGAGGTGCGACGCACCGCCTGGTTCACGCCACGCTGGAACGATGCCTTGTTGTCGAGGAAAGGCGTGTGGTCCCAGTCGACCCCGAAAAGGCCGAGGCGATAAAGAAGCATGGAGGAAATCCAGGCATTCTGGTTGACGTTCATGTCGGTGAGATCGGCGGCCGCATCGGCGATCGCCGAGGTCTGGCATTGCCTCGCAGAAGCGGCAGTCGCGCCGGCAGTACCGGCAGCCTGTGCCTGCGCTTCGATACCGGGCGCCGGCAGTTCCTGGCCTGCCGGCATGTTGCGCTCGGTCCAGCGATAGTTATCGACGAAATTCGGATCGAACCCGCGCCAGACCTGCGTCTGCCAGATGAAATATCCGTAAAAAGCGATGAGCAGGACGAGAACGAGCGCGATCGGGCCTTTTACCCAAAGGCGGCGCCCCCGATACCAGCCTTGTGCCGCCATGAGCGGCCAGACCAGCCACGCGATCAGTATCCGGATGCCACGCCCTATGGCGGCGGCCACGCCTTTGAAGAATCCGGTGATCTGGTCGCGCATCAAGTCCTCCTGGAAGCCGATCGGTCATCGCTGACATATGATGCCGACCCGTCGAGTACAACAGTCGCGGCGCACAGGATTGGAACAAATTTGCCGGGGATGTCGTCGCACGCCCGTCTCGGCAGGTCTCACCGGCGGCATCTCATGCATCCTCGAAACGTTTGGCAAAAGCGAGATCGGTCCTCTGGCGACTGCGATCGAGACGCGCTCCCGGCAAAAGCCCGTTCCCCAGACGCCACACCGGCTGGGCAAGATGCGGATAGTCCTCGGGAGAAAGTAGATGCGCGTCCCGCTCGCGATCGAAGGAAAGCAGAACCGAGTAGAGATCGAGGAGGTTCTCGATATCGAGACCGAGCTTCTGCAAAAGCAGGTTCAGATCGCGAACACCTCCATTGAACGCCCGCGCGACCGGATCGATCAGACCGATCACACTTTCGAAGGCCGGCGCCCTTGCCTGCCCCATCACCTTGATGTCGACGCCGTGATCCTCCGTTTTGAATGCCTGCGTCTCTTCAGGGGCCTTGCGCTTAGCCAACGCAGCCAGCGCGTCTTCAGCCAGGGTCCGCTGGCCTGTCACCGCTTGCCGGTGGGCCTCGATCAGCCCCGCCAGCCTGTCGGCTCTGCCGAGAACGGTTCGCAACCTCTCGACTGCACCAGTTCTGCCGGCACGCCGCTCGATCCGCTGGCGCATCGCTTTTTTGGAAAAGAAACCGAGAAGCACATCGCTTGAAAGCGGTTTTTCCCGACTGCCGAAAATGGCTCGCTCGTCATCCACCGCAGCTCCGATCCTCGCGACATGCGAAGCGAGCTCCGCGTAAGCGGATTTCTGCTGCATCAGAAGCGTCAGGCGCCGCGCGCCAAGTTCGGCGAAAGCCTCGCCATCCGCAGGCTCGACCATTGCCTGCGCCTTGGGAATTGTCGCCAGCAGGTCAGCACCTGCCACAAGCACGGCCTTCAGACCGGCGTCCATCTGGACGACCGTGCCTTCGAAAAAAGTGGGGATACCCGTCTTCACCCTCATCCCTGCCTCCATACCCGGAAACAGAAATAGGGCCGCTGCGCAATTTGGCGACAGCGACCCTGCAATAATAACTAGGTGATAAAAAAGGTAATGACTAGGTGATGAAAAGGTCTAGCTTTAAAAATTCAAAAGCTCAGAGACCGAGCTTTGTAATCTCTGCTTCGAGGCGTTCCTTTGCCTTTTTCGGCATCTTGGCGGCCTTGATCGCGTCGAGATTGGACGGCGCGTCACCAACGACGATGAGCGCAACCATGCCCATGCCGAGATGCGGCGTGCACTTGAAGACGTAAGCGCCTTCCTTATCGACGGTCACAGACAGATCCTGGCTGATCTTGCCCTTTATCGCTTCCACACCCTCGGGAACGAGACCCGGCATGGAAGCGGCGTCATGGCCTTTATCGACAGAAACGAACTTGATCGTGTCCCCGGGAGCAGCTTTCACGGCAGCCGGTTCGAAAACCATGACCTGCCCGTCAGAGCCCTTGTTGAGCATCTTGATCTCGATTTCGGCGGAAAGCGCGGGCAGAGCCAGCAGCACCGCGCCAGCGGCCAGCGTGGCGGTCTTCAGTATCGTTCTGATCATCGAATTCTCCTGCAAAGGTTCGCGGCACCACCGCGATGTCTGCGTTTTACCGCTGCAGGACTTTGGCGCTTTGACATTGGTCAATAGAACGAAAGCTCCCCGTTTTTTTAGGGGTCATCACGACAATGTCAGTCGCAACGCATCTTTCCTTCCCAATGCCGCCGGCAGAGCGAAACATATTTCTCATTCCCCCCGACTTCGACCTGGGCGCCTTCGCGGATCACCTCTCCAGCTTCGTCCACCCTGACGACCATGGTCGCCTTGCGGCCGCAATGGCAGATGGTCCTGACCTCCCGCAATTCGTCGGCAATCGCCAGGAGTTCGAGAGACCCCGGAAACAGCTTGCCCTGGAAATCCGTACGCAGGCCGTAGGTCATGACGGGAATACCCACCCGGTCGGAAATCCGCGCCAGCTGCCACACCTGTTCTGCACGGAGAAACTGGGCCTCATCGACGAACACGCAGGCAATCGGCTCCTGAGCATGCATGTCTGCGATCGCGGCGAAAAGATCGTCACCCGGACCGAAGGGGATAGCGTCGGAGGAAAGCCCTATCCGCGACGCGACCTTGCCCTTGCCGGCACGCTCGTCGAGCGCGGCAATGAAGATTACCGTGCGCATTCCGCGTTCCCGGTAATTGTAAGACGCCTGCAGGAGCATCGTCGACTTGCCGGCATTCATCGTTGCGTAGTGAAAATAGAGCTTGGCCATGGATGGCGTTTTCTTACTACACGGCCATAAGCGGAAGACCGGGCGCCTGATAATCACAGATATTTGCGGCATCGGTGGCGCAAGCCTGATGGGAGATCAGCCAAGCTTGCGCAAAACGAACCCGGCGCGCTCGGCAACGGACACCTTCGGCAAGATCACCACATCGTAACCGAGCGCCGGATAAGTCGCGAGAAGTCGCTCATACTCGGCAATCGCCTCATCGAGGGCATGACGCCGCTCGGGGTCTCCCTCGTAGATCTCCGGCCATGGCGGCGTCATGAAAACCGTAGAATGATAGGGATGGCGAGCGGAAAGAACTTCGCTTGCCGGCTCGCCGGTGGCATGTTCCAGCGCGACCGCCGCATCGATCAGGCCACGATCGAAAAAGGTCCATCCTGCATTCCCGGCGGCAGCCTCCCGGTCCTTTATGGCGGTCTCGATCGCCAGTCGTGCAAAGGCTGCGAGATCCACCCAGGGAAGAGCCGCGCCATCGCCTTCCAGTTCCCGTTTGACGATGCGCCGCCCCGGCTCCTCCACGACGGAAAAGCCGCGAGCGCAAAGTTCTGCCAGAAGCGTAGATTTGCCTCCACCTGAACATCCGGAAATCACCACGAACCGGTTCATTCATATCCTCCATTTGTTGTCGCACTGGCGATTGATGGCTGGCATAGTCTCGAATGTGGAGCCCCGGATCCTCTGGAAATCGGCACTGCGCCAAAGGTCCTGCGAACAGCTACTCGAAGTCCCCAAGGAAAAGAAATGCGTTCATCCAAAATCATCCACATCGTCACCTGTCATGCCGAAGGCGAAGTCGGTGACGTCATTGTCGGCGGTGTCGCCCCGCCTCCGGGCGCCACGGTATGGGAGCAGTCTCGTTTTATCGCAAAAGACCAGACCTTGAGGAATTTCGTCCTCAACGAACCACGCGGCGGGGTCTTTCGTCACGTCAACCTTCTGGTTCCGCCGAAGAACCCGAAAGCTCAGATGGGGTGGATCATCATGGAACCGGAGGACACGCCGCCGATGTCCGGATCGAACTCCATCTGCGTCTCCACCGTCCTGCTCGACAGCGGCATTATCCCGATGACCGAACCCGTGACGAAAATGGTGCTGGAAGCACCCGCCGGCCTGGTGGAAGTCGAAGCGGAATGCAGGAACGGCAAGGCCGAGCGCATCAACGTCACGAATGTCAAAAGCTTCGCCCAGAAGCTCGGAGCATCACTCGACGTCCCGGACCTTGGCGCCATTACGGTGGACACGGCCTATGGCGGCGATAGCTTCGTCGTGGTCGATCCGGATGAGGTCGGCATCGATCTTATTCCCGAGAACGCCCGCCTGATCGCAGAAACCGGCATCAGAATCACCAATGCCGCGAACGAGCAATTGGGTTTTTCGCATCCGGAAGATACGGGTTGGAACCATATCTCCTTCTGCCTCTTTGCCGGCAAGCCCTATCATGAGGACGGCCAGCTCATGGCAAAGTCCGTCGTCGCCATCCAGCCCGGCAAGATCGACCGCTCACCGACCGGCACCGCCGTTTCGGCACGCATGGCGCTCCTCAATGCACGTGGCCAGTTGAAGGAAGGCGAAAGCCTGACCGGAATTTCCATTATCGGCACACGGTTCGTCGGAAAGATTGTCCGGGAAACGACGATCGCGGGAGAAAAGGCCATCGTGCCGTCGATCACGGGACGGGCATGGATCAGCGGAACGTCTCAATTGATGCTCGACCCGTCCGACCCGTTCCCCGGAGGCTATAAACTCTCCGATACCTGGCCGATGCTCGGTTAGGCAGGAAACCGTCTTCCATCGCCCCCCCGCACGCCCCTGAAGCAATTCCAGCAAAACTGGGAATTTTCAGTGGAACTCTCTCACCTCGATCGGCGTCCGGCAGGCGATCGTGGCCTTGCGGCCCCATTCGACCGCTTCATCCATATCGACGGCTTCCACCACCCAGAAACCGCCCATGTGTTCGTCGGTCTTCAGATGCGGCCCCTCGGCAACCGACACCTGCCCGTCTGAGCCGGTCGTGATCGACTTCGCCTCACGCGCCCGGTGCAGACCGCCGACAAAGAGCCGGACCCCGGCCGCAACCATCTCGTCGTTCAGCACATCGATATCGTGATGCATCGCCGCATCCTCTGATGCGGCGGGATCGTAATTGTCCGGATGATGAACGGCGATGAGATAACGTGCCATGACTTCCTCCTCCAAGGATGACGGAACGACATATTGCCCTCCCTTCACCTCAAAGACGAGCGGTCGGACAACGATCCGACACGCCATCTGGAAATTCACCATGACAGGCCGCGAACGCGGTCGCTCGATTTCAGACGCTGGTGGAGGCCTTCAACGGCCCCTGATGCACGACGATGCGCGCATGATAGGGAACGCGGGTATAGAGATCCATCACGTCCTGATTGACCAGGCGTACGCAGCCCGAAGACGTCGCCTTGCCGATCGACTGCCAATCCGGCGAGCCATGCAGGCGGTAAAGCGTATCCTGTCCGTTCTGGAAGATATAGAGCGCACGCGCACCAAGCGGGTTCCTGATACCCGGATCCATTCCGCCATTCTCCACCGAATAGCGTGCAAGGCTCGGCTGACGAGCGATCATGTCGGCCGGCACCTTCCACCGCGGCCAGGGCTGGCGCCAGTGAACGACACCCTCGCCTTCCCAGGCAAATCCGTCACGTCCGAGACCGACGCCATAGCGCATCGCCGTGCCACCCGGCTCGGTGACGTAGAGGAAGCGGTTCGGCGTATCGACAACGACCGTTCCCGGCTTCTCGCCGGTCGGATCGATGACCCGCTGACGGTAATATTTCGGATCGATCTGCTGATAGGGAATGGCCGGCAGCTTGTGCCCGGTATCTTCCAGCGCTGCATATCGCGCCTGCAGTTCCGCTTCGCTCGGCGGAACGATAGGGCGCTGAGCCACGGCAGGAACGACGGAAGGCTGCGAGGTCGTGGTACAGCCGGCCAGCGCCGCCGTCATGGAGACGGAGCCGAGTACGAAGGAGCGCCGCGAAAGATGAAAGGCAGAAGGCATGTATGATGATTCCGGAAATCAGCGGAGGGTGATGAGCCTCTATCCGCCCTCGCCTGCGTGATATCAAGTCACAACAAGGGCATCGGATCCAACCGCCGCCACGGTGGGTGATTCTCGCCACACCTCGTGCACAGACCCGGTCTCAGGCCCGAGCCCGATGTCGCAAATCCCCCTATCTGCACGGCGTAAATGCACATGCTTGCCTGCTGCGGGAAGTTATTGATAATAACCGGGAACAAATAAGAACGGGAGCAAATCATGCGCATCTATAAATCGCTGGCATTCAGCCTCGCCCTCACAGCCTCCGTCTCGGGCCTCGCCGCCACGGCATCCGCCGCCGAGCCTGCCGCCTGTGGCACCGTCCGCTTTTCCGATGTCGGCTGGACCGACATCACCGCCACGACGGCAACCGCGTCCGTCCTGCTGAAGGCGCTGGGCTATCAGACCGACATCAAGGTCCTCGCGGTGCCGGTCACCTACTCATCGCTGAAGAACAAGGATATCGATGTCTTCCTCGGCAACTGGATGCCGACCCAGGAAGCCGACGTGCGTCCCTATGTCGACGAAAAGTCGATCGAATCCTTCGGCCCAAACCTCACCGGCGCGAAATACACGCTCGCCACCAACGCCAAGGGCGCGGAACTCGGCATCAAGGATTTCAAGGACATCGCCAGCCATGCCGATGCGCTTGGCGGCAAGATCTACGGCATCGAGCCGGGCAATGACGGCAACCGCCTGATCCTCGGCATGATCGAGAAGGACACGTTCGGCCTGAAAAAGCTGGAAATGGTGGAATCCTCCGAACAGGGCATGCTCGCCCAGGTCGCCCGCGCCGACAAGGCCGGCGAACCGGTCGTCTTCCTCGGATGGGAACCCCACCCGATGAACGCCAACTTCAAGCTGACCTATCTGACCGGCGGCGATGACGTGTTCGGCCCCAATTTCGGCGGCGCGGAAGTCTACACCAACGTTCGTGCCGGCTTCACCGAGGAATGCCCGAATGTCGGCACCTTCATCAAGAACCTGAAATTCTCGCTGCCGATGGAAAACGAGATCATGGGCGGCATCTTGAATGACGGCGAAGAGCCGGAAGTTGCCGCAACCGACTGGCTGAAGGCCAATGGTGCGGCGGTCGAACCATGGCTTGCCGGCGTCACCACCAAGGACGGCAAGCCCGGCCTCGAAGCCGTCAAATCGGAACTCGGTCTTTAAGATCGGATCAAGGGCCGGCTCGCCGGCCCTCTCGCCCTTTCTGTTTAATATTTTGAGGTGGTACCGGACGTGAACTGGCTACCCGATTGGCTCGTCGATTCGAGTGGAAAACTTCGCCTTGGCAACTGGGCGAAAAACGCCGTCGACTGGCTGACGACCAATGCAAGCTGGTTTTTCGACTGGTTGTCGCATGTCCTGTCGAAGGTGATTGATGCCCTTCTGGCGGTGCTTCAATATCCCCATCCCTTCTTTCTCATCGCCATTTTTACGGCACTGACCTATAGCCTGCGCCGATCGCTCGGCATCACCGCCTTTACCTGTCTCGGGCTTCTGCTGATCTATAATCAGGGCTACTGGAAAGAGACGACCGAGACGCTCGCGCTCGTACTCGCCGCAACCGTCGTCAGCATGGCAATCGGCATACCGCTCGGTATTGCAGCAGCAAGACGCCAATGGATCTATGAATTCATGCGTCCGGTTCTCGACCTGATGCAGACCATCCCGACATTCGTTTATCTCATTCCGGCACTTATCCTTTTCGGCCTCGGCATGGTGCCGGGCCTGATCGCCACCGTCATCTTCGCCATCCCGGCACCGATCCGCCTGACACGCCTTGGCATCATCTCCACACCGGGGGCTCTCACCGAAGCGGCCGTGGCTTTCGGTGCCACGCCGGCGCAGGTGCTGCGCAAGGTCGAACTGCCCTATGCGATGCCGCAGATCATGGCCGGCCTGACCCAGACCATCATGCTGTCTTTGTCGATGGTCGTCATCGCAGCGCTTGTCGGCGCAAACGGTCTCGGCGTGCCGGTCGTGCGCGCGCTCAACACCGTCAACATCGCGCGAGGCTTCGAGGCGGGGCTGTGCATCGTCATCCTCGCCATCATCCTCGATCGCATGTTCAAGAGCGGAAACGGAGATCCGAAATGACCGGTCCCGCCCCCACCGCCAATGCAGTCAAGGACTGCGTGACCCTCAGCAATGTCGATATCGTTTTCGGCAACGAGCCCGATGCAGCACTGCCGATGCTCGACCATGGCAAGAGCCGTGACGAGATCAGCGCCAAGACCGGTATCGTCGTCGGCGTCTCCAATGCGTCCCTGTCCGTCCGCGAAGGCGAAATCCTCGTTCTGATGGGCCTTTCCGGCTCGGGAAAATCGACGCTTCTGCGCGCCGTCAACGGCTTGGCCCCGGTCGTGCGCGGCAGCGTCAGCGTCGCCACGCCCGCAGGCCCGGTCGATCCCTACAGGACCAGCGCCAAGACGCTGCGCGAACTGCGCATGCATACCGTCTCCATGGTCTTCCAGCAGTTTGGCCTCCTTCCCTGGCGGTCGGTTGCCGAAAATGTCGGTTTCGGCCTCGAACTTGCAGGCGTCCCGGATAGCGAGCGCAAACAGCGTATCGGCGAACAGCTGGAACTGGTCGGCCTCAGCCAATGGGCGGATCGGCGCGTCGGTGAACTGTCGGGCGGCATGCAGCAGCGTGTCGGCCTTGCCAGAGCCTTCGCCACCGGCGCCCCCATCCTGCTGATGGACGAACCCTTTTCCGCACTTGACCCGCTGATCCGCACCAAGCTGCAGGACGAATTGCTGGAATTCCAGCACCGGCTGAAAAAGACCATCCTCTTCGTCAGCCACGATCTCGATGAGGCTTTTAGGATCGGCAATCGTATCGCCATCATGGAGGGCGGGCGGATCATCCAGTGCGGCACGCCGCAGGAGATCGTTCGTGATCCGGCAGATGATTATGTCGCCGATTTTGTCCGGCACATGAACCCGATCAGCATGCTGACTGCCGGCGACGTCATGACCAAGGGCGTATCCGCCGCTTCGAGCGGAAGTCCTGTCTCGGCATCGGCCTCGCCGGATACGCCTCTGGTTGACATCATGGACGGACTTGCCCGTCAGCGCGGCACCATCGCAATCGTCGATAACGGCAGTGTGATCGGCTCCATCACGGCTGACGATGTCGTGAGCGGCCTGACCCGGCATCGGCTGCGCGACAACCGTTGATATATGATCTTTAACCTCTGGTAGATACTGCGCAAACTTGACGCGGCAAGGTCCCTTTTGCGGCGCCGAATTAAATGATATGAAAATAAAGCATTATAGAAATTCAACCAGAGAGTGACGGATGGCCGAACAGGCCCAGTTATTGCGCCCAACAGATGATGAAGCACGCGAGCTTGCTCGTACGCTTTTGCGCAGCGCACGCTACATGTCACTCGGCGTTCTTGATCCGGCAACCGGTTTTCCATTTGTCAGCAGGGCGCTGACAGCCATCGATCTCGATGGCGTTCCGGTCATACTGGTCTCAGCACTCTCAGGCCACACGAAAGGTCTGAAGGACGATGTCCGTTGTTCGCTGCTCGCAGGCGAACCGGGAAAGGGTGATCCGCTTGCGCATGCCCGTATTACGGTTTTCTGCGAGGCCCAGCCCGTCTCCAGGGATAGCGCGATCCACCAGAGGATCCGCGCCCGTTTTCTGAGCCGCCACGCCAAGGCGCAGCTTTACGTCGATTTTCCCGATTTCAGCTTCTTCCGGCTTGTTCCCATTCAAGCCTCGCTGAATGGAGGGTTTGGCCGTGCTTATGCGCTAACCGGAAAAGAACTGATATTTCCGACCGCTACGGACGAATCATCCTGGTTGGAATTACAGAACGACTTGATCGAAAAGACGTCCGAAGCCGCGAAATTTGCGCAACGTCTGGGTCTTGGAGACAAGAATTGGAGATTTGGATTGGTTGATCCGGCCGGGATCGACCTTGTTTCGAGTGATGTACTCGTCCGGCACGAGTTTCAGCACAGACTAGACTTGCCGGAAGACGTCATACATTATATCTGCAAATAAACTAAAATGTAGCGCGAACTACCCGAAATTTAGGGGATGTACAAATTCCGCCTGTGCCGCCTAACATCACCGGATAACAATATCTGGTGAATTGCGCGGACACTTTGGAGACGAGGTGAAGAGAACTTATGGATAAGGTAGCACTTTCTGAGCATTCGAACGCGGCAGCTGGTTTGCTGTCGGCAATGGCTAACCCCAAACGGCTGATGATTCTCTGCTGTTTGGTAAAGGGTGAAGTCGCAGTGGGGGCGCTGGCGACGCGTGTAGGCTTGAGCCAGTCGGCCTTGTCGCAACATCTCTCCAAGCTGCGTGCCCAGAAGCTGGTAAAAACCCGGCGTGACGCGCAGACGATCTACTATTCCAGCTCTTCGGAATCTGTACTGAAGATCCTGGACAGCCTTGAAGACATCTACATCGCTGCCGAGCGGAAGACCTCCGCAGCCGCCTGATCAATTTGGATCGGTCTAAAAGACGCCCGGGCAATCCCCGGGCTCTTTCGCTTTTTGCCGCTGGACATCATGCTGCACCGCAACATGGATCAGGATCGAGACCGGCAGCACGCAATCGTCAACTAGCCGGCGTTTCAGGTGATTAGGCGTAGCGCGAACTATTGATCGGCCGACGCTCGAAAGCGGCTGCGACCAGGCTTTTGATCCGGGATTGAAATATCCCCACTGAAGTGTCGCATTCTCAGTTATCTTCTTGCGCAAAACCTCCAAGATTTCTACAAAAATTGCCAGCTGCTTTGCGAGCCAAACATGGCCGCGTGCAGATCGATATTTGGCGCGGCCATGGCCGCACGGCGACATGTCCGTGCAGCGGGCGCGCCAGGTGTCGCGACCGGCGGGTCCTAAAGGCCCGCCAATGAATTCTGCCGATGCCCCAAGGAGGACAAACATGACATTGAAGACAATCACGGCAGCGCTCGCCGCTTCGCTGGCTTTCGCGCCGCTCGCTCATGCCGATATCACCATCGGCCTTATCGCGCCGCTGACCGGCGCTGTCGCCGCCTATGGCGATCAGGTAAAGAACGGCGCCCAGACCGCCGTTGACGACATCAACAAGGCCGGCGGCATTCTCGGCGAGAAGGTCGTGCTGAAACTGGCCGACGACGCCGGCGAACCGAAACAGGGCGTTTCCGCCGCCAACCAGCTCGTTGGCGAAGGCGTCCACTTCGTCGTCGGCCCGGTCACATCGGGCGTTTCCATCCCTGTTTCGGACGTTCTGTCCGAAAACGGCATCCTCATGGTCACTCCGACCGCAACCGCGCCCGATCTCACCAAGCGTGACCTGACCAACGTCCTGCGCACCTGCGGCCGCGACGACCAGCAGGCCGAAGTTGCGGCGAAATACGTGCTTGAAAAGCTGAAGGACAAGCGCGTTGCCATCATCAACGACAAGGGCGCCTATGGTAAGGGCCTCGCCGACGCCTTCAAGGCCACCCTTAATGCAGGCGGCATCACCGAAGTCGTCAACGAAGCCGTCACGCCCGGCGACAAGGATTTCGGCGCGCTGACCGCCCGTCTGAAGTCGGAAAATGTCGATGTCATCTATTTCGGCGGTTACCACCCGGAAGGCGGCCTGCTGGCCCGCCAGCTGCGTGATCTCTCCGTCAATGCCCAGATCATCGGCGGCGACGGCCTGTCGAACTCCGAATACTGGACGATCGGCAATGAAGCCGCAGCCGGAACGCTCTTCACCAACGCGGCTGACGCGCTGAAGAACCCGGACTCCAAGGCTGCAGCAGATTCGCTGGCTGCCAAGAACATCCCGGCCGAAGCCTTCACGCTCAACGCCTATGCCGCTGTCCAGGTCATCAAGGCCGGCATCGAGAAGGCAAAGACCGCCGAAGACGCAGAAGCAGTCACCGCAGCGCTGAAGGACGGCACCGCCATCCCGACCGCTATCGGCCAGCTGACCTATGGCGAAACCGGCGACCTCACCTCGCAGAGCTTCTCGCTCTACAAGTGGGAAGGCGGCAAGATCGTCGCCGCCGAGTAATCGGCTCCGAAACAACCATGCAGCGGGCGCCTTCTGGCGCCCGTTTTGTTTGCGGATTTCCATCGCAGCAAGGCGACCGCAAACGTTTCCGTCTGACGAACTTACTCGACGGGCACGACGAGCCCCCGCTTCAGTGTTTTCAGCACGACGCTGGTGGTGAATTTGCGGATATTGGGATTGCGCTCCATCATCCGGTCGGCCAGCGCATCGAAATGCTCCACCGATTGCGCAAGGATCACCAGCGTATAATCCCCGCGCCCCGACGTACCCCAGGCCTCCTGCACCTCCGGCGTCTCGGCCACCCAGCGCAGAAAGGGTGGCAAAAGCTCCGGCCGGTCGCGCTCAAGCTCCACCTCGACCAGCATCGACACCGCCCCGCCGACCTTCTTCGGATCGACAACCGAAACGTCGCGCAGGATCACTTTATCCTCGCGCAATTTCTGCAGCCGCCTTTGTACCGAGGATGGCGACAGGCCCACCCGTTCAGCAAGCTCGGTCAACCTGATGGTCGCATCCTGCTGCATCAGCTTGAGGATTTCGCGATCCGCCTTTGTCAGCGCCATGGGTGAATTTCCCATTCTTGAACCACCATCGGGAGATATTTCCGCATGCTCCGATATCTTCAGGAATAACACCAGCTTTTCCTTGGCATGCTGTTGAAATGACTCAGCAACAGCACCCTACCGCCGACGGCATTCTCGCCGCCTCGAAAAACATCGATCCGGTCTTCACCGGCAGCCCGTTGATCGAACAACACACGGCCAATGCCGAACTCGGCCTGCGGCTTTTCGCCAAGGTGGAAACGCTGAACCCGATCCGCTCCTTCAAGGGCCGCGGCACAGACTGGTGGATGCACAACGAACCACTAGGTGATCCCCCGGTGGTTTCCGCCTCCGCCGGAAACTTCGGCCAGGGCCTCGCTTATGCCGGACGCGCAAGAGGCCGAAAAGTCGTGATCTTTTCCGCCACCACCGCCAATCCCGGCAAGGTTGAGGCCATGCGCCGGCTCGGGGCGGACGTGCGGCTGGAAGGCGACGATTTCGACGCCGCCAAGGCCGCTGCCCGTGCCTATGCCGAGGCCCACGGATGCCCCTTCGTCGAAGACGGCGCCCTGCGCACCATTGCCGAAGGCGCCGGCACGATCGCGCTCGAAATCACCGAGCGCCTCTTAAGAGACGTCATCTCCCTCGACGCCATCATCGTCCCGCTCGGCAATGGCGCACTGCTGACCGGCGTCGGCACATGGATCAAGGCCAGAGCGCCGGGCTGCAAGATCATCGGCGTTGTCGCCGCCAATGCGCCGGCAATGAAACAATCCTGGGAAACCGGCAAGCTGGTTTCGACCAGGACTGCCGATACAGCCGCCGACGGCATCGCCGTGCGGGTATGCGTGCCCTATGCGCTCGATTGCATGAAGACCACCGTCGACGAGGTCTGGCAGGTAAACGAGGATGCAATCCGTCAGGCACGGGAATTCTGCCTCACCCATTACGGTCTCGTCGTCGAGGAAGCCGGCGCAGCCGGTCTTGCAGGCCTGATTGAGAACGGCAGCGGCCTCAGGGACAAAACCGTCGCCACGATCCTTTGCGGCGGCAACGTGAGGACAGTCACTCCATAAAATGGGGAATTCCTGTTCACCTCTCCCCGTTTTCATATTGACCGGCTAAGTAGGGGGAATCGAAAAATGCCAGGAGCCCCCATGACCACTCGCCTCGAAACCCTCATCGATCAGGGCACCGGCCGCGAGCCCGCGGATATCGTGCTGAAAGGCGGCAAGTTCTTCGATCTGGTCACCGGCGAACTCGTCGCCTCTGACATCGCCATTTGCGGCGACCGCATCGTCGGCACCTATGGCGATTACACCGGCAGGACCGAAATCGACATTTCGGGAAAGATTGTCGTTCCAGGCTTCATCGACACCCATCTCCATATCGAAAGCTCTCTCGTCACGCCTCACGAATTCGACCGCTGCGTGCTGCCCTATGGCGTGACGACCGCGATCTGCGATCCGCACGAGATCGCCAATGTCATCGGTGAAGAAGGCATCCGGTATTTCCTCGATTCGTCACTCGAAACGATCATGGATATCCGCGTCCAGCTCTCCTCTTGCGTTCCCGCCACACATCTGGAGACCGCAGGCGCCGACCTGCCGATCGAAAAGCTCCTGCCCTTCCGCGATCACCCGAAGGTCATCGGCCTTGCCGAATTCATGAATTTTCCGGGTGTCATCCACAAGGATCCCGTCTGCCTCGCCAAGCTCGATGCCTTCTACGGCGATCATATCGACGGCCACGCCCCTCTCCTGCGCGGCAACGACCTGAACGGCTATCTCGCCGCCGGCATCCGCACCGAACATGAATCGACCACCGCCGAAGAGGCGATGGAAAAGATCCGCAAGGGCATGCATGTGCTCGTCCGCGAAGGCTCCGTCTCCAAGGATCTCGAAGCCCTGATGCCGATCATCACCGAGCGCCTGTCGCCCTATCTGGCGCTCTGCACCGACGACAGAAACCCGCTCGACATCGCCGAGCAAGGCCATCTCGACTACATGATCCGCACCGCGATTGCGGCCGGCGTCGAGCCGCTTGCCATCTACCGCGCCGCCTCCATCTCCGCCGCAAGAGCATTCGGCCTGCGTGATCGCGGCCTCGTCGCCCCCGGATGGCGCGCCGATCTCGTCGTCATCGATACGCTCGAAAACTGCAAGGCCGATATCGTCTTCTCCGCCGGCCGCCGCGTCACCGACGAACTCTTCGCCACCCGCAAGCCGGTCGCCCCGGTCGGCCTCGACAGCGTCAAGGCGCGCCCGGTCCAGGCCATGCATTTCGGTGTTCCTTATTCGGAATCGGAAACCCCGGTTATCGGCGTCATGCCCGGAAAAATCATCACCGAACACCGCCGCTACCGCCTGCCCGCCGCAGGCAACCAGGCGGGCGTCGACCTTGCCCGCGACATCATCAAGGTCGCCGTCATCGAACGCCATGGCAAGAACGGCAATCACGCCAACGGCTTCGTCCAGGGCTTTGGCCTGAAGAAGGGCGCGATCGCCTCCACCGTCGGCCATGACAGCCACAATATCTGCGTCGTCGGCGTCAGTGAGGACGACATGGCACTCGCCGCCAATCGCCTCGGCGAGATCAAGGGCGGCTTCGTCGTCGTGGAAGACGGCAAGGTCACCGGTGAAATCGCGCTGCCCATCGCCGGCCTGATGAGCCTTGAACCTTACGAATGGGTGCGCGACACGCTGCATGACTTGAGAAAACGCGCCTATGCCCTTGGAACGACTCTCGAAGAACCTTTTCTCCAGGTCGCTTTCCTGCCCCTGCCCGTCATCCCGCACTTGAAGATTTCGGATAGAGGTATGGTCGACGTAGACAAGTTCCAGCTGATTTGACGTGAGCTCGTACCTGCCCGCAGGTGCCCCTCATCCGCCTGCCGGCACCTTCTCCCCGCAGGCGGGGAGAAGGACACGAGCCGCCACGTCTCCATCATCACTAATCTCGTGCAGGGCAAGTCCCCTCTCCCCGTTATTACGGGGAGAGGGTTAGGGTGAGGGGCAGACCTTCCCCCAATTGCCCAGCAAACATCACGACCTGAAAAACGCCAGCAGATCCGCATTGATGATATCCGCATGGGTCGTCGCCATGCCATGCGGCAGCCCATCATAGACCTTGAGCGTACCATTCTTCAGAAGCTTCGACGACAGCGGTGCCGAATCTTCAAACGGTACGATCTGGTCATCCGTTCCGTGCATCACCAGCACCGGCACGTCGATCACCTTCAGGTCCTCGGTGAAATCCGTCTCCGAAAACGCCTTGATGCAATCGTAATGGGCTTTCGTTCCGCCCATCATCCCCTGCCGCCACCAGTTGCGGATCACCCCTTCGGAAACCTCCGCACCCGGCCGGTTATAACCGTAGAAAGGCCCGGTCGGGATATCGAGGAAGAACTGCGCCCGGTTGGCCGCCTGCGCCTTGCGAAACCCGTCGAACACTTCGAGCGGCAGCCCGCCCGGGTTCTTGTCTGACTTCACCATGATCGGCGGCACCGCCCCGATCAGCACCGCCTTGGCAACACGTCCCTGCGGCTGGCCGAACTTGGCGACATAGCGCGTCACCTCCCCGCCCCCGGTCGAATGGCCGACATGGATCGCGCCCTTCAGGTCGAGATGCGCCGCAAGCTCCGCCATGTCGGCGGCATAGGTATCCATCTCGTTGCCGGTCTCGGTCTGGCTGGAGCGCCCATGTCCGCGCCGGTCATGCGCAATCACGCGAAATCCCTCAGCCAGGAAAAACAGCATCTGCGCATCCCAGTCATCGGCCGAAAGCGGCCAGCCGTGATGGAAGACGATCGGCTGGGCATCTTTCGCCCCCCAGTCCTTGTAGAAGATCTGCGTGCCGTCCTTGGTGGTAATGAAACTGCTGCTCATGATTTTCCCTCGGTTGATTGGCAAAATGCATGCGAAGTCTTTTGCAGTGGCGCGTGGCTATCCCAGCCCCCAGCGCGGCGCCACGATATGACGGACTGTTGCGTTTGGGAATTGGGACGAAGGGCTGAGCCAACCATCTCCCGAATAACCCTTCAGCAGCATTGCCACACGGGCCCCAATTGCGATTGGCAGCGCGCCTCCAGTTCATTGCGAAACGCTTCCCAGTTGAAAACATACGCCAACTCTTTCTTGAACCGGTGCATTAAGAAAGAGAGACTGATCAAACGATCGATTTTCGCCGCTGAAGAAGCTAGATTTCTGCCGAATATCGACCGGAAGTGCATTCGCACTGCACACCTCGATAACCATGCGAGAATCGTCGGGCCTGCTATGTCGGGGATTGATGATGCCCGTTATTTTTCGTCACCGAGGTCTTACGTTCTTTTTCTATTCCAACGAAGGCGACCCTCGGGAGCAGATCCACGTGCATGTTCGCGGGCGGGGTGCCAGCGCGAAAATCTGGATCGAGCCAGCCATTGGCGTTGCAGGCAGCGAAGGCTTCAATAGCGGGCAGCTAACTGTTATCATACGCCTTGTAATCGAGAACCGTTCCCGCATCAGGACAGCTTGGCATGAGCATTTCGGCGACTGAGGTCAAATTCGACAATGACACGATGTGGGTCTCGCTTACGGACGGCCGTGTACTTGGCATACCGCTCGCCTGGTTTCCCCGTCTGATGCTTGCCAAGACTGCGGATCGTGAGAATTTCGAACTCAGCCCCGGAGGCATCCATTGGGAGGCGTTGGACGAAGATATTTCCATCAAAGGCCTACTGGAAGGCCGTGGTGATCAAGCGCTGAAACGCCCTGCCGCCTGAATTCAAATCCTCATGAGATCCCGTGATTGGTCCGGACATTAAGTCTCGGGCTAAATCTTCCGCTTACCTCAAATATCAATAACGCTTGTTGTCGATGAAAGCGGGAGCGTTCCCCAATCACAAGAGATACTCAACCAATCGGTTGACAATCACCGTCGCCGAGCGCACATTCAACCACATGGTTGAATTACACGCACATCAAATCGACACCGTCTTCCATGCACTGAGCGACACCACCCGTCGCCAGATGCTTTCGGAACTGACGCTGGGCGAACGCACGGTCGGACAATTGGCCGAACCCTACACCATGTCGCTTGCAGCTGCCTCTAAGCATATCAAGGTGCTGGAAGGTGCCGGCCTTGTGCGGCGCGAAATCCAGGGCCGCATGCATATCTGCCGCCTCGAAGCCGGCCCGCTTGCAACCGCGCATCAATGGCTCGGCTTCTACGAGCGTTTCTGGACAGACCGTCTCGACGCACTTGAACGTCTTCTGAAGGAGGATGACGCACGCAAGGCCGCAGAAGCTCGGGCACACGTCAAACCCGCATCGAAACCTGGAAATGAAGCTTGAATCAAAACTGGGAGAAGACCGATGAACAGCATGAATCTGTTGGAGAAATACGGAACGGTCAGCGCGCCTGCCGAAATCACCATCCAGCGCAAACTGCCCGGCCCGATCGAACGGATATGGGATTATCTCACCGATAGCGATCTGCGCAGCCAATGGCTCGCTTCCGGCATTATGCCGAGCACACCCGGCGGTGCATTCGAACTCGTCTGGCGCAACGATGAACTGACCGGCCAACCCGAAACCCGCCCCGAAGGTTTTCCCGAGGAACAGCGGATGACGAGCGAGATCGTCACCTTCGAGGCCCCGCACCACCTCGCCTTCACCTGGCCACCCCGCGGCGAAGTCTCGATCGAGCTTAAGCCCGTGGGCTCGGATGTCCTCCTCACCCTCGTCCACAAGCGCATTTCCGACCGCAAGAACATGGTGATGGTCGGCGCCGGCTGGCACATGCATCTCGATATCCTCGCCGCCAAGGCCAATGGCCGCAAGCCCGATCCCTTCTGGCAGGGCTGGCTGCGGCTCAGGGAAGAATACGAGCGCCTGATCCCCGAATGACACGCCAAAATTCGAAAACACAGCGCCCCGCAGCCGCGCTGCGGGGCTTTTCTTTACCCCGAAAAGCCATGGGGTCTTGAAGATGTCATCTCTGTCAGGCAATAGGCCCCTTTAACGTTTTAGAAGAACCGTAAGAAGGCCACCCGACAAAAATGCTGCAAACTCCCTACTACCTCATCGACAAGTCCAAACTGCTCCAGAACATGGAACGGATTGCCACTGTGCGTGAGAAGTCGGGCGCCAAGGCATTGCTGGCGCTGAAATGTTTCGCCACATGGTCCGTCTTCGATTTCATGCGCGACTACATGGATGGCACGACCTCCTCGTCGCTCAACGAAGTTCGCCTCGGCCACGAGCGCTTTGGCAAGGAAACACACGCCTATTCGGTCGCCTATGCGGATTACGAGATCGACGAGGTCGTGTCCCACGCCGACAAGATCATCTTCAACTCGATCGGCCAGCTGCAGCGTTTTGAAAGCCAGTCGTCGGGCATCACCCGCGGCCTGCGCCTGAACCCCGGCGTTTCGTCCTCGAGCTTCGATCTGGCCGACCCGGCGCGCCCCTTCTCGCGGCTGGGCGAATGGGATCTCGCAAAAGTCGATCCGGTCATGGACATGATCACCGGCTTCATGATCCACAACAACTGCGAGAACAAGGATTTTGCCCTGTTCGACCGCATGCTCGGCGATATCGAAGAGAAATTCGCACCACTTCTGAAGAAGGCCGAATGGGTCTCTCTCGGCGGCGGCATCCATTTCACCGGCGACGATTACCCGGTCGACCTGTTTGCCGAGCGCCTCAAGCGTTTCTCCGGCGAATATGGCGTTCAGGTCTATCTGGAGCCGGGCGAAGCCTCGATCACCAAATCGACGACGCTGGAAACCACTGTCCTCGACACGCTTTACAACGGCAAGAACCTTGTCGTGGTGGATTCGTCCATCGAAGCGCACATGCTGGATCTCCTGATCTATCGTGAGAATGCCAAGGTTCACCCCAACCAGGGACCCCATCGTGCGATGGTCTGCGGCAAGTCATGCCTTGCCGGAGATATTTTCGGGGAATTCGATTTCCCCGAAGAGGTAAAGGTCGGCGACCGCATCTCGTTCCAGGATGCTGCCGGCTACACGATGGTCAAGAAAAACTGGTTTAACGGCGTGAAAATGCCGGCAATCGCCATCCGGGAACTGGATGGCAGCCTCAGGACGGTCCGTGAGTTTGACTACACGGACTACGAACAGAGCCTTTCCTGATCAGAAAGGGCCAAAGGCCCACAGGACAAGACTTTCTGACGATTGGACGCAAGGAGTGGTCCCCAGAATGAAAAAGAACGTGCTCATCATCGGCGCCGGCGGCGTCGCACAGGTTGTTGCCCACAAGTGTGCGCAGAACAACGATGTCCTCGGTGACATCCATATCGCTTCACGCACCAAGTCGAAATGCGACGACATCATCGCTTCGGTACACGAAAAGAAGGCGATGAAGCAGGCAGGCGTGCTCGAAGGTCACGCGCTCGACGCGCTCGACATCGAAGCCACCAAGGCCCTGATCGTCAAGACCGGCAGCCAGATCGTCATCAATGTCGGCACCGCCTTCCTCAACATGTCGGTGCTGCGCGCCTGCATGGATACCGGCGTCGCCTATATCGACACCGCCATCCACGAAGAGCCGAACAAGATCTGCGAGACCCCGCCGTGGTACGGTAACTACGAGTGGAAGCGTGCCGCCGAATGCGAGGAAAAGGGCATCACCGCCATCCTCGGCGCCGGTTTCGATCCGGGCGTCGTCAACGCCTATGCGCGTCTGGCCAAGGACGAATATCTCGACACCGTCACCGACGTCGATATCGTCGACATCAATGCCGGCAGCCACGGCAAGTATTTCGCCACCAATTTCGACCCGGAAATCAATTTCCGCGAGTTCACGGGCGTTGTTTATTCGTGGCAGGGCGGCGAATGGAACGTCAACAAGATGTTCGAAATCGGCAAGGACTACGACCTGCCGGTCGTCGGTACCCGCCGCGCCTATCTCTGCGGCCATGACGAAGTGCATTCGCTGGCCAAGAACATGGAAGGCGCCGACGTGCGCTTCTGGATGGGCTTTGGCGATCACTACATCAACGTCTTCACCGTCCTGAAGAACATCGGCCTCCTCTCGGAACAGCCGGTCAAGCTCGCTGACGGTTCCGAAGTCGTGCCGCTCAAGGTCGTCAAGGCCTGCCTGCCCGACCCATCCTCGCTGGCACCGGAATACGAAGGCAAGACCTGCATCGGTGACTTCGTGAAGGGCACGAAGGACGGCAAGGAACGCACGGTGTTCATCTACAACGTCGCCGACCACAAGGAAGCCTTCAACGAAGTCGGCTCCCAGGGCATTTCCTACACCGCCGGTGTTCCGCCGGTCGCAGCCGCCATGCTGGTGGCCACGGGCGAGTGGGATGTGAAGAAGATGGCCAATGTCGAAGAACTGGCCCCGCGCCCGTTCCTGAACATCCTCAACAAGATCGGCCTGCAGACCTGCATCCGTGACGAACAGGGCGAACGCGAACTGCATTTCGATTGAGATGCGGGCATCGCCTGATCACTGAAACGACGAAGGGCCCGCGAGTGATCGCGGGCCTTTCAGCTTCCGGCTTCCCCAACGGTTCCATTGTCCCGCGCCCAGGCAAGCGCTTCGATCGTCATCGCCGGGTTCTTCAATTTGGCGATCCGCTTCAGCTCTTTGTCCTTGAACGGGTTGCCGGCGATATGCAGCCCGAACGGGCCACTTCCCGCTTTCGCTTCCAGCGAGGTTAGTTTCCCCAGCGTTTTCGGCAATGTCGTCAATTGGCAGTCGCCAAGCTTGAGCGAAATCAGCTTGTCCAGCCGCCCGATCTCGGATGGCAGGGTTTTCAATGGATTGCCGCCGACACAAAGCTGAACCAACTGCGCGCAATCGAACGTGTCGGGCGGGATGCGCTGTTGTTCCGACCGCTCGAACGACAAGGCCCGCAGATTGGGAAAGCTGGACAGGAAGCCGTGAGGGATATCCAGCCAATGCATGTCGTCGAGGATCAGACCTTTCAGGATCGGATTTGCATGCCGGGGTAAGGGCAGTTCAAGGATTGGTGTGGAGGATAAGGAAAGATTGTCGAGACCCGGCATCTCGAACAGGTCAGCAGGTACGGAACGCAGCGGATTGCGATCGAGAACGAGCCCTTCGAGCCGCAGCTTTTCACAGAATTCCGGTGGCAGCATCTCCAGCCGGTTATTCATAAGGAACAGATAGGACACACCCTCCGTCTGCAAAAGCTCCTGCGGAATCTGCCTCAGCTTGAGCGCACCAAGCTCCAGCGTGTCCTGGGAATGCCGGCCGAACACGTAGGAGAGCTGTTCGTCATCCGACCAGTCGCCGAATTCCGACGGATCAGGCCGCCCGGCATTACGCCAGGCGATCCGGTCTATCGCAAGCAGCAACCCCTGCTGCGGGGTCAGATCGTCAGGCAACTCGTCGGCCCATGGCGCGATCCGCAACGATGACATACTCACACCCGCGCGCAAAACACGTCGACCGCATCCAGCACCGCCGCGCCATTCTCCAGCCGCGATACGAATCCCGGCATATCCACCGGCATCACCGAACCGAACCGCGCCGGGATCGTGAACCTCTGGGGCTCCCGCGTCAGGTTGAACACGAACAGCAGCCTCTCCCCGCCCTTCTCGCGCACGAAGGCGAGTACATCCTGGTTGGTGTCGATAAACGTCATGTCGCCATCGATCAGCGCCGGATGCGATTTGCGGAAGGAAAGCGTCGCCCGGTAATGGGCCAGCACCGAATCCGCCAGCCTCTCCTGCGCATTGACGGCTCGGCTTGCATGTTCGGTCGGCACCGGCAGCCATGTGGTCGAGCCTTCGGTAAAGCCTGCATGCGCAGCCGACTCCTCCCACACCATCGGCGTGCGGCATCCATCGCGCCCCTTGAAAGCCGGCCAGAAGCGGATGCCGTAGGGATCACGCAGATCCTCGAAGGAAAGCTCCGCCTCGGTCAGCCCCAGCTCCTCGCCCTGATAAAGGCAGATCGAGCCGCGCAAGCTCGATATCAGCGAGGCCGACAGCTTCGCCACCCGGTCCTGCTCGCTCGGATCCTCGATGAAGCGCGTCACATGGCGTATCACGTCGTGGTTGGAAAATGCCCAGCACACCCAGCCATTGACCACCGTATCCAGCACGGTCTGCATCACCTTGCGGATATAGCTCGCGGAAAACGCCGGCCCCAAGAGGTCGAACGTGTAGCACATATGCAGCTTGTCATTGCCGGTCGTATAAAGCGCCAGCGTGTTCAGCGAACGCGGCCCGTCGCCCACCTCGCCGACCGAAGCCCGGTCGTCATAACTGTCCAGCAACGCCCGGAACCGCTTCAGAAAACCGATATTTTCCGGCTGTGTCTTGTCATAGAGGTGGTTCTGCATCGAATACGGATTGGTATCCGTCTCCATGCCCGCGCCGTCGGTGTCATAGACCATCGGCGGATTGTTGCGCAGCTGCTTGTCGTGGAAATAGTAGTTCACCGTATCGAGACGGAACCCGTCCACGCCGCGATCGAGCCAGAATTTCACCGTATCCAGCATCGCATCCTGAACGTCGGGATTATGGAAATTCAGGTCCGGCTGCGAAATGAGAAAGTTGTGCATGTAATATTGCTTGCGCACGCCGTCCCATTCCCAGCCCGGTCCACCGAAAATGGAGAGCCAGTTGGTCGGCGCAGTGCCGTCCGGCTTCGGATCGGCCCAGACGAACCAGTCCGCCTTCGGGTTGGTGCGGCTGGTACGGCTTTCGACGAACCACGGATGCCGGTCGGATGTATGCGAAATCACCTGGTCGATGATGACCTTCAGACCCAGCCGATGCGCCTCCGCCATCATCTCGTCGAAATCGGCAAGCGTGCCGAACATCGGGTCGACATTGCAGTAGTCGGAGACGTCATAGCCCATGTCGGCCATCGGCGAAGTGAAGAAGGGCGAAAGCCAGATCGCATCCACCCCGAGCGAGGCGACATGCTCAAGGCGCTGGGTAATGCCCTTGATATCGCCCAGCCCGTCGCCGGTCGTATCCTGGAAGGATCGCGGATAGATCTGGTAGATCACCGCACCGCGCCACCAGTCCGCACCCGCACCACCAGCCTTCTTCTGCACGTCCGTCGCCATATGATCATGCTCCTTTATGCAAATGTTCCAACATCAATATACCGGCCAACCTAGAGCCCCTGCGACAAAAGACAACGCGCAAACCACCCCCCGCACGGTCTTGTCAGACACCGCTCGAAAGCTTATGCGACGACAGGACTTTAGCGGAGGGACGATATTTTGGCAGGCAGGCTTCTTTCGATTGGCGAATGCATGGTGGAACTGTCGCAGGCGGGCGAAGGCCTGCTGCGCAAAGGTTTTGCCGGCGATACATTGAACACGGCCTGGTATGCCCGCGCCTGCTTCCCCTCCGACTGGTCGATCGATTATTTCACCGCCGTCGGCGACGATCCGATGTCCACCGAAATGCTGGCCATGATGGATGGCGCCAATATCGGCACAAGCCAGATCCTGCGCATTCCGGGCAAGACACCCGGCCTCTATCTCATCACCCTCAAAGACGGCGAACGCACCTTCAGCTACTGGCGCGATACGGCAGCGGCAAAGAAGCTGGCCGACGACGCCGACCACCTGCGCGCCGCAATCGATAGCGCCGAGATCATCTATTTCTCCGGCATCACGCTCGGCATCCTGGCGCCGGAAGCCGTCGATACGCTGCTGGCCGAAGCCCGTCGCGCCAAGGCATCCGGCAAGACGGTCGTCTTCGACCCGAATATCCGCCCGCGCCTCTGGCCCAACAAGAACTACATGCTGAAGACGATCGAGGATGGCGCCCGCGCGTCCACCCTCGTCCTGCCGAGCTTCGATGATGAAGCCGTTCATTTCGGCGACAAGGACGTGGCCGCAACGGTCGCTCGCTACAAGGCGCTCGGTGTCGAAAACGTCGTGGTCAAGGATGGCCCCGGCGGCGTCACGCTCGCTTTCGGCGACACTCCCGTTGTCCACGTCCCTTCGGTCAAGGTCGACAAGGTCGTTGACACGACCAGCGCCGGCGACAGCTTCAACGGCGGCTTCCTCTCCCGCCTGGTTCAGGGCGCAACCCCGGCCGAAGCCGCAGCCCACGGCGCCGCCGTCGCCTCGACCGTCATCTGCCATCACGGCGCATTGATCAGCCCCGATTTTCTGCCGAAGTAACAAGCCTTTCGAACAGAAGAGACGATCAGAACCCGATCGTCTCTTCGATGCGCAGGTTGGTGATCGTCGGGGCAATGCGAACGGCAGCGGCAATTCTGATTGAACGCTGGGTCACCGAAGCTACTCGCCATCAGAAGACCTGGTTCGCCGTACCGCGAATCCGAGATGAATGACGACGCCTTTCCCCTCTCCCGAGCCACGGCGGGAGTATTGCCAAAACACCTCGGCTCTCCCACGGAAACCGCCTCCACAAGCTGCTTCATTCTCCTGTCACGAAATTTCCCGATAGAGGGCTCGAAAACGCATCCTATGGCGTGAGTCGCCGGCGGGTCGGCAACGGGGCTTGGGGCCTTGGCATGACGAGAATTACCATTGTAACCGATGCCTGGTACCCGCAGGTGAATGGCGTCGTCCGCTCGATCGAGAACACCAACCGCGAACTGACCCGCATGGGTGTCGAGGTGGTCATGGTCACGCCCAAGGATTTCGCCAACATCCCCTGCCCCACCTATCCCGAGATCCGCCTTTCGGTCACCACCTTCGCGCAGGTCGCGACCGCCATCGAAAAGACCCTGCCAACCGCCGTCCATATCGCCACCGAAGGTCCGCTCGGTATCATGGCGCGCCGCTGGTGCCTGAAGAACGACATGCCGTTTTCGACCAGCTATCACACAAGGTTCCCCGAATATGTTGCGGCGCGTTTCCCCGTGCCGATCCGCTGGATGCAGGCTTTCGTCCGCTGGTTCCACAATGCCGGCAACGGCTGCATGGTCGCGACCGCCAGCCTCGAACGGGAACTGTCGAAGATCGGCATCCGCAATCTCCTGCGCTGGAGCCGCGGCATCGACCAGACCGCCTTCCATCCGATGAACCTGGAAGAACGCCCCTTCGACCTGCCCCGCCCGATCTTCATGACGGTCGGCCGCGTCGCGGTGGAAAAGAACCTGCCGGCCTTCCTCGATCTCGATCTGCCCGGCTCGAAGGTGGTGGTCGGCGACGGCCCGGCTCTCTCCGAACTGAAGAGACGTTATCCGAACGTGCTGTTCACCGGCATGAAGACCGGCGACGATCTCGCCCGCGCTTATGCCCAGGCCGATGTCTTCGTCTTCCCGTCAAAGACAGACACGTTCGGCAACACCATTCTCGAAGCGCTGGCAAGCGGCGTTCCCGTCGCCGCCTATCCGGTCATGGGTCCGGTCGACATCATCGAGGATGGCTCGGGCGCCGGCGCGCTGGACGACGACCTGCAAGCCGCGTGTCTGCGGGCGCTCGGCTGTCGCCGTGAGGACGCAAGCCGGCTCGCCCGCAGCTACACTTGGGAAGCCGCGTCGAAACAGTTCCTCGGCAATGTCCTGAAGGCTCAGGCCGGCCGCCAGTCGCCCGGCCACGCTTTACCGGCAGCGGAATAACCCGCTTCGGCTAGCGGTTCAGGAGATGCTGGAATTGGAGTGGTTCAACCGCCCCGGCCATCACGCTGGCGAAAATAGAGAACGCTGCCGACACCCAGACAGATAGCCGCGACGAGACCCACTGCAATCATGATGATCCTCCCGATCATGAACCGGCGCGCCGCTGAACATTATCCAGACGAGACGCCACCGAAAACGGCTTGCGGGTCCTCCAACCACACAAGCCTGAGTGGCAATGCATCACGATTTTCTAAATTTAGCAAGTTTGCGCGACGGCAAGCCGCCGACAAGCCTGTCAGCGGCACCTGGGATCAATTGAGCAATGGACCGGTGAACAGGCTCAGCGCCTCTTCCTGCGGTTCTCGAACGGGTTGTCGCTTGCCTTGAAATGGATGCGGATCGGCACGCCGGGCATCTGGAAATCGTTGCGCAATCCGTTGATCATGTAACGGATATAGCTTTCCGGAACAGACTCGGGCCGCGTGCAGGACACCATGAATGCCGGCGGGCGTGCCTTCACCTGGGTCATGTATTTCAGCTTCAGGCGACGCCCGGAAACCGCCGGTGGCGGATGCTGGACCTGCGTGCCTTCCAGCCACTTGTTGAGCCTTGCCGTCGAGATGCGCTTGTTCCACACCCTGTCGGTTTCGACGATTTCCTGCATCAGCTTGTCGAGACCGTAGCCCGTCTGGCCGGAAATCGGCACGGCGCGCAAACCACGCGCCTGCGGCAACAGCCGCTCGGTCTTTTCACGCAACTCGGCCAGCACCGCCTGCGTGTCCTCGATCAGATCCCACTTGTTGAAGGCGAGCACTGCGGCACGGCCTTCGCGCAGCACCAGGTCGGCCAGCTGCAGATCCTGCTTTTCGAACGGGATCGTCGCATCGAAAACGATGACCACCGTCTCGGCAAAGCGGATCGAGCGGAGCGAATCGGCCACGGAGAGCTTTTCGAGCTTTTCCGTCACCCGCGCCTTGCGGCGCATGCCGGCGGTATCGAACATCTTGATCGTGCGTCCGCGCCAGTCCCATTCGACCGAGATACTGTCGCGGGTGATGCCGGCTTCCGGTCCGGTCAACAACCGGTCCTCGCCAAGAAAGCGGTTGATCAGCGTCGACTTGCCGGCATTCGGACGACCGATGATGGCGACACGCAGCGGCTTCGTCTCGTCATATTCCGCGTCATCGTCAGCCTCGTCGCCGAGAACCGAATCCCGGACGTCGACATTCGTTATCGCCTCGTAATCGTCACTATCTTCGGGGAACGCCCGTTCCTTCCCGATCGCCTCGACGATCGCGTCGCGCAGGTCGATCATGCCCTGGCCATGTTCGGCCGAGATCGGAACCGGTTCGCCGAGACCGAGCGTGAAGGCATCATAGAAACCGCCGTCGGAACCCTTGGCTTCCGACTTGTTGGCAACCAGCACGACCGGCTTGCCGCTGCGGCGCAACAACTCGCCAAAAGTCTTGTCGAGCGGCGTCAGGCCGAATTTCGCATCGACGACGAATAGCGTCAGATCCGCCTCTTCGATCGCGGCTTCCGTCTGGGCGCGCATGCGGCCTTCCAGCGTGTCGGATCCGGCCTCTTCCAGACCGGCGGTATCGATGATGGTGAAACGCAGGTCCACGAGCTTCGCATCGCCCGGACGACGGTCGCGGGTCACCCCCGGCGTGTCATCGACAAGCGCCAGTTTCTTGCCAACCAGACGGTTGAAAAGCGTGGACTTGCCGACATTCGGACGTCCGACGATGGCGACGGTGAAGCTCATGATGTTTTCCTCAAGCCCTTATCCGAGACTGGAATTAGGGCGCCTTGCCGGTAGCGGCGATATTGTCGAGCAGGATTTGCGCGCGGTTTGCCACATTGCGCGGTGCGCCTGCATCATTGGCGATCTGCTGGAACCACTGCTTGGCCTGCGGCATGTTTCCGGCCTTGTAGGCGGAAAGACCGAGCGCCTCGCGGGCGGAATTGGCCAGAACATGGCCTTGGGCCGACAGGATTTCCGCCTCAGCCGCAACCTGCTCGTAAGAACCGGTATCGACCAGAATGAAGGCGGCGCGCATCTTGGCGAGGTCGCGAACGGCCTGCGGCGCGGAATTGTCGTTGCCGATCTGCCTGTAGGTTTCGACGGCTGCCGCCGCGTCACCCTTTGCCTGCTGCACTGAAGCGGCACGCATCTTTGCCAGCACCGGATAGGCACCCGTGCCGTCCTTCTCGATGGCGCCGAGAGCGGCAAGCGCCTCGTCGTTCTTGCCTTCGGAGGCGAGCGTCAGGGCGGCGATGAACCGGTCACCGGACTGCGACGAATTATGGTTGTCCCAATATTCGAAACCGCGCCAGCCGGCGGTGCCGATAACGATCGCCACGGCAACGCCGATCGCGATCTTGCCATAACGCGACCAGGCGTTCTTGAGCTGATCGGAGCGAAGCTCTTCGTTCACTTCACGGAAAAAACTGTCGTCGTTATGCGCCATCGAAGTCTCCGGCCCGCGTCGAGGGGCCAATCCGGGGTCGGTCGTCCGTTCATCCGGCCAAGGCTTCGCCATGCGGCCGTGCGATCGGTCGGAAAAGCGCCTTCTAGCCTATTTTCCTTAGGATGTAAGGCCCCCCATGCAAAACGGGAAAGCTTATTGCAGCAACACACCGATAAAGCTCGAACCCGGCTCATCACGGACGCGTTACTCCACCTCTTGCCGCCACGATCAATGAGCGTATTCTTTCTGCGGCGAAATTTCGCGCAATGACGTGCATCTCTGGACATGACGGCCAGTGCTTAGCTCTTATTGCCGCCTTCGTACCGACAGACTGCATCTCGTCATTGTGATCGCTCAGGGGGAACTCGGGAGGTCGGCTCGATGCGAAGAAGTCACTCAGCTCTGGCTTTTGCCATACTGACCATGATCCTGTGCCCGTTACCGGCGGAAGCCGACGATTGGTTCGATTGGCAGTGGCATGGCCTGACCGGCCCCTGTGACGACAAATGTGCTGTCATGGTTTTCGGCGGCAAGTTCGTCGAAACCCCGATGGAGGACATCTTTCTTCACGGCGATCTATCCCCTTTCGGCTGGGATTACGGCGATAGCGGTTTTGTCGGCTTTACCGCATCCCGCACGGTCGCAAGCTTCTGGCAGGAGCGCTTTGCCATCGAAACCGAGCTCGGCGTCGGCAAAAGATTTGGCAGCATGCACGAATCCGAAGTCTGGGCAGCCCTGTTCCTCCGCTACCGGGCCTTCCCCTGGAACGATTATCTTTACACGACCATCGCCGCCTCCACCGGCCTCAACTATGCAAGCGGCATATCGGAGGAGGAAAAGGCCCGCGCCGGAAACGACAGCGGCGACCGGCTGCTGCATTATCTCGCCCCGGAAATCACCTTCGCCTTGCCGGAAAATAAATCGAGGGAACTCGTCATCCGCTTTCATCATCGCTCCGGTGCCTATGGCCTGATCAGCGATGCGGATGGCGGCATTCAGTATCTGACCGTCGGGCTTCGCCTTCGTTTCTAGTCGTTGAAAACACAGGCCGCAGATAAGCAGAAGCTGTAATGTTCCAGAAATCAAAGCTTCGCCTTATTCCACCGCCAAGAGCACCGGCTATTGCCCAGTTCGTCAAAAGAATCAGGAATCGATAATGCGTCTTTTTCCCTTGGCCACTCTCCTTGCCGCTCTTTCCGTCTCGACGGCAGCGGTGGCGGAAGATGTGGCGCAAAGGCCGAAACAGCTCCTGATGATCTCCTTCGATGGCGCAGGCTCGAACGCGCTGTGGCAACGCAGCCGCGATTTCGCCCGCAA
Organism: Hyphomicrobiales bacterium; assembly: GCA_900469445.1. Taxonomy (GTDB): domain Bacteria; phylum Pseudomonadota; class Alphaproteobacteria; order Rhizobiales; family Rhizobiaceae; genus Neorhizobium. The sequence continues at coordinate 283,147 of UBXM01000001.1, forward strand.
CAACAACGCCCGTTTCACCTATTTCCTCTCCTGTTCGCTGGTCATCCCCCGCGCCGACAAGGCCCGTTACCAGGGCCCCGGCAAGAAGGCGGGCCGCTCCAATATCGGCTTTGCGCAGGATGTTCCCGAGGCGAAAGCGCGTCTCGGCCATATCTGGCAGGCACATCAGGAAGGCCATGACATATCCAGCCATACCTGCGGCCATTTCGACGGCAAGGACTGGTCGGAGGCCGAATGGCGGCAGGAGATGACAAACTTCCACGATGTCATGACCGATGCCTGGAAAGCGATCGGCGCTTCCGCCGAGGAACCGCAGGGCTGGCGAGACTTCATCGATAATGACATCCACGGTTTCCGCGCGCCCTATTTCTCCACCAGCACCGGCATGACCGAGGCGGAAAAGAAGGCCGGCTTCCAATATGACGCGAGCCTCGTCACCAAGGGGCCGACGATGCCCGAGACAAAGGACGGCCTCATCCGTTTCGGCCTGCCGCTGATCCCCGAAGGCCCGCAACAGCGGCCGATCATCGCCATGGACTACAATCTCTTCGTTCGCCATTCCGGCGGTATCGACAATCCGAGCCGCTCGGCCGAATTCGAGGAACGCGCCTATTCCGCCTTCCGCTCAGCCTTCGACAGGCAATATGACGGCGACCGCATCCCCATGCAGATCGGCCTGCATTTCGTCGAGATGAATGCCGGCGCCTATTGGCGGGCGATGGAACGCCTCGCCTCTGAAGTCTGCGGCAAGGCTGACGTCGCCTGCGTCACCTATACCGAGGCGATCCGCATGCTGGAGGAACGCCGCTCTTCCGCCGGCCGAGACAGCGGCCGCGAGACCGACGACAACAGTTCAGCCGGATAGCGCTGAACCGTGGAGCCGCCATACATCCGCTCACGCGATATTTATCCCTTTCCATTAATCCCCTTGGCGCAGGCTGCTTCCGGCCTCCGCCCGCGCAAGATATGACAATTCAATGACAATAAACCGCCTATTCAAATTCCTCCCATGGCTGGCGCTCGCCGCCGTCATCTTCGCAACGGTGTCGCCGATCCGGTTGCGCCCCCAGGATTTCGCCTCGGTGGATGTCGATCGCGCCGGTGCCTTCGCCGTCATGGCGCTGCTTTTCGTGCTGGCCTATCCGCGGCAATGGATGCTCTGCGCCATCCTGCTGATCGCCGGCGCCGGCGGTATCGAACTCCTGCAGTTCCTCTCGCCCAGCCGTCACGCCCATCTCGACGATGCCTTAGTCAAGGCGGCCGGTGCGGCAACAGGCTGCCTGATCGGCTGGACGATCAACCGCATGCGCCTACCCGCCCCCGCCTGAGACTGCGCCCTTTGCCCAAAAACGGGGATGAAGTCGCCCGATTTTTTTAGCCAGGGCGAGCAGGATCAGATACTTGCGATTTTTTTGTCCCCCATCTCATCCCCGCATTGAAACCCACAGCCATAATCGGCCCGTCATCGGATGGGAAACCGGGTTCGCGAGCCGGAATTCGTCCTCGGGTTTCAGACCCGGTTTCCGGTGATGGTCGCAGCCGATGCGACGGGAGGACCTGACAAGTCCTCCACAAGGCATCGGAAGCGGTCGGGGCAGGCAAACGCCTGACATACCCAATGCAATAGAATACCCGCCTGCCCCATTCCCGAAAGCCAGACCGCACCGGCCACCTCTTCGACGATAAGGCCAGCGCAGTCACCCAAACGCAAAACCGCGCCGGATCGAAAATCCGGCGCGGCCCAAAATGCTTGTTTTTTTTGCTGGATCAGGTCGGCTTGTTCGCCGCCATATCGCCACCCTCGGCTTCGCGGGCCAGATAATTCTGATCGATCTGCGGCAGCGGTTCGTCGTATATCACCGCTTCGAATGCCTTAAGGCGCTTATAGATCGACATCAGTTCGACGATCGTCGTCCAAGAATTGATGAGATACTGGAAAGACCCTCTGACCTGATCGAAAACATTGCCGACCTGGGTAAATACCCCAAGCGTTATCTTTCCCGCCGCGATGGAGGGGATAAGCACGATCAAGCTGTAGAGATTGTCGGCCTGTAGATAGAAAATGCGGGCGATGTTGAAATAGAGGTAGTGGAAATAGAGACGGAAATAATTCTTCCGAACATTTCCAAACAGCTCCTGGACGGTCGCAGGCTGGGCGCGATCCTCGTGATCCTCGCCATAGACCAGTTCCTTGCGGAACGCCGCTTCAACGCGCTGATTGCGGAATTCCAGGCCCGGCAACTTGATGCCGACAAGAGCCAGAAACCCGGTGCCGAAGACCGACCAGACGATCGCCGCCCAGACCAGAGCGTGCGGGATTTCGCCGATGATCGGCAACTCGCTGATCGTCTCGGAAAATGTGAAAAGAACCGGCATGAAGGCAATCAGCGTCATGACCGCGCGGACAAGGCCGACACCGAGACTTTCGACCGTGCTGGAAAACCGCATAGTGTCTTCCTGCACACGCTGTGACGCGCCCTCGATATGCCGAAGCCTGCCCCAGTTGGCCATGTAGAATTCGTTCATCGCCGTGCGCCAGCGGAAGATGTAGTGGCTGACGAAAAACAGGTTGAGAACGCTGACGGTGATGGCCACGAAGGCAATGCCTGTAATTCCAAGCAAGCCGGAATAAAGCTGTTGCGCCGTTACCGGTGCAGTTTTAGCCAGCGCCTGCTGGATGAGGTCGTAATACGGTCCATACCAAGCATTGAACGCGACATTGACCTGAACGGAAAAATAGGTGGCGAATATTATCAGCGATGTGCCGAGAACGGACCACATCTGCCACCGATGCGGAGCGAATGAGAACCACACTGCCGCAAACAACCCGGTTGCCGCTAGGTAATAGACATAAAACCACAGATATGCCGAGTTCCAGAACAGCGACATTCCAATTTCTGCGGCTTCTCCCGAGGGAGCAGGACTAAGCCCGATAATCGATCCGAGCTGGCTTCCGCCGGAGTACCAAGAGGTGATGACCAAAGCGGCCCACAATAATGCGGATGGAAAGAAGATTTTCGGTTTAGGAAAGAAGGAATGGAACACGGAGCGGGGTGCTTTCCTGAGTTCGTAGCTGCGGGGTGCGGTGTTAGGCCGGGAAATTATGGCAATCGCGTGGATGCGGCAATGGCCGCACCGCTTTGTTACGCATTTGTAACCACCTTCATCCTCAGCGAATACGTCTTGCGACGATTGCAGCCAGCGTCACGCAGACAATAAGCACAGCCGTCGCGATCAATGTCGGCAAGGCGAAACTGCCGCTTTTCTCCGCCGCCCAGCCGGCCACTAGCGGACCGATGATCTGCCCGACCCCGAAGGCCGCCGTCATCGAGGCGAGCGCCCGGCGTGGGCTCTCCGCCGCAAGCGCCCCGCCGAGCTGCAATCCATAGGCGGTGATCACCATGAAGGTCGCGCCGAGCAGCAGCCCGCCGAACAGCGCCCCGGCCGTCGGCGGCAGCAGCACCGAACAGACAACGCCGATCGCAAGCACGCTCATCGCCACAGTGTAGGATCGTGCAAGTCCGATGCGGATCGCCAGCGGATGCCAGGCAAGCAGCGAGACGGCGGCAGCACATCCGGTGACGAACCATGCGAGAAATTCGATGACGGGCCCCGCATCCCCCTGCCTTGCGATCGTCACCAGGAAGGTCGCGGTAATCACGTAACCGAAGCCGAACAGCCCGTAGGACGTGGTCAGCAGCACCAGCGGCAGCTTCCATCTGAGTGGCGGCTCCACCTTGCGTTCCGTTGCTCCGTGTGGCCGCGGCAGCATCCATTGCACCAGAAGAACGGCAGCAAGCGTGATCGCCGCACCGGCCAACCAGTTGATCCGCCAGCCATGTGCCGCATCGCCCGCCGCCATATTGACGATCAGCGCCAGTGCCGATGACAGCGCGATGCCGAGCCCCACTCCGCCGAAATGCAGAAAATTGACCACATGCCCCCGACTGCCGCCCTGTTTTGCATAGGGAAGCACGATCGAGGAGGTGAGGATCATCGCCAGCGCGCTTGCCAGTCCCGCAAGAAAGCGGATGGCGACAAATGCCGTGACCGATGTGGTCAGCGCCATGGCCGCCATCAGGATCGCGGTCGCCGCAAGCGCCGAAAGCGCGATCACTCTTTCACGCCCAGCCGCCCAGCCCTGCCCCGCAAGAATGGCGCCGGCCAGATATCCGGCGAAATTGCCGGCGGCAATATACCCTGCATCCGCCGACGAGATCGGAATACCGGCAATCATGCCCGGCAGGACGGGCGTGTAGAAGAAGCGGCCAAATCCCATGGCGGCAGCCATGGCAATCGCGCCGGAAAGGCCAACGACGCGAAGGTTCAATCGAGGGGTCATGTCCATGTTCTTGCTTATGGCAGCGCGGCATGCCCCGCACAAATCAGCATTTTTCATCGCCACCGGAATAATTTGAATGTTTCTACCTGGAAAGCAGCCGCAGTAACGAATTGGTGCACTGCGGAGCAGCATTTGTCTTGTTGTTGACACGAATGCCCGTCATGGTCTGCTTCGTGCCAAATCAACAGACGGGAGGCGCAACATGGATCGTGACCTGACCGTATCGGAAGTCCTGGTGGACCCGCTGATCGCGCAGCTGCGGAAGGCGGACCTGATCGGCAATGCCGCATTCGCACAACTTATGGAAAGCGCCGCTCGCGTTCACGCGCGCCGCGAAATCGACAATCTCGGTGAAGAACGCGCGACAGCCTTTTATTGCGCCATCGAGGCTGCCAACCGGGCTGAAGCCTGCATCCGCTAAAGCAATTTCAGCACCAGTGGAGACGGTTCTGCGCATGATATTGCGCCAAACCGAAGCGTTTCCGGTCGCCGCCTTCGCCGCGACCGGCAGTTCAATCGGTCTAGACTAACCTCAACTTGCCAGCGTCAGGATCAGCGGCCCGTTCTTGGTCGCGACGATCGTGTGCTCGTATTGAACCGTGGGCGCGCTCGGATCGCTGTAGAGCGTCCACGGATCGTCATTGTCGCCGTCTTCCGCCCAGGTTCCGCCGAGCGACAGGAACGGCTCGACGGTAAACACCAGCCCCTCTTCCATGATCCGGCGTTCGCTCTTTTCCGGCCAGGTCGGAATTTCCTTCGGCTCGTCATGCAGGGTCAGCCCGATGCCGTGGCTCGAAAGATTGGTGATCAGCGTGTAGCGGTTCTTCTTGGCGAAGGCGCCGATCGAATTGCCGATGCCGGCAATCGGGGCACCTGCCTTCACCTGCTGCAACCCGGTCCACAGGGCCCGCTTGCCGTCGCGGCAGAGCTTTTCGATTTCGCGACGAACCGGCGGCACCGCATAGGAAGAGCCGCAATCGCCGAAAAATCCGTCTTTCACGGCGGAAACGTCGATATTGACGAGATCGCCGGCCTTGATCACCCGGCCACCCGGAATGCCGTGCGCAACCTCTTCATTGACGCTGATGCAGGTCGCGCCGGGAAACTGGTAGCAGGTCTCCGGCGCCGATTGCGCGCCATTGTCTTCCAGGATCTTGCGGCCGATATCGTCGAGTTCCTTGGTGGTGATTCCCGGCTCCAGTGACTTCGCCATCGTCTCCATAGCCTGGGCGCAGAGCCGGCCGATCGCTTTCAGCTTGTCGAGTTCGTCTTCACTGGAGATTACCATTGCGGGTCGTTTCCTCGTTTATGTCTTTTTAGTTCGTCTGCGATGTGGCCCGCTCAGCCGATCCGGTCAATTCCTTTCTGACGATCGGCGCGACCTTGGTACCGTAAAGCTCGATACCGCGCATGATCTGGTCATGCGGCATAAGGCCGATCGCCATCTGCAACAGGAAGCGATCCATATTGAACACCCTGTGGGCGGCAATGATCTTTTCGGCCACCAGTTCCGGCTCGCCGACGAAAAGATTGCCGAGTGGCGAGCGGGCCTGATCGAAATGCGCCCGGTTGGTCGGCCCCCATCCACGCTCGCGGCCGATCCGGTTCATCACCTCAGCCTGCGGACCGTAAAACTGGTCGGCAGCGGCCTCGGTCGTATCGGCGATGAAACCATGGACATTGATGCTGGTCTTGAGCTTCGCCGGATCGTGCCCCGCTTTTGCACCCGCCTCGCGATAGAGATCGGCAAACGGCTTGAAGCGTGGATATTCCCCACCGATAATCGCGATCGCCAGCGGCAGGCCGAGCGTTCCGGCCCGAACGACCGATTGCGGCGTGCCGCCAACGGCGATCCACACCGGCAACTGCTCCTGCAGCGGCCGCGGATAGACGCCATGTCCATTGATCGGCGCGCGCATCTGCCCCTTCCAGCTGACGATATCCTCGTCGCGAAGCTTGAGCAGAAGATCGAGCTTTTCGGTGAAAAGCGCGTCGTAATCTCCCAGATCATATCCGAACAGCGGGAAGGATTCGATGAACGACCCACGCCCTGCCATGATCTCGGCGCGTCCGCCGGAAATCAGGTCGACGGTCGCAAACTGCTGGAACACCCGCACCGGATCGTCCGAACTCAGCACCGTAACGGCGCTGCTCAACCGGATTGTCTTCGTCCGGGCAGCAGCAGCGGCCAGCACCGTCGAAGGCGACGAGATCACGTAGTCGGGCCGATGATGTTCGCCGAGCCCGAAGACGTCGAGACCGACCTGATCGGCCAGCTCGATCTCTTCGAGAAGGTTCTTCAATCGCCTTGCGCCTTCCGCACCCTTGTCGAGCGCATTTGCGTCCACATCGCCGAATGTATGAAGCCCGAGTTCCATGGAAAATCCTTTGATGCGCATAGGAGCGTAAAGTGGAATGGTTTTAAGCTTCAGATAGAGAGCGCAGGCCCCAAGCGCAAACCGCAAACCATCGAACTTAACCTTCGACAAATTCGATAGCTGCGCTACTTTCCGCTGGCCGCTCTTCTGGTGATCATCAAATCCAGCGGCGACACTTCAGGCATTCTTCTCGTATCGCCCGGAAATTTGGGGGAAACATGAGCTTCTTCGAAAGCCTTCTCGTCCTGATCCTCGTGGCGATCATGCTTCTGCAGGTATCACGGCGGCTTCGAATGCCCTATCCGTCGATGCTGGCGCTGGCCGGTGCGGCGGTGGCGCTCATTCCCGGCACGCCGGTGATCAATATCGATCCGGCGACCGCACTTGCCCTCTTCATCGCCCCCGCCCTTCTCGATGCCGCCTTCGACTTTCCGCTCGGCATCGCCAAACGTTTCTGGCTGCCGCTGGTCGCCTTCGCCATCGGCGGCGTTATCGTCACGGCCGCATCCGTCGCCTGGGTCGGCTGGGCCTTTGCGGGGCTGCCGGTCGCAGCAGCCGTGGTGCTCGGCGCAATCGTCGCCCCGCCGGATGCCGCAGCCGCAACGGCCATGCTGTCGACCATGTCCATCCCGCGCGAAACCGATACGATCCTGCGCGGCGAAAGCCTGTTCAACGATGCGGCAGCCCTTCTGATCTTCGACGCGGCGCTGGCGATCCAGTCGGCGGGTCACCTCAACACCGAGGTCGGCCTGCATCTGGCACTCGCCGTGCCGGGCGGCATCATCTTCGGCATTCTCGCCGCCCGCCTCATCCGCCGCCTCACTCAGTCGGTCAGCGGCACGCTCGGCGGCAATGTCATGCAGTTTGCCCAGACGTTTCTGCTCTGGATCATCGCGACGCGGCTTCACTTATCCGCCGTGCTCGCCGTCGTCTGCTGCGGCATGACGCTCGCCCAGATGTCGGAAGCCCGCTCGTCGGCGCGCATGCGGGTGCAGTCCTATGCCGTCTGGAGTGCCGCCGTCTTCGTCTTGAATGTCATGGCCTTCCTGCTCATGGGCATGCAGGCCCGCGCCATCCTGTCGGACATGGAGCCCGGCCACCTGGGCGATGCCGTCACCTTTGCCGGCCTTGTCGTGGTCACCGTCATCGTCGTCAGGCTCGTCGTCTGCATCGGCTTCAATCGCATCCATGCCTATTACGCCCATCGCGCCGGAAGGCCGGAACCGGCGACGATGAAGCAGGCGGTGCTGGCCGGCTGGTGCGGCATGCGCGGGCTCGTCACGCTTGCCACCGCCTTCGCCCTTCCCGCGGATTTCCCCCAGCGCGACATCGTCGTTCTCGCCGCCTTCGCCGTCGTGCTGGCAACTTTGGTGGCACAGGGCCTGACCCTGGTGCCGCTGATCAACTGGCTCGGGCTCGACCGCCGGGACGAAGGCCTGCGCGAACTCACCAAGCTTCGGGCGCATATCGCCAGAGCCGGTTTCATGAAGCTGGAAAACGCTACCGGCCCGGAGGCGGAGATGCTGCGCAACAATTTCAAGCTGGAAAAACACGGTAGCCTGCATGACGAGGGAGCGGCAGCGCTTGCGACCTATCGACGGCTGGCGCTCGATGCGATCAACGCCCAGCGCGAGGCGCTCGAAAGCCTGCGCGACGACAACAGGCTTACCGTCGACGAATACAATCTGTTTCTCGAAGAGATCGACTGGCGCGAGCTTTCGGTACTGCCGGAAGAAGAGCGCCGGATCGAGGAAATATGAGCCTTCGGCGGGCTGAATGAGTTCATCAGCCCGTCGAAACAATGCGTTGAAAAGAAGAGGAAATCAGAAGGTCTTCGCCACTTCGGCCATCTGGTCGGCGACGATGCCCCAGCCTTCTTCGAAACCCATTTCCTGATGCGCCTTCATGTCCTCTTCGTTCCAGTGGACGGCAGTCGCCGTGTAACGTGAGCGCCCGTTGCCCAGATCCTCGAATTCCAGAATGCCGGTCATGAACGGTTTTTCCGAAGGCACCCAGCCGACAGTATAAGCATCAGTAAAGACGAGCTTGCGCCCCGGAACCACTTCCAGATAGACGCCCGGATTGGGGATCTTTTCGCCGTTCGGCCCTTCCATCAGCACAAAACTCTCGCCGCCCGGGCGCAGATCGGAACGTGCCTCGGTGACCTTCCATGGCAAAGGGCAGAACCATTCGCCGAACCGTTCCGGCGTCGTCCACACCTTGAACAGTTTCTCGGCGGGCACGTCGAATTCGCGGGTGATCTGCAGCTTGTAGGTGGCGGTCATCGTCCTGTCTCCCTTTGAGGTCTGATCCATCGCATCCGATGTTGAACCTAGGACGAAGGTGAAGACGGAAAACCGACAGGACCGGAGATTCTTTCTCCGGCCGTCAGGAATTATCGCAGATAATGGATATGCGGCCTCGCGTGATGCGGCGAGGTTTCCACCCGCGCATCGACGGAAAACACCTCGCGCAGCAGATCCTGCGTCAGGATTTCTTCCGGCGCACCGGAAGCGACGATCCTGCCCTTCTGCATGATGATCAGCCGGTCGCAGAACATTGCCGCATGGTTGAGGTCGTGCAGCGCGATGATGCTGGTGATCGGCAGGCCGGAGACAAGCCGCATCAGGCTGATCTGGTGCTGGATGTCGAGATGGTTGGTCGGCTCGTCGAGGATCAGCTCCTTCGGCGATTGCGCCAAAGCGCGGGCAATATGGGCGCGCTGCTTTTCACCGCCCGACAGGCTCTGCCAGCGGTCGTCGCGTTTCTCGGTCATCCCGGCGCGGGCGAGCGCTTCCGAAACAGCGTCATCATCCGCCTTCGACCAGCCCGAAAACATCGAGCGGTGGGGAAAGCGGCCGAGCTTGACCACATCGATGACCTTGAGGTTGGAATTGGTCGTCGCATGCTGTTCGACAAAGGCGACACGCTGCGCCATCACACGTCGGCCGATCGTCCTGATATCCCGCCCTTCAAGCGTGACATTGCCCGAATGCGGCTTCTTCAGCCCGGCAAGCAGCCGCAGAAGCGAGGTCTTGCCCGATCCGTTCGGCCCCAGAAGCCCGAGCATCTGGCCGGGCCGCGCCTCGAAGGATACGCCGTCGAGAATGGTCTTGCGGCCGATCTTCCAGGAGAGATTGTCGGTCCTGATGCTCATGACACCCTCTGGAAGCGATAGAGGATAACGGCGAAGAACGGCACGCCGACAAGTGCGGTGACGACGCCGATCGGCAGGACCTGCTGCGGGATCAGCGCCCGCGAGGCGATATCCGCCAGAACCATGAAGATCGCCCCGACTATGGCGCAGGCCGGCAGCAGCTTTATATGCAACGGCCCGACGACGAAGCGCGCCGCATGCGGCACGACGAGGCCGACGAAACCGATCGTGCCGACCATGGAGACGATCGTCGCCGTCATCATTGCCGTCAGCGCAAAAAGAATGATCCGCGCCCAGGCGACATTGACGCCGAGCGAGGCCGCAGCCTCATCGCCGAAGGCAAACGCATCGAGCACCCGCGCATAACACAGGCACACGATCAGACCGAAACCGACGATGACCGAAACCAGCATGAATTCCGGCCAGCGCACGCCGCCGAAACTGCCGAGCAGCCAGAACATCACGTCCCGCGCCTGCTGCGCATTGCCCGAAGTGGTGACGACGTAAGAGGTTGCCGCATTGAAAAGCTGCGACGCCGCGACGCCTGCAAGAATGGTGCGGTCAGCACCGCCCCGCGTACCGTTGGAAAGAAGTGCCACGAAAAAGAAGGCGGCGAAGGCACCGGCAAAGGCACCAGCCGAAAGCGAGACGGCACCGGAGCCGATGCCGAGAATGACGATCGCCACGGCACCGGTCGAGGCACCGGCCGAAATGCCGAGCACATAGGGCTCGGCCAGAGGATTGCGCAGGAGCGACTGCAGGATTGCGCCGGAAAGCGCCAGCCCTGCCCCGCAGAATGCGGCAACCAGTGCGCGGCTGAGACGGTAATCCCAGATCACCGTCTCATGGATGCGGTTGAGCTCGATCGCAGTCCAGCCCAGCCGATTGCTTATCGCGGCATAGGTCGTAGACAGCGGGATCGGCAGATCACCGATCCCGACGCTGACGCCGACCACAAGAGCGATGGCGGCAAAGGATGCCAGCAACAGCACCGAAAGAAAGGCGAATTGCTGGCCTCTGGACTGGATGGAACTCGTATCACTCACTTGATGAGACCAAGTGCCTTCATCTGCTCAGCCACCTGTTCGGCGCCGTAGATGGTGCGGATGGTCGGGTTCATTGCTGCACCGTCCATCACGACGATCGCCTTGTTCTTGACCGCCGGGATCTGGCTGACGGCCGGATCGGTGTTCAGGAACTTGATCTTGGCTTCCGGCTTGTCGAGTTCCCAACGGTTACGATCGAGATTGGCGACCACGATAACGTCAGGATTGGACGCAATGATGCCTTCCCAGCCGAGCGTCGGCCATTCCGGCTCGGCATCGATGGCGTTCTTGCCGCCCAGCACGTCGGCGATGAAGCCGGATGCGCCGTTCTTGCCGCCGAGATAGGCGTCGGCGGTCGGCGACTGGCTGGAGAACCAGAAGACATAGGAAAGCTTCTTGCCATCGGCGGAAACGCTGGAGCGCAGTGTCGCTTCCCGCTTCTTGAAATCGGCGATCAGGGCATCGCCGCGGTCGGCCACGTCGAAGATCTGCGCAAGCTCGCCGATCTCCTTGTAGAGCAGGTCCATGTTCCACATCTGATCGCGGCTGCCATATTCGTTCTTCACCTTTTCGGTCGAAAGGCAGGTGCTCGGCGAAACGTAGGAAGGAACACCGACCTTGTCGAAATCCTCGCGCTTGGCGACCTTGCTGGTCGGGCCGATCAAGGTCGGCAGCGAAGCGGCGACGAAATCCGGGTTCTGGGCGAGTAGCGATTCGAAGGTCGGGAACTCGACGGTCAGAAGCTTGACCTTGGCATTGGCGGCTTCGAGCTGCGGCAGAACTTTGCTGGGCCAGAATGCGGTGCCGACCATCTTGTCCTCGAGACCGAGCAGCAGCAGGATTTCCGCGCTGTTCTGCCCAAGACCGATCGCCCGTTCCGGAGCCTTCTGGAAAGTAACCGACGCACCGCAATTGTCGATGGTCAGCGGATATTGTGTAGCGGCTTGAGCCGAATTGGCGGCAAACGAACCGAGAGCAACGCAAAGGCCGGAAGTGGCCAGAAGGGATTTGAATACGGTCACGAGGAGGGTTCCTTTGGGAGGATCTGAAAATGACGTGTCCCCCATATCCAGCCGGCCCGCCCAAAACAAGATCATTATGCTCATCTTTTTCGCAATAGAGTGGCGCAATACTGTGCCGTCCAGACAAAATGTCGCACGAAGGTCTTGTGGCTAAAACATCTTTCCCTTATTCAGCAATGCGGGAGGAATTGACAAACAACAATTCGAGTGGCCGATGCCTTCCAACAAAAAAGATATTTCGACCTCCACCACTGGCCTTAACCTGAGCCGCCGCCAGCTCCTCGGCTCCGCAGCCGGCGGTGCGGCTGCCGTCAGCGTCACCACGCTGCCGTCCTGGGCGCAGACGGCGGACAAAACGGTCGATGTGCTGCTCATCGGCGGTGGCATCATGAGCGCCACGCTCGGCGTTCTGCTCTCCGAACTGGAACCGACCTGGTCGATCGAAATGATCGAGCGTCTCGATGACGTGGCGATGGAAAGCTCCAATGGCTGGAACAATGCAGGCACCGGTCACTCGGCGCTTGCCGAGCTGAACTACACGCCGGAAGACACCAACGGCAACGTCCAGATTGCCCGCGCCGTCGGCATCAACGAACAGTTCCAGATCACCCGCCAGTTCCTCGCCCACCAGATCGATGCAGGCGTTCTCAAGGACCCGCGCTCCTTCATCAACTCCACCCCGCACATGAGCTTTGTCTGGGGCGACAAGAATATCGAATTCCTCACCAAGCGCTTCGAAGCGCTGAAGGCGAGCCCGATGTTCGCCGGCATGGAATTCTCCACCGATCAGGCAGAGATCTCCAAGTGGGTTCCGTTGATGATCGAGGGCCGCGATCCGGCCCAGAAGATCGCCGCCACCTGGAGCCCGCTCGGCACCGACGTCAATTTCGGCCAGATCACCACCCAGTATGTCGCCTCGCTGAAGAGCCGCGACACCTTCAAGCTGCACACCAATTCGGAAGTCACCGCTATCGAGAAGAATGAAGACGGCACCTGGACCGTCTCCTTCGACGATACCAAGAGCGGTTCGGCCGGTTCGATCAAGGCGAAGTTCGTCTTCCTCGGCGCCGGCGGCGGCGCATTGCCGCTTCTGCAGATGTCCGGCATTCCGGAAGGCGACGATTACGCAGGCTTCCCGGTCGGCGGCTCGTTCCTCGTCTGCGACAACCCGGAAATCGTCAATCAGCATCTCGCCAAAGCCTATGGCCAAGCGGATGTCGGCGCACCGCCGATGTCGGTTCCTCATCTCGACACCCGCGTTTTCGATGGCAAGCGCCACATCCTGTTCGGACCGTTTGCGACCTTCTCGACGAAGTTCCTCAAGGACGGCTCGCTCTTCGACCTGCCCTCGACGATCACGCTCGACAACATCTGGCCGATGGCCAAGGTCGGCACCGACGAATTCGCGCTCGTCCAGTACCTCGCCGGCCAGCTGATGATGTCCGACGAAGATCGCCTTGCTGAACTCAAGCGTTACTTCCCGAACGCAAAGGCGGAAGACTGGCGTTACTGGCAGGCTGGCCAGCGCGTACAGATCATCAAGCGCGACGCAGAAAAGGGCGGCGTGCTGAAGCTCGGCACCGAAATCGTTGCAGCGGAAGACGGCACGATCGCCGCCCTGCTCGGCGCATCTCCGGGCGCATCCACCGCAGCGCCGATCATGCTCGACGTCCTGAAGAAGGTGTTCGCCGAAAAGCTGAAGACGCAGGAATGGCAGGACAAGCTGCACGCGATCGTTCCGAGCTACGGCCAGAAGCTCAACGAAAACCCGGAGATGCTGGCCCGCGAATGGGTAGCGACCGAAGAACGCCTGCAGCTCGCCATCAAGGCCCCGACGATCGATCCGCTAGCCTATGGCAAGCCGGCCTCGACCGCGCCGGCAGGCCAGGTCAAGCCTGTGTCGGATATCGCGCTCTAAGCGATCGACAGGACGCAAAGACACGAAACGGCTCCGCTCATGCGGGGCCGTTTTGCTTTGTGCACCCCTCTGCGGCCTCGCCTCACCGGGCAACTGCCTTATCTCTTGAGCGCAGTGCGAGAGGCATGAGCGCCTCGCGCCGGAAATAAAGTCCGGCAACAAGTCCGTCACCGGGGAATACATCCGATGGAAGAAATCCGCTTTCAGGCAACAGTCATCCATTGGCGCGGCCCTGCGCCATTCTTCTTCGCGCCGCTGCCGAAAGAACAGGCCGACGAGATCAATCGTCTATCGAAGCTCCTGACCTATGGCTGGGGCATGATCCCGGTGGACGTGACGATCGGCAGGGTGAAATTCTACACCGCGCTCTTTCGCAAGGACGATACCTATTTCCTGCCGCTAAAGGATGCCGTACGCCGCAAGGCAGGTCTGACCGCCGGCGACACCGTCTCGGTCGCCATGTCTCTTCGCCCGCCGAAAGCCTGACCGCTACCCCATGATCTCGGGGGTGCTTGTTCCATACGATCCGTGGTTGAATACGGCCATTGCAGGCCACCCGAATCGTCAATCGAAATCGAGCGCTCCGGCACCATGAGTTTTTCAGATCGAGTTTTCCGTCCTTTCGAAACGCTGATCCAGCCGCTGGACATTCCCTACAGGCCTCTTCCATCGAAGGGCCCCTTCGTTCTGCTCTGGCATTTCATCCGCATGTTCGGGCCGATCCTCATCCCGATCGCGGTCCTCGCCATGCTGGTCGAAGCGATAAACCTGTTCCTGATCTGGAGCCTCGGAACCATCGTCGACGGCGTGACGGCGAAAGGTGCGGCAGATTTCGTGCGAGCCGACTGGCCGCTGCTCGCCACCATGACCGTGCTGCTGTTTCCGACCATTCCGCTCTTCGCCTTTCTCGCCAACACACTGGCCTCTCAGGTGGCAGGCGTCTGTCTTCCAGCCGCAATCCAATGGCAGGGGCACAAGGCGGTGGAGCGGCAGGACATCGCTTTTTTCCACGATCTGTTTGCCGGACAGGTCGCCTCGCGCCTGTCGCAAGTGGCGAATGCCGTCCAGCAGCAGCTCGGCATCGCCTTCCAGACGATCCCGCCCTTCATCGTCCAGTTCATCGGCACGCTCGTCCTGCTCGGTACGCTTGGCTGGCAACTGGCGCTGATGGCCGTCCTCTGGATGATCGCGATCACGCTGATCACCATCAAGGCCGTGCCGCATTTCGCCGAACGCTCGAAACGCACCGCCCGCCAGAAAAGCCTCGTCGTCGGCGCCATGACCGACCTCTATGCCAATATCCAGATGGTCAAGCATTTCGCCGCCGAAGACAGCGAGGCCGGTGCGCTGCGCAAGGTTTTCACCGCAACGATCGACAGCCAGCAGAAGGAACGGCGCGTCTATCTCACCACTCGCACGACCATGATTTCCGTCAATTCACTGTTCTGGATCGCCATGCTGGCAACCGGCTTCTGGACCATGACGAACGGAGGCATCACGCTCGGACACTTCATCGCAGCGCTCTATCTCGGCAACCGTCTGCAGGCCAATGGTGGCTCGTTTCTCGACATGTGCCATCAGGTCTTCCAGGCAGTCGGAACGCTACGCGACGCCATGCCGGTCATGACCACGCCGCCGACCATCACCGATGCCCCGAACGCACCCCGTCTTGCCGTGAAGAGGGGCGAGATCCGTTTCGAGGCGATCGATTTTTCCTACCACAAGGAAAAGCCGGTGATCGAAGGACTGGATCTGACGATTCGCGGCGGAGAAAAACTCGGCTTTGTCGGCGTTTCCGGAGCGGGAAAGACAACCCTCGTTAACCTGCTCCTGCGCCTCTACGATCTGAAGAGCGGATCGATCCTGATCGACGGGCAGGATATAAGGCAGGTCACCCAGGCGAGCCTGCGCGAACATATCGGTGTCATCTCGCAGGATGTCTCGCTGTTGCATCGCTCCGTCGGCGACAACATCCGTTACGGCCGCCCGGACGCGACGCGGCAGGAGATCGAACAGGCCAGCGCCGCCGCCCATGCGCATGATTTCATCGCCGACCTGAAGGACAAGGAAGGTCGCTCCGGTTACGATGCCTTTGTCGGTGACCGCGGCGTAAAACTATCCGGCGGACAAAGGCAGCGCATCGCGATCGCCCGCGTGCTTCTGAAAGACGCCCCGATCCTGATCCTCGACGAGGCGACTTCGGCGCTCGACAGCGAGTCCGAGGCAGCGATCCAGGAAAATCTGGCGCAGGTGATGCAGGACAAGACCGTGATCGCCATCGCCCACCGGCTTTCCACCATCGCCAGCATGGACAGGATCGTGGTGCTGGACAAAGGCCGCATCATCGAGACCGGCACGCCGGATGAATTGCTGGCGCTCGACGGGCTTTATGCACGATTGTGGAAGCGCCAGACCGGCGGCTATATCGGCAACGACTAGAGTAATTCCGGCAAAAGTGGGAGCCGGTTTTGCGTCCGGAATTGCTTTATACCGTCCGCGCCACCGGTTCGCCCAGCCTGTCCAGCTGCTGGCGGATATGGGCGCATTCGGCGGGTGAATTGGCAAGTGCAATTGCCCGGTCGAAGGCAATCCTTGCCTCCCCGCTCCTTCCCGCCTGCATCAGCAATCCGCCGCGCACGCCGTGGAAATAGAAATAGCCGTCGAGCTTGTCGGCAAGCGGTTCGATCAGATCAAGCGCCGCCTCCGCATCCTTGAGTTTCGACACCGCCACCGCCTTGTTGAGTGTGACGACCGGCGATGGTGCGAGCTTCTCGAGCAATTCGTAAAGCAGCGTGATCTCGCCCCAGTCGGTATCCTGCGCCCTTGCTGCGCGGGCATGCAGCGCCGAGATTGCCGCCTGCACCTGATAGGGCCCGGGCTTGCGATGACGGATCGCCTTGTCGAGCATGGCGAGCGCCTCGTCGATCAGCCGCCTGTCCCAAAGGCTCCGGTCCTGATCTTCGAGCAACACGATCTGACCCGCCGCATCGAACCGCGCCCCGGCGCGCGAATGCTGCAGCAGCATCAATGCGGAAAGTCCCATGATCTCCGGTTCGGCGGGAAAGATGCGCAAGAGAAGCCGCGAAAGCCGGATCGCCTCGTCGCAGAAAGCGGCACTGTCCGGATTGGTGATGCCTGCGGAATATCCCTCGTTGAACACGAGATAGACCATTGACGCCACCGTCTTCAGCCGCTCGGCACGCTCGTGAACATCCGGCGTTTCGAAGGCGACACCGGCCTTCGCCACCCGCGCCTTGGCGCGGGTGATCCGCTGCTCCATGGCGCTTTCCGAAACGAGAAAGGCACGGGCGATCTGCGGAACGCTGAGGCCGGAGACGATCCTGAGCGCTAGCGCGATCTGCTGCGTGTTCGGCAGGTCCGGATGGCAGCAGATGAACATCAGCCGCAGGATATCGTCGCGGTAATGCGCATTGTCCAGCCGGTCGGCAATGTCCTCCTCCGCGTCGGAGAGATCGGAAAACGCGGCCTCTTCCGGCAGCGGTTCGTTTTTCGCCCGTTTACGGATCTGGTCGACGCCGCTGTTTCGCCCGACAAAGATCAGCCAGGCGGCGGGATCGCGCGGAGGCCCCTTGTCCGGCCAGGTGCGGATGGCCCGCAGGCAGGCCTCCTGAAACGCCTCTTCCGCCGTATCGAGATCGCGGAAATAGCGCAGGAGCGCACCAAGCGCCTGCGGCCGCGCCGCCGTCAGCGCCAGTTCGATATAGGCAAGATCCGTCATGACGAACCACCTTCCGCCTTTTTGATTTCGCCCGGATGAAAGACATAGAAGGGCCGGATCTCGTAGGAACTCGAACCCGGATTGACCGCCGACAGCTCCTTGGAAAAGGCCACCGCCTCATCAAGACTGTCGAATTCGGCGGTATAGAAGCCGAGCAGCACTTCCTTGGTTTCGGCAAACGGCCCGTCGAGCACTAGGGCCTCCTCCTTGCCCTTCCGTACGGTCGTCGCAGCCGTCGTCGGCATCAGCCGCCCGACCGGACCGAGCTTGCCGGCCCTGGCCAGCGGCTCCTGCACTTTCATCAACCGGTCCATCACCGCGGCCTCCTCCTCCTTGGACCAGGCAAACACGGTTTCCTCATGGGCGTAACACAGAATGGCATACAGCATTTTTCTCTCCTTCTCCGCTAAAGACGAGAAGGTAGCCGTCCATCCGACACTGCGCATCAGAAAATCGTCTCTTCTCTGACGGGCGATGGCATCCTAGCTATAGGTCTCTGAATTCAATCCGAGGAAACTGTCCATGACCGATCTTTCCGCCTACCCCATAACCTCCAGATGGCCCGCCAAGGACGATAATGTCCTGCAGCTCTATTCGACCCCGACGCCGAACGGCGTGAAGGTTTCGATCATGCTGGAAGAGACCGGGCTGGCCTATGAGCCGCATTTCATCAATATCGGCGCCGACGAGACCTGGGGCGAAGAATATCTGTCGCTCAATCCGAACGGCAAGATCCCTGCGATCCTCGATCCGAGCGGCCCCGGCGGCAAACCGCTGGCGCTTTTCGAAAGTGGCGCGATCCTGATCTATCTCGCAGAAAAGACCGGCAAGCTCCTGCCGGCGGATCCGGCAAAACGCTATGAGACCATCCAGTGGGTGATGTTCCAGATGGGCGGCATCGGGCCGATGTTCGGCCAGCTCGGTTTCTTCCACAAATTCGCCGGCAAGGACTATGAGGACAAGCGCCCGCGCGACCGTTACGCCAAGGAAAGCGCCCGCCTGATCCGCGTGCTGGAAACCCGGCTGGAAGGCCGCGACTGGATCATGGGCGACGAATATACGATCGCCGATATTTCCATGCTCGGCTGGGTGCGCAATCTGATCGGCTTTTACGGCGCCGGTGAACTGATCGCCTATGACGAGCTGAAGAACGTGCCGAAATGGCTGGAACGCGGCCTCGCCCGCCCGGCCGTGCAGCGGGGTCTCGAAATTCCAAAGCGCCCTGCCTGACATTGACCTGACTTCGCAGCCGGCATGCGCTATCTCTTCTCGGCACATCACTCAGGGAGATAGCCATGCCCCAGCCAAGCCTGCCGATCGAAGGTTCCTGCCGTTGCGGCGAGTTGCGCATCAAGATCAGCGCGCCGCCGATGATCACCATGGCCTGCCACTGCAAGGGCTGCCAGAAAATGAGCGCCAGCGCCTTCTCCTGTTCCGCCGCCATTCCGACGTCAGGTTTCGAAGTGACGGCCGGCGAACCGGTGATCGGCGGGGTGCATGGCGACGATATCCACCACTACCATTGCCAACGTTGCAAGAGCTGGATGTTCACCCGCATGGCCGGCATGGACTGGTTCATCAATGTGCGGCCGACCATGCTTGACGATGCCACCTGGTTCGGAAATTCCCCTGGGCCGTGACCGGCGCGGTGCATGGATACCCGCAGTTTCCACCGCTTGAAGCCTTTGAGGGGTTGATGAAGGAATTCTCGGAATGGAACAGTCCGGATGGCGAAAATACAGAAATGTGACAACGCATAAAGATATCAATTAAGACTAATATTGAGTAACCTGCCGGAAACCACAGAGTAATATTTGCACACCTGCTCAACGTCGCTCTTCACCACTTCGTAAATTATCGGACGCGAATATCCCCCACAATTCTTGGGGGATATCTATGGTCTTGCAGCGGTTAAAAGCTCTTCGGGCAGACTCGTGTGGAAACGTCGGCATGGTTTTCGGCCTGGCGCTGGTTCCGCTGATTGCGCTGGGCGGCGCAGGCGTTGATATCGCCCGTTACGAGACGATCCGCGTCGAACTTCAGGACGGTCTCGACCGCGGCGTGCTTGCGGCCGCCTCCCTGACCCAGAACCGCGATCCCAAATCGGTCCTGAAAGATTACCTGAAGAACCTTAGCTATGCCAATGATCTGACGCTCGATCTGGACTATCAGACCGCGCTCAACCAGCGCACGGTGACGGCCTCCGCCAGTTATACGGTCGACACGACCTTCATCAAGCTCGTCGGCGTCGACAGGATGACGGTCAGCGCCGTCTCGACCGCCCAGGAAGCCAAGAAGAAGATCGAGATGTCGCTGATGCTCGACATGTCCGGCTCGATGAATGACAACAACCGCATCAAGAACCTGAAGACGGCGGCAGAAGCCTTCATCGACCAGATGGTGACCGAGCAGAGTAAGGCTTACACCACCATCAGCATCGTGCCCTATGCCGGCCATGTAAACGTAGGTGCAGCCGTATTCGACAAGCTGGGTGGCAATCGCCTCCAGTCCAACTCTTCCTGCTTCGAATTGGGCGAAACGGCTAGCGCCTACGGTTCAGATCCGATGACATTCAAGGGAGCTGCGCAAGTTCCCCAATTCACCCATTGGAACTCCGATCCAAAGAAACAGAAGGTCATGCGACCGTGGTGGTGTCCGATGGAAAGCACGTCGATCACCTATCTGTCCAATGATGCCGATGCATTGAAGGCGAAGATCAAGGCACTGGAAATGCACGATGGCACAGGAACCCAGAACGCCATGCAATGGGGCTATACCCTGCTCAATCCCGCCAGCAAAAATGTCATCAACGCCGCAATCGCAACCGGCAAGATGGATTCCAAATTCGCGGATAGGCCGGTCGCTTTCAACGATGCCGATACGATGAAGGTTATCGTGCTGATGACCGACGGCGCGATCACCCAGCAGTTTCGCCCGAAGGACTACAACCGCGACCCTAACCTTGAACCGCAAAACAAGGAAATATCCTCGGCACCGACGAATGCCACCCGCCTCTCCAATGTCTGCACCAAGGCCAAGGCGAACGGTATCATCGTCTTTACCATCGGCTTCGAGGTCACCGGCGAAGCAACGAAACAGATGACCAATTGCGCCACCAGCCCGGCCCACTATTACCCCACCTCCGGTGCAGGCATTACCGATGCCTTCAAGTCGATCTCGATTTCGATCAAGAAGCTGAGGCTGACCCAGTGACCGCTTACCTTCAACGCCGTCTCGCGGATGACAGCGGCAGCGCCGCCGTCGAATTCGCCCTGATCATTCCCATTGTTCTCGCTCTGCTGTTTTCCGTCTTCGAGGCCGGCTGGGTCATGACCCAGTCGATCATGCTCGATCGTGGTCTCAGCCGTGCGTCACGCGCCGTACAGATCGGCACGAGCGCCATGACCTACGCGCAGTACAAGAAGAAAGTCTGTGACGAGGCGCTGATCCTGGCCAATTGCGAAAAATCTCTGCGGCTGGAGCTGACGCCGATCGACACGGCAGCGGATTTCCCGACATCCGCCACCCCTTGCGTCGATCGCAGCGTGACGATCGATCCGGTCACCAGCTATCAGGCGGGACAAGCCGCGCAGCTCGTCTTCGCCCGCGCCTGCTTCGTCGTCGATCCCATGGTTCCCGGTCTCGGTTATGGCCTGTCGGTGCCGAAGGACAATACCGGGGCCATGCGCCTCACCTCCAGCTTCGCCTTCGTGAACGAGGCATCATGACCCGCCTGTCTCCCTTCAAGCGCCTCCCCCGCGACGAGGCGGGCACGTCCGGCATCGAATTCGCCCTGACGGCCCCGTTCGTCATCCTGCTCTTTCTCGGCGGCGTCACGCTTTATGACCTGATGCGATCCTATAACAAGATCGTCGAGTCCAACGGCATCGTGGCCGATATCGTCGCGCGCCAGATGACGATGGACGACGCCATCTTCACCAAGACCTACGGGGCATTCGCCAACCTGCAGGCAGACAAAACGATGCCGAATGCGCTCCGCGTCACCAGCGTCGTCTGGAAGGATGGAAAATACACGGTCGACTGGACCAGGAAGGCCGGAACAACCGCCTTGCTGCCGGAACAGAAACTCGATTCAACAACCCTGCCGGCCATTCCCGCCGGTGACTCGGTCATCTTTGTCGAGGGCATAACGCAATATACCGCGATTGCCTCGATATTCGGTCTGGGAACCGTCACCTATTCGGAAACCGCCTTCACCCGGCCGCGCTTCACCTCCTCCGTCAAAGGCTTGTGACAGTTTTTTGACGTGCTGAAATGGGGCGCATCTGACGCCCGCCACAATTGGAATTTGTCAGATTATCGATAAGAAACAGATTGTTGCAGCTATCCACACACACCGAGGTCACCCCTTTGTGACCGGGGTCATCTTCGATTCGACACAAAATTTAACTTTTCGCTAACCGTCGCCGCCTTGAATGGCGACATGAGTTTCAAGGCCCATCTCCCGGGCCTGTTCGTGTTTTTTGTGGAGACATTATGCGCACCAAATCTGCAGTTCTTGCACTCGCCCTCACCCTCGTCTCGGCCGCTGCTGCCACGGCGCAACAGCCAACCCGGATCAAGCAGTTCCAAGCCTGGGGCGTATATTCGTATAGCAACAACGGCAAGACCAGCTGTTATGCCCTGTCCGTCCCGACCAGCTCCGCCCCGGCAAGCGTCAATCACGGCGACAATTTCTTCCTGATTTCGCCGCAGGGCCAGGCCTACATGCCGCAGGCGATCATGGGATATGGCCTGAGACAGGGCTCCGATGTCACGGTTGCGGTGGACAATCAGCGGTTCGAGCTTGCACCGCGCGACAACACCGCCTGGGTGCGGGACCAGAGCCGTGAGCCGGCACTGGTGAACGCGATGCGCGGTGGCAGCCGGATGACCGTGCAGGCGACCTCCGGCCGCGGCACCGACACCAACTACACCTATTCGCTGAGCGGCGTCACCGCTGCATTGCAGGAAGTGAACCGGTGCCGCTGACGGCATCGGCTTGAGCATCGGCGAAACGGAGCAGCCCGAAAAGATGACACGGATTAGATTTCGGCGATGCCTCATCGCCGTCACCCTGACGGCTGCGCTCGGACTGCCACTCACCGTGTCCCTGAAGGCCGCCGATGTTCAGCCCGCAAGCGCTGCCAGCAGCCTCGGTGCGGGTTTCAGGACAGGTCGGGTGACGGGTTATCCCATCCCCCGCTTCGTTTCGCTGAAATCCGCCAACGCCCATATGCGCGTCGGGCCGTCCACCGATTATGCCACCAACTGGGTCTATTCGGCGCGCGGACTGCCGCTGGAGATCATCGAGGAATACGGCAACTGGCGGCAGGTGCGCGATGCGGACGGAACAAGCGGCTGGATGTTTGCCCCGCTCCTGTCCGGCCGTCGCACAGCCGTGGTCGGCCCCTGGATGGATAAGCCTGTGGCGCTTCACGCGGCACCGCGCTCCTCCTCGTCCGTCATTGCCGAACTCGCGCCATCGGTTCGGCTCAACCTGAAACAATGCGACGGCTCATGGTGCGACGTGTCGCTCCAGACCAGCCGCCTGTCCGGTTATGTCGCACAAGCCAATCTCTGGGGCGCCTATCCCCACGAGACGGTGGAATAGGGATAGTCCGGTCAGCGCACCACGAAGCAGTCGATCGACTTGGTTTGAAGCAGCGAGCACGCCTTTGCAGCGCTGTCACGATCGGCAAAGCCCGTCAGCCGGGCACGATAAATCTCGCGGCCGCTTGACCTGCCACCCTGAACGCTCGGAGCGATCTGGCCGAAGTCGGCAAGCAGAGGCAGTGCGGAATTGAGCGCCCCCGTGGCCGCCGAACGGCTGCCTGCAGCGGCGATCTGAATATCCCAGACAGCGGTTCCCTGCACGACGCCCGGCTGCGCCATCATCTCCATCGGCAAAGCCTTGGGCGGCGTTGCATAGGATGTAACGCTGGCAGCACTGGGTGTCGTTCCGCCAAGCATGATTTCGGTGCGCGGACGCGGAACCGGTGCTTTCGAGGCAAACGTTGCGACACCCTCGGCCGAGCGCTTCTGCTGGCCGCTGGCAACGGCGACCCCCGGCAGCCCACGGCCGCCCGGAAGGGCCTGATCCAGCAGATCCGCCATCCGGTTGTCGCGCTGGCGCGCCGTCTTGCCGCCAAGCACCACGCCGATCACGCGACGTCCGTTGACATCGACAGCACTCGCAAGGTTGTAACCGGAAGCGTTGATGAAGCCGGTCTTGATCCCGTCCATGCCGGGATAGCGGTACATCAGGTTGTTATGGCCTTTGATCGTCCGGCCGCGGAAACTGAACGAGCGCTGCGAAAAGATCTTGTATTCCCGCGGATAGTCGCGGATCAGCGACAGGGCCATCACCGCCATGTCGCGCGCCGTGGTCACCTGCGCCTTGTCCGGCAGGCCGGAGGCGTTGCGGAAAACGGTGCTGCGCATGCCGAGCTGGCGCGCCTTCCTCGTCATGATCGCGCCGAAACGCTCTTCGGATCCGCCGAGATGATCGCCCATCGCCGCTGCGGCATCATTGGCGGAACGAATGGCCATGCCGTAGACCGCCTCGCGAACGGTGATCGTCTGCCCGGCCGGCACGCCGAGCTTGAAGGGGATCTTCGACGCCGCATTCTTCGTCATCACGATCCTGTCGTCCCAATGCAGACGGCCGGTGCGAAGCGCCTCGAAGGTGAGGTAGAGCGTCATCATCTTGGTCAGCGAGGCGGGGTGGTTGAGCGTCTCGCCATTCTGCGAAGCCAGAACCTTACCGCTCTGCACATCGTAGATGTAATGCGCATAACCGGCCTCGGCCGTCCGACTGATTGACAAGAAGGCGCTTGCTACAATTACGAACGCCATGATCCGCTGGACTAGAAGCATTCGCTCCCCCTTTTAACCGCGGCCCATGAATAGTGATCCAACATGGTGCGAAAATGACCTGATCTGAAATTAATTCAAGTTCTTGACCTATGGTTAATCCAAAGATCGACGATTCAGTTCATCTGCAAAATAGTGATCCCGTATCACAATATAACAGAAACTGTGAATGCTTGCATTTTAACGAATTGGTTAACCTGAACTTTAAAGCCAACTTTCTAGCTTGCGCCCGAGTCCAATCTCCAGAGGAGGAAAGCTCGGAATGATTCCGATGTCTTCGAGGCTGACCCAGATGGTTCAGACGTCGCTTACCATCAAGGTGTTCGCAGTCTGCTTCGTGTCCGTCCATGTGCCGCTGCTGGTCTTCATCGTCTATCTTGCAGGCGGCAATGCAGCCAAGACCGAGCCGGTTCTGCTTCTGCTTCTGGCCGCAACCATCGCCGGGACGACCATATGTCTCTTGAGCCTGTGGTGGATGATCCGCCCGCTGCGCCAGTTGGCCCATGCGATCAAGAACTACCGTGCGGACGGCACTCCCGTTCGCATGCAGGTGACCAGCAAGGACGAGATCGGCCTTCTGGCAACCACCGTGACAGCCATGGTCGCGGAAACCGAAACCCTGATGGGCAAGCTGCGCCATCAGGCGATGACCGATCCGTTGACCGGTCTCGGCAACCGCCGCTGGCTGAACGAACGGGCGGCGGAAGAAATGGCGCGCGCCGAACGGTCGGGAGAGCCGTTGTCGATCATCGTGGCGGACCTCGACCGCTTCAAGGGCATCAATGACGGCCATGGCCACGAGACCGGTGACCGGGTGCTGGTGGCTGCTGGCGAAATCGTCAGAACCTGCCTGCGCCCCTATGATCTCGCGGCGCGGATCGGCGGTGAGGAATTCTGCATCCTGCTTCCCCGCACCACGCTCGATGAAGCCGAAGCGATCGGCGAACGCCTGCGCACGACATTGGCGGCAACCACCATACCGCCTTTGCGTCAGGGGCGGATGACGGCAAGCTTCGGCCTCTGCGCCGCCGGCATTGGCGACCGCCTGCCCGACATGCTCTTGCGCGCAGATTTCGCGCTTTATGAAGCCAAGCGCGACGGTCGAAACTGCATAAGGCGCGCGCGCGAAAACAGCAGCGACGAGGCCATCGCATCCGCCAAGCTCGCCCCGGCGAGGACCGCATCGCCGGCCAACGGGACGCACATTCTCTGAAGCTGGCCGACACGCCGCCTGGCATCGACCGTTGCCAGGTGAGCAGCTTTGCGCATAACGTTCCTTCAGCGGTGAGGGAGAACACCGCCACCCGCTTTCGACGTTCATGGGGAGGAACAGCATGAACAGATCCGTGGTCGTCACCGGTTCCACCAGCGGCATCGGTCTCGGCATCGCCAGGGCTTTTGCGGCCGGAGGCGACAATGTCATCATCAACGGCTTTGGCGACAAGGGCGAGATCGAGGCGATCAGGGCCTCGCTCGATGCCGCAGGCTCAGGCACCGTCCTTTATCACCCCGCCGACATGACCAGACCGGTCGATATCGAAGACCTGATTGCGATGGCCCGCGACAGATTCGGCACGGTCGATGTTCTGATCAACAATGCAGGCATCCAGCACGTGGCGCGGGTTGAGGAGTTCCCGCCGGAAAAATGGGATCAGCTGATCGCCATCCTGCTTTCATCCGCCTTCCATACGATGCGCCACGCGATCCCGCTGATGAAGTCCTCGGGCAAAGGGCGCATCATCAACGTCGCCTCCGCCCATGGCCTCGTCGCCTCCCCCTTCAAATCCGCCTATGTGGCGGCAAAACACGGCATCATGGGCCTGACCAAGACGGCGGCGCTCGAACTTGCGCAGGACAACATCACCGTCAACGCGATCTGCCCCGGCTTCGTCCTGACCCCGCTGGTCGAAAGGCAGATCCCCGATCAGGCGCGCGAAAAGGGCATCAGCGAGGAAAAGGTCAAGGACGAGGTGATGCTGCGCCTGCAGGCAACCAAGGAGTTCGTCGGCATCGACGAAGTGGCGGCAGCGGCCATCTATCTGGCGAGCGATGCAGCAAGAAGCATCACGGGCACGCATATCTCCATCGACGGCGGCTGGACGGCGCAGTAAATTACTCCGCCTCATTCCGTGACAAGTGCGTGAATGAGGGTAGGATATGCGGCCCGAGAACAGCCTTTGAAAGGCGACCGGGTGATTCTTGACTGGGAGCCGGCGACGGCGGACGAAGGAGAAAAATGAGTTCAGCCATCCGCTTCATCCTCAACGGGGAAGACGTGACCCTTGGAGACTTTTCGCCGACGGACACTCTTCTTGATTATCTCCGCCTGACGCGGCGGCTGACGGGGACGAAGGAAGGATGCGCCGAAGGCGACTGTGGCGCCTGCACCGTGCTTGTCGGGCGGTTGACGGAAACCGGCCTGCGCTACGAAAGCGTCAACGCCTGCATAAGGCTCCTTGGCTCCATGCAAGGCACCCATGTCGTCACCGTCGAGCATCTGGCCGCTGAGGACGGGACGCTTCACCCGGTCCAGCAGGCGATGGTGGACTGTCATGGCTCCCAATGCGGCTTCTGCACGCCGGGTTTCGTCATGTCGCTCTACGGCCTGTGGCTTTCCAACGAAAATCCGAGCCGCGCCGAGATCGAAAGCGCGCTTCAGGGCAATCTCTGTCGCTGCACGGGATATGAACCGATCGTCAAGGCCGCCGAACAGGTGGCGCAGAACCGGCCGAGCTCGCTCTTCGACCCGCTGGAACGTGACCGCACCGAAATCATGGCGAAGCTCTGGTCGATCCGCTCGCAAATGGAGACCGTGGTCATCGAGAAGGATGGCGCAAGATCGATCATCCCGGCCTCGCTCGAGGTTTTTGCCGAGGCGCTGGCGGATGAACCGCATGCCACGGTGGTCGCGGGCGCAACCGATGTCGGCCTGTGGGTGACCAAGCAGATGCGCAAGCTCGACCCGGTCATCTTCATCAACCATCTCTCCGAATTGCAGACGATCACCGTCGAGCCGAACGGCATCACCATCGGTGCGGGCGTCAGTTATGCCGAGGCGCATGGTTTTCTCGAAGCGGTCATCCCCGCGTTCGGCAGGCTTTTCGATCGTATCGGCGGACAGCAGGTCAGAAACGCCGGCACGATCGGCGGCAATATCGCCAACGGTTCGCCGATCGGCGACACGCCGCCGCCGCTGATCGCGCTGGGCGCCACGCTGACGCTGCGTTCCCATTCCGGCCGCCGCACCATGCCGCTCGAAAACTACTTTCTGGCCTATGGCAAACAGGACCGCATGGCCGGCGAATTCGTCGAGAAGGTGTTTGTGCCGCTTCCTGCGGAAAACGGCCATTTCGCCGCTTACAAGATTTCCAAGCGCCGCGACGAGGATATCTCCGCCCTTTGCGGCGCCTTCAACCTGACGCTCGACATGGATGGCCATGTCGAGGATATCCGCATCGCCTTCGGCGGCATGGCCGCGACCCCGAAACGGGCAGTGAATGTCGAACAGGCGCTCATTGGGAAGCCATGGCGCTGGGACGTGATCGCGTCCGCGCGCGATGCTTTCGACGCGGACTACCAGCCGCTGAGCGACTGGCGCGCAAGCGCCGAATATCGCAGCCTGACGGCAAAAAACCTGCTCACCCGCTTCTTCCTGGAAACGGCCGGCGCACCGACCGAATTGCATCGCTTCGAGATGGAGGAGGCGTAGGATGGACAAGACCTCCTTCGAGATGAAACCTGCCATCGATGGTCCGATGCATGTGTCGCGCAAACATGATTCAGCGCATAAGCATGTGACAGGAACTGCCGAATATATCGATGATATTCCGGAACCGGTCGACACGCTCCACGGCGGCCTTGGCCTGTCGGATCGGGCGCATGCGCAGATCGTCTCGATCGATCTCGACGCGGTTCGCGCCGCCCCCGGCGTCGTCTGGGTGATGACGGCGGACGACATTCCCGGCGAAAACGATGTGGCCTCCACCGGCAAGCACGATGAACCGCTGCTGGCGAGCGATCTCGTCCAGTTCCACGGCCAGCCGATCTTTGCCGTGTTTGCGCAGACCCGTGATCAGGCCCGTCGCGCGGCAAGACTGGCGAAGATCGAATACCGTGATCTGCCCCACTGGACCGATATCGACGGAGCACGCCAAAACGGCGCGCCTTTCGTCACCGAACCGATGACGCTCAGGCGCGGCGAGCCGGAAACCGAGATCGCAAAGCCCGAATTGCGTATTCAGGCCTCGATGAATATCGGCGGTCAGGAGCATTTCTATCTCGAAAGCCATATCGCGTTCGCCATACCCGGCGAGGATGACGACGTCACCGTCTGGTCTTCAACCCAGCATCCGAGCGAGGTGCAGCACATGGTGGCGCATGTGCTCGGCACCTCCAATCACGCGGTTGAGGTGAAGACCCGACGCATGGGCGGCGGCTTCGGCGGCAAGGAAACCCAGAGCAACCAGTTCGCGGCCCTTGCGGCCGTCGCGGCGAAAAAGCTGAAACGGGCGGTAAAATTCCGCCCTGACCGCGACGAGGATATGTCGATCACCGGCAAGCGGCACGATTTCCGCGTCGATTACGATGTCGCCTTCGACAAGAAGGGCAGGATCCACGCGGTCGACGCGACCTATGCGGCGCGTTGCGGTTTTTCCGCCGATCTCTCAGGCCCCGTCACCGACCGCGCCCTCTTCCATGCAGACAGCAGCTATTATTATCCGCATGTGCACCTGACGTCGCAGCCGTTGAAGACGCATACCGTCTCCAACACCGCCTTTCGCGGTTTCGGCGGACCGCAGGGCCTGCTCGGGGCTGAGCGCATCATCGAAGAAATCGCCTATGCACTCGGCAAGGATCCGCTCGAAATCCGCAAGCTGAATTTCTACGGCCAGCGCGGGTCCGGCAGAACCGTCACGCCCTATCATCAGGAAATCCACGACAATGTCATCGCCCGCATCGTCGATGAACTCGAGGCCTCCTCCGACTACAAGAAGCGGCGCCGGGCGATCCTGAAATTCAACGCCAACAGCCCGGTGATCCGCAAGGGCATTGCGCTGACACCGGTCAAGTTCGGCATCTCCTTCACCCTGACCGCCTATAATCAGGCCGGCGCATTGGTGCATGTCTATAACGACGGTTCGATCCACCTGAACCACGGCGGCACCGAGATGGGCCAGGGCCTCTATACCAAGGTGGCGCAGGTCGTGGCCGATTGTTTCCAGGTCGATATCGACCGGGTGAAGATCACCGCGACGACGACGGGCAAGGTGCCCAACACCTCGGCCACCGCCGCCTCTTCAGGTTCGGACCTCAACGGCATGGCGGCCCATGATGCCTGCCGCCAGATCAAGGAGCGGCTGATCGACTTTGCCGCACGGCAATGGCAGGTCAATCGCGACAAGATCGAGTTCCTGCCCAACCGGGTGAGGATCGGCACCGAGATCGTGCCGTTCGACACCTTCGTCAAGGCCGCCTATTACGACCGCGTGCAACTGTCTGCCGCCGGCTTCTACAAGACACCCAAGATCCACTGGGACCGCAAGGCCGGCCGCGGCCACCCCTTCTATTATTTCGCCTATGGCGCCGCCGTCTCGGAAGTCTCGATCGACACGCTGACCGGCGAATATATGGTGGACCGCACCGATATTCTTCACGACGTCGGACGGTCGCTCAACCCTGCCCTCGACATCGGCCAGATCGAAGGCGCTTTCGTGCAGGGCATGGGCTGGCTGACGACGGAGGAATTGTGGTGGGATGCCAAGGGCAGGCTTCGCACCCATGCCCCGTCGACCTACAAGATCCCGCTCGCCTCCGACCGGCCCAAGATCTTCAATGTGAAGCTCGCCGAATGGTCCGAAAATGCCGAACCGACGATCGGCCGCTCCAAGGCCGTCGGCGAGCCGCCCTTCATGCTGGCCATCTCCGTTCTGGAGGCAATCTCCATGGCGGTCGCAAGCGTCGCCGATTATGCGGTCTGCCCGCGCCTCGACGCACCTGCGACACCCGAGCGGGTGCTGATGGCGGTGGAGAGGCTGAAAGCTCTCGAGAAAGTCACGTAAAATCGCTTCGATATTTTCGCGCAGAGGCCTATTTTAAAAGGCGGAGGAGCGAAATATCGAGGAGGCAGACATGACGATCACCATCCGTGCCGAACGCCCTGGCGACGAGGATGTCATTCACGATCTGACCCAGGCCGCCTTCGCGCCAATGTCCTACAGTTCAGGGACGGAAGGCGCGATCATCCGGGCGCTGCGCGCCCGCGGCGAGCTGACCTTGTCGCTGGTTGCCACGGAAAACGACCGGGTCATCGGCCACGTGGCCTTTTCGCCGGTGACGATCGACGGCCATTACGACGACTGGTTCGGGCTGGGACCGATTTCGGTCAGGGCGGACAGGCAGAAACAGGGTATCGGCCACACGCTGATCCGCGAAGGCATCCATCAGTTGAAGGCGCTTGGAGCCAAAGGCTGCGCATTGGTCGGCGATCAGGCCGTGTATAAGGGTGTCGGTTTCGTCAGCGACGGACAGCTTACCTATCAGGGCGTGCCGGATACCTATGTGCAATATCTGACACTCTCGGGCCACGCTCCGCATGGTGTTCTGACCTTTTCCGAAGCCTTCGCGGCAAAGGAATGAAGACAGGAGCCGGTCAGCGCGCTGATCTTCAGCCTGTGCAAACTCGACGCTGAAGCAGCGTTCAGGACGCAAGCGCTTGCTGCTGCATCTCCACGGCAACCAAACGATCGCGGCCTCCGCGCTTGGCGTCGTAGAGCGCCTTGTCTGCCGAGGCGATCATGTCCTGAAAATCCGCTCGTCCGGGTTCGGCCATCGCAAGCCCGGCGCTGACGGTGAAATTCGCACAGGGATGCCCTTCCCAATTGAAGTCCACGCTGGAGAAATTGGCCCTGATCCGCTCGACGATTGCCATGGCCTGCCCGCTCTTCAGGTTCGGCAGAAACAGCACGAATTCCTCACCGCCCCAGCGTCCGGCGATATCCGAGGCGCGGATGGAACTGCGCAAGACCTCGGAAAAGCAGGTGATGACCTCGTCTCCCGCATCGTGCCCGAAACGGTCGTTGACCCCCTTGAAGCCATCGAGATCGAAGATCACCATGGAGGAATGATTGGCGACATTCGCGCCTGCGCTCTGCAACACATTGGCGCGAAACGCCCGGCGATTGAGAAGACCGCTGAGGCTGTCGGTTTCGGCCAGGCGCTTGAGATCGTTCTGGTAGCGGACGTGGTCGGAAATATCCCGGATCACCGCCACCATCATCGGCTCTCCAGCGGCGGACGTTCTCAGGATCGTGATTCCGAGATTGATCTCCACCCCATCCAGGCGACGGCCGACGATCGTGGTGCTTCTCTGCCCCATGTATCGCGCCTCGGTATTACCCGACTGAAAACTGGCCACTAACTTCTGGTGGAAACCATGGACGCGCTCCGGCAGAAGGACTTCCAGAGGTTTGTCGAGTAACTCTCCGCTCTGCCAACCGAAAATGCTTTCGGTCGCAGGATTACAGAGGCGAATTATCCCGTGGTCATCGATACCGATAATGCCATCGGCGATTTCAAAGACGATCTTCCTGTAGATATCCTGGGAGGCTGGAATCAGTGAGGCAATCGATGCTCTCTTGGTCATAGTATCCCGTCGTCTATTGGGCGGTCGCGGTATAATTATCAAACATCAATCTGACGCAGTGCGACAACTAGGGCGAAATTACTGATATATTTTTAATAGATTTGCGCCTTTGCACAGGAAGAGCCTTGAAAGGCCCGCAAAACACCGGGCCAAAAGTGTGATACACTCGATTGTGAAGGTGATATGATCGACGCATGAGCGAACCCTCCCTCTCCGCCTTTCTCGCATGCAACAGATCCGTTCTTGTCGACGTCATCGAGGCCAAGGGCTCGACGCCGCGCGAAGCCGGCACCTACATGCTGGTCGGGGATGAGGCGATATGGGGCACGATCGGCGGCGGCCAGTTCGAATATATGGCGATAGACAATGCCCGCGCGATCCTGAAAGGCGGCGGCGAAAAGGATATGGACATTCCGCTTGGCCCCGAAATCGGCCAGTGCTGCGGCGGACGCACGAAACTCCGCTTCACTCTCGTGACCTCTCAGATCGCGGAGATGCTGCAAGATCGACTGGTCCGCGAACGGGATGACCGCCCCGCCGTCTTCCTGTTCGGATCAGGCCATGTCGGGCTCGCACTTGCAAGGGCACTGGCACCCCTGCCCTTTGCCGTGACGGTGGTCGAGACCCGCAAGGAGGCGTTGCAAAACCTGCCCGCAGGCGTGACATCGCGCCTGACCAGTATGCCTGAAGCCTCGGTGGATGACATTGCGCCCGGCGGAGCCGCGGTCATCCTCACGCATGATCATGCGCTGGATTTCCTGATCGCCGAACGTGCCTTGAAAAGGTCTGACCTCGCTTATGTCGGCATGATCGGATCGGCCACCAAACGGGCGACCTTCTCCCACTGGCTGGATCGGCAAGAGGGCGAAAACATCACGAAGCGCGAGAATGCCGTCATGATGTCCCGCCTCATCCTGCCGATCGGCGGCTCGGCCGTCCGCGACAAGCGCCCGGAAGTGATCGCGGCCCTGGTTGCGGCCGAGCTTTTGCAGCGAGTGCCGCCAGCCATGTCGAATACGAGGTTGGAGCGACAGGTCGCGGCCGACTGAGCTTTTATCGCCTCACAGCGAGTGCGGTCGCTGGTCGATGAGCTTCCATGCCCTGGAGCGCGGCGAGCGATCGACCGTGCTGGGCGAGGTCCGCCCGTCGAGCATGCCTAGATCGCGCAGGTCGTGTTCGCTCAGAGCCTCGTCGTCGGCGCGGTTGGCGGCACTGGCGAGAAATAGCGCGCCAGCCAGATTTTCAGTCGTGAATTTCAGGCGCAGAAAGCCTGCCAGCAAACCATGGGTCATGGTCGCATCTCCTCTTTTCATCATCACTGAATTGATGTCTATGATTGGAGAATGCGCTCGATTATGATGGATTTCCAACGAAACATCCGTCTGCATGCATAAAGAGATTTGATCCATGAAGATGTCGAAGCAATTTCCGCTGAATGCGCTGCGGGTCTTCGAGACAGCGGCACGGCGCATGAGCTTTACCAAGGCCGGCGAGGAGCTGGGCCTGACCCAGACGGCGGTGAGTTACCAGATCAAGCTGCTGGAAGACACGCTGGGCGAACAGCTCTTCCTGCGCCGGCCGCGGCAGGTGACGCTGACGGATGCCGGCGCGCGCCTTGCGCCAAAAATATCGGAAGCCTTCGGCATCATGAATGAGGCGCTGGCGGGCATGACGGATCAGTCGGAAAGCACGCTAATCATTCATACGACCGCGACATTTGCCGCCCGCTGGCTCGCCCATCATCTCGTCACCTTCCAGCTGGAAAATCCGGGCATCGCCGTGCGGCTCGAAACCTCTCAGGACATTGTCGACTTCACCCGTACCGAGGGGGACGTGGCGATCCGCAGCGGCAACGGAAAGTGGCCGGGGCTGAAGGCGCATTTTCTCATGAAGAGCGATTTTACCCCGATGCTGAGCCCGGGCCTGGCGGACACGATCGGCGGCGTTCACGAGCCGGCGGATATTCTGAAGCTGAGGATCATCGATCCCGGCGATATCTGGTGGCCGCTCTGGCTGAAGGCGGCAGGCCTCGATGAAGCCGATCTGAAGGGACGTCCGCTCAGCCGTTTCGGCGCCCAGACATTCGAGGCCGCAGCCGCGGTGGCCGGTCAGGGCGTCGCGATCCTCAAGCCGGAATTCTACACCGACGACGTGGCGCTCGGCCGTCTGATCCAGCCCTTCGAACTAAGGGCGACGGATGGCAGCGACTACTGGTTCGCCTATCCAGAAGCGCGCAGGCATTCGAGGAAGATAACCGCCTTCCGCGACTTCATGCGCAAGATGATGCCGACATTTCGGGACTGAGCGAAAGGCCCGCTCAAAACCCCATGTCCGGCGCATAGAAACAGCGCAGCGTATCTTCCGTCGGATAGAGGCAGAGGTGATATTCCTCGTCCTTGGAGCGGCGCGCCTCGCTCTGCGGCATGGTGAAATGGTGGGGTCTGGTGATCAACCGGTGATCGCCCGGGCCGAGCGAGATCTCATAGCCTTGGCTGGTGATCCTCACATTGCGTGTCGAGATCATCTGGCAGTCGCCGCTCCTGGAATCGCCATTGCAGCAATAGCCGTCATATTTCCACGTCCCGCCCTTGACGCTGTGGGCCTCGTGGGCGCCGGCGGGAAAAAGCCCCGCACCGAGGAAAAACGCAATCATCACACCGTTAAGAATGCATCGCCTGTCTTTGGGCATCAGCCTGTTCTCCGTTGATGGATGCCATCTCCGGCGGCGTGCGGACGCAATACCCCGGCACCGCCGGCTGAATTTGCAATCGCTACAATAGCCGAGTCGCCTTAGCCGGCTAAGCCCTTACCGGTGCGACGCGCAAATTATATTTTAGCAACAGCAAATATTCTTGGTGGACGCGCGTGAACGCCCGGCAGGTTTGCGAGGTTCCATCGAGGGAACAAAATCAGGCCGCGCACCGGACCGAATGCACCTGCTGAAGAGTTGAGTTCCGGTGATTGGAAACATCCCCTATCCTCGCAAGCAAGCCGGAAAGGAAGGAAGATAGATGCGAGCCCCGTGGTACACGATTGCAAGTCTGGTTCTGCTAGTCCTGATCGGAAACCCTGCCTATGCGCAGGACCCCACTCCTGCACCGGACAAAGCGCCGAAAGGCGAAACCTCGTCGATATTCGACCTGATCCCCGCCGACGCATCGACCGATCATGTGCTGAAGACACCCGGCGGCGATATCCGCTACACCGCCACGGCCGGAACGATCGACCTCTTCGGCCAGACCGGCACGAGAAATGCAAAGATCTTCTATACCGCCTATACCGTGCCGGACGCGAAAAAACCGCGTCCCCTCACCTTCGTCTTCAACGGCGGACCGGGGGCGGCCTCCGCCTATCTGCATCTCGGCATGATGGGACCGCGGGTCGCCAGCCTCGGCGGCGGACAAGACGGCACCATGCCGGTACTTGAAGATAATCCGTCGAGCTGGATCGGCTTCACCGACCTCGTTTTCATCGATCCTGTCGGGACCGGCTGGAGCCGCGCCGCAGCCGATGCACAGGACGGATTTTACGGTGTCCGGCAGGATGCCGAGAGCCTGGCAAAATTCATCGCCCTCTACACCCAGAAAAACGGCCGCCTCCCCTCGCCCAAATATCTCGTCGGGGAAAGTTATGGCGGCTTCCGCTCCGCCAAGGTCGCCAAGGCGCTGAAGGACAGCCAGGGAATTCTCGTGTCGGGCATCGTCATGGTTTCACCGCTGATCGATGGCCGTTTCTTGATGACGGCCGACTCCGATCCGATCACCGCCGCCCTTCTTTTGCCGTCACTGGCGGCATCCGAACTCGAGCGGACAGGCACATTCGCGCCGGAAAAGGTGCTGGAGGCCGAAGCCTATGCGATGAGCACCTATCTCGTGTCGCTTGCAGGTGCCGCCCCATCAGGCGAGGAAGCCGATGCGCTGTATTCGCGCGTGGCGGGCCTCACCGGACTGCCACGCGACGTGGTCGAGCGCACCCGCGGTTTCGTCGGCTCGCTCTATAGGACGCAATCTGCCGGAGAAGGCCGGGTCGTCAGCGTCTATGACGGCGCGGAAATGTCGGCCGATGCCTATCCCGAACGGGCGCATGTCACCAACGACGATTCCGTTCTCGACGGATATACCCGCGCCTATGGCGCCCTCTTTGCTGCCTATGCCAGAAACGAGCTGCGCTTCGAGACCGAGATGACCTATACGCTGCTGAGCACCGAGGTGAACCGCAAATGGGATTGGGACGGCCGGCGCTCCACGGCCAGCGCATCCGACGACATACGCGACCTGCTCTCCGTAATCCCCTCGTTCCGATTGTCCGTCCTGCATGGCTATAGCGACATCCTGACCCCTTACGGGGTTTCGAAATTCATCCTCAACCATCTGCCGGAACAGCTCGCGAAGGGCCGCACGGAGCTCAAACTCTATCGCGGTGGCCACATGTTCTACAGCGACCCCGATTCGCGGCTAAAGGCGAACGAAGACATGCGGTCGTTTTACGAAGCAGAAGCGCCCGTCGAGGCCAGGCCTCCCCGCGGCTAGACGCCTATCCCGACACGAAGGGAGGCCGTTCTTTCATCCTGCGTCCTCCTGCCCCTTCCCTCGTCCCGTTTTTTTCCCCACACTCACGAGTCGGGAACAAAAAGAACGGGAACAACCCAATGTATGAATACGCCATAGCCTGGGAATGGCTGAGCTTTGCCGTGCGCTGGCTTCATGTGATCACGGCGATCGCCTGGATCGGCTCATCCTTCTATTTCATCGCACTTGATCTCGGGCTGGTAAAACGACCGCATCTGCCGCCGGGCGCCTATGGCGAGGAATGGCAGGTCCATGGCGGCGGTTTTTATCATATCCAGAAATATCTGGTTGCCCCGGCCCAGATGCCCGAACACCTGACATGGTTCAAATACGAGAGCTATTTCACCTGGCTGTCGGGCTTTCTGCTGCTCTGCATCGTTTATTATGGCGGCGCCGACCTCTTTCTCGTCGACCGCACGGTGATGGAACTGGAAAACTGGCAGGCGATCTGTCTGTCGCTCGCCTCGCTGGGGGTCGGCTGGCTGTTCTACGACCAACTCTGCAAGTCTAAGCTCGGCAACAATACCTGGGGTCTGATGATCCTGCTCTATATCCTGCTGGTCGCGATGGCCTGGGGTTATACGCAGATCTTCACCGGCCGCGCCGCCTTCCTGCATCTGGGCGCATTCACCGCCACGATCATGTCGGCCAACGTCTTTTTCATCATCATTCCCAACCAGAAGATCGTCGTCGCCGACCTGATCGCCGGGCGCACGCCGGATGCCAAATACGGTCGCATCGCCAAGCAGCGCTCATTGCACAACAACTACCTGACGCTGCCCGTCATCTTCTTCATGCTGTCGAACCACTATCCGCTGGCTTTCGGCACTGAGTTCAACTGGATCATCGCCGCGCTGGTCTTCCTGATGGGGGTCACCATCCGCCACTGGTTCAACACCACCCATGCCAGAAAGGGCAAACCGACCTGGACATGGCTGGTGACGGTGATCCTGTTCATCCTCATCATCTGGCTGTCGACCGTGCCGAAAATACTGACCGGCGAGACGCAAACGGCGCTCTCCCCAGTCAGCCAGAAATTCGCCTCCAACGCCCATTTCGAGGCCGCCCGAGACGTGGTGATGGCCCGCTGCTCCATGTGCCATGCGGCCGAACCGGTCTGGGACGGCGTACCCTTCACGCCAAAATCGGTGAAGCTCGAAACCGATGCGGAGATTGCCAGCCACGCACGGGAAATCTATATCCAGGCAGGAAGAAGCCATGCCATGCCCCCGGGCAACGTGACCGATCTCACGCCGGACGAGCGCAAGCTCCTTGTTGCATGGTATGAAAGCGCCATCGCCTCGCAATAGAATTCACCGACCAAGGTTCCCATGACAGACACCCTCATCCGCGGACGCCTCCTTTCTTTCAAGCGTGCCCCTCAGTCTCTGACCGATAGCGACAGTTATCTCTACGAGCATGACGGCGGCCTGCTTGTTGGTGCCGACGGAAAGATCGCCGCGGTGGGGGATTATGCATCCGTCAAGGCCAAAGCCCCGGACGACGTAACCGAGATCGATCACCGGCCGCATCTCATTCTGCCGGGTTTCATCGACACCCATGTGCATTTCCCGCAGATGCAGGTGATCGCCTCCTATGCGGCGAACCTTCTCGAATGGCTGAACACCTACACGTTCCACGAGGAATGCCGCTTCGTCGAAAGCGACCACGCCACCCGCATCGCCACGCATTTCTACGACGAGTTCCTGCGTCAGGGCACGACGACGGCGGTCGCCTATTGCTCCGTCCACAAGACCTCCGCCGACGCCTTTTTCGCCGAGGCCCTGAAGCGCAACATGTGCATGGTCGGCGGCAAGGTGATGATGGACCGCAATGCCCCGCAGGGCCTGCTCGACACACCGGAAATGGGCTATGACGAAACCCGCGCGGTGATCGAACAATGGCACGGCAAGGGCCGCAACCACGTCGCCATCACCCCCCGTTTCGCCATCACTTCGACACCGGAACAGATGAGCGCCACACAGGCGCTGGCGCAGGAGTTTCCCGACCTCTTCATCCAGACGCATCTTTCGGAAAACCGCGAGGAAATCCGCTATACCTGCGAGCTCTATCCGGAAGCGAAGGATTATACCGACATCTATGCCCGTTACGGCCTGCTCGGGAAAAAGACCCTGCTTGGCCACGCCATCCACCTCTCCGAGCGCGAAATGGATGTGCTCTCCGAGACGGGCAGCATCGCCGTTCACTGCCCGACCTCGAACCTCTTCATCGGTTCCGGTCTGTTTCCGCTACGGCCGCTGACGCGCCGTGAAAAACCGGTACGCATTTCGGTCGCCACGGATATCGGCGGCGGCTCCAGCTATTCGATGCTGAAGACCATGGACGAGGCTTACAAGATCCAGCAGATCCTCGGCGAGCGCCTGAACCCGCTCGAGAGCTTTCACCTGATGACCCGCGGCAATGCCGA
Organism: Hyphomicrobiales bacterium; assembly: GCA_900469445.1. Lineage (GTDB taxonomy): Bacteria > Pseudomonadota > Alphaproteobacteria > Rhizobiales > Rhizobiaceae > Neorhizobium. Next base: position 322,263 of record UBXM01000001.1, read on the forward strand.
GGCGCTGTCGATGGAAGCGGATATCGGCACGCTGGATCTGGGCTCGGTCGCCGACCTCGTCGTGCTCGACGCAGCCTCCACGCCGGCGATGAAGCTGCGGCTGGAAACGGTGACTACGCTGGCCGAAGAACTGTTCCTGCTACAGACAATGGGCGACGACCGCGCGGTGGTGGAAACCTATGTGGCGGGCAAGGCGATGAAGAGCGGGCTTTGAACAATCACCGCTTTTTCAAGCTCTGATAGACATCCGAATGATCTCTGCGGCCTACCGCGACGACGACAATGGTGATCCTTTCATCCTCGACGCGGTAGACCAGTCGAAACCCGGCGGAACGGAGTTTGATCTTGTAGTGATCCGGCATGCCGCGCAAAGCGTCGGCTTGCACTCTGGGCCGCTGCAGCCTTTCGGATAGCTTTCGCTTGAACTGCTCTCGCACGGTCGCGCCGAGCTTGTCCCATTCCTTTCGCGCTATCGGCAGAAATTCAAGCCTATAGGTCATTGAGATCGACCGGCACGCCCTTTTCGCCGGCACGCGCTTTGGCGATCTCGACAAGGGTCTGGTCGTCAAGCGCGTCGATCAAGGATTCGTAGGTATCCGCTGGCACCATATAGGCCATCACCCGATTATGGTTGAGGATGGCGACGGCCCCACCCGCCGCACCATCGACCACCGCGGTCGGATTCTTCTTCAGATCCGACACGCTGACCGCCATTTCCGCTTCCACACGCTGCATCGCCATCACCTCTTTCGGTCTGAAATTAGTTCTATTTATCGCACTTTTTTTGGTGCCTTATATCAACTTTCAACAATACCGGCGAGTCCTGGCAAAAATTGACGAAAGCGCCGATTTTCTGTTTCCTCTCCGCATCGATATGCTACCTCTCGAAACGCAATTTCAGGAGGAGGAACCCGTCATCATGTCCAAGCCGCTTACCATCGCCGATCTGAAGACCAAGGCCCGTCGCCGGGTACCAAAGATGTTCTTCGATTATGCCGATAGCGGCGCGTGGACCGAAGGCACCTACCGTGCCAACGAGGATGATTTTTCCAGGATCAAGCTGCGCCAGCGCGTTCTGGTCGACATGACCAACCGTTCGCTGGCAACCACCATGGTCGGGCAGCATGCCTCGATGCCGGTGGCGCTCGCGCCGACGGGTCTCACCGGCATGCAGCATGCCGATGGCGAGATGCTGGCCGCCAAGGCTGCGGAAGAATTCGGCGTTCCATTCACGCTCTCGACCATGAGCATATGTTCCATCGAGGACGTCAAGTCGGTCACCAGCAAGCCTTTCTGGTTCCAGCTTTACGTGATGAAGGATCGCGGTTTCATCGAGCGGCTGATCGGCCGCGCCAAGGCAGCCGGCTGCGGTGCCCTCGTCGTCACCGCCGACCTGCAGATTCTGGGCCAGCGTCACAAGGATCTTCGCAACGGCCTCTCCGCACCGCCGAAATGGACGCTCAACAGCGCCTTTCAGCTGGCGACGAAACCCTTCTGGTGCCTGGACATGCTGCAGACCAAGCGCCGCGGTTTCGGCAATATCGTCGGCCATGCCAGCAACGTCTCGGATCTCTCCTCGCTGTCTGCCTGGACGGCGGAACAGTTCGACCCGCGCCTTTCCTGGGATGACATCCGCTGGATCAAGGACCTTTGGGGCGGCAAGCTGATCATCAAGGGCATCCTTGATGAAGAAGATGCCCGTGCCGCAGCCGATACCGGCGCCGACGCCCTGATCGTTTCCAATCATGGTGGCCGCCAGCTCGACGGCGCCCCCTCCTCGATCTCGATGCTGCCGAAGATCGTCGACGCGGTCGGCGACCGCATGGAGGTGCATTTCGACGGCGGCATCCGCTCCGGCCAGGACGTGCTGAAGGCCGTCGCACTCGGCGCCAAAGGCACCTATATCGGCCGCCCCTTCCTTTATGGCCTCGGCGCCATGGGCAAGCCGGGCGTGACGGCAGCGCTTGAAATAATCCGCAAGGAAATGGATATCACCATGGCGCTGTGCGGCAAGCGCGACATCAAGGATTGCGGCGCAAATATCATCGCCTCCTCGCCCTTCTGATTTGGGAGGCCGCCCGAAACCGGCTAGGGTGCCCCGATCAGCGGATCGGGGGACAGCATGATCGGTTATAGGCGGTCTTTTGCAGCGGTGGCGATCGGCGCAATGCTGTTTTGCCCCGGCACGATCCTGGCATCGGAAACCGCGGAGATCGCCACAAATCGCAACGAACCCGAATGCCTCTACGAGAGGTCGGGAAACGGCGATCAGATCTGCATCCGCAAGGATTTCTTCAATGCCGATCTCTGCCGCGCGATCGAGATTTCTGCCAGAACCCATGCCATCCCGCCCGACTTTTTCGCGCGCCTGATCTGGCGGGAAAGCCTGTTTCGCCCCGAGGCCGTCAGTCACAAGGGTGCGGAGGGAATTGCCCAGTTCATGCCGTCGACGGCGAAGACGCGCGGGCTCCACAACAGTTTCCATGTCATCGATGCACTTGATGCTTCCGCCGCCTATTTGAAGGAATTGAGCAATCGTTTCGGCAATCTTGGCTTTGCGGCGGCGGCCTATAATGCGGGCGAAAACGGCTTTGCCCGTTTCCTCTCCAAGGAAAGATTGCCGATCGAGACGAGAGATTATGTCTTCGCCATTACCGGCGCGCTCGTCGAGACCTGGCGCGACAGTCCGCCGAAAACCGCAGCCCCCGCTCTCAATGCAGACCTATCCTTTCAGGAGGCCTGCAAGACACTGGCCGATACGCGCCAGATGACCGAACCGGTGCTTGCCGGCTCCGCCGACTGGGCCCCCTGGGGCGTTCAACTGGCGGCGCATTATCGCCCCGCCGTCGTCGATCGCCTGTTTACCCGTGCGGTGCTGGAACTGCCGGCGCCGCTGAACGAGGAACGTGCCCTGATTGTCCGCCAGCTTGGCGGCAATTTCGGTTACCGGCCGCGATATGCCGCAAGGATCGGGCGCGAGACGCGGCAGGAAGCAACGAAACTGTGTTCCGCCATCAAGGCCGCCGGGGTTTCCTGCACGGTTTTCCGCAATCGGTGAGCCTCAGCCGCACCAGCCGCTTCTGGCCGAGCCGGGACGCTTGGCGAGCCCCTCATTGACCAGCACATCGGCAAGCGACCGGCCGTTGCGGGTCACGTCACGCAGCTGATGACCGTTGACCGTCGAATTGTTGCCCTGCCAGCTGACCAGCTCGAACGGGCCGGAATCGAGAAAGGCGCGCACGCGCAGTTTCGCATCACTGGCCTTGATCCGCTCCGCCTCGCAGCGCGGCTTCTTGATATCCGGAACCTCGATGCCGACGAGACGGATCTTCTGGCCGTGGAACACGAAGCGATCGGCGGTGACGACACAATCGTCCTGCTTGGCCGTGCCGCAGAGGAAGAACTTGCCCTGATAGGCGCCTGCGAGAGCCTCGCCGGTCTTCGGCGCTGCAGCCGAAAGAGATGCGACTTCGAGCCCCGGCTTGCCAATCGGTGCCGGCGGAATGATGGCGGCGGTCTGCGTCTGGTCCGGCGGGCCGACCGGGCGTGGCGGAACGGGCGTCACGCCCCGATGTGTCGGCGCGGGCTGCGGTCTGGCGGTTACGACCTTCTCCCGCGGCTCTTCCCGCGTCGCGATACGGTCAGGCCTGTCGGCCATCAGGCCGGCAACGAATTTCCGGGCTGGTGGGAAATGATCATAAAGCGAAATACCGCCGCCGATCGCCACAAGCGCCACCATCCACGGCCAGAAAGACGATCCCGACCGCGCAGGCGCGCGTTTGCCGCTCTTGCGTTTCGAGCCTGTCTTTGCGCGCGCTGGTGCCATGGAATCATCTCCTGTCGAATCGGAAAGGAGTATCGCGGCGAAGCCTTGCCGAATGGTTTCCGCGCAAGATTCAATAGTGGAAACGACATTGCAGGATGACGACACGCGGCGTCTCCGCGCCACCCTCAACCTTGTAAACCAATCTGTGCTCTTGGGTGATGCGACGTGACCATTGCCCCTTGAGCTGGTTTCTCAACGGCTCCGGTTTTCCTATTCCTTCGAAAGGGTGACGCAGGATATCGCGGATAAGCTCATTGATGCGAACAACTGTCTTGGGGTCGGTCTCCTGCCAGAATATATAGTCCTTCCACCCCTCCACCTCCCAAGACAGAAGATAGGACTTAACCACAGGCATCACTTTGCCTTCTTTACGTCAGCCTTGTAATCTTCGGGGTCGATGAGATCGTGATAGACTAGGTTCTTTCCCGCCTTGGCGTTGGCAATCGCGTCCATCAGCCGCGTCGCATTCGCTGGCGTCGACATCAGGTGCAGCGTTTCCATCATTCCTTCATACTCATCCTTGTCCAGAAGGATCACGGATGGTTTGTCGCGCCGGATGATCTCCACAGCGGTACGATCATTTGACACCTCGTCCATAAGGCTGGACAGTTCTTGGCGAGCTTGGGAAAACATGATCGTGCGCATGGCGATCTCCACGTAGACTTGTACAACAAATAGTACAACTGTTTGAAATTGTCCATTCGACTGCAACTGATGGCACGGTCGCGCGCCTCCCTTGCGGGCAAAGCGCAAACCTGCAAATCAAGGCGACCCCATCAGCTGCCCCGATAGGTGGAATAACCGTAGGGCGATAGAAGCAGCGGCACGTGATAATGCGCCGTCACATCCGAAATGCCGAAGCGGATCGGGATCACGTCGAGGAAGGCCGGTTCGGTAAGCGCCGTGCCACGAGCGCGCAGATAATCGCCGGCATGAAAGACCAGCTCGTAACTGCCGATGACGAAACTTTCGCCGATCAGGATCGGCCCGCCATCGACGCGTCCGTCGGCATTGGTCGTCACGGTTTTCAGCCTCGTCCTTGCCTCGCCCTCGATCCGGTAGAGATCGATGGCAAGCCCTTCTGCCGGCATGCCGCTGGCCGTGTCGAGCACATGGGTGGTGAGACCGGTCATAGCTTTGGCTCCTGGATCTGATAGGGCGTTTCGAAAGAGAATTCTTCGAGATTGGCGGCGGTATTGTCCCGGTCGACGACAAGGAAATCGCTGACCTCACCGAGCGCCATCAGTGGATGATGCCAGGTATTGGCAAAATAGTTCACACCCTGATGCGCTTCTGCCAGGAAAATCTTCGGTCGCCCCGGCCGGCCATCCTCATCATCGGCCACGCCGACGAGGAAGGGGCGACCGGAAAGCGGCACAAAACTCTGGCTGCCATAGGGATGCCGCTCCATCATATCGATGACATAAGGAAAATGCCGGGGCTGTCCGCGAAAGATATTGAAGATCAGCCGCTCGGGTTCACCCACCACGACCGGAGCAGCCAGCCCATGATACCGCTCCGTCGTACCATTGTTGATCAGCCGCATTTTTGATGGATCCGCCTCGATCACATCGCCATAAGGCGCAAAGGCGGATTTCGTGAGGGGCAGGATTTCGAGAATTTCGGTCAAGATCATTCGCCTTGGGTGCGCCATTGGATGATGGCATCAAGCATGGAAACAAGATCGGGAACATCATTTCTGGCAGTGTCCCAGACGACCTCAAGATCGATATCAAAATAATTATGCGCAATCCGGTTTCGCATTCCACGCATTGCCTGCCATGGAAATTCGGGATGATCTGCCACAAAATCGGGATTGGATTTGAGGAGCTGCGCCGCAACTTCTGACGCCATCAACAGGCTCATTCCCACGGAACGATTGAGCATCATGCTGCCCATGAAATCGGATTTATCCACTCCATCGATGAGTCGATGCGCGTCAGCGGCGGCCTCGCGCATCCGCACCAGCAGTGATGCAATCTTGTCCGAACTGCTCATATGGGCTTCGCTTCAGCGAGCACCCGAAGCCGTATGTTTTCGGGAAAATCGCCTGGCGTGAGCAAGTGTATGGACGTTCCAAGCATCAATTGTTCAAGCGCATCCTGAAGACCACCCAATGTCAGCAAGGTACTACCTGGCAGCGCGTCCACCAAAATGTCGATATCGCTATCAGCACGATCCTCGCCCCGCGCAACGGAACCGAAGACACGAGGGTTTGCCGCGTTGAAGCGTTTGGTCGCTTCGCGAATGGCCTGCCTGTTCTTTTCCAAGACTTCCGACGGTCTCATGCTGCAACGCTCCTGATACGGCAAATATAGGCTACGAGTGCCTGGAAGAACAGGCAGCCCCATTTTCTACCCCTCCGGCAAAAGCGTCAGCAATCGCAGAAGCGCGATGCGTTCCACCTGCGCACAGGCCGTCGAAAACTCCTCCTCAGCGTCGTTGCCGATGCGGGTCTCGAAAGCCGCAAGAATATCGTCCCTGTTCAGCCCCTTGACCGCGATGATGAAGGGAAAGCCGAACTTGGTCGTATAGGCGGCGTTCAGTGCGGTGAAGCGCGCATGCTCATCGGCGCTCAGCCGGTCGAGGCCGGCGCCGGCCTGCTCCTGCCTGCTGTCCTGCGTCAGTTCACCGGCGATCGCCAGCTTTCCCGCAAGATCGGGATGGGCACGAAGCACGCCGAGCCGCTCGTCACCGGAAGCCTTGCGAAACTCCGACACCATCGCGGCATGCACGCCCTTGGCTGTCAGCGGCACGAAGATCAGACCTGCATCATAAGCGCGCTCGGCAATGAAGGGCGAATGCTCGAACACGCCACCGAATGCCGCAACGAAATCCTCCCGCGCGCTCATGCGGCACCTTTAGGCTTGTGGTTTTCATGCCAGTGCCTGGCTATCTCGATGCGCTGCGGCACCCAGACCCTGTCGTGCGACAGCACATATTCCATGAAGCGGCGAAGCGCAGCGATGCGGCCGGGCCGACCGACAAGCCGGCAATGCAGACCGACCGACATCATCTTCGGACTGCCCTCCTGCCCTTCCCGATAAAGCGTGTCGAACGCATCCTTCAGATAGGTGAAGAACTGGTCGCCGGAATTGAAACCCTGCGGCGTGGCAAACCGCATGTCGTTGGTTTCCAGCGTATAGGGAATGATCAGGAAAGGTCTGCCGTTCAGCCCCTGCACCCAGTAGGGCAGATCGTCGGCATAACTGTCGGAGGAATAGAGGAAACCGCCCTCCTCCATGACGAGCTTCAGCGTATTGTCCGAAGGCTTGCCCTGGTACAGGCCATAGGGCCGTTCACCGACAAGCTCGGTATGCAGCCGCACGGCTTCGAGAATGTGCTCGCGTTCCTTCGCGACCGGAAAATCCTTGTATTCCAGCCAGCGATACCCGTGGCTGGCGATCTCCCAGCCGGCCTCCTTCATCGCGGCGACCGCTTCCGGGTTGCGCGCCATGGCAAGCGTCACGCCATAGACGGTGCACTGCATCTTCAGCTCGGTGAACAGCCGCCATAACCGCCAGAAACCGGCACGGGAGCCGTATTCGTAGATCGATTCCATGTTGAGATTGCGTTGGCCCGACCAGGGCGCCGCGCCGACGATTTCCGACAACAGGTTTTCGGAAGCCGGATCTTCGTCGAGGATACAGCTTTCGCCGCCCTCCTCGTAGTTGATGACGAATTGCACGGCGATATTGGCCCCGCCCGGCCATTTTGGATCAGGACTGTTGCGGCCATAGCCGACGAGATCGCGCGGGTAGTCTTTTATGCTTATGGGCATGTTCCACCTCGATTGCCTGCGACAACGGTAACGCACCGCTTCCGCAGATGTCGAGATGCAAACTATTCCCCAATATCAACCAAAGTGGTCAGCCGAAGCGATCAGTTGAGGCGATCATCCTGCCACTCGTGATAGCCGCCGTCGCCGAGGCCTATATCGCGCAGCATATATTCGTCGAATTCCAGCTTAGACGCGAATGGCGGCCGCCCGACGGTCGGGTCGACGGACATGTCGAGCTCGTGATGCCCACGCCAGTGAATATGCGTCAGCGCAGAGAATGCCGTGGATAGTGCCGGAGGCAATGCAAATATGGACATGGTACCTTCTCCTTCATTCGGCCGCCGCTCGTGGCATGCAGGCCTCGCAGATAGCCGCCACGTGCCGGTGATCGGTGCCGCAGCAGCCACCCAATACGCGCATCGACGGATAACGTGCTCTCAGGCTGCGGTATTGCAGACCGAGATCCTGAGGATCGCCGATATCGATTTCAGTCGCCTCGTCCAGTTCCGCATGGCTCTTGGAAGAGGCATTGGCACGCACACCGCCGATCCTTTGCAGCCAACCGTCAGCGTCGACGAAAGCCTGTTCGAAATGGACGGGGTGGGCGCAGTTGACCATGTAATAGGCGGGACCATTGGCGGTCATGTCATCCGTCATCTCAATCGCTTCCCGCAGCGACATGCCGTTTGCAAGCCCGCCGTCCGTCTCGACCGTGAAGGAGATCACAATCGGCAGTCCCGCCGCCTTGGCTGACCGCACGATGCCGATCGCCTCTTCGGTCGTGTTGATCGTCATGGCGCTCAGCATATCCACCGCCGTTTCGGCAAAGGCATCGATCTGGTGGGCGTGGTAATCCTCCGCCTCGGCCATGGACATGCGCCCCCGCTGGTAGGCGTCACCCCGCGGCCCGATCACGCCGTTAAGCAGGATGGGCATACCCGGCCGCTGCCATTTTTCGCGCAATCCCATCACATAGTCGACGGAGCGGATGTTGAGCGCCCAGAGTGCTGCCAGATCATATCCGAGCTTTGCCGCCCAGTCCGGGTTGGCCCGCCAGGTCGGCGTATCGAGCAGAAAACCCCGCCCGTATTTCCGCGCAATCGCCAGATAGGCCTCATAATAGGCATCCAGCTCGGCGCGCCCGCTGGCATCGTCGATGAGCGGAAAGGACGCGAAAAAGGGCAGTTCCAGACCGCGGTGGAAGATCAGCACCGTCTCCAGCCCGCCATCGGTCAGATATATATCCTCCCCCAGATGCGGCAGGCGCTGGCGATCGTTTTTCATCGTCATCTCCTGTGATATGATCGCCGCGGCGCGAAAACAGGCACGTCCCGAAGCTGCAGCTTGCCCGTTTGTTGTGCGCCCGGTGGACGCTTTGATCTACGCGGCTTGCGGTACAGCAGGAAAAGATATCGAAAAGCTGAGCTTGCTCAGGGGGATACCATGTCCCGAAGGACCGAGGATTTGGAAAGCCAGGGCCTGGATGTCGCAAAAACCGTACCGCCGGTACAGTTTTCCGATGGCCGCGTGCCGAGAAAGGGCGAAGCGACCCGCGAGCGGATCCTCGAAGTCGCGCAGGTCTCCGTGCTGTCCAAGGGCTTCGGTGCAACCTCGATCGAGGAAGTCATCGCTGAAGCCGGCATCACCAAGAGTGGGTTCTTCTACCACTTCCACGACAAGAACGAACTCGCCCGCGAGATGCTGCGCCGCTACGTGACCGAGAACGACCGCCTCTTCGACGACATTTTCGACCGTGGGCGGGAACTGGCGGATGATCCGCTACAGGCTTTCCTGATTGGCCTCAAACTGCTGTCGGAACTGGCGCGCGACCTGCCGGGCGTGCATCCGGGCTGCATCATCGCCTCGATCTGTTACCAGGAGCGACTGTTCGATCGCGAGATCCACATGTTGAACGCCAGTTCGGTTGCGTCCTGGAACAGGCGTTTCCTCGGTTATCTGGAAGAGATCGCCGCGGTGCATGCGCCGCAGGAGCCGATCGAGCTTAAGGATCTCGCCAACATGCTGTCATGCATCTTCGACGGCGCCATCATCATGTCCAAGGTTCTGAACGACCCGACCCATCTGGAACGGCAGATCCTGAGCTACCGCACCTTCATCAAACTGCTGTTCAGCCAGCCCCAGCCGGATCGGCTGGTCTGAATGGGTGCTCAGGCGATCTTGCGGGCTGCCACGCGCCCCATCGGATGCAGCGAATGAACCTGAAGCGGCGCGCCCGGCTCTTCTTCGACGAACAGCGCCAGATTGGCGACCTCGACCGGCTTCGTCAGATAGGGCGCGAAATAATCCCTCAACGCCGGTTCGATGAAAATGCCGTCCTTCGGCAGCAGCGGTCCGGTGAGCGCCATGTGGAACCGGAACTCGTCCATCACGTAAGGATGGCCCCAGCGATAGAGATTGGCAAATTGCGGAGCCGAAAGATCGCCCGGGTCGCTGCGCTCGAATTCCGCATCCGACAGCGGTGCGCGAAACACGTCGAACTCCTGCACGACGGCGCAGGCAAACAGGCGCATCCGCTCGCAGGGGATTTCCGGCACGAGACCGAAGAAATTACCGAGCCTTGCCACTTCCAGTGGTGGAAGCTGGAATGGCTCATGCGAGCCGGCAAACCGCATCAGGTGCCTCAGCAGCATGGATTCGCTGATCTCCGGTGCAAGCCGGAAGGGCGCCTTCAATGCGGCATGAAACCCGCTGCGGCGCGGGATGGCAGTGTGGAATGAGATTTCGTGGAGACCGACGCCGCGAACGACCGGCGGCTCGGTAGCGTCTCCGGAAAAGGCGTTGCGGCCGAGCCATTGCGACGCGGCGAGCGTCAGTGGGTCATGTGCCGGCGGTGTAAAATATATGGCATAGCGCATGCGTCACCTTCTCGTGCATCCCTGTCAAACGCCCTGTTTAAATACGCATTTGCTTATTCAGTCCCTGATGAGGGACCTAAGTGATTTGCGTGACAGATTAACGACGAAGATGAAGAAGACTCGCGTTTAGCGCGAAGCGACCGAGAGGTGATTTTCCAGCAAAAACGATGCCGGAACCGGCAATATCCGACCGGAAACGGCATCCAGTGCAGCCTCGGCCAGCAGATGCGCCACACCGAAACTGACCTTGAAACCTCCCGTCAGCGCGATCACGTTCGCGTGGTCCGGATGAGGCCCGACCATCGGATCCCGGTCGATCGCCTTGGGGCGCAGACCGGCCCAGCGTTCCACCACCGGAGCATTGGCCAGCGAAGGCACCAGCGCCCTTGCCCTTTCCACAAGATCCTCGAGCTGCTGATCCGTAGAGAAAGGCTCGTCGAATGTCTCTTCGCTTGTGCTGCCGAGCGCGACATCGCCATTGTCATGCGGCACGAGATAAAGACCGTTGAGATAAAGAAGCGGCAGATCCGGGTCCGCTCCTGCCCTAAGCAGGGCCGCCTGCCCCTTGACCGGCTGGCCGATCGGTTGCCGCAACGGATCGGACAAGGCTTCGATCAGCGGAAAGGCGCCATGACCGGCCGAGACGATGCAGGTGCCGAAGGCGATGCTCGTGCCATCGGCAAACTGCACCCTTCCTGCGGCCCCGTCGATGCGCGATGCGGCAAGCCCTTCGACCACGGTGACATGACGCCCGGCATTGAGGCTGGCGGCAAGCGTCTCGGTCAGCTTGCGCGGCGAAACTTTCGCAGCAAACGTGTCATGCACGATACCCGCCTCGCAGAACGAGGCATCCGGCCAGCCCGGATGCGGCGTCTGATCGGCGACATGCCAGTGAAACCGGCGGCCACCCTGATCCCAATGGGTCGCTGCGTCTTCGAAATGACGCAGCGCGATCGCCCGCAGATGCGGTTTCGGCAGCGGGATCAGCCGCCCGGTGCGGCGATAACCGCAGGACAGCCCTGTCTGCGCCTCGATCTGCGACACTTCGTCCTCGAGCGAAAGCAGCGCGTCGAACTGGAACTGCTTCTTGTCGTTCCACTTGTCCGGCATATGCGGCATCAGCGCACCGAGCAATCCGCCGCTGGTGCCGCGCCCGAGTTTTCCGGAATCGACGAGCACGGTGCGGATACCGAGCCGCTCAGCCTTCACCGCCGCCCAAAGACCCATGATGCCGCCGCCGAGAATGACCAGATCGGCAGACGCCGGCAGGGTCACATCGGCACGCAGGACCGCGGCAGCCCCTACTTCAGATTGACCGCCGGCGCCGGCCGGATTATCCGCATTGTTCATGAGCGACAATGATCCCGAATTGAAGACAGTTGAGGGCGAAAGCCCGGCATTCCAGACACTCGACTGGCACGAAGGCGATATGCCGTATTCCCAGGAATTTGGCGATCACTTTTATTGCCGCACCGACGGCCGGCTGGAATGCGGTCACGTCTTCCTGACAGGCAACGGCTTGCCGGATCGCTGGCAAACCATGTCAGAGGGCGAAACATTCCGCATCGGCGAACTGGGCTTCGGCACCGGCCTGAATTTTTGCGAAACCTGGCGGCAGTGGACGCTGGCGCGCAAGCCGGGCACGCATCTGCATTTCACCTCCTTCGAACTCTATCCGATGAAGCGAGACGAGATCGACCGCGCGCTTTCCCGCTGGCCGCAGATCGATGCGCAGCGCCAGGCATTGGCAACAGCATGGCCGGATGAGCCCACCGGACATGTGACGATAGAGATCGACCAACAGACCCGCCTCACCGTCGTCTGCGGCGCAGCGCTCGATGGCGTCACCGCATCGGAGCCCGATTTCGATGCCTGGTTCCTCGACGGTTTCGCGCCGTCGCGCAATCCCGCCATGTGGTCACCCGAACTGATGCAGGCGCTCTTTAACCGCACCAGGCCTTTCGGCAGCTTCGCCACCTACGCCGCCGCCGGCTTCGTCCGCCGCAATCTCGCAGCCGCAGGCTTTACCGTCGAACGCCGCCCCGGCTTTGCCGGCAAACGCGAAATGCTCTGCGGCATGCGCCCGGATTTGGAGACTGCGGACGACTGATCGCGGACATCCGTCATCCGGTGAGAGATGGCGGCTTTCGGCCCTAAGCTGACTTTATGAGACTGGCTGGCGCTTTATCGTCTGCGTTTTGTCAGGCCTGCTCGCCCCGACTCTCGCATCAAGCAATCTGGACGCTGAAGCCGCCATCGACCATGAAGACCGAACCGATGACAAAGCTTGCGCGGTCGGACGCGAGGAAGGCTACGGCCTCAGCAATCTCCCGAGGGTCGGCAGAGCGACCGATGGGGGCCGCCTTTCCGTGTTCGGTCAAAAACTCATGGCCGTCGTCGCGGAAAGTGTGAAGCAGATTGGTGACCACATCTCCTGAGCCGACCGCGTTGACCCGGATGCCATGAGGAGCCATCTCCAGCGCGAGCGCCCGGGTCAACTGCGCGACCGCACCTTTAGAGGCCGCATACGGGGCAATACCCTGGAACGCGAAGAAGGAAGCATAGGAGGCAATGTTAACGATTGCACCCTGTTTATTGGGTAGCATCGCTTTGGCGGCCTCCCGGGAAAACAGGAAATAGCCAGTCGAATTGATCGCCATGACCTTTTCCCACTCTTCGCGCGTCGTATCGACCACCGCCTGGTAGTTGATGTAGCCGGCATTGTTGACGAGGATGTCGAGCTTACCGAACCGCTCGACGGCGGTTGCGACAGCCCTTTCCGCACTGCCATCGACCGTCACGTCGGCAACCAGCGGCACAAGGCTGGCGGACGCCATGCCGTTTACGGACCTGTCTTGGTCGACGGCGACCACCTTTGCACCGCGTTCGACGAACAGTTCGGCAATTCCCCGTCCGATTCCGCTTGCGGCTCCGGTGGCGATGGCCACCTTGCCGAGCACCTCATCTGGACTGTTGTTATCAGCCATCTGTTTTCTCCAATCTGTCACGGTTTTCCAGGCAGGCTTGTCGGAGGTTCACCAGGGATATGCTCCATCGGGTCCGGTGAAACTTCCGGTCGGGCTTTCCGTATCCAAGGCTGCAAGGACAAGTGGTCTGGCTCCGACCTCGACGCTGTCCGTTCCCTGGAAGTCATTGATGGCGGTTGCCGTGTAACCTGGACCAGCCGCTCGAACCTTGATCCCGGCTCCCTCGAGCTCAATGGCGAGCGCCATGGTGATCGCGTTGAGGGCTGTCTTCGACGCGGAGTAGGTGACGCCATAAGATGGACGGAAAGGAAAACTCGGATCGGCGTTAAGGGTCAGCGAAGCCACTCCGCTCGAAACATTCACGATGCGCCCCGCAGAAGACGATCGGATCAATGGCAGCATCGTCTGCGTTACAGCGAGGACGCCGAAGACGTTGGTCTCGAAGACGGCGCGGACTTCGTCGACCGGTGCTACACTTGCGACGCTTGCGACGACGACTTCATCGCCCGATCCATATCTCCCGGATTGAACGATCCCGGCGTTGTTGACGAGGAGATCAAGACGGCCGAATTCCGCCTTGATGCGCTCTGCGGCTCTCGCGATGCTTTCCGCATCGGTGACGTCGAGCTGGATGGCCACAGCGCCATCCCCTATCTCCTCGGCCGCCATCTGGCCGTTCGCGAAATCACGCGACCCCACAAGGACGACGTAGCCGTTTTTGACAAGCTCTTTGGCGACCTGCTTGCCGAGTCCTTTGTTAGCCCCGGTTACCAGGGCAGTCATCTTCTCCTGCATTTTTTCGTGGTCCTCTGCGCTGTATGCCCTCGCAGCACGCGTGAGCTTGTCTTGGCAGAGTTAGGCGACCTTGAAGGTTATAGAAGGCCGTGACGAGACTAGCTTCTATTCCCTGATGGAATGGGTTTCATGGAGCCGGAGGCTTGGCTCCTCATCGACGCACTGCATGATGAAGTCGCTTACGACGCGTACGCGGTGTGGAATCCGAGTGCTGCTGAAGACAGCATTGAGGGGGAGTGGATCAGCGACGAAGTCGGTGAGCAATTCCACCAGGTCGCCGGACCGGAGTTCAGCATCGAAGAGCGCACGCGCGCTCTGCACGATACCGAGGCCTGCGAGGGCGGCCGAGCGCATGTCAGCCGGACTGTTTGCGCTGAAGATTCCTGCAGTGGGTGATAGAGTGTCCCGGTCGCTGTTTGTAAAATGCCAGTTGCTGATTGCGCCAAGATATCGATTTGGTAAGAGGCTGTGCGTGGTGAGGTCCGATGGCTTGGTCGGCACCCCGCGATTTGCCAGGTAAGCGGGGCTGGCAACGGTCGCGAACCGCATGCTTCCTATCCTGCGCGCTACCAGTCCGGAGCTTTCTAGGTGGCCGACACGAATGGCGAGATCAAGGCCCTCCTGGACGAGATCAGCATGCCGCTCCGAGACAACGACCTCAATGGCGACGTCGGGAAAGCGCAGGTAGAAATCAGGTAGTTTTGGAACGATGATCATGCTGGTCAGGATCGGCGGGACCGCAACCCTAACGGCACCATTCGGTCGGTCATGTCCAAGGCCCACAAGGCTCTCGGCATCATCCAGATCGCTCAGAACGCGAACGGCTGCCTCATAAAATTCAACTCCCGTTGGCGTTGGTCGCAGGGCACGCGACGTTCGAATGAGCAATTGCGCCCCAAGTCGGCGCTCCAATGCCGCGATTTGTTTGCTGACTGTTGGCTGCCCTACGCCAAGTTCGCGGGCAGCTTGGGAGAAGCTTCCACTATCAACAACACGAATGAAGAACTGTAACCCTGCGAGCCTATCCATTCTTCGAGAGAATAGGGCTCGCACGTATCCTTTGCCAGTCTTCGGGAGATAAAGCTAATGGTGCCGGGATTTAAGGCGAGGCGATCACGCCAGCCTATGACGGCATCCAGCCCTAATCGGTCATTGCCATCCACATCTGCAAGTCTAACGATACTACCCGTTTTGAAGACTATCAGTGCCGATCGGCCCGTAGCTCCGTCAGCCCTTCTTCCCTTGAGATGACGGGGGCGTAGCCCAGCTCCCGACGGGCCTTGCCGATGTCGAAAGTGACTTCGACCGCCGAGGTGGCATAGGCCTGCAGGGTCAGCGGCGGTATGATCCGTCCGCCCGATACATTTGCCATCAGATCGCCGATCGCCGCGACGGCGCGAACGACGAAGCGAGGCACGGTCTTTTCGGGAGCGGCGTGTCCCTTTGCTTCGATCAGCGCCATAACCATCGCCCGGAACGCCACGGGTTCTCCATCCGAGATGAAATACACCTCGCCACCGCGGCCACGTAAGAGTGCAAGTTCGACGGCATGGCAAAGATTGGCGACATGGGTTGTCGAGGTCAGGTAGGTGCCGCCGGAAATCCACGCAAACTTTCCGGAGCGAACCGCTTCCAGCAGCGTCGGCAGCGCGGTCGTGTCGTCACGGCCCCAGACGAAGCGGGGGCGCAGCACGACAACCGGGAAGTCGGGACCATTGGCC
Organism: Hyphomicrobiales bacterium; assembly: GCA_900469445.1. GTDB lineage: Bacteria > Pseudomonadota > Alphaproteobacteria > Rhizobiales > Rhizobiaceae > Neorhizobium. The sequence goes on from UBXM01000001.1 coordinate 338,249, forward strand.
GCCAACGCGATCAGCTCGGCCGCGGCCTTGGAGCGGGAATAACCGCCCGCCGGTTTTCTGGGCAAGGGCATGGTCTCATCCACATTGACCACCGGCCTGCCCGTGGCGAGCACGGATTCCGTGCTGAGATGGATGACCTTGGAAATGCCGGCGGCACGGGCAGCTTGGAGCACTGCCTGCGTGCCGTCCTCGTTGACGCGGCGCTGCCTCTCGGTCGCCGGACCGTGGTCGGTGTCGGCGGCGGCGTGAACCAATGCATCACACCCTGCCATTCCATTGGCGAGACCGGCATCGAAAAAGTCGCCCCGAAACGGAACAGCGCCGAGTGCCCGAACGATTTCCGCCGAGGCATCGCAGCGAACCAGAGCTGTCAATGCAATACCAGGGGCAACAAAATGACGGATCAAATTGCGGCCCACATAACCGCTGCCACCCGTCAGAAAGATATGTCGAAACGGGACGCGTTTATCCGTGGCCGCGGCCGGTGCGGCAATGCTGTCTGTCATGTCATTCACCTGATGGGACTTTGAGTGTCAGCCCGTCTTGACGTCGGAGAGGTCCACCTCACCCGGTTGCGCCGTCACGAGCCAGTTGATCTGGCGCAGTACCCTGGCTCGGTCTTCCTGCGAGAAATGATGGAAATCGAGATGCTCGAGAAATTTCAGCCCTTCGAGCGCCAGATAGGCCAGAAGCGCGCCGCGCGGTGACGGCGAGGTATCCGTTATACGGGCAATGGTCCGCTCCTGGCTCTGCTGCATCTTTCTGCGCAATCCCTCATCAAGGGCAAGAGCAGCGCTGAGGTTCAGGGCGACGGCCTTGAACTCCTCCGCCGGCGGTTCGGCAGCCGCTAATATCCGGCCCCGGATCGCCCGATCATCCGAAAGTCCGATCCGTTCCTCTATCCCGGCATGAATGGCCGTATCGCGTTCGAAGGCGCGATCGACGATGGCCTCGACCAATGCCTGCTTGGACTTATGGTCGTAAAGCACGCTTGCCTTGTTGACGCCCGCCTCTCTGGCGACTGCGTCGATCGTCAGATTGGCCGCACCGTCACGCCCGACGACACGCTCGGCCGCGTCGAGGACAGCTTGCTGATCGATAATCCGTTTCCTGCCCATCGTCCGATCCGATTATTTCCATCCAGATGGTTATAAATAATCGTCGTGAGCGATGTCAAGCCGAAGCGACCGACGGAAGTCAGCAACGGCGCTTTTGAGCCATATCAGCTATAGTCTCCAAACATTGCGGTGAGACCGCCCTCGCCCCACCTTCCCCTCGCCACGTCCTTCCCCGGCGGACTGATCTTCACAAATGCATTGAAGCTTTCAGCGCGGCCACATACACCGTGCCGGCGCAAGTTCTCGATGATTGCGACGCCGATGCTTCATCCACCGGAGCGCGGATCGGTTTGAATGGAAGCTGACAAAGGAATGCAGATGTCGATCACCGTACAGAAAACAATCCCCGCTGCGCGGATGCGTCAGTTCAACCAGATGGTCGAGCGCTGGCTTCAGGAAGGTCCGATCAAGCTCGCGACCAATGCCACGATCACCGCGATGGACAATGCCGAAATCCCCAAGGATGAACAGGCCGCGATCATCGAGGACCGGGATATCATCATGAAGCACAATATGCGCCTCGGCCTCATCAGCGAAGTCTTCGCGGCCGCCATCGAGAAGGCGGTGAAAACGTCTCGGTCGGGAACCGAAGCGCAGGACGAGATCGCCCGGCTGATCGTCACCGCAGTCGGCATCCGCCAGGACGACGACAGTGAAGTGGTGACATTCACCTTCACCACCCAAAGCGAGGCGGATGTATTCGAAGCGGCTGCCTGAAGGCATCGCTGCGAGAGGCTTTCAGCCGATGACTGGCGGGCATGACAGGTCCGCCCGCTCTCTTGTGACGCAGCCCAGCAGCCCCCGGAGCCCCCTCGCAGCCGATGCCGCCGCCACGTCAGGACGGTCGGAACCTCGTCACTGATTGCGCTCGCGACAAGCGGACAAGCGATGTCCGCCCACCGCCCTAGGTTGGTACGGTAGCGTTTAATGGACAACCTGGATTAGCTGTGGCTAAATGTCGCCGGGCTGCGAATGCGCAGCTTTGACCTCCAGTCAAGATACGAGGCCTCTCGGAGCCACACGAGGGGCCTCCCTCTGCCAGCCCCGGGCTCCCCTTCTGTACGGTCGCGAAACCTTTTTTCGTTCGGGCACTCGGCTATATCGATAACCGGGGTGCGGGGCAGGCTTGTCTGCCTCCGAAGTAGTGGCTTTACAGCTGCGTCAACCGAAGCGACGCGGGCACCCCACCAAGATTGGGCGACCCGGAACGGTCATTGCATGATCAGCCCGCCATCGACCGCGTATTGGCTTCCCGTGACATAGGACGCGTCTGACGAAAGAAGGAAAAGCGCAACGGCGGCTGCTTCTTCGGGCGTGCCGACACGGCCAAGAGGAACCTGGTCCACAACAAAGCTCTCGAAACCTCGGCGTGCTTCGTCCGGAAGAAAACTTCGGAAATTCGTCTCGATCGGCCCGGGCACCAAGGTGTTTACCCGGATCCCACGCGGCGCAAGCGCGGTAGCCCACGATCTGGCCATAGCGACGACTGCACCTTTTGTTGCGGCATAGAGACCGGTTGCTGCCGCACCTTCATAGGTCGAACTGGACGATGTAACGACAACCGACGCTCCGGCGGCAAGGTGCGGAGACAATGCGGCGAGCTGAAGCATCGGGCCGCGGACGTTGGTTGCCATCATGCGGTCGAATTCGGAAGCGACCAACTCTTCCGGCGATCCGAGCGTTGCATAAGCAGCGTTAAGCCACAGGCCATCCAGCGGCCCCACGGAAGCAACGGTTTGCGCCAATGCCGTAGCAGTCGGTTCTGCAGCGTCGTTTCTAATAACGACAGCCTTGTCTTGAAACTCCAGTTTCGCAGATGTCAGGCGCTCCTCATTCAAGCCTGTCAAAAGCACCGTGCCACCTTCGGCGATGACGCGCCGTGCTCCGACCAACCCCATACCGCTTGTACCACCGGTGATTAAAATGCGTTTGTCGCGAAAGCGGCCCATCGTCATCTCCTTAAGTAGCATTTAGTTTTGAAACACTGCCTTTTACCCGCGCGGAGACATTTCTGGCAACGTCCACAATTGGCGCCTGCGTGCCATGACACCATTCGGACAACGCCAGCCAGCTTGCCCGCACTGCCAACCGCGACCGGATGATCTCCGCGCAAGGCCCCCTCGCCCGCACATGGCTGCCATTCGAAATTTGCACCTGCATCCTTCTGCCGCAGGGGCGAAAGAGGGGTGTGCGTACAACATAGGAATTTCAGCATGTCATTGAAGCTCAACGTGATCATCGGCAGCACCCGTCCGGGCCGTGCCGGCCCCGCCATCGGCAAATGGGCCGCCGAACAGGCCACGAAACACGGCAAGTTCGAAGTCGAACTCGTCGATCTCGCCGATTTCAATCTGCCGCTTCTCGACGAACCCAACCATCCGCGCCTGCAGAAATACGAGCATGAGCACACCAGGCGCTGGTCCGCCAGCGTCGCGTCGGCCGATGCCTATCTCTTCCTCACCCCGGAATACGACTATTACCCCAATGCGGCGCTGATCAACGCGCTGCAGGTCCTGTCGCTAGAATGGTCGTTCAAGCCTGCCGGCGTTTTGAGCTACGCCCACGTCTCCGGCGGCCTTCGCGCCGCGCAGGAACTGCGCATGCTGATTTCCAACCTCAACATGATGCCGATCCCGCAGACCGTACCGATCCCGTTCTTCACCAACTTCATCGACGAGAACAAGGTCTTCAACCCGACCGAACCGATGAACCAGGGGCTGGTGGCCGCACTCGACCAGCTGGCGAACTGGGCCACGGCATTGAAGACCGGCCGTAAGGGCTAAAGTCTCGGACGATATCGAGATACGAAGACAGCGGAGCCCATGACAATGGGCTCCTTTTTATTGGCTCGCTGCCGAAATACAGACCGGGAGGCTCAGGCTAACCTCAGCGCGACCGCGTCGAAAGCCGCGCGCCGCCGATCCACGTGCGGATCTTGTCTTCAAGCGCTTCGGGGCTGATCGGCTTCGACAGATAGTCGTCCATACCCGCCTGGAAGCAGAGTTCGCGGTCGCTTTCCAGCGCATGCGCCGTCACCCCGATGATCGGCGTATGCGTGCCGGTCCGTTCCTCCAGCTCGCGGATCCGCCGGGTTGCCTGATGACCGTTCATCACCGGCATGGAGACATCCATGAGGATGATGGCCGGATCATGCGCCTGCCAGGCCTCGACGGCCTCCGCACCGTTGCGAACGATCTGGAACAGCCAGCCCGTCGTCTGCAGGATCTGGGTGAAGACGATCTGGTTGACCTCGTTATCCTCGGCCACGAGCACATCGAGCGACGGCATGGCCTGCACCGGAAGCGTTGACTTTGCGCCTGTCTCCATCTGGAGACTTGCTGCCGGAGCGATAACCTCCTGCGCGATGGCCGCTTCCATCTGGCGCTTGCTCCTGACCGAGCGGACCACATCGATCACCGTACTGCGCAGCAGGTTGGCGCGCGCCGGTTTCATCAGATGTGCATGGATCTGCAGGCTGGCGAACATGCCCTCGTCGCTCGCCATGTCCATCGAGGTGAGGAATATGATGCCGGTGCGGTCGAAGCGATTGTCTCCGCGCAGTGACCTGGCAAAATCCAGCCCGTTCATTTCCGGCATGTGATAATCGAGCACGATCGCATCGACGGTGATCCCGAGGCGTGACGCCTCGGCAAGCACGGCAAGTCCTTCCGCACCGCTTTCCGCCGCAACCGTATCGAAACCCCACATGGAAAGCTGTTCGGTCAGGATACGGCGATTGACGATATTGTCGTCGACGATCAGCACGCGGGCGCCGCTTGTGTTGACCGGCAAGACGGTTTCCGTCTTGCGCTCGGCGACGACCGGGAACGGCAGCCGGACCGTAAAGACCGAGCCGCGTCCAAGCTCGCTCTCGACATCGACGGAGCCGCCGAACAGCTCGACGAGACCGGACGTGATTGCCAGCCCGAGACCCGTTCCCTCATGCCGCCGGGTCGATGAAGCGTCGACCTGCGAGAACTTTTCAAACACCGAGCTAAGCTTCTCCTTCGGGATACCGAGGCCGGTATCCTCGATGCGGATCGTCAGCATCAGGTCCGACGCCCCTTTGGGCTCGGATTTCAGGTCGATGAAGACATGGCCTTTTTCGGTGAATTTTACCGCATTGCCGACGAGATTGGTGACGATCTGGCGGAAACGCCCTGCATCTCCAAGCACCGTCTCGCGCACCGAAGCATCGCCGCGCACGATAAGTTCGATATCCTTCTCCGCGGCCGCCGACGACAGCAGTGTCGCCACGTCCTCGATCGCTTCGACCGGATCGAAGGGCGCTTTCCTGAGCTTCATCTGCCCGGCATCGATCTTGGAAAAGTCGAGGATGTCGTTGATGATCGTCAGCAGCGCATTGCCGGATTTGACGATGATGTCGATGAAGGTCTTCTGCCGCGTATCCAGACTGGATTTCGCCAAAAGCTCCGCCATGCCGAGCACACCGTTCATCGGCGTGCGGATTTCGTGGCTCATATTGGCGAGGAATTCCGACTTGGCGCGATCAGCCGCTTCAGCGCGCTGCAACAGGCGCGTCAGGTCTTCCTCGCGGGCCTTGACGTCGGTCACATCGGTAAAGACGGCCAGCCAATGGTCGCTATCCGTCTGCCGTGCCTCGACCTGAACCCATTTGCGGTTCTCGATCTTGAACGAGGCAAAGAACGGCTTGCCTGCCGCCATATTGTCTTCCAGCGACCTGAAGGTTCCAAGCGCCTCGCCGCTTGCGCCAAGATCGCCGCGACGAACGCAATAGCGGAACAGATCGCGCCACTGGGACCCGGGCGACACCATGTCGACGGGGATTTCAAGCATGGCGGGAAGCGCGTCGTTGGACAGTTCCACCTCTCCGTCGCGCAGGATCAGCAGCCCTTGCGACATGGCGCTGGTCGCATCCCGCATCAGCGCGCCATTACGCTCCAGCGCCGCCCGCGCCTCCTGGATCTCCGCGTCGCGCTTCCGCATGGCGGTGATGTCGGTATAGCTCAAAAGCAGCTTGCCATCGCTGAGCCGGGAGCCCGAGATCAGCACCTGCCTGCCGGTCAGCGAGCGGATTTCAAGCGGCGGGTGCCCCTCTTCGGTAAGCGCCGCAGTCCGCTGACTGTAGATGCTTTCGAAGTCGGCGCCGAAATCCGCAAACACGCCATGATCGAACAGGAACCGGAGGAAATCGCGATAGGAGCGACCGGAGAGGTTGAAGCTTCGGTTCGTATCCCAGAACTCGCAGAAGGCGGGATTGGCATATTCGAAATCGAACTCTTCCGTCAGGATCGCCACGCCGACCGGAAGTGCGTCGAGAATGGTCTGCAGGTCCTGGCTGATTTTTTCCGCCTTGGCCTGCGCCTGTCTGATCTGTGACACATCGGTGCGCGAGCAGACGAGATAATTGCTGCCATCCTCGGTCTGGATGGACCGCAGACGCGTCAGAACCGGTATGACCGATCCGTCCGGAAAGGTCATGTCCTCCGATTTGTCGATATTCTCGCCGTCCAGCACCCGGGCATTTTCGTCCCAGAAACGCTCCGCCGCCCAGGGAAACATCTGCGCTTCCGTCTGGCCGAGATACCGATCGCGGTGATCGCCGAGCATCTTCTCATAGGCATGGTTGGCGTAGGTCAGCTCATGCTTGGCATTGCGCACGAAAACCGGCGCCGGCAGGTCCTCGAGAATGGCGCGGAACAGTTCCGTTTCCGCCACCTGATTGCGGAGCAGCATTTCCTGCTCCTTGAAGTCGGTCACGTCCTGGCGGATCGCGATCAGAATGCCGTTTTCCAGCCGCTTGTTGACAGTCCGAAGCCAGCGCCCGTCGGCGAGCTGATCGATGCTTTCAAAATAAGGCTGCCGGAAGGGCCCCATCCGTTCCGCCAGCCAGTTCTCCCTGCCCTGCGCATAGGCAAGATCGTCGGACTGATAGATCGGCTTCTTGCGGTCATAGGCATTGCCGAGGATCTGCGGCAGGCTCATGCCCGTCTTCAGATCGATATCCAGCGTCCGGCAATATTCCATCAGCTGGGAATTGCAGTAAAGCAGCGCATCGTTGCGGTCGTAGATGCCGATGCCCATTTCGAGCATGTCGAGAGCATCGTCGAGCAGCCTGTTGTCGAACACGGTGGTAGAATTGCCGGCAACCGGCAGCGGAATGATCTGCGCCGTCGCGGGCGAAACGGCCATCTTGGCGGCAATCACCTCGATCGTTCCGAACAGATAGGTATGGTCGTTTTCGGTGAGAAAGCGCTCGATATGCAGTTCATAGGCGAGCATGCCGGTCGCATCGAAAAGCCTTGCGACCTCGTCGCTGCCGAACACGATGGCGCGGCTTTCCTTTTCCTTGCGGTCGCCGACATCGAGCGTGCCTGCAAGATTGTCGCTGGCGCCATCGACGAAATCATCCGGATGGGCGTCGAAAAGCTCCGCATAGGCAGCATTCACCGCCACGTAACGCAGCGCGCTATCCTTGATGTAAGCCGGCTGCGCCAGATCCTGGATCCGCGCACAGGCTTTTTCGAGCAGGTCGCTGTGCATATCCACGCGCTGCCGTCCCCCTAATTTTTCCCCGGGCGATTTTTTTTGGCCGATTCTTGCGGCCATGGTGGCGACGATAACACCATGACGAGTGTTAACAATGCCTTTTTACCACCACTCGTTACGCCGATTTTCATAGGGCGTGCCGCACCCTGTCCATTTGAACCCGACGATGTTCTGGAAGAGGCGGCGCATGGTCGCAAATGACGGGGGCGGCAGGCTCGGCGATTTGTCACATTTGGCCGATAACGGCGCGAACGGGACAGCCATGAGCGAGATCACGACACCTGCATCCGGCGACCTCGAAACCACCCCATCCGGCAGCGAACGGCGCAGGCGCACCGGCGGCCGGGGCTCCGAGCGCCACCGCAGCGCCTCCTTCGGCACGAAATACCGCAATCTCGTCAACACGATCACCAAGACCGAGCTTCTTTCCGCCGAAGCGCTCAACGACATTCACCACGCCTCGCTGACCGTGCTCGAGGAAATCGGCATGGACATCATCCTGCCCGAGGCGCGCGAGCGGATGAAGGCGGCCGGCGCCGATGTGACGCCCGGCTCCGAGCGGGTCCGTTTCGACCGGGGTTTGATCGAGGAACTGATCGCGACGGTCCCTTCGAGCTTTACCATGCATGCCCGAAATCCGGCCCGAAACGTCAGGATCGGCGGCACCAATCTGGTCTTCGCCCAGGTTGCTTCCGCACCCTTCGTCGCCGATCGCGACGGTGGCCGCAGGGCGGGCAACCAGGACGATTTTCGCAAGCTGATAAAGCTTGCCCAGCACTACGACATCATCCACACGACCGGCGGTTATCCGGTCGAGCCGATCGATATCCATGCCTCGGTGCGCCACCTCGATTGCCTGTCCGATCTGGTGAAGCTGACCGACAAAGTTTTTCACTGCTATTCGCTCGGCAGGCAGCGCAATCTCGATGCGCTGGAGATCGCCCGTATCGGCCGCGGCATCACTGCGGAAGAGATGGAGAGCGAACCATCGCTCTTTACCGTCATCAATTCCTCCTCCCCGCTTCGTCTCGACGGGCCGATGCTGCAGGGGATCATCGAAATGTCGTCGCGCGGACAGGTCGTCATCATGACGCCGTTTACGCTTGCGGGCGCGATGGCCCCTGTCACCATCGCAGGCGCGCTCGTGCAGCAGAATGCCGAAGCGCTGTGCGGCATCGCCTTCACGCAGATGGTAAAACGCGGCGCGCCGGTCATGTATGGCGGGTTCACCTCCAATGTCGACATGAAGACCGGGGCTCCCGCCTTCGGCACGCCGGAATATATGAAGGCGGTGATCGCAGGCGGCCAGCTCGCCCGCCGCTACGGCATCCCCTACCGCACCTCCAACACCAATGCCGCCAACACGCTCGATGCACAGGCCGCCTATGAAAGCGCCATGTCGCTCTGGGCGCTGACGCAGGGCGGCGGCAATTTCATCCTCCATTCGGCAGGATGGACCGAAGGCGGGCTGACGGCCTCGTTCGAAAAGTTCATCCTCGATGTCGACATGCTGCAGATGGTGGCGGAGTTTCTGACGCCGCTCGATGTCAGCCCCGATGCGCTTGCCCTCGATGCCGTGCGCGATGTCGGTCCCGGCGGGCACTATTTCGGCACGCCCCACACGCTGGCACGTTACGAAACCGCCTTTTATTCGCCGATCCTCTCCGACTGGCGCAATTTCGAAACCTGGAGCGAAGCCGGTCGACCGACCACCTACGATCACGCCAACCGCATCTACAAGCAGGCCTTGGCGGATTATCAGCAGCCGCCGCTCGATCCGGCAATCGAGGAAGAACTCGATTCCTTCGTGGCGAGGCGCAAGGCGGAAGGCGGTGTGCCGACGGATTTCTGACCGCCTTCACTCCGCCGCAAGCCTGCCGTGATCTGGTCACAAAGCGGGTCAGAAGTTGCGCCACATCCGCGAAAATCAACTCCCGGACGATCGAGTGTGAACAGCCGTTCAGACTACTTCTGGTTTTCGTCCATCAATCTGCCGATATTCAGTTCCAGCTTATGAACGTGCCCTTGGAAAGAACCAGAGGGAAAGGATCACGACCATGACGTTCATGAAGAAATCAGTTTCCGCAGGCCTTGTCGCCCTGTCCGTTTTGGGCGCGCTTGCCGCGACCGCACCGGCGGCACAGGCACGCGATCACCATCGTCATCACGGCGATGACGTCCTGATCGGCGCAGCCGCAGGTCTCGCCGGCGGCCTTATCGGCGGCGCGATCGTTTCCGGTTCGCAGCGCCCGGTCTATGTCGAGCCGCAATATGAATATGCGCCGCCCCCGCCGCCGCGTGTCGTTTACCGCCCGGCCTATTACGAGCCGGCCCCGCCGCCGCCGCGTTGCCACTTCGAATGGGTGGAAAACGAATATGGCGAAGCCTATCGCGCCCGCGTCTGCTACTAAAATTTGAAGTCGGAATTGCCGAAGGCGGCGGTGGAAACACCGCCGCCTTTCTCGTCTGATCAATTGTCGCCGTCGATCCAGACCTGCTCGCCGGACTGCGGATGGAACTTGATCTCCATCTTGCGGCCATCCTTGTTGCGCGCCTCGACCTCGTAGCAGCCATCGTCGATATCTATATCGCGGATCTCGAGCCCGAGCGGCGCGATCCTGTTGCGAAGGTCTGCCTCGCTCATCCAGTCCGCGATCGGCACGTTGCCGCAACGGCGGCGATCGTCATCCGCATGGGCGGCGCTGGCAAATCCACCCATGACGGTGATGGAGGCGATGGCGGCGGCAGCAAGGGTAATGCTCTTCATGACGTGTTCCTTTCGAACTGATCCTGTTGACCCGGCCAAGGCACCGTTGCCTGACCGTTGGGAAGACCTTACGAAAGTGGCGCTGAGCGATAACTGACAGGCCATGTCAGCTAAATTTCAGCAAAGCCATGTTAGAAGAACCGGATGCTGAACCGTCTCCTTCCCCTCGCCCTTTCGTCGGCCCTCTTGTCTGCCATCGTGCTCGCGGCCCCGCAGGCGCACGCAGATGACGATGATCTCGACCGCCTGCGCGACGCCGTGAACCGTGGCGAGGTCATGCCGCTCTCGGCTTTGCAGGACGAAGTGCGCCGCGCTTTCCCCGGCGAGATCATCCGCGTCGAGCTCGACGAGGACGATGGCCGCTTCATCTATGAATTCAAGGTGCTGAAGCCGAACGGCCGGCTGATGGAAATCGAGATGGACGCCAAGGATGGCCGCGTTCTCGATGTCGACAACGATGATGACGACGATTGATCGCCATGCGCATTTTGCTTGTTGAAGACGACCCGTTGATCGCCCGCGATGTCACCCGCCATCTCGAACATGCCGGTTATCTCGTCGAACATGAACGCGACGGCGAAAGCGGCTGGTTTCGCGGAGACAGCGAGGAATTCGCCGCCGTCATCCTCGATCTCGGCCTGCCGGAACTGGACGGATTGTCCGTTCTCAAGCGCTGGCGAACAGCGGAGCGCGGCTTGCCCGTTCTCATCCTGACTGCCCGCGGCAACTGGGAGGAGCGCGTCGAGGGCATCGATGCCGGCGCTGACGATTACCTGGCAAAACCCTTCCAGATGCCAGAGCTTCTGGCCCGCCTTCGCGCCATCATCCGCCGCTCGCAGGGCAATGCCGCCCCGGTCATGCAGGCCGGGCGGCTGAAACTCGATCCCCGCGCAAAAAATGCATCCGTCGACGGTCTGCCGGTGGAATTGACGCCGCTCGAATATCGCTGCCTTCATTATCTGATGGCCAATGGCGAACGGCACATCTCGCAGATGGAACTGACCGAGCAGCTTTATGCCCAGGATTTCGAGCGGGAAAGCAATTCGGTCGAGGTTCTGGTCGGCCGGTTGCGCAAGAAATTCGGCAAGGAAATCATCGCCACCCGCCGCGGCTACGGCTACCGGATCGGCACGGCATGACGGACCATGAGACCGCCACGAAACTCGGGCGGCGCCCGCTTTCGATCCGCAACCGCTTTCTCATCATCTCGCTGGTCACGGTTCCGGCGGCGCTGGCTCTGGCGGGATTGTTCATGGTCTCCGTTTTCTCCGCCAATCTGGAGCGGCGGCTGGATGCCGAACTGACCGGCCATATCAACAATATCGCAGCCTCCCTGCGTTTTGCCGCCGATGGTTCCCCGGAACGACCGGCAGGCTTTTTCGATAAGCGCTTCGAGGATGCCTATGGCGGCCTCTACTGGCAGATCGGCGACGATACCTCCCCCGTCCGGCTGCGCTCCCACTCCCTGTGGGATTACACCCTCACCTTACCGACAGTTCTGCCCAGTGACGGACGGGTTCTCCGCTACGACACCGCGGGCCCGGACGGCGCGAAACTGACCGCCCAGCAGCGCCAGATCATGATACCGACGCCCGCCGGCCTCAAGACCTTGCAGATCACCGTCGCCGCGGATCGCAAACCTTTGCAGGACGCCGGTTATCGTTTCGCCTTCGATATCTTGCCCTATCTCGCCGGCCTCGCCCTATTCCTCATCGGCGCATCGCTGATCCAGGTCGTTTTCGGCTTGAAGCCGCTTGCCGCTCTGACCAGCGGCCTCGACAGTATCCGCGAACGCCGTGGCGGACGGCTGGAAGGCGTTTTGCCGAAGGAGTTCGAACCCGTCGAGATATCCGTCAACCGCCTGCTCGATGCCCAGGCGCAGGCGATCGCCAAGGCCCGCGCCCGTGCGGGCGATCTCGCCCATGGCCTGAAGACACCGCTGACGGTGCTTTCCAACGACGCCCTGACATTGCGCGAAAAGGGCGAGACGGAGATGGCCGACGAGATCGACCGGCTGGTCAGGCTGATGCGCACCCATGTCGAGGCCGAGCTTGCCAGAAGCCGGATCGTCGCCAATGCCGAACTGCGCCAGTCCGACGCCGACATGGAAAAGATCATCGGCCAGATCGTCCGCACGCTGAAACGCACGCCGGAAGGCGAAGCGCTAGAGTGGCAGATGGAGATCGGCGAACCGGCAGACGTTCCGCTCGACCCGCATGACTTGCGCGAACTGGTCGGCAATATCGTCGAGAACGCCGTCAAATGGGCGGCAAGCGAAGTGGCGATCACCTGGTCGGATCGCCGCCTGACGGTCACGGACGACGGCCCCGGCGTCGATCCCGAAAAGATCCGCACCATGACCGAACGCGGCGTCAGGCTCGACGAACAAGTCCCCGGCACCGGCCTTGGCCTGTCGATCGTGCAGGAAATCTGCACCGTCTACGGACTGACGCTGTCGATCGAAAACCGCCAGACGAATGGCCTGCGGGTCAGCATCGGCTTCTAGCCCCGCCTGCGCCCTCCGTGCCTGCAACGAACCGGCCACCGATGCGTTGCCGCAGGATGACCGGCACTCTGGCAGGATATCGAGATTGTCCACCGCAACAGATAATCGAAGTTTTCGAAGGCGCTCCTTCATTGCAGACACGCTTGCGCTGATCCTGTTCTTCACCACGACCGGCATCATCAACGAACGTTTCGTTGCGCAGATGAGCTGGGACGAGGTTTTCCACGCCCGCCTTCTCGGAGCCGTGCTGATGGTGCCCGTCGGCCGGCCTTACGGATTATGGCGCGACCGGCTGATGAAGCGTGCAGCCGACACGAGGCGCTCGCGTCTCTTCTGGGACAGCCTCGCGCTGATCACGTTCCAGGTTCCGATCTATGCCGTCATCATCGCCGTCAGCGGCGCGTCCGGCAGCGGCCTCCTCCTCGGCATTCTCGGCGCGGCGGTGATGATGCTCGTCCTCGGGCGCCCCTACGGCGCGTTTCTCAATCTCGTCAGAAACCTGTTCGGCCTGCCGCCCGGCGGCGACAAGCCGATGTCTCTGAACGCCTGACATCGGTGGCCGCGTCCTTATCGCGCAGAACCGTCGGATGAACTGTTGTGGGAAACCCGATCTTTGCCGATGACAGCGGCCATCGTTAGCAGTATCGAAACTTTTTGCGAGCCGGCACGATGTATCGAAGCATCCGCGGCGATCCCGTGCCCGCGCGACAGGCAAAAATCATTCCCGCCTTGAGATTCAAAAAATCGAAAAACGACGACATGAAAAGCATGTCGGTCGCTTGGCGGGACGCAAACAGGACAGGGCGAACGATGAGTGAAACGGGTGGGTATTTTCCGCGCTGGCGGCTGAAGACGGAAGGGCGCATTCTGCCCGACGAACGGCTTCCGGCGGGACCGACAGTGGTGCTGGGCTTCCAGCATGTGGTGGCGATGTTCGGTTCGACCGTGCTTGCCCCGATGATCATGGGTTTCGACCCCAATGTCTCGATCCTGTTTTCCGGCATTGCGACGCTGATCTTCTTCATCGCCGTCGGCGGACGCGTACCGAGCTATCTCGGCTCCTCCTTCGGCTTCATCGGCCCGGTTCTGGTGGCGACCGCCGCCGCAGCCGGCGCTCCTAACCCCAATATCGCGCTCGCACTGGGCGGCATCATCGCCGCCGGTGCGCTTTATGCACTGATCGGCGTCATCGTCATGATGGCCGGCCATCGCTGGATCGAGCGGTTGATGCCGCCGGTGCTCACCGGCGCAATCGTCGCCGCCATCGGCCTCGTGCTTGCGCCGATCGCCATCGCCAGCGCATCCGGCACCGGACCGGCGAACCCGGACGGCAGCCAGCTGTCGCGCTGGGTGGCGATGGCCACCGTCGCCGCCGTCGGCCTCGTTGCCGTCTACGCGCCCGGCATGACCCGCCGCCTGCCGATCCTCCTCGGCGGTGCTTTCGCCTATATCCTCTATCTGGTGCTGGCCAACGGTTTCGGCATGGGCACGCCGGTCGACTTCTCCGGCGTTTCCGCCGCCGCCTGGTTCGGCATGCCGACCTTCACCGCGCCGGTCTTTTCCGCATCCGCCATCACCCTGATTGCCCCGGTCGTCGTCATCCTGGTTGCCGAAAACCTCGGACATATCAAGGCAATCGGCGCCATGACCGGCCGCAATCTCGACCCCTATCTCGGCCGCGCCTTCATCGGTGACGGTGTCGCGACGATGTTCTCCGGCTTCTTCGGTGGCACCGGCATGACCACCTATGCCGAAAACATGGGCGTCATGGCGGTTACCCGCATCTTCTCGACGCTGGTCTTCCTGGTTGCCGCCTTCGTCGCCATCCTGCTCGGCTTCTCGCCGAAATTCGGCGCGCTGATCCAGACCATCCCCGGCCCCGTCCTCGGTGGCCTGTCGATCGTCGTCTTCGGCCTGATTGCTGCGACAGCCGGTCGCATCTGGGTGGAAAACAAGGTCGATTTCGCCGAGCCGCGCAATCTGATCACCGTCGGCGTGGCACTCGTCCTTGGCGCCGGCAATTTCAAGCTCGACGTTGCAGGCTTTACGCTGGACGGTATCGGCACGGCCACGATCGGCGCAATCGTGCTCTACCACGCGCTGGGGCTGACCAAGGCGGCCGACAAGCCTGATCAACAGTCCTGACCGGACTTAAGCGCAGGCCGCATAGCCGGCCTGCGCTTCGCATCTGCGAAACATCCTTGACTTTTCGCGCAAAATCCACCACATGCGGCTCATGCTTTCACCTTCCGGCCGCCGCGTGAGTTGGCCCTGCGACAAATTTCGATCGCGAAGAAGGAACAAGGCGCACTGATAGATCGCCCTGGCATTCAGGGTTTAAGCGCTGGGAAGCAATTTCCAACACACAAGTTCCCAAATCACGCGGGGTTCTTGACGCCAGAAACAGCTTACACGGCATGGTGCCGTGCGGGCACATATGTTTCCGGCGCCCCGAAAGGTATTCGCTTTGACGAATTTTGCATCTCTTGGTGTTTCCAAGGAGATCGTCGCCACGCTGACTTCGCTTGGCATTGAAACCCCGACGCCGATCCAGGCGCAGGCAATTCCCCTTCTTCTCGAAGGCCGTGACCTGATCGGCCTTGCCCAGACCGGCACCGGCAAGACCGCCGCATTCGGCCTGCCGCTGATCGAGCGTCTGCTCGCCGAAAACATCCGTCCCGACAACCGCACCACCCGTTCGCTGATCCTTGCGCCGACGCGCGAACTGGTCAACCAGATCGCCGCCAACCTGAAGACCTTCGTCAAGGGCCGGCCGCTGAAGATCAACCTCGTCGTCGGCGGCGTCTCGATCAACAAGCAGCAGCTGCAGCTGGAAAAGGGCACCGACATCCTGGTTGCCACGCCCGGCCGCCTGCTCGATCTCGTCGCCCGCCGCGCCATCGGCCTGACGACTGTTCGCTTCCTCGTTCTCGATGAAGCCGACCAGATGCTCGACCTCGGCTTCGTGCATGACCTGCGCAAGATTGCCAAAATGGTGCCGAAGAAGCGCCAGACCATGCTCTTCTCTGCCACCATGCCGAAGGCGATCGCCGATCTGGCCGCAGACTTCCTGACCGACCCGACCAAGGTCGAAGTCACCCCTCCGGGCAAGGCTGCCGACAAGGTCGAGCAGTATGTTCACTTCGTTGCCGGCAAGGGCGACAAGACGGAAATCCTGCGCAAGTCGCTGCTGGAAAACCCGGATGGCCGCTCGATCGTCTTTATGCGCACCAAGCACACTGCCGAGAAGCTGATGAAGCATCTCGACAATATCGGCTTCTCGGTCGCCTCGATCCACGGCAACAAGAGCCAGGGCCAGCGTGAGCGCGCGCTGAAGGGTTTCCGTGACGGCGAGATCAAGACGCTGATCGCCACCGACGTTGCCGCCCGTGGTATCGACATTCCGGCCGTAAGCCACGTCTATAACTACGACCTGCCGGAAGTGCCGGACGCATACGTCCACCGTATCGGCCGTACCGCTCGCGCTGGCCGTGACGGCATTGCCATCGCCTTCTGCGCACCGGATGAAACGCTGCTTCTGCGCGACATCGAAAAGCTGATGGGTATCGAGATCAAGGCCGCATCCGGCGAACGCCCGGAAGCACTGAACCGCCCGGTTCGCGGCAATGGCAACAACAATAATCGCGGCGGCAACAAGGCCCGCGGCGGCAATGCCGGCGGTCGTGGCAATGGCGGCGGCAACGGCGAAAGCCGTCCGCGTCGCGAGCGCCCTGCCCGCAAGCCTTTCTTCGCTGCTGAAGGCGCAGAAGGTGCTTCGGAAGAACGTGGCGAGCGTCAGGAGCGCCGTGGTGGTTCTAACAACCGCCCGCAGCGCGACAACCGTCGCAACGAAGAGTTCCGTGGCCAGCGCCGCAACGAGGAAGCTCCGCGCTCGGAAGGTGACAACGATCTGGCGGCAACGTCGGACTTCCGCCCCAACCGCGCCGAGCAGCAGAAGCGCAATGGCGGCCCGAACCGTGGCAATCAGGGCCAGCGTCCGGCAAAGCCGGCCAATGGCGGCAACCGCGAACACGCAGCCCACGGCGCCCATGAGGCAGGCAAGCAGCGCCAGCAGCATCAGGGCGGTGCAGCCGAAGGATCGCAGGCTCCGGCAAAGACCGGCGGCAACAACCGCCACGCCCCGCAGAAAGCAACCCAGGGCGAAGGCCGCGGCCCGGTCCGTTTCGGCAATCCCGGCCCCGCCCGCGGCGACGAACAGCGCGGCGGCGGCTTCCAGGGCCGCAGGCGCCGTCCGGCGTAAGCGCTGAGATCAGATGAAATGCAAACGGCCGGGCTCACACCCGGCCGTTTTGCTTTTGGGCGGCCCAATTGCACCCGGCTTCACAGCGGCGTATATTTCAGCAGGATCTGGAGTTCAGGCATATGCTGAAGAAAAAGACGATCGAAACGTCTTCCGATCAGGTTGAGGCAAAGCACGACGCGCTGCTCGCCTATTCGAAGGGCCTGCTCTCCCGCCGGGACGCCATTCGCGATCTGGGCCTGCGGGACTACGCCGATCTTCTCGTCGCCTTGGGCGATTCCGGTCTCTCCATGCCGCTTCCGCCTCCGCAGGAGATAGAGGAACAGACCGCGACTTTCGTAAAGCTCTGGAAACAGGGATGAAGCGCTGCACGCTGATCTTACCCGATGCCGGACCGCTCAACAGCCTCTGGGTCGCCGATCAACTCGGGCTGCTGCTTGAAATCGATATGAAGGTCGTACTGGTAGATGCCGTCTATGACGAGCTTACAAGCGATGTTTCGTACCTGAAAGACCGCGAGGTCAAGGCTTTCATTGACGCCAACAGCCCGCCCTTCATTATAGAAAAGACCGATATAGGCGCAGCAGAGCGAGAAAAACGCCGGCTGGGTCAAAAGCTAAAGCGAAACGCCGGCGAGCTTGCCATGGTGGACTTCATCTCTTCTGACGACGGTGTCGGTCGATACCTGCGTTCGAATGAGCCTGTAGCAATCTTGTTTGAAGATGCTGGCCTGCGGGTCTTCAACAAGCCACCAAACTTGCACCTGATTTCAACCGTCGCATTCCTGCGAGGCCTGGAACTGGTAGGGGTAATCCCATCGGCAGACCTGATAATCGACGAGATGCTCCATCCCAGAAAACCGGGACGACGCCTGCAGGATGCTCGAAGGTTCACCGACCTTCCTGAAGGGATCGATGAGCAAGCTGTGATCGGCAGTTCATGGACGCCGTAGCGATCCCTCCACCTTCGCCTTCCTGTTGACCATATACACGCCCGTCACCACGATCACCGTGCCCAGGATCATCGGCCATGTCAGCGGCTCACCGAACAGGATGGCCGCCTCGATCGCCACCATTGGCGGCATCAGGTAGATCAGCGAGGCGGCGCGCGAAACCTGGCCGCGCTGGATGAGATAGAGAAGCAGGAACACGGCCCCCATGGAAATGCCGATCACCGACCAGGCCATGGAAGCGATGGCGGTCGTGGTCCAGTCGAAACGCATCTCTTCCGTCATGATCGCGATCGGCAGCGTGACGATCAAGGCGCCGATGAATTGCAGCGTCGCGGTCGTCCAGAGATCGCCGTGTTGCAGAAAACGTTTCTGGTAGAGCGTGCCGTAGGTCACCGAACTCATGGCGACGAGATTGATGATCAGCGGAATGCCGAGCCCCGTCAGCCCTTGAGAAAGGCTTTCGATCAGCTGCGGCGAAATCGCAATGAGAATGCCGGCGAAACCGAGCCCGAGGCCGACACGCTGGCGAAACGCCAGCCGCTCGCCGAGAAAGAAAGGCGCCGCCAGCGCCGTCAACAGCGGCTGCAGACCGGCAATGATACCGGACAGACCTGACGGCACGCCCTGCCCGATCGCATACCAGACACCGGCAAGATAAAGCCCGTGCAGGAAGACGCCGGAGAAGATCGCCCGGCCGAACTGCATCGGGCTGTCCGGCCATCTGGCCCTGAGCAGCAGACAGATACAGCCGAAGGCACAGGCCGCAAGCGCATGGCGCACGGCCAGAAATGTAATCGGATCGGCATGCATGGCGGCATATTTCGCGACGATCCAGCCCGTGGACCACAGAAACGCGAATATGACCGGCGCGAAGCGGTCGAGCATGGCAAGGTTCCATCAACGAGGTTGAGCCCAATAAGCGTGAAGCCCTGCTCCGGTCAAAGCAGAAAATCTGACGACAATCGTCAACGGCGTTGATCATCCCGTAAGCACTTGGCGAATTAAGCGGCACCATGTTGATTTGATGAATACCGGCCGATCACAACTCGCCCGAAAAGGACCTGCGCTCCGGCCTTTGCCGCCTTTTTCTCAGCCGCCAAATGCAGTTTTGATTTTGTCTTCTTCAATTGTGCACGGTTCTTGCATTGCCCTTTGCGTTGTATTCTTATGACCAAAAAAAGGGGAACGCTTCTTTGGCATTTGATGAAATGTTAACTGCGGAGAACCTTCCGCGCCCGCCCTATAGAGACTACCACGAGTGGTATGCGGCACAGGACACCGCGCATCTGATCCGCAAGACCCAGGACGCGGAAAACATCTTTCGCAGGACCGGCATCACCTTCGCCGTTTACGGCCACGCCGACAGTTCAGAAAAGCTCATCCCCTTCGACATCATCCCCCGCATCATCTCCGCCCGCGAATGGCGCAAGCTCGCCCAGGGCATCGAGCAGCGGGTTCTGGCGCTCAACGCTTTCTTGGACGACATCTACCACAAGCAGGAAATCATCAAGGCCGGCCGCATTCCACGCGAGCTGATCGAAAGAAACGTTGCCTTCCTGCCCGAGATGATCGGCTTCAAGCCGCCCGGCGGCGTCTATACCCATATCGTCGGCACCGATATCGTGCGCACCGGCGAGGATCAGTTCTACGTTCTGGAAGACAATGCCCGCACGCCCTCCGGCGTCTCCTATATGCTGGAGAACCGCGAGACGATGATGCAGATGTTCCCGGAATTGTTCACCCTGAACAAGGTGCAGCGGGTGGAGGATTATCCCCGTATCCTGCGTCAGTCGCTCGCCGCCGTCGCCCCTCCGGGCTGCAAAGGCAAGCCGCGGGTCGCGGTGCTGACGCCCGGCATCTACAATTCGGCCTATTACGAACATTCCTTCCTCGCCGACCAGATGGGCGTCGAACTGGTGGAAGGCTCCGACCTGCGCGTCCTCGATGGCAAGGTGCAGATGCGCACCACCCGCGGTTACGAGGCGATCGACGTGCTTTACCGCCGCGTCGACGACGATTTTCTCGATCCCCTCACCTTCCGGGCCGATTCCGCACTTGGCGTTCCCGGCATCATGGATGTCTACCGCGCCGGCAACATCACCATTGCCAACGCTCCGGGCACCGGCATATCCGACGACAAGGCGATCTATTCCTACATGCCGGAAATCGTCGAATTTTATACCGGCCGCAAGGCGCTTCTCGAAAACGTGCCGACCTGGCGCTGTTCCGAGCCAGACAGTTTGAAATACGTTCTGGACAACATCGCCGACCTCGTCATCAAGGAAGTCCATGGTTCCGGCGGTTACGGCATGCTGGTCGGCCCGACGGCAACCAAGAAAGAACGCAGCGAGTTTGCCGACAAACTGAAGGCCAAGCCGGGCAATTACATCGCCCAGCCGACTTTGGCGCTCTCCACCGTGCCGATCTTCGTCAACAAGGGTGTAGCGCCCCGGCATGTGGACCTGCGCCCTTATGTGCTCGTCTCCGACAAGGTGAAGATCATCCCCGGCGGTTTGACCCGCGTGGCGCTGAAACAGGGCTCGCTGGTGGTCAATTCCAGCCAGGGCGGCGGCACCAAGGACACCTGGGTTCTGGAAGATTGAGGACGTAGAAGAATGCTGGGAAGAACTGCAAACGGCCTCTACTGGATGTTCCGTTACATCGAGCGGGCCGAAAATATTGCCCGTCTCGTCGATGCCGGCCTGCGTGTGTCGCTCACCCGCGCCGGCTCCTCCGACGAGGACTGGCATGGCGTGTTGGAAAGTGCGGGCGTGCGCGCGGCCTATTCCGAAGTCCACGACAAGATGACCGCCGCCGACGCGATCGACTATCTGCTGCGCGACCGCGCCAACCTGTCGAGCGTCATGTCCTGCATCGAGGCTGGCCGCAACAATGCCCGCATGGTGCGCACGGCGCTGACCCGCGAAACCTGGGAAGCCACCAACGAGGCCTGGATCGACCTGAAGGCGCGGCTGTCGCGCAAGCTGAAAGCCGCCGACCTGCCGGAACTGATCGGCGTCATCAAGCACCGCTGCGGCCTCATCCGTGGCGCTTTCCACGGCTCGATGCTGAGAAATGAAATCTACAATTTCGCCCGCATCGGCACCTTCATCGAACGGGCCGACAACACGGCCCGCATTCTCGACGTCAAATATTACGTGCTTTTGCCCTCGGTCAGCCAGGTCGGCTCGGCGCTCGACAATTTCCAGTGGGAATCGATCCTGCGCTCGGTCTCCGCCCACCGCTCCTATGGCTGGGTCTATGACGGCGAATATCAGGCGGCCAACATTGCCGACATGCTGATCCTTCAGGTGCAGATGCCGCGTTCGCTCGCCTATTGTTACGAAAAGATCGTCAGCAACCTGCGTTACCTGTCGGAGGATTACGGTGGTGAACGATTGACGGCGCATGACACGGCCGATGCGATCCGCACCATGCTCAAGCGTGGTTCAGTTACGGAAATCATGGACCAGGGCCTGCACGAATTCCTCGAGGATTTCGTCTACCGCAACAACCAGCTCAGCGCCGAGATTTCCGACGGCTACCGCTTCTATCAATAATCAGCCCAACCGCTAGACCCGCCCGACTACCCACTTGAAGGACGCCCCCATGCGGCTGAAGATTTCCCATACGACCGAATATCTCTATGACGAACCCGTGCCCTATCTGCTGCAGCGCCTGCGGCTGACCCCGATCAGCGGCCCGACGCAAAAGGTGCTGAACTGGACCGTCGAGATAGACGGAGCCAAGATCGAAACGGGGTATTTCGACCAATACGACAATCGCGTCGAACTGGTCTCCGTTGAGGGCGCGCAACACATGATCCGCATCACCGCCGCCGGCGAAGTCGACACACTCGACAAGGCCGGCGTCTTCGGCGCCCATCTCGGCTGCACCCCGCTCTGGCTCTACCTGCGTGACACCGGCCGCACCAGGCCCGGCAAGCTGGTGAGGGAATTGGCCAAAAGCGTCAGCGGCGACAGCGAACTCGCCCAGATGCACGCGCTGATGGACGCGATCCACGAGACGGTTGCCTACATCCCCGGAACCACCACGACGGAGACCACGGCCGAAGAGGCGCTCGCGGCAAGGACCGGCGTCTGCCAGGACCACGCCCATATCTTCATCGCCGCAGCACGGCTTTCCGGCATACCGGCACGATATGTCTCCGGCTATCTGCTGATGGAAGACACGGTGGACCAGGTGGCGACCCATGCCTGGGCGGAAGCCCATGTTCCGGGCCTCGGCTGGGTGGGCTTCGACGCGGCCAACAATATTTGCCCCGATGCCCGTTATGTCCGTATCGCGTCCGGCCTCTGCTACCGCGACTGCGCCCCGGTCTCCGGCATGCGCATCGGCCCTGCCGGCGAAAACCTCAAGGTCCATCTGACGGTGAAGCCGGCACAGGGGCAGTCACAAGGCCAGAACCAGCAAGACCAGAGCCAGCAAGGCCAGACGCAATCCTGAACTTGCCGCAACGCAAGCCCGGCGCCATTTCGAACTGTCAGAATGGACGTTCTGGACCGGGGGCCGCATGCTGTTAGGGCAGTCTATATTCCAGTCGGTGCTGACCCGGCTGAAAGAAGAACAGAAGGACGACGAGGAGACGCCGCCTGAAGGATCGGATTTCCGTATCCAGGGACTTGGCGCCGGCTTTCTGACGCCCGACGGCCGGCCCGAAGCGGCCAAGGCCGACGCCGGCAGCTATTTCGACTATCTGTCCGACTGGCCCGCAGAAGAGCCGGATGCGCAGAGACCGCAGACAGACGCTTCGCCCGCAGCGGTGGAGGTCGAACAACCGCCGGAAAAACCCGTCATGCCGGCATATCTTAAGCGCCTGAGCGAGGAGGAAATTGCCGAGGATCTCGCGATTTCACCGAAGGACACCGAGGCGTCGCTCAACGAGAAACGCCGCCAGTTCGCCAAGCTTAATCACCCGGACCGGACAGAAGCGGAATTTCGCGACAATGCGACCGCAAGGATGAAGACCGCCAACCTCTTGATCGACCGGGCGATCTCATCCCTCTACTGGCGCCGATAGACGCCCCTGGCTCAGTCCTCCTGCCCTTCCCTGGGTTTCGCTCCGCCGGACGCCTTGCGATCGAAAAAGAGCTTGTAGGTGGCAAACAGACCGACGACGGCGACAATCCCCGCCCAGACCGCTTCGCCGGCATAAAGCTCGATGCCGACCCAGACGAAGCATACGGCTGGGATCAGGATCCGGCGCCAGAGCGCATCGTAGAACGGATGGTTAGGGTCGATCATATGTCTTTTCTCCTCCGGCCGAACCTGCAGGGCCGCAACTGGATATCCCGGTTGGCGGAAAGAAATGCAAGATCGCCGGCGGATGAACTTAGCTTTACCAATCAAGCCACGCCACCGCACATCCCTTTCCTCGCCGATATTCACGCCCGAGCACAAAGTTCTGCACCGCGATCGATTTTTCCGTCATCGGCAACGCTATGGGCATTGAAGCCTTGGCCGAGCTAGGCTAAGAACCACACATCGGACACCGGCGAGTCATCGTCGGAACGGTTAGCACCCGTAGCTCAGCTGGATAGAGTGTTGGATTCCGATTCCAAAGGTCGTAGGTTCGAATCCTACCGGGTGCGCCATTGAACTCATTGAAATGATTGGCTTATCAATCTTCTCTTGCTCTTCTTCGTTAAGGCAATATCGGTAGCACAGCGTTAGCACAACGCTTACCCTGCCAAGAAAAACTCTTTGTTTTCAATGTCGATATTTTTCGGTTCTTGCCAGCGTTAGCACGGTGTTAGCGCAAGCCGCCTACCGTAGTAACGCCATTGGAAGCCCGGTTACCCATGTTGCAGCGCCTCAACCAAACCAAAGAAAACTTTGTCCTCTTTCAACGCGACGGCACGAATTGGTCGATGCGCTATACGATGGATGGTCGCCAGATCAGAAAATCGCTGAGCACATCGGATGAGGCCGAGGCATATCGGCGGGCCAATGAAATCTGGCACGAGCAAAACTATCGTTTGAAAAATGGGCTCAGCATTGTTGAACATGCCTTCGAGGCCGTGGCTGAAGAATTCATAAAAACAATCGAGGTCGAAGCTGCTCGCAAAGAACGGAGCGCTGATCACGCATACTTCTGGCCACCAAAGATCAGGCGCTTCCTGGTTGGCTACTTCGGTCAAAAGCCTATCGATAAGATCACTCTACCCGATATCGAACGATATCTGGAGTGGCGTAAAACCTACTGGACATCAGGTCCAGGCCTCCAGATCGAAAAAATCCGGGTGGAACGTGCGGATGGGCGCATTTTCAGCCGACCTGCACCACGTAAAATCGCGGCTCTCAGCACCATCAAAGGAGAGATGGTTATCATTAGAAGCCTGTTTCAACAGGCAGTGCGCTGGGGATATTGCCCGCAGATCGTAATTCCCAGTCCCGTCGTCCGTAAACGTGTCGACAATCGGAGGCCAGGCTTTACGTCTGGCCAATACGAGAAGCTGTTCAACACAGCTCTCGCGCGGATCTCCGAGCTTCAATCGAGGACCAAGGATATTACGGCCAAGGATGGTCGGAAATGGACCTTGAAGGTCCCCCCTAAAAACATTCAAGCAGATCGTATTAGATTGTACTGCTACATCGAGATAATGGCACATTCGGGGATGAGGCCGACAGAAGCCAAGAACCTAACCTGGGCCAACATCATCGGCTTTCGGGATTGTAAGGACAAGCCCGTCGGCCAGAGAGACGTGCAGCTTCAAGTTCGTGGTAAAGGCAAACATGGCACCAGTGTGCCGCTACTTGATGTGATCCCAGCGCTTTCGATGCTTTGGGACATGTTTGTAACAGAGGTCGGGCGGGAGCCGGAGGACAGTGATCCCGTGTTTGCCGATACCGAGGGAAAGCAAATCCAGTCCTTTAAGAAGGGTTTCAACGAACTTCTCAAAGCAGCGGATCTAGAACGGGACTATCGCGGCGTACGGCGCACGCCATACTCGTTGCGGCACTACTACATATCGAGGATGCTGATTAAAGGAACGTCGATCTACGACGTTGCGCTGAACACCCGTACATCCCTGCAGATGATCGAGAAGCATTACGCTCACGTTATAACAGACGATATCAAGGATCGGCTGAGACCCAACCAACCCAACTGGTAACAGATCAATTGGGTCCAGACTTCTGGAGAAGGGGAGTTCAAGGTTGAAGTCGCCTGTCCAGATTGATCCGACACTTCGCCGAAAAATGTATCCGTGGATAGATCACTGGTCACCACCCACACTAATAGCGCGTTGCCGCTAGGCCGGTTATTATTTTGATGCTTAGCATCAGCCGAGCGCTTTTCAATCGTGCGGTAGCCCGCTTGTTTTTGGTGGGCAAAGCCGCCACCCCAAAAAATCTTTGATCGACGTTGCTAGATGAAAAAATCTACGGTCCAATTTTTCCAAGATCAGAAGAAGGTATTGGAACTTCTGAAGCAGAAAGCCCCGCAATCGGGATTTGAAACTACGATCTATAGGTTATTCGGCCGAGAAACCAACCCGGGGCCGATCTCCACTATCCATGGACGACAAGTTAGATACTTGGGTTTGACAGCAAATTCCGCAAGTTTTTTGCCGACAAGCTGGCAAGAAGAAATGGACCCGTTGAAGGGGAAATGGCAGGGTTGCGAGAACTGGCGGGCAGGATATCCATTGATCGCATGGGTGGAAATCCGCGACGGCGACAGGGAACATGAGGCGAGTATCAAGCTAAACTTAGAAGTTGGCCCTCTGTCGATCCATAAGCTCCGGACGAAGCTGATAAACGCGATAAAATCGGCGGCTTTAGATAGCGGCCTCAGCAGAATTAGGTTCCCCTCCGGTGCGAATGACGAAGGGCGGCTTTATTCGCGCTTTCTGATTAGGAACTCAGTCGCCGTAAAAAGCAGAAACGACGACGCTGAGATCCAACATAAAGTGGTCAAGCTGATTTCGGATTTCGAACCTGAGCTCGCGATGCTCGACATCGTTATTCGCGATTTCTCACGCGAATATCGCAGCGACTTACAATCATTTACTTCCAATTAACCACAAGAAATGCAAGACATTTGCAGAAGTGCTCGATTCGCTCGGGCAGCCCCGAGGGCTCTCGTGTCCGCCGTTGGGGTGACGGTCCCGCCATCATGGCGGGCACCCTTAGCGGTTAACCGTCAGACATGTCCCAACTCAGCTATTTAGGCCGGATCTCGCGATCCGATGGCTAGCTAATGTTTGCAGGCTTCTAACGTGACGAGCATTCTCACCAATACATCCGCCATGGCTGCCCTCCAGACGCTTCGGGCTGTAGGTATTGGCCTTGATCGGGCCCAGCAGCAGGTTAATAGCGGCCTTCTCGTGCAAACCGCATCCGATAACGTCGCCTATTGGTCGATTGCGACGACGATGCGGTCCGACAATAAAGCGAACTCCGCCGCGCATGACGCTTTGGGGTTGGGAGCGCAGAAGGTGGAGGTCGCATATGCTGGGATAGAAGCCGTTGGCGACATCCTGAGTGAATTTCAAGCGAAGTTGGTCGCAGCGTACGAACCCAGCGCCGATAAGGAGAAAATCCAGCTCGAACTCGATCAGCTTAAAAAGCAGACGGTCGCCGTAGCAACTTCAGCGAGCTTCAGCGGTGAGAATTGGCTGAATACGAACATCTCGGACATTGACGACAGCGATCTGAACAAGGCTTCGATCGTTTCGTCGTTTGCGCGGACAAACGATGGTGTGTCCGTAGGCACGGCAAACGTCCATTTGTCTGAGATATCGCTTTTTAACGAGAATGGCGGCGGGATTTTGCAGGCCGACACTCGCCGGCTGCAAACCTTGGGCGGCATTCGAACCCATGACACATTCATGGACACTGACGGCATTGTTCACACTTACCCGAGCAACTATCGCTACGGCGTGAACGGCGGTTACGTGTTCGACTTCACTGGCCCTATAACGGTGCCTGCCGGAGGATCGTTCAGTTTCGATGTAACCGTTGACGTCGACAATCCGGCTGATCTCGACCCTCCATACAACCCAGGCAAAACGACCCACGTCACTATTGATCGCGCCCTGGTGGATTCGGCGCTCCCTGGTCAGAATGGTGTGATCTCTACATTCAGGCAGTATGCGACAGTTCTCAATCGAGCATTGACCCTCGCGAATACAGGGGCCTATGCGGGACTTGTTACCGACTGGCGCGGCGATATTATCCCCGACAAAATATCGGTCCAGACAGGTGAAAACTCAGGCCTCGACGGTTCTTCGGTTCAGATTACCAATTTCGCCAGCGCGATCGGTGATGGCGGCTTCGGCAATACGCCGATTCACTATGGTACTCGCGGCTCACAAATGGACCTGACCTTCACGCAGTTTGAAGTTTACCGGGATGGCGAAAACCGCGACGGTGTGCAGGTCGACTTCGATTTCAGCGTCAACGGCGCTCCTTCAAAACGCTACACTTTCGACAGGACGTATGTGAATGATCTACTTGGAAAGGACAACGGCAAGGTCGAGACAGTAGATGAGATGGTGACACTGCTAAAATCACTTATCAGCAGTGATTGGCCTGACGTGATAATCGAGGCGACATCGGCTACCAGCATTTCGATGAAATCCGACAAAGCTGTCGATCGGCTTGCCGGTACGGGAACCCATATCGGATTTACCGGTATAGACGTCAGTATAGAACCTGTCGCCGAGCAGAACTTTCTACAAATCGACATTGTGAACAACCCACAACTGCTCGGCGTCTACACGGGCTACATTGAGATCGTTTCTGCGGACGTGACAAAAGCAGGCGCCCTGCTCGGATCGTTGAAGAACCGAGTGGAACTGCAGGAAAATTTCTCCGCACTTCTCATGGATAGCATCGATAGCGGCGTGAGTCGGCTTGTCGACGCGGATATGGAAGAAGCTTCCGCGAAATTGGCTGCGCTGCAGACGCAGCAGCAGCTTGCCCTGCAATCACTGCAGATTGCCAACGTTTCCTCCGACAATCTCATGCAATTATTCGCATAAGAAAATATCGAACACCTTCGTCAGAAAGCGGATGTAGCTACTGAACCGCGCATTAACCTCTTGTTAACCCGCACCCGATGCGGTTATTTTTATGGAAGTGTTCGATTCGTGAACAGCCTTGAGTTATCGGAGCTTCTGGTTTCTTAGGGTGACGGTCTCGCCATGATGGCGAGCACTCTCGTGGTTAACCGTTAAAAGTGTCCTTGTTGTCAGTGTTTTAGCCGGATCGTCTCCAATTCCGGTTGCAGCTGACGTATGCTTTTGGAGCTTTTAACATGAGCCTTTACGGATCGATGCGCACTGCTGTGTCTGGAATGAATGCGCAAGCAAATCGGCTTGCTGCGGTCGGTGACAACATCGCCAATTCCAGTACCGCTGGCTACAAAGGCGCATCAGTTTCCTTTTCATCATTGGTCCTTCCCTCAACCTCTGGAAATTACAACTCCGGCGGTGTGTCGAGCAGTACCAATTATTCGATCAGCGAGCAGGGTGCGCTGACATACACCACCTCTAAAAGCGACCTCGCAATCCAAGGCGAAGGTTTCTTCGTCGTTCAAGATCAGGCTGGTGCGATATTCCTTACCCGCGCCGGTGATTTCACAGCGGATGAAGAGGGCTATCTGGTCAACTCCGCTGGGTACACGTTGCTTGGCTCGCCTTATAACGGAAGCGCCTCCCCCACCGTCGTCGTCAACAGCTATGACGGTTTGGAACCGGTGAAGGTGGGATCGAACGCACTAGCTGCGTCCGCCTCGACAAGGGGAACCCTCGTTACCAATCTGCCCTACGCAGCAGAACCTGTCGGTGGGGTCCGTGTCGACCTCGCGCCCTCAGAGAACAGCCCTTACAGCGGCTATACTTTCAAGATGTCCCAGGTCGATGATGCCGGTCAGACGGACATCTATTACACCAAGCTTGACGAGAACACGTGGGAGGTAACCGTCTATGTCAACGACAGCGGGACCTCGACCGGGTTTCCCTATGATGTTGCGAGTGGTGCAGTCGTCACGGCAACGACTAAGTTGACCTTCGATCCCGATACCGGCGAAATTGTCAATGGCGATACCAAGCTCTACCCGGACCCAAACGACCCCTACTACCTCGATTTTTCCGGTCTGACGCAGCAGGCCAGTGCGGCGAGCTCGATGCTGAATGTCAATTACAAGACGAACATGCCATCGGACGCGCCGACGATTGACGTGGCAGGAGGCGATCAGTCAGCATCCGCAAACGTCGCAGGTGCCGTGTACACTCTGCATCAATCGGCAACCGGCCTTCCTGGCCTCCCCGCTGGCAAAGAATTCGACGTCTACTACACCAAGACCGACGATTTCACTTGGGAGGTAGCTGTCTTCGATGCCGCAACTGCAACCGCTGGCAGCTTCCCCTACGGTGCGGCAGGCAGTGCTCCCCTTGCAACCCTCGTCCTGACATATGATCCTGCAACGGGCGCTCTGACCAGCGGAGCATCTTCGGATATAGTCCTTCCAGGTGGCCAGACGTTGACGCTTGACTTCACAGGCTCCGTATCCATTCCCGATCTTACCGCAGGTTGGGAAGATGGCGTCGATGTCTCCTTCAACCTTCCTGCCAGCGCTCCTGCGGTCGTGCCATCTTTGATCAACGCAACGCCGGCCGACAATGTCGCTTCCAGCACATTCACGAACAAGACCTCACTGGCGGCCTACGATTCATATGGCGGCCTCGTGCTGCTTGATATCTATTACACGAAAGGCGAGGATGGCGCGTGGGAGGTTTCGGTCTTCAACAACGCTGACGCCGCGAATGGCGGCTTCCCGTACTCAAGCGCTCCGCTTGCAACGACCTTACTGCAATTCGATCCACAGACCGGAAAGCTGTCGGGGGCTTCGGACTTGGCTTTAGACATCCCCAACGGCAACACGCTCGTACTTGATTTCTATGGAACGACACAGCTTGCAACCGGCTTTATGGTTGGCGACGCAAACGTCAATGGGAGCGCAGCGAGTGCCGCAACCGGATACTCAATTTCCGAAGATGGAACGATCTACGCACAGTACGGCACAGGTGATTTGAAAGCCCTTTATCGTATGGGGCTTGCGACGGTGCAAAGTCCAGACAACCTGGCCGTTCTCTCCGGCAACGTGTATCGAACCACGGCTTCGTCAGGCGTCGTAACACTTGGATATGCAGGACAGACCGGGTTCGGCTCCATAGTATCGGGCGCACTTGAGACGTCCAATGTCGACCTCGCCAGCGAGTTGACGGAGATGATCGAGTCTCAACGCAGCTATACGGCCAACTCCAAGGTCTTCCAGACAGGCTCGGACATGATGGAGTCACTGCTTAATCTCGTTCGTTAAAGAGATGACTTCATCCAGCTATAACCAGCAGCGGGAGCCCTAGGTGAGTTACCAACTCTAATCTTCGCTCGCCCTTTTGGCGGTTGGCTTTATCCAGGAAACACGTTCAACGGTTTCGCAAAGGAAAAGGGCATGTCGCATCTCAAGGCTCTCAAACTCAGCTCCGCAGTCCCGGTTCGCGCATCGGTTGATCCTGTCCACCGCTCCCGCGAGAAGATGATTGCCGCACTATCCGAGCAGAAGCAGATGGCTGAAGCAAGGATCGCCGGTGAGGCTTTCACGCCGACGCATATCGTCCGCAAGAAGAATGCGGAAGGCATTCGCATTGAGGTCGAAGCACCCAAGCGTATCCGTCAGGGCTGGTTCGCCGATGCCAGCGGCAAAATGTTCTTCGCAGTTCGCTATGCCGGAAAGGCGATCGAGTTTGCCAAGGACAAAAACGCCATCGAGGTGGGAGAAATCTCGGCACTGCCCGCTATCATCGACACGCTGATTGAAGCCGTGCGCCACGGCGAACTCGATGCGCAACTCACGATCGCGGCCGCAGAGCGTGGCAAGATGTTGCGCAAGGCCGGATAAACGACGCAGTTTCCGAGGTTAGAACACGAAGGGCATGGGATCANNTGATCCCATGCCCTTCGTGTGCCCGACGAGGAGATCGCGGCCATAGAGGCGGGTAGGACGCGCTTTTGCCCCTATCTGCACATGGGTGCGCTTTCACACTCCGATGCGTTCCTTGATATGTTGGAGCTTCTGCACGATAGCGATGGATGCGTACTCGTACAATTACGCTTCCTCATACATGTGATGGCGTGATCGACCGTACTTTCCGCTGCCGGACAAGTTTTCACTCGTCCTTTCAGATGGATGGCAGTTCTCTCCCCGCGTTAACGAGAGCGGGGCATATGCAAAACGACCGACGCAGGCCACTTGGCAATAACGACAATCATGCAAAAGCGAACCAGTCACTGAGCGATTTGGCATTGCTTTTCACGACCGATCTGTATGTGGGATCGCTTCCCCTGTACAAGCAGAAAACGAAAAACACATCGCTCGATCTGGTCTATGAGATTGATGGCGTGGTCCATCGACGCAGTTATCTATCGGCTTTGTCATGGCGGGCGATAATGCTGTTCGCATTCAATGATGGCAAAACCGTCACCGTTCATGAGGTGGACAAGCCGGGACGTTATCGGAAGCTATTTCCGCAGACATTGCTACGTCGTCTGCGCTGGCATGCGAGAGCGAACTCGGATTTCACGCCTGTTGCTCGCCTCTTCGATCCGAAAGGGACATCCGTACTCCTTTTAACCCGCAGCCGGTTTTGCAGTCATGCAGTGGACGTTCTCCATAATCTCGCGGATTGCGGGCCTGTTTTCCAATCATTATGGATCGCCGACATCATGGCACTTCGTCCGATGCTCGGTATCGACCTTGTCCGTGATGAAAAGTTCTCGACCTCGATCCCGATAAGTTCGTACATAAGGGCAGCCGCAAAGACTGGCCGCATTGTTGACGAGAAAGAACTGCTTGAACTTGATCTTTCATTGGCGCTGCCGTCGCTTCCGTTGTTGGGACCGACAGCTGCTATCTCCCGCATCTTTGACCGGCAATGTATCGATCATCCCCAGCTTCAACAGCTTCGAGGTCGGACGCTTTACGAGGACTATTCTTTCAGTCACCGCTTGTAAAAAGTTCTGTGAGCGAACTTTTTAAGGTCGTGCTACGCTTAGATCATTGCTAGCCCGCTTCGACGCTATGATACTGCGCACACGATCGGATAAGCTGACCACGTTCCCGATGTGACCAGGCATCCGATTGGTTGCCATCACGCTCTGCCGACCATTTCCAGGCAGAAGGCTACCCACATCAACATCAGTCCAGTTCGTATCCTGTACAATATTATTATACAAACAATGTGTTAGCTCACTCTTCCGGTAGATCGTACCAATGGTTTCCGTTGAGAAGATGCTTGTAGCATCGACATTGGAATTGCGATTGATATTCGAAGTGATGGCTCCATCCATGCTCCTTTTATCCATCTCTGTTGGATGAGCTGTGGAACGGTCAGATGGTGAAACTCTTGAAACACCAGATATCGACTCGTTGGCAACGGATTGGTTCAGGCATCCAGCGACCTGACCTTTTGCAGCCACATCGACTTTCGCTTGCCCGATAAACACCCGAAGCGATTGAAACCCCGACCGCTCTAAACAGAGCCAATCCACATACTGGCGGACATCTTCAGCAGGCCACCAGTTGCGTTCTGTTCGCTGATCAGTTTCGGCTTGTTCACAACCAACGAATTCCTGCGCACCTGGCGACTTGTAGTCAGATTCGATGCGGAATTTGAGGCAGTATCGTACGATGCTCTGGATGTTGTCCTTGGAATCGCGGTATGCACGAAATGGCTGGATATCCACCTGATATTTTGCGGTATGGGTTTGCTTACGCAAAGCGCCTCCGATTTCCTCTGTGGTTAATCTGCCTTTGCGAATAATTGCGTGAAGATGCGGACGCCAGATTGTTTTGGTAGGAGATTCCATCAGAGGAAATCCCATTGCGTCCAGTGCGATTCGAGTGTTGCGACCGCAGCTTTCGAAGTCGCCAAAACTCATGCGGTCGATTTCCCACCAACCGAGAAGCTGGAAATCATCCCATCGGCAATCGAGACTGCGTTGACGGTCGATAAACGTGCGGAGCCGACGTTTCTCTTTCTCCAGCAGATCGGTCATGCGAGAAAAATCCGGCTGCGTCGGCAATAAGATCGTGGCGAATGCCAGATCATCATTATCTGCTTCGCAGAATATTTTCTTAATCGCCTTTCCTGTCTGAACTGTGCGTTCACGCATGTGGCAGCGCGGGCAAAGCGGGACGCCGCAATAATCAACGTTGCCCCAGCTGTCGACATTGCCACAGGTTTCCATCCATCTTCGGGCCTGATGCTTAGCTGGAAGTGCTGCCTTCACATATTGATGTTGGGCTTCGTTCGCTTTTGTCAGATATTTCATCTGGCGGCGTTCATGACGCGTGAAAACGCCTTTAGTCATCATGTCCGCTTGTAGCTGTTCCATTTTGGTCTTCATCAAAAATCCCCTGCTGCAATGATGTGCTATTTATCCAGCACCATTCTACAGCCGTGCGCATTCCGAAATAAATATTTGTTTCAATGGGATAGGCGGAATGAAGATCAAGCACATTTTTGAAGCCATGAAGACGATCGGCCTTACACGGTCGCAGATGGAGTTTTCACAGGTATGGCTTGGGCGCAGCCCACGTTACTATTCTCACCTCATCGCGACCAACAGCGAACCTGGCCTTGCAACGCTGTGCGGCATCTCATGGCGGCTACAACGAATGCAACTTGAGCGATACCCGGCAATGCTAGAATTCAAGCAGGCGCTGGATGAAGAGATCGTTCGACGGGCCATCACAGATAGAAAAACGCCGCTGCGCTAATCAGGAAAAGTCCGCGTGGCTTTAACTATTGGGACACGGCGGCCCGATATCTTCCAAGTGTTTTGTGCACCCCCGTGTTTCAGGATCGTCTCAATGTTTACGGAATTTTTCCGCAGCGCAGTGATTGCTACGTTAATCTCATCAGGTCTAGTTACCAATATAAATGCGGCAAACGCAGCCGATAGGGTACGCTTCGGCACTGACTGGCTCGCCGAAGCAGAGCATGGTGGTTTCTATCAAGCTGTTGCCGATGGCACTTACGCGCGGTACGGGCTGGAAGTGGAAATCGTGCCAGGTGGATCCGGCACACAAAACCGTTCACTGCTGCTAGCGAATAAGATCGATTTCTATCTAGGTACTCAACAAGAACAGCTCCTCGCGATTGAGCAAGGCATCCCACTTGTTGATGTAGCAGCATTTTATCAAAAGAACGCTCAAGTCATTCTGGCTCACCCGGAAAGCGGTATCGAGAGATTTGAGGACTTGTCCAACCTCGAGACCATCTTCATGACGCAAGGTGGTTTCGCCGGATATTTTGAATGGATGAAAGCGAATTTCGCGGGCTTCCGCGACGAACAGTTCCGGCCCTACAACTACAGTGCTGCGCCATATCTCGCGAATAAAAATTCGGGTCAGCAAGGCTTGGTCACCGCCGAACCCTACGAAATCCAGAAAGCGACAGGCGCAGAGCCAAAGATTTTTCTACTCGCGGACAGCGGGTATCAGCCTTATGCAACGACGATCACTGTCCAGCGGAGCCTTATCGAAAAGAACCCTGACCTGGTGCAACGATTCGTCGATGCGTCTATTGAGGGATGGTACAATTATCTTTACGGCGACAACGTTGTCGCAAACGACCTCATCAAAAAGACCAATCCTGAGATGACGGATGGGCAGATTGAATACGCGATCAATAAAATCAAACAATTCGGCATCGTAGATAGCGGTGACGCCTTGGATAAGGGCATCGGCTGCATGACAGCCGAACGATACAAGCTACTTGCCGACGAGCTCGTGAGAGTGAAACTGCTGAAGGCTGAGACGGACTATAAAAAGGCTTTCGATACCCGTTTCTCCTGCAAGGGAGTTGGTTTGAGACTCAAGCACTGACGGCCGACCAATGTTGCCGCTCAAGAGTGGCACCAATTTTCTCGTCGATTCTCCACTAAATCGTCCAAGAGCGTCGTCCATTTAGCGGATCCTACAGTCAATACTGAGCTCAACCGGCAGTTTGTTGGAGTGATAATCGGGCGGATAGCTGAGTAAGCTACCCGCCCCTCTGTTAGACGATGATCTTTGAAGGCTTATCTTTCCAGCAGTTCGCCCAGAATTGTTTGAGATCATGGAGGTGGCTGTTCGACTTCATTGCTAGCCCTTGCACCGCATACTTTTCAGCGAGCGCAGTGTAACCGATCTTCATTTGGGCCTTTCTGTTTTCCTCAAAGTGGCTGGTGCCATTGAACTCCTTCAGGACGATGTTGTTACACCGCATGACCGAGTATCCCATGGAAACGGCTTCCAGCGCGAATAGCCGGTCTTCGCCATGTAGCGTGAAGGTGGGGTCCGGCAGCACGACAGGCTTGCCCTCCTTGCGGAAATTCCGCACGACGAACATGCTGCCCTTCAGGTCCATGCTTCTTTCGAAGACATGGTTGTCTGTGTATAGAGCAGGATTTTTTTCCCAGATAATGTTCTGACCTGGCCGTTTCTGCGGGTTGATCGGAAAGAACACATCGACACCGTTGTAGGCGGCAAGACCGTTCGCGGCCATCTCCGCGAACAGCCGCGGGCCGCGATTGTGCTGGGGGCCGTCATAAAGGACCGCATCGTCGTCCATCATGATGCCCCAGGCGTATTCACTCGCGTAGAACGCCTGTAGACATGCAATGCGATTGTGGATCAAGGGCTGAGCTGGCTGCTCGATAACCGTAATCTTGGACAGGTTGCTGGCTATTTCCATGAGCTTGAAGTCGCTGGCCAGCCATCCCGAAGCGATAAGCGTGACGGGGATCGAGGTTCGTGACTTCCACCAATCGATTTGGGCAAACAGGTTGTCGCGACGCCTCATTCGCACTCCGAGGCCCGGAGGCAGGTAGCTGACGATATATGCGCCAAAGGGATGCCGTGTCATCGCAGCATCTCCTCTTCGGCTCGTTCGTCGCTCTGCGCGACGATGGCGTTGCCGGGTCTGCGAAGCAGTTGCTGAAGGTCCGTGAGCGCACGGCCGGAACCGGCGATAGCCTCGTCGATAAGTCCAGCCGCCCAGGAGATATCGTAGGGGACGGCCGTGTTCTTACCCGCCTGCGCCATATCCACGAGCTGGTTAGCTTGCAGGATGGCTAATAGCTCGGCATAAACTGAATGATGCGAGAGCATGTTATTGCCGACAACATCCGAAGGGTTCCTCTTACAGTCTGTTCCTGGCAAGAAATCGCCGACTGTGCATAGATCGGCGAGCGGGCTGCGATATGGAAATGGAGCCAGCGGATTAAATTCGCCACCACGGTTTGGCAACGTGTGGCTTATCATACGGAAATCTTCGAGCTTGCCTCCAGGCCCGTGATGATTTGCCCGAATTTGTGGACGAAGGTGAAGCTGGTCGAACTGTCGAAGGTCACGTCGATGTCGTTGCGTACATGCTTGCGCAAGGCACGTTGAAGTGCGGTCGCAAGGACCGCGAAACGTGGTTGGCTCGTTCCGAGGAAATGGATGTGACGCACTGTGTCGAAGAGACTCCGGTCCATCATATCGCGGAACCGCGTGATCCAATCCGCGATTTCCAACCGCGTATGGCCGGCGATGGCCATGCCTTCGAGATGTGGTTGGTATACCTGAGTCGCTGCTGCCCAGGCATCTGCTTCCGGCTTCTTCCGGCCTTGATAAACCGCGAGTAATTTAAGGTCCGCCCGCGTGCGATTGTTGATAGCAAACTTCGTGTTGTCGATAGTAGCGTCCAGACATTGCTGGAGGCTGCTGTAGCCGCTTGCAGGATTATCTATCGCGCGGGTCGGAACATCGACGATAATCGCAACGTCGCATTCCGCTTCCTGCCAAGCAAGCGTAGCCTGTCGCCACGACGCCATGGAGTATGGGATGGCTCCGCTGATTAACGAGAAACCACCACTGTCCCCAAGGACAAAGGTCTTCGAGCGATCACGCTTGGAAATGATGGTTGGCTTTGTGTTGCCGACCGCGAATGTCGCCGTAAAGAGGGAATCAGGCCAGCAAAAGAACGGTGACCGCTCATCTTGGAAATTTAGGTGGCGGGCACGAACCCCCTTGGGCAGGCGCTTTTTGATCGGCGCCGTAGTGGGTTGTTCGGCAAATTCGACGAAGGGTTTGTTCGGGGCTGGCAGATAGCGAGCATAATCAGCCCAATAAAGTTTGAACTTCATGGTCTCATTCCTTTTAAAGGATCGAAAACGGCAAGGATGGGGAGCGCGTCGCTCCCCACAAGGACGTCACAAAGCATCCGCCGTAGGCACGTCATCGATGACGGCAGGGAGGTCCGGCCATACGTGTGGCTCAAGCTTCTGCATGAACCGGTTGGAACGTTGGCCGTCGGTGCGCTGGGCAGGGACGTGGATCGAGTACGTCGCGTGTTTCGTCTGCAAAACGATCACCAGCATCTGTGAGTGAAGGCCGAGATCAATCGCCATGATCTTATCTTCGACGCAGGCGAGAGCCTTCGTCGCGGCAGCGAAATCATCGGCCCTAACGTTGAGGTCGAACGACCGGGGCGCCGCTTTGTGCGTTATCGACTTCTCTGTTCTCCCGACCGAGAAGGTGACTGCTCCGCCTTCGGCACCGATCTGCACCGGTTTAGTATTCTTGATCGCGTCGCCGCAGGCATCCGCGATATCCTTCATGGTCCGAAGGGCATCGAGGTTTTCCAGCTTATGTTCGACTGAGAATGTGCCGAGTGCCAACGGCAGAACGCCTGAACGTGAGTAGACCTGCTGTATTAGCAAGCTCAAGACGGGTGATTTGCCATCTCCGTCCCGCACGGCTGCTTGCGACGACAGCACCAGGCGGGCCTTGCCGAACTGCGTGTTAGTCGGATCTTCTACAGTTATGTCAAAGGCGTCGACTCGGCCATCGGCAAGGTTTGTGGCTACCGAATGGACCTGCTGAGTACGGAACTCGACATGGCCCTCGACGGGCTTGCCAAGCAAATTGATTTTCGGCTGGACTAGGATAATGGTCCCAGCGTCAACGAGACTGATAGGTCCAACGGTGATGGAGCCGTCAGGGTTGAAGACGTAGTGGCGGTGGGCAAATCGTCGAGGCGCTGACTTGTCAGCAGGGTCATCAAAACGATTGGCGAGCAGATCGGTGCGCTGTTCTATAACGGACTGACTTACGGCGAGCAGCTCCGCGAGAAACTCGACATTCTCGTTTGGGAATGAAAATTGCGCCGCGAGCGCGCTCTTCATTGCCGCTGTAAGCCGGAGCTCCTCGACAATCTGGACCTGATCGTTCTGCCGGCGTGCCAGTCCGAGCACTAGCTCGTTGCCACCGGATGAAGTAGCTGCAAACCGTTCCAAGCGAAGTGCTGCCAAATCTTCGGGGTCAAGTGGAATGAGATTCGCTTGCGTCTTGTCCTTCTTCGACTTGAGGTATTCCGCTTCCAGTTTGGAAGTGCCGCCGTTATCCGCGATGATCTTCATCAGGCCGGCAACGCCCTCCGGATCGAAGGTGACCGCGAGCTTGCCGCTTTCATGGCGCGGGGCGAGAGCTCGAAGCTGCCGCAAGCTGCTGACTGTGCGGTTCAACGCCTTTGAATTATTGGATCTAACCGCCGCATCGGTGTGGGCGACATCGAGAGCCATATGGTAGGCGACAGCGAGGGTAAGGACATCCTCATTCTTGGGAATGCCAAACTTCTTTTCTTTGAGTTTCGTCTTGTAGAATTCGGGGGTGTGCAGCACCGAGTCGATGAAGATCATCGAATAGAATTTTCGCTGGAAATGGTCGCTACGCATTGCCATCGTGGCTGCATCACTACCGGCGAGGTGCGTAGCATTGCACCACTTGTCGGCATCTGTCGCACCGGGATCGATGCCAATGTCCGGCACGTCGACGGTGACATTACTTACGTCGAGTTCAGTAGCACTGTTGTAAGCGGTAGCTACGGTGTCGACAGAGGTGAAGGATGCGGGGGCTTTCGTCGAAGACATGAGACACCTTTCGGAGTTGAAAGGTGAGCCGGGGCACATTTTCCTATAGGCACAGCAGCTCACCGCCCCGCGCCGGCCTTAACAGGGCCAATTCGGGGTAAGGTGAGCCACATTCCGGAAGGCTCTTGTTGATGGCGGCTCCAGCCTGCCGGTTCCAACCTCGAAAGAGATCGCCCTTTGCTTGGGTCAGCTCCACACCTAAGTGGTCCACTGTTTTTTATTCAGAACCTCGCCCTTGTTATCAGGCCCCATCTGCACTGCACTGCCTCATTCACCCGACGCAACTCGTTTGAATATTCCCAGAGGGGAGACAGCGATTTATCGGGGCTTGAAGCCGCCCCTTTTGACTAACTTGCTCCTGCGAACAAGCTCACCGAGCGGCGTAGGCCCGGTGCCAGAATGTGGGCGAACGAGTACATCGAGGCTTAGTTTAAGTCAATGCAATAGTTTAAAAATGGTTAACAGCAGGGTGTTCCTTTAAAAGGAACGATCTATTGGCCGATTCCAAGAGCGGAACAAAAAAAATCTGACTTTTGTCGATTTTAAAGGAGATCAACTGCCGCCTTCATCATTTCATCGCGCACGTCGATATAACGCTGCGTCGTAGTTAGGTTTTTGTGACCGGCCAGGGTCATGATGACTTTCGGGCTGACGCCGGAATGGGCAAGGCGAGTGATAAACCACCGCCGGCCGCTATGCGAAGTTGCTCCGTCGAGACCGGCACTCCGGTAAAGCTGGCCTAAAAGCTGGCAAAGCGTATTCGCGGAGAACGCCGCGCACTTCTGCGTCAGCAGCAACGGATCGCTTGTCGACCGATCGCAAAGTTGGTCGCCGGCATATCGCTCAATCTCACGGCGCAGCTTCTCATTTAAAAAAACCACACGGGCATGGCCTCCCTTGGTGATCTCCGCACTCAACCGCAATTGTTCTCGCACCTTGCCGTCAGCGTCGATCACGTCGCGGACGACAAGTGCGGCAATCTCGCCGACCCGCAATCCGGCCAGATGCGACAGCATCAGCGCCAGCCGATTGCGACCGCCATACTTTGATTGCGCCACCACGGCCAGCAGCCGCTTGAATTCCGCATCCGTCAAAACCCGCGCTTGTTTCATCAGAACCTCATAAAAAACGGCGTTTCCGTGCCGTACGTTATGTTGCCTATAAACTGGAAGGGCGAGCACCGTGTCGTCATTGGAAATTGCTCTGCAGTCACAAGGCCTCATGCGCCACAGAAGCCGGAACGTCAGATAATGTACGGAATATGAGGTTTTAAGGTTGGCGCGCGAATAGACTATCCAGTCGCCGCCCTAGCAGCATACCAGTGTCGCAGGGCGATCCTATCGATTGCCGATATCGTTAGGAAGATTGCGGCACCGAGCAAAGCCAGAAGAACTAGCGCAGCGAATAATCGCGGCGTGTTCAGTTTATTTTGCGCCTCGAGAAGTCGGAACGCCAAACCGGCATTTGCTCCGGCGGAGCCTGCCGCAAATTCAGCAACGACAGCACCAACCAGAGCCAGACCGCCGCCGATCTTCAAGCCCGCAAAAAAACCTGGCATGGCGGATGGCATTTGGAGAAGAACCAACATCTTCCAACGAGAATTTGTATAGAGGCGCACGGTGTCGGCCCGATCTCGATCAACATCTTTCAGACCTTGTAGGGTATTCATCATGATTGGGAAAAATGTCACGACAAAAGCACAGGCAAGTTGCGCGGAGCTCTGATCGGGTGCGTATATCAGAATGAGCGGCGCGACCGCCACGATCGGCATAACCTGAATGAAAACGGTAATCGGCGCAATGAATAGCTCAATCAATCTACTTTGTGCCAAGATAACGGCGACAGCCACGCCCCCAACGACCGACAGCGTTAGCGCAAAGATTGCTGTTCTCGCGGTGTTTAGAAGCGCTGATGCCAAGTCGCCCCAATTGGATATTAGGGCACTCGCCACAACCGCCGGAGCAGGGAGAATGTACGTCGGCACCTTTCCGTAGCAAACGATAAGCTCCCAAGCTATGATAACGAAAACTGCCCCCATTGCAGGGACCGCTACGCGATGAATGGCAGAATCTGGAAGTGATTTTGACTGCATTGTGGGGCACTATAATCCACTGACATTCGTTCACCGTAGCCACCCACAATGGTGCTTGGCTTACGATGTTCCGAAGATGAATAGCGTAAAGAAAAGGAACCAAACAGAGGCGAAGGAACGAGCCCCAAAGCATCAATCATGGTTATCAAATCTCTAATCAATCATTTAATGCGTGACCCTGCCAACCCAGTACAAGAAAGTATCGAGCCTGACAGATGATCCCCAGGGCCCATTTAGGCCGTGTGACGAATCCCCGCGCTTGACCGCAGCCAAACGATGACCACATGACGTCATCCCTGTCCAGCCCTAATGACCAATGCTGTAAGCAGCCGACGAACCAGCCTACAGGTTCTTCGTCAGGCTCGGTATTTCCATCCTTTTCAAGGATGACGATGTTGAGATATCGTCAGAAAAGACAGTCGGTGCCGAACGCATTGCAAATATCAACTCATTTGAAACAGACGAAGTGAGAGATTATTTGGACCAGAGCAGTTTCTCATCAATTGCGGCGTCAGCTTTGATAAAATCGCCCGAATTAGTCGAACACCCGGTCCACCTAGCACCAGGGTCCGAGATCCATCGTAATAGCAGCGTTGGCGCATTCTTATTTCTCAATTTCAGGTCGATTCTCTACCCCAATGTTGTCGTGGGCAGATATTGCTCCATCGCACGTGGATGTGAGGTCGGCGTGGCTCAACATCCGACGAGTTTCTTATCGACGCATAGCTTCCAGTATAATGATGTGCTGTTTCCCAAGCTACCCGCCTACTCTACGCCGCGAAGCCTTAAG
Source organism: Hyphomicrobiales bacterium (assembly GCA_900469445.1). GTDB lineage: Bacteria > Pseudomonadota > Alphaproteobacteria > Rhizobiales > Rhizobiaceae > Neorhizobium. The sequence continues at coordinate 380,257 of UBXM01000001.1, forward strand.
TGGAGATCCCATGCGCAAACCACTATTGGTTCCGATGTTTGGCTGGGTGCTCAAGTCGTCGTCGTGGAGGGTGTGACCATAGGACATGGCGCGGTGGTCGCAGCTAATGCTGTCGTTACCAAGGATGTTCCCCCCTATGCAATCGTGGGTGGCTCACCTGCAAGGTTGATCCGCTACAGATTCGATCAAGACATCATTACTCGGCTTCTAGACACAGAATGGTGGCTGAGGCCGTTTGAGCAAGTCTCACAGCTACCTTTTGATAATATTTTCGGATGCTTAGAAATATTGGAAGCAACCTGAAATTAGATTCCCCAAGAAAGTTGTTCAATCCGTGTTAACTGACGGTTGATTACATCGCCATGGTTGCGCTAGACGAAACTAAATTGAAGAAATTTGAGGCATATCGTGATATCGCTTATCGTACCCCTGCGTTTCGGCAATACCCTATTTGACGGCCCAATTCGCTTAGAGAAATTGCTGCAATCGGTTCCGGCAGATCTTTTTGAAGTGGTCGTAGTCGACTACGGTAGCGCAGTGGAAGAGGCGACAATCGTAAAGTCCATCACCTCTCGGTACGCCCACGCGAGGTATGTATACGTGCCCGCGTCACATGCACCGTTTAGCGCTGGCATAGCGAGAAACGTTGGGGCGGAACACGCCCGACATTCCACAATTATGTTCAACGATGTCGACGTTTTATGCTCGCAAGAGATGTATCGGCGTATACATGACGAAGCTGAGGCTAGAGACATTGGCCACAGCTACGACTTCTTTTCCATCCCAATCGCGTTTCTCACTTACGAGGGCGTTCAGGAGTATAGTGAACTCCATGAGGCGAACTCCGAAAGCAAGGCAGATGCTCTCTTTCAGTACCACCTCATCCGTGGAAACAGTCAATTTTTGCTCAACATGGCATATTCTGGCTCAACGATAGTTGTGAGCCGAAACCTCTACTTGTCAATAGGCGGAACGAATGCTGAGTTTCATGGTCACGGCGCAGAGGACTTCGAAGTTAAACTACGGCTGACTAGCTACCGTCCGGTAGGCGTACGTCCGTTGGATTTCTATCGGAATACCAAAACAAACCAGCTACAAGATTTCGTCGGATTTCGAAGTTACCTCTCACTTTACGGATATGAGGTCTTTTTTCGCGGCATCTACATGGTTCACCTTTGGCATCCGCGAAGGGAAGTGGCTTCGGCGCTCACGGCCGTGCCAGCAGCCTCATACCGCCAAACCGATCGCAACTTCGCCCTTATGACGCAGATGATCAAAGCGTTCGAAACCAAAGGTTCTCAGCCAGCGCCTCTGCAGGACAAGTCTTCAAATCGAAAAACAATGGTCTTGTGCAGACCAAACGGCAATGCACACAACTCGCTACGACAGGTGTTACCATTGCTTGGTGCATTTGAGGTGATAGACGAGAGCAGTTTCAAAAACAGTGAGATGATGGGGAAAACATTCTTCAAGAATGGCTTTACTCATATCCTTTTTCTGAACCCGTATGGAAACGAGCATCGTCTCTCGCTGTATAATTGGGTGAAGCGTGAAGGCATTCCCTATTGGGTCCACGATCGCGGTGCCTTGCCTCATTCCTGGTTTTTCGATCCAAATGGCTTCAATTCGTCCAGCTCGAGTTATGACGCAGAGCATTGGGATCACCCTATCTCTGAGCATGCGAAGCGTGATGTCGCGTCATACCTCCAAGCGATGAGGGCCTCTGCGGAGACATTAGAAGTAAACGGTGCGCCGAAGTCATCTTCGTATTGGAAAGCTAGATTCGGTGTCGGTCATAGGAAGGTGCTTTTCGTTCCGCTCCAGCGACCGTCTGACACTGTTACACGATACTTCGGAGGACCCGTCGGGCCTTACGAGAACTTCTATTTCTGGGTCTCTGCTGTGGCGTCGCGTCTTGACCCGGCTGAATGGGTTGTTCTGTGTAAAAAACATCCCGCAGAAACAATCAGGCCTAACATCCCTGGGGTTGTTTTTGTGCCTGATGACGCACATGTCCATGATATGCTCGATTTGTGCGATTCAGTACTTCTTCTGAATTCCGGCGTTGGGCTCCTCTCTTTGGCTTTTGGAAAGCCAGTCGTTGCTTGCGGGGAAAGCTTTTATGCTGCAACCGGGCTTGCACAACGAGCAAATTCGATCGACGACGCCGTGACAAAAATTGAAAATCCCTCTCTAGACGAAGAGAAGGTTTTTCGGTTCCTTCATTATTTGCTTACCAGCTTCTATTCGTTCGGAAAGACCGAATATGTTGAGGTGGATAATGGATCCAGCAAGTTTCTTGCAGCGCGTGAAATCCGTTACTCCAGTATCCGGCTGCTGACTGACGAACCTGTTCTGTTTGGGCCTCCGCCGCGCCAAGCTTCGCTGGACAGCATATTGTATGCCACGTTTGGCGGGGCTGAAGCCATCTCACGCGCAAAAAAAAGCAAATGGATGCTTCAGCCACCAACGCCCGCGACTAAGGTCAATAATGCCCTCGTTGTTAGTCCGGAAAGCGCCTCTAGTGGCGCCTCTGCTCCGGCGACAGGTGTAAGGCCGACTGAGGATGCGAAAGCCAACGTTGCTCTCACCCAGGAGCAAGGAAGCTTGAAAAAAAAAGCTAGGCAGGCTTACCATAATGGGGCCTATGCTGAGGCAGCCTCACTCTTTGCAGAGTTGGCTATTCACACCCCAGGCGACGCAGAAAGTCATAGATCTGCGGCTGAGGCATTCGATCTTGCAAATCAGATTGCTGAGGCTCGAAAACACATTCGCATTGCCGGAGAATTGTTGCCCGAAAACAAGAACCTTAAAAAACGGATCGCGGAGCTTTCACTAGGACCGATAAAGAGACGGGTGTCGAAGCAAACCAGATTTAAAGTTCCGCTTCCTTGATAGGATCACTGATTCCGATCCAGTGGATCGCCTTACAGGGGCTACTTCAAGTTCCACGAAGGTTTTCATAGGAAAACAAGCTAGCGATGCAGACTGATGATCTAATTAGCTCTTTACAAAACTTGAAGGCTCCCGATCGGGAACTAGATGTGGCTGTTGCGCTTTACTGGGGATTTAAAAAGCTCAGCGCCGACAACGGCGGTAATGAGGAGTGGAGAAGCCCTGACGGGAAGACCGGGCAACTCCCTCGTTTCACAGAGTTAACCACTGCTGCGCTAAATCTTGTTGAGGTAGCTCTGCCTGGAGCCGACTGGGGCCTCGGGGGAGAAGAAAGCAAAGGAAGTGCTTGCATCAACGGCGGAGATTACTTCGAAGCAGCTAATCCGGCAGTTGCTCTATGTATAGCTGCGCTTCACGCGAGAAGGTGATTGTCTCGCTATTGAATATTTCGAGACTCACGAAGTTTCCACATCAAAGCCGCCAGACATAACGCATTAGAGGGGGTATTGGCGCGTACGGGACGTGCCTCAGAAACAACAGCAGTCGCGATCCCGTTTTGCCATGTCACAGCATAAGCAACATCAGAACCCAGTGAACGGACGATTAGTTCAGCCGCATGGAGGAGTTGAGTGAATTTCGGCAGCGGCCCGACTTGTCCCCCAGGATATCTCCACTGGGATTTCTTTCCAGATCCGATGATTTGGTGATAACCAAATATTCCCGCAAGCGCCGCATCGAGCTCGCGATTAGGGCCTTTCGCCAGCGAGAGGTTTCGTGCGAGCGCACTGAGAGAAGGATCCATTTTCTCGTTGTTCAGATCACCACCTCAGAGAATATCAAACAACTAGACACCGCTAGTTACAGGAGTAGAAGGTTGCCAAACCAACAAGAAGGTCGGCTAACTGATGTCGGCGTGAGTGTCAAGGCAAGCTCGTCCATCAACAATAAAACAAAGGTCTTCGTGGAATCACCGGCCAGGTTGGAGGGCGACCTCGCTATGAACGGCATCATAGGCGCATATAGTTACACGCGGAAGGGGGGGCGACTGGGCGGCATCTCTGCTGTGGGGCGCTATTGTTCTATTGGCCCTGGCGTGCGTATCGCTGACGGGGAACACCCCATCGAATGGATGTCCACTCATCCATTTCAGCGCGGTGAAGCATTCTGGTTCGAACAACACAGCGCGCCGTCATCCAGCCCTGATTTCCCTGTCACGGATAAAGCAACTATCGGCCACGATGTTTGGATCGGCGCGAATGCAATTATACTCAAAGGAGTGAAAATTTCGACCGGTGCCGTTATAGCCGCTGGATCGGTAGTCACCAAAAACGTCCCTCCTTACGCAGTTGTTGCAGGCGTACCCGCGACTATCAAGAAATACCGGTTTTCGCCCTCGACGATAGAATGGCTACTCACGTTCGGCTGGTGGAAGTACACCGCATCCTCGTTACGAGGCATTCCGTTTACAGATATCCAAAAGAGCGTTGATGAACTGGAGCGACGGAAGCAAAATTCCAGCCTGGAAATTATCGCTGCTCCTATGGTCGAAATCACACGAAGAAAAACTGAGGTCGTAGCGGATAGGACGAGGTGCGAGAGCGTCCGGCAGACCCTGCTATCCGCTCTAGACGAAGTCCCGACCAAGCCCGCTGCTGCGGGCTCTCTCACACACAGTTATTTGATCCGTGCAAAATACTTTCTGCAATCGTTGCGCGGCGACGGGCGTGACACTTGAGCCGACCGGCGCTAAAACATTCCCGCCCTCCTAAAACTTTCGATCCACGTGCTTCTTCCTTTGCACCGGCGTCGGTACGAATATTTGAGAACATATGATCAGGTATATTGAGAAACGCATACGCAGGCGTAAGAATTTAGGCACAATTCGCCTTAGTCTCAAGCTAGCAGCTGCCTTACTACCCGGGCGGGCAGAATCCAGACTGTCGCGCCTTATCTTCGAGGGCCGCTTCCTGGTAGAGACGAGCGCTCATGAATTCCAAACAGCTGAAGCCTTGCTCGCGCAGCGCCTGAGAAAAGCAAGTCTCCCCTTATGGATAGTCGGCTCGTATATTGCGAAAGTTGTCAACACTGGTCGGGCCAAGAGGCTTGACGAGATCGCAGCAAGTGGTCGACTTTCTCAGGGCCCTTCGATGCTACTTAAAGCTGCGGTTCTCAGGCGGGCTGGAGAATTCGAGAAAGCCTTGCAGTGTTTACAAGATGGCAACAATTTGTCTGGCGCTACTCCTAGATATTTGGCCCTCGCACGTCGCAGCATCTATCATCAACTCCGTGATCACGAGCGGCTCGCCGAAGATGGCCTCGACTTTTTCCAAGGCGCCCCCGAGCATATCGACTTAAAATTCATTATTGCGATTGCCGCATCCGCCGAGGCAGCCAACCGAGAAGATTTTTTCGCTGCGGCAATCAACCGTCTGGCGGTGGACATCTCGCGTATCGAAGCGAGCCGGCGACTGTCACGGAAACATCTTGCAGATGTCGTGATTGCCAAAATGACGCAATTTGATATCGATGGGGCAGAACAGTTTCTAAACCATGAGTTCGTGAGCAAAACTAGGCGTGCTACACGCCTCCGCAACCAACTTAAAGAAATTAGGAAAGAGATTTTCGGCTTCGAACATGTAGTCGAAGCAGCCCGAAATCATATGGCCAATCGTGCGCTCGGCGTTTCGAAGTTGGACAAAACTCTCCCGGTTTTCATCGTTCCCGCGGCTGCGTTCCGTTCAAATAAAGTAGACTACCCAACCTTCAGGTCTGACATCAGATTTGTACTCAGAGCAATTACACAAGCTTTCGAAACGAATGGGATACAGTACCAAATCGCATCGAGGATCAGAACACACGGTATAGTCGATCTTCCAGTGCCATTCGTCTCATACCACACTGTTTCGAATGGCACTTACGGCCTCCACTTCAAAGAGACTGACCGACCTTCCCTATTTAGTTTTGACAATCGTGGCTATGCAGGTTGGTCCAGTTTTTCAGCGTCACCCGTTGATAGGAGCGGATCAAACGAACTCGATGAAAGCGTTTCGGATTTATTCTTTCGTTCGGAACAAGCATCGATCATCGGCCCAGGCGTCACCAAATATGCGCAGCCCACAAAGGGTGAGCCGTTGCCGGATCGTTTTATTTTCGTAGCTTTGCAGCTTCCAGGCGATGCTGTAAGCGCACTGGCCTATCAAAGTCCGACTCAAATGCTTGAAGAGGTGACGCGCGTAGCGCGTGATCATGGCCTCGCGGTTGTAGTAAAACGCCACCCCCTGTGCAAAGCCCTAGAGATCACTTCGCTGTTGACCACCCTTGAAACGCAGGATCACGTCTATGTTGTAGATGGTGACATCCATCACTTAATCGCGAATTCTGAAGCGGTCTGTGTCGTAAATTCGGGTGTAGGAGCAGAAGCACTGCTTCACGAAAAGCCAGTGTACGTATTTGGACGTTCAGATTATATGAATGCATGTATCGTGTGTGAGCAGCCTGGTGATTTCACATCAGAATTTTCTCTAGGAAAAAGTCGCCTTTCGAAACGCGACCTCCACAAGTTCTGGTACATTTATCGGAAACGCTATGCCGTAGATGTGACGCACCCTGAGTCCGCTTATGAAATTATATCCACGAAGCTTTTAACGCATCTTCGAGAATGCGGCCAACAAAATAGCGCTGAAAAAATTCCAGCCCTAGCACAACCTTAGCACTTCGATCGAAATACCAATTGAATTTGAATGACTTAAGACCAATATATCCCAATTCCGATTCCAAAGGTCACAGGTTCGAATCCTGTCGGGTGCGCCATTTAAGCCTCTGATTTATTTGTTAAACGGCACTATTTGCCGGATATATTGCCCTGTCGGACCTCCTGGGCTTTCGAGCCGGAGTTTCGTGATATTTTCAGCCATAGAAGACGAAATGATAAAGACAAAGCGCTCAGGCTTGTGCCGATACCTCGAAATAACGATTGCCAGCGGCTTCTGCGCTGCCGTTCTAAATGCCGCCCCAACCGTCGCGGCGCCGATCGACATGACGGTTGACCGCCTTTTAACGATCTGTGAATCGCAAACCGTTCAAGCCGCGCAGGGAAAAGGCGAAGAGCTTGGCTGGCAGCGGCTGACCGATGCGGAAATAGAGGAATGGCGCACCCATTTCTTCGGCCAGAATATCGCAACGATGGAAATCGTCGGCTGGCGGCGCGAGAAGAACGGAAGACCAGAGTCCTTGTCGTTCTGGGCCACCAAAGATCAAAACCAATATCGGACATGCTTGTATTCGACGAAGAAATCCGTCGGCTTGCTGGACGGCCTGTCGGAGCGGCTTGGCACACCAGACAAACTCGACAGAAACGACGCGACGGACAATACAACCGCCTGGTGGATCCGAGATCCGCTCGAATATTCTCTTGTCCAGGTAGGCGCAGCGGCGATTGTCACCATCAGCCCGAAGCGATGAGGCGACGCCCCTCCCAATTGAGATGACACTAAAATCGGCCTGCAACATCGATCGCAAGATGATGATTGCCCGACCGGAAGGCGGCCTGTCTCGGCCGTCAAAAACCGATCGTCATCGATGTCATCGTATTCCCAGCTACTCCCGCCTATCTGTTCGACAGCCCGCAGGCACGCATAGTGCAACCTTAAGTCTACATTACGATTCATGCTTCAGAACAAGAAGAATCGACACCATTGTAATTGAGCGTAAACCTTATTTTGCTTCCGAATCGAAACAACTCCCCTAAACTAGACTTCTATGCTTAAATAGACTTGGGGAAAATCGGGAGGGGACAATGCTCACTGACTTGGCGCAGCGGCTGGCCGACTGCCATGACATCACCAATGAAAGACTTGAAGCCGTGCTCATATACCTGCACGCGAAGCTGGCGCGCGAGAGGGAGGAAGAACGCACTACGTCGTTTATCGCCTTCAAATCACTGCGGCTCATCGAAGAAAGCTTGAGAATTCGCGGGACAGAAACGGCGCATCTGGATCAGGACGCGGGCTAGAAACACCTGAAATCGTCGGGCAGCGGCGGTTCGCCGTAAGCACCGGCCACGCCTATGGATAGGCGCGTGTTGACGACAGGCGTCCTGATACAAAAAAAGCCCGGATCGCTCCGGGCTTTCGTTTGGCGTAATGTCGTTCGAATTAGAACGAGCGCTGCAGACGCAGGAAACCGTCCCACTTGTCGGCAGAACGCGCGCCGTTGTCGACGTCGGTGTAGTTGACGGTCGCCTTGGCAGCGAGGTTCTGGGTGATTGCGTAGTCAGCCGTCAGGCCAACGCGCCATGCGTCACCACCGTCGAAGTCGCCGTCGTTGTCGATCGTGATGTTATCCCAGTACTGGGCGCCCGGTGCGATCGAGAACTTGTCGGTAACCTTGATTGCGTATTCCGCACCAACCGTCCACTCGGAAGCGTCGAAGTAGCGGTTTTCGCCGAATGCGTAGGCAGCGAAGATGCCGAGCGAGCCCGGGCCGATGTCAGCCGACAGCGTGGAAGCGAGAGCTGCATTTTCGCGGTCGAAATCGTAACCAGCGAAGAAGTCGAGCGTTACGCCACCGAACTTGCCGGTGATGACGCCGTTGATGCCGATTTCGTCCTGGCCGTGACCGGTGCCACGAACGTCGTCCTTCCAGCCATCCTGCGAATCGAAGGCGTCAACCTGACCGTAAACCGAGAAAGCACCGCCGTCATAGGTGTAACGGATGGAGTTGTTCAGCGTGTCGCCACCGAAGCCGCCGTTGTTGAACGGAGCGTCGTCGGCCAGAACGGTTTCGCCCGGAAGACCGTTGTCGAAGTAGTTGTAGAAGTAACCGACGCGGAAGCCGCCGAGCTCGATGTAGGTTTCGTTCAGAGCAAAGTCGCTCGAGTCGTCATTGTTGTTGGCGCGAAGCGTGATGCGCGAAGCCAGTGCACCGAATTCGGTGTCGGACTTTGCGTCGAGACGCAGCTGGGCGCGGGTGTTGGTGCGGTAACCAGCTTCATCACCGGACAGTTCATCGTCGCTGCGGCCATCGAGCTGAACGCGGACATAACCGCCGATCTTGAGGCAGGTTTCGGTGCCCGGGATGTAGAAGTAGCCGGTGCCGAAGGCGTCACAAACGCGGACATATTCCATCGGCTCGGGCTCTGCCGCGACGATCGCATCGGCAGCCTGCGCGCCGGATACTGCTGCGAGAGCTGCAGCGGAGCCGAGAAGAAGGCTCTTGATGTTCATTATGATCTCCATTCAGACGATGGAACGCGGCCAAGAGCCATATCCACCAAATTAAAAAAACCGAAGGCATGTTCGGTGTGAGAGGAATACGAAGGCCCGCCACGCGACGGAAGCGTGACCTCCCGCCGGCATTGAAAGAAGGAGATGCGGCATCAGCGGATGTTGCGTATGGGCATCGGTTTGTAACCGTACGTAATTTAATGGTAATCAAACGGTATCCGATGCCGGAGACGGCCACGCTTCTGCGACAAAGCAGAAGATCGCGCGCGCTCACCTCGATCCTGTCACGACCACCCGATTCGAGCGGTCGCTGGCCACGAGCATTCCTGATTACAAAGGGTTGGCAACGTCGCGGAGCCGCCGCAAAGGCAGGATTTCAGGCCGCGTCGGCATGATCCAGCAGCCGCGGCAGGATGATCACCGCACGGGCTCCTCCCGAATCGGCCTCTTCGTAGCGGATCTTCCCCTGGTGCGCGTCAATGATCGACTTGGCGAGAGACAGACCAAGGCCGCTTCCGCCCGTATCCCTGCTGCGTGATTCCTCAAGCCGAACGAACGGATTGAAGATACGGGTCCGATCGGCCTCGGGAACACCCGGACCATCGTCATCGATCAGGAGGCAGACATCCGCCATCGCCGGGCGAATGAATATCCGCGCCCGGTGGCCATATCGCAGGGCGTTCTCCACGACGTTGCGCAGCGCCCGTTTTAACGCGGCCCGACGCCCATAGATGAAGAAGCGATGCGGGTTGACCAGGGTTATATCGCCTCCTGCGACACTCAGATCACCCACCAGTTCGTCCATCAGGTCTTCGAGCTTGAACACGACTTCCGGTTCCGTCGTATCGTTACCGCGCGACAGCGAGAGCGCGCCATCCACCAGTTCCTGGATTTCGTCGAGGCAAACGCCGAGCCGGTCCTTTGAATCGCCGTCCTCGAGAAGCTCTATTCTTAGCCGCATGGCCGTTATCGGAGACTTCAGATCGTGCCCGATCGCTGCAAGCATTCTGGCGCGCTCATTGAGCAATCTGGTGAGGCGCTCCGCCATGTCATTGAATGCATGCGTAAGTTTCCTCAGCTCGGAAGGACCGGAGGAAGAAATAGGCTCCAGTTTCTTGCTTCGGCCCAGATTGTCGGCAGCATTCGACAGATGAAGAAGCGGTGTCGTTATCTTTGCGACGATGATCCAGACAACCGCGACGACAATCGAGACGGTTGCAAAAAAAGTCGCCAGAAGCTGCCAGGTCCATGGTTTCGGCAAACGCAGCACATCGCGCGCGGTCAGCCATCGCCCGTCGTCGAGCATGATCGAGGCCAAAAGCACCAGGCGACGGCCCGGTTTCTCCGCATGGTCCGTCATCTGGGACCGTTTACCGCTTTCCGCGGCCGCAAGGATGAAGCCATTCCCGAGAGAAAGGCCGAACTTGTTTTTCAGCAAGATGGCGAGATCGCCGGATAGCTGCAGCTCGTCCCTCACCTGCGGAGCCGCTTGGGAAATCGTGAATTGCATCCCCCATTCCGACGGCGTCTTCAGGATCATGTCCCAGTCGGTCGTCGGCAGGGTTTTCAGAAGCTTTGCGGTCGTGAGCAGTCGTTCGACTGCGTCGAAGGCGCGATAATCGAGAAGCTGCCTGTTTTTGTCATGCAGGAAATACGAAATGCTGAGCATCTGCGCCACAAGCAAGCAGCCAAGGAGCAACAGGATGAGCTGTCCTCGAACACTTTGAGGGACGCCGATTTTCATGTGTCAGGCTCTGGTCACATCCGCGACAAGGCAATATCCGCCGCCGCGCACAGTAATGATGAGTTCCGGACGATCCTTACTCTGTTCTATCTTTCTTCGCAAACGGCTGACCTGATTGTCTATGGCGCGATCGAATGGACCGGCGCTGCGTGCGGATGTCAGCTCAAGCAGCCTTTCTCGCGACAGGATGACCCTCGGCCGCTCCAGAAACGCCATCAGCAGCTGAAAGTCGGCAACGGTAAGCGGCGTCTCGACGCCATTGTCGTCAACCAGGCAGCGCCGGTCTATCTGCAGGGACCAGCTGCCGAAGCGAAGCACCTGACCTCCGTGATCGCCACCCAAGGACGGGGCAGACGGCTCGTAACGCCTCAAGATGGCCTTGATCCTGGCAACAACCTCGCGCGGATTGAACGGCTTGGCGAGGTAATCATCCGCACCGAGCTCGAGCCCGATGATCCGGTCAGTTTCCTCGTTGAGTGCGCTCAGCATCAGGATCGGGATTTTGCTTGAGGCTCGCAGTCGATGGCAAATGGCCAGCCCATCTTCGCCTGGCATCATGACGTCGAGGATTACCAGGTCGAACGCACCCGACATCAGCACCCGGTCCATCTCCTTGCCGCCGTCGACGGCGACAGCCCGCATACCTACCTTCTCCAGGTAAAGCTTCAGCGCGTCGCGGGTTTGAGCGTGATCGTCAACGATCAGAATACTGGGAGAGCTTGCCATAAAAGCGATTTATCCGATCGAATTTTGCAGCGCACCAGAAATTTTGTAACGGCATGTCGCAGAGAGCTTCCGTGCGACACCAAGATACCATTCTGGCTTTTCTCAGGGATAATCCGGAGACAAACATTCGCTATAACCGCGATGTCAATATCGTGTCGAAGGATTTGCATTCCTGTCCCCGGTCAACTGACAGGGAATGCCCCTTCATTGATATTGGCGCCGTGAAAAGAACCACCTTTCATGGCTGTCAGCTTTGGAAGCGCAACTGTAAATGCCGGTTTGATCTCGACCTCCAGTCAGGACACCACCCAGTTGCGCTTCCAGCCCTTTCCGACGGTCTGTCGCAAGTCTATTATTCTTCCTTTGCCCAGCGGCATGAATTAGACTGGCCTTACAGAGTTTTCTCTCTGCGGAATTCACGCTGATCGAAGGGTTCTGCGCAATGAAAAGACTGCTTGTCGTCGCCGTTACGGCCTTCATCCTCACGGCCTGCAATTCCACGGGCAACCCCGAACTCCGCGCGATGGACTACGGCCCCGGTATCGTTCCTATCAAAGGCAGCATCACTTACGGTGGCCAACCGAAAAGCCGGTCTGGCAGGTTGCCGGCGGGATCCACCTTCACGCACGACTTCTACAGTCGCTTTGGAGATCGCGTCGAGGAGCGCTACCGCGTGCTGGAAGACGGCAGCCTCGATATCTTCAGCCGCAAGATCTCATCGATCAACATCCGCTAAACGTCTCAAGGCCTGTGCCGTGACGGCTGGCCGGACGACGGAACAGACGCTCCCGGCAACCGTTTTCCTCCCAAGAACAACAGAACGGAGGCGACCATGGTCAAGGACAAGGACGCGCGCGAAGCAGTTGAACGCGGAAGCGCTGAGGCCGGAAGGGGCCGAAATCCCGCAGCAGGCCCTCATGCCAAGGACCATCTGACGGACCACGACAAGACACCCGGCACCGGCTCGCTGCCCGCAAAAGACAGCAAGGATACCGATTCCGGCCCCGAGTGATCCGCAATGAGTGATCCCGGATGAGCCATCCGCTATGAGCGATCTCGCAATCGACCGCCGCTTTCCGCATGGGGGCGGCGCCATCAGCCCACTTGCCCGCCCCCGTCTGCCCGGTTAACACCGCATGACGACAACACGGGCAAGACGCAATGGCGGGAGAAACCATCACACTTTATGAGGCGATCGGCGGCGATGCGACGGTGCGCGCCCTGACAAGACGTTTCTACGAGCTGATGGATACGCTACCCGAGGCGAAGAACTGCCGGGCAATCCATCCGCCGAGCCTCGAAAGCAGCGAAGAAAAACTCCGCGAATACCTGACCGGTTATCTCGGCGGCCCACCCGTCTATGTCGAGAAATACGGACATCCGCGCCTGCGCTCCCGCCATTTCGGCGCGGGCATCGGCCCCGCCGAACGCGACGAGTGGCTGCTGTGCTTCAGGCGCGCACTGGACGAAACGATCGAAAATCCAAAACTTCGCGATATCATCTGGCCGCCCATAGAACGGCTTGGCCATCACATGCAGAACAGGGAATAGGCTCTTGGAAAGCTTGGCAAAACTGCGACCGTTGATTCTGCTCGTGAGCGGGCTGACGGGCCTTTCGGGCGTGGCGCTCGCAGCCGCCGCAAGTCATGGCGGCGACACGCATTTTCTCGGCAACGCATCGACCATGTGCCTTGCCCACGCACCGGTTCTGCTGGCGCTTTACATCGGCCACGCGACATTCCGCACAGCGACGCTCGCAGCCCTCGTCCTCGGCCTTGGCACGATCGTCTTTGCCGGCGATCTCGTCGCGCGGCATTATCTCGGCGACCGGCTTTTCCCGTTCGCGGCACCGATGGGCGGTTCTCTGATGATGTTCGGCTGGCTGCTGATCGCTGCCGGCGCCTTCTTCGGGCGCCGCAGCTGACAGGGAATATCTGCGGCCGGACTACCGGCGGAACGACAGCACCTTGCCCGCTTCCCAGGATGGAACGGTCGTGGCGCTCACGGTTGCATGAGCCGGAAAACGAATGACATTGTCATTGTGCCGGTCGTCCCGGCCTCGACTGACCAGAAGCTCGTAGAGCTCCGGCACCAGCCCCTCCCCGTTCTGCTCCGCCAGCTTGTGCAGGCCGATAAACAGGCTGGGGTCAGGACGCTCGTCTCTCATCACTTCTTTCCTTCATCGTCTGGAGCGCACGTTCAAGGCTCGATTTGGAGCCGTTGCGCAGCGGAACGAAGGCGACGCCGAACTTCTTGCAGCCGGTCTTCACCCTCAGACACGCATCGTGGCTGATACAGTCGATCGGGCAGAAGACGCAGTCGACGGAGGGCAGAACGGTATCGATGCGGGAAACAGCCTCGCGAAGACCGCCATCGTGGTGGATCAGTTCGGCGCCGTGGCGGGTTGCGATCGCGCGCAGGGGGGCAACCTGACAGTCGCGCCCGCCGACATAGAGAAAGCTGCGGACATCGATCGCATCGCGATCCGGTTTTGCCTGCTGGGTCGCAGCCGCTGCCTCGTTCGCGCCGCCGTTCTTCCGTTTCTGCTTCTTCGCCATCACGCCTCGCCTGATCGATTCTCATCTCGGGAACCTTCGGTGAGCGGCACCTTAGATAAGTTGACTATCAGAGTAAAGATTAAACGTGAGGATAATACTCATATTAATTTCGAAGGCAGGATGACAATTGGAAGCAGCACCATTGGCCGGCCTTCAACGTTTTATATACGGCTCTCGACGGATGTCATGCGGATGCCGACGAAATTGTCCCGGTCGTCGGACACGATCTCGCCGTAACCGATCGTCTTGCCGTTGACCTGGATTTCGACCGGTTCACCGAAGCGCTGGTCCAGCCTGAACCACGATCCCTGCTTTGTCGCCGCGAGCTGAGCGACGGAAATCTTCGCCCTGCCGATCACGACCTGGACTTCGACGGGGATATCACCCAGGCGCGCACGCGGCTGTGGCGGTTGCGCAAGGTTTTCCTCGGGCATCGGAAACTCGGGCAATGCGGCAGACGGCTTGCCGGCAACGTCGTCGATCATAATGGTCACCTTCTGAAATGTATTTGGGGCGCGACTCACTCAAAAATAAACGCTGCGACACCCAGCTTCGCCCCGCACCGGCGACGACCCTTAACAAGCCGTTAACATCCACAGTTGACGGATCATAAAGATGCAGATCCGACAGAGGATCGCAAAATCAGCCGTTATGCCCGCTTCGCGCCGTACGGGTCCGCACGACGGTCGAGGCCCGCATCCGCTTCAGCGACGTCAGCGGCAACCCGCCCTTGGCCAGGGCATTGATGAAGAACGTATCCTCCGGCCGGGAAAATGTGACGACCATCTTGTCCTTCATCACATTCCGCTTGGCGCAGGTGAAGACCAAGTCGTTATTGCCGAGGCTGAGATAGAAGTGGTCGGGCAGAAACTCCACGGCGCCGGCCTGAACGAGAGCACCTGTCTCGCAGATACCGACAATCCGCACCTGCAGGCTGGAAAAGGATTTTACTCCGCCATTCGGATAGACCGCAAGCGCCGCTAGGTTGGTCTTGCGATAGCGAACCTTCGGGTTGTCGTTCGCCCCATAGAACTGCGCAAGGTAATGGCGAGGCTTGCTGCTTTCCAACATACGGCGATCCGGAATGGTTAAAACAATCCTAACAATGTACCGTAGCGGGAAACCCCGTTCAATTATCAGATTTAGGGGTAAATTCAGTAACTTGGCATATACCCACGAGACGGAGTCGTCACCGCGGGACATCATGGCGTCAAGATGAGGTTGGGGCAGAGCTTGCGATCAGACGGCGCTGGATAAGATCTCGGCCAGAAACAAGCGGGCCGAAGAGGCCTGACCGGATGAAGCCAGGTCCGAAAAGCGGTGTGGGGGCATACCAACCGCCCCTCGCCGCGCTTTTTGCCGAAAATCAGATGACCGCAGCCTTGCGGACAGGGCAACCGTTAAAGCTGCGACCCCCACCTTTTACGAGGGTCGCAGGATATCAGGCGCTCAACGCGCGTCAGGCCGTCACGTCGATGACGACACGGCCTCTGATCTTTCCGTCGACGATTGCCTGGGCCAGTTCCGGCAGTTTCGTCATCGGCTCGACAGTGGTGATCGCATCCAGCTTGGTCTTGTCCATGTCACGCGCCAGCCTGCTCCATGCTGCAAGCCGCTGTTCCTTTGGCGCCATTACCGAATCCACCCCGATCAGCGTGACGCTGCGCAGGATATGCGGCAGCACGGTTGCCGGAAGGTCTGCACCGCCCGCAAGACCACATGCAGCAATCGCACCGCCCCTTGCCGTCTGCGCAAGTGCATTGGCAAGCGTTGTGGAACCGACGCTGTCGACGCCGCCCGTCCAGCGCTCCTTCTGCAGCGGCCCGCCCTTCGCTTGCAGCTCCGCCCTGTCGACGAAATTCGTCGCGCCGAGAGATCTGAGATAATCATGGGTCTCCGGCCGCCCGGTTGAGGCCGTGACATTGTAGCCCCGGGCGGAAAGCAACGCGACCGCCACCGAACCCACGCCACCGGCAGCCCCCGTCACCAGCACCTCGCCTTCGCCCGGCTTGATCGCACCCCATTTTTCCAGAGCCTCGACGCAAAGCGCGGACGTGTAGCCGGCCGTGCCGATCGCCATTGCCTGCTGCAGCGAAAACGCTTCCGGCAACGGGATCAGCCATTCGGCCTTCACCCGCTGATACCGCCCATATGCACCCGGTTCGGTTTCAGAAAGGCCCCAGCCGTTGAGGATCACCTTGTCGCCGGGCTTCCACTCCGCAGACCGCGACTCGATCACCGTTCCGGAAATATCGATGCCGGCGATAAGCGGCGTACGGCGTGCGATGCGCCCTTTGCCCGTGATGGCCAGCCCGTCCTTGTAGTTCAGCGTCGAATACGCGATCTCGACAAGGACATCGTTGTCGGGCAGCTCATTGACGGAAACCTCCCTGAAGGCTGCGGCCGGCTTGCCGTCGACCGTATCGATGACCATCGCCCTGAACGTTTCAACCATTTCGTCACTCCAATTGCTTTTCTCTACGGCTCCGTATCTAGAACCGAAGCGAATTCCGCCTATTGATGCATGTCACGAAAGCCGCAGCCACGCATGCCTCAGAAAAGGTGATCAGACCAAGGCATGCTAGCCGTTTGGAGTGCGGTCGGCCATACGGATGAGCGTCGCCCTCCCGATTCCGAATTTCTGCAAGCTCTGGCCGGACGCGGAATGACATCCTGTCTTCCGCATCCGGTCCTCAAGCGTGTTCCTGCCGCCTACAATCCGAGGTCAGAAAGGCTCGGATGATCATCCGGACGGCGGCCTAGGGGCCAATGGAATTTCCGTTCGGCTTGCCTGATCGGCAGATCGTTGATGCATGCAAACCGTCTTTGCATCAAACCGTCGGCATCGAACTCCCAGTTCTCGTTGCCATAGGATCTGAACCAGTTTCCGCTGTCGTCATGCCACTCGTAAGCGAAACGGACAGCAAGTCGATTATCGGCAAAGGCCCATAATTCCTTGATCAGGCGGTAATCGAGCTCCTTGGCCCATTTGCGGGTCAGAAACTCGACGATCTCCTCCCGTCCCGAAACGAATTCGGCGCGGTTTCGCCATTTGCTGTCGGGAGTGTAGACGAGCGAAACGCGGGCGGGATCTCTCGAATTCCAGCCATCTTCGGCCATGCGCACCTTCTGCGATGCGGTTTCGTGCGTGAATGGGGGTACCAAGGCGGTCATGATAAAGCTCCTCTGTCTCTACTTGTACCGATCGGCACGATCCACTCACTCGGATAGAAATTGAATGCGGCATTCTGCCCTGAGGCATTGAACGGCGATCCGAATACGCCCCGCAGCGCGGCGATCGGACATGCGAAATGCAAGGCAGGATGGCTCCGTATCGCACCGGGCACCCCGGAAATTTTACCGTTTGATAAAATTTTAAGCCATGTTACGCTCTGCCCAATAGTTGTCCATAACCATATAATGAGGGAACTCGGATGGAACGACTGGGAAGCGGGATCGAGGCCGGCAGGCTCTCGGCCAAGGAATACGCATCGAATTTTTCCGACCTTCACCCGCGCCTCGACAGACATGAGGCGCTGGTTGCATCAGACCGCTGTTATTTCTGTTATGACGCGCCGTGTATGACGGCCTGTCCCACCGCCATCGATATCCCGATGTTCATCCGGCAGATATCGACTGGCAACCCGCTCGGATCGGCAAAAACCATCTTCGACCAGAACATTCTGGGCGGCATGTGCGCCCGCGTCTGTCCCACCGAAACGCTGTGCGAGGAGGCCTGTGTCCGCAACACGGCCGAGGATCGCCCCGTCGAGATCGGCAGGCTGCAGCGTTATGCGACCGACATCGCCATGGAAACCGGCCGGCAGTTCTTCGAGCGGAAGGCGCCGAGCGGCAAGAAGATCGCCGTTGTCGGCGCAGGCCCCGCAGGCCTTGCCGCCGCGCACCGTCTGGCGGTCAACGGCCACGACGTGACCATTCTCGAAGCCCGCGAAAAATCCGGCGGCCTCAACGAATACGGCATCGCCACCTACAAGGCGGTCGATGATTTCGCGAGCCGCGAGGTCGATTATGTCACCGCCATCGGCGGCATCACCATCGAACACGGCAAGGCGCTCGGCCGCGATTTTTCGCTCTCCGACCTGACCGCCCAATATGATGCCGTTTTCCTCGGCATGGGCCTTTCCGGCGTCAACGGCCTCGGCAGCGACGGCGAAAATCTCGCTGGCGTCGAAGATGCGATAGATTTCATCGCCAAGCTCCGTCAGGCAAAGGACAAGGCGACGATCCCGGTCGGCCGCCGTATCGTCGTCATCGGCGGCGGCATGACCGCCATCGACGTGGCGATCCAGGCAAAGCTGCTCGGCGCCGAGGAAGTCACGATCTGTTATCGCCGCGGCAAGCAAAACATGAACGCCTCGGAATACGAGCAGGATCTCGCGGCCTCGAAAGGCGTCATCATCCGCCACTGGCTGGCCCCGAAATCGATCATCGGCAAGGAAGGAAAGGTCGCCGGCATCGAGGTGGAATATACCGCGATGAAGGACGGAAAACTTACCGGCACCGGCGAAACCGGCATCATTGCCGCCGACCAGATCTTCAAGGCGATCGGCCAGACCTTTGCCGCCTCCGGCCTCGGAGCCCTGCAGTTCGACAAAGGCAAGATTTTGGTCGATGCAGACGGCCACACCTCAATGGAAAACGTCTGGGCGGGCGGCGACTGTATCGGCCGCGGCGAAGACCTGACCGTCTCGGCCGTAGCGCAAGGACGTGACGCCGCCGAAAGCATCAACCGCATGCTCGCCGCTGGTGCTCAGCCAGCCAGTGCAGTGGCCTGAGGGGAGATCTGAACCATGGCTGATATCCGCAACAATTTCGTCGGCATCAAATCCCCCAACCCTTTCTGGCTCGCCTCGGCCCCGCCCACAGACAAGGCCTATAATGTCGAGCGCGCCTTCAAGGCCGGCTGGGGCGGCGTCGTCTGGAAAACGCTCGGCGAACAGGGACCGCCGGTCGTCAATGTCAACGGCCCGCGCTACGGCGCGATCTGGGGCGCCGACCGCAGGCTTCTGGGCTTGAACAATATCGAGCTGATCACCGACCGCGACCTCTACACCAATCTCGTCGAGATGAAGCAGGTGAAGAAGAACTGGCCGGATAGGGCCATCGTCGCCTCGATCATGGTCCCCTGCGAGGAGGAAGCCTGGAAGGCGATCCTGCCTTTGGTGGAAGAAACCGAAGTCGACGGTATCGAACTGAACTTCGGCTGTCCGCACGGCATGTCGGAGCGCGGCATGGGTTCCGCCGTCGGTCAGGTGCCGGAATATATCGAAATGGTCGTCCGCTGGTGCAAGCAATATACCCGCATGCCGGTCATCACCAAGCTGACGCCCAACATCACCGATATTCGGCACCCCGCCCGTGCCGCCAAACGCGGCGGCACCGATGCCGTGTCGCTGATCAACACGATCTCCTCGATCGTCTCCGTCGATCTCGACAGTTTTTCGCCCAACCCGTCGATCAACGGCAAGGGATCGCATGGCGGTTATTGCGGCCCGGCGGTCAAGCCGATCGCGCTCAACATGGTGGCCGAGATCGCCCGCGATCCGGAAACCTACGGCCTGCCGATCTCCGGCATCGGCGGTGTAACGACCTGGCGTGATGCCGCCGAATTCCTGGCGCTCGGCGCCGGCAATGTACAGGTCTGCACCGCAGCCATGACCTACGGCTTCAAGATCGTCGAGGAAATGATCACCGGCCTCTCCGCCTGGATGGACACGAAAGGCCACCGGACGCTGGACGACATCACCGGCCGCGCGGTGCAGAATGTCACCGACTGGCAGTATCTCAACCTCAACTATATCGCCAAGGCGCATATCGATCAGGATGCCTGCATCAAATGCGGCCGCTGTCACATCGCCTGCGAGGACACGTCGCATCAGGCGATCACGGCGATGGTCGATGGCGTCCGACATTTCGAGGTGAAGGAAGAGGATTGCGTCGGCTGCAATCTCTGCGTCAACGTCTGTCCGGTGGAAAACTGCATCACCATGGATGCCCTGCCCGCCGGCACCCTCGACAAACGCACCGGCCGCCCGGTCGATCCCAACTACGCCAACTGGACAAGCCATCCCAACAACCCAATGGCACGCCAGGCGGCGGAGTAGAACGCCGAAAGTGCGCAACCGCATCTCGCGAACCAGGATTTCGCGAGATGCGTTTTCATGGTTTCATCTCCCCATCGGCTTTAGGAGACCCCCATGGCGGACACATTTGGCATTCGAATGAAGAGCCCCGCGCATCCCGGGGATTTCCTCAAGCATGAAGTGCTTGCGGAATTGGGCTTGAGTGTAACCGAAGCCGCAAAGGCGCTCGGGGTGACGCGACCGGCGCTTTCCGCTCTTCTCAACGAACGGTCGTCTCTTTCCTCCGAAATGGCGTTACGCTTCGAAAAGGCATTCGGCCTTTCGATGGATACGCTCATGCGGATGCAGAACAGCTTCGATATCGCTCAGGCACGCCGCCGTGAACAGGAAATCAACGTACTTCCCTACCGCAACGGCTCGCATCCGTAAGTTTGCCTGCGAACATCTTCCTGTAAGCAGCCGGGCTTGTCCCCAGCCGCTTGCGAAAATGATGGCGCAAGGTCGCCTGCGTGCCGAAACCGCAGGCGACTGCGATATCGTCGAGCGAAACCGAAACCTGCTTCTCCAGCAGATCACGTGACAGCCTCAGCCGTTCCTTAACCAGCCATTCTCCGACACTGTCACCGGTCGCAGCCTCGAAACGGCGCTGGAAGGTGCGCATACTCATACCCGCCCGGTCCGCCAGCATGCGGATGGGCTGCTCTTTAGACAGCCGCTCGCGCATCCACTCGATCAGCGGGCCGAGCCGCAATCCTTCTCTTTCGTCCGGCACGGGTGCGGCGATGAACTGCGCCTGCCCGCCTTCGCGATGCGGCGGCACCACCAGCCGGCGGGCGACGCTATTGGCCGCCTCGACGCCAAAGTCGCCGCGCACCACATGCAGGCAAAGGTCGATGCCCGCGGCACTGCCCGCAGCCGTCAGCGTCCTGCCCTCATCCATGTAGAGCACATCGGCATCGAAGGCAGTGCCGGGAAAACGCTCGGCAATCAATTCCACATAACGCCAATGCGTCGTGGCTCGACGCCCGTTGAGAAGACCGGCCGCAGCCAGAACCGCAACACCGGAACAGAGCGACATCACCCGGACGCCACGCAGATGCGCCTGCTGCAGCGCCGCGATCAATGCCTTCGGCACCGGCTCCTGGATCCCGCGCCAGCCAGGCACGACGATAAGATCGGCTTCCTCCAGAACCTCCAGCCCGCGATCGACGGAAACGGTAAGCCCACCGGCCGCCCGCAGCGGTCCCGGCTCGATGCCTGCGACGGAGAACCGATACCAGCCCTCCCCCATTTCCGGACGGGCAAGGCCGAAGACCTCATAGGCGATCCCGAATTCGAAGGTGCAAAGCCCGTCATAGGCGAGCACGACGACATGCGGTCCGCAAGTTTGATGCGCAGATGAGTTTGGCATGATCTTTACGCAGTTAGGCATAACGGCCAATTTCGCCCATCCTTAACATCGGCGAGGATCGTCAGCAACGCCCACACAAGAAAGGATCGCTTATGCCAAGCCCCGTCTCCGAATTTCCTGCCGCCGCCCCGCAGGACACAGCCGAGCATTTTGCCCGCAAGCTCGCCTTTGAGGCGGACTGCTGGGACGTGCACGCCTCATTCGCCTCAGGCAAGCTGGATTTCGTCTTGCTCGATGTTCGCTCCCCGACGCTGTTTGCCCAATCTCATATCCCGGGCGCACTCAACCTGCCGCATGGCAAGATGACCGCGCATCGCATGTCCGAATGGCCTGCCGATACTCTGTTTGTCGTCTATTGCGCCGGCCCCCATTGCAACGGCGCCGACAAGGCAGCCCTTCGCCTCTCCCGTCTCGGTCTTTTCGTCAAGGTGATGATCGGCGGCATGACGGGCTGGGCAGATGAAGGCTTCGCCTATGAGGCCGCAGCAGCAGCCTGAGCACGTGAGTTGATGCCTTGAGCAAGCAGCAACCGGTCGCCAAACCACCCGGAGGCGACCGGTTTCTGATCAATCATCAGGATTTTTGGCAAAAAACCGCGACCCAAACAAAAAAATCAACCTTATGCTGCAATGCAGCAATAAGTTCAGTTTACTTCACCCGCCTAAGGCGAAGTGCCGGGTAAACAACGAATTTTAGCCTCGACTCCTACGAGCAATTGCTCGAAACAATAACTATTGCTCAAATAACCATCAGCAAACCGGGGCGACGAGGCCAGCATAACCGCTGCCGGTCTGCACATTTTAACCTGCAATTAGTCTAGCCATGACAATAATTTAGCGCGGCATCCTGACGCGTCTCGCGAGACGCTCTGCGAGCTGATGTGTTGGGCAAACTAAGTGGTGTGCATTATGGCATTTCGAGATATGGCCATTTCGAAGAAACTCGGCCTCGTCACCGTCGTGATGGGTCTTTCTTCCCTGATTATTGCAAGCATTGCGGCCTTCGGCCTCTTCGGATTGCAGAAAGCAATGATTTCTGTGGGCGCCCGCGAGGAAGTCGCCCGTGAAGCGATGGACCTTCGCGTCGATATCATCGCCATCAGCCGCATGACCTACCAGCTGGCCGCGGCGCCGGACAAGGCAGCCGATTTCCGCGCCGATGCCGAAAAGCGCGCCAGCGAAATGCTCGCCCGCCTGCCCAAGATCGAATCCACCGCCGATGCAGCCGAAAAGGATCAGCTGAAGGCGATCCGTGGCGCACTCGACAGCTATTTCGGCACGATCCGCAGCATGGTCGATATCGCCGAAAAGGCACCGGCCGATACCGCCGCCATCTCCGCCGCGTTGAACAAGGCGCTGGCCGGCCAGAAGGTCGTCACCGATACCGTCAAGGTCTACAGCACCTATTCCGGCAAGTCGCTCGCCGAAGCCCGCGAAGCCGCGGTTGCTTCCTCGACGACCGCCATCCTGATTTCGGCGGCCTCCGCCGTCATCTTCATCATCATCGGCGCGGCGATCAGCCTCATGGTTGCGACGCGTGGCATCGTCAGCCCGATCCGCTCGCTGACCCAGGCCATGACCCGCCTCGCCAATGGCGAACTTGAAAACCTCAAGATCGATGCCGCCCGCAAGGATGAGATCGGCGAGATGGCGCGCGCGGTCGAAGTCTTCCGCACCAATGCACTCGCCATGAACGAGCTGAAGGCGCAGGAAGCTGCCCTGCATCGCAACAGCAGCGACCTGCAGTCGAGCATTTCGACAGTCGTCGCCTCCGCTGTCGCCGGCGATTTCTCCGGCCGCATCTCCAGGGACTACCAGAACGAAGACCTCAACCGCTTCGCCTCCGGCGTCAATGAACTGGTCGCAAGCGTCGACGCCGCAACCACCGAAGTCCGCCGCGTTATCGCCGCACTCGCCGATGCCGACCTGACGCAGAGCATGAACGGTCAGTTCCAGGGCGCCTTCGCCGAACTGCAGACCAACGTCAACCACACGATGGTGCGCCTGCGCGGCACGATGAACAATGTTCGCGGCGCAGCCGGCACGATCAACAACAACTCCGCCGAACTGTCCTCCGCTGCCAACGATCTGTCGAAGCGCACGGAACAGCAGGCAGCCGCGCTGGAAGAGACCGCAGCCGCTCTCGACGAGATCACCGCGACCGTCCGTGCCGCCTCCTCGCGTGCAACGGAAGCCCGCGACATGGTTCACGCCACCAAGCAGAGCGCCACGAAGTCCGGCGACATCGTCCGCTCGGCCGTCACCGCCATGGGCCGTATCGAAGATAGCTCCAGCAAGATCAGCCAGATCATCGGCGTGATCGACGAGATCGCCTTCCAGACCAACCTGCTCGCGCTCAATGCCGGCGTCGAGGCTGCCCGCGCGGGTGAAGCCGGCCGTGGTTTTGCAGTCGTCGCCCAGGAAGTCCGCGAACTGGCGCAGCGCTCCGCAAACGCCGCCAAGGAGATCAAGACGCTGATCAGCGCCTCGGCGGCCGAAGTCGAAGGCGGCGTCTCGCTCGTCCGTTCGACGGGCGACGCCCTGCTCGAGATCGAAGGCCTCGTCAACAAGGTCAACGAGCACGTGGAATCGATCGCCACCGCCGCCCGCGAACAGGCAACGGCGCTGGCCGAGATCAATTCCTCGGTCAACCACATGGACCAGATGACCCAGAAGAACGCGGCCATGGTCGAAGAAACCACCGCGGCCAGCGAAACGCTTGCCGAGGAAAGCCGCCAGCTGCAGCAGATCCTGTCGAGCTTCAAGCTCGGCGGCGTCGAAGCGGCCCCTTCGCGCGGCATGCGCTACGCGGCCTGATCGCATCGCATATCTGATCAGCAAGAAGCCCGGCAGTGCCGGGCTTTTTTCGTTGTCCAGGACCTCACGCGGGATCGGGGCGGCACCGGGCGCAAAGCGACAGTCATCGCAAAATGCCATCGGCCACCTGAGGCCAACCGCCGCACTTGATCGAGATCACTTTCACCCGGCAAACGCCGCGATAGTCAGCGCACCCTGATGCTGCGCTGTACACATGAGGAGGGTGGCAGCCTGTTGAACACAGCTGTCCCCAACCATGGATCCTACATGAACGCCAACGTCTCCCCATCTTCCACCAGCACCGCGACCCCGGCCGATCACAGCCCGGAAGCATCGCATGGCGGCCACGGCAACCCCGCCGTCGTCGGCCTTGCCGGTTTCGGCATGACCACCATCGTCCTCCAGTTCCACAATGTCGGCTGGGCCTCGCTCGGCCCGGTGATCTGGATGGGATTGATCTTCGGCGGCCTCGCCCAGCTGATCGCCGGCCTGCATGAAGGCAAGATCGGCAACAATTTCGGCTACAGCGCCTTTACCGCCTATGGCTGCTTCTGGATCGCGCTTTGCCTGATCCAGATCGGCAATGCGACAGGCCTTTTTGCGGTCAGCGAAACCGATCTCGGCTGGTTCTTGGTCATCTGGACGATCTATACCGCCATCATGACCCCCGGCGCGATGCGCGCCAGCACCGGCCTCGGCCTGGTCTTCATCACCCTTTTCATCGGCTTTGTTCTGCTCGTCATCGGCCATTTCGGCCCGCATGTCTTCAACGTCATCGCCGGTTACGAACTTATGGTCTGCGGCGCGCTGGCGCTTTATGTCATGGCACACCAGATCTACAAGGACGCCTTCGGCCGCGACGTGCTGCCCGTCGGCAAGCCGATGATCTGATAACCATCCGGAATAGCGATCGCATCACACGGCCTCGTCTTTTCAAGACGGGGCCGTTTCTGTCTCATCCCGCTCTGACTGCATTCGCCAGATCCTCGTCCCCGAAATCCTCATCCAGCAGCTGAAGCATCGAGCGCAATGCGCGGGTCACATGGCGTTCTGGATGATAGACGGCGGAAAACCGGCGCAACGGCATGGGAAAATCCACCACATGCAGTCGCCCGGCGAGCGAATGAAACTGCGTCGCCCGGCTGGATAGCACGGTCGCCGAAAGCCCTGCCTCGACAGCCGCCATCACCGCCTCGTTCGAAGGCAATTCAAGAACGACCGATAGTGCTTGCGGATCGAGACCAAGGCTTGAGAGCTGGCTTTCGAAGGCGGCCCTCGTTCCCGATCCCGCCTCGCGCATGATCCAGTTGGTTTCCAGAAGATCGCTCGCGGCAAGCTTGCGCCCATCCGCCCAGACATGACGCCGGCCGACCACGAGAACCAGACCATCCTCCGCCACGGTCGAACGCTTGAGATCCGAAGCGGCCACCTCGCCCTCGACCACGGCAAGGTCCGCCTCACCCGTCATCACCGCCTCGACGGCGCTTTGCGTATTGCCGACGATGAACCGCAGATCGACGCGTGGAAAACGCTCGTGATAGGCAACCAGCCGGGATGGCAGCCAGTAACTCGCCACCGTCTGGCTGGCATGCACGCGCAAAAGGCCCGAGGCCGAGCCGCCGAGATCGGCAAGCGCCAGCTCCGCCGCCCTCGCCCGTTCCATCACCGCCCGCGCCTCGTCAACGAAAAGCCGGCCGGCTTCCGTCAGCGCAATGCGGCGGCCCACCCGGTCGAACAGGATCACCCCATGGCGGGCCTCAAGCGCCGAGATCGCCGCACTGACAGCCGACTGCGTCAGATTGAGCCTCTCCGCCGCACGCGTCACATGCTCCAGCCGCGCGACCTCGAGAAATATCTTCAACTGTTCCAGCGTCATCGGCACACCATTCGATTTTATCGAACGATATCACAAAACTTATGAATTGGATTTGTTCTTTCCCGAAACAGAGAATGAGATTCGATAATCGCGTGATTTTGTGGAATTTTATCGATGTCGTTTTCGGATTGGGCAGAACGTCCCTACTCGTCGCTATCCCAGTTGAGACCGCTCGTTCCGGGCCTGGTCCTGACTGCCGCGATCGCGACGGCGGCCTTGACGATAAGATTCGCGACCGGCTGGATGGCGCTGAGCCCGCTCATCCTCTCCATCATCATAGGCATGTTGATCCGCAACACGATCACCCTGCCGCAGAGCGTCGAGCCGGGCATAGGCTTCTCGCTGAAACGCATTCTCAGAGCAGGCATCATCCTTCTCGGCCTTCAGGTCACCGCAACGCAGATCCTGTCGCTCGGAGGCTCGGCCCTTCTTCTGGTCACCTTGACGCTGGTCGCGACATTCCTGGCGATGCGATTGACCGGCAGACTGATGGGCGTCCACCGCCAGTTAACGGATCTGATCGCCGCCGGCACTTCGGTCTGCGGCGCCTCGGCCGTGATTGCAGCAAACACGGTCGTCCGCGGTAAGGAAGAACATGTCGCCTATGCTGTCGCCTGCGTCACCCTGTTCGGTTCGATTTCCATGATCGCCTATCCGCTGCTGGCCGCGCCTCTCGGGCTGGACGAACGCGCCTACGGCCTCTGGTCCGGCGCCACTATCCACGAAGTCGCCCAGGTTGTCGCCGCATCGTTCCAGGCAGGTGATGTTGCCGGCCAGTTCGGCACGATTTCCAAGCTCGCCCGTGTCGTATTGCTCGCCCCGCTCATATTGACGCTTGCATTGGCGATGCGCTCCGACGCAAGCGCCGGCTCCAGCGGCGGCCATCGCGCTTCCGCTCCCGTCCCGTGGTTCGTCCTTGGCTTTATCGCGATGATGCTGGTCAACAGCGTGGTTTCGATCCCGGCAGACGTGAGCCGGAACATCGTGACGCTGACGAACTTCCTTCTGTCCATGGCGCTCGCCGCCATGGGACTTCAGGCCAATATCGGCAAGCTGCGCGCGGAAGGATGGAGACCGTTGGCGCTGGGCGCTTTCGGCTGGATCTTTATCGCGATCTTCGGTTATGCCGCATTGAAACTGCTTGGCTTCTAACCGAAGCATCGGCCGTGAAATTTGCAGCAGCTTTGCCGCAGAGAAAACGCGCCAAAACAAAGATTAAGCGAAAAACGGCAATCCGGTGGATTCTGCACATGTTTAAGCCACCCGCATACGGGTGGCGCAGGCTGCTCCTCAAAAGAGGTCAGCAGGGTTTCGGCATCTCCGGCGCGTGCTCATCCTCGCGAATGGCTTCGCTGTGATACCAGCAGGTATCGACTACCGAAAAGACAACCTCCTTGGAGGGTGCCGGCGCCGTCAGCCCGTTATCAAGCCGTCTCCGCTGCATCAGGGGAAACTCATAGATTTTTGCTGTTTCACGATGGATGCCTGCCATCTATCGCCTCCTGAACGACTGCATCACATTGGACAGGCATATTTTCTGCCTATTATTTAATCCAATTGCTGCAATTTACATCATTACGACAGTTTTCGCCAGCGGAGATTGTAAGCAAATAAGATTGCACGACGCCGCAGGTCGTGAACGAAGTCGCAGCCCACAGGTTCCCCATCCATCGGCACTTCAATCGGATTCGGCTTGTTTCTTAAGCAAATCCAAATGCGCGCGACCTGTCTGAAACGGCCTATTTGAAGGGCACCTGCATTTTTTGATCATTTTTCAGCCTCCAAAATTCAAACTGGCACGGGGCATGCATTCATATGTTCAAGCCCGGGAGATCGACCGCGTTGGAAGATACCCCTCGGCACCGCCAACAATGAACACCATGGCCTGAGAGACACAACATGACCAAGTATAAGCTCGAGTACATCTGGTTGGACGGCTACACCCCCGTCCCGAACCTGCGTGGCAAGACGCAGATCAAGGAATTCGATTCTTTCCCGTTGCTCGAGCAGCTTCCGCTTTGGGGCTTTGACGGTTCCTCGACGATGCAGGCCGAAGGCCGTTCGTCCGACTGCGTCCTCAAGCCTGTTGCGATCTACCCGGATCCGGCCCGCACCAACGGCGTTCTGGTCATGTGCGAAGTCATGATGCCGGATGGCGTCACCCCGCACGCCTCCAACAGCCGTGCAACCATCCTCGACGACGAAGATGCATGGTTCGGCTTCGAGCAGGAATATTTCTTCTACGAAAACGGCCGCCCGCTCGGCTTCCCGGAAACCGGCTACCCGGCTCCGCAGGGTCCGTATTATTGCGGCGTAGGCTCCAGCAATGTCGGCCCGGTTGCCCGTGAAATCGTCGAGGAGCATCTCGACCTTTGCCTCGCAGCCGGCATCAACCACGAAGGCATCAATGCCGAAGTGGCCAAGGGCCAGTGGGAATTCCAGATTTTCGGCAAGGGCTCCAAGCGCGCCGCCGACCAGATCTGGATGGCCCGTTACCTCTTGCAGCGCCTGACGGAACAGTACGGCATCGACATCGAATACCACTGCAAGCCGCTCGGCGACACCGACTGGAACGGCTCGGGCATGCACTGCAACTTCTCGACCAAGTACATGCGCGAAGTCGGCGGCAAGGAATATTTCGAAGCCCTGATGGCGCAGTTCGAAAAGAACCTCGAAGCCCATATCGCCGTTTACGGCCCGGACAACGACAAGCGCCTGACCGGCAAGCACGAAACCGCCCCGTGGAACAAGTTCTCCTACGGCGTTGCTGACCGTGGCGCTTCGATCCGCGTTCCGCATTCCTTTGTCAACAACGGCTACAAGGGTTACCTCGAAGACCGTCGTCCGAACTCCCAGGGCTGCCCTTACCAGATCGCTTCCCAGGTTCTGAAGACGATCTCGGAAGTCCCGGTCGCAAAGTCGGCCGCCGCCTGATAAAAGTCCTCCCAAGGATAAACGGAAACGCCGGCTTCAAGCCGGCGTTTTTCGTTTTTGGCGGCAAATTAAGAAAATGCATGCAAGGCAAAATCCCCTCACAAACAAAATCTAAGACTTAGCCTTCGGCTAAGATCTTGATTTTGTAACCTCTCCCACAAGGGGAGAGGTAAAGCGCCGAGATCGCGGCACCGGCATCTCTCCCCTTGTGGGAGAGAAAGCGATTTCAACATCTTAGCTTTAGCTAAGTGTTAGAAATCGCAAGTGAGGGGATCAGCCCAGAACGCCCCCCTCACCGCACCCGCAACCCCTCCATGAACAACCCCTCCAGAAACCGAGCCGCATCCTCGAAACGTCCCTCGCCGGCATTCGCCTGCCCCAGCACCGCCCGCACCTGCACATCGAAATCCGCATAATGCTGCGTTGTCGACCAGATCGAGAAGATCAGGTGATAGGGATCGCATTTGGCAATCTTGCCCGACCGCGCCCAGGCCCGGATGACCTCGGCCTTTTCGTCCACCAGTTCTTTCAGTGGCCCCTTCAGCTCATCTTCGATATGCGGCGCGCCCTGCAGGATTTCGTTGGCGAACAAGCGGCTTTCGCGCGGAAAATCGCGGGCCATTTCCAGCTTGCGGCGAATATAGGAGCGGATTTCCGCTTCCGGCTTGCCTTCGGCATCGAACGCCCTGAGCGGCTCCAGCCATGTGGTCAGAACCCGATCGATCAGCTGCCGGTGGATCGCCTCCTTGGTGCGGAAATAATAGAGCAGATTGGGCTTGGACATGCCGGCCGCGTCGGCGATCTGGTCAAGCGTGGCCCCGCGAAAACCGCTTGCGGAAAACACATCGAGCGCCGCCTCCAGGATCAGCTCCTGCTTCTCTTCCTGGATCCGCGTTTTCCGCTGCGTCCTCGCCGCTCTCGCAATGGCCATTCTGTCCAGCACCTTTCTTCGGCTCCATGGCAAGAACCTGAAAAACAATCGGACCAGCGACGATTTTCAGCTTGAGTGATGCCACGGAAATTGTAAGCTTTTACCAAGCGGTCAATTTATCGGCGACAAGCAGAACAAAGGCAATGCCGATACCCGACGCAGCAATGTAATCGGGCACGACCACGGGAACAGGAAGCATGCTGCCGACTGGCAGAACATAAAAAGCAGATAAGGATTTTGAAAATGGTGGCAGCACCGGGCGAGAACCTGCGCGTAAACGGCGACCGGTTGTGGGACATGTTGATGGACATGGCGAAGATCGGCCCCGGCATTGCCGGCGGCAACAACCGCCAGACCCTGACCGATGCCGATGGCGAAGGCCGCCATCTCTTCAAGCGCTGGTGCGAAGCGGCCGGCATGACGGTCGGCACCGACAAGATGGGCACCATGTTCGCCACCCGCGCCGGCACCGACCCAGATGCCCTTCCCGTTTATATCGGCTCCCACCTCGACACCCAGCCTACCGGCGGCAAGTTCGATGGCGTGCTCGGCGTTCTTGCAGGCCTTGAAGTCGTGCGCTCGATGAACGACCTCGGCATCAGGACGAAACACCCGGTCGTCGTCACCAACTGGGCAAACGAGGAAGGCGCCCGTTTTGCGCCTGCCATGCTCGCCTCCGGCGTTTTCGCCGGCATCCATACGCTCGATTACGCCTATGGCCGCAAGGACCCGGACGGCAAGACCTATGGCGACGAGCTGAAGCGCATCGGCTGGCTGGGCGATGAAGAGGTCGGCGCGCGCAAAATGCACGCCTATTTCGAATATCACATCGAGCAGGGTCCGATCCTTGAGGCCGAAAACAAGCAGATCGGCGTCGTTACCCACTGTCAGGGTCTCTGGTGGCTGGAATTCACCCTGACCGGCAAGGAAGCCCATACCGGCTCCACCCCGATGGCGATGCGCGTCAACGCAGGCCTCGCTTTCGGCCGCATCATGGAAAAGGTGCAGGAAATCGCCATGGCTGAACAGCCGGGTGCCGTCGCCGGCGTCGGCCAGGCCTTTTTCACCCCGAATTCCCGCAACGTGCTGCCCGGCAAAGTCGTCTTCACCGTCGACCTGCGCACCCCGAGCCAGGAAAAGCTCGACCGCATGCGCGCGAAGATCGAAGCGGCCGCGACGGAAGTCTGCGAAGCCCTCGGTGTCGGCTGCTCGATGGAAGCCGTTGGCCATTTCGATCCGGTCACCTTCGACCCGACACTGGTCGGCCGTGTCCGCGGTGCCGCCGAAAAGCTCGGCTACAGCCACATGGACATCATCTCCGGCGCCGGCCACGACGCCTGCTGGGCCGCACGGCTCGCCCCCACCACGATGATCTTCTGCCCCTGCGTCGACGGCCTGTCGCATAACGAAGCCGAGGAGATTTCGAAAGACTGGGCCGCCGCCGGCTGTGACGTGCTCTTCCACGCGGTGGTGGAGACGGCGGAGATTGTCGAGTGACGTGCATTCCTTTATATTTCCGAGACAAAGGGATAGACCGATGCCAGACAAGGTCACCAACGAGCTCATTTACGAGACGCTCAAGCGCATGCAGGAAACACTTTCCCTGCATACGCAATATCACCTTGAGACCAAGGAACGACTTGGTTTTATCGAGCAGCAATATGCCAGCATTTCACGTCGCGTCGATCGTATCGATGAGCGGCTCGACCGCGTTGAAAAGCGGCTTGAGCTCGTCGAAGTCTAACAACCAACCACCACCCGAGATTTGCAGTCCCTGAGGTCATCGATCTCGGGCGATTGACTGCGGCACATTATAAGGGGAACAACCATGGCCACAGTAATCAAGAACGGAACCATCGTTACCGCCGACCTGACCTACAAGGCGGATATCAAAATCGACGGTGGCAAGATCGTCGAGATCGGCCCGGACCTTGCGGCCGATGAAACCCTCGACGCCACCGGCTGTTATGTCATGCCGGGCGGCATCGATCCGCATGTCCATCTCGAAATGCCCTTCATGGGCACCTATTCCGCCGACGATTTCGACAGTGGCACCCGCGCAGCGCTCGCAGGTGGCACGACCATGGTGGTCGATTTCTGTCTTCCCGATCCCGGCCAGTCACTCCTCGACGCGCTGAAACGCTGGGACAACAAGGCGACCCGCGCCCATTGCGACTATTCCTTCCACATGGCCGTCACCTGGTGGGGCGAACAGGTTTTCGACGAGATGAAGACGGTGGTTGAGGAGAAGGGCATCAACACCTTCAAGCACTTCATGGCCTATAAGGGCGCGCTGATGGTCAATGACGACGAGATGTTCGCCTCGTTTTCCCGTTGCGCCGAGCTTGGCGCGCTTCCCCTCGTCCATGCCGAAAACGGCGATATCGTCGCCTCCATGCAGCAGAAACTGATGGACGAGGGCAATAACGGCCCGGAAGCACACGCCTATTCGCGGCCGCCCTCGGTCGAGGGCGAAGCCACCAACCGCGCCATCATCATCGCCGATATGGCCGGCGTTCCGCTTTATGTCGTCCACACATCCTGCGAACAGTCCCATGAAGCGATCCGCCGGGCGCGGCAGAACGGCATGCGGGTTTATGGCGAACCGCTGATCCAGCACCTGACGCTCGACGAAAGCGAATATTTCGACAAGGACTGGGATCATTCCGCCCGCCGCGTCATGTCGCCCCCGTTCCGTAACAAGCAGCATCAGGACTCACTCTGGGCAGGCCTGTCCTCCGGTTCGCTACAGGTCGTCGCCACAGATCACTGCGCCTTCACCACCGACCAGAAACGCACGGGTATGGGCGACTTCAGAAAGATCCCCAACGGCACCGGCGGCCTTGAGGACCGGATGCCGATGCTCTGGACCTGTGGCGTCGCCACCGGCCGCATCACCATGAACGAGTTCGTCGCCGTCACCTCCACCAACATCGCGAAAATCCTCAATCTCTACCCGAAAAAGGGCGCGATCCTGGTCGGCGCCGATGCGGATCTCGTTGTCCTCGATCCCAAGAAGTCGAAGACCATCTCGGCAAAAACCCAGCAGTCAGCCATCGACTACAATGTCTTCGAGGGCAGACAGGTGAGCGGCCTGCCGCGCTACACACTGACCAGAGGCGTGGTCGCGGTCGAGGACGGCACGATGAAAAGCCGCGAAGGCCACGGCCAGTTCGTCGCCCGCGACCCCTTCCCCGCCGTCAACAAGGCGCTCTCCACCTGGAAGGAACTGACGGCGCCGCGCAAGGTGGAACGCACGGGCATTCCGGCAAGCGGAGTATGACCGGCCCGGGCAGTCCACTCCGGCTGCCCGGAATACTGCCTGCCGCCTCGATCGATTTCCTGCAGGACACAGTTTTCGAGCGGCACGACATGCACATCCCTCGCCGCCAGGGCGGGTCTTACATGCAGAGACGATCCATGACTGTCATTGGATAACCGATACCGACAGAATCAAGCTTCGATAAAAAGGGATGAAAAATCCCAGGGGAACGAAGCCAACACACTGGGTACACATGTCTGAACATGCATTCTCCGTGGTTTCGGCCAAAAAGCTGGGCCTGACCTTCGAGACTGGCGATGGTCCGGTCCATGCCCTCACCGACGTAGATCTGGACGTCAGGAAGGGCGATTTCGTCTCCTTCATCGGCCCCTCCGGCTGCGGCAAGACCACTTTCCTGCGCGTCATCGCCGATCTCGAAAGCGCCACCTCGGGCGAGATCACCGTCAACGGCATGACACCGGAAAACGCCCGCAAATCCCGCTCCTACGGCTACGTCTTCCAGGCACCGGCGCTTTATCCGTGGCGCACGATCGAAAAGAACATCGCCCTTCCGCTGGAGATCATGAACTATTCGGCGGCCGAGCGGAAAGAACGCATCGAGCGCACGCTCGATCTCGTCAATCTTGCAGGTTTCGGCAAGAAATACCCCTGGCAGCTTTCCGGCGGCATGCAGCAGCGCGCCTCCATCGCCCGCGCGCTTGCCTTCGATGCCGACCTTCTGCTGATGGACGAACCCTTCGGCGCGCTCGATGAAATCGTCCGGGATCACTTGAACGAACAGCTTCTGAAACTCTGGGCGCGCACGCAAAAAACGATCTGTTTCGTCACCCACTCGATCCCCGAGGCGGTCTACCTGTCGACGAAGATCGTCGTCATGTCCCCCCGCCCCGGCCGGGTAACGGATGTGATCACCTCGACGCTGCCAAAGGAACGCCCGCTCGAAATCCGCGAAACACCGGAATTCCTGGAAATCGCCCACCGGGTACGCGAGGGTTTGAGAGCGGGGCATAGTTATGAAGAGTGATGCGTCCTTCTTTTTGCTGCCGAAACATGACGCGCGGTGCCTGCCCCTCACCCTAACCCTCTCCCCGCAAGCGGGGAGAGGGGACCTGCCTCGCTCGACACCGAAGAGAACCGGAGACGATGCTGCTCGGGCCCTTCTCCCCGTAAAACGGGGAGAAGGTGGCGGCAGCCGGATGAGGGGCAGCGCCACACGCCAGCGCCAAGATCTGCAGCACTCTTCGCCCCTTCTCGTTTTGATGGGAGCGAAAAGCTGATGCAGAAGCAAACCTCACTCCGCCAACACTTCCTCCCCGTCACCACCATCCTCGTCGCCATCATCGTCATCTGGTATGTCGCAGCCTACCTCATGAACGCGCCCTTCCAGCGCGATCTCGACCGCCGCGCCAACATCACCTCAACCGCGATCGAATTCCTCGAAAAGACCATGTCGCAGCCGAAACCGACGCTTCCCGCGCCGCATCAGGTGGCGCAAAACGTCTTCGAAAATACCTTTCTGAGAAAGGTCACCTCTAATCGCAGCCTCGTCTATCACGCCTGGGTGACGCTTTCGTCCACCGTCGTCGGCTTCACCCTCGGCACGGCTCTCGGCATCCTGATTGCCGTCGGCATCGTCCATGTAAAAGCCCTCGACCGCAGCCTGATGCCCTGGATCATCGCCTCGCAGATGGTGCCGATCCTCGCCGTCGCGCCGATGGTCATCGTCGTCCTTGGTGCGGTCAACATAACCGGCCTGCTGCCCAAGGCGCTGATCTCCACCTACCTCTCGTTTTTCCCCGTGGCGGTCGGCATGGTGAAGGGCCTGCGCTCGCCGGAACTCATCCAGCTCGACCTGATGCGCACCTATAATGCCGGTGCGGCACAGGTCTTCTGGAAGCTTCGCGTGCCGGCCTCCATTCCCTTCCTGTTCACCTCGATGAAGGTGGCGATCGCCGCAAGCCTCGTCGGCGCGATCGTCGGCGAATTGCCGACCGGTGCCGTTGCCGGCATCGGCTCCAAACTGCTCGCCGGCGCCTATTACAGCCAGACGATCGATATCTGGGCAGCCCTTATCGCCGGCTCCGTACTCGCGGCCTTGCTTGTCGCCATCGTTGCGGCCACCGGCAGGCTGGTCGATCGCGCCATGGGCACGAAACCGGCAGGGAGGAGCGCATGACCATGCTGATGCGATCATGGTTATCCATCCTGGCGCTGGCGCTTTCGCTCGCAGCCCTTGCCCTGCTTCCACCACTGCTGCCGGAGGCGGCCGTACCCTTCAACCTGATGCGGCTGTTCTCCATCTTCGTGCTGACCATCGGGGCCGCCGTGGTATCGCTCCTTCCATTGCCGGCTTTTCTCCTGGCCGCCACCCTCTTCGTCTGCGCGCATTTCTCCACCGCCCTGCTGATCGCCCGCCTTGCCGGAAACGAAGGCATGGCGTCAGCCGCCTTTTTCATGGTTCTTGCCGCCAACTGGCTGCTCGCCTGGCGCTGTGTCGGCCTCCTCTCGGCTTTGAAACCGAAGTCGAGAACGGCCGACACCATTCTGCGCCTCGTCATCCCGGCAATCTTCGGCGCCTGGATCCTGATCCTCTGGGAGGCGGTCACCCGCGGTTTCGGCATTCCCTTCATCATCCTGCCGCCACCGTCGGCGATTGGAGCAAGGCTCGCAGCCTCGGTCCCGACACTCTGGGCAGACGTACAGCAGACCGTCTTCAAGGCCGTTATCTTCGGTTATGTCGTAGGCTGCGCGACAGGCTTCGCGGTCGCGATCCTGGCCGACAGGATCGCCTTCTTCCGCCGGGGGCTGTTGCCGATCGCCAATCTCATGTCGGCCTTGCCGATCATTGGCGTCGCGCCGATCATGGTCATGTGGTTCGGGTTCGACTGGCAGTCCAAGGCAGCCGTCGTCATCATCATGACCTTCTTCCCCATGCTGGTGAACACAATCGCGGGCTTGGGCGCAGCGGGCGCGATGGAGCGGGACCTGATGCGCTCCTATGCTTCCGATTACTGGCAGACGCTGATGAAACTTCGGCTTCCCGCCGCCATGCCCTTCATCTTCAACGCGCTGAAGATCAACTCGACGCTGGCGCTGATCGGGGCGATCGTGGCGGAGTTCTTCGGCACGCCGATCGTCGGCATGGGTTTTCGCATATCGACGGAAATCGGTCGTATGAATGTCGATATGGTCTGGGCCGAAATCGCCGTTGCGGCGCTCGTCGGCTCGGTATTTTATGGTGTCGTCGCGCTCGGGGAGAGAGCCACGACATTCTGGCATCCGTCGAACCGCAACGGTTAGGCGCTGATACCCGGCACCGGGAAATCCGGGCCGGTTTATGACCTGAGTAAACAAGCAGGCAACCAGAGGGAAACGACCATGAAAAAGATGATGATGGCATTGATGGCCGGCGCAATGTCGCTTGCATCGGCGCAGGCGATGGCCGCCGACAAGGTGACGCTGCAGCTGAAATGGGTGGCCCAGGGCCAGTTCGGCGGTTATTTCGTCGCCAAGGACAAGGGCTTTTACGAGGAAGAAGGCCTCGACGTCACGATCAAGCCGGGCGGTCCGGATATTGCGCCCGAACAGGTCATCGCCGGCGGCGGGGCGGATGTCACCGTCACCTGGATGGGGGCAGCCCTCGTTGCCCGCGAAAAAGGCGTGCCGCTGGTCAATATCGCCCAACCCTTCCAGAAGTCCGGCCTGCAGCTGATTTGTCCCAAGGACGGCCCGGTCAAGACGGAAGCGGATTTCAAGGGCCACACGCTCGGCGTCTGGTTCTTCGGCAACGAATATCCGTTCTTCGCCTGGATGAACAAACTCGGTCTTTCGACCGAAGGCGGCGCCGATGGCGTCACCGTGCTCAAACAGAGCTTTGACGTTCAGCCGCTCGTGCAGAAACAGGCCGACTGCATTTCGGTCATGACCTATAACGAATACTGGCAGGCGATCGATGCCGGTTTCAAGCCGGAAGACCTCACCGTCTTCAACTATACGGCGCTTGGCAACGACCTTCTGGAAGACGGGCTTTATGTCAGCGAGGACAAGCTGAAAGATCCGAAATTCAAGGAGGACATGGTCAAGTTCGTCCGCGCCTCGATGAAGGGCTGGCAATACGCCATCGACAATCCGGATGAAGCAGCCGAAATCGTCATGGAAAACGGTGGCCAGGACGAAAACCACCAGAAGCGGATGATGGGCGAAGTCGCCAAGCTGATCGGCGACGGCAAGCTCGACATGGCGACCTATGAGCGAACGGTAAAGGCGCTGACCGACCAGAAGATCATCAGCAAGGCCCCGGAAGGCGCCTATACGGCCGACATTACCAGCGAAGCGCTGAAATAATCCGGCAACGGATTTTTCCGGCATATTTCCATGCCCGGCCTCGCTGCCGGGCATTCTTTTGCCATCTGGGCGTGTCACGTCCCAGATTGATCGCTTGACGATGAGCAAATACAAGTGTCGATAAAAGAGGCTGCATTTTTTCCGATTTATCTCTGAGGTCTGTCGGATTCAGCTTTTGCCCCGCGTCATACAAGGAGGACGTATGACCGGGAATGCCGATGGTCGGCGCATCTCGGCCCCTCCGAACATTGGATTTGTCGCATGCAGCTTAGCCTGTCGAAATCGATCCCCGTCCTCGCCCTGCTGCTGGCTTCGGTCGCAGTCTCGCCGCTTGCCGCGCAGGAAGCCGGCCAGCCTTCGGCCACGGAAGCCAAGCTCCCGTCGATCATCGTCACCGAGGCGGTCAAGAAATCGCTCACCGACCGCATCATCGCGACCGGCACGATCCGCCCGATCGACGAAATCTATGTGCAGCCGCTCGTCGAAGGCCTCTCCGTCAAGACCATCAATGTCGATGTTGCCGATGAGGTCGAGGCCAATGCGGTTCTGGCGACGCTGAATGACGATGCCTTGCTGCTGCAGCAGAGCCAGTATCAGGCCAACAGGGCCAAGGCGGAAGCTTCTGTCGCCCAGTATCAGGCGCAGGTGATCGAGGCCGAAGCCAATCTCGATGACGCCGTCAAGCAGCGCGACCGTACGGCCAAGCTCAACCAGAGCGGCACGAGCACGGTCTCGCAGCTTGAACAGGCCAATGCCCAGGTTTCCGTCGCCCGCGCCCGGTTGAATGCCGCCCGCCAGTCGGTTGCCGTCGGAGAATCCGATGTCCGGGTCATCGAGGCGCAGCTTGCCGATGTCGAACTGCAGCTTGCCCGCACCGGCGTGAAGGCACCCGTTGCCGGCGTCATCTCCGCAAAGAACGCCAAGGTCGGCGCGATTGCTTCGGGCAATGGCGATCCGCTCTTCACCATCATCAAGGATGGCGCGATCGAGCTGGTCGCCGATATTTCCGAATCCGATAT
The DNA here is from genome assembly GCA_900469445.1 of Hyphomicrobiales bacterium. Taxonomy (GTDB): domain Bacteria; phylum Pseudomonadota; class Alphaproteobacteria; order Rhizobiales; family Rhizobiaceae; genus Neorhizobium. The sequence continues at coordinate 419,122 of UBXM01000001.1, forward strand.
CCAGAAGGCGAAGGTCGGGCAGAAGGCGCTCGTCACCGTCGCAGGCGGCCAGCGGGAGATCGAGGGCCGTGTGCGGCTGGTCTCCCCGACGGTCGACCAGACCACCAGGCTCGGCCTCGTCCATATCGAGATCGATCCCGATAGCGGCGCCCGCGCCGGCATGTATGGACGCGCGGCAATCGTCGTCGAACAGACCGACGCGCTCGCCCTGCCGCTTTCCGCCGTGACGACGGGACGCGAGGGATCTCTTGCCCGCAAGGTCGAGCAAGGCGTCGTCAAGCAGGTCAAGATCGATATCGGCTTTCAGGATGGCGGCTTCGTCCAGGTATTGAATGGCCTTCAGCCCGGCGACGTCGTCGTTGCCAAGGCAGGCGCCTTCGTGCGTGACGGCGACCATATCGCCCCGGTTCCGGAAAAGCCGGCTGCGACCAATGGCACGGAGGCCTCGCAATGAACTTCTCCGCCTGGTCGATCCGCAATCCGATCGCCCCGCTGCTCGGTTTTGCCCTGCTGCTGGTCGTCGGCCTGCAATCCTTCTACGCCCTGCCGATCACCCGTTTTCCCAATATCGACGTCCCCGTTGTCTCGATCACGGTAACACAGAGCGGTGCGGCACCTGCCGAACTCGAAATGCAGGTGACCAAGGAGATCGAGGATGCTGTCGCCTCGATCAGCGGCATCGACGAGATCCAGTCGACCGTCACCGACGGCCAGTCGCTGACGACGGTGGTTTTCCGTATCGAAAAGCCGACCGAAGAGGCGGTTCAGGATACCAAGGACCAGATCGACAAGATCCGCAGCGATCTGCCCGCCGATATCGAGGAGCCGATCGTCACCAAGGTCGATGTCGAAGGCCAGGCGATCCAGACCTTTGCCGTGTCGTCGCCCAACATGACGCTCGAAGAACTGTCCTGGTTCGTCGACGACACGATCACCCGCGACCTGCAGGGTCAGGCCGGCATCGGCCGTATCGACCGCTACGGCGGCTCGGATCGTGAAGTGCGCATCGCCCTCAATCCGGCAAAGCTCGACGCCTATGGCATTACCGCAGCCGACGTGAATACGCAGATCAAGGGCACCAATGTCGATCTCGGCTCGGGCCGCGGTCAGGTGGCCGGCAATGAACAGGCGATCCGTACCCTCGGCGACGCCCGCAATGTCCAGCAGCTCGCAGACACCAACATCGCGCTCTCCAACGACCGCTTCGTCAAGCTATCCGAACTCGGCCGCGTGACCGACACTTATGAAGAGCAGAAATCCTTCTCGCGCTTCAACGGCAATCCGTCCGTCACCTTCGCCGTCTTCCGCGCCAAGGGGGCGAGCGAAGTCTCGGTGGCCGAAACCGTGGCCGAAGGCCTCGACGGCATCCGCAAGGCCCATCCCGATGTCGCCATCGAGATGGTCGATGACTCTGTCTATTTCACCTACGGCAATTACGAGGCGGCGCTGCACACGTTGATGGAAGGTTCGATCCTCGCCGTCATCGTCGTTTTCCTCTTCCTGCGTAACTGGCGCGCCACGCTGATTGCGGCAGTCGCCCTGCCGCTATCGGCCATCCCCACCTTCTGGATCATGGACCTGATGGGGTTCTCGCTGAACCTCGTCAGTTTCCTGGCGCTGACGCTGGCAACCGGCATCCTCGTCGACGATGCGATCGTCGAGATCGAAAACATCGCCCGCCACATCAAGATGGGTAAGACGCCCTATCGCGCCGCGCTGGAAGCGGCCGACGAAATCGGCCTTGCGGTCATCGCCACCAGCTTCACCATCATCGCGGTCTTCGTGCCCGTGTCCTTCATGCCGGGCGTTCCGGGCCAGTATTTCATCCAGTTCGGCCTGACCGTCGCTTTCTCGGTCTTCTTCTCGCTGGCCGTCGCGCGTCTGATAACGCCGCTGATGGCCGCCTATCTGATGCGCGCCGAAGACGGGCGCGAGGACGACCATCACGACAATGACGGCTGGCTGATGAAGGCCTATACCCGCGTCGTCACGGCAACGACGCGCAAATGGTACTGGCGTTATGCGACGCTTCTGGCCGCAATCGCCTTCCTTGCCGGATCGCTGGCACTCCTGAGCCAGGTTCCCGGCTCCTTTCTGCCGCCGGATGACTCATCGCGTGTCGTACTCTCGCTCGAACTGCCGCCCAACGCCACGCTGGAAGAGACGGATGCCGTCAGCACCAGCGTCTATGATGCGGTCAAGGATATCGACGGCGTCGAAAGCGTCTTCACGCTGGGCGGCGCCTCCCCCAAGGGCGACCTCGAACTGCGCCGCGCCACCGTCCGCATCATCCTGCAGAATATCGACCATTCGCTGCTGAAGACGATCGTCAACAAGGGGTTCGGCGCGATCCCGCTGATCGGCGACCTGTTGCCGAAATTGCCCGAACATGGCCGCACACGCCCGCAATGGGATGTCGAAAAGGACATTTTCGCCGCCGTGCGCGCGATCCCCGACGTGCGCATCTCCAAGGTCAACGACCGGGCCGAACGGGAACTGTCGTTCAACTTCTTGTCCTCCAGCGAGGACGACCTGAACAACGCTGTCGGCCTGCTTGAATCCAGGCTGCGCGCCTCGCCGATCCTGGTGAATGTCTCCTCGGAAGGCGCCCTGCCCCGGCCCGAATTGCAGATCCGCCCGCGCATGGCCGAAGCCTCGCGCCTCGGCATCACGCCGCAGCAGATCTCCGAAACCGTCCGCGTCGCAACGATCGGCGATATCGACGCCAACCTCGCGAAGATCTCGCTCGACAGCCGCCAGATCCCGATCCGCGTCCAGACCTCGCTCGACGTCCGCCGCGACCTGCAGTCGATCCGCAACCTCAAGGTAAAAACCGCCTCCGGCACGATGGTGCCGCTCTATAGCGTCGCCGATATCGACTATTCGGAAGGTCCAAGCTCGATCAAGCGCAACGACCGCAACCGCGTCGTTTCGATCGGCTCCGACGTGCCCTTCGGCACCGCACTCGACACCTCGACCGCCGAGTTCAAGCGGATCGTCGACGAAACCGAACTGCCGCCGACGGTCAGGCTGGCCGAAAGCGGTGATGCCAAGGTTCAGGCGGAAATGCAGCAGAGCTTCGGCAATGCCATGCTGATGGGCCTGATGCTGGTTCTCGTCGTGCTGATCCTGCTGTTCAAGGACGTCATCCAGCCCTTCACCATCCTCTTCTCCCTGCCGCTCGCCATCGGCGGCGTCGCAGTGGCGCTGATCGCAACGCAGAACGCGCTCTCCATGCCCGTCCTGATCGGCATCCTGATGCTGATGGGCATCGTCACGAAAAACGCCATCCTGCTCGTCGATTTCGCCATCGAGATGAAACGGCACGGGCTGGAACGGGTTCACGCCATGGTCGAGGCGGGCCGCAAGCGCGCAAGGCCGATCATCATGACGTCGATCGCCATGTCCGCCGGCATGCTGCCATCCGCCATGGGCGTCGGTGAAGGCGGCTCCTTCCGCGCGCCGATGGCGATCGCCGTGATCGGCGGCATCATCGTCTCGACCGTGCTTTCGCTGCTCGTCGTCCCTTCGTTTTTCCTCATCATGGACGATCTGTCACGTCTGCTCGGCCGGCTGTTCGGCCGGTTCGTCGGCCGGAAGGATGACGAGGAGCTGTTGTCGTCGCAAGAAGTCGCTCATCAGACGCAGCAAAATCGTCGCAGCCTGAAGGAACTCGAGGAACGTTTGAGCCGTCTGGAAAATAACGGGAAATCAAATAGTTCTGGCGCATCGACCGGCCATGGAGGGCTCCGGCTGCCGCCGACGGCGGCCGAGTAGGCGCTCATCCGGGACAGCAAGTCAGGTCTGATTGTCTGACAACAACTCAAATTACGTGGCTGATTGATCAGTATCAAATCCCCCATTTCTTCTCGCGTTATCTTTGCCGTCAAATATTCGGCAATTGATCGCAAAAAAAGGGAAGAGATCGCGAGATGAACAGCAGCCTGAAACTCAGCAATCGGGACCGGGCAGTGCTCATGAAAGCACCGTTTCTGGCGGGGCTGGGCAACAGTGCCCTTGTCCGGCTGATGTCCATGATGACGATCAGCACGCTCCCGGCCCGCAAGTTCGTATTGCGCGAAGGGGAAAGCGCCGACGCTTTCTACTGTGTTTTGAACGGTTATGTCCGGCTTTTCCGGCTGAGCCGTGAAGGTCGCGAAGCCGACATCATGGTCTGCGCCCCCGGCGATACATTTGCCGAGCACCTGCTGTTCAGCGAAAATGTCTATCGCTGCAATGCCCAGACGGCAGAACCGGCAACCCTGGCCCGTTTCGACATGCAGGCCGTGCGCGACCTTGCCCAGCACGACCCGGAAATCGCCAAGGCGCTGATCGCCGCCGTCTCCCGCCATCTCGTCGGCACGATGGATTGTATCGCCAACGATCGCCTGTTCACGGCGCCGCAGCGGGTCGCCAACTATATCCTCAGCCGTTGCCCGGCCGACGGAAGCTCGGCTTCGATCCGCCTGCCGTTCCAGAAGAGCCTGCTCGCCGGCATGCTCGGGCTTGCACCGGAAGCGCTGTCGCGTGCCTTCTCCAGCCTGCGCCGCGTCGGCGTCACGGTCAGGGGCCGCATCATCCAGGTCGGAGACGTCCAGGCACTCAGGAACATCTAGAGCATGTCTGCCGACAAGTGGTCACCGGTTTCGGGACAAAGACATGCGTAAAAAAGGATAGAGCGGCTTCGCCTTTCAACGAAAGGCGGAACTGCATCTAGGCTCGAAGGCGCGCGAGACGACGCAGCCTTCGTAGCAGCCTGTTGCCACAGGGGTGTCCGGCGACAGGCGAGGCCGGCGTGTCACTAGACCGCCGGCCTTTTTCATTTTCCGATAGAGACGGAAGGATAGGCAGGCCTCAAAGCCCGCCCTGCCGTTTCAGGAATTCGACGATATGGCCGACCCCCTCGCCGCGCTTCAGATCGGTGAAGACATGCGGCTTCATCTCCCGCATGCGGGCGGCATCCCGGTCCATCACATCGATATCGACGCCGACATAAGGCGCCAGATCCTTCTTGTTGATCACCAGAAGATCGGAACGGGTGATGCCCGGCCCGCCCTTGCGCGGGATTTCCTCGCCCTGGCAGGTGGAGATCACATAGATGGTGATATCCGCAAGATCCGGCGAAAAGGTCGCCGCAAGATTGTCGCCGCCGGATTCGATGAACACCACATCCAGATCCGGAAACCGCTCGTTGAGGTCCGCAATCGCCTGGAGATTGATCGTCGCATCCTCACGGATCGCCGTATGCGGGCAACCGCCTGTCTCGACGCCGACGATGCGTTCGGAGGAAAGCGCCTGCATGCGCACCAGCGCGTCGGCATCCTCCTTCGTGTAGATGTCATTGGTGACAACCGCGACGGAGAACTCGTCCCGCATCGCCTTGCAGAGCTTTTCCGTCAGATGCGTCTTGCCGGACCCGACCGGCCCGCCGATGCCCACCCGAAGCGGGCCGTTTGCCGATTTCATGAAATGTCCTTTCAGTATGACGAGACAACCATAATGCGGCAGTGGCTCGGCGCAATCGGAAAGTGAACGATCATGCCAGGGCCCCTTTCCGGCTTCACGCATTCTCTGCATCGGAAAAGTAAAGTGTCATCCGGATTTCCCGAATTAAGTATATCCTGAGATACCTGTAGAAAACCGCTCATTCAAATTGTGGTAGCAAGCCAGGACCGTCATAATACGTATTGTAGTTGCATTCTAATATCGCATGCTGAGACTTACCTGAACTGGGAAAACGGGGAAATCAGAATGGATTACCAACCGACTGCATCCGCATCTGAAGTATTGGAACAGAGGCACGACTGCCAGAAGGCAGCGGAAGCCGCCCTTTCCAGCATGCTCAGAATGCTCGAATCCTACGGCTTCGATCGGCGTGAATTGGTTCTGTCGCTGGCAGACGCGATCGACGACCAGATACTTCTCGTCTCACAGCAGCACTGACGATAGCGTCAGAGCGAAATCATGCTCGAAAAAGCCTCACGTGGCGCAAAAACCGAACCTGCCGGAGAAACTCGACGGCCGGGAACAGTCGAGCGCACACGGAACTCAGCCGCGAGCGCCGTCATACGACGGAGCTTTCCGGGCAGCATCGACATAGGCAGGATTTTGACGGTTCAGGACCGAAACAGCCGGGAATGCTGCGTCTCGTGGCGCAATGACGAAATCTCGGCAAGCACGGTCGCGCCACCCAGGTCATCGAGACTACTGGACACCGCGCGTTGCGAGAGATCGTCTATCTGTGCTTCGAGCGCGGCGATGATCGCGACACCCTCCGCCTGGCCGGCGATGCTCAGCCGGATACCGGCAGACACGGCCTGTGCTATGGCGGCGTGAAGGAAAGCCGCAAGCGCCTGCGCTGAAGCCACGCCATGGCCCGATGCGACAGCCCCGACAGCAACAGGAAACGGCACGTCTTGCGGAAGCCGCTCGAAGACCGGATGCGGCCATGCGCCGGCAGCGGTTACGAAAGCCTTTCCGAGCGACAGCGTCTCATTGAAACGCTCGGCCGAACCGGCCAGCGCCAGCGCCAGTTCTGCCACTTCGGCAAGCGCCTTTGCGCTGTCCGCCTGCCGCCAGCCTTCGGCCATCAGCACCGCATCGTTCCACAAGGCCCCGCGGCAAAGCACGGCCGACAGCCATTCCTGAAGATCTGAAGCGTCTTTGACCAGCCCGTCGGCAACCGCACGCTCAAGCCCGCCCGACCAGGCAAAGCCGCCGATCGGAAAGGCCGGCGAGAGCCAGGCCATCAGCCGCAGCAATGCCCTTGTATCCAATGCCGCGCCCATAGGCTTGTCCATCGCCGGCTCGACCGGCAGCGCCTGTTCCATCACGATGCCCGGTCAGTCGTGGCGATGACCATGATCATGCCCGTGGTCATGCCCGTGATCGTGGCCATGGTCATGGTCATGCGAATGTCCGCCATGGGAACTATGCGAACCATGCGAATGGTAGGCGCCGCGGGCCGGCTGGAATGGCTCCTCGACATCGCTGACACTGGCGCCCAGCCCCTGCAGCATCGAACGGATCACGTGGTCGCGCAGGATCAGGATGCGGCCTTCCTCGATCTGGGCCGACAGGTGCCGGTTGCCGAGATGCCAGGCGAGTTCGATCAGGTGCAGGGTGTCGCGCGCCTTCACCTCGAAGAGCTTTTCGGGCGCCGCCTGCACCTCCACCGTGTCGCCATTATCGAGCACCAGCCGGTCGCCATGGTGGAAGAGCACGGCGTCCTTGAGGTCGAGCATCACCATATCGCCATTCGACAGATGCAGCAGTTTGCGGCGCAGATGGCGCAGGTCGTGCGGCAGGCTGACGGTATCGATCGGCGGGTCGGAGATTTCGCCGGCAGGACGGTAGGAATGGATGTGCTGCATGATGGATAACCCGTTGAACAACAAAATCTTTGCCATCATTGCCAAAGGCAGCGCATCGCACAAGGGGTAAAACATCCCGCGCCGAACCATGCCGCGTCAGACAGCAAAAAGCCCGGCGTGAAAGCCGGGCTTTGACAATCTCGGATCGTAAAATGCCTTATTCGGCAGCGATCTTCATGGCCTTGAGGTTCTCAAGGATGTTCTGCGGCGAGGATGCGCCATAAGGGTCGCTCTCGCAATTGTCGGAATAACCTTCTTCCTCGAACCACTGCTCGACGACGCCATCGTTGACGATCGCGCCGTAACGCCAGGAGCGCATGCCGAAGCCGAGATTGTCCTTGGCGACCAGCATGCCCATCTTGCGGGTGAACTCGCCCGAACCGTCCGGAATGACCGTGACGTTTTCGAGGTTCTGGCTCTTCGCCCATGCGTTCATGACGAAAGCGTCGTTGACCGACATGCAGTAGATGGCATCGATGCCTTCGGCCTGGAAATCACCGAAGAGCTTTTCGAAATCGGGAAGCTGGAAGGTCGAGCAGGTCGGCGTGAACGCGCCCGGCAACGAGAAGAGCACGACGCGCTTGCCGGCGAAATAGTCGGCCGAGGTAACGTCCTGCCAGCGGAAAGGGTTCGGACCGCCAATAGCCTCGTCGCGAACGCGGGTGCGAAAAGTGACCTGCGGAACTTTTTTGCCCAGCATCAATGCCTCCATGAAAAATGAACATTCGCCCCGTCCCGGAGCAGATAAGAACGTCTCTAAAGAATGTTTCGCCGCAGTGCAGCATCCATCTTGAAAAAATGTCGCAGTGCAAGGCAGCTATTCACAGGAAGCAGGGCTTCAACTTCAGCCCGTCTGCGCTTTCCGATGAAAGAGCGAGCGGCTGGATATCAGCAAGATGGAAATCGTTCCGTGCAAGAGACTTCCCCTCACCAACAAAATCTAAGACTTAGCTGAAGCTAAGATCTTGATTTTGTAACCTCTCCCGCAAAGGGGTGAGGACTGGTCGGCGAAGCCGACGAAACGATCCAGTGAATCGTTTCGAAGGACGAACGCCTTGAGCGCAAGCGAAAGGCCGGGGACGTTCCCAGCCTCCTTTTCAACAAAACCAACCACTTACCAATTTTTTCATCCCCGCCCTCAAAACCCGTGCCTACAATCATCCCGTTCCGCTTCGGCTACACCGGCCGCATAACCGGCCAGGCGGGACCGGTGATCGGATGGGCCGNNAACGCCAAAGGCACCAAGGGACGACTCCGTCCTTCAATTGAACAGATCCAACGACAGGCCAAGCGTCTGCGGCAGCGGGTTCCACCAACCGGTCCGGATGCCGGCGGAACGGAGCGCCCGGGCGGTCCAGGTATTGCAGCCGAGAAGCGCGTTGAACCGACCATGCGCCTCGAAGAACTGATCATAGGCGCCATAGCCCGCGTCGGGGATCCTTACGATCTCGCCCTGCGTCCGCACGAAACTCGCCTGAATGAAGTCGGACAGATCGCGGAATTCTGCCGGCCGCAGATCGAAGGAGCGTATCGCCGGATGCGCTTCATCGATGCCTCCTGCCACATCCACATGCATCACCGACCGATCAATGGTCAGCGCCCGAAATACCGGCATCGGCTTCAGGTCTCCCCAGGTCGGCGTCTCGAGATAAAACGCGCGTCCACCCCAGCCGATCACCAGCCACTCGGCCGCCGGATCGCTCACCGGAATGCCGGAGCCCCCAAGAAAGGCGTAGGCCGCGCGCGTCTCTTGATCGAGCGGGATGGCGATATCGGTATGGATCGGATTGGAGATAACCAGAATACGCCGCGTTTCAACCTCGGTCTCGGACGCTTCCGGTGCAAACACCGGACGCGGAACAAACGTACCGGCCGCAACAGCAAACCCGATAACGGCGACGACGGCAAGCACGATGCGAAAGACGGATTTCATTCGGAACGCCTCAAAGGGGTTTGCGGAAATACACCACCCGCTCCGTCTCGGCAAAACCCCAGCTCTCATGGGCATGATGCGATACGAGATTGTCGATCTCGGCATCCGAGCAGAGTTCGACAAACCCTTCCGCCGCACAATCCGCCGAAATCCGTTCGATCAGCAGACCTCCGATCCCATGTTGTCGATACTCCGGCACGATCCAGATCCCCTCCAGAAACGGCACCGGCGATTGCGTGCTGCCATTGGCATATCGGCGGATGGACACCTCGGCAAAGCCGACCGCCCGCTCATCCTCACCGATCACGAGATAACCGCGCAGGATACCCTCCGGCAGAGCGGCCCCGATCTCATCCGCATGCTCTTCCGCCGATCCATCCGGCCACAGCGCCTGCCGCAGCCTTGCCCATTCGGCAAGGTCGGCGGTATCACATCGCCGGATGGAGAAACCCATGCAATCGCCCCTTAATACATGAAATAACGCTGCGCCATCGGCAGAACCGTTGCCGGCTGGCAGGTGAGAAGCTCGCCGTCGGCGCGCACTTCATAGGTTTCCGGGTCGACCTCCACATGCGGGGTTGCCGAATTGTGGATCATCGACGCCTTGCCGATGCCGCCGCGAACGTTCCTCACCGCCACCAGCTTCTTGGCGACGCCGAGCTTGTGCGCCAGTCCGGCATCGAGCGAGGCCTGGGAAACGAAGGTGACGGAAGAATTGGTCCTGAGCTTGCCATAGGCTGCAAACATCGGCCGGTAATGCATCGGCTGCGGCGTCGGGATCGACGCATTCGGATCGCCCATGGGGGCCGCAGCAATCGAGCCGCCAAGCAGCACCATTTCCGGCTTCACGCCGAAAAACGCCGGGTTCCACAGGACGAGATCGGCGCGCTTGCCGACTTCGACGGAGCCGATCTCGTGGGAAACGCCATGCGCGATTGCCGGGTTGATCGTGTATTTGGCGATATAGCGCTTGACCCGGAAATTGTCGTTATCGCCGGTTTCCTGGGGCAGTTGACCGCGCTGCCGCTTCATCTTGTCGGCCGTCTGCCAGGTGCGGATCGCCACTTCCCCGACACGCCCCATCGCCTGGCTGTCGGAGGAAATGATCGAAAACGCGCCGATATCGTGCAGAATGTCTTCCGCCGCGATCGTCTCCTTGCGGATACGGCTTTCGGCAAAAGCGATGTCTTCGGGGATCGCAGGCGACAGATGGTGGCAGACCATCAGCATGTCGAGATGCTCGGCCAGCGTGTTGATCGTATAGGGCCGCGTCGGATTGGTCGAAGACGGAATGACGTTCGGATTGCCGCAAACCTTGATGATGTCGGGCGCATGCCCGCCGCCTGCCCCTTCCGTGTGGAAGGCATGGATCGTGCGGCCCTTGATAGCAGCGACGGTATCTTCGACAAAGCCGCTTTCGTTCAGCGTATCGGTATGGATCATCACCTGCACGTCAAAGGCGTCGGCGACAGTGAGACAATTGTCGATCGCCGCCGGCGTCGTGCCCCAGTCCTCATGCAGTTTGAGCGACGAGGCACCGGCAAGGATCATCTCTTCGAGCGGTGCCGGAAGCGAGGCATTGCCCTTGCCGGCCAGTGCCAGGTTCATCGGAAAGGCATCAAAGCTCTCGATCATCCGTTCGATATGCCACGCGCCGGTGCAGGTCGTTGCCAGCGTCCCATGCGCCGGGCCGGAACCGCCGCCGAGCATGGTGGTAACGCCGCTCATCAGCGCCTCTTCGATCTGCTGCGGGCAGATGTAATGGATATGCGCATCCATGCCGCCGGCGGTCAAAATCTTGCCCTCGCCGGCAATCGCTTCGGTCGATGGCCCGACGATGATGGTGACGCCCGGCTGCGTATCCGGATTGCCGGCCTTGCCGATCGCGTGGATACGGCCGTCCTTCAGGCCCACATCCGCCTTGTAGATGCCCGAGTGATCGACGATCAGCGCGTTGGTGATGACGGTATCGACAGCCCCTTGCGCCCGCGTCGCCTGGCTCTGCCCCATGCCGTCACGAATGACCTTGCCGCCGCCGAACTTCACCTCCTCGCCATAGATGGTGAAATCACGCTCCACCTCGATGAACAATTCGGTATCGGCAAGCCGCACCCTGTCACCCGTCGTCGGGCCGAACATCGAGGCATAGGCTGCGCGGGACATCTTGTGGGGCATGGATCAGGCTTCCTGCGAAAAAGGGACGAATGGAAATGTCTTGGCGGCCTGACGATCAAGCGTCACGGTCGGCGAAGCGCCGGCAGCCTCATTGAGTTCGGCGATCAGGTAGTCGGCAAAACCTGCACTGCCTGCCTTGAATGACGCGAGGGCACGTCTCACGGCTTGCGCCTCGCCGACCACTAGGCGCTGGGAGGCCAAAAGGCCCTCGATGACGGTGGCCAGCATCGCACGACTATATTCGGGCCTGCGCCTGAGCACCCATACGAGCTCGGCCAATGTAATCGGATTGATATATCCCCGCTTCTGCGGAGAAAGGCTTTGGTCAAAAAACCGCGCGACAAGCGGCGACCAGCGCGGATCATCATCGAGGAGATAACGGGCGAGGATGTTCGTATCGAGCCCGATCAAGGATCATCCTCCGAACGGCTACCGGACGTGCGCCGTGAGACAGTCTCCATGATCGCCGCATCGATATCAGTGGGCGGCCCGTCATGCTTGCCGAAGAGGCCGCGCAAGTTTTCGATATCGTTTTTCTGTTTCGCAACGACCGTTACCTTGCCGTCGTCGTCCACGATGAACTGAACTGCGCCGCCCGGCTGCAAGCCAAGCGCCTTGCGTACTTCTTCGGGAATGGTCGCTTGCCCATCTGATGATGTCTTTGCTTCGAACCTGCCCATTGTCGTTCACCTCCAATCCAAATGAGCGTCGCAAATCCTATCAAAACAAGCCGTTTCCGGCAATTTTGGCGTTACTCCGCAGCGATCAGTTACCCTCTTCCACCAGCGCCTTCAGCTCCTCCGTCCGCTTGCGCGTCAGATCGGCTTCGCAGCTGGAAATCAGCATCGGCTCCATCGACCCGCCGCGGGCCTGGAAACCGGCGGAAGCGCATTGGGCGTCGCGATAGGCAAGCCAGGCGCGTTGCGCCTTGAGCAGAGCCTCTTCGCCGCCTCTCAGTTCCACTGAGGCACCGGCATCCCGCTCCTTGAGCGCCTTGCGCGTCACCTGATACTGGGCGTTCAGCGCCTTGTCGGCATCCGCCAGATCCCGGCCGGCGCAGATCGTCATGTCTGTCTGCGTCTGCGGATCCTTGCAGTTCGGCTGCGGTTCCTGCGCCGATGTCGGTGCATCGACAAGCAGCACGCAGCCGCACAGCAATGGCAAAAGAGCCAGTTTCAGCATGGTTTCATCCTCATCATCTCAGACCGCGGCACCATCGTAATGGTGCGAGGTCAGCGCCCGCGGATCAACGCCTTCCAGGCAGTTGACGTTGATCGCAACCATTGGGGAGCCATCCTTGGGCGAGTCTCCATACGCGAAGCTTTCGATGCCGCAGGTCTTGCAGAACAGATGTTGCAGCTTCTTCGTGTTGAAACGGTATTCCGTCAGATCGCCCTCACCCGATTTCAGCGAAAACGCCCCGCGTGGCGCAAAGGCAAGCACGATGCCGAGGCGCTGGCAGCGCGAGCAATTACAGGTCACCGTCTGATCGAGGTCGGCATCGACCTCATAGGAAACCGCACCGCACTGGCAGCTCCCGAGATAATGTTGTGTCGCCATGTCAGAGTCCTCCCATGATCTTCTGCTGGAAACCGTAGACTTCACGTTTACCCGAAAGCGGGATCAGCGTCACCGAGCGCGTCTGGCCGGGCTCGAAACGCACAGCGGTTCCTGCCGGAATATCCAGCCGCATGCCGCGCGCCTTGGTCCGGTCAAAAGACAGGCCGTTATTCGTTTCGAAAAAATGATAGTGGCTGCCCACCTGCACAGGCCGGTCGCCGGTATTGGACACCTCGATCGAGATCGTCGGCGCACCGGCATTGAGTTCGATTTCGCCTTTTGCGGCAATTACTTCGCCCGGAATCATGAATCTGTTCCTTACGCCGTTAAAGCAGTTTGTTGTTTGCAGCCATGTGCCTTCAGAACGCGCACGGTCGATGCCGGGTTGCGTGCCAATGCGGCTGCCGGACGGATCGGGCGACGCACCAGTTCCCCCGCACAATTCGGGCATGTTCCGCCAAGCACATTCGCCGCGCAATCGGCACAGAACGTGCACTCGAAGGTGCATATCATCGCCTCACGGCTGTCAGGTCCCAAGTCCCTGTCGCAGCATTCGCAGTTCGGGCGCAGTTCCAGAGCCATGGCGCTCTCCTCAGCGGATCGGTTCGTGTACGGTAACAAGCTTGGTTCCGTCCGGAAACGTCGCCTCCACCTGCACGTCGTGGATCATTTCCGAAATGCCTTCCATCACCTGATCGCGGGTGATGACATGCGCCCCGGCTTCCATCAGATCGGCAACCGAGCGACCGTCACGCGCACCTTCGACGACGAAATCGGTAATCAACGCGATTGCCTCGGGATAGTTCAGCTTGACGCCGCGCTCGAGGCGACGGCGGGCGACCATCGCCGCCATGGAAATCAGCAGCTTGTCTTTTTCGCGTGGAGTAAGGTTCATGGCTTATCCGTATGTGAAATGAGCTTTGGCAAATCAGATATTCCAGACTTTCGGCACGGGAGAACCATTGCGCAATACGGAAATTGCCGGTGTCAGGACTTTTCTCAAATCGAAGCCGGTGGGTGCGGCGATGCGGGCAATCAGCTTGCCGTTCCAGTGGCTGGCTCCGCCCGTCCATGAGGACGCGCCGCCGGGAGTGCCCGCAAGGCAATCCCGCAGGCGCGGAAGCAGGGTCTCGCCAAGCGGGCCTGTATAGAAGAGCGTCGCAAATGCCACCTGCCCGGAAAGCACGGCGGCGGCCTCAGCCATCCGTTCGATCTCGCCGGCAAACCGCATCTCTTCGGCATGGATCAGCCGGCCGTTGCGGCGCACCCGCCAGCGGTCGCGGAAAAAGCCGCGCTCGACCGCCTCGCCCATCGCCTTGCGGCCAAAAAGGACCGCTTCGACGGCAAGGAATTCGGCGCTTTCGGCAAGATCGACATCAAGCCGCCGCGTCAGCGAGGCCTGATCGAAGACTATCGTTTCCTGGGGAAGCCAATGGACGGAAGCATTGTCGCCGACCGTAATGTCGGTGGAGACTGAGGCCGTATCGGAGGCGGCCTTGTAGATCTTCTCGTTCGCCTGGGTGGTGACTGTGAGCCTGGTGGAATCCGCGGCGGCGACGNNGGGACTGACGGGCGGCGACGTGATCGAATGGTCCGTCGCCGCCCGTCAGTCCCCCTGACGTGTTGATCAGTATCGCCTCCATTTCAGGCGAAAATGTTTCCGGAAGCCTTATTTTTGCGCAGCCTTCCTGGAAGAACTGGTCGAGCCGTGTGCGCCCGCCAAAAGCCTTTGTTACAAGGCGTCCTGTACCCCTTGCCCGCTGCGGCGCATAATGTTCGGCTGGGAGCTGCTGCACGACGTACCTTCGATTGCTGCCTGTGTTGCACAGTCAGAAGCAACGGACGTGCCAGACTTCGCCGCAGTGGATTTGGCAGGCGCCGCAGTCGCAACCACATCCGTCGCATCGGCCTTGCCGAAGAAGTCCCACATACGGAATGCCGGATCAACATTCGCGTCGAAAGCCGGAGCCTTGGCCGGAACGATGGCCGCAACCTTGGTCACGCTGGCAGCGCCATCCTTGGCGGCGGCCAGAACGGCTTCCTTGGCGGCAACCGGCTTCGGCCAGTCATGCGTGCCCTTTTCGAAGACGTAGGTTGCGATGCGAGCGCCGTTCTTGCAGGTGCCGAGCATCGTATAGGTCACGCCATCGACGGTTTTCGGATCGCCATTGCCCTTGCAGCCGTCGAGATCGCTCCAGCGCTGGATCGCGGTCTTAAAACCGTATTGCCAGTAAGCGGCGCCACCGCCGGCATAGGGGTTCTGGGCATCCTTCTCGCCCGCGAAGGCGACAATCGAGATCGGTTTTGCCGGATTGCAGTTCGCCTTGTCGGGGCCCCATTTTCCGTCGGTTTCGACCGGACGGCCGGCCCGCAGCGAGTTGACGAACCCGGCGCCGACGAAATCGTCCTGGCCCGAGCAGACATAGGCCGACAGCATGCGCCCGCCACCGGAATAACCGGATGCGAAGATGCGGTTCGGGTCGACGCAGAAATCGTCTTTCACTTCAGCGACGGCATCATCGATGAAGGCGATCTCGTCGAGGCCGCCCTGAGCGCCGGTCGGGATGATGGCCTTGCTGACTTCCACATGCGGCACGTTCCAGGCGAAAGTGCCCGGCGCCTTGCCCGGCAGGCTGCCCTGAAGCGCAACGGCGATGAAGCCGTTCTTCTCGGCGACCTTATCCCAGGACGAGCGGGTAAGCTGACCGTTCGGATTGCTGTTGCTGCCGTGAAAATCGAACACGACAGCCACCTTGTCGCGGCCGGTATAGGAAGATGGAACGTAATAGACGGCCTGGCGCTGAACACCATCGCTCTCAATGGTCATGGCATGGCGACCCGGCGCCATAGACTGACCGCAGCCGGCAAAAGCCGAGCCGGCGGCCAAGAAAAACGCTCCGGTCGCGGCGAAGCGAACAAGAGCGGAGCGGGAACGGTGACCAGGAATGCATGCAAAGACCATCAGCGCCTCATCATGGGGTGCGGGTTGTCAACGATGTTCGGAGATGTCGTTCATCTGCCGTTCATGTAGCATACAGGTTCAGGTATTGAAACAGCGTCAACGAATAGAAGCCATGCAAACATTCACCATTAAACTGTTAGGTATCGCCTCGCTTCTGCCGTATCCAAGGTTTCGGCAAGGCCTTCATGCACAATCTCGCCACGATCCATAATGTAGACTTGGTCTGCCAGCTCGCGGCAGAAGTCGAGATACTGCTCGACCAGCAGGATCGCCATGCCGGTGGAATCCCTCAAGTAACGGATCGCCCGGCCGATATCCTTGATGATCGACGGCTGGATGCCCTCGGTCGGCTCGTCGAGAACCAGAATTCTCGGACGTGTGACCATGGCCCGGCCGATCGCCAGCTGCTGCTGCTGGCCGCCCGAAAGATCGCCGCCACGGCGCCCGAGCATCGATTTGAGCACCGGAAACAGCGAGAAAATCTCATCCGGAATGAACCTGTCCTTGCGGGCAAGCGGCGCGTAACCGCTCTGCAGGTTTTCCTGAACGGTGAGCAGCGGAAAGATTTCGCGCCCCTGCGGCACATAGCCGATGCCGTGCTTGGCGCGGGAATAGGGAGCCAGACCGTTCAGCACCTCGCCCTGAAAACTGATCGTGCCGCCGGAAACCGGATGCTGGCCGGTGACGGCTCTGAGCAGCGAGGATTTACCGACGCCGTTGCGGCCGAGCACGCAGGTGATCTTGCCCATCTCGGCATTGATCGAGACCCCGCGCAGGGCCTGGGCGGCGCCATAGTGGAGGTTGACGTTTTTGACTGTCAGCATGGTTGGTCTCTTTTCGATTCATGGTCTGTACCGTAGAGCCGCCCCTCATCCGCCTGCCGGCACCTTCTCCCCGTTTTACGGGGAGAAGGACGCGAGCCGCGACGTCTCAGTCCCCTCGAAAGCCGAGCAGGGCAAGTCCCCTCTCCCCGCCTGCGGGGAGAGGGTTAGGGTGAGGGGCAAAGCCACATATTGGGGGCTCTCCATTCACCGCCCCAGATAATTCTCGATCACCTTCGGATCGTTCGAGACGAAATCGATCGAACCTTCCGCCAGCACCGAACCTTCCGCCAGGCATGTCACCTTCACCCCCAGATCGCGGATGAAACCCATGTCATGTTCGACGACGACGACGGAACGGGACTTGGCGATCTCGCGCAGCAGCACCGCCGTTTCCGCCGTTTCGGCATCGGTCATGCCGGCCACCGGCTCGTCGACAAGCAGCAGCTTCGGCTCCTGCGCCAGAAGCATGCCGATTTCCAGCCACTGTTTCTGCCCGTGCGAAAGATTGGCAGCGAGTTCGTTCTTGCGCTGCGTGAGGCGGATCGTGACGATAATTTCCTCGATCCGCGCCTTGTCTTCCGCCGTCAGCGTGTAGAATAGCGTCGCGAAGACCCCGCGGGAGCGGTTGAGCGCCAGCTCCAGATTGTCCCAGACCGTATGGCTTTCAAACACGGTCGGTTTCTGGAATTTGCGGCCGATGCCGAGCTGGGCGATATCGGCCTCGTCCTTTTTCGTCAGGTCGATCACATCCTCGAAGATGACCTTGCCGGTATCAGGCCTTGTCTTGCCGGTGATGATGTCCATCATCGTCGTCTTGCCGGCACCGTTCGGGCCGATGATGGCGCGAAGCTCGCCCGGTTCGACCACCAGCGACAGCGAGTTGATCGCCTTGAACCCGTCGAAGGAGACGGAAACGTCTTCGAGATAGAGCAGGCTTTTGCTGCGGGTTTCCGAGATCGTGTTCATGATGTCACTCCGCAGCCTGTGCCTGTTGCGTCATTGGTGGCGTAGCGGCATCCCTGCCCTTCTCAGTCTCCGCTGCCGCCTGCCGCGCCTTGTGGGCGTTCCAGCCGTGCTGGATCGTGCCGACAATGCCCTTGGGCAGGAACAGCGTGACGGCGATGAACAGGCCGCCGAGCGCAAACAGCCAGAATTCCGGAAATGCGCCGGTGAAAAAGCTCTTGCCGGCATTGACGAGGATTGCACCGATGATCGGGCCGATCAGCGTGCCGCGCCCGCCGACCGCCGTCCAGACGACGACTTCGATCGAGTTGGCCGGCGCGAATTCGCCCGGATTGATGATGCCCACCTGCGGCACGAAGAGCGCACCGGCAATGCCGGCGAACATGGCCGAGACGACGAAGGTGAAGAGCTTGATGTTTTCCACCCGGAAACCGAGGAAGCGGACCCGGCTTTCCGCATCACGTACGCCGACCAGAACCTTGCCGAATTTCGATCGGGTGATGGCCGAGGCGACGATCAGGCAGAGCGCCAGCATGATCGCCGAGAGCGCGAAGAGAACCGCACGCGTGCCGCCGGCCTGCACCTGGAAACCGAGGATATCCTTGAAATCGGTGAGACCGTTATTGCCGCCGAAACCCATGTCGTTGCGGAAGAAGGCGAGCATCAAGGCATAGGTCATCGCCTGGGTGATGATCGACAGATAGACGCCGTTGACGCGGGACCTGAAGGCAAACCAGCCGAAGACGAAGGCGAGCAGGCCGGGCACGACGAGCACCATGGCCATGGCGAAGGGGAACATGTCGAACCCGTACCAGAACCACGGCAGTTCCTTCCAGTTGAGGAAGACCATGAAATCCGGCAGGTCGGGATTGCCGTAGACGCCTCTGCTGCCGATCTGGCGCATCAGATACATGCCCATCGCATAACCGCCGAGCGCGAAGAAGGCGCCATGGCCGAGCGAGAGAATGCCGCAATACCCCCAGACGAGATCGAGCGCGAGCGCCAGCAGCGCATAGCAGAGATATTTGCCCATCAGCGCCATGACATAGGTCGGGATATGCAGCGCGCTGTCCGGTGGCGTCAGCAGGTTGAGCGCCGGGACGATAAGGGCGACGGCAAGAAGAATGCCGACAGCGACGATGATCTTGCCTTCCAGCGCGCGAAGAATGAAGCCGGTAATCATGCTTCCACCGCCCTTCCCTTGAGCGCGAAGAGGCCGCGCGGACGTTTCTGGATGAAGAGGATGATGAGGACGAGCACGAGGATCTTTCCGAGCACGGCCCCGACTGAAGGTTCGAGGAACTTGTTGAGGATGCCGAGCGACAGGGCGCCGACCAGCGTGCCCCAGAGATTGCCGACCCCGCCGAAGACCACGACCATGAAACTATCGATGATGTAGCTCTGGCCGAGGTTCGGCGAGACGTTGTCGATCTGGGAAAGCGCCACGCCGGCAATGCCTGCAATGCCCGATCCGAGCGCAAACGTCAGCGCATCGACCCAAGGGGTGCGGATGCCCATCGAGGATGCCATGCGGCGGTTCTGGGTGACGGCGCGCATGTTGAGGCCGTAAGCCGTCTTCTTCATCACGAAGAGCAGCGAAAAGAAGATCGTCAGCGAAAAGACGATGATCCACATGCGGTTATAGGTGATCGTCATGCCGCCGAGCGGAAAGGAACCGGACATCCAGGACGGATTGCCGACTTCCTGGTTGGTCGGGCCGAAGATCGTGCGGATCGCCTGCTGCAGGATCAGCGAGACGCCCCAGGTGGCGAGCAGCGTTTCCAGCGGCCGGCCGTAAAGGAAGCGGATGACGCCGCGCTCGATGACGAAACCGACAAGGCCGGTGATGAGGAAGGCGACCGGAAGCGCAATTGCCAGCGACCAGTCGAACAGGCCGGGCGCGTGTGTGCGGATCACCTCCTGCACCATGAAGGTGGAATAGGCGCCGAGCATGACCATTTCGCCATGCGCCATGTTGATGATGCCCATCACGCCGAAAGTGATGGCAAGACCGATGGCGGCAAGCAGAAGCACGGAGCCGAGCGACATGCCGTACCAGACATTCTGGGCAAGGTTCCACAGCTGCTGTTCGTTCTCGATCGAGGCGATCGCCTTGTCGAGATCCGGCTTCAGGCCGGGATCGATCGTGACGGCGACGGAGTTCAGCACACCGAGGCCGGCAGCGCCGAGACCGGAAATCGTCTCGATCGCGGCGCGTTTTTCATCGATGGAGCGATCGGAGGAGAGCAGCGACACGGCGCGCGCCTCTTCCATACGCGCCTTGACTTCCGCATCGGTTTCCTTGGCAAGTGCGGCTTCGACCAATTCCAGGGCTTCGGCGCTTGGCGAGCGCAGGATCGCATCGGCGGCGGAAAGACGGGCGCCACGATCCGGGCTCATCAGCGTCAACCCACCGAGAGCCGCGCGGATGGCGCGACGGAGATTGTTGTTGACCTTGATCTTGGTAACCGCGCCCTTGGCGACCTGACCGGCGCTTGTCCCCGTCACCGGGTCGATCAACTCGAGCTGTGAACCGGCGGATTTCGCGGAGAACACTGCTTTGTCGGACTTGCGGAAATACAAGTCGCCTTCGGCAAAGGCATTGAGCGCCGGCACTACACGCGGATCACCGGTGGCAGCGATCTGGCCGACCAGGGTTTCCGCATGATTGAAATTGGCGTCCGCCAGCTGGTCGAACAGCGGCTTGGGGTCGGAGCCCTGCGCGAAAGCCTGTGTGGAGACGACCAGCGTCATCCAGATAAAAATGGTTTGGAAGAAATATCTCATGATCATCGCATCGCCCCTCGTCCGCGCGGTCGGCGTTCGATCCCCTCACCTGCAATTTCTAAAACTTAGCTACGCTAAGCTTTGAAATTGCTTCCTCTCCCACAAGGGGAGAGGTAACGGGGAGGCGAACTCGGCGCCTACCTCTCCCCTTGTGGGAGAGGTTACAAAATCAAGATCTTAGCCAAAGGCTAAGTCTTAGATTTTGTTGGTGAGGGGGTACCCCCACCAACACGCCCTATCAGCTGCCCTTGCCGCCGCACTTGCCGGTGGCGACGTTGAAGTTGCCGCATTCCATCGGCTTGCGCCAATCGGAGATCAGGTCCTTCGAGTCCGGCAGGTAATCCGACCATTCGTCACCGACGACGGCTGCGGTTTCCTGCACGACTTCGAACTGGCCGTCGGCCTGGATTTCACCGATCAGCACCGGCTTGGTAATATGGTGGTTCGGCATGACGGTGGAGGTGCCGCCCGAGAGGTTCGGCACCGACACGCCGATGATCGAGTCGAGCACCGCATCCGTCTCGGTCGTGCCGGCAGCCTCGACGGCCTTAACCCAGGCGTTGAAACCGATATAGGCGGCTTCCATCGGGTCGTTGGTGACGCGCTTGTCGTTCTTGGTAAACGCATGCCAGGTCTTGATGAACTCGGCATTGACCGGCGCATCGACGGACTGGAAATAGTTCCAGGCGGCGAGATGGCCGACGAGCGGCGCGGTGTCGAGACCGGCGAGTTCTTCTTCACCGACGGAGAAGGCGACGACCGGAATGTCTTCCGCCTTGATGCCCTGATTGCCGAGTTCCTTGTAGAAGGGGACGTTGGCGTCGCCGTTGATGGTGGAAACGACGGCGGTCTTCTTGCCGGCGGAGCCGAATTTCTTGATGTCGGAGACGATCGTCTGCCAGTCGGAATGACCGAACGGCGTGTAGTTGACCATGATGTCCTCTTCCTTGACGCCCTTCGACATCAGGTAGGCCTTCAGGATCTTGTTGGTCGTCTGCGGATAGACATAGTCGGTACCGGCAAGCACCCAGCGCTCGACGCCTTCGGTCGAAGCGAGATAGTCGACGGCCGGAATGGCCTGCTGGTTCGGAGCAGCACCCGTGTAGAAGATGTTGCGCGAGGATTCCTCACCCTCGTACTGGACCGGATAGAAGAGGATCGAATTCAGCTCTTCGAAGACCGGCAGAACGGACTTGCGCGAAGACGAGGTCCAGCAACCGAACACGGCAGCGACCTTGTCCTGGGAAATCAGCTGACGGGCCTTTTCGGCAAACAGCGGCCAGTCGGAGGCCGGATCGACGACGACGGCTTCGAGCTTCTTGCCGAGAACGCCGCCCTTCTTGTTCTGCTCTTCGACGAGCATCAGCATGGCGTCCTTCAGCGTAGTTTCCGAAATCGCCATCGTGCCGGAGAGCGAGTGGAGCACACCGATCTTGATCGTGTCGTCGGCCGCGAATGCACCATGAAAGGCCGTGGTGGAAAGTGCGGCGGCCAGCAATGCCCCGCCCAGTTTCGCCTTGCCCATCTTGAACAGGAAACTCATAGGATCAAACCCCCTCTTTATTGATTTGTTGGCACAACGGTTACGTTGACCGTTGCCTGACGCGACTATCGGGTGCTGCAGCGCAAAACCACATACGCAAAATGACGTAGGCAGAGGGGAAAAGTGGTCATGGAAGCAGCCGGTTTCGTCATGTTCCAGAAATTCAACATGTGCTAAACAAGGACATCGAGCGGGGCTGGAGGGCAATGACATGTCTCGATGGGGGAAAGCGGCGTCGCTGGCGCTGCTGCTTGGCATGTGCGGCGATGCGTCGGCTGCCGCGCCGTTTTGCGCCGATGTCGCGCTGGTGCTGGCGATAGACGGATCAGGCAGCGTCACCGATGGCGAATATCGGTTTCAGAAATCGGCAATTGCAGCAGCCTTCCGGGATGACACGATCATTTCCGTTCTGAAGGATGCCGGTACGGTCATGCTTTCAGCCGTATTCTGGGGAGACGGCGAGTTTCCGACCGACAATCTCGGCTGGTTCGTCGTCCATGACGGGCTGGGCGCAGAAGCTTTTGCCGGAGAACTCGAAAGAAACGAACGGCGGGTTTACGGCAATACCAATATCGGCAACGGCCTATGGGCCGCGCTCGACAAATTATCGGAGCCGGGCATCTGCGTCAGACGCTCGATCATCAACCTTTCCGGCGATGGCAGAGAGACCATGGCGCCAAAACAGCGCGTCAGGGCAACGCTCTATCAGGCTCGCCTTCGCACCATTCAGATGGGGGTAACGATCAACGCGCTGGCCATCGCCGACGAGGACCAGGACCTGGCCGGCTATTACGCCAAGGATGTGGTGCGCGGCACCGGTGGTTTCACCATGACGATCAAGAATCAGACCGATTACACGCTCGCCATCCATCAGAAACTGAAACGCGAGCTATCCCCGCAATTCGTGGCAAGCGTCGCGCGGCACCGGTCGGCACCCCACTGAAAAGCGCTTCGGCCCTGTCAGCCCTGTCATGCAGCCGACAAGAACATGTGATCAACTGCGGCTTGCGAAACAAACCGACCATCTGGTATGTTTATCTATGACCGAAGCTCATGAACGCAAGAAGCAGCCGGAGATCGTCCGCCGCGCGCTGCTGGATTGCGCCGCGCAGATCTCGCAGGAACAGGGCCTGCCCGCAGTGACGCTGCAGGCCGTGGCGGATGCGGCCCATGTGACCAAGGGCGGATTGCTGCACCATTTCCCGAACAAGCAGGCGCTTGTTCAGGCCGTTTTCCACGATCTGCTCGAACAGCTGGATGCCCAGATCGACGATCTTCTGGAAAAGGATCCGGATCGCCATGGCCGCTTCACGCGAGCCTATATCCGCGCCTTCGCCAATGCCGAAAGCGAGGGCGCGAGCAACTGGAACGCCCTCCCCTTGTCCTCGCTCACCGATCCGGAAATGAAGGCGATGTGGTCCGAATGGTACGCATCCCGCCTCGCCCGCCATTCCGAGACGGATGCCGGGCCGGAACTCGGCATTGCCCGTTATGCGGCCGACGGTCTCTGGCTTGCCGGCCTGCTGGAATATTCGGGCGTCGAGGCAGCCGGCCAAGATGCCCTTATCGAACAACTGATCTCAATCACACGAAAGAAACAGACGTGAATCCCGCCTTCATCACCTACGGCTCGCTGCTCTGCGCCATCGCACTGGAAGTCGTCGGCACGACGCTTCTGCAGCAGAGCCAGCAATTTACCCGCCTTCTGCCGACACTCGGCATGGCGATCTGTTATGGCGCGGCATTCTATCTTCTGTCGATCACGCTGCGCGTGCTGCCCGTCGGCATCGCTTATGCGATCTGGAGCGGCCTCGGCATCGTGCTGATCTCGATCGTCGGCCTGATCCTCTTTCGCCAGAGCCTCGACGCAGCGGCCATGATCGGTCTTGGCTTCATCATCGCCGGTGTGGTCATAGTCAACGTCTTTTCCAAGACGGTCGCGCACTGAGCAAATCCGGCGAGAACAGAAACGCCCACGCGCATCAATTCGGTTGCAAAATCTCGACCCGATGTTGAATATGCCTTTTTGATAGTCACTCCTCCCAAGGGATCAAAAATAAGGCATGGCAGCGCGGCAGCGGATCATTCCGGTCCGGCGGGACTATAACCGCTGGGTCGCCAACCAGACATTGGAAGACTACGCGCTGCGCTTTACCGCCAAGAGCGCGCGCCGGTTTTCGTCCAGCCGCATCTCGCATACGGCAATCGGCGCAATCTCCTTCCTTGCGCTGGAAGCGATCGGCGGCGCGATCACGCTGTCCTACGGCACCACCAACGCGTTTTTCGCCATCGTGGCGGCAGCGGTCGTGATGCTGCTTGTCGGGCTGCCGATCAGCCGTTACGCCATCCGCCACGGTGTCGATATCGACCTTCTGACCCGCGGCGCATCCTTCGGTTATATCGGCTCGACCATCACGTCCCTAATCTATGCCAGCTTCACCTTCATGCTCTTTGCCATCGAGGCATCGATCATGACGGGAGCGCTCAAGCTCGCCTTCGGCATACCGCTGTGGATCGGCTACATCATCAGCGCCGTCGTGGTGATCCCGCTGGTCATCTACGGCGTGCAGCTGATCTCCCGCTTCCAGCTCCTGACGCAGCCCTTCTGGATCGTCCTCAACATCCTGCCCTTCATCTTCATCGCCTTGTCCGATTGGGAAAAATTCGATCTCTGGCGGGCCTTTGCCGGGATCGGCCATTCCAATGGAGAGATTGGCGGCGCGGCCCCCTTCGATCTCGTCGAGTTCGGAGCCGCCTCGGCGGTCATCCTCGCGCTGATGCCGCAGATCGGCGAGCAGGTGGACTTTCTGCGCTTCCTGCCACCCGAAGGCATGCGGAAATGGCGACACAGGCTTGCCATCTTCCTCGCCGGCCCCGGCTGGGTGGTCGTCGGCGTGCCGAAACTGCTGGCAGGCTCTTTTCTTGCAGTCCTGACGCTGTCGACGGCGGCCCCCGCGAGCGAGGCCGCCGATCCGGCCCATATGTATCTGACCGCCTTCGGCTACATGATTCCCAACGACACGGCGGCGCTGCTGCTGATGGCGGCATTCGTGGTCGTCTCCCAGTTGAAGATCAACGTGATGAACGCCTATGCCGGGTCGCTCGCCTGGTCGAACTTCTTCTCGCGCCTGACCCACAGCCATCCGGGCCGTGTTGTCTGGCTGGTCTTCAATGTCGCGATCGCGCTTTTGTTGATGGAACTCGGCATCTATCGGCTGCTGGAGGAAACGCTCGGCATCTTCTCGATCGTGGCGATGAGCTGGCTCTGCACGATTTCGGCCGATCTCTTCATCAACAAGAAGCTCGGTCTTTCGCCTGAAGGCATCGAGTTCAAACGCGCCCATCTCTATGACGTCAACCCGGTGGGCCTGGGCGCCATGTTCGGCGCAACGACGATCGCGCTCGCGGCCCATTTCGGGCTTTTCGGCGAGCTGATGGCATCGCTTGCGACCTACCTGACGCTGACCGCTTTCCTGATCTCACCGGCCATTGCCGTTGCCACACGTGGCAAATATTATCTGGCCCGCAAGCCGCGCCAGAGCTGGAAGACGCTCGGCTCGATCACCTGCTCGGTCTGCCAACATCCTTTCGAGCATGAAGACATGGCCTGGTGTCCGGCCTATGCGGCGCCGATCTGTTCGCTCTGCTGCTCGCTGGACAGCCGCTGCCACGACATGTGCAAACCGCATGCGCGACTGAACACGCAGGTCGGAACCGTCGCGCGCTCCTTCCTCTCAGAGAGCATCATTTCCCGCCTCACCACGCGTCTTGGTCGCTACGCCATGACCGCGATGATATCGATCTCGATGATCGGCGCGATCCTCTCACTGATCGCCTATCAGGCCGGCGAAGCGGCCCCCGCAAATGCCGAGGTGATCTACGGCACGATCCTGATCGTATTTTTCGTCTTTGCCATCATCACCGGCATTTCCTGCTGGTTCTATGTTCTGGCGCATGACAGCCGCGTTGTCGCCGAGGAGGAATCCTCGCGGCAGAACACGCTTCTGCTCAAGGAAATCTCGGCTCACAGGAAAACCGACGCCGCCCTTCAGGACGCCAAGGAAACCGCCGAGGCCGCCAACCGCGCCAAGAGCCGTTATGTCGTCGGCCTCAGCCACGAATTGCGCACGCCGCTCAATGCCGTGCTCGGTTACGCCCAGATCCTCGAGCGTGACGAGACGATCCCCGCCCCGCGTCAGTCTGCGATCAAGGTCATCAAGCGCTCGGCAGATCATCTGTCGGGCCTGATCGACGGGCTGCTCGACATTTCCAAGATCGAGGCAGGCCGGCTGCAGGTCTATTCCAACGAGATCAATATCCAGGACTTTCTCGACCAGATCGTCGAGATGTTCTCGTTGCAGGCGCAGGCCAAGGGACTGGAATTCGAGCATCTCCGCGCGCCGTCATTGCCGCATTATGTCCGAACGGATGAAAAGCGGTTGCGACAAATCCTCGTCAACCTCCTGTCCAATGCGATAAAATTCACCGATGAAGGCAAGGTGCGCTTCGAGGTCGCCTATCGCAGCCAGGTCGCGACCTTCACCGTTTCCGATACCGGGCGCGGCATTGCCGAAAAGGATCTTGGCCGGATCTATGAGCCGTTCCAGCGCGGCGAGGCCGACAGTGTCAGGCCTATGCCCGGCCTTGGGCTTGGCCTCACCATCACCCGACTTCTCACCAACACCCTGGGCGGCGAGATTTCCGCGTCGAGCGTTAAGGACGAAGGTTCGACCTTCCGCGTGCGGCTGATGCTGTCTGCCATCGAACGGCCGAACACGACCCCTACCACCGAGCGCAAGATCGTCTCCTATACCGGCCCGCGCCGCACCGTCGTTGTCGTCGACGACAATCAGGATCACCGCGACCTGATGCGCGAAGTGCTGGCACCCATGGATTTCGTCGTCCTGACCGCGGCGGGCGGCCCGGAATGCCTGACGCTGATCGAAGGGGTGAAACCGGACATGTTCCTGATCGACATTTCCATGCCCGGCATGAGCGGCTGGCAGCTTGTCACCCGTCTGCGCGACGAAGGCCAGACGGCCCCGATCATCATGCTCTCGGCCAATATCGGCGACGGCACGACGGCTGATGCTGCGGGCGAAGGCCATGACGACACCCTGTCCAAGCCGGTCAACCTGCGCCGGCTCGCCGACAAGCTCGCCGCGCATCTCGGCCTTGCCTGGGTCTATGAGGGCGAAGCACCGCCCTCACCCGTCACTGCGGCGAAAAAGCCGGTCAGAAGTCCGGGGACGAGCCATTTGCAGGACTTGCTGCGCCTCGGAGAGATTGGTTACGTGCGAGGCATCGAAGCCAAGCTTGCCGATCTGGCCACCGACGAGACCAATCGCCCCTTCGCGGATGAACTTGGCCTCTACCTGAAGACCTTCGACATGGCCGGCTACATGAAATTCCTGGAACGCCTGGACAAGGAGGAGACAAGCGATGGCTGACACCGCAAAGCCCCGCGACATCGTTCTTCTGGTGGATGACAGCCCCGATGCACTGGGTTTCCTGACCGAGGCGCTGGAACAGTCCGGCTTCTCCGTCCTCATCGCCACATCGGGCCAGTCCGCACTCAACATCGTCGACAAGATCACCCCCGACCTCATCCTTCTCGATGCCGTCATGCCCGGCATGGACGGGTTTGAAACCTGCAGGCGCCTGAAGACCAATGCGGGCGTCGCCCAGGTGCCGGTGATCTTCATGACCGGCCTGACCGAAACGGAACATGTCGTCCACGCGCTGGGCTCCGGCGGCGTCGATTACCTCACCAAGCCGATCAATATCGACGAGCTTCGAGCCCGTATCCGGGTTCACCTCGCCAATGCCCGCTCTGCCCAGAGCGCAAGGGTGGCGCTCGATGCCGCCGGCCGCCACCTTCTTGCCGTCCGGGCCGATGGCAGCATTCAGTGGTCGACACCCCAGGCAACCCGGCTGATCAACGCCGCCACCGGCAGCGACGACGGGCTGGAACTGGTTGCCGCCCGGATCGCGACCTGGATGTCGGACCGCGATCGGCCCGGCTTTTCACGCGACGCCGCCTTCCTGCTGGAAGAACGCGAGGAAAAGGGACTGCAGCTTTCCTATCTCGGCGGCCTTGGCGCGGACGAGTTCCTCTTCCGGCTGACGGCAAACAATCGCCGCCCCGATAGCGAAATCCTGCGCCAGCATTTTCCGCTGACAGCAAGGGAATCCGAGGTGCTTCTCTGGATCGCCAAGGGCAAGGCGAACCGCGACATCGGCGAAATTCTCGGCCTCTCGGCGCGTACGGTCAACAAGCACCTGGAGCAGATCTACGTCAAACTCGGCGTCGAGAACCGCGCTTCGGCGGCAGTGAGAGCCGCACATGTCCTGCACGAGGGCTCCTGAAATCACATGATGGAATGAGATTCTCATCAGCCATGCGAGTTGCGCAAAAAATATGCGCCACGCTTACATTCGCCAATTAGAATATACTCATATCAAAGTGCAATCTGGCATTCGTTGTTGCGCCGCAACGGAAGGGGTAGAGAATCACGACATGCACAAGGTCGCCTCGATGAAACCCGAAACCAGCAGTTCGTCACTCGTCTCTCTTCTCAGCCTCGTCAAAACACTGAAGTGTGACGATGCACGGCATTCCATGTCGACTTTCGAGAGAGAAGCAAGGATCGCGAACGTCATCGAGAAACTGGCGAGCTTCCAGAAAATCCCCGCCATTCCCGCTCAGGCGGCGCCGATGACTTTCAGCGCCGAAGAAAGATAACGGGCCGCCAGCTCGTTGCCACGCTTGTGAGCCAGTTCCAGCGCCGACTTGCAATAACCAGCAAGCGGATCGGAAATGGAAGAGACCAAAGCGCTCGAAATCTCCATGATCGTGCCGTTATAGATGAACGGGATACCCGCATTGTCCTTGAGGCAACGGCCGACCGACAAAACATCGACCGCTCCCCTTTTGCCGTGATCGATGCGGTACTGCTCCTGATAGACCGACCCGCTGGTGATGGCCCGATGAATGGAGGCCGCGACCCGTGGCCGGTCGTCGACGGAGATCCGCTCCATCAGCGAAAGAATAGGCAGGCCCGCCGCCATGACATCTGCCTCGATATCAAAGAGTTCCGCCAGCGCGACGTCGCCGTAAAACCGGTCTTCAGCCAGATCCCAGCTAAAGAAAGCCATCTCATAAGATAAAAATGCAGCGCCAAGCTCGGTATTCAGAGGAAACATGCGAATCCTTTTCTGGAACGATCCTGGACTACTTATTTTAGAACATCCTAATTGCGTAAATTACAGTTTCTGACCCGCAAACAATCGCCCCTAAATTTATGGGGGTCCCCAACCACACGCTTGTTCCACAAACAAGAAAAGCCCGGCGGTGCCGGGCTTTCCGATGATCTCTTTCAAGACGTGAGCGCTTAGCTGCCCTGCTGGAAGTAGCTGAACTTGCCGTCCGGGCCCTTCTTCCATTCGTACATGACGTAGCCCGGAAGCTTCGGGTCGCCCTTTTCGTCGAAGGCGATTTCGCCGAGAACGGTCTTGTACGAACCTTCCTTCAGCTTCGCCGCAACGGCTTCCGCATCTTCTGCGCTACCGGCGGCCTTGATCGCTTCAGCGATGAGCTGAACGGCAGCGTAGGAGTAGAGCGTGTAGGCCTCCGGGTTGAAGCCGGCGGCCTTAAACTTCTCGACAAGTTCCTTGTTTTCCGGGCGGAGCGTCGGGTCCGGGCCGAAGGTGTTGAGCGTGCCCTCTACGGCGTCACCAGCAATCGAGGCAAGTTCGTTGGAAACGATACCGTCACCCGAAACGAGCGTTGCCTTGAGACCCTGATCCTTTGCCTGACGGATGATCAGGCCGGCTTCGGTATGAAGGCCACCCCAGTAGATGATCGAAACGCCGGCTTCCTTCATCTTGGCGATGAGGGCGGAGAAGTCCTTGTCGCCGGTGTTGACGCCTTCGCGCACGACTTCCTTCTTGCCGGCTGCGTTGTAGGCCTTCTGGGTCTCGTTGGCGAGGCCCTGGCCGTAAGGCGTCTTGTCGTCGATGATGGCGATCTTCGCATCGGCAAACTTGTCGGCAAGATACTTGCCGGCAACGCCGCCCTGCTGGTCGTCACGGCCGCAGGTGCGGAACGTGTTCCACAGGCCGCGCTCGGTAAAGACCGGGTTGGTTGCAGCCGGAGTCACTTCGAGAATGCCGTTTTCGGCATAGACTTCCGAAGCCGGGATAGAAACGCCCGAGTTGAAGTGACCGACCACATACTTGATGCCGTCGGCGACGAACTTGTTGGCGACCGAAACACCCTGCTTGGCGTCGGACACGTCGTCGCCGAGCGCGATCACCAGCTTTTCGCCGTTGATGCCGCCAGCGGCGTTGATGTCGGCGATCGCCTGCTCGGCACCCTTCTGCAGCTGCGCACCGAATGCTGCGTTCGGGCCGGTCAACGGACCGCCGACGGCAATGGTGATGTCGGCCCATGCATTGCCGCTGAAGGCAACCATGGCCGTCAGCGCGACGGCGGAAAGAAGAGACTTCTTCATTGAATAACTCCCAGTTATTATAAGGTGAGTGCCTTTTTGGGATCCCGCGCAATACCCACCATCACTGCGCCGGAAGCTGTTCCACCTTTTGGTGTATTCTTATATTTGCCCAAACCGATCTGAATTCAGAAAAGACCGGCTGTCAATCTTTCTTCCTCCAGGAAAATGCCGAGGTCGGCTCGTAGAGCCAGTAGTAGTTCTGGACCATTTGCCGGGTGCGCCGGATACGGAAGCCGGCCAGCGCAAAAGCGAACAAAAGAACGAAGTCCAGGACGAAATAGAAGGCGCTGATGAACGGCCCCTGGAACAGCGCATAATGCAGGAACTGCATGGCGACTGTCAGCAGCACCGCGTAGACCACCACCTCGCGATAGCCGTTCCAGCCCTCGGCCGCAGCCTTGCCCGACCGCCATGCCGTCCAGAAACCGAGCAGCAGGACGATGCCACGCAGGAAATAACGGACGACGGTATCGTTTTCGAAAAACAGGCCCTGCATGTCAGTGGCTCCCCAGGATCAGGGTGAGAAGGATCGCGCTCAATGCCGGCCTCCTTCGAGATAGGCGGCACGGACTTCCGGGTTGGCCAGGAGTTCCTTTCCGGAACCCGACATCGTCACACGGCCGTTGACCATGACATAGGCGCGGTCCGACAGTTTCAGCGCCGCGAATGCGTTCTGCTCGACGAGAAAGACGGTCAGCCCTTCTTCCTTGTTGAGCTTCTTGATCGCCTCGAAAATACCCTTGACGATCAGCGGTGCCAGGCCGAGCGACGGCTCGTCGAGCAACAGCAGCTTGGGACGCGACATCAGCGCGCGGCCGATCGACAACATCTGCTGTTCGCCGCCCGAAAGCGTGCCGCCGCGCTGGCTTTGACGTTCCTTCAGACGCGGGAACATCACGAACACCTTCTCGACGTCTTCCTTGAAATATTTCAGGTTGTCGAGATTGGCGCCCATCTGCAGGTTTTCCAGCACAGTCATGCGCGGAAAGATGCGCCGCCCTTCCGGCGACTGGGCGATGCGCCGCCTAGCGATCAGATGTGTCGGCAGCTTGGTGATATCCTCGCCGTCGAAAATGACCTGACCTGTGCGGGCCTGCGGAGAACCGCAGATGGTCATCATCAGGGTCGACTTGCCGGCGCCGTTGGCGCCGATCAGGCTGACGATCTCGCCCTTGTGGACCTCGACATCGACGCCCGAAAGCGCGCGAATATTGCCGTAATAGGTTTCTACACCCTGGACTTTCAGAAGGGTTTCACCGGCCATCAGACGGTCCCCTCATCGAGTTTTTCCTCGATTGCTTCAACTTCATCATCCTCGACGCCGAGATAGGCTGCGATCACCTTCGGGTCGTTCTTCACGTGATCAGGCGTGCCGTCGGAAATCTTCTGGCCATATTCCAGAACGACGACATGGTCGGAAATCTCCATGACGACGGACATGTCGTGCTCGATCAGGAGCAGCGACGTGCCACCATCGCGAATGGTGCGCAACAGCGTGTTGAGCGTCAGGGATTCCTTCGGGTTGAGACCGGCGGCCGGCTCGTCCAGGCAGAGCAGTTCCGGCCCTGTGCACATGGCGCGGGCGATTTCCAGACGGCGCTGCGCACCATAGGAAAGATCACCCGCCGGATCATCGGCGCGATCGATGAGATCGGCCAGTTCCAGCCAGTAGCGCGCCTTGTCGATCGCTTCCTTGGCCGCCGTCTTGTAGGCCGGCAGACCGAGAAGACCGAGAACCGTGAAACCCGATGCCTTCATCAGCACGTTGTGCTGTGCCACCAGCAGGTTTTCCAGAACCGTCAGGCCGGAAAACAGCCGGATGTTCTGGAAGGTACGGGAAACGCCCGCCACCTTGTTGATCTCGAAATCGCGCAGGCGCTCCAGCAGGAACTCGTTGCCGTTCTCGCGTGACAGCGTGATCATGCCCATCGTCGGCTTGTAGAAGCCGGTGATGCAGTTGAACACCGTGGTCTTGCCGGCACCGTTCGGGCCGATCAGTGCGGTGATCTCACCGCGCTTGGCTTCGAACGAGAAGTCGTTGATCGCCATCAGGCCACCGAACTTCATCGACAGGTGCTCGACCTTGAGGATTGCGTCTTTTGTCATTGTCGTCCCCGTCGCCATCAGCCGTGACCTTCCTTGGTGAAGCTGCCGGAAACGGCTTTTCGCTCTTTCAGGAAGGCTGTTGGCTCACGGGTGCCGACAAAGCCGCGCGGCTTGAACAGCATGACGATGACCATCGCCAGGCCGAAAAGCAGCATGCGGTAGAGTTCGGGCGTGAAGTCCGGCCCGAAGACATGTTTGAGGAACTCCATCTCGCGCAAGAGCTCGGTTCCGCCGACCATGACGACCGCCGCAATGGCGATGCCGGTGAGCGAACCCATGCCGCCGAGAACGACGATGGCAAGGATGACCGCCGATTCCAGGAAGACGAAGCTTTCCGGAGAGACGAAACCCTGACGGGCGGCGAAGAACGAGCCGGCGAAACCGCCGAACATCGCGCCTGTGGCAAATGCCGTCAGCTTGGTGGTGACGGTATTGATACCGAGCGAACGGCAGGCAATCTCGTCCTCGCGCAGCGCCTCCCAGGCACGGCCGATCGGCATGCGGCGCAGGCGAATGGTGACATAGGCCGTCAGCATGCAGAGTGCCAGGATGATGTAGAAGAGGAACATCTTGTAATAGACCGATGAAGACGGCAGTCCCCAAGCCTTATTGAAGTTGTTCGCAGCGCCGACATCGAAGGACCAGATGCCGAAGAAGGTTGCCTTCTCGATGCCCGATATGCCGAACGTGCCGCGGGTGACATCCGTCCAGTTGATCAGCACGAGACGGATGATCTCACCGAAGGCAAGTGTGACGATCGCCAGATAATCCCCTCGAAGCCGCAGGACCGGGAAACCGAGGATGATGCCCCAGAGTGCTGCCAGAATGCCGGCCATCGGCAGAAGCAGCCAGAAGGAAAAGCCGAAATGCGCCGACAGCAACGCGTAGGAATAGGCACCGACCGCGTAGAAGGCGACATAGCCAAGATCGAGCAGACCGGCCAATCCGACGACGATATTCAGGCCCCAGGCGAGCATCACGTAGATGAGGATCTGGATGCCGAAATTGTCGACATATTTCAGCGAGCCCTGACGGCCGAAGATGAGCATCGCCAGGAACGGGTAGCAGAGCAGGAAGATCAGCGCGATCTTGAGAAAATGCGTGCGGAAGAAGCCCTTCTCGTCCGAAATCTCCAGAACGCCGGTCTTCGCCTTGGCGAGCTTGCGGCTATCCAGATGCGGCTTGATGAAGCCGACCGTGACGAAGCGGCCGATAGCGGCAACCGCGACGAACACGCCGAGCAGGCCCCAGCGGGTGCGCCAGACGAGCTGATTGTTGATGTCCTGATAGGTCTCGATGCCGACGAACAGGAGGAACATGCCGAGCGCGATAACGCCCGCGAAAATGCCTTCCTTGATCGCCTTTGTCATCACGCCGGACTGGTTGTTTTCAGTGGTGTAAGCCATGTCAGACCTTCTCCACTTCCGGACGGCCCAGAATGCCGGTCGGCTTGAAGATCAACACGATCGCAAGGATGGCGAAGGTCGCGACATCCTTGTAGGCGATCGAGAAATAGGCCGACCACAGGCTTTCGATCAGGCCGATCAAAAGGCCGCCGAGAACGGCGCCCGGCAGCGAGCCGATACCGCCGAGAACGGCTGCGGTAAACGCCTTGACGCCCGGAATGAAGCCGTCGTTGAACGAGGCGACACCGTAATACATCAGGTACATCGCACCGGCGACGGCAGCCAGTGCCGCCCCCATGATGAAGGTGATCGAGATCGTCCGGTCGACGTCGACGCCGAGCAGTGCCGCCATCTTGCGGTCCTGTTCGGTCGCCCTTTGCGCGCGCCCGAGCGGCGTCTTGTTGACGATATACCAGAAGGCAAAGAGCAGGATCGAGGTGATCACCACGATCAGGATCTGCTTCAGCGAAATGGTGATCGCCCCGATATGATAGACATCGGTGACGAGCGGCGGGATCGGCTTGTTGCGCGGTCCCTGCGTCACCTGGATGAAGTTCGACAGCGCGATGGACATGCCGATCGCGGTGATCAGCGGCGCGAGGCGGAACGAACCGCGCAACGGCCGATAGGCGACGCGCTCGATCGTCCAGTTCCACAGGCCCGTCATCAGCATGCCGACCAGCAGCATGACCAGCAGCAGAAGCGCGACCGGAATGCCTGCAAAGAAAGATGTCAGGATCAGGAAGATGATGAGAGCGGCGAAGCCGCCGAGCATGAAAATATCGCCATGGGCGAAGTTGATCATGCCGATGATGCCGTAAACCATCGTATAGCCGATTGCGACGAGACCATAGATGGATCCGAGAGTCAGCCCGTTGATGAGCTGCTGGATAAAGTATTCCATATAGTTTCCCCTAATGCGGTCCTTGATCGGCCGCACCATTCTTTAAAAGACCTGATGAGATCTTCAATTTTTTTGATTCCTATCCGTTTCGTTAAAAATGTGAAGTGCAAATTAAAGAGGCAGATCAATTTTCACGAGCTTTTGCCCGGAATGGCGCAATTACGCTCAAAAATGCCAGAAATGCGGCATGAATCCCACAAAAAATGAGCGTTTTCGGTGTAAAAACCGACAGTTCCAACCAGCGCTTTTCTATAGAGTTTACAACCATCAAGAGCGCATTCGCGACCCGTTCGAGTCGAATAGCGGCATCGGCTGCAGACGTGCAGGCAATATTTCACCCAGGATCTCGATCTGCCAGCCGGAAGCCGTCTCGGCTATATCCTTGGGCACATACCCCATGGCGACCGAGACGCCGGATGCATGTGCATAACCGCCGGAAGTCACCCAGCCCCTTACCTCGCCGTTCAACGAAATCGGCTCGTCGCCGATGACGTCTGCATCTTTTGAATCGACGATCAGGGTGATCAGCCTCAGCGCACCGCCGGACGCCTTTTCCTCCAGTGCCGCCTGCTTGCCGATGAAGTCCGCGGACTTTCCATGGGCGATAAACCGGCCAAGCCCGGCTTCCAGCGGCCCGTAGAGGGGACGATATTCCCGCGACCAGCTGCCGAAGGATTTTTCCACACGAAGCGCGTTGAGCGCCCGAAGGCCGAACAGCGAAATACCGAATTCGGCGCCGGCCTCCATGATCGCATCGAACAGATAGCGCTGATATTCCGGCTTCATCCAGATCTCGTAACCGAGATCGCCGGTATAACTGACACGCCCGAGAATGACCGGCGCCATGCCGAGATCGAGTTCACGCACGGCCATGAAAGGCATGGCGGTATCCGACAGATCGAGATGCGTCAGTTTCTGCAGCACGTCCCGCGCCTTGGGCCCGGCAACGGACAGGCCCAGCAGGCCGAGATTGAGCGCCTCGACCTCCACCGAGCCATCCTCCGGCAGATGCTGCTCGAACCAGCGCATGTGATAATCCTCGGCAATGCCGGAACCGATCAGCAGGAACTCGTCGTCCCCGATTGCCGCAAGGGTGAAATCGCCGATCAGCTTGCCCGCCTCGTTCAGCATCGGGGCAAGCGCCATGCGGCCGACACCCGGCACCTTGCCAGCCAGCATGCCGTCCAGCCAGTTGCGGGCCCCCTCGCCCGCGATCAGATATTTGGCAAAACCTGACGTCTCCATCATCCCGACGGAAGCCCGCACCGACTTTGCTTCGTTTCCGACATGGTCGAAATCGGTCGAGCGCCGCCAGGAGAAAGCGTCCTCGACACCTTCGGGTGCAAACCACAATGGCGTTTCCAGCCCGTAGGATGCGCCGAACACGGCACCGGCAGCCTTCAGCCTGTCGTAGATCGGCGTCGTCAGCAGCGGACGTGCGCCCGGCAGTTCCTCGTTCGGATACCGGATCGAGAAACGGCGGGAATAGTTTTCCCGCACCTTGGCATTGGTATAACCGAGCGTCGCATAATCGCCGTAGCGGCAGACATCCATGGCAAAGACGTCGAAACCGGGATCGCCGTTGATGATCCACTGCGCCAGCGCCAGCCCGACACCGCCGCCCTGGCTGAACCCTGCCATGACGGCGCAGGCCGACCAGAAATTGGTCATGCCGCGCACCGGCCCGACCAGCGGATTTCCATCCGGCGAAAAGGTGAACGGCCCGTTGATGACCGTTTTGATGCCGGCATTGTTGAAGGCCGGGAAATGCCGAAAGCCGACCTCAAGCTCGCCGGAAATCCGCTCGATATCCTCGGCCAGCAATTCGTGGCCGAACGTCCATGGCGTCTCGATCGGCGACCACGGGCGGCAGTCCTTTTCATAGGTGCCCATCAGCATGCCGTTGCGCTCCTGGCGGATGTAGATCTCGCCGTCGAAATCGACGCAATGCATCAGTTCGCGCCCGGACTTGCGATTGAAGTCGATCACCTCGGGCATGTCCTCGGTGATCAGATACATATGCTCCATGGCCAGCACCGGCAGTTCCAGCCCGACCATGCGCCCGACCTCGCGCGCCCAAAGACCCGCCGCGTTGACGACATGCTCGGCCCGGATCTCGCCCTTGTCCGTCACCACCCGCCACATGCCGTCCGGCAGCTGGATCAGCTCCTCGACCTTGGTGTGGAGATAGATCTCGGCTCCGTTTTTCTTGGCTGATTTCGCATAGGCATGGGTGGTGCCGTAAGGATCGAGATGCCCCTCATGCGGATCGAAGACCGCGCCGACGAATTCTTTCGGATCGAGCAGCGGCATCATCTCATGCGCTTCCTCGACCGAGACGAGCCGTGCCTCGCCGCCGGCATATTTGCCCTTGGCAAGCAGCGACTTGAACCAGTCGAACCGCTCGTTCGTCGCCGCCAGCATCAGGCCGGACGTCATGTGCAGGCCGATATCCTGGCCGGAATAGGCCTCGATCTCCTTGTAGAGCTCGACCGTGTATTTCTGCAGCTTGGCGACGTTGGGATCACCGTTGATCGTATGCATGCCGCCTGCCGCATGCCAGGTGGAGCCGGAGGTAAGCTCGGAGCGCTCGACCAGAACCACGTCCGTCCAGCCGAATTTCGTCAGGTGGTAGAGGATGGAACATCCGACGACACCGCCGCCGATCACGACAACCCGGGCATGGCTCTTCATTCAAATTCTCCGGTGAGAAAAACGAAAGATGCGCCGAGCCTAGAGCCTCTGCCGCACGGCCAATAGGCTGTTCTGCGAAATGGGATTTGTCGTTTCCGACATAGCCGATGTTCGGATTGCGGCAGAAGTTAAACGCGGGTCAGCGGGAAGAAAGAGCCCCTCCCATGAATCATGGTTAGTATCACTGCATGATACGAAATATTGACACTGGATAGTATCGCTTTATGATACGCCTCATCGGGAGGCCGACGTGATCCGATCGTTCAAGGATAAGCTTACGCGATCCATCGCGGATGGTACCGTCAGGAAAGGCTTTCCGGCCGATCTCGTCCGCCGCGCGCAACAGCTTCTCACCTTGCTGGATGCAGCAAGCTCGATGGAGGATTTACGATCACCGCCCGGCAATCGGCTTGAAGAGCTTCTTGGTGATCGGGAAGGACAACATTCGATCAGGATCAACAAGCAATGGCGGATCTGTTTCCGCTGGACAGAGGCAGGACCCGAAGAGGTCGAGATTACCGACTATCACTGATCTGTCACCTGGACAGGCGCACAGTTTGATGAAGGCAGACAAAATGGCGACCAGCAACCTACCGGCCATCCACCCTGGTGAAATCCTTCGGGATCTTTATCTCGAGCCACTGGATATGACGCCTTATGCGCTGGCCAAGAGGCTCAACGTGCCGCGCACACGCATCGAGCGCATCGTCGCCGAAAAGACCGGCATCACACCCGATACGGCGCTGCGCCTCGCCAAATTTTTCAAGACGTCGCCGGAATTGTGGCTGAATATGCAGGCAAGTTATGACCTCAAGATACAGGCTCCGGCGCTCGCCGATGAACTGGCGAACATCGAGGAATATGCGCTAGCCGGTTAATTGCCGTCTCAACTATCCGCAAACGCAGCCGTCAGCGCAAACTCGCGGCCCATCTCCATCACGTCCTCGAACAGCGAGCCACAGAAGGAGCGCGGCACGACGATCTCGAACGTGTCGGCACCGGTTCGCGCCAGATTGACCGAAACGTGGCAGCACAGCATGTTTGCGGAAGTGCCGATGGCGAATGCGTCGGCGTGAAGATCAACCGCCACGCATTTGGCCAGGATCTTGCGCACATTCGGTCCATGGATCCGCAGCAGCGCCCGGCCATCGCTCTGATCGACGATCGAGGCGCCGGCAATTTCGCCAAGACGGTTTTCGATCACGGCGGCTCCCAATGTCGTCGAGACGACGAGCCATTCGTCGGGCGCGCAATATCGCAGATGAACACCCTCCACCGGTTTCAGCGCATCTTCGACGGCAGCTTCATGCGCGCGATGGGCCAGGATGGAAAAGATCGCCGGACGGCGGATCACAGCAATATGGTTCGGGTTGGCCTTTTCGCCGAAACCCGCGAGATAGTCTTCCAGCACATGCCGGTGATAAAGCGTGAGCGACATGATGGCCTACCCCTGGAGCTTGCGGTTTTCGGGATCGACGAAGACGGGCGGGCAGACCTGCGCCAGCACCTGACCACCGCGCAGGCCATCCCACACGACAATCGTTTCGCCGTAACGCTCACGGCCCGATTTCATCAGGGCGAGGCCGATCGTATGCCCGAGTGTCGGCGATTGGCAGACGGAGGAAACCCAGCCCTGATCATTGGCCATGGCAGGGGTCGCGTCTTCTTTCAAAAGATGCGCGCCGGCGCTGAATTCCTCGAGCTTCTCCAGCGGCCTCAGACCCACGAGCTGCAGCCGGTCAGCGGCGGTGAGGCCGAAACGGCTGGACTGCCTCTTGCCGATGAAGTCGGGCTTCTGCATCGCCATCATCCGCCCGAACCCGAGATCGTCCGGCGTCGTGCGGCCATCGATCTCGCTATGGGTGACAAAACCCTTTTCGATGCGCAGAACATTGAGGGCTTCGACGCCATAGGCGCAGATCCCCTCGTCCCTGCCAGCCTCCATGATCGCATCCGCAACCGCTTCGCCGTAACCCGAGGGGACGGCAAGTTCGTAAGCCAGCTCGCCCGAGAACGAGATACGGAAGAGACGTGCCTTGAGACCACCGCGCAACGTCACGGCTCTGGCGCCGAGATAAGGGAAGGCCGCGTCGGAAATATCGTCTTCGACGACACGGCTCATGATCGTCCGTGCCTTCGGCCCGGCAAGCGACATCTGCGCCCACTGGTCGGTCACGGAGACGAAACGGACGTCAAGTTCCGGCCAGAAGGTCTGCGCTGCAAATTCCAGATGCGCCATGACTTCGCCCGCATAGGCCGTCGTCGTGGTCATCACGTAATGATTTTCGGAAAGTCGGCTGGTCGTGCCGTCGTCGAGGATCATGCCGTCCTCGCGCAGCATCAATCCGTAACGCGCCTTGCCGACCGGCAGCTTGAGGAAATTGTTGCAATAGACGCGGTTCAGAAACTCGGCAGCGCCGGTGCCAAAGATCTCGATCTTGCCGAGTGTCGAAACATCGCAAAGCCCGGCATTGCTGCGGACGGTCTGGACCTCGCGGTCGACGCTCTCGCGCCAGGTTCTCTCCCCGGCCCGTGCGAACCAGGAGGAGCGATGCCAAAGCCCCGCCTCCACGAAGGTGGCCCCGTTCTTTTTCGCCCAGTCATGCAGAGGCGAGGTTCTGGTCGGCGCAGCGTGTTCGCCACGCGAGGTGCCCGCCAGCGCGCCGAAGGAAACCGGCGTGTAGAATGGCCTGAACGTCGTCGTGCCTATCTGAGCCGGCGAAACGCCGCGCATGCCGGCAACGATGCCGATCGTGTTGACATTGCCGAGCTTGCCCTGATCCGTCGCCATGCCGGCGGTCGTATAACGCTTGGTATGCTCGATATGGCCGAACCCTTCGCGCTGGGCGAGCCCGAGATCGCTCACCGCCACATCGTTCTGCAGATCGACAAAGGCCTTGCCCTTGGCGCCCGGCACATACCAGACCGGTGCAAAGGCCGGATCGTATTCGCCCTCCACTTCGGGAATGTTCATTTCATAAGCGGCAAAGCCGAGTTCACGGGCAAGTGCCGCCGCCTTGGCCGCACCATCCCTGAGGCTTGCCGAAATCGTCTGCGCACCGGCAGCAGACCCGGCGGCGACGAAGGCGGAGCCCACATCCGGCGCCAGAAAAGCCTGTGCCTCGTCGGACCAGACCGGTTTTGCGCCGCGCTGACACATCAGATGCACGATCGGCGACCAGCCGCCCGACATCGCCAGCGCATCGCA
Organism: Hyphomicrobiales bacterium; assembly: GCA_900469445.1. Taxonomy (GTDB): domain Bacteria; phylum Pseudomonadota; class Alphaproteobacteria; order Rhizobiales; family Rhizobiaceae; genus Neorhizobium. The sequence goes on from UBXM01000001.1 coordinate 460,076, forward strand.
GGCGATCTCTTCCTGGAAGCCGGAACGTTCGGCAATCAGCGCATCGATGCGTTTGCGCCCCTTGGTATCCACCACCGCGCCGCCACGGATCATGCGTACGCCCTCAGGCACGGCATCTGCCGATTGCGCACGGGCATCGATGATTGTCGTCACGTCGACGCCGGCGGCAATCAGGTCGGAAGCGGTCCGATATCCCGAACCGCCATTGGTGAAGACGGCAACCTTGCCGCCCGCCGCCACTCCGTAACGGTTGGCATAGGTGCGCATGGCGCTGGCCGTCATCACGCCCGGCTTGTCGTTGCCGCCGAAAACCAGCGGCCGCTCTTCCGAGCCCGAAGCCAGAATGGCGCGCTTGGCGACGATGCGCCAAAGCCGTTCCATCGGCAGATCGGGCGATGGCACAGCCACATGTTTCTGCACCCGCTCGACGGCACCGAAAACCATATCGTCATACCAGCCGAACACGGTCGTGCGCGGCATCAGCGTCACATTGGGAAGCGAAGCGAGTTCCTCGATCGCGGCCTTGACGAAATCCAGAGCCGAAACGCCGCCAACCGAGGCGCTTTCCGACAGAAGCGATCCGCCAAGCAGAAAACCTTCATCCGCCAGCATGACGCGTGCACCGGCACGCCCGGCAGCCAGCGCCGCCATCAGGCCTGCCGGACCGGAGCCGATGACCAGAAGATCGCAATGCGCCCAGGATTTCTCATAGCGATCCGGGTCTGCCTGCATGGCAAGCTTGCCGAGACCGGCGGCGCGGCGGATCACCGGTTCATACAGCTTTTCCCAAAGGGCAGCCGGCCACATGAAGGTCTTGTAGTAGAAGCCCGCGCCAAGCATTGGCGAAAGCAGGCCGTTGATCGCGCCGATATCGGTCGACAGCGACGGCCAGCGGTTCTGGCTGACGGCGGTCAGACCGTTATAGAGCTCGGCGACGGTTGCGCGCACATTCGGTTCGGCGCGTGCGCCGGTGCCGATCGTCATCAGCGCGTTCGGCTCGGAGGAGCCTGCCGTCACCGGCCCGCGCGGACGGTGATATTTGAAGCTGCGGCCCATCAGCATCTGGTCATTGGCAAGCAGCGCCGACGCGAGCGTGTCGCCATCGAAACCCTTGTAGCTTTTGCCGTCGAAGGTGAAGGTCAGCGGCTGGCCGCGATTGACGGTACCCGCCGATCCGAGACGATAGGATGTCATTCGCTTGCCCCCCTGACAGCGGCGGCATCGGAAACGGCAAACACGTCGTGGGTCACATTATCCCGTTCGACGATCAGCCAGCGGCGGCAACCGGCCGCGTGGTGCCAATATTCCTGGTAACGTCCCTTGGGGTTTTCGCGCAGATAGACGTAAGCGTGCCAGTCCTTTTCGCTCGCAGCCGGATCGGGCCTTTTGAGCGCCGCACCGCGAATGGAAAACTCTTCCTTGGGTCTGGTTCCGCAATGCGGACAGGTGATGAGGCTTGCCATGGTCTATCTCAATGTATGTTCGGCTGGGGGCCCTTGCCCGCTTCGTCGATCATGTGACCGCGCTCGAAGCGGTCGAGCCGCAGATAACGCGAAACATGGTGGCTCTCGTTCTTCGCAATCAGGTGGGCGAAGCAGAAGCCCGAGGCAGGTGTCGCCTTGAACCCGCCGTAACACCAGCCCGCATTAAGGTAGAGATTATCGATCGGCGTGCGGTCGATGATCGGCGAACCGTCCATCGACATGTCCATGACGCCACCCCAGGCGCGCAGAACCTTGGCGCGCGAAAGTCCGGGGATCAGCGAGACGCCCTCCTCCATCGTGTGCTCGACGGTCTGAAGATTGCCGCGCTGGGCGTAGGACGAATAATAGTCGATATCCGCACCGAAAACCAAACCGCCCTTGTCCGACTGCGAGATGTAGAAATGCCCGGCGCCATAGACGATTACATGATCGACTGCCGGCTTGATCCCTTCGGATACGAAGGCCTGCAGCACATGGGTTTCGATCGGCAGTTCCAGCCCGGCCATGCGCGCCGTCTCGGAGGAATGCCCGGCCGTTGCCAGAGCCAGCTTGTTGCAGCCGATGAAACCCTTGTTGGTCTCGACGCCCGTCACCCGCCCCTGCTCGTCGCGGCGGATGGCATTGACCTCGCAATGCTGGATGATGTCGACGCCGCGCATGTCCGCACCGCGCGCATAACCCCAGGCAACGGCATCGTGCCGAACCGTTCCGCCGCGTTTCTGCAGAAGGCCTGCCAGGATCGGAAAACGGGCATGGTCGTAATTGAGATAGGGCATCAGCGCCTGAAGCTGCTTGCGGTCCAAGAGTTCCGCATCGACGCCGTGCATGCGCATCGCGTTGCCACGCCGCGCATAGGCATCGCGCTGCCCATCCGAATGCGCCAGCATCATCACGCCGCGCTGGCTGACCATGGCATTATAGTTGAAATCCTGCTCGAGCCCTTCCCACAGTTTCAGGGAAAACTCGTAGAACGGGATATTGCCTTCGAGCAGATAGTTGGAGCGAATGATCGTCGTGTTGCGGCCGACATTGCCGGAGCCGATATAACCCTTCTCCAGAACGGCGATATTGGTGATGCCGAATTCCTTGGCGAGATAATAGGCTGTCGCAAGGCCATGCCCGCCACCGCCGACGATGATCACGTCGTAATGCGGTTTCGGCTCCGGTTCACGCCATGCCGGCTTCCAGAGCCGGTTGCCCGAAAGCGCCTGCTTGATGATCGAATATGCCGAATAACGCATCCATCCGTCCCGTTCATGTCCGGTCCAACTTCGCATATGCAGGGATAAGGACAAGCGCATTCAGGACACCAACAGTTCCGTTTGCGACAGCTTTCCCTGCATCATCAGGCTGTTGCGCCGATACGACGCAGCCCCTTGGGGCAGACCCTTGAGGCAGCCCCTCGAAGCAGACCACGGGGATGAATAGCAAGGTCGCCTCAGTGCTTTCAATAGCTTGCCCCAAACTTCGTCCCCGCATGTAAAATGCGTGCCTAAAATCCGGCAGAGGAATTGCCGGAGATGACCATGAGCGACCGCACCACCAATCTCGAAATGCCCTTCATCATGCCCTCGCAGGCGCAGAAGCACATCACCCATAACGAGGCCCTGCTCCTGCTGGATGCCATCATCCAGCTTGCCATCGTCGAGGAACGCGGCAGCCCTCCGGGCAATCCCGAGCCGGGAGACCGCTTCCTCATCGCAGCCGGCGCATCAGGCCCGTGGGCCGGGCGCACCGGTCGGATCGCCATCCGGCAGGATGGCTCCTGGGCTTACGTCACCCCGAAAGCCGGATGGCGCGCCTGGTTCAAGGCGAGCGGCAAGCTGAAAATCTTCGACGGCGCCGCATGGGAAGACCTGTCCCTGCCGGAGCAGGCCAGCGTTTCGACCCTCGGCGTCTCCGCCACGGCCGACGCCACCAACAGGATTGCCGTCTCCTCCCCCGCCAGCCTTTTCAACCACGCAGGCGGCAGCCACCAGCTCAAGATCAACAAGGCCGCGGCAACCGACACAGCCACGCTGCTGTTCCAGTCCGGCTGGACCGGGCATGCGGAAATGGGACTGGCGGGCAATACCGACTTCTCGATCAAGGTCAGCAACGGCGCGGATTGGAAGACGGGGCTTGCGATCGATGGCACAGGTCGCGTCGCGCGACCCAACCAGCCGGTGGCGCGCGCCTATCGCAGCGGCGCGAATTTTGCGCCGACCAACGGGCAGCAGAGCGGCGTCACGGACCTTGCGGTAAATCAGGGCGGCTTCACCCTGGGCGCCTCGCTCGCCGGTGGCGGCAAGGCGCTGATCGTGCCGGCAACCGGTCTCTATCTGGTCGCCCTTACGATCGCGGTCGCCACGGCGACCGCCGCCTATGGTGTGACAGTTTCGCGCAATGGTAGTCCCGGGGTGCTTTCGCTGACCGGACAGGCCGCCAGTTCCGTCACGCTCTCATCCTTGGCGATCGCTCAATTGCAACAGGGGGATACGCTGACATTCGGCCATACGGGTTCCGCCACGTTCACAGCCGGAGCAAGCGGAACTATCCTTTCACTGGCAATGATTTAGCCAAAAAACTTCAAAAAATGATACAACATCCGTGCCATTATCGCACAGGCCGGCGCGCCATATGCCTGTTTATCGACCTCTCCCCCTCCCCTGCCGGCCTTATTTTGCAGGGGTTTGCGGGCTATGTGGCAGAAAAATTACGACCTTTGCGAGTTAGGTCACATTTGCGGAACCTGTTTAGTCAAATGTTAAAACTGCCGGACTAGGCTCTCCGGCGTGGTCTTGTGTTGTGTAGAGAGTTCCAATGACCGAAATGATCCGTCCACGAGTTAAATATGTCATCGGCCCCGATGGCAGCCCGCTTACGATTGCGGACCTTCCGCCGGCCAATACGCGCCGCTGGGTTATCCGCCGTAAGGCTGAGGTTGTCGCGGCTGTTCGCGGTGGCCTGTTGAGCTTGGAGGAAGCCTGCGACCGTTATACGCTTACCGTCGAAGAATTCCTCTCCTGGCAGTCGTCGATTAACGATCATGGCCTTGCCGGCCTGCGTACGACGCGTATCCAGCAGTATCGCCACTAGGCGCATCCGGCGAAAAGCCACCCTTTGAGGGTGCCGCGACCGAGGTTGCGGCATCCTTTGTTTTATCCCTTTTCCGATTGCCTGCCCGCCTTTCCCAGTTTGACCACAGAGGGAAAGAGGGCCGCAATCACCGCGGACGCCGCATAACACCAGAAACCGGGAAGCGTCACGGCTGTCGCAAGCCCGCTCGTCTTTGCCGCGAAGATGACGATGGCGACCAGCATCACATCCATCATCGACCATCTGGAAAGATGCGGCATCATCCGCTGCAGAATTCCGGACCGGCCATCGTCGGCCGAGACTTCCAGAGCCAGAACGATCAGCTTTGCGGCGGGAAATACGAGTGAAAATGCGCCGACCGCAATGGCGAGCCCGACACTGCCATCCGACCAGAGCTCACCGATCAATTGCACCAGCGACGGCTCTTTGCTGAAAAAATAGAGTTGCTCGAACCGCATGATCGGCAGGAAAATGCCGAGCACCAGAAGCGCGGCACACACCGCCAGTATCGAAAACGGCACTATCCGGCTCACACCAACTCCCCGAAAACGACTGCACTGTCCCGAAATCGCCATCGATTTTCGACATCGCTCGCCGAGACAACGTCGCACCGTGCCTGCGCTATAATGGCGCAGCCCGCCGCCGGCCCCGACCTTGTCTTCAAATATGAAGCTTCATACCATTGGTCAAATCGGGCCATGTCCCACGGCTGGCCCGTGCGTGATTAGGACAGGAAGAAGAAATTCGGGATGAACATCACCCACGAAGAAAAACAGTCAGGTGGAAGATATATCGTCGATATCGACGGACATGTCGCGGAAATGACCTATACCCGCAAATCCCCCGACCTCATTTTCATCGATCATACCGGCGTGCCCGATGCCCTGCGCGGCAGGGGTATCGCCCAGGCTCTCGCCGAATTTGCAGTGAAGGAAGCCCGCAACGGCGGATGGAAGATCATACCGCGATGCTCGTTTTTCCAGCGTCAGGTCGAACGCCATCCCGACTGGCAGGATATAGTCGGCAAATAACGATGACCGGCATGGGCAGATCTCGCGCATAGCCGTGCAGAAAATGGAAAAAGGGCGCCGCCCCTTGCGGGTCGCCCTCTTCAGCCCTCTCTCTGCGACCTGCGCTTTTAGGCGCGGGCGCGCATCCCGCCGTCACGCTCTTCCAGCGCCGAAGCCTTGGCGAGTTCCGCCTCCGCTTCTTCCAGTGCCAGTTCGGCACTGTCCTGCTGAACCTTCAGTTCCCTGATCGAGACCTGCAGGTTGTCCGCACGCTGGCGCGCGGCCTTAGCAAAGGTCGGATAAGCGAAATGACCCGGATCAGTAATGCCGGACTTTTTCTCTTCAAGCGTGATCTGGTGTTCCAGTTCCTTCGCCATCCGTTCGAATTCTGCCATCATCATCTGCAGCTGCTGCAGTTGACGGCGCTTTTCGTTAACCTGAAACCCTTTCAGGCGAACAAGGCTGTCACGCGACTTCATACGCAATACTCCGTGGATACCAACACCCCGGCCCGTGATCTGCGTGTTACAGTGCAGATCAAAAAATTTCCGACACGTTAATAAATTTGACGCGGCATTAACTTTTCGTTTACGGGCATCATTAATGATAAAGACGATCGTTTAAGGGTCGGTAAATACCAAGTCCAAATCGGACAGCGGCAATGTGTCAGTCGCAAGAATCACTTAGCGGGAAGTCCTCGACCGCTGATTCAACATGGTGATGTCCAATCCGTAAAGGAAAACAGGCTGCTACTTATTTTGCTTAATAAATTGATGCACCTTGCCAAATCAGGTCACAGTTTGTTAACCATTTGATGGCAGCTTCCAAATCAGGCACAGTCTGGATCCGTAACGAGTGAGGGGGCAAAAGGTAACCTTGCGCGGCGGTAAAGGGGAAAATTATGCGGGTTCTACTCATCGAAGATGACAGCGCGACAGCGCAGAGCATCGAGCTGATGCTGAAATCGGAAAGCTTTAATGTCTACACCACTGATCTTGGTGAAGAAGGCGTCGATCTTGGCAAGCTATACGACTACGACATCATTCTTCTTGACCTGAACTTGCCCGACATGTCGGGTTATGAAGTTCTGCGGACGCTCCGTCTGTCCAAGGTCAAGACACCGATCCTCATCCTGTCCGGCATGGCCGGCATCGAGGATAAGGTTCGCGGTCTCGGCTTCGGCGCCGACGACTACATGACCAAGCCGTTCCACAAGGACGAACTGGTTGCACGTATCCATGCGATCGTCCGTCGTTCGAAGGGCCACGCCCAGTCGATCATCATCACCGGCGAACTGATCGTAAACCTTGACGCAAAGACTGTCGAAGTCGGCGGCCAGCGCGTTCACCTGACGGGCAAGGAATACCAGATGCTGGAGCTGCTTTCGCTCCGCAAGGGTACCACGCTCACCAAGGAAATGTTCCTGAACCACCTTTACGGCGGCATGGACGAACCGGAATTGAAGATCATCGACGTCTTCATCTGCAAGCTGCGCAAGAAGCTGGCAAATGCTGCCGGCGGCGCAAACTACATCGAAACCGTCTGGGGCCGCGGCTACGTTCTGCGCGAGCCGGATGGTGCGGAATACGCCGAAACGGCATAAGCCGAATATCCTCCCCTTTGCCTTAGAACCCGCCTGGCGCGCCCAGGCGGGTTTTATTGTGTCTTCAGCATGAGATTTTCATCGCTCGACAAATAAAAACGGCGACCGAAGCCGCCGTTACAGGTCGATAGGCAAGGTTCGCGGCCGTCAGGCGGCAGCGGCGTAAGGAGAAAATACCGAGGTCAGGATCTTGCGATCGAAGGGCTTCAGCAAGAATTCGTCGGCCCCTGCCCGCTTGCCGGCCATCATTTTCTTCAAATCGGCCTCGATGACGCAGTAGAAGATCTTGACGTTCTTGCCTTCCGGCAAGGCGCGGATGGCGGCAATCAGATCCAGCGCACCCTCGAGGCTCGCATCGACGATCATGAAATTCGGCAGTTCGGTCTGGCAACCGCGCAGCGCTTCGTGCGCATCGCCTGCCTCGGCGATCAGAAAACCAAGCTCGGACAGAATGCGCTTGCCGACTTTTCGCACAATATCGGAATTGTCTGCGATCATCAGACGTTGCATAACCCGCTCCCCTTCAGCGACCGCGCCTGCGGTCGACCGTTAACCTATAGCCCTTTGCAGCTAACGAAAGGTTAGCGGTGGCTCGGCGGCCCGCATCAGGACCGCCGGAGCGAAGCCTCAGGCAGCCGCCATTTCGGCGATGAAGGTGATCTTGTCTTCCGAAACGACATGCTTCAGTTCCATGTCGCATTCATCGGCAAGAAGCACGGTGTAATAGGGCTGGATCGAATGGGCATCGACCGCCTCTTCCAGCGTACCGCTGCAGATTTCGACGAACTTGGCCGGAACGCGCATCATCCGGCCCTTGACGACGATCTCGAACCGGGCAGTTCCCTCGGGATCTTCCAGCGTCACGTCGACCGAGCCGCCGCGCGGAATGCCGGCATAGGCGACGAGGAAAAGATTGAGCAGCAGCTTGACCCGGTTCTTAGGGATGATGGCGCGAGGACCATTCCAGGTCACTTCGGTCTTCTTTTCGGCAATGGCGAAATCCTTGGCGGCCTTTTCGGCCTCGCCGGTATCGATCGACGCGCCGACCGAACCGGAAGCACCGAAGGCAAGCCGGGCGAATTTCAGGCGAACCGAAGCATTGGTCGCCGACGTGCGGATCAGGTCGAGTGCGTCGGCATCGGCGGCGCCCTCATCAAGAAGCTCAAGACCGTTATTGATCGCACCGACCGGCGAGATCACGTCGTGGCAGACACGGCTGCACAGGAGTGCCGCCAGATCCGGACCGCTAAGGGTGAGATTGGGGTTTTTCGGCATGCTATTCTCCTGATGCATCTGGTGCCAATCGCCGCTCTTTGCCATGGCAAGATTGCGTGGGGATGAAACGATAAGGCCGGCATAATGACACTACGTTTGGTAAACTGACCATTAAATCCACAGGCATGAAGACCACAAAGATGGTGGATTTGTTTTATTTCGACACTCTTTTACCGATCCGCAGGGCCGAACAACGCCTCAACAAAGACAAGTTCGGCGAGCCTATCATGGCGCAGCAGCAGGCCCGTGATAGCCGCGCAGATACCGACCAGCATCGGAACGGCGGAGCTGTTCAGTTTCGGCACTCAACAATATCAATAGCTTAGCTTTTAAAATACTTAACTGGTTGTTAATATCATGTCTCCAGAATGGTGCGAGCTGAAGCATGATGCTACGCCCTTGGACGAATTAAAAACGGACCTGAACATGCGCCGCCTCCACGTCTCCGCTCCCGCCCTTCGCTTGAAAGCAATGATCGCCGTCTTTGCGGCTGTCTGGCTTTCGGCCATGCCGGCCGCAGCACAGCAGAACAACAGCCAGTATTCGCTGCAGGAAGTTGTCGATGCAGGTCACGGCTTCTTCGGTTCGACCAGCGGCGGACTGGCGAAGGTCGTGGAAAACGCCTTCCAGAAATTCGGCCTGCCGAACGGCTACATCCTCGGCCAGGAAGGCTCCGGCGCGTTTATTGCCGGCCTCACCTATGGCGAAGGCCAGCTCTACACCAAGAATGCCGGCCAGCATCCAAGCTTCTGGCAGGGTCCATCTCTGGGTATCGACTACGGCGGCCAGGGCACACGCGTGATGATGCTCGTTTACGATCTTCCGTCGGTCGATTCGCTTTATGCCCGTTTCGGCGGCGTATCCGGTTCCGCTTTCGTCGTTGCAGGCGTCGGCATGACGGTTCTGCGCAATGAAAACGTGGTTCTCGTTCCGATCCGCACCGGCGTCGGTGCGCGTCTGGGCGTCAATATCGGCTATCTGAAGCTGACCCGTTCGCCCACCTGGAACCCCTTCTGATTATCCCGACGGTTTGCGGTGGCGCACCCGCGAAGTGCGCTTGCTGCATCCTCGCTCGCATGCTTAAACGTGTGCTCCCGCATATCCACACCGAGACGGCCCGATCGTGATCGAATTTGCTCTGCTATTTGGCCTCGGCTTTTTGAGCGCCCTGCTGATCGCAATGCTGGTTGCTCCCGCAATCCATCGCCGGATCGTTGTCTTCACTGAAAACCGCATCAGGGCCACGGTGCCCATCAGCCCGCAGGAAGTGCGTGCCCAGCGCGATATGGCGCGAGCCGTCTACGCCGCGGAGAATGCCCGCACCAAGCAGGAGCTGGTACATGAGAAGGACAAGGTCGTCTCGCTGACCTTGCAGGGCGACAACCTCAGGGACGAGCTGAAGAAACTGACCGCCGACAATATCGAGCTGAAGGCCGTCGCGGAAAACCTGGATGTGGCGGCTGCCGATCTCAAGTCGCAGCTGCGTCAGGAAGAAAGCTATATCGCCGAATTGAAGGCTGCTTTGGAGACCTCGGAAGAGACGAGCATCAGCAAGGACCTCGACATCGAGGAGCTGAGGCAGCAGATCGAGCTTCTGGCATCCAAGAGGGACAATGCCCGGATCGACCTTTCGACACGCGAGACCGAGGTCGAGAACCTGAAATTTCGCGTCAGCGCCCTGCGCGAGGAACGCGACATCCTTCGCAAGGACGTGCGCGTTCAGACTGCACGGGCGAAGGAAGCCGAGACACGCCTTTCCAATGAAGAATATCGTTCCACCAAGCTGGAAGACAAACTGACCAAGGAAGTTTCCCTGCGGACGGACAAGGAAACGGCGCTTGAGCGTCGCAACGAGGAACTGGCCCGCCTGCGAGACAAGATGACGGTCAAGAGCGGAGCCAAACCGGCTTTGGCGACAGCACAGGACGCAAGCACGGTTGCCAAGCCGGCGCCGAAAGCAGCCTCCCCGAAAGTGGATGAGGAGACGGATATCGAAGCCCGCATCACCCAACTTGCCGGAGACGCGCGAAACCGCGCGACCGCGCTTTCGGAGCGCGTAATGAACGGCAAGACGACCGCCAATGACGACGTGTTGCGCGAGGAAATGGCGACGATCGCCGCCAACATGGTGGCGATGACCTCGCTTTCCGAGGGCAAGTCTTCGCCGATCAATGCCATGATTGCCGGCAAGCCTTCCGGCGGCAAACGCCAGAGCCTTGCCGCCCGCGTCCGCTCGCTGCTCGAAACGACGAGCGGGCCGGCGACCGGCCAATAGTCGCTAGATCACCCCTTGGGCGCTTGCGATCTGATACAGCGCAATTCCGGTCGCCGTTGCGGCGTTGAGACTGTCGAGACCCGGGGCCTGCGCGATGCTGGCCGTCTCGATCCTCTCCATCAGCGATGGCGGCAGGCCATGCCCCTCGCTTCCGGTGAGCAAAGCCATCCTTGCTGACGGCTGAACCTTGCGGATTTCGGTGCGCCCCGCCGGCGAAAGTCCCCAGACGGCAAAACCGCTTTCGAAAAGCCCCGAGACGAGATCAAGGGTCGTCCCCCCGCGCGCATAAGGAACCTGCAGCACCGCACCGACCGACACCCTGAGCGCCTTGCGGTAAAGCGGATCGCAGCAGCTGTCATCGAGCAGAACCGCACTCACGCCGAATGCCGCCGCGTTGCGGAAGATCGAGCCGATATTGTCGTGATTGGATATGCCGATCGCGGCAGCAACCAGCGCCCGCTCGGGAAGCGTGGCAAGCAATTCTGCGGGCGACGGCTCCCTTACCCGTTTTCCGACCGCCAGAATGCCGCGATGCAGATGAAAACCGACAATGCCATCGAGAACCGCGCTGTCGGCTATGTAGACAGGCACTTCCGCCGGAAATTCCGCCAGAATGTCGGCCACACCGGCAAGCCGGTTTTCGAGGATCAGAATTTTCTCGGCGGCGAACTCGCCACCGCGCCTATTCGCCGCCGCCAGCATGCGCAGCACCACCGTTCCTTCGGCGATGAAGCGCCCCTGCCGTCCGACGAGATCCCGCTCGCGGATGGAGCGGAACTCGTCGATGCGGGGATCGTCCGCATGTTCGATGCGGATCACATTCATCAACGGCCCTGACCGACCGTCACATCGGCGATCACGCGACCGACCGAGAGGTCGAAGATGAACAGCTTCGGCGTGCCGTTCAGCGCACCGTAGAAAAGCACCTGGCTGCCGGACAGCGAAACCTGCTGGATATCGAAACCGGGCGGCAATGCTGCGTTTGCCGTAAGCGGATGATCCGCTGGAACGGAAAAACCACCGGACGTAGCAGCAACGGCAGGCGCATCCGGCCGCTGGGAGATCTTGTAGACAATAGCAGCGATGACCGCCATAAAGCAGACCAGCAAGATACCGCCCGAAACGAGCTGCAGGCGCACCATCTTCTGGCGGACTCGTTCCATGGCCGGATCGAGTGGCTGTTCCTGGTCCTCTAGATCGGGCTGCGTCATGAACTGTCCTTTGAACGGAATAATTGAATGAGCGAGACCTTTAGCGAAGCCGGACTGCCAAGGAAAGTCCTGAATGCCGGTGAGGATGACGGCGGCAGGCTGGACGCATGGCTGACGGCGCAGGTTGACGGAGAATTGTCCCGCAACCGCATCAAGGCGCTTATCGAGGAAGGCGCCGTCACCATCAACGGCAAGGTCGTGACCGAGCCGAAGAAGAAGGTCATGCCCGGCGATGTGATCGAACTCATCCAGCCCGAACCGGAGGACCCGGAACCCAAGGGCGAGGATATTCCGCTAGAGGTTCTTTATGAGGACGACGATCTGATCGTGATTGCCAAGCCGGCCGGTCTCGTCGTGCATCCGGGCGCCGGCAACTGGACCGGCACACTGGTCAACGCGCTGATCCACCATTGCGGCGCAAGCCTTTCCGGCATCGGCGGCGTCAAGCGCCCCGGCATCGTCCATCGTCTCGACAAGGAAACGAGCGGCGTCATGGTGGCCGCCAAGAACGACATCGCCCACCGCCATCTCGCCGACCAATTCGCCGACCATGGCCGGTCCGGCGATCTCGAACGCGCCTATCAGGCTGTCGTCTGGGGGCGTCCGAGCCAGTTGAAGGGCACGATCGACGCACCGCTCGGGCGCGCGACCGGCGACCGCACCAAACGCGCGGTCAAGCGCGAGGATTCGGCCGACGCCCGCCACGCGGTCACCCATTACGAGGTGATGGAGCGTTTTCAGGAAACGCCCGACGCCACCGCCCTCGCCTCCCTTATCGAATGCCGCCTAGAGACGGGCCGCACCCACCAGATCCGCGTCCACATGGCGCATGTCGGCAATCCTCTGGTCGGCGACCCGGAATATTCGGGCGGTTTCCGGACCAAGGCCAACCGCCTGCCCGAGCCGGTCAGAAGCGTCGTCGCCGCATTCCCGCGCCAGGCCCTGCATGCCTTCCTGCTCGCCTTCGAACACCCCCGCACCGGCGAGATCATGGAATTCGAAGCACCCATGCCGGAAGATATGGCAGCTTTGGTCGAGGCGCTGCGGGGATAACATCCGCTCTGCTCTTCGAGGACGTTGTCTTGCCGGCAGCCCTCTTGGCCGGCGGGTTGCGGGACTGACGCCCGGCCTCCCCACCGGCACGCCCAAACAAAGGAAATCAGGCGGAAATAAAGTCAAAACCCGAGACTCACTCAATAAATATGATGCAATCTGAAACACATTAGAGAAATAGTTTCTTATTTCCGGGAAAATGTACTTAAATACCCGCCCCAAAGAGGAGAAGAATCCTTTATCAAGGCGACAAACTTTTGCTTGATTTGTTTCGTTTGCTGCGACGCAGAATGAATAGGCAAGATGTGAACGTCACCGCGGCCTCAGCCGCCTCGGAAACTCGTGTGACATCATCTTCGTCAGATCGGCGCTCCAGCACTCGGAAGACGCGCAGCATGAACAGCGATATCCGGAAATTCATCTTCAAGGATCTGCAGACCGTTGAGGGTTATCTCGACCCGCCGGATGCGCTCGTCTTCCTGGCCCTGCTTCAGGCGCAGAGCGCACAGGGCTTGCGCGGCGGCGTGGCCGAGATCGGCGTATTTTACGGGCGATCCTATTTCCTTTTCAGGAAAGTCTGCGGCGATGACGAGAAGATCCTGGCGATCGACCTTTTCGATATCGACCAGAATGCCGATGGCGCGACCACTCAATATGACCGCTTCATCGAGAACGGCGCAAGATTGCACCTGCCGGTGGATCAGAACCTGGTCCTCAGGGGTGACAGCACGCAACTGAGGCCGAAGGAGATTGTCGAAAGGATCGGCAACACCCGTTTCTTCAGCATCGACGGCGGCCATATGCTGCATCACGTAACCTCCGACAGCGTGCTGGCCCTGGATACGCTTGCACCGCACGGCATCATCGCTTTCGACGACACGTTCAATCCGGCATGGCCGGAGGTGACGGTCGGCGTGACCGATTTCCTGCGGCAACGCCAGGATGAGCTGGCGGCCTTCTGCATGACCAAATACAAGACCTATGTCTGCCGCCGCGAGTTTCACGACTTCTATTGCCGCATTATCGACGAAGCCCCGGACCTGTTCGCCTTCGATCATGTCGAAACGGATTTCCTCGGCTCGAAGGCAGTAAGATTGCACAATCCCATGGCCCGCCGGATGGTCTATGAAATGATGGTCAGGTCGGGCATGCGATCCCTTTCGGAACGGGTCTACCGCTGACCTGAAACGGTGCATGAGCATTACCAAAACGTAATGATATAACGCCTTCGTGATGTCTTGAATCACTGTTCCGCCGTACTTACTTGATACCTGCATTGGTGCGGGATCGGGAACGATCCGCGCCATATTCGGTTCGCCTTCAAGCAGGGACGCTTAAACTCACAGGGAGCCGACAACATTCGGAAAGGGGTGCTTTATGGCCCGCAATACTTTGCCTTCCATTACCGCCGGTGAAGCCGGCCTCAATCGTTATCTCGACGAGATCCGCAAGTTCCCCATGCTGGAACCGCAGCAGGAATACATGCTTGCGAAGCGTTATGCCGAACACGGTGACCGTGACGCCGCCCACAAGCTGGTGACCAGCCATCTGCGTCTCGTCGCCAAGATCGCCATGGGTTATCGCGGCTACGGCCTGCCGATCGGCGAAGTCGTCTCCGAAGGTAATGTCGGCCTGATGCAGGCCGTCAAGAAATTCGACGCGGAACGCGGCTTCCGCCTGGCCACCTATGCCATGTGGTGGATCAAGGCCTCGATCCAGGAATATATCCTGCGCTCGTGGTCGCTGGTGAAGATGGGTACGACTGCCAACCAGAAGCGCCTGTTCTTCAACCTGCGCCGCCTGAAGGGCAAGATCCAGGCGATCGACGAAGGTGATCTGAAGCCCGATCAGGTGGCCGAGATCGCCACCAAGCTGAACGTCTCCGAGGAAGAGGTCATCTCGATGAACCGCCGTCTTTCCGGCGACGCATCGCTCAATGCCCCGATCCGCGCCTCGGAAGGCGAATCCGGCCAGTGGCAGGACTGGCTGGTGGACGACAGCGAAAGCCAGGAAGACGTGCTGATCGAACAGGACGAACTGGATACGCGCCGCCGCATGCTGGCCAAGGCGATGAGCGTGCTCAACGATCGCGAACGCCGCATCTTCGAGGCCCGCCGTCTGACCGAAGATCCGATCACGCTCGAAGAGCTGTCGACGGAGTTCGACATCAGCCGCGAGCGTGTGCGCCAGATCGAGGTCCGCGCCTTCGAAAAGGTGCAGGACGCCGTTCAGAAGGAAGCGCTCGCTCAGGCGCAGGCACTGCGCGTGGTCGACGCCTAAGCTTCAGAAAAGCAATCCTAATTTAGAGAAACCGCAACCCTCGGGTTGCGGTTTTTTTATGCCCGCATCTGTCTCAGGGATGCGACAGATCAGACAGTTTTCGAATCCGGCAGAATTTGCCGTGCATCAAGTTCAACATGCTTCCCCGCTAGAAACGCTGGACTGCAAAAGGCAGAGCCTAGAGGAGATTGAAGCAATGAAAGCAGCACGCTGGTACAGCGCCAAGGATATCCGCGTCGAGGAAGTCACGGAGCCGAAGCCCTCAGCCGGACAGGTGAAGATCAAGGTCAAATGGGCGGGCATCTGCGGCAGCGACCTGCATGAATATGTCGCCGGTCCGATCTTCGTGCCGGTCAAGGCCCCGCATCCGGTCAGCCATGACATAGCCCCGATCATCATGGGCCACGAATTTTCCGGCGAGGTTTTGGAGATTGGCGAAGGCGTCACCCGCGTCAAGCCGGGTGACCGCGTCGTCGTCGAGCCGATCCTTGCCTGCGGCAAGTGCGACGCCTGCTTCCATGGCAAGTACAATCTCTGCGACGATCTCGGCTTCCACGGCCTCTCCGGTGGCGGCGGCGGTTTCGCGACCTATACAACGGTCGGCGAGCGCTGGGTTCACAAGATGCCCGAAGGCCTGTCATTCGAACAGGGCGCCCTCGTCGAGCCGGCCGCTGTCGCCCTGCATGCCGTGCGCATTTCCAGCCTCAAGGCGGGCGGGACCGCAGCCGTCTTCGGCGCAGGCCCGATCGGCCTGCTGGTGGTCGAAGCGCTGAAGGTGGCAGGCGCTTCCGCGATCCATGTCGTCGAGCTTTCTCCGCAGCGTGGCGCCAAGGCAATCGAACTCGGCGCCACCAGCATCATCGATCCGTCGAATGAAAATGCTGCAGAACGCATCCGCGAACTGACGCCCGGCGGCGTCGATGTCACGTTCGAAGTCACCGGCGTTCCCGCCGTCCTGCAGCAATGCATCGACGCGACCCGCTACGAGGGCGAGACGGTCATCGTTTCGATCTGGGAAAAGGAGGCCCCCTTCCAGCCCAACACGGTCGTGCTGAAGGAAAAGAGCCTGAAGGGCACGATCGCCTATCGCGACGTTTTCCCGGCCGTCATGAACCTGATGGTTCAGGGCTATTTCTCCGCCGAAAAGCTGGTGACGAAGCGCATCGAACTGGACGATATCGTTGCTCAGGGCTTTGACACGCTGGTGGCAGAAAAGAGCCAGATCAAGATCCTGGTGCGCTCGCCGGACTGATCGCGCCAATCCCCGAACAGACGAAAGCCCGCGGATAATCTCCGCGGGCTTTCTGCTTTCTCATCCCGCACACGCTTTTCAGCGCATGCCCGGTGGCATGTTGCGCTGCTCGGCCGCCATCATTTCCGCCAATGCCGCGCGGAAGAAATCGACCAGCAGGAAGACCAGCAGACTGACGCCCATGACAGGCAGAGCCACGCCGAAGACGAGGGCAACGGCAAGCGCCACCACCTTGGCGACGGGTGACAGATGGGAAAAGCTGCGGATCAGCGTGCGCGCAGATGCGCCGGGCGCCGGGCGACGCAGCCACCACATCCGGTAACCGTAGATGATCATCGCCGTCAGCGCGATGCCGAAGGTTGCCATCATCACCTGATTGGCGACACCGAACAAAACGCCCATATGCGCATCGATCCCCCAGCGGATCAGCTTGGCGACGATCGGAAAACTTTCGAAATCCGCTCGGCTCGTGATCTTGAAATCGGTCGGATCGACGGCGATCGTATCCACCTGCGTGGGCCAGCTGCGGTCGTATTCGCTGACACGGAATGCCTGATCGACGGTGCGCGGCGGGCGGATCTCGATCATTGGAGAATCGATACCCGCGGCGCGGGCCGATGCAACGACCCCGTCGAAACGGGCAACCATATCCTGCTCCGAAACGGGCGGCGCCGTATCGACCGCGGCGGCCATCCCGTGGGCGGCGTGCTCGCCGAGAACCGGCGCTTCCGCTTCCGGATTGAGGGCTGTCGTGATCGCCGGCGTGATCCAGCCGACCTCGTTGCGAAAAGTATCGATATTGCCGCCTGCCCAGCGCGACCAGGTAAGCCCGGTGGCGGAAAGGAACAGCAGACCAAGCGCCGTCCACAGGCCGATCAGCACATGCAGCCGGCGGGCACGGCCCGAAGCCGTTACCGCGGCAGCCTTGGGCCGCTTCACGCTTCGCTGCCAGTACCAAAGCAACAGGCCACCAAGGATCGAGAACCAGAGCCAGGAAGCGGCAAGCTCGCTGTAATGGCGACCGATATCGCCGAGCAGCAGATTGCGATGCAAGTAATCCAGCGTGATGCGGAACGGCAGGATGCCGCTGGTGCCATAGGTGATCATCTCCCCCTGCACCGAAAGCGACGCCGGATCGATGAACACCGTTCGCGTCTCCGATTCCCCGAGACCCGGCTCGGTGAACATCACCCGCGTCGTCAGCCCCGGCTCGGTGGATGGCCGCACGGCAAACAGCCGTGGCCCCTCTCCGATCGACTGACGTGCAGCCTGGATCTGATCGGCCAGGGATCGCGCCGGCCCATCCGTGCGTGCGACCAGCTGGTCGCGATAAAGAACGTTCTCGATCTGCGGCGTGAGCACGTAGAGCGTGCCGGTGATCGCCGCGACGAGCAGGAATGGCCCGACGAACAGCCCGACATAGAAATGCAGACGCGTGACGAACTGCCTGATGGCGGCAAGGCCCGCTTGCGATGGCGCGAGTTCAGCAGACATGCGCGCCTCCGAAAGGAGCGATTGCGCAATGTGATGCCGGAACGGTGATCCGGTGAAAATTCATGATGATCTCCAATAGGACGACAGCCGGCGCGAACCGGCAAAAAAGATGACGTCAGACTGGAAGAACGGGTGGACCCCGTGCATCGCCGCTGAGCCCGAGCTGCCGCGGCGCAACGCTTGCTTCGAGCAGGACAACAAGTGTGGTCGAGTGGGCGGCAGTGAGAGCAACAGGTGCCGGTGCCTTGGCCGGAATGCCGATATGGACCGCAGCCGCCACCTGGCAGGCCGTCAGACAGCAGTCCTTCGCATGCTTGGCGTTTTTGGGCTCGCCCGAACCATGCATCGCGCCGTGTCCCGCATGCGGATCGATCGCATGCTGCGCCTCATGCCCGGCATCGCCGGAGGAACAGATGACGGCCGCCTCGGCGGAGGCAAATGCCATCGCACCGGTGCCGAAGCCACCGATCAGCGCCTGAAGCGCCATCACAACACCGATCAGCGCGGCGAAGGGGCCGCCCCAAAATCCGTCTCTGATCAGGTGTCGAAGGAAGCGCATGGCCGCAGTTCATCACTGTGAAGCTGATGAATGTCAATGCGACATTAATGCATATCGCCGCGCGACATTTGGCCCGTCGCAACCTGCAAAGTCGCAACCTGCAAAACAAAGGCCCGCGAGTTGGTTAACCCGTGGGCCTTTGAAATCGTCCTGATCGGCAGTTACTGGCCGGTCTGTCCAGCCGTGTTCTGGCTCCACTCGCGGATCGCCTCGTCGAAGGCCTTCACGCCGTCCGGACCCTTCTGCAGCGTCAGCAAGGCGCGACGGCCGTTGCGATAGGCAAGCGGGATGTCGATCCAGTTGCGGGTCCGCAGAAGCTCGAGATTGGTCCTCTGGGCATCCGGGAAGTCATTGAGCGCGATCATGTGGAAATCGTCGGTGATCTTTGCCGGAACGGCAACCAGCGCGTTTCCACGATCCTGCTCCGTCTGCTTCATCGCAATGCGAAGAACGCTGTCGATAGCGCCGCCCTCGAAGTCCGGCGGGACGGCGAAGACGATTTCGATCAGGTGGCTGGCGGGCAACGACGAGTCGTTGTTCCGCTTGACGGTCAACAGAGCGGTCAGGCCACGTCCGGGAACCGTGATACGTCCCTGAACGACAGGCTCCGCCGGTCCACCATTCTGCGCAGGTTCGCGCTGCAGGGACCAGGAAACCGATCCCTCGATCGCCGTTGGTGCGGACTGGCCGATACGCTCCTCGTAAAGGAACATCTTTTCGCCAGCCGCAGCCGGTGCCTCGGTGGCAGTTGCACTTGGCGTCGCGGGTGGCGTGGCGCCGTTGGCCGGAGCAGCCGAACCATCTGTCGACGGCGCGGGATCGGCCGGCGGCGCATTCAGCTGTGCAACCGACTGCCCTTCGGCATTCTGTGCCAGACTGCCCGCATCACCCGGGCCGGCATCGACTTCGGAACCGTTTTCCAGCAGTCGCTGGGTAAATTTCGTCGCCGTCGACGAACCGTCTGCCGGTGGCGGCGTATTCGGCTGCGGCTGAGCCGGTTCCGATGTGCTCTGCTGCGGCGGAGTAGCCGGTGTTTGAGGCGCAGACGTATCCGGCGTGGTGCTGGCCGGAGCATTGGCAGCAGGCGTCTGCTCTGCCGTCTCGCTGCCACCAGTGTCCGACTGGGTCAGTCCACCCACCATGTCGTTGAGCTTGTCGCGATACATCCAGGCGCCATAAGCACCACCACCGATGATGATCAGCCCCAGAAGCCCGAGGAGAATACCGGCATAATTGCGCTTGCGAACGGGCGTCACCCGATAGGGCTTGGCCGGTGGCGAAAGCAGATCGCTGAAATCGTCGTCTTCAGCCGCCTTCTGCGGCTTCTGTTCGGCAGCGGGTGCATCCTTGGTGTAGCCGATCAGGTCTTCTAGATCGCTCCACGGATCGCGATCATCCTGCTGTGGCTGCTGCGACTGCGGCGGCTGCTTTTCAGCTGCGGATGGCTGGGCGTTGACATAGGCCGCAAACGGGTCTTCGTCGGTTTTGCCGTCATTCTCCGGCTGCGAGGTCTGCGGGATATCGCCAGCGGACGGCATGCGGACCGGCTCGGCAGTAGCGCGCATCTCTTCGCCGAAATGCGCCTGTACCGGCTCGCTGCGATGTGCCGTATCGAGATGGCGGGTGAGGTCGTCGACCTCGTTCCAAACCGCGTCGGCCCGGGTATCAGCCGATGTCTGGACCGGTTCCACCTCGTGCTCGGGCTCCGGCCATACCGCCGGTTCCGACGGGGCTGCTTCCGGCGCTGCATGTTCATGCGGCTCCGCATGCCATTCGGATGTAGCGGCTTCCCGCTCATCGAAGGATGCCGGCTCTTGGCGCTCTTCGGCAGCCAGGGAGACGTCTTCGTTGCTCGCCGCCTGATAGTTGTAGTGATCCTCGACCGGAGCGACCGGCTGGGGATATTCGGGGGCATCTTCAGGAACGTCGTCGCGCCAATCGCCATAACGCTCGGCTGCCGGTTCTTCGGCGGTCGAAGCAACCTGCGGCTCTTCGGGAGCGTCCCGCCAATCCTGTTCGACATGCTCGACAGCCTCGGATGGCGCCTGCCAATGCCGTTCCGGTGCCTCATAGAGATCGGCAACAGGCTCCGCGGCAACCGGCTCTTCCTCGCGATAGGCCTCGGAATGAGAATGCGAGGCATATTCGTCGGAAGTCACGGGTTCCGAAGCCGCAACGGGCTCGACCTGGGCTTCTTCTTCGATCGGCTCCGGTGGCTGATATTGCTCCGGTACCGGCGCTGGCACGGCAGCGACTTCCGGCTCGGCCGGAAGCGCTTCCGCGTGTTCGGTTTCCACCTCGACAATAGCCGCTTCCAGCTTGTCCAGCTGCCGCCGCAGCATTTCCTCCGGCGGGCGCGGCTTCATATTCTCAAGCTGGCGCTGGACCGCGCCGCGAGCCTTTTCATAAACTCGCGTACGCGCCTCAGGCGTGTTGGTCGCCAAACCGTCAACAGCGCGGCGGATCACCGCTACAAAATCAGCCATCAGCACTTTCTCATGGTAGCCGGCATTCGTCGGCCGAATGGATAATCATTTCTTGACTTTAATCTTCAAATGGGTCGGTCACAAGTATCGTGTCGTCGCGTTCCGGGCTTGTGGACAACAGAGCCACCGGAGCACCGATCAGCTCTTCCACCTGACGCACATACTTGATCGCCTGCGCCGGCAGTTCGGCCCAGGTGCGCGCACCAACGGTCGATTCCTTCCAGCCTTCGAGCGTGACGTAGATCGGCTCGACACGGGCCTGAGCAGCCTGCGAAGCCGGCAGATAGTCGATCCTCTGGCCATCCAGCGTGTAGCCGACGCAGATCTTCAGCTCCTCCAGACCATCGAGGACATCGAGCTTGGTCAGCGCAATACCGGTAATGCCGTTGGTCGCGACCGACTGGCGCACCAGCGCGGCATCGAACCAGCCGCAGCGACGCTTGCGGCCCGTCACGGTGCCGAATTCATGGCCCTTTTCGCCGAGGAACTGGCCGATTTCATCCGTCAGTTCCGTCGGGAACGGACCTTCGCCGACTCGCGTCGTGTAAGCCTTGGTGATGCCGAGGATATAACCGAGCGAGCCGGGTCCCATGCCGGAACCGGCAGCGGCCTGGCCGGCAACCGTGTTCGACGAGGTGACGAACGGATAGGTGCCGTGGTCGATATCGAGCAGCGAGCCCTGCGCGCCTTCGAACAGAATGCGCGAGCCCTTGCGGCGCTCCTTGTCGAGCAGCTGCCAGACGCTGTCCATGAACGGCAGAACCGTTTCGGCGATCGACGTCAGCTCGTCCATGATCGTCTTGTGTTCGACTTCGGCTGCACCGAAACCGCGGCGAAGAGCATTGTGATGCGTCAGGATACGCTCGACCTTGGCTTCCAGCGCATCGGGATCAGCCAGATCCATGACGCGGATGGCGCGGCGACCGACCTTGTCTTCGTAAGCCGGACCGATGCCACGACGCGTCGTGCCGATCTTGGTGCCGCTGTTGGAGGCAGCGTCTTCGCGCATACCGTCAAGCTCGCGATGGAGCGACAGGATAAGCGTGGCGTTTTCCGCGATTCGCAGGTTTTCCGGGCTCACCGTGATGCCCTGGGCGGCAAGCCGGCCCATTTCGGCAATCAGCGCATGCGGATCGACGACGACACCGTTGCCGATGACCGCCATCTTGCCGGGACGCACGACGCCGGATGGCAGGAGAGAAAGCTTGTAGCTCACACCATCGATGACGAGCGTATGGCCGGCATTATGGCCGCCCTGGTAGCGCACAACGATGTCGGCGCGCTCCGAGAGCCAGTCGACAATCTTGCCCTTGCCCTCATCGCCCCATTGCGAACCTACTACGACACAGTTCGTCATATCTGCTTCCTGCCCTTTGGACCTAACCCGTCCGTCATACCGGTTCCCGACCTGGTGCGACGGCGAGCTTTATACCAGTTCTTTATCTCGAATACCGATCGGCCAATGCCAACGGCTCCACAAACGCGTGCATCTATAATGCCTTGATGAGACGAAAGCGACCGGTTTGTGACGGGAGCGAGGTTTTTACGTGACAAAGGCCAAAACCACACGTTATTGGCGATTGAAAAAGAATGATAACGACGTCGGATAGGCGGCGTATCAAGGAGGCACCTTGCACCGCCAGGCCTATCTATGTCTCATCATCGCGACCCTCTGCTGGGGCGGCAACGCGGTCGCCGGGAAACTGGCCATCGGCCATATCAGCCCGATGATGCTGACATTCTGGCGATGGTTTTTCGCCGTCGTCATCATTTTTGCCATCTCTCTCAAGGACCTGCGCCGCGACTGGCCGGTCATCCGCCGGAACATTCCCGTTCTCGGCTTTCTCGGCGTCGTCGGCTACGTGGTCTTTAACGCAGTGCTCTATACGGCCGTTACCTACACCAGCGCCATCAATGTCACCGTCGAACAGACACTGATTCCGGTTCTGATCTTCGTGCTGAATTTCGCGCTGTTCAGAACCAGGGTAACCTGGCTGCAGATCCTCGGCTTCGGCATCACCGCCATCGGCAGCCTGTTGACTGCCGCCCACGGCGATATCGCGACACTTCTCACACTGACGGTCAATTTCGGCGACGCGATCATGATGATCGCGATTGCGGCCTATGCCCTCTACACGATTGCCTTGAGATGGCGCCCGCAGATAAGCTGGAAAAGCCTGATGGCGGTACCGGCGCTTTTCGCGCTCGTTTTCAGCGCCCCGCTTGCGGCCTGGGAATATTCGAGCGGGAACATGATCTGGCCGGACCTGACGGGCTGGATGGTGGCTCTTTATACCGCCATATTCGCGTCGCTGGTCGCACAGGTCCTGTATATCCGCGGCGTCACCGAAATCGGCGCCAACCGCGCCGGCCTGTTCATCAATCTTGTACCGGTCTTCGGCACACTTTTATCCGTCATCATTCTTGGCGAACATCTGCAACTGTTCCACATCGTTGCGCTTGCACTGGCCCTGAGCGGCATTGCAATCGCCGAACGCGGAAAACCGGCCCTCGCATGAGGCCCGGTTTCTGAAGCAACAACTTGCCATCGGCCTTATGGCGCAACGGCTTTCGTCTCATCCTTCGCGAACATGTCGAAATACGCGTCGACTTCGCTGATCGTCTTGTCTGCCGCGGCGCTGAACCCTTCCGGCACCAGCTCCGCCGGGTTGGCGACGACGAAGGCAAGATCGCGCGCAAAACCGGCCGGACCGGCGGCGCTGGCTTCCTTGCCGTAAATGAGCGCGGTCAGAACGGCGGCCGAAATAATGAGCTTCCTGATCATTGCCTGAACCCTGTTTTACGGACGGCTCTGTGGCCATCGCGTTTCGTTCTGGCACGACTTTAGGCAGGACAACTTTTCGGCGGGCTTAAACGGAAAGATGCAATTTTATTGAAATCGATCTTTTTCCCGTCTTGGCACAGGCTCAGGCGGCAGGCCTTTTACTCTTATCGCGCGCTTCGGCGCGGCGTTGATGCCAGCCGAGCTTGCGGCGCCCGTCGTCATCATGTCTGTTGCGGATACGCCGAACGAGCAACCATATCGCGATGACGACGAATGGAACGGAGGCGCCGGTGAGCGTTTCGGGCGAGATATTGAAGCCCGTATAATGGGAAAGCTTGGCGAGATAACCGACCAGCCCGATAACATAGTAGGAAATCGCCGCCACCGACAATCCCTCGACCGTCTGCTGCAGGCGCAGCTGCAGATGCGCGCGCTGATCCATCGAAGCCAGGATTTCGGTATTGAACTTCTGGAGATCGACATCGATCCAGCTGCGCAGAAGCGCCGTCGCCCGGGCCAGTTTGCGCGACAGGTTTACCTGCCGCTCCTCGACCGATTGGCATGTACGCATGGCCGGCGCCAGACGCCGATGCAGGAAGGCACCCAGCGTCTCGTTGCCGGGCAGCGCCTTTTCCGCCAGCATCCCGACGCGATCGAGAACGATGTCGTTATAGGCGCGGCTCGCACCGAATCGATAAAGGCTGAAGGCGGCATTGGCTTCCAGTTCAGCGGCCAGCGTAGTGATCTCCAGAAGCATCTCGTCCGCTTCGTCACGGGCATGTTGCTTCATGCGTTGCGTGATCGCCGTGAACCGCGCCTCGAACTGCCGGATTTCCGGTGAAAGGCTCTGCGCCATCGGCAATCCCATCATCGCCAGCGTGCGGTAGGTCTCGATATCGAGAATACGCTGCACGAGCATGCCGCGCGCGGCGTCGGTCATGCCATGGTCGAGGATCAGGAACTTCGTCAATCCATCGCCGTCCTGGCGGAAATCGGTGATCAGCACCGCCTGATTGTCGGCAACCATGCTTTGACAGAGGCTGGTCGGATCAAAAAGGGAGGTGATATCCGACATGTCGCCCCCGGCGGGTCGAACTTCGATGCGCACACCGGAGATGAATGGTCCGGGCGAGACAAAACTGGCGCCGAACGGATTGACCTGGATCTCGCCGCCGAATGCGGCCGGTGCCGGCGTATCCCAAAAATAGGTCGAGAATTCCGTGTGCCGCTCCCAACGCAGCGTGCCACCGCCCCAGGTCATCGTGTGATGGCTTGTGTCGGCAGACGGCGCCGGCACGCCCTGCCCTAAAGAAAGCTCTGCAAGGATCGAATGATCGGCAGCCATATTGGCTTCGGTAAGGAATGCCAGCTGGAAAATGACGCGCGGCAAAGGCAGCAGCGTATAGGGCCGCGAATGAATTTCACCGAGCGCACGCGCCCTGACATCTGCAACCGGGAACGAAAAACTGCGCTTTGACATTCATGCTGGTCCTTGACCGCCGCCTTGGCCGGTCTTCACTGTTGACTATTATCAAATGGCCGTGAGTTCACGACGCGGCGCTTTGCCGCAGAAAACGCCCATCCCCAGCGCTTTGCAAGATGGCGGGCTTCGGCGCAGCTGTGGAACAGGCGATCCTTAAACTTTTCATTAAATCTTAAGAGTCATCTATCGGTCATGACCCGTGTTTCTGCGATGCGTATTGCGTTTTTCATCGCGCTCCTCACTCTCGCCGGCTGCGCCAGCGCACCCAGCAGGATCAGCAATGCCTGTGCGATTTTTGAGCAGCGAGACAGCTTCTTCAACAATTGGAAGCGACAGGCCCGTGCAGTGGAGCGTGAATACGGCGTTCCCGTTCCGATCCTGATGGCGACGATCTACGTCGAGTCGAGCTTCCGGCCGAATGCGCGCCCACCGCGCAAGTGGTTCCTTGGCTTCATTCCCGGCAAGCGGGCCTCCTCCGCCTATGGTTACGCCCAGGCGCTCGACGGCACCTGGGAAACCTACCAGCGCGCCACCGGCCGCTGGGGCGCCCGCCGCAACGACTTCGGCGATGCCATCCGCTTCGTCGGCTGGTATCACAACCAGACGTCCGTCAAGAACGGCGTTGCCCGCAATGATGCCTACAATCTTTATCTCGCCTATTACTCGGGGCACGCAGGATATGACCGCGGCAATTTCAGCGGCAGCCTGAGGCAGACCGCCAAGAAATCCGCCGGAATGGCGGCGCGTTACGCCTCGCAGCTGCAAGGCTGCGGCTACTGACCGCGACGGAAGCCCGCCCGGGCTTCCTGATCTCCCGAACAGATGCATGGAGAGCGAAACAGCTTCCCGCTCTCTCTAAACCTGGTTCCGTCCGGGAAACTTAAGACCGGCCGCTATCCGAATGCACGATGCGTGGCCGGCTGGGTTCCCACACTCTGACGCCATCACGACCATCCCGCTTGGCGACATAGAGCGCTTCGTCGGCGCGCACGATCAGACGTACGGCATCCGTCGGCACGGAGCCGCGTCCGAGCGTGGCGACGCCGATGCTGACCGTAACGATACCCTTGTCGCTTTCGCTGTGAGGAATGCGCAAACCACGCAGCCGATCGCAGAACTCCTCGGCAATCGTAACGGCCGCCGCCTCATCGGTATCCGGCAATATCAGCGCCATTTCCTCGCCGCCGTAACGCGCAGCCCGGTCGCCGGTCCGGCGGGCAGCAGCACGCAGGCAATCGGCAACGGCCTTCAGGCAGCTGTCGCCCGCTCCATGGCCATAGGTATCGTTGAAGCGCTTGAAATAATCGACGTCGATCATCAGCAGGGCGAGCGAGCCCTCACCGCTCTCGACCCGGGCAAGTTCCTCCTCCATCACCGCATCGAAGGCTCGCCGGTTCAACAGCCCGGTCAGGCTGTCCGTTTCGGCAAGCACGGAGAGCCGGTCATTGAGGTTCTGCAGTTCCAGTTCATGCTGCTTCGATGCCGTGATGTCGGAGCAGATGACGAAACACGCGCCTTCGGGCGTCGGACGCGTACGGGACTCGATCCAGCGCCCATCGGCCAGCGGAAACTGCACCGTGCCGCCCTGCTTCAACCGCGCGAGCGCCGTGTCCACCCATGTGGTCACCTGATCTTGCGCTATGCCGGCAAGCTCTCCGCGCGCGATCGAAGCATAAAGGATGGCGGCGGCGGGCGTACCCGGAACACGAAGATCCGCCGTGGCTGAAAACATCGCGCGGTAACGTTCGTTGCAGAAGACCAGCGTCAGGTCCTTGTCGAACATGACGAGACCATCGGAAATGCTCGACAACGCCTCGGCAGCGCGCCGGTCGCTTTGCGCTAGGGCGGCTTCGAGCAGTTTCTTGTCCGTTGTGTCTCGGCTATGGGTGATCAGCCCGATAATATTGCCGTCGATATCGGTAAACGGCGCCTTCAGGGTGGAAAGATAGGCTCGGTTCCCGTCCATCCGGGTCAGCATCTGCTCTTCGACGATCGGAGTTCCGGCCTTCAGCGCCTTGTCCTCATCGGCCCGGAAGGCCACAGCCACGTCCTGACGGAAGAAATCGAAATCCGTCTTGCCGATCAGCGTATCGGCATTTTCGGCCTGCATCAGGATAGCGGTTGCCGGGTTCGCCATGATGAACCGCCCTTCGCGATCCTTCACGTTCAGCGCCTCCGGCAGACTGTCGATGACATGGCGATACATGTGATTGCGCGCCTCCGTCTCCCGCCGCCTGATCTCGTTGCCGAGCGCGACGCAGGCCATGAGGGTCGCGACGAAAACGAGCGTCATGTAAGGCAGGCGTATCTGCGGGCCGGTATCGATCTCCTGATACAAGGCATAGACGAAGCCCGGAGCCATGGCGCTGATGGCCATGACCAGAGAAAACAGCACGCTCGCTTTGACCGTCGGAGCTTCCCTTACCTTCAGATGCCAGCCGACTATCCCGGCGGCGCAGGCAAACACTATTCCGACCAGTCCGACGGCAGCCCCTGCTCCACCGAGATAAAGACGGAAAGCTGCAGCAATGAATGCGGTGACAAGTCCTGCGACCGGCCCGCCGATAAACGCTGCGGTGCCGATCATCGTCATTCTGAGATCGATGAAAAAACCCGCGCCGAGCTGGAAAGGCATCAACATCACGCCGATGGCCCCCAGTCCGAACAGACTGCCGAAAGCCCATTCCTGAACGGATCTCTTTTGCCCGAAAATCGGCAGACGGATATTGGACCAAAGCGAAATGACAAGTGAGACCACCGCCATATTCGCAAGCAATCCGACCCAGAGACTGTTCAAATCTTCAATCCTCACGCCAACATCATGCTGACCGCTTCATAACCATTGTACGGTTTCGCACGTATGGTTGGATTAGCGCAGATTGGTGACGAGCGGAAAAGCTTTAACGACAGTTAACAGAATCTTGCTCGGAAAAACGACTGCGGCGATCACCATGACCGCCGCAAAACTCACGGTTCCCGCAGGTCGCGGACGTCAATTGCCGTAACCGACAATGCTCTTGATCTCGAGGAAGTCGTGAATGCCCCAGTCGGCATATTCGCGACCGTTGCCCGACTGCTTGTATCCACCGAAAGACGAGAACAGATCCCAGTCAGGATAGTTGAGATAGACGGAACCCGCGCGCAGATGCGGAGCGATCTTCCGCGCATGTTCCGGCTCGCCCTGAACATAGGCTGCAAGGCCATAGGGCGTGTCGTTGGCGATTTCGATCGCCTGTTCCTCGCTGTCATAGGGCAGGATGGAAAGAACAGGTCCGAAGATTTCCTCGCGCGCGATCGTCATGTCGTTGGTGACGTTACCGAACACGGTCGGACGGATGTAATAACCGCGGTTGAGGTTTTCCGGCCGTCCCGGACCGCCGGTCACCAGCGTCGCGCCTTCGGCAATGCCCGCTTCGATCAGCCGCTGGATCTTGTCGAACTGCACTTTGCTGACGACGGGACCGAGATCGGTGCCATCTGCCTGCGGATCGCCGGTCACCAGCTTCTCTGCAGCGTCCTTGGCCACCGTGAGCGCTTCGTCATGCCGGTCGCGCGGCACCAGCATGCGCGTCGGCGCATCGCAGGACTGGCCGGAATTGCCGAAGCAGCCGGTCACGCCATCGGCCACAGCCTGTTTCAGATCGGCATCGGGAAGGATGATATTGGCCGACTTGCCGCCGAGCTCCTGCGCCACGCGCTTCACCGTATCGGCCGCGGTCTTGGCGACGATGATGCCGGCACGCGTCGAACCGGTGAAAGACACCATATCGACGTCGGGATGGCCGGCCATTACCTGCCCCACATCGGGGCCGGTGCCGTTGACCATGTTGAACACGCCTTTCGGCACACCGGCAGCCTCCATCACCTCGGCGAAGATGACTCCGGAAATCGGTGCGATCTCGGAGGGTTTCAGCACCATCGTGCAGCCGGTGGCGATCGCAGGTCCCACCTTGCAGGTGATCTGGTTGAGCGGCCAATTCCACGGCGTGATCAACGCCACGACGCCGATCGGCTCCTTGACGATCCGCGTCGAACCGCGGTCCTCGGTAAAT
This sequence comes from Hyphomicrobiales bacterium, assembly GCA_900469445.1. Classification (GTDB taxonomy): domain Bacteria; phylum Pseudomonadota; class Alphaproteobacteria; order Rhizobiales; family Rhizobiaceae; genus Neorhizobium. The sequence continues at coordinate 489,456 of UBXM01000001.1, forward strand.
TTGTAGGTTTCGAGCGCGGTAATCGTTGCGCTCAGATGCCCGTGTCCGGCGGCAACCTGGCTGTCGCGGGCGAATGCGATCGGCGCCCCCATCTCGCGGCTGACTGCCTGGGCAATATCCTCCGCGCGCTTTTCATATTCCCAGAGAATCCGCTTCAGGAGTGCAAGCCTCTCGGCCTGCGTCCACCTGGAAAAGGCCGGAAACGCCGCCTTGGCGGCTGCGACGGCCTTGTCGACATCGGCTTTCGAACCGACCGCAATCCGCGTGAAAGGCTCTTCCGTGGATGGATCGATGACATCGAGTGCGACGGGAACCGCCGGTTCCACCCATTCGCCATTGATGAAGAATTTCAGGTGATTGCTCATGAACTCCTCCGGGCTTGCGCGCTTTGATCGCGGCACTATCGGCCATCTCTGCGCGTTTCCGCAAGCCCGGAAAGAAGAAGCTGCAAGATCAGGCCTGACCGCCATAAGGGGAAAGAAAAGTCTTGATCGCCTCGATCTCGTTCGGACGGATTTCATGGCCGCCCGCATGCCAGTCGAGCGTCACCGCATCGCCCTGCCGCTTGAAATATTCGGCAAGCTCCAGCGTCATCGGCACCGGGCAGATCGGGTCGCGTTCGCCTGCCGTGATCAGCACATGAACCTTCTCGGCCGTTTTTCTGTCGGCGGGCTGAAACGGGATCAATGGATGCATCAGAACTCCAGCCTCGAACAGGCCGGGCTTCTCGATCATGATATTGGCGAGGATGTTCGCACCGTTGGAGAAACCGAGCCCCAGAACGGTAGAGGATTCGTAGCGTTCGCGATTGGCGGTGACGAAATCGCTCATCCGCGCGGTGGCGCGGGCAAGATCGTCGCAATCATAAACGCCTTCCGCCTTGCGCCGGAAGAAGCGCGCGGCACCATGTTCGGACACGTCGCCACGCGGCGAAACCACCGTCGCGCCGGGCAAAAGCCGGCTGGCGAAATCGAAGAACTGGTTCTCGTCGCCGCCCGTGCCGTGAAACACGAACAGGATCGGCGATCCGGGCGCACCGGGGCGCACCCGGTGCAGATAACTGTCGTAACTCATTGAAATCTCCTGAATGAAGGAGGCAGGACGACAAGGCCCTGCCCTGAAATCACCTTAGGCAATCGGCTCGAGATGCTCTTCGAGAGCCTTGCGCAGATGCTCGTGCTGGGTCGGCAGCTTCAGCGCCTCGCCGAGATGCGCGGTATCTTCGTCGCGATCGAAGCCCGGTTCGTTCGTGGCGATCTCGAACAGCACGCCACCCGGCGTGCGGAAATAGATCGCCCAGAAATAATCGCGGTCGATCACCGGCGTAACCTGATAGCCTGTATCCATCAGCGCCTTGCGGACTTCGAGCTGCTTTGCGCGGTTCTCGACCGCAAAGGCGATGTGATGCACGGAACCGGCACCGAGACGGGCGCTCGAAATATTCGGCATCGTCTCGACATCGATAAAGTCAGCGCCATTGCCGCCCGGAAGACCGAAACGGGTGACACCATCCTTCGCATCGACCTGCTGATAGCCCATGAACTTCAAAAGCTCTGCAGTCGAGCCTTCGTCGCGAAGCCGCATGGAGGCGGAATGGAAACCGCGGATCGCCTCGTCAGTGCCGACACCGTTGCCGGTCCACTGCGCACGATTGTCGTCCCTGACTTCAACCAGCGCAAAGCCGTCACCATCGGGCCCTGCGAAATGCAGCCGCTTTTCACCAAAGGCTTCATCGGCCTTCAGACCATCGGCACCGGCCTTGGTCAGGCGATCGGTCCAGTAACCGAGCGAGCCTTCCGGTACGGAAAAAACGGTCGTGCCCACTTCGCCGGTGCCCGGACGGCCCTTTGCGATATGCGGGAAGGGGAAATAGGTCATCATCGAACCGGGCGTGCCGACTTCATCACCGTAATAGAGATGATAGACATCCGGCGCATCGAAATTGACGGTCTTCTTGACCCGGCGCAGACCGAGCGTATCGGTGAAAAACCTGTTGTTGGTGGAGGCACTCGCGGCCATCGACGTGACGTGGTGCAGGCCCTTGATCTGGGTAATCATGTCAAACCCCTTGTTCCTGTGGAGCCGCCTCGCGGCCCGCTGTTCATGGGGTGATATTTGGGCGATCAGACGCCGATTGGATAGACGATCACATCCGAACGGATTGTTCGAAAAACGTTGACGCAGATGCGCCAACGTTCACAGATCAGACCGTTTCCGGCAGGCCCCAGTCGATCGCATCCTTGCCGATCGATTGCAGATAATCGTTCGTCTTGGAAAATGGCCGCGAGCCGAGAAAGCCGTTATGCGCAGAAAGCGGCGACGGATGCGCCGACTTCAGCACCAGATGCCGTTCCTCATCGACAAAGGCCGCTTTCTTCTGGGCATAGGAACCCCAGAGAATGAAGACGATGCCATCGCATTCGTCGTTTACCGTGCGAATGACCGCATCGGTGAATTTTTCCCATCCCTTGCCCTGATGCGCGGCAGCCTGCCCCTCTTCGACGGTCAGCACGCTGTTCAAGAGCAGCACGCCCTGTTCGGCCCAGCTTTCGAGAAAGCCGTGCTTTGCCGGCGGGATGCCGAGATCGGCCTGCATTTCCTTGTAGATATTGACGAGTGACGGCGGTGTCTTCACCCCCGGCTGCACCGAAAAGCACAGACCATGCGCCTGGCCGAAACCGTGATACGGATCCTGACCGAGGATCACCACCTTCACCTCGTCGAGCGGGGTAAGGTCGAGTGCGCGAAAATACTCGGAACCCTTTGGGAAGATTCGCTTTCCCGCCTGCTTTTCAGCGACGAGAAAGCGTTTGAGATCCGCCATATAGGGTTCTGAAAACTCGCCCTCCAGAGCAAACTTCCAGCTCTCCTCCAGCTTGATCTCACCTTCAGCCATCGTCTTTTCCCTCAACCAACTCGTACTTACTGGAAACGCCCGCCACGCTGGATGACTTCGGTCTTGTAGCCATCCGGATCGGTGACGAAAAAGAAGCGCGCGAAAGGCTTGCCCTCATGCGGCATCTCCACCAGCTTGCCGACGGTGAGGCCGAGATCGGTGAAGCGCTGGTATTCCGCCTCGATATCCTCGACCGTTACCGCCAGGTGGCCATAACCGTTGCCGAGATCGTAAGCTTGCTCACGGCCGGCATTGACGGTCAGTTCCAGCTCGAACCCGGTTTCCGGGTTCGAGAGATAGATCAGCGTGAACCCGTCGAAGGGCACGCGACTTGCCACTTTCAGACCAAAGGCCTTGTCATAGAAATCGACCGACCGCGCCTCTTCGAGAACGCGGATCATCGAATGGACCATTTTGGCCATGGTGAACTTCCTTATTTCAGCACGTGGTTCGAGCGCGAATGCCAGTCCCACGCGGACTTGATGATATCGTTGAGCGAATATTGCGGCTCCCAGCCCAGCACTTCGCGCGCCTTGTCATTATTGGCGACGAGCGAGGTGGAATCGCCTTCGCGACGGCCGACATATTCCACCGGGAACGGCTTGCCGGAAACGTCGGAAATTGCCGCTAGAAGCTCTTTCACCGTCGTGCCGGTGCCTGTGCCCAGATTGAGCTCGACCATCTCGCCACCCGCAAGCAGGTAATCGACGGCGCGCACATGCGCGTCGGCAAGGTCGAGAACGTGGATGTAGTCGCGCACGCAGGTGCCGTCGCGCGTGTCGTAATCGTCACCGAACACTTTGAAGCCCTGGCGACGACCGAGTGCCGCTTCGATGGCAAGCGGGATCGCATGGGTTTCCGGCGTGTGCCACTCACCGATACGACCTTGGAAATCGGCACCGGCAGCATTGAAATAGCGCAGCATCACCGACTTCAGGCCCATATACTGGCCGTAATCCTTCAGCGCCTGCTCGATGATGTATTTGGTGCGACCATAAGGGTTGATCGGCGCCTGGCCGTGGCTTTCGTCCATCGGCACCTGTACCGGCAGACCATAGGTCGCGCAGGTGGAGGAAAACACAAATGCCTTCACGCCGGCCTTCATCGCCGCCGACATCAGCGTCAGCGCGCCGACCACATTGTTGTCATAAAATCCGACCGGGTTCTTGACCGATTCACCCACTTCGATGAGAGCCGCGAAATGCAGAACCGCTTCCGGCTTGTGCTTGGCGAACACTTCATCAAGACGATCGTGGTCCCGGATATCGCCCTCTTCAAGCTCGCCCCAGCGGACGAATTCCGCATGTCCATTCGAGAGATTGTCGAAAACGACAGGCTCGTAACCTCTTTCTGCCAGCACCAGACACGTATGGGATCCGATATAACCGGCACCGCCCACGACAAGCACTTTCTTCTTCGACATCATGTCCTCAGAGGTTGTTGAAGCCGGCGGCACTATAGCGGGCACATTGTGAAAAGCCACCCATCAGCACGTTAGTTCAGAATGTTGAAAAACATAGCACTAGGTGCTACATAAACTCATGAGCGCTCGCATCTTCAAAACGGCATGGTTCGCGAAGGCCGCCAGGAAGGCGCGGATTGGAGACAAGGTGCTTCGTCTTGCCATCGGACAGGTCGAGCGAGGTCAGGCGGACGATCTCGGTGGAGGCGTTTTCAAGAAACGTCTCGACAACAATCGGCAACGGGCGATCATTCTGGCGAAAGCCGGCGAGTTCTGGGTCTACACCTATCTGTTCGCCAAGCAGGACAGGGCCAATATTGACAACGACGAGCTGGCCGCCTTTCGCAAGCTGGCCGACCTCTACCGTCGAAAGACACAAGATGACCTTGCGAGGGAATTGAAGAGCGGAGCCTTGAAGGAGATCGTCGATGGCGATGAGAAGAAAATTCAGAAGTGAGGCCTTCGAGGCCATACATAGCGCTGTCGAAGGCATGTACGATGCCGGAACGATCGACAAGCAGACGATGCGCACCTTCGATGAGACCTGCCTGACCGTTCCGGTCGATCTCTCACCGGCCGAGATCAAGAGCCTGCGAGAAGAAAATCGCCTTAGCCAGCCGGTTTTCGCCCGTTATATCAATACCAGTGAGTCCACGGTGCAAAAATGGGAAAGCGGAGCCAAACGGCCTAGCGGCCCAGCACTGAAACTGCTTGATATCGTACGAAAACATGGACTTCAGGTTCTTTCCTGAATCAGTTCCCGAAAGCTTTCATGCGTTATATCTTTCTCTGCCTCGGCTGGTTCTTCGTCGCACTCGGCGTGGTCGGTGCCTTCCTGCCCGTGCTGCCCACGACGCCCTTCCTTCTGCTCGCCGTTGCCTGTTTTGCCAGGTCGTCGCCGAAGCTGGAAGCATGGTTGATGAACCACAAGACATTTGGCCCGCCGCTGAAGAACTGGCGTGAGCGCGGCGCGATCTCGCGGCGCGCAAAGATCATGGCGATCTCGCTGATGGCGCTGAGTTATGCGGTCTTCTGGTTTGGTTCGCATCCGTCGGCATGGCTGGCCGCACTGGTGGCGGCACTGATGATCGGCCCCGCCATTTTCATGCTGACAAGGCCGAGCGCCTGAAGATCACCGATGCCGCGACTGCGGCAGGACATAGGGAATATGTGCCGCCGGCACACGCCCGACCGCTCCCCCGATACCATAGACCGAAGCGATCATCTCGTCGCTGACCGTTTCGTGGCAGGGACCTTCCGCCACCACCCGGCCATGATGCAGCACGACGAGATGGTCGGCAAATTCCGCCGCCAGATTGAGATCGTGCAGGATGGCGAGAACCATGCCGCCGGCAGAGGCAAAGTCGCGTGCCGTTTCCAGCACCGAAATCTGATGCCCGAGATCGAGGCTTGCCGTCGGTTCGTCGAGGAACAATGCCCGCGGCACGCCGTCGGCGACCGGCTGCGGCACCTGCGCCAGCGCACGGGCGAACTGCACCCGCTGCTGCTCGCCACCCGACATGGAGGGATAGGGCCGGCTTTCGAAGCCGCGAAGGCCCACGCGGGACAAAGCCTTGCGTGCTTCCTCGTTCGGATTGAGCGCCCCATGCGCCACCGCCCCCATCCGGGCAATTTCCAGCGCCGTAAACGGAAAGGCGAGCTGCGTCGCCTGCGGCAGCACTGCGCGGCGTCTGGCGAGATCGACCGGCTGGCACAGATCGACGCTCGTTCCATAATAGGAGACAAGGCCGCTATCCGGCTTCATCTCGCCCGACAGAACCTTCATCAGCGTCGATTTTCCGGCCCCGTTCGGACCGATGACGACGGTGAACTGGCCGGGTTTCAGCTCGATCGAGATATTGTCGATCAGCTTGCGCCCCGAGCGTGAGACGGTGACCTTGTCCGCAATGATCATGGCAGGTCCCGCATGCCGATGCCGTTCTTGCCGATCAGCAGGAAAAGGAAGACAGGTGCGCCGAACAGCGCCGTGATGACGCCGATCGGCAGTTCCGCCGGTGCCGCGACGGTACGCGCCACGCTGTCGGCAATCAAAAGCAGCGCGCCTCCTCCCAATGCCGACCCCGGCAACAGGAAGCGATGCGACGGCCCCATGGCAAGCCGCAGAAGATGCGGCACGACGATACCGACAAAACCGATCGAACCGGCAACCGCCACGGTGGAACCACAAGCGGCGGCGACCGCGACGATAACGATGCGCTTCAACCGCTGCACCGGGATGCCCATGTGGAAGGCTGCCGCATCCCCGAGGATCAAGGCATCGAGCCCCTTGGCGACAAACGGTATGATCGCCATGACGAAGGCGATGAAGGGCAGGATCGACAGGACACGGCCATAGGTGGCGCCGCCCAGAGAGCCGAGGCTCCAGAAGGTGATGTCGCGCAACTGCCGGTCATCGGCCATGACGATCAGAAGTCCCATGAACGCACCGGCAAGCGCACCGATCGCGATCCCGCAGAGGATCAGCGCCGTGGTCGAGGTGCGCCCGTCGCGCGTGGCGATCGCATAAAGCAGCCATGTGACGAGCAACCCGCCGAAAAACGCCATCAGCGGCAGGAACTGGTTGCCGAGCGCAAGCGCGATCGGCGCAAGCACGCCGCCGCCGAGCACGATGGCGCAGACTGCGGCCAGTCCAGCCCCGGACGTCACCCCGACAATGCCGGGATCGGCGAGCGGATTGCGGAACAGGCCCTGCATCATCGCGCCGGAGACGGCCAGCCCTGCTCCGATGAGAAGCCCGAGCGCCGTGCGCGGCAGGCGCACCGCTTCAAGGATCACTCGCTCCTGCGTCGTCAGACTGTCGCCATTTCCGGTGAGATAGGCGAACAGATCCCGCAGGCCCACGCCCGTCGGCCCGACATGCAGGGAAATCAGACAGGAGACGACGAGCAGGAGCGCGAGCAGAAACAGCACCAGCACGCCCTGGGACGTCCTGTCTCCCTCACCCGTCCTGCGAAAAGGCATGGCGAGCGCTTTCATCAGTTGATCGCGCCCGGATAGATTTTCGCGGCCAGCGCCCGCGCGGCGTCCGGCGTACGGGGACCGAAACCGAGAAGCATCAGGCCGTCCATCGAAACCAGTGCCTTGTTGGCGGCAGCCGGCGTCGTCTGCATCGAGGGCAGCGCAAACATCTCTTCCGGCGTGATCGAATGATCACCACGCGACATGGACAGGATGACATCGGGAGCGGCCGCAATCACGGCTTCGTCGGACATCGGCTTGTAACCCTTGATCGTCGGCGCGGCATTGACGCCACCCGCCATCTCGATGATCGCGCCGGCCTCGGTATCCGCGCCACCCGCCATCAGGCGACCGTTCGAAACGGAAAGCACGAACAGCACCTTCTTCTTCTCACCGGCAATCTTGGCGACATCTGCGGCAACGGCCTTCAGGCCGTCTTCGGTCTTCGCTGCCAGCGCTTCCGCCTTGTCCGACAATCCGACGGCTGCACCGACATCACGGATTTTCTGCCCGATCCTGCCGGCTTCGGGCGGCGTCGGAATGACCACCATCGGCACCTCGCTGGCCTTCAGGATTTCCAGAACCGGCGGCGGGCCGGAACCCTCCTCCATCAGGATCAGGTCCGGCTTCTGGCCTAAAATGCCTTCAGCCGAAAGCGCCCGCATGTAGCCGACATCCGGCTTGGAATTGGCGTCCGCCGGATAGAAGCTGGTGGAATCGCGCGCCACGATCCGGTCCTGCGCACCCAGATCGTAGAGGATCTCGGTGATCGTACCGCCGACAGAGACGATGCGCTTGGCTTCGGGATTGCCCTTGTCTGCCGCGAACACGCCGCCCGCCGCCATGGTCGATCCGACCAAAATCATTGCAAAGAAACGCCCAAATCTGGAAACGGAAACCATCATGATCCACCCAATCGCGCTGCCGCAGGCCTTGATGAAAATCAGACGGACAGCGCTGCAAATTTCAATAACTTGAGTTGACTACGCAAGTTTTTTTGGCTTTTCAAGGGGAGAGCCGGCAGATATCTTGACTGGCAAATGAAACTTAAGTGAGGGAAGTTTCCATGTATATCGCAATGAACCGTTTTCGCGTTGTTCCGGGCTTCGAAGAGGCTTTCGAAGCCATCTGGCGCGATCGCCAGGGCCGTCTGGCGGAACTGCCGGGTTACATCGAATTCCACATGCTGAAGGGGCCCAAAGCGGAAGATCACTCGCTCTACGCATCCCACACCGTCTGGGAGACATTCGAGCATTTCAAGGCTTGGACAACCTCCGAGCAGTTCCGCGCGGCACATGCCAATGCCGGCAACAACCGCGGCAAGGTCGAATATCTCTCCGGCCCGCATTTCGAAGGTTTCGAAGTCATCATCCATGAAGACAAGAACGGCGTGCGCGCCGCCGATGCCGCCTGAGGATATGCGATGAACGCCGTTTCCGAAATCCAGCCGGACCGCCGCGAGCGTGCGCTGGCAGCGCTTGCCGAAAAGCCTGATGGCATCGTCGAGTCGATTGCCGCTGCCGCCGGTGTGACGCCTGCCGAAATCCTTGAAATCCTTCCCGAGGGTTCAGCCGTCATCGCCGCCAGGGAAAACTTCGATGACATCTGGACCGAACTGACCACCTGGGGTGTCGTGCTCTTCCTCGTCCACACCGAGGACGTTGTCGCCGAAATCGATGGCGTATTGCCGGCAGGTTCGGAAAGCCACGGATGGTTCAACATCCACGGCGACAGCCCCATCGGCGGTCACATCAAGAAGGACAACTGCGCCTCGATCACCTTCGTCGACCGCGCCTTCCACGGCCGCCGCTCCTGTTCCATCTGGTTCATGAACGCCAAGGGCGCGCCGATGTTCAAGGTCTTCGTCAAGCGCGACGAGGCCTGCGAACTGCTGGCCGAGCAGCTCGCGAAGTTCGAGGCGCTGCGCGCCAGGTACAGCTGATATTGCAAACGCTGAGGGCGGCATCTGGTTGTCGCCCTCCACCGCCCGGTCTCAGATGGCTGGAACCCATTTCCAGAACACGCCTTCCATCCGCTCCGGATAATATTTGAACTCGCATTCGAAACGTCTGCCATAGGCTTCCGCTTCGTCCAGCGCTTTCGCGCTGACCGGGTTCATGCCCGTACCGGCTGCAAACCAATCCTCGAGAAGATCCTCCGGCACGTAGACGCCCGCTCTCAATGGCAGCGATTGCAACGTCCTGTTCAATTCCTCTGGCGGCATGTGTTCCTCTGGCGGCATGTGTCTCTCCCTGTCTGCATGGTCCATGCTGTCCCTCAACATCGGCGCAAATAAGAAAAGGCGGGTGCCTCATCAAGCACCCGCCTTTCCGGGAAGTCCGGGTTCGGACCGGAAGCCGTCTGTTCAGTGTTGAGCCACGTGTTCGGGCTTGCCCTTGCGCTTGGTGGAGGCAAACTCCTCCAGCTGCTTCTCGCTCATGGATTTTTCCATGCCCTTCGACGCGCCCTTGAGCTCGCTTTTCTTGATGTCGCCGCGCTTTGCCGCAAGCGCCGCGCCTGCGGCCTTCTGCTGTGCCTTGGATTTTGCCGGCATCTCTGCCTCCGTCATCTGATTGCTGGCAGTCCAACCGCTCAAGGCCGATTTTCGTTCCAATCGACAAGCGCGGAACATCTCCCCATGCGACGTGTTGTTCTCCGACGTCTGCACTCCCCAGCTGACGACCAGGACATTCGAAAGGAACCACCCATGGGCACGACATCTCCAAGGACCGGCACCGACCTCGAGCGTGAGCAGCGCGACACCACCAATCCCGAAGCGTTGAAGGAAGCCGCGCGGCTCGGAAACAACGACACCTATCTGGTCGAGACCGACCTGGAAGATGCCGATCAGCGCGAAGACGGCGATCAGCCTGATGGCCGCGCCAGCCCGATGAGCAACGCCGACAACCCGGAGCGCAGCTAAGGCGGAACCTCCTTGGCCTCTCGCGTGTTGCTTTATCGAAGCAATAACGGAGAGATCCATGGACGCCGACACATTACCGACCACCGGGTCGGGGCCGACGCCCGAACCGGAAAAAGCACGCAACGCCCATCCCCTGCATCTGATGCCGGGGATGGAGGTCAAGGCAGCGCCGACGCTTGCCGATCCGGAAGCCGAAGACTTCGTCTCAGAAGCCCTGGAAGACCTTGTGGCCTGCCACATTCCCTTCCTGCTCGCCGGCACGTTTGCGATCAGCGCCTATACCGGCATTACCCGTCCCACCAAGGATCTCGATATCTTCTGCAAGGCAGGCGATTACGCCCGCATCCTCGCCCATTTCAAGGACAAGGGTTACGAGATCGAGGTGGAGGACGACCGCTGGCTCGGCAAGATCAAGAAGGGCCGTCACTTCTGCGACGTGATCTTCGCCGCCTCCAACGGCACGATGCCGATCAGCGACAGCTGGTTCGACAATGCCCGCCAGATCGAGATGAATGGTCACAAGGTGCGCATCATCGCACCGACCGAGCTGATCTGGTCGAAATGTTTCGTTCAGCTCCGCCATCGTTATGACGGTGGCGACATCGTCCACATGATCCTGCGCGCCCATGACCAGATCGATTGGGACAGGCTTCTGAACCATATGGAAGTGCATTGGGAAGTGCTGCTCATCCACCTCCTGAACTTCCGCTGGATCTACCCGACCGAGCGCGACAAGGTACCGGACTGGCTGCTCGATGAATTGCTCGACCGCCTCAAGGCCCAGCGCGAACTACCCCTGCCACAGATGAAGATCTGCCGCGGCCGCATGTTCAGCCGTGTCGATTTCGAAATCGACGTGAAGGAATGGGGCTTTGCCGATGTCGGCGGCGAAGGCGACCTGCGCGACGGCGTGGACGAGGAAACGAGAGAAGGAGGCGCCGCGTGATGGCCAAGTCACCCGAAAAGAAACAGGATACCACCGCCCCGGCAAAGGCGAATGGCAAACCCAACGGGAAACAACGGATCGCAGCCATGGGCGATCTTCACGTCAAGGAACACGGCTCGATCTCCTACAAGGAGCTTTTCACCGAGATATCCCAGGAGGCCGATATCCTCGTACTGACGGGTGACCTGACGGATCTCGGCAAGCCCGAGGAAGCGCAACTGCTGGCGGCCGACCTTCGCTCCTGTTCGATCCCGATGGTCGGCGTTCTGGGCAACCACGATTACGAATGCGGCCATGTGGACGAGGTGAAGGCGATCATCAAGGATGCTGGCGTGCATCTTCTCGAAGGCACCGCAACCGAAATCAACGGCGTCGGCTTTGCCGGCGTCAAAGGTTTTGCCGGCGGTTTCGGCCGCTACATGCTCGGCTCCTTCGGCGAACCGGCGATCAAGGCGATGGTGGCCGAAAGCGTCGAGGAAACGATGCGGCTGGAAAACGCGCTGCGGCAGGTAAAATCGGAACGGGCGATGGTTGTACTCCACTACGCGCCGATCCAGCAGACGGTCGAAGGCGAACCGCCGGAAATCTTTCCTTTCCTCGGCTCGTCGCGGCTGGCCGAAACGATCGACCGCTTTCCGGTGAAAGCCGTCGTCCACGGTCATGCCCATCGCGGCACCTATGAAGGCCGAACCCCCGGCGGTGCCCCGGTCTACAATGTCGCCTCCCATATCGAAAAGCCGACCGGCAAGGCTTATGCGCTGCTGGAGATGTAATCTCCAAATAACGCGCGGCTCATGGAACCACGGGCCGCGTTTTCCGTTTGCCGGTCTCTTTCAATAAGGGACGGGGTCAGATGACGGATTTGAATGCCGCCGAAGAGTTTCGTGTTTTCCCAAAGACCTGGGGAGCGGAATATGTCGCCGTTGGAGAGGTTCGTTTCCGGCTCTGGGCGCCCGGCCAGAAAACCTTGATCCTCAGGCTCGATGGCGAAGACACCGAGATGAGCGAAAGCGGCGGCGGCTGGTTCGAACTGCTGGCGACCGGTGTTTCGGCCGGAACCGAATACAGCTTCGTCCTCTCCGATGGCACCGTGGTTCCCGACCCCGCCTCCCGCGCCCAGAAGGACGATGTCAACGGCCCGTCGCTGGTCATCGACCCGACCAATTACGACTGGCAGGATACGAACTGGAAAGGCCGCCCGTGGGACGAGACCATCGTCTACGAGCTGCATTTCGGCACGTTCACGCCGGAAGGCACTTTCCGCGCCGCAATCGACAAACTCCCCCATCTGGCCGATCTCGGCATCACCATGATCGAGGTCATGCCACTGTCCCAGTTCGGCGGCAAACGCGGCTGGGGTTATGACGGCGTGCTGCTTTATGCCCCGCATTCGGCCTATGGCCCGCCGGAGGATTTCAAGGCCTTCGTCGATGCGGCCCACGGCCACGGCATGTCCGTCGTGCTCGATATCGTGCTCAACCATTTCGGCCCCGAAGGCAATTACCTGCCGCGTCTCGCCCCCGACTTCTTCCACAAGGAGCGGATGACGCCCTGGGGTGCGGGCATCGCCTATGATGTCGATGCCGCCCGCCGTTACATCGCCGAAGCGCCGCTCTACTGGCTGGAGGAATTCCATCTCGACGGCCTGCGTTTCGACGCGATCGACCAGATCGAGGACACATCCGACAAACATGTCCTGATCGAGATCGCCGAGCGCATCCGCGCCGAAATCACCGACCGTCCGATCCACCTGACGACGGAAGACTGCCGCAACGTCACCTTCCTGCATCCGCGCGATGAGGATGGTTCTGCGCCGCTCTTCACCGGCGAATGGAACGACGATTTTCACAATGCCGTCCATGTCTTTTTGACCGGCGAAACCCATGCCTATTACAAGGATTTTGCCGAAGGCCCGGAAAAGCTGGTGGCTCGCTGCCTAACGGAAGGCTTTGCCTATCAGGGCGAGATCTCGCCGCAATCCGGCGAGAAACGCGGCGTCGACAGCAAGGCTCAGCCGCCGCTTGTCTTCGTCGATTTCATCCAGAACCACGATCAGACCGGCAACCGGGCGCAGGGCGAGCGGCTGATCGCGCTTGCCGGAGAGACACGCACCAAAATCCTGTTCGCCACCCTCCTCCTCTCGCCACATATCCCGCTGGTCTTCATGGGTGAGGAATATGGTGAGACGAACCCCTTCCTGTTCTTCACCGACTTCCATGGCGATCTGGCAAAGGCGGTGCGCGAGGGACGGGCAAAGGAATTCGAAGGCCACGCTGGCCATGGCGAAAAGGTGCCTGACCCGAACGCGAAAAAGACATTCGAGGCGTCGAAGCTCGACTGGGACAAGCTCAAGTCGCCGCAGGGCCGCGACTGGTTCGATTTCACCCGCGAGCTTCTCAAGCTCCGCCAGGAGATTGTCGTGCCTATGCTGGCGACCGCCAAAGGCGGCACCGGGAAGATCATCGACACCGACACCGGTTATCTCGCCGTCTCCTGGGCCCTCCCGAAAGGCAAGCTCGCGATCGCGCTCAATATCGGAGAGGCGGCAAGGCCGCTGCCGAAAATGCCGGGCAAGCCGATCTACGCCTATCCGAAAAAGGACCACCCGGAACGCCTGACCGAACTTGCTCCCAATTCCATCCTCGTCAGCTTCGAAAAGGCATGAGCCGCCGCATGATCCCGACCGCGACCTACCGTATCCAGTTCCGCAACGGCATGACCTTCGACCGCGCCGCAGCGCTCGTGCCCTACCTGAAACGACTTGGCATCAGCCATCTTTATGCCTCGCCGGTCTTCACCGCCACGACCGGTTCCACCCACGGTTATGACGTGACCGATGCCAACGAGATCGACCCCGCGATCGGCGGCCGGGAGGGCTTCGACCGCATGGCGGCGGCGCTCAAGGCCGAGGGCCTTGGCCTGATCCTCGACATCGTGCCGAACCACATGGCCGCTTCGCTGGAAAATTCGTGGTGGCATGACGTGATCGAGCATGGCGAAAACAGCCGCTACGCCCGGCATTTCGACATCGACTGGTCGCGCCGCCTGACCCTGCCCTTTCTCGGCGACACGTTCGAGAAGGTCTTGGATGCCGGTGAAATCTCGCTCAAGCCCGACCCGAAAACCGGCAAGCCAGCCCTCGCTTATTATGAAAGCTTCTATCCTCTGAACCCGGACACCTATGTCGGCAGCGAGGAGGAGGTCTTGCAGATCACCGATAAAGCCGCGATCGCCGATCTGCATGAGCAGCAACCCTATCGGCTGATGTCCTGGCGGGATGCGCCGCGCGACCTCTCCTATCGCCGTTTCTTCGAGATCACCGGGCTTGCCGGTGTCCGCGTCGAAGACGATGCCGTGTTTGACGACACGCACCGCCTCATCCTCGAACTCGTCCGCTCCGGCGCAGTCGATGGCCTGAGGGTCGATCATGTCGATGGCCTGGCCGATCCCAAGGCCTATCTCGAACGCCTGCGCCAGGAGGCAGGCCCCGGCTGCTACATCACGGTCGAAAAGATCCTCGGCGAAGGCGAGGATGTGTCACCCGCCTGGCCGATCTCCGGGACGACAGGTTACGAATTCATCGCAACCCTGGCCAACGTTCTGGTCGATGGCGGCAAACTGAGCCAACTCGATGCCGCCTATGCGGCGGCAACCGGTATGGCTCCGGACATGGCAAAGGAACTGCGGGACGCCAAATTGCTGATGGCGAACAACAACTTCGCCGGCGAACTTGCCACCCTCGTGAAGCTTGCTGAATCGATACATGAGGAATTGCAGGACGCAGCGCCGCTGACGTCCGAAACGATCAAGTCGGGCCTGCGGGAATTGCTCGTCGCCTTCCCCGTCTACCGCACCTACGGCACGACCGATGGCATGCCGCCCGAAGGCCGGCAGATGCTGGAAAAGGTCACGGCCGAAATCCGGCGCGGCCAGACGACATCCGATCTGGCCGCCCTGCCATTCCTGACAAGGGTTCTGAACGGCGACATGCCCGCTTCCATCCTGGGCAAGGCAGCAACATTCCGCACCCGCTTCCAGCAGTTGACCGGGCCGCTGATGGCAAAGTCGGTCGAGGATACGCTGTTCTTCCGCCACCACGCCCTGATCGGCTTGAACGAGGTCGGCGCCGAACCTCTGTCGCGAGAATTTGCGCTCGACCATTTCCATGCACAGATGACCGAGCGGCAGACGCTTCAGCCGGATGCACTTTCAGGCACGTCCACCCATGACACCAAACGCGGCGAAGATGCCCGCGCCCGGCTCTACGCCCTGAGCGAGGCTCCGCAGGTCTGGGCAGACGCAGTCGAACGCTGGCGGCAGGTAAACAATGCGGCTCTGACACAACTTGAAGACGGCCCGGCCCCGGAGCCTGCCGTGGAATGGATGCTGTATCAGGCGCTGGCCGGCGTCTGGCCCGCCGAACTTGCATCCGACGAGGCCGATGGGCTGGCGCAGTTGCAGGAGCGT
The DNA here is from genome assembly GCA_900469445.1 of Hyphomicrobiales bacterium. GTDB lineage: Bacteria > Pseudomonadota > Alphaproteobacteria > Rhizobiales > Rhizobiaceae > Neorhizobium. Next base: position 505,129 of record UBXM01000001.1, read on the forward strand.
TTTCAGGCCTATGCCGAAAAGGCGATCCGCGAAGCGAAACTGAAGACCAACTGGGCGGATGGAAACCCCGATTACGAGGCAGCGATACATGATTACGTTCACGCGATGCTTTCACCGGGCAACCAGGACTTCCTTGGAGATTTCACCGCCACCCTTCGGCCCTTCATCCGCGCCGGCAGTGTCAATTCCATCACCCAGACGCTCATCAAGCTCACCGCGCCGGGCGTGCCGGACATCTACCAGGGCAGCGAAACCGCAGACCTGTCGCTTGTCGACCCGGATAACCGGCGCGAACCCAACTTCGGGAGGTTGGAGGAACAGTTTAGGCAGGACGACAAGCTTGCATCCGCGGAGGAGGAGGATTGGCTGTCCGGCCGCCTCAAGCAGCAGGTGATTGGCAGGTTGTTGAAACTCCGCAAGGAGTTTCCGAGCCTTTTCCGCGAGGGCCGCTATGTCCCGCTGCGGGTGGACGGCATCCGCGCAGAAAACATCGTCAGCTTCGCGCGACACGACGATCAGTCCAGGCTGCTGGTTATCGCTCCGCGGCTGGTGCTGGAGGCACTGCATGACCTCGCCTCATCCCGCTCCGCGCATTGGGCTGAAACGCGCATCACGCTTCCGTCGCCGCTTGCGGGCCGGCGCTATCGTGACATTTTTACCGGCCGGGCCTTCGACTTCGGCGATGACGCATCGGTCAACTGGACCTTTGCCGACCACCCTTTCGCGGTCCTCTTGGCGGAGTGATCTCGCCTTGCACCGGATAAAAAGAAACCGCCGGACTTTCCAGTCCAGCGGTTTTCTGTGTCGCCGCATCTTTTCTCGAGGCTCAACGGAGCCCGAAAAACGAAAGGATGGCGAGGACGATGACAACGGCTCCGACGAGCCAGACGATGCTATTCATGATGCTCTCCTGAAAGGTTTGACACCGCAAGGCGGGTCGGGTCTCGCTCAGGCAAAACCGACGAGATTGAGAACCGCGATGACAATCACGACTGCTCCGACCAACCAAATGATGCTGTTCATGACGTTCTCCTTTTGATGTCGCAAAAGTGAACGGTCGCCACCTCAAAAGGTTCCCGGATTAACGCGCTGTTTGACGGTCATTTTCAAAAGCATCCGAACACAATGAAATCCTAAGGCCCGTCACGCCTCAGGCCTGAATTTCGGTCGAGTTTTCCGTGTTCCGCCTTGTAGAAATACTGGTTTGACAACAACCAGCCCTTGAGCGGTCTGAGCGGCAGGATGCAGGTCAAAATCAGAAACGGAAGCGAGATGAGCAGATGGATCCAGAACGGAGGCTGGTAGACCGTCTCGATCAGGACCGCCAGCGCCACGCTCGGCACGCAGGCGAAACAGACGACGAAGAAGGCAGGCCCGTCGGCCGGGTCCGCGAACCCGTAATCCAGCCCGCAGACTTCGCAACTCGGCTTCATCGAAAGGAAGCCGTCGAATAGATGGCCCTGCCCACAGCGGGGGCAGCGGCAACGCAACCCAGTGGTAGACGGCGAAAGTGTCGGCCAATGCGCATCATGTCCCATGGATCCGGCTTCCTCTCGAAATTCATCTGGAGAATGCCTAACGCCGAACATTAGCAATCATCAAGGTAACAAGATGTAGCGCGTCAATCTGCCTCTGCCGAAATATACGCCTTCAACAAAGCGCAACTTCAATCGGAGATCAGTCCCACAACCGCTCCCTTTTCTCGTAGCGATCGATGATTTTCAGGCTTCGATCCGGTTCGATCAGGTAGGTTTCATGAACCTCCCGGCCCAGCTGATTGGTGAATTCATGGGCGAACGTACTGCCGATCGGCGACTTGGTCAGCCTGGTGCGCGGCTGCCCGCCATAGGTGATACTGCCGGGTATGGGCGCGAGACCCGATCCGCTATTGAAGCTGTAGCCGACAGTGGTGGCCGAGGCTGAGCATCCGGCAAGAGCCAGGGCCAGAATGGATAAGACAAGAGCCGGTTTCATGGCGTCATCCTTGAGCATGAAGATCGTTCAGGCGATCTTTCTCTGTGAGCATGATGATGAAATAGGGCTCGGCGGATAATTCCGCTACCCTTGCCGACGATATCGGATACATCTTGGATCCAGTCAGTCAATTCAGGGAAACATCCGTGCCAAGACCCGTTTCCGGCATGTCCGTTGCCGAGCTGTCGATGCTCATCCATTCCGGCATCATGAGCCCCGTCGAAATCGCCGAAGCGGTATTCGATGCCGTTGAGCGCCACGCGGATAAATCCGTCTTCACATCGCTTCTGAAAGACCGCGCCATGGGCGAAGCGGCAGCCGCCGCAAAACGTGTCACGGAGGGCCGTTCCTTCGGTTGGCTGGATGGCATTCCGGTCGCCTGGAAGGACCTGTTCGATATCGAGGGACTGGCGACGACGGCAGGCTCCACGGTCTTGGCAAAGAACACACCGGCCGCGAAGGATGCCGCCGTGGTCGATCTCCTGCGGCAATCCGGCATGGTCGCGATCGGCCGCACCAATATGAGCGAATTCGCCTTTTCCGGCATCGGCATCAACCCGCATTACGGCACGCCGCACAACCCGAGAAGCACGGACGTGCCGCGCGTCTCCGGCGGTTCCTCCTCCGGTTCCGCGGTAGCAGTCGCGGCAGGCCTTGTGCCGGTCGCGATCGGCACCGATACCGGCGGCTCGATCCGCATCCCGGCAGCCTTCAACGGCATCGTCGGCTACAAGGCGAGCCGCGGCCGCTATTCGATGGACGGTATTTTCCCGCTGGCAAAAAGCCTCGATTGCCTCGGCCCGCTTTGCCGCAGCGTGCAGGACGCGATCTGGGTGGATGCGGCCATGCGTGGCGCGACCGGACCGGACATCATGCGCGGCACGGATGTGAAGCTCGATATCGTCGTGCCGGAAAATGGCGTATTCGACGGGGCGGAACCGGGCGTTGTCGCAGCGTTCGAAGCAGCACTCTCACGCCTCGAGAAAGCAGGTGCCCGGATCGAACGCATTCGCATTCCGGCATTCGATGCGATAACCGACCTCGTCAAGGCCCGTGGAGCGCTGGTGACGGCAGAAGCCTTCGCCCTGCACCGCGAAAGACTGACCGGCACGATTGCCGATCAGATCGACCCGCGCGTCGTTGCCCGCATCAGGCTCGGCGAAAAGACGACGATGGCGGATTATATCGACATGCTCGACATCCGCCGCCGCCTGACTGCGGAAACCGAGGACCTGCTGGCCGGACGCCTGGTGGCCCTCCCCTCGGTCGCCCATGTCGCACCGGCGATCGACCCATTGCTCGCTGATGACGACCTGTTTTTCGCCACCAATGGCAAGACCTTGCGCAATACCGGTTTCGGCAATTTCCTCGACTGGTGCGGTGTCTCCATTCCCTGCGGCACCGGCGACGCCGGAATGCCGGTAGGCCTGCTTCTGTCAGGCATTGCCGGAGACGATAAAAAGCTGCTCACCGCGGCACTGCACTACGAAGATATCATCCGGGGATAATCATCTGTCTGGAGGAGCCAATTGCTCCGGCAGGCCTGTCAGGCCGCATCCCCGGCGGGCTTCGCGGTAACGAAGACATCATAGCGGGTGCTTTTTCCGACGATCTGGTGGCTGGGCTTGCGGATGCCCGGCATCGGATCTGCACGCAGCGGCCATTTCAGAACCACCCTTTTTTGCGCATTCGCGAGCGCGACCTGCATCAACTCCAGAGAATCGGGATCGTCACCGACGATCTCGCGGATCAGCCGCATTTCCTTCTTCACCAAAGCCGTCTTGTCGCGCGGCGGATGCATCGGGTCGATGAGGACGATCTGCGGCTTCAGCTGCGGAATAAGCGCGCAGGAATCGCCGTGGATCAGCGTCATCCGCGCCACCGTCTCCGCATGCCGCCCGCCTTCCGCTTGCGCTCGTTTCAGCCCTTCGGCAAGCAGCGCATGCATCGTCTCGGAGCGTTCGATCAGCGTGACATGCGCGCCAAGCGACGCGAGCAGAAACGCATCACGGCCGAGACCGGCCGTCGCATCGACAACTTCCGGGGCCCTGTTGCTGGCAAATCCGACAGCCTTGGCCAGTCCTTGGCTGCGCCCCTCGTTGGAACGAAACCGGTGACCGACCGCCCCACCGACAAAATCGACAATCAGATCGGATTTTTCGAATTTCTGCACGACGACCGATCTCAGAAAGGGGTTGGCGCCGTAAACGTCACATCCGAGCCATCGGGCTTGCGGAAGGTCAGTTCCTCGGCATGAAGCAGCAGACGATCCGCGGCAGCCAGTGCTTCGCCCTCCGCGTAAAACTCGTCGCCGAGAATAACATGCCCGAGCGCTTTCATATGCACCCGCAATTGATGGGTGCGCCCGGTCAGCGGAAACAGGCGAAGGCGCGTCCTGTTCTCGCCACGAGCCAAAACCTGCCAACGCGTCAGCGCCGGTTTGCCATGCTCGTGGTCGACCCGGTGGCGAGGCTTGTTGTCGGGATCGATGGCAAGCGGCAGATCGACCGTCCCCTCATCGCCTTCAACCCTGCCCCACACTTCGGCGACATAGGATTTTTTCGTCGTGCGCGCCTCGAACTGCCCCGCAACGAAAGCATGCGCCTTGCGGTTCAGCGACATCAGCACGACGCCGGACGTATCCTTGTCGAGCCGGTGAACGATCAGCGCCTTGGGAAACTCCTTCTGCACCCGCGTCAGAAGACTGTCGCTGAGCGCCGGATGGCGTCCGGGAACGGAAAGCAGCCCGCTCGGCTTGTCGCAGACCAGAAAATCGCGGTCACGGTGAAGAATGGTCAGATAGGGATCGAGCGGCGGATGATAGACGGGAGAAACATCGGAAAGCACAGTCATCGAGATAGAGCCATCCGGGAAAGGTGAGCCTGAAAACACCACACCTGAAACTTGGAGAAGATTGGTAGCGGGGGGCGGAATTGAACCGCCGACCTCAGGGTTATGAATCCTGCGCTCTCACCAACTGAGCTACCCAGCCACACCAACGAAGCTGCTTTTAAAGCGTCCGCTCCGAGGAATGAGCGGCTTATAAAGGCAGGCCGCGAACCTTGTCAAGCATATGACAGGAGAAAAACGGAGGAGTTTCAAACCTTCGTTTTTGTCCAGTTCCCTGCCCTTGAAAAGCAGGGAACTCCTAAGCCTCAAGCTGCGACCGGCTGTGCCAGAAGCTGTTTCAGCGATGCTTCCGCTTCCTCTGCACGCTCGGATCGCTCGATGAAGCCGCCGCCATAAACCCGCGCATCGGCGCCCGGTGCCGAATAAAGAACGCATGCCTGTCCCGGCGCCACGCCTGCCTCGCCGATGGCGAGATCGACATAAACGCCGCGCTCGTCGACATGCAGTGTTGCCGGTGTCGGCGGCCGGGTGGAGCGCACCTTGGCGAAACACGCAAAGCCTTCACGCGCATCGTCTTCGAGCGACGAATCGCCGATCCAGTTCATGTCGCGCAGATAGACGCGATGCGTATCGAGCGCTTCCTTGGGGCCGACGATGACACGGCGCGAGCGGGCGTCGAGATAGACGACGTAGAGCGGCTCGCCAGTGGCAACGCCGAGGCCCTTGCGCTGGCCGATCGTGTAATGAACGATGCCCTCGTGCCGGCCGAGCACGCGCCCGTCCATATGCACGATATCGCCGGCAAGCGCCGCGTTCGGCTTCACCTTGTTGATGATGTCGGCATATTTCCCGGCAGGCACGAAGCAGATGTCCTGGCTGTCGGCCTTCTTGGCGACGACCAGTCCCATTTCTTCGGCAAGCTCGCGAACCTGCGCCTTGGACATGCAGCCGAGCGGAAAGCGCAGATAGTCGATCTGCTCCTGCGTCGTGGCAAACAGGAACCAGCTCTGGTCGCGATCGCTGTCGATCGGACGATAGAGTGCGCGCCGGTTCGGATTGGCAACGGTCGGGTTGGCGGCCGAGCGGATATAGTGACCCGTCGCCAGCGCGTCGGCGCCGAGTTCACGCGCCGTGGCAAGCAGATCGGCGAACTTGACCGTCTGGTTGCAGGCAACGCAGGGCACCGGCGTTTCGCCCATCGCATAGGCTTCGGCAAACGGGTTGATCACGGTTTCGCGGAACCGCTTTTCGTAATCCAGCACGTAATGGGGAATGCCGAGCGTTTCCGACACGCGGCGCGCATCGTCGATATCCTGGCCAGCGCAGCACGAACCGGCGCGATGAACCGCAGCACCATGATCGTAAAGCTGCAGCGTGATGCCCAGCACGTCATAGCCTTGCTGTTTCAAAAGCCCGGCCACCACGGAGGAATCCACGCCGCCCGACATGGCGACGACAACGCGCGTATCTTCCGGCTTCTTGTCAAAATCCAGCGTATTCACGGGCAAACTCTCGCTGCAGCAATCTTGCTTGCCGTCGATCTCGGACGGCTCTTCCAAACCAGGCGCGGGATCGGCCGCCAGCCAGGCAATTTGTTGCTCGCATATAGAAACTATTCGACCCGCGTGCAAGCAGCACGCTCAAGGCAGCGGCCGGACCGCCGCCGACAGTCAGTCGGACGACTTGTTCATGTCATGAACGACCCAGCGGAAGAACAGGTAAATGCAGTAGAAAAAGCCCAGCAAGGGCAGCAGATTCTGAATTTGGCTCATTGAGTAGTCCGCGCGTCCTCCGTGGCTGACGGCTAACGCGATTCACCGCCGGCAACAACAGAAACCTACGAAAAACTAAATTAATATCAGTTAATTTTATCGAATGCGGTGGTGATCATGACTGCAACGCCGACTGCTGCACGGCCCCGACAACGGAAGCGCTGTTTCCGTCCAGATTGCGATCCGTGCGGACTTTCGGCAGCGCATGCGGATATTCCCGCTGAATGAACTCCACCAGCTTCTCGCGTACCTCGCAGCGAATATCGAAGACCTTCGGCGCACTGGTGGATGATGCGAGAATACGCATCTCCATGACATTTTCGCGGAAATCGGTCACCTGCACCGCGACCACCTTCCTGTCCCAGAGAGGCGATGCGGCAACGATCTCCTCCACCTTCTTGCGCACCACCGAGACCGGGATCGTATAGTCGAGATAGATCATCACGGTGCCGATCAGCGCCGAGCTTTCACGCGTCCAGTTCTGGAACGGGTTTTCGATGAAATAGGAAAGCGGCAGGATCATCCGCCGCCAATCCCACAATTTGACCACCACATAGGTCGAGGTGATCTCCTCGACATTGCCCCACTCGCCTTCGACGATCAGCGCATCATCGATGCGGATCGGCTGGGTGATCGCCAGCTGAATCCCGGCAAATATGTTCTTCAGCATCGGCTGCAGCGCGAGACCGAGGACGATACCGGCGACACCCGCCGAGGCAAGAACGCTGACGCCATATTGCTGCACCGCCGGAAAGGTCATCAGCATGGCGGCGATCGTCAAAACGATGATCATTGCCCCGGCAATCCGTTCCGCGATCCGCGATTGGGTAACGTGAGTGCGCGCCAGAAGGTTGTCTTCCGCGTCCAGCTTGAAGCGGCGCAGATAGACCGTCATCCAGATATGCAGCGCCGCTTTCGCCGACCAGCCGACAACGAGAATGAAGCCGATCAGCAGGATATGGCGGATGATCTCTGCCGGACGCGGCGCAAGCGGGGCGATATTGGCGGCAAAGGACAGCGTGAAGATCAGGATGGCGAACCACAACGGCCGCCGCCCACGCGACACGACCGATCGCCAGAACAAATCCTTGTTCTCCACCACCCGCGTCAGGATGCGGAAAGCGAGCCGGTGAACGGCAAGGCCGATCACGATCGCGGCAGCAATCACGCCGAGACTCACCATCCAGTTTGGCAGCCAATCTGTATATTGCCGGAATTCTGCGATAAACTGGTCCATTCAACCGCAGTTAGGGTGCGGCGCAACATAAAAAAGTGCAGCCGCAAAAATATCATCTTTCTCCGACTTCATGCCGCAATTGGGGTGAGGAGCGATTCATGAACGAACAATTTGTCCCTTTTGATCTGACCCGCTTTGTCGAGGCGCAGGCATCGATCTACAATCAGGTCATCGCCGAACTGCGTGACGGGCAGAAGCGAAGCCATTGGATGTGGTACATATTTCCGCAGCTCACCGGCCTTGGCGCCTCATCCATGTCGCAGCGTTTCGCCATTCGCTCACGCGCCGAAGCCATCGCCTATCTCGAACACCCGCTGCTCGGCTGGCGGCTTGGCGAATGTACCGCTGTCATGCTCGGGCATGAGGGGCGTAGCGCCGGCGACATCCTGGGTGCGACGGATGAGCTGAAGTTCAGAAGCTCGATGACCCTTTTCCATCTGGTCAGCGAAAAGGGCTCGCCTTATGAGCGAGCCCTTCATGTCTTCTATAAAGGGGAGCACGACGGCAGGACCGCCGAACTCCTTAAGTTTTAAGCGCCTCAGGCAGCAGACTGGATTGCCGAGAGCTTCCAGTCATTGGCCGGCTTGCGCACGAAGGTCCAGACTTCCACCGTTTCGGTAACTGCATTCGGATCGCCTTCGGCAACTTCACCGGTATTGCGATCACGCAGGAAGTCGATCGAGGAATAACGCATCGCAACGGTCGCGTATTCCTGGCCGTTTTCGCGCCAGGATTCGGCAAGGTCGCCCTGCAGCAGCGTGACGTCGCGAACTTCGTTCTTCACGCCATTGGTTGCGTTTTCGCCCAGCTCCTCAGCGAGGTAGGACATGGCTTCCGGCGTCGTGAGGTCACGAAGCTTGGCGTAATTCTCGTCAGCATAGGCGCCCTGCACCTCGGTCAGCAGCTTTTCGAACTGGCTGAGGTCGCGGTTGGTGATACCGATCTCGTCGGTATCCTGGCCTGCCTGACGCGGAGCAGCTGCCTGCTGGCCAGCGCCGAAACCGGCAGCACCGGCGCCAGCGCCGATCTTCGGAATCTGGAAGCCGCCCTGGTTCTGCTGCGGCGCCTGATAGGCGTTGTTCTGGCCCTGGCTGAAACCATCATTGCCGTTACCGCCATTGCCGTAAGCGCGGGAATTGCCGGCCGGGCCAGCTGCCTGTTGCTGCTGGCGACGGGCGAAGAAGCGGAAGGCAAGCATCGCAAGACCGGCGATCAGGGCGATCTGCAGCAGCATGCCGAAGAAGCCGGCCATGCCACCGAAGCCACCACCCATCAGCATGCCGAACAGGCCGCCGAGAGCCAGACCACCGAGGATGCCGCCAAACATACCGCCGAACATGCCGGGGCGACGCTGCTGCTGAGCGGCCTGCGCACCCATGCCGTTGGCCGGGCTTGCAGCGTTCTGCTGCGTATTCGGGGTCATCGAACGATTGATGCCGCCGGCTGCGCCCGGTGCCGTGTTCGTGGTCGGCGGAGCCGCGAATGTACGGGTACCGCGGCTACCGAAGCTCGAACCACCGCCGGCACGACGCGCTTCCGCGAAATCGACGGCTGTTAGCGAAACTGCCATTCCGATCGCTGCGATCGCGAAGAGTTTCTGGAAACGCCGAAGCTTGAACAACATCAATTTCTCCTCTGGCCGCCCTATGCGGTCCGTGACCCTGATATGGGGAGCCCTGACGGAAATTTTAGGACCCTCCGTCATTTTTCCCGCTTTAGTAGCTACAGAAATTAAGGACGGGAGCCAATTGACGCAAATACAACCAGAGGGAGTTTTCGACCCGCAGTCGATCACATAATCGTCAGCAGGGACAGAAAGGGCCGGTCGCATGTCGCTCCCGGCCCATTTCTGCATCTTTCCTGGGAGGAAATCTGGTCTAATGCGGAGAATTATACGGCCCCTCCGGCCGAAGGTCACGCCTTACCTGCCCTGCTGACAATCAGTCGCAGCGAACCCTCGAAAAACGGCTGAGACCGCAACGCCTTGTGACGGGTATCCCACGCACCGTCCGCCAGATCGCTGCTCAACGTTTCGGCAAAACGCTGTTCTATGGCAGGGTCGACGAAGCTCCAGGCGGAGTTTGCCAGCCGCGCGCCGGGGTCCAGCAGTTTCTCAGGCCGTCCGTAATAAGCCTCGCTGAAGCCATCGGTGCAATGAAGGGGAATAGGCACCGGCAGGATATCGACTTGTCCCAGCGTCTCGGCAATCGCATCCATCGTCGGGTACCGCCGCGCCTCGACCGCAATCATCTCCGGTGCGTAGTCGTTCAGCCACGAGCGATCGAGCGCCTGCGGATCGCAGGAAAGAATGACAACCGGCCCCCGCGTGACCCGGCGCATTTCGGCAAGTCCCGCTGCAAGATCCGACCATTGATGAACGGAAAATGTCGTCATGCTCGCATCGAAACTCTCGTCGGAGAAAGGCAGGCGTTCGGCAACCGCATCGATCGCGACCGGCAAATGCGCTGGACGCTGGGCGCGCATCGAGGCCGATGGCTCGACCGCCGTTACCTGACGATCGACTGGCTCATAGGAACCGGCCCCTGCCCCGACATTCAACACCGTGCGGGCCTCACCCAAGGCCTTGGCGATGAAGTCTGCAATATGCGGGTCGGGCTGCCGGTAACTGACATATCCCTTGCCGATCACGCCGTAATTGGCGTCACCCGCGCTGCCATCCTGATGCCGTTCGCTCACGATCCATTCCCTTCAGATATTCGAAGAACGCAGCGCCATGTTCCCTGGACGCGCATCCGGTTTCGATGCGGCGAAAAAAACCTATTTCTCACCGCAGCAAAATCGATATGTTCGCACAACCATTGTTCGGAAAATGCACATGGCAAGACGCATCCCCTCACTCAATGCATTGCGGGCGTTCGAGGCCGCCGGCAGGCAAGGTCGCATGACCCTGGCCGCGGACGAGCTCAATGTGACGCACAGCGCGATCAGCCGGCAGATCAAACATCTGGAAGCCGTGCTCGGCGTACCGCTGTTCGAAGGGCCGAAAAACAACCTGAGGCTCACCGAAGCAGGGACAAGCTTACTTGCCAGCCTGGGCAGCGCCTTCGACCAGATCGACGCCTCGGTGCGGCTGGTTGCCGATACCGAGGACGGTGCGCTGGACATTTCCTGCCCCGGCACGTTTTCGATGCGTTGGCTGATCCCGCGGCTCTATCGTTTTCAGGCGGAACATCCGCAAATCGAAGTGCGCCTGACCGCTTCCTCCCGCCCGGTCGATTTCGACCGGGATGGTTTTGACGTGGCTATCCGCGTCGGCGATCCGCCTTGGCCGAAAGGCGGCGAGGTTGTGCCGTTGTTTCCCGAACAGACCGGACTGGTGCTGGCGCCGCCGCTTTTGCAAACCACGGCGGGTGACTTCAGCGGCCTGGCGCAACTGCATACACGCACCCGACCACGTGCCTGGGAAAACTGGCGCACACGTTCGGGCCGGACGGTGGGCACCGGACCCCGACTGGATTACGAGCATTTCTATTTCATGCTGGAAGCGGCTCGCGCCGGGCTTGGCGTCTGCGTGGCGCCATGGCCCTATGTGATCGACGACATCAATGCCGGGCGCCTGACGGCTCCATTTGGTTTTACCGATAGCGGCCATCATTACGTGGCGTTGCGCCGGGATAGGCGCAACCGCAAGGCCAGCCTGTTCTGCTCCTGGCTGCGGCAGGAGGCGGACGCGTTTTCGGCGACCCATCCCGCGCTGCGATAACGCAGAAAGGCCCGGCGCGATGCACCGGACCTTCCCTTCACCCCTCGGTGGTTCTTGCTTTTATTCCGAGTATAGCCGGCCGCTTATTCGACGTTGAACACCAGCGGACGGGCCTGGCGAATTGCCGGGTTTGCCGTCAGCTGCGCGAGAACATCTTCCGATACGGGTGCATCGACATAGAGCAACGCGATCGCATCGCCGCCTTCCTTGTCGCGGCCAAGCTGGAAGTTGGCGATGTTGACGCCGGCATTACCAAGCGTCATGCCGATGAAACCGATCATGCCGGGAACGTCGGTGTTGGAGATGTAGACCATGTTGGCGCCGACATCGGCATCCATGTTGATGCCCTTGATCTGGATGAAGCGCGGCTTGCCGTCGGAGAAGACCGTGCCGGCAACCGAGCGGGTCTGCTTGTCGGTCTTGACCGTCAGCTTGATGTAGCCGTCGTAGACGCCGGTCTTGTCGCGCTTGACCTCGGAAAGGACGATGCCCTTTTCCTTGATCATGATCGGTGCCGAAACCATGTTGACATCGGCCACTTGGTTGCGGATCAGGCCGGCGAGCAGTGCGGAAGTGAGCGCACGGGTGTTCATGCTGGCGGTCTGGCCATCGAACAGGATCTCGATTTCCTTGATCGGATCATCCGAAACGCCGCCGACAAAGGCGCCCAGAACATCGGCGAGCTTGATGAACGGCTTCAGGATCGGCGCTTCTTCAGCGGTGATCGACGGCATGTTGATGGCGTTGGAAACGGCACCCTTGACGAGGTAGTCCGACATCTGTTCGGCGACCTGAAGAGCGACGTTTTCCTGCGCTTCCGTGGTGGAAGCGCCCAGATGCGGCGTGCAGACGACATTCGGCAGGCCGAAGAGCGGGCTTTCCGTGGCAGGCTCGACGGCGAACACGTCGAAACCGGCACCGGCGACATGGCCGGACTTGATGGCTTCGGCCAGCGCCTCTTCATCGACCAGACCGCCGCGGGCGCAGTTGACGATACGGACGCCCTTCTTGGTCTTGGCGAGGTTTTCAGCGCCGAGGATGCCGCGAGTCTTGTCGGTCATCGGCACATGCAGGGTAATGAAATCGGCACGCGGCAGAAGCTCGTCCAGCTCGACCTTTTCGACGCCCATTTCCTGCGCGCGTTCAGCCGACAGGAAGGGATCGTAGGCGATGACATGCATGCCAAGGCCGATGGCCTTCTTGCAGACGATGCCGCCGATATTGCCGGCGCCGATGACGCCGAGCGTCTTGCCGGTGATTTCGACACCCATGAATTTCGACTTTTCCCACTTGCCGGCCTGCGTGGAAGCATCGGCGGCGGGCAGCTGGCGGGCAACGGCGAACATCAGTGCGATGGCGTGTTCGGCCGTCGTGATCGAGTTGCCGAACGGCGTATTCATCACGATGATACCGCGCTTCGACGCAGCCGGAATATCGACATTGTCGACACCGATACCGGCGCGGCCGATGACTTTCAGGTTGGTCGCGGCGGCGATCAGCTTTTCGGTCGCCTTGGTGGCCGAACGGATGGCGAGGCCGTCATAGTTGCCGATGATTTCGGCGAGCTTGTCCTTGTCCTTGCCGAGCTTCGGCTGGAAATCGACCTCTACGCCGCGGTCGCGGAAGATCTGGACGGCGGTTTCAGACAGTTCGTCGGATACGAGTACGCGAGGTGCCATGAAATGGGCTCCCTTGAAATGGGTTCAGTCTCTGAATGCGGGGATGAAACGGTCCCACATTCGTGGGACCGGAAATCAAATCAGGCGGCGGCCTTGTTGAGCGCGGCCTTCTGCGTTTCGAACGCGTAGGCGAGCCAAGGCATAAGAGCCTTCATATCGGCTTCCTCGATCGTGGCGCCGGCCCAGATGCGAAGACCGGACGGGGCATCGCGGTAAGCGCCGATATCGAAAGCAACGCCTTCCTTTTCGAGGATGGAGGTCACGCCCTTGGCGAAAGCAGCCTGCGCATCGGCATCGAGAGCGGCGATGTCAGCATCGACGATCTTCAGGCAGACGGACGTGTTGGACCGGGTCTCATCGACCTGCGCCAGATTGGCGATCCAGTCGTTCGCGGCGACGAAATCGAAGATGACCTTGGCATTGGCATCGGCGCGGCCGATCAGGCCCTTGAGGCCGCCGACCGTCTTTGCCCATTCCAGCGCATCGATATAGTCCTCGACGCAGAGCATCGAAGGCGTGTTGATCGTTTCGCCCTTGAATATACCTTCAGACAGCTTGCCGCCCGAGGTCATGCGGAAGATCTTCGGCAGCGGCCATGCCGGAACATAGGTGGTCAGGCGCTCGACGGCACGCGGCGACAGGATGATCATGCCATGACCGCCCTCGCCGCCCAGAACCTTCTGCCAGGAGAAGGTGGTCACGTCGAGCTTGGCAAAATCCAGATCCTGCGCGAATGCTGCAGAAGTGGCGTCGCAGATGGTCAGGCCCTTGCGGTCTGCCGGAATGAAATCGGCATTGGCAACGCGCACACCCGAAGTCGTGCCGTTCCAGGTGAAGACGACGTCACGGTCGAAATCGACTTCGGCAAGGTTCGGAAGGAGACCGTAATCGGCCTCGAACTTGCGAACATCCTTGAGCTTCAGCTGCTTGACGACATCGGTGACCCAGCCGGCACCAAAGCTTTCCCAGGCAAGCATGTCGACGCCGCGCTCGCCGAGCAGCGACCAGAGCGCCATTTCGACAGCGCCGGTATCGGAAGCGGGAACGATGCCGATGCGGTAATCCGCCGGAACGTTCAGAATTTCACGGGTAAGATTGATGGCCTGTGCCAGCTTGTCCTTGCCAACTTTGGCGCGGTGCGAACGACCGAGCGGGGCATCGGAGAGAGCATCAAGCGACCAACCGGGGCGCTTCGAGCAGGGGCCAGAAGAAAAATGAGCATTATTCGGACGTACGTCCGGCTTCGCGGTGCCATTGGCCATATATATACCCTTCCAGGTAATTAGCTCCTCGTTGGGGAGGAGTGTCCCGCTGATGGGGATATGCCTGTCGCGGCATCCAGTCAAGCGGAATATGCGGAGCTTTGACAGGAGGCTGCTGCACCGATTCTCCCGAATGAATACTCCCGGACAATGCCAGGAAACTACTTGTCCGCAGAAAGGTGCTCCGGAAAATACATTAACAAAATTAGATATTTACTTTTTCGATCACGTTTCCGAGAGCGCGATCAAAGCAAAATCCCGAAGAATAAGGCTGGTGGAAATACTTCCCCTATTCCCGACCCATATGTTGCATTTCTGCAGCAGTATTTTTCTGAGAGTCTTCTTATACGGCGATCCATCATAAAGGAGTACCACATGTATAAGACTATCGCTCTGGCCTCGGCTCTCGCTCTTTCTACCTTTGCTTCGGCCATGGCCGCCGATGCCGTTGACCAGATCCCGGCAGCTCCGGTCGCCGTAGAAACTCCGGCCTTCAGCTGGACCGGCGTTTACGGTGGTATCCAGGGCGGCGCCGGCTGGCTCGACGGCAAGTTCAGCGACGGCGTAGACAGCGCAAAGCAGGACTTCGACGGCGGCGTTATCGGCGGCTTCGTCGGGTACAACTGGCAGCTCAGCAACGGCTTCGTTGCCGGTATCGAAGGCGATGTCGATTATAACTTCAACGAGGAAAGTGATTCCGGCATCGACGTTGGCACGGACTGGGCAGGTTCTGTTCGTGGTCGCGTCGGTTACGCCTTCGACCGCGCCCTGGTTTACGGTGCAGCCGGCTGGACCTTCACCAACGGCTACGTCGATGGCGCTGGTATCGATGAAAACGAAACCTTCCACGGCTGGACCGTTGGCGCAGGCGTCGATTTCGCCATGACCGACAACATGTTCCTTCGTGGCGAATACCGCTACAACGACTTCGGCGACAAGGACATCGCACCGGGCCTCAACGCCGATCTCGACCAGCACGTCGTCAAGGTCGGCCTCGGCGTCAAGTTCTGATCCTTGACCACGGAACTGCAAAAGGGGCTCGAAAGAGCCCCTTTTTTGTGTGAGCGAAAGCAGGATCGCCGGCCCTCACACCGCGCGCCACGCAAGCTTTACGTGACGGTCGAAAACACCCGTCGCCCGATCGCTTCCGCGGCTTCCAGATTGCCCGCCTGATCCGGACCGTCTGCTTCCAGCAGACGTTCGGACGTGACGACAGGCGCACCGCAATAATCAAAGATGCCATGGTCGATCTGCGACTTCATCGCCGTGAGATATCCGTGCCTTTCATACGTGCCCATGTCTGCGCCGCCGATCCCGACGATATGGATTGCCAGATGACCGAGTTTCTTGATCACCTTCTCGCCGCTGTCGTCATAAGCCCAGCCATTGGCAAACACACGGTCGATCCAGCCCTTGAGCAGACCCGGCATCGCCCACCAGTAGACGGGAAATACCAGCACCAGCGCATCCGACCGGCCGATCCGCTCTTGCTCCGCAACCACATCCTCCGGCGGTTTTCCCTTGTGCCGGTGCGCGGCAAAATCCTCCGCGGAAAAACGCGGATCGAACCCTTCCGCCATCAGGTCGGCAATCTCGAACGTGTGGCCGCCGTCGGAAGCCTTCACACCGCGGCCGAGACGGTTTGCAATCTCGTGGCTGAGCGACGTCGAGCCGGGATGCGACAGAACGATAAGCGCATGCATGAACGATCTCCTGAGCGAGTACGAACACAAAAAAGCCGCCCGAAGGCGGCTTTGATATGCGCAGGATCAACTCACTTGTAGACGATCGGTTCCGGCGCGGGTTCATAGGCCGGCGCATCGCAGGCATTGTTGAACATGTAACGGGCACCGACGCGCGCTTCATGGCTGTGGAAGCCCTTGTCGCGCCCCTGCGCACCGCCGCCGCCGGCAAAGCCGAACATGTTTCCGCCGTCGATATAGCGATAGCGGTAGCCCACATCGGCCTTGAGATTGCAGGTAATGTCGATCGTCGTGCCGGCCATTAGCGCGGCGCTGGCGCGCCATCCGCTCTTGCCGTCGTGATCGTCGCCGTAGCAGCCCGGTGCGCCCGGATCATCGCAGATCTGGTTGCGAAGCTTGCCCCACTTGACGTAGGTCGCACCGAGACCGGCACCGACGTAAGGCGTGAAATAGGAATAGGTGCCGAGGTCGACATAGACGTTGGCCATCAGCGAATAGGCGCTCATCGATGCCTTGTCGGACGAGGTGCAGAACGTCACGCCATCGAGGCAAAGACCGGTCGTGCTGCCGCGGAAATCGGCCGATGTCAGCCGGTCGAATGTCAGATCGGTGCGCAGATAGTTGTTGATCTGGTAACCGACACCCGCGCCGAACATCCAGCTGTCATCCAGATCGGCAGAGGTGAAATCCGTTTCGAACGTCTGGCCGCCCTGGAAATATTTCGCGCCGCGCATCTTGTTGAACGAATAGCCCACGTCACCGCGAAGATACCAGCCGCTCGCTTCCTGCACCGTGACTTCCGGTGCGTCGAGAAGCGGTGCGGGCTGAGCCTGATAGAGATCTGCCGACTGGGCAACGCCAGCCGAAAGCATTGCGGCAGCAACCGTAGCTGCAAGGCGCATCTTCATGTTCGCTTCTCCAAGCTTCATCATGCATGGCGTGCCACATGCACGACCACCCTGTTTGGCATGGAGAATGAATGATAAAGGTTAAGCCCCACTTAACCATAGCCGTTTACCCTTCTGATCCATTGCGAAACAGGCGCGTTACTTGGCGCTTCACGTAAAGTTCAGCATCACGGTGATGGAGCCGATGTCTCTTTCCGGCGTTGACATGCGCAACGCGAAAGGACCGGCCTTGAAGCATTTGAAAGACGATGCGGGCAAATCGATCGTAGATACGGTCGATGTCCCCCGCCCCATCGCCGAGCATGGCGCCATCGGAAACATGCGCACGATTGCGCTCGTCGCCAAGGATTGCACGATCGATTATCTCTGCTGGCCGAACCTCGACAGCCCGAGCGTTTTCGCCGCCCTGCTCGATCCGGAAAAGGGCGGTGCATTCGAACTGACGCCGCAGATAGACGGCGCAAGGCGTCTGCAGATGTATATCCCCGAAAGCAACGTCCTTCTGACCCGCTGGCTCGGCACAAGCAACAGCGCGGAAATCGTCGACTTCATGCCCTTGCCACACAGCCCGGACGAGCCGTCATTGCTGGTTCGGCGCGTCACAGTCACCCGCGGCGAGGTTACGTTCAAGCTCAGATGCTGGCCGCGGTTTGACTATGCCCGAAACACGCCGAAGGTGAAGACCGGCAAAGGCCACGTCTTCTTTCACTGCGCAGACTTCACTCTTCGTCTGTCGGGCGCTGTCGATTTTCATGCCAGGCAGGGAGCCGCCTTTGCGGAGTTTACCTTGCAGTGTGGAGAAACCATCGACTTTACCCTAGATGGCGATGAGAAACGCCATGCGCCGAACACGGAAGCGATCGATGCCCTGCTTGAGGAGACGACCGGATATTGGCAGGGCTGGGCAAAGAAATCGACCTATCGCGGCAGGTGGCGTTCATCGGTCACCCGCTCGGCTCTCGCATTGAAAATGCTGACCTCCGCCGAATATGGGTCGATCGCCGCGGCCGGAACTTTCGGCCTGCCGGAGGCACCGGGCGGTGAGCGCAACTGGGATTACCGCGCCACATGGATTCGTGACGCATCCTTCTCGATCTACGCCCTGATGCGGCTCGGTTATCTCGATGAAGCCAATGCCTTTGGCCGCTGGATAAGCGAACGGACCGACCGCTCCGACGGCAATGTCCAGATCATGTACAATCTCGACGGCTCAAGGGTCGCACGCGAAGAGCCGCTCGACCATCTCTGCGGTTATGGCGGTGCGCGACCCGTAAGGGTCGGCAATGATGCGGCAGGCCAGATCCAGCTCGACATCTATGGCGAACTGCTCGATTCCATCTATATCAGCAACAAATACGGTGGCTCGATCTCGCATGAAAACTGGCTGAGCGTCCGCAATGTCGTCGACCACGTCTGCGACGTCTGGCAGGAGCCGGATGCCGGCATATGGGAGGCCCGCAGCGAACCGCAGGAACATCTGCATTCCCGCCTCATGTGCTGGGTCGCCGTCGATCGAGCATTGAGGCTGGCGCAGAAACGCTCGCTCGCCGCCCCTTTCGGCCGCTGGGTCGAGGCGCGCAATGCAATCACCGAGGATATCTGGGAAAATTTCTGGAACGAGAAACACGGTCATTTCGTCCATGCCAAGGGCGGCACAGAACTGGACGCCTCGATGCTGATGATGCCGCTTGTGCGTTTCACCAGCGCCACCGATCCGAAATGGCTGGCGACACTCGACGCGATCTCACGCGAACTCGCCGACGATAGTCTCGTCATGCGCTACAAATGGCAGGATGGCCTCGATGGCCGCGAAGGCTTTTTCGGCGCCTGCTCGTTCTGGTATGTGGAATGCCTCGCCCGCGCCGGACGGCTGCAGGAAGCAGAGATCAACATGGAAAAGCTGCTGCTCTTCGGCAACCACCTGCAGCTCTACGCCGAGGAATTCGATCCGCGCGGCGAGTTTCTCGGGAACTTCCCGCAGGCCCTTACCCACCTCGCCCTGATCAGCGCCGCCTTTTATCTCGACGGCGCCCTGGACGGCAAATTCAGGGAATGGCGGCCTTAGCCGCCAATAACCTCAGGCAGCTTCAGAGCGGACGTTGCCGATCACGTCGATGAGACCATTGACGATCTTTTCGACCTGCGCACGATCGTCGCCCTCGGCCATGACCCGGATCAGCGGCTCGGTGCCGGACGGGCGGATGACGAGACGGCCCTTGGAGCCAAGCTCGGCTTCCGCATCGGCAATCGCCTGGCGCACAACGCTGTCTTCCAGCGGCTTTCCGCCGGCAAAGCGAACATTCTTCAAAAGCTGCGGCACAGGCTCGAACCGGCGGCAGACTTCGCTGACCGGACGGCCGAGCTTCTTCACGCAGGCGAGAATCTGCAGCGCGGCGACAAGCCCGTCACCGGTCGTGCCGAAATCGGAAAGCACGATATGGCCGGACTGCTCGCCGCCGACATTGAAATCATGGTTGCGCATATGCTCGACCACATAACGGTCGCCAACCTTTGTGCGGGCAAGCGTCAATCCCTTGTCATCGAGGAAGCGCTCGAGACCGAGATTGGACATGACTGTCGCAACAATGCCGCCGCCGGTCAGGCGCTCGTCCTGCGCCCAGCTTTCGCCGATCACAGCCATCAGCTGATCGCCGTCGATGATCTCGCCATTTTCGTCGACGATGATCACACGGTCCGCATCGCCATCCAGCGCAATGCCGATATCGGCGCGAACCTCATGCACCTTCTTCTGCAGCGCTTCGGGGCTGGTCGAACCACAACCGAAATTGATGTTGGTACCGTTCGGCTCGTTGCCGATCGTCACGACATCGGCGCCCAGCTCCCACAGCGCCAGGGGAGCGACCTTGTAGGCAGCGCCGTTGGCGCAATCGATCGCAATCCGCAGGCCGTGCAATGTCACATCACGCGGCAGCGTCCGCTTGGCCTGTTCGATATAACGATAGATGTCGCCTTCGACGCGCTTCGCACGGCCGATATCGGCCGACTTGGCAAGCTGCGAATGAAGATCGCTGTCGAGCAGATCCTCGATACGCATCTCCAGTTCGTCGGAAAGCTTGTAGCCGTCGGGGCCGAAAAGCTTGATGCCGTTATCCTCGAAAGGATTATGCGAGGCGGAAATCATCACGCCGACATCCGCACGCAAAGAGCGTGTCAGCATGGCAACGGCCGGCGTCGGGATCGGGCCGAGCAGGAAGACATCGAGGCCAGCGGCGGTAAAGCCCGCGACCATGGCATTTTCCAGCATATAGCCCGAAAGACGGGTATCCTTGCCGATGACGACGCGGTGACGATGGCTGCCGTTGCGGAAGATTGTCCCGACCGCAATGCCGACCCGCATGGCGAGGTCAGGGGTCATCGGGAAGACATTCGAATGTCCGCGGATACCATCGGTACCGAAATAACGGCGTGCCATGTAATCTCCTTCATATCGCGCGATCCACGCGCTGCGGGCAGGATCAACCAATAGGCCCGCTGCCGCGTCATCTCGGATCGGCATTTCTCTGGCTATTGCCACAGCCGGGTGGCGCAAGCACGTCAATTAGCGTCAAAGCCGATCATATCCCGTGACCGGATAAGCCATCGTTAACATAAAAGACCGCCGCAGATGGGTCCGCGGCGGTCCTTATTAATCATTTGGTTTGCGTCAGTGCGGCTGCGGCTCGAGACCTGCCTCAGGCTCTCCGCCCTTCGGCTCGTCCTTCTTGGCACCGGTCGACGGCACGGCAGAACCACGGCTCGGGGTCGAGTCATCGCCGAGATCGCGGGCCGGCTTTTCACCCTTCAGAAGCGCCTTGATCTCTTCACCCGTCAGCGTTTCATATTCCAGAAGACCTTCCGCAATCGCCACGAAACCATCGTGGTGGTCGGTCAGAATCTGCCGGGCTTCCTGATAGGCTTCGTCGATCAGGCGACGCACTTCCACGTCGATCTTCTGGGCCGTCGCTTCCGAAACGTTCTTCGACTGAGAAACCGAATGACCGAGGAAGACTTCCTGCTGGTTTTCACCATAGGCGACCTGGCCGAGCACGTCGGAAAAGCCCCACTGGGTGACCATGGCGCGGGCAAGCTTGGTGGCCTGCTCAATATCGGAAGAAGCACCGGACGTGATGTTTTCCTTGCCGAAGGTAAGCTCTTCAGCAACGCGGCCGCCCATCATGATGGTCAGGCGCGACACCATCCACTTGTAGCTCATCGAATAGCGGTCGCCTTCCGGCAACTGCATGACCATGCCGAGCGCACGGCCGCGCGGAATGATCGTCGCCTTGTGCAACGGATCGGCAACCGCGACCTTGAGCGCCGTGATGGCGTGGCCGGCTTCGTGATAGGCAGTGAGCTTCTTTTCGGCCTCGGTCATGGCAGACGAGCGGCGTTCCGCGCCCATCATGATCTTGTCCTTGGCGTCTTCGAATTCCTGCATGGTGACGAGGCGCTTGTTGCGACGCGCAGCCATCAGGGCAGCTTCGTTGACGAGGTTCATCAGGTCTGCACCGGAGAAACCGGGCGTACCGCGAGCAAGAACCTTGAGGTCGACATTCGGCGCCAGCGGCACGTTACGGGCGTGAACCTTGAGGATGCGCTCGCGACCGACGATATCCGGGTTCGGCACCACGACCTGACGGTCGAAACGGCCCGGACGCAGAAGTGCCGGATCGAGAACGTCGGGACGGTTGGTGGCAGCGATCAGGATGATGCCTTCGTTCGCCTCGAAACCATCCATCTCGACCAGAAGCTGGTTGAGCGTCTGTTCGCGTTCGTCGTTACCGCCGCCGAGACCGGCGCCACGATGGCGGCCGACGGCATCGATTTCGTCGATGAAGATGATGCAGGGCGCGTTCTTCTTGGCCTGTTCGAACATGTCGCGGACACGGCTTGCACCGACACCGACGAACATTTCAACGAAATCCGAACCGGAAATCGTGAAGAACGGCACATTGGCTTCGCCGGCAACCGAGCGGGCGAGCAGCGTCTTACCGGTACCCGGAGGACCGACGAGAAGCACACCGCGCGGAATACGACCGCCGAGGCGCTGGAACTTCTGCGGGTCGCGCAGGAATTCCACGATTTCTTCTAGGTCCTGCTTGGCTTCGTCGACGCCGGCGACATCGTCAAACGTAACGCGGCCATGCGCCTCGGTCAGAAGCTTTGCCTTGGACTTGCCAAACCCCATCGCGCCGCGCGATCCACCCTGCATCTGGCGCATGAAGAACAGCCAGACACCGAGGATCAGC
The DNA here is from genome assembly GCA_900469445.1 of Hyphomicrobiales bacterium. Classification (GTDB taxonomy): domain Bacteria; phylum Pseudomonadota; class Alphaproteobacteria; order Rhizobiales; family Rhizobiaceae; genus Neorhizobium. The sequence continues at coordinate 527,487 of UBXM01000001.1, forward strand.
AGCATCGGCAGAAGCGTGCCGAGATAGCTCAGGAAACCGGACGAACCATCCGTTTCCGGACGGGCGACGATAGTGACGTTCTTGGCCTGAAGGCGCGACATCAGCGAGTCGTCGATCACCGGCGAGTAAGTCTGGAAGCTCTGACCGTTCTCGGCATAGGTTCCCATGACACGGTTGCCCGTCACCACGACGTCGCGCACGTTGCCCGCATCCACGTCACTCAGGAATTTCGAATACGGAACTTCCCTGGAACTGGTCTGCGACGGCGCCGTCTGGAACATGCTGAACAGAGCGATCAGCAGCAGGGCTATGATAGCCCAGAGGGCAAAATTACGAAAGTTTGGGTTCATCGAACTCCCCGGACTGCATTGGCAGTCGCTGGCGCGGCTGCCTTTCTTGGCCATAACATAAGGTTGCGTTACGCCCTTGCCAAGGCAAGGTAGCTCGCCCGTTTAGCTTTTCCGCTCGAAAACCTTAATTGGAGCGGGGGGAAATTCATTACATCCGAACGAAAGCCCAAGCTCGCACCCCAGAATAAGTTCAAACTGCGGCAAAAAACGGTCGTAAGGGGAGAGCACCGGCTCGACAATCACACTCGCTTTATCGATCGCGTCCGATGACGAAAGGACCGGCTTGAAATGCGGCATGGCGGCCATTGCCCGCATGGCAACAACCGCAGGCGCGTCGGGAAACAGGCTGGTCGCCATGTTCCTTTCCGAAGGCGTCGGCCCAACCTGCACCTCGTCCTCGGTCCGGTTATAAATCCGGTAGCGTCCATCCCAGATCCCTGCTGTGCCTTTTGCAACAACGGTCGTGTTCAGGTCGCGATTTTCGCGATGCAGGAACAGGCCTTCCCGTCTGAGGTCGAAAATCACCCGCCCCGCCGTCATGCGCCCCATGCGACGACGATCGAGCATTGCCATGACACGGTCCATTGTCGTGGTCGCCGGCAGGTGCTGACGCCCGCCGAGAATGGCGGCAAGGTTAGCCAGCAGGTGGCGCAGTATTTCGGATTGCTCGTTGAACGCCTCGGGGGCAAGGTGGGCGAGAACGCCTTGGGCAACACGCAGATGACGGCGGGCAAGCATCGCGGCATCTTCGGCGAGTTGGCTGCGTCTCTGGGCTGCCGACTGAATGACGTTAAGCGCCACGTCCGACTGATCCGCAAGCCTCTCCCTCACCCGCACGCGCTCATAATGCTGATCGGCATTGCTCGGATCGTCGATCCACCCCCTGCCCGACTGGCGCAGAAAATCCCGGATCGCCTCACGCCGCACGTTTAGGAAAGGTCGCAGCAGCCAGCGGCGACGTTCAATCAGGACGGCTTCCGCCATGCCGGCGAGACCAAGATTGCCACCGGCTTCGCTGCGGGCAGCCCGCATCGCGATCGTTTCCCGCTGGTCGTCGAATGTATGACCGGTCACGATGACATCGGCGTTAAGCCCGTCGGCCGCCTCCATCAGCAGCCGGTAGCGTGCGTCTCTTGCAGCCGCCGAAATCCCGGACCGGGGTTTTTCAGTCGACCAGCATAGGGTTGTATGAGGGATAGACAGGTCTTTGCACTGGTGCGCCACCGCCTCCGCCTCATCGGCGGCCTCCGGCCTCAATTCGTGATCGATGGTCGCAGCGACAAGTTCGTGCCCGGCCCCCTCACCGGCGCAAATCGCGCCATGGAGGCCGAGAAGCAGACCGATCGAATCACTGCCGCCCGAAACCGCCACAAGAATACGGGCCGGCTTGGTCAGGCGTGAAAGAAACGATCGTACCGCCTCCTGCGGAGACGGCAACCGGTCTTGGAGCACGGTCACGGCGCGATTCGCCCTTAGCAGCCGAGGCGCTTCTGTTCGCTGCTGACTTTCGAAAGCACGGCCTTGGCCGCACTCGGATAGCGGCGCGGCACTTCCTTGAGCGTTGCGCAGGCGGTATCGTTATTGTCGAGCGCAGCAAGCGACATGCCCAGTTTCAGCAGCATTTCGGGAGCCTTGGGCGACTTGCCGTAAGTCTGGTGGGCATTGAGGAATGTCTTCGCCGCCTCGTTATACTTGCCCTGCGAATACTGGGCCTCGCCGAGCCAGAAATTGGCGTCCGGCAGGCGGCTGCTCTTCGGATAGGAGGAAATGTAGGTGGAGAATTCGGTCTCCGCGAGCTGATAGTCGCCCGTCAGCACATGGTCGTAGGCGATCTTGTAGGCATCGCTTTCGCTGCCGAGCGATGCGGTCTGCTGCTGATCCCTGGCCGAACGGGGCGATCCCGTATCGACACCGGGAAGTGCCGATGAATTGCGTGCATTGTCGTTGCGGCTGGTGCCGACCGGGTTGCCGTTCTGGTCGAACTCCATCGAACCGAGCGTCGTCGGGGCCGGTGCGGCATTGCCCTGCTGGCCACCGCCTGCGCCATTGTCGGACGGCGTATCGATGATGCGGGAAATATCGTCGCCGCCGGATGCCGGAGGCTGAGAGGACGAGGAAGGGCGGCTGGACGCCACGGCCGGTTGCCCGGTCGTGTCGCCCAAATCGCTTCTCTTCTTCTTTTCCAGCTCCTGGAAACGGAATTCGTTATCTTCCTGCGTCTTGCGCAGTTGCTCCTGCATCTGCAGCAGCTGATAACTCATTTCCTCGATACGGCCGTTAAGCTGCCGGATCTCCTCCTGGACTTGCTGGCTACGAACGGCGTCATTGTTCTGCGCCAGAATGACCGGCCGTTCTTCGGCCTGCTTCTGTTGCGGAACGCTTTGCTCGCCCTGGAAGAGTTTCGGCAACGAAAGCTGGAAGGCCCCGGCGGGTCCTGCCATTGCCGCCAGCCCTAGCATTGCTGCCAAGACAATTTTCTTCATGTCGTTCGTCCTGCTTCTGATTTGCGTCGGGATGACGCGAGACGGATTTTTATTACCTGCCGCCAAAAAGCAACCAAGCCGTCATTCAAAATCTAGGGAAACGGGGCCAAACTAAGGAAAAACAAAAAAGGTGGCCGAAAGACCACCTTTTCTAAACGAATTGTCATCTTCGCGTGAGCCGAAGCCCATCGCCAGATTACATGCCGGCGCCGCCGAGAACGGTAACGGCGCGACGGTTCTGCGACCAGCAGGAGATGTCGTCGCAAACGGCGACCGGACGTTCCTTGCCGTAGGAGATCGTCTTCATGCGGTTGGCCGGAACGCCGCGCGATGCGAGATATTCCTTGGTGGCTGCCGCACGGCGTGCACCCAGAGCAAGGTTGTATTCGCGAGTACCGCGTTCGTCGGCATGGCCTTCGACGGTGATTGCGTAATTCGGGTAACGGGCCAGCCACTGAGCCTGACGGTCGAGCGTCTGCTGGGCGTCTGCGCGGATCGAGGTGGAGTCGAGATCGAAGAAGATACGGTCGCCGACATTGACCGTGAAGTCCTGGGTCGAGCCCGGCGTTGCCGAACCTGCGCCGCCGAGGCCAAGCTCACCTGCGCTGTTCGGCAGGTTCTTCTTGTTGGCGCAGCCAGCGAGTGCCAGCGCGAGCGTGAGCGCGATAACGGCTGGATTGCGAGCGAGGGTCTGCATGCGGCTCATCGCCTGGGTATCAGTGCGGCTCATGGCCGGTCTCTCCTTGGATCATGAAATTCAGAGTTGCCAGACTCTAACCTAATTGAGTTAACCATCTTCAAATGCCTATGGTTAACCAAACCTTCCGGTGTCCCGTATCTGCCCCATTCAGCGCAGAATGGGGCAGGAAAGAGGCGAGACCGCCTCACGCTTGATTGCACCTGTTTATACAACCTATTCCAGCAGCGGCGACCAGGCCGGATCGGAGCCGTAAGCCGGAGTCTTGACCAGCTGCTCGTTGTAACCGGTCAGATCGATCGAATAGAGCTGCGGTCCGCCCGAGCCGGCGCTCTGACGGAAGAACATCAGCACACGGCCGTTCGGCGCCCAGGTCGGACCTTCGTTATGGAAGCCCGAAGTCAGGATACGCTCGCCCGAACCATCCGGCTTCATCACGCCGATCGAGAACTTGCCGCCCGACTGCTTGGTGAAGGCGATCAGATCGCCGCGCGGCGACCAGACAGGCGTCGAATAGGAGCCGTCACCGAAGGAAATGCGGTTCTGGCCCGAGCCGTCGGCATTCATCACGTAGATCTGCTGGCGTCCGCCGCGGTCGCTCTCGAACGTGATTCGCTGGCCATCCGGCGAATAGGACGGAGCCGTGTCGATTGCAGCCGTGGACGTCAACCGCGTCGTCGTGCGCGAGCGCAGGTCCATCGTGTAAATATTGGCATTGCCCTCCTGCTGAAGGCTCATGATCACCTTCTGGCCATCGGGCGAAAAGCGCGGCGAGAAGGTCATGCCCGGAAAGTTGCCGACCACTTCACGCTGCCCGGTTTCCAGCTGCAGCAGGTAAACGCGCGGCTGGTTGCCTTCGAACGACATGTAGGTGACTTCCTGACGGCTCGGCGAGAAACGCGGCGTCAGCACCAGATCCTTGCTGTTGGTCAGCATGCGGACGTTGAAACCATCCTGGTCCATGATCGCAAGCTGGCGCTGGCGGGCAGTCTTGGGACCATTTTCCGAAACGAATACGACGCGGGTGTCGAAGTAACCCTTTTCGCCGGTGATGCGCTCGTAGATCGCGTCGGCGATGATATGGGCGAGACGCCGCCAGTTGTCCGGCTGGGTGAAGAACTGCTGGCCGGTCATCTGCTGGCCAGCATAGGTATCCCACAGACGGAACTCGGCGCGAAGGCGGCCATCGGCCTCGCGGGTGACACGACCGACGACGAGCGCCTGGGCGTTGATCGCCGTCCAGTCCTGGAAGCGCGGCGCCTTGTTCGGATCCGAGATCTTCTCGATGAAGGCAGCCTTGTTCACCGGAGCAAACAGGCCCGAACGCTGCAGATCGGCGGCGACCACCTGGGCGATCTGCGCACCAAGCTCGTTATTGGACTGGAAGTCCGTGATCGCGATCGGCAAAGGCTGGACATTGCCCTTGTTGATGTTGATTTCCACCGCCGCATGGGCCGGAGCGGAAACCGTCATCGCCATTCCGGCAATCGCCATCATGATACCGATGAGGGAACGTTTGATCATATCGCTAAAGCCTCTCAGCTATTTGATTCCTTAGAGCCCCAACTCGCTGGGGTCGAAATTGACGGCAACTTCGCTCCAGGCGTCGTATTTTTCTGCCGGCAGGTTCTGGAAAGGTTGGGATTTCAACACCGCGCGCAACGCTCCGCCTTCCATCGTCCTGCGTGCCATCGAGGAACCACCTGTCGATGTCACCTCAGGCTCGCCGATGATCATGCCGGACTTGTCGAGCCGGAACGTCACCCGGATCACCATGCCCTGCAATCCTTCGATGCCGGCGATGGTCGACCAGTTGTTCTGGATCTGGCCGCGCAGGGCGTCCATCTCGCTGAGGCTGAGCTTCGAGGCCGTGGAGGGCTTGGTGCTGCCGGTGGATGCCGGTGAAGCCGAACGCTTCGCGCCACCGCCGGATGCTTCCTGCTTGTTGAGCAGCGAGGCGATCTCGTCGGCATTGAAGTCGCTTTTCTGCGAGGACGAAGACTTCGCGGTTTCCTGCTTCTTGCCTTCCTTCTTGTCGGTCGGCTTGGCGGTTTCGGCAGGCTTCGTCTCGGGCTTTTTCTCGACAGGCTTTTCGACGGGCTTTTCTACCGGCTTTGCCTGTTCCTTCGGCGGTTCCGGCTTCGGCTTGGCGGCCGGCAGCGGAATGGAAGACGGCAAGGGTATTTCTTCCGCCTGGGTCTGGGCGGGAGCCGGCGTCGGTTCAGGTGTCGGTTCGGGCTTGGGCGGTGTCGGTTCCGGCTTGGCCTGCGGCAACGCCGCCATCTCGGTCGGCTTCGGCGCGGTCTCTTCCGGCGCGATGTCCTTGACCTCGTTCTGCTCGGGCGTCGGCGTCGGTGTCGGGCGCTCCGACGGCTTCGGCGCAGCGGCGGTTTCCACCTGAGTAGGCTTCTTGGACGGTGTCGGCGGCGCCTTCAGATCGATGTCATTATTGCCGGCATTTTCGGCACCTTCGACGATCTTCTGATTATCGGTCGGCTTGGCAGCCGGCTTTTCCAGCATCGGCGCGGTCTTGTCGCCCTGCTGCATCTGGGTCATTTCCTCGATCGGGACGATGTCGACGGGCAATGCCTCGACGTCGCCCACGGTCATGGGCGCCGGCGCACTGAGCGAAACCATCGCCCAGGTCAGAACCAGCGTATGAAGAACCAGCGATGTGCCGAGACTTCCCTTCATGGCGGCCTATTACCTGTCCTGTTCCTGAAGGGTAACGAGGCCGATATTCTTGTAACCGGCGGCAGAAATGCGGGCCATGACCTTCATCACGATGCCATAGGCGGCAGCCGTATCGCCACGCACATAGATGCGCTCGTTGTAACCGGTCGTGGCAATCGCCTCGAGCTTCGGAACGACTTCATCGATGACGATAGGCGTCTCCTGCAGGTAGATCTCGCCCGCTGGATTGACGGAAATGGTGATCGGCTGAGTATCGGAATTCATCGCCTTCGCCTGCGTTTCCGGCAGGTCGATCGGTACGCCGACGGTCATCATCGGTGCCGCCACCATGAAGATGATGAGCAGCACGAGCATGACGTCGACAAGCGGCGTGACGTTGATTTCGCTGATCGCACCACCACGACGGCGACCACGGCGTCCGCGGCGACCGCCACCCGATGCATTCGATCCTCCGGCAGACATGCCCATGATCTAGCTCTCCTTCGTCGCGCGGCTTATTGCGCGGCCTGGCGCGGCTGCAGCTTCTCGTCGATCTGACGAGAAAGGATGGCCGAAAATTCGTCGGCAAAGCCTTCCATGCGCGATTGCAGCTTGCCCGATTCAGCCATGAACTTGTTGTAGGCGATGACGGCCGGAATAGCGGCCACGAGACCGATCGCGGTTGCAAGCAATGCTTCGGCAATACCGGGGGCAACAACGGCAAGGTTGGTCGACTTGGAACCGGCGATTGCCTGGAACGAGGTCATGATACCGATGACCGTACCGAAGAGACCGATGAACGGACCGGCCGAACCGATCGTTGCAAGCGAGCCGAGACGGGCTTCATAGGCTTCGCCTTCGCGCGCCATGGTCACGTCCATTGCCCGGTCGATACGCATCTGCAGACCGATCGGCGAACGGGCGCCGCGCTCGAAGCTTTTCTTCCACTCGCGCATGGCGGCAACGAAGATCGCGGCAAGGCCGTTGTTCTGGCGTTCGCCGAGCGTGCGGTAAAGCTCTTCCAGCGACTGACCGGACCAGAAGACCTGCTCGAACTGGTCGAACTGCTTGCGTGCCTTGTTGAAGCTTACATATTTGTCGAGCACGATCGCCCAGGTCCAGACCGACGCACCGATCAGACCGATCATGACCAGCTTGACGATAAGTCCCGCCTGCATGAACAACGCCCACAGACTGACGTCGTGCGTCGCGGCTTCCAAAGCTACCTGTTCCATCAACTATCCCCGAATCCAAACGCCCGGCATGGTGACCGGGCGGGTTCCAAAGCGCATGCTCGCGAATATCTGCCTGACCACCGAGAGCGCAGCCCTGACCCCAAGATGCCCTGAGTTTCTGCTTGGCTTCTCGCCCTCAAATTTGGTCAAAGGAAGGCGTGCGTTGCACAAATTCCTCAGGTCTCAGTAAGACAACATTATCGTTAACAATGCGTTACAACACCGCACTTCATCCCTCTGAAACGACTCGACAAAAACAGATGGAATGACCGTACCGCGCCTCGGGCCGCCCTCCGTCCGAACTTGACGAATGCGAGAATGGCGCACCTGCAACCATTGGCAGGTTGAGCATGGCAGGTGCTTTGTCTATCGGTCGCGATATCCCGGTCTCGCTTCGGCGACCTTGCACCGATTATTTTCAAAGAGGAATAAATGTTTGTTTTTAAACGCGCTCTTGTCGGCGCAGCACTCGTATCCGTCTTCCTGATTTCACCAGCCGCCGCCAAGGATATCCCGGCAAGGCAAGCAGGCCTCTGGACCCTCAAGGCCGACGACAACCCTTTCGCGGATTGGTCCATGTGCATCAGCGAGACCCGGAACGACTTTCTCGACACCGACGTCTGGGACAACTTCGCAAATGAGTGCAAGGTTACGGCCACCAGCACCAGCGGTTCGTCCGGCAAGATCGAAGCCACCTGCAAGTTGAGCGAAACCACCGATGCTACACTGCAGGTCACGTTTTCGGGAGACTTCAAGACGGGTTACAGCTTCGAATCGGTCACCCGGTTCGTGAATGCGCTTGGCAAGAGCAATACGCTTCATGCCGATGCCAAGGTGACATATGCAGGAAAGTGCCCGGCGGAACTGAAGCCGGGAATGAAGAAAATGACCAAAAGCGGCCTGATTATCCGCCCGTGATTCTCAGCACGGCGTCATGCTCCAAGGCTTGGCGCCTTACGCGCCATGCCCCAGAAATTTCTCGGCGATCGTCTCCGGCAGACGCCGGGGCCTTCCGTGTTTGTTGATCACGGCAATCACCACCTTGGCAGCGATCAGCAGCGTGTCGCCGCGACGGATTTCCTGGGTGAGCACCATCTTGGCGCCACCCGCCTTTTCCGTCGCCGTGGTGATCGTCAAAATATCGTCCATCCTCGCCGGCTGCTTGAAGTCGATTTCCATCCGATGGACGACGAAGACGAGCCCCTCCTCGTCCGCGGCGAGAAGCGCGCTTTGTTCGCAACCAAGGCAGCGTAGATAATCGGTCCGGCCTCTCTCCAGAAAATGAAGATAGCGGGCGTGATAGACGACGCCGGAAAAATCCGTGTCCTCGTAATAGACCCGTTGCACGAGCCGATGGCCGTGATCGGTCAACTCGCCGGAAAGGAGAAAATTATCACTATGCATAGGGCTTGCCTTGGAAAAACCTTATCGTCCTCTGGATATTGGCAGCATGCCGCCCCACTATCCAAAGGGCATCATATTTCCTCCCTAACAGGAAAAATTCAGAACATCACCGGAGATTTTTTATGAAGATTGCAGTCATGGGCGGCGACGGTTTTATCGGATGGCCTACATCCCTTCACCTGTCCCATGCGGGCCATGAGGTCCACATTCTCGACAATCTGTCCCGCCGCTGGATCGATACCGAACTCGGTGTGCAGTCGCTGACCCCGATGGACAGTATCCAGGAACGCACCCGCATCTGGCATGCCGAGACCGGCCGCCGCATTCATTTCAATCTCATCGATCTCGCCAAGGACTACGAGCTTCTGAAGAACTGGCTGGCGGAACACCGCCCGGATGCGATCGTGCATTTCGCCGAACAGCGCGCCGCCCCCTATTCGATGAAGAGCGACCGTCACAAGAACTACACCGTCAACAACAACGTCAACGCCACGCATAATCTTCTGAACGCGCTGGTCGAACTCGATCTCGACACCCACCTCGTCCATCTCGGCACGATGGGCGTCTACGGTTATTCGACGATCGGCGCCGCCATCCCCGAAGGTTATCTGCCGGTCGGCATCGAGACGATGGGCGGCGACACGGTTTCCCAGGAAATTCTCTACCCGTCCAATCCCGGCTCGATCTATCACATGACCAAGTGCCTGGATCAGCTTCTCTTCCAGTTCTACGCCAAGAACGACCGCCTGCGCATTACCGACCTGCATCAGGGCATCGTCTGGGGCACCCATACCGAGCAGACGCGCATTCATGAGCAGCTGATAAATCGCTTTGATTATGATGGGGATTACGGGACGGTCCTGAATCGTTTTCTCATCCAGGCCGCAATCGGACACCCCCTTACCGTACACGGAACCGGCGGCCAGACGCGCGCCTTCATCCACGTGCAGGATTCTGTCCGCTGCATCGAGATCGCGCTCAACAATCCCCCTGCCCGCGGCGGCCGTGTCGAGATATTCAACCAGATGACCGAGACGCACCGCGTGCGCGATCTCGCCGAGATGATCTCGAAGATGACCGGCGCCAAGATCGCCTGGCTGCCCAACCCGCGCAAGGAGGCACCGGAAAACGATCTCGTGGTGAAGAACGAAAAGTTCCTCGAACTGGGCCTCAAGCCGACCACGCTTGGCGAAGGCCTTCTGTCAGAGATCGTCGACGTCGCGAAGAAATACGCCTATCGCGTTGATCGCAGCCGCGTTCCCGCCGTGTCCGCCTGGACCAAGGATATTGCCGCAACGGTCGAGCGCGATCCGGAAGGCCTGCGCCTGAAATCGGTCTCCTAGGACACCGCATTTCGCCATCCTCGTCCTCGGGTTACACCCGGGGACGAGCAACGATCGCGCTACGCGAACAGGACCACGACAAGCCATGCAGAACGCCTTCGTCACCCTCGTGACCAATGCCGATTACATCATGGGCGCGACCGCTCTGGTCCATTCGCTGCAGCGGACCGGAACTGCGGCCGACATCGTCATTCTTCACACGGGCGCGGTTTCTCCGGAAGCTCTGGGCAATCTCAAGACGCTCGGCTGCCGTACCATCGAAGTGGCGCACCTTCCCCTGTCCGACGGCTTCAACGAGCGCCATGCCCGCAAGAACCTGCATGGAGAAGCTCCCTTCACCAAGGGGCGGAAACCCGAGTTTCACACCCCGCTCGATAATTTCTGTAAGCTTCGGCTCTGGGAACTCAAGGAATATCGCACCGTCGTTTTCCTCGATGCGGACGTGGTCGTGCTGAAGAATATCGACAGGCTGTTCGACTACCCGGAATTTTCCGCAGCCCCGAATGTCTACGAGAGTCTCGCCGATTTCCACCGGCTCAATTCCGGCGTCTTCGTCGCCAAACCCTCCGTCGAAACCTTCGAGCGCATGCTTGCAGCGCTCGACCAGCCGGACGTCTTCTGGCGGCGGACCGACCAGACCTTTCTCGAAAGCTTCTTCCCCGACTGGCACGGCCTGCCGGTCACCATGAACATGCTGCAATATGTGTGGTTCAACATGCCGGCCCTGTGGGACTGGAAGAGTGTCGCCATCCTCCATTACCAGTATGAAAAACCGTGGGAGGCCGATCATCCCAAGGTGGAAAAGCTGCGCCCGCTGATCGACCTCTGGCATGCCTTCCATGAGGGTCGGCACATTCCCGATATTTCAACTCTCCCCGGCCCTCAGCTTCCCACCCCCGGAGATGCAGCGTGAAAGCGTTGGTCTCCGGCGGTACCGGGCTTGTCGGCCGCTACATCGTCGAAGGGCTTCTTTCGGCCGGTTATGCGGTCACGGTCGGAGCCCGCAAACCACCCCCGGCAGGTTTCTTCTCGCAGCCGGTCGATTTTCGTGAACTGCAGCTCGACGCCAAACTCGATCAATCCGGCGCATTCGAAGGCGTCGACGCCTTCATCCATGCAGCTTTCGATCATCTGCCGGGAAAATACCGAGGCGGCGAAGGCAAGGACCCGAAACGTTTCCGGCGCATGAACCTCGATGGCTCCATCCGACTGTTCGAGACGGCAAAGAAGGCAGGGGTCAGGAGGGCCGTCTTTCTCTCCAGCCGCGCCGTGTATGATGGTCTTGAAGCAGGCACGGTCCTCACGGAAGATTTGGCGCTCTCACCGACGTCCCTTTACGGCGAGATCAAGCTCGCTTGCGAGCAGGCACTGAGCGCCCTATCCGACCCGGATTTCGTCACCGCATCGCTGCGCGCCACCGGCGTCTACGGAGAATTTCGTCCGAACAAATGGGATGATCTCATCGCCGATGCGCTTTCCGGCAAACCCGTTGCTCCGCGTGCCGGCACGGAGGTCCACGGAGCGGATGTCGCCCAGGCGGTCCAACTCATGCTGACAACGGAGGCTTCTTCTGCAAGCGGGCAGAGCTTCAACATCTCGGATGTCACCGTCGATACCCGCACGATCCTGGAAAAACTGGGCCTATCGGCCCATCTGGTCGCGTTCGCGGCACTCTCCGCGAACGTAATGAGCACCGACAAAATCCGCCGCATCGGCTGGTTGCCTGGAGGGATGCGGCGGTTCGACGAGACCATGGCAATACTGGCTCGCCATATCGAGCATCGTCACTGATGATGTGAAGCGTGCCGCTGGACATTGCCGTCGCGGCCATGGCGGCTCGGCTGCCTCTCTTTTTTCTTCGCTTCGATAGACTTCGCCTGTTCTTCCGCCCATTTCTGTCCGGCGTCGCCGCCCCATAAAAGCCAGGCGATATAGCCGGTCGAAGGCTCGTCATCATTGCCGAAATTTTCGGCGCGCTTGTCCACCTTGTGGCGGGCGAAATAGCTCACCATTCTCTTCACGGTGAGATCGGAAAGCGATTTCCGGTGCTGCAGGTCGCGAGCGCGGGCAATGCCGACGGTGGTTCCGCCACGGCGGAATTTCGCCCTCAGCTTCAGTCCCTTTTCCGCAGCAGACGCGACGTCTGCCGGCGGACGATTGTCGAAATCCTTGTCAGCCATGGGTCTTCTTCACCTCCGACTGACTTTTCAGAACGCGGTCGCCGTCTTCCTGCCTGATCAGGAATGCCGGCTCCTTGTCGTCCGCCTTGCGCTTGATCGTTTTTCCCTTGATCCGGCGCTCGACATCCTCGGTAAATTTCTGGGCAACCTTACCCTCTGCCTTGGAGCTCCCCCATCTCCATTCGACTTCATTTCCAACCTGGATTTTCTGCATGCATGGCTCCTTTCTCCCTTGGGGAACTCAAGGAGCCGGATGATGTTCCGAAATCAGTTCTTCAGATCGAGATCGCCATCCCGCTGAACGACATGGCGCGGCGAGGTCGGCAAGGCCTCGATCTCCTCGGCGATGAAATAGGGAGGAATGTCGAGCACCCGGAGAGATTCCGTCGTCGCCGGCACCCATTTGAACTCGAGTTCATGCGTATCGACCACCCGATGGACGATATCGGACGGGTGAAACGGAAAGCTCTCCGGCAGCTCCATCCGGTAATAGAAGCCGAGCTCGTGCCAGTCCTTGTCCTCGTAATGGAAGAAATTCTCGGCCACCCAGAGCAGCGGACCAACTTCCGCCGTAACGCCGAGCTCCTCGACCATCTCGCGTTTCAATGTCTCTTCGGACGTCTCGCCCATCTCGGCGCGACCACCCGGAAATGTCCAGAAACTCTCATGCACCGCACGATGGACGAGCACATGCCCATCGCGAAGGGCAAGGCCGGCAATCCGCATCTGGAAAATGCGCTTCGGCTTGAACTTCATGCGGATGCGCAGATCCTGCTGATTGTCCTTCTTACTCATCTTCGAGACTCATGCGGAACTGGGCTGCTTCCATATCCTTGGGCGGCTGCAGGCCCAGATGTTTCCAGGCAACCGCCGTCAAAACGCGCCCGCGCGGTGTGCGCTGGATGAAACCCTGCTGGATCATGTAGGGCTCGATGATATCCTCGATCGCGTCACGCGGCTCCGACAAGCCCGCAGCGATCGTCTCGATGCCGACCGGACCACCGGAAAAATTCACCGCGATCATGTTGAGGTAACGCTTGTCGAGCTGGTCGAAACCGGCATGGTCGACGTTCAGACGGACAAGCGCCTCATCGGCAATCTCCTTGGTCACCGCTTCGGCACGCGCCACTTCGGCGAAATCGCGCACACGGCGCAGAAGACGACCGGCGATACGCGGCGTTCCGCGGGCACGGCGGGCGATCTCGCGCGCGCCGTCATCCGTCATGTTGAGCCCCATCAGCCGCGCCCCGCGCCGCACGATGCCCTCCAGCTCCTCGACGGTATAGAAGGACAGGCGCACCGGAATGCCGAAACGATCGCGCAACGGCGTGGTCAAAAGCCCGATACGGGTGGTGGCGGCAACCAGCGTGAATTTGGAAAGATCGATCTTCACCGAACGCGCCGCCGGCCCCTCGCCGATGATCAGGTCGAGCTGAAAGTCTTCCATGGCAGGATAAAGGATTTCCTCGACTGCCGGGTTGAGCCGGTGAATTTCGTCGATGAACAGCACGTCGCGTTCTTCGAGATTGGTCAAAAGCGCCGCAAGATCTCCCGCCTTGGCGATAACCGGCCCCGAGGTCGAACGGAAGTTGACGCCGAGTTCCTTCGCCATGATCTGCGCCAGCGTTGTCTTGCCGAGACCGGGCGGACCGACGAACAGGACGTGGTCGAGCGCCTCGCCACGGTTCTTCGCCGCCTCGATGAAGATCTTCAGGTTGGCGCGGGCCTCCGCCTGACCGGTAAACTCGTCCAGCGATTGAGGGCGCAACGCCGTATCGAGATCTTCGCCCCGCTTTTCCGGCGAGATAAGGCGGTTGTCATCAGTCATGCGAGAAGTTCCATTCCGGGTATTTTCCTGGCTGCGGTCTTGTCGAAAGTAACCGTGCGCCCGCAACCTGCGGCTCGGGCCGACCAGGAGATGAGATAGTCGGGCAGGTCCCCAACAGGATCAGCCTGACTAAAAAGAACACTGAGTTGGTCAGCGTATTCGATCACCACGCCATCGGCAGCCAGAAGATTGTGCAGGACGTCCATGATGACGGGCATGGGATATTTCAGGCGTTTGTTCAGTACCCACATGGTCTCTGCAATCACAATAGCGCTGACATAGGCAGGATCTTCCGCCGTGCGCTCGCTGAAAAACCGACGTGCTGCGCGATTTTGCTCCGGCTCATCGTCAACAAGAAAGCGAACCAAGACATTGGTATCGATTCCGATCACTTATGTCGCTCCGCCCATTCGCCCATGATGCGCGCATCGTCATCGGCAACTGCCTGTCCGATGGCATCGTTCATGCCTTCAATCGTCAGGCTTTCTCCTGTCGGAGGCTTGCCGAGAATGCCAGCGAAATCCATCAGCCGCCGAGTTTTTTCTTCTCGCGCGGTTGCGGGCGTGGCCAGCACGCTGCGATCCTGAATGCTGATCGTGAACTCGGTGCCTGGCACAAGCTTCAGATCATCCAGAATTTCCTTCGGGATCGTCAGTTGTCCATCTGAAGTCAATTTCGCCAAAGCGCTCATTTGAAAGCTCCTGCCGGTCGCACGGGTCGATTGTAGTTGCAAACGTCTCCCGCGCCAATTACCGCGCCAGTTCCTTCAGCCCCAGCCGGATCAGCTTGGCGCTATCCGCCCCTTCGCCCGACGTCTTCAGTGCCGCGGCCACGGCATTTGCCGCCTGGTCGCGTGAATAACCGAGATTGGTCAGCGCCGAAACCGCATCGGATACCGGTGCCGAAGCAACGCCTTCGCCTATTTCCTGCTTGAGGCCGATATTGGCGGAGGCCTCACCGGCAAAGGCCGGCGCCTTGTTCTTCAATTCGGTGACGATGCGCACGGCCACTTTCGGCCCCACACCCGGCGCCCGCGACACGGCGGTCTTGTCCTGCAGCGCGATCGCATTGGCCAGTTCGCCCGGCGTCAGCGTCGAAAGAACGCCAAGCGCCACCTTCGAGCCGACACCCTGCACGCTCTGCAGCAAACCAAACCATTCACGTTCCAGCGCCGAGACAAAGCCGAACAGCTTCAGCTGGTCCTCACGCACATAGGTCTCGATAAACAGGATCGCCGCCTCGCCGACATTCAGCCGCGACAGCGTGCGCGACGAACAGAAGGCCTCGTAACAGACGCCATGCACGTCAACGAGCACATAGTCGTCGCCGATCTCGTCGATAGTGCCTTTAAGCTTGCCGATCATGAAAATGTCCGCCGTTAGGAAGATAAGGGATGGGTTTCGGGAGAGATGATCTCCAGATGCGGAAAATAGGTGCGGTAGCGCGCCGCGTCACGGGTCAACAACCGGTGGGAGCGCACGCTTGCGTGGGCCCCAATGAGAAAATCCGGCAAGGTACGCTCGCGCAAGCCACCGGCATTCCGATAGGCCGCATGAGCACGCCCTGCCTGGTATGCAGCAACAAAAGGTAATGGCTCCCGCACGAATTCGAAGCGCGCAAGCATGAATGCGAGCGCGTCTTCGGTAGGAGCCATGCTTGCCAACTCTGCCCAGACAATAGGCGTCAGTATGAACTTGGCTGCCGGGCGAAGCTTGAGAATTGTTTCCGAGGACCATTCCTTGAAATGAGTTTCCGGACCAAAGACATCGATCAGAACGTTCGTATCAACGAGGACCGAGGTCATCGCGCGGCCCTCTCAGAAACTCCATAAATTCGTCGGCAGTCATACCGCCGGTATCAAAGCTGCCGGATCGGGATTTCAGCCATGCTTTAAAATCGTCCCCCGACATTTCGGAACCGCTCGAGACGACCACGAGCCGCGCGCCCTTGTCGTCGGCAATAAAATCCACCTCAGAACCGGGGCCTATATTCAGCCTGTCGCGGATTTCTTTCGGGATCGTAACCTGACCTTTTTCGGTGACACGCATGGTAATACCTCTGCGGTATTACTTATTGCCTTCGCAAGAACAAGTCAAGAACAAACCGCTTGAGCGCTTATCCGGCCAGCGCCTGCCGCATCCGGTTTCCGCCACGGTTATGGGCGTGACAGATGGCGATGGCCAGAGCGTCCGCGGCGTCGTCGCCCTTGAATTCGACCTTGGGCATCAGGATCTTCAACATCATGTGGATCTGTTTCTTGTCGCCATGGCCGACACCGATCACCGACTTCTTCACCGCGTTTGGCGCATATTCCGAAACCGGCAGTCCGGCCCGCGCCGGCACGAGCATGACGACACCACGCGCCTGACCGAGCTTCAGCGTCGCGACCGCATCCTTGTTGACGAAGGTCTGTTCGACCGACGCCTCATCCGGCTTGTAGGCATGGACGACTTCGGCAAGTCCATCATGCAACTGGCAGAGACGCGAGGCGAGATCGAGATCCCCATCCGAGGTCACGGTGCCGGAAGCGACGAACTTCAAACTGTTGCCGATCGTGTCGATGACACCCCAGCCGGTGCGCCGAAGTCCGGGATCGATACCGATGATTCGAATGATGTCTGCCATGTCTCACCCTACCTTCACCCGCCCTTGATAGCCAATGAAATATGAACAAAACGGAAACATCGATTTCCCGCTGGTTAGCGCTGCGTTAACCATATGCCGTTCTACTAACATGACCTGTGCAACGGCGGCGTCATTTCCGCGTTCTGGGTGTTCTCGAATGATACGAGAGGGAGAGAGGCGATGTCTGAACGCCAGCGTTTGTTCATGAAGATCACGATTCTGCTTGTCTTGCAGAATGGCCTGCTGGCTGTAATCGCATCCACTCTTTCTCCGGGCATGTCCCCCGCCATGATGGCAAGCTTGGCAGCGGGCGTCATCCTTTTCTCGATGGCGACGGCCATGATGGCCACCCGTATTGCCGGCGGGCATACGACGTCGTCGGCATCGACAAGAATAACTCTCGGAGCCGGACCTGAAAAACGCGCAGATCCCGGCTTTGCATTGATGCCGCTGCCGGACGAGCCGGCTGGCTCTTCGGCGCGCGCCGCTCTTGCCCGGCCTCGCCTTGCCGCATCGGCGAACAACCGGGGACCAAGCGAACGGGGAGCCAACGGCTTTCGCGACACCGGCCGTCAAACGGCCTCCGACGAAGCTCTGGCTGCATTGGATGCCGGTCTGCGGCGGTTGGCGACGGGTGATCTTTCGGTCAGCCTCGACATTCCCTTCTCCGACGGCTTCGAAGGCCTGCGCGGTGATTTCAACAGGGCAGCAAGCTCGCTCAACGAAAGCATGACGGCCATAACCGTCTCGGCGGGAACCCTTCATGGCGAATGCGCAGAAGCGCGTATCCGGCTTGCACAGGAACGCTCGCTGATCCCCGATGAGGTTCCGGCCCTCTCCGTCGCGGGCAACGGTCTGCGCGACATAGCCGATCTGTTGCGGGAACAGGACGCGGCGCTGAGGGCGATTGCAGCGATTGCCGGTAACGCCAAGGCATATTGGCAACAGCATTGCGAGACCGGTTCGGCGGAAGGCAAGATTTCCGAGAGCCTGCAAAGTTCCGAAAGACAGGTTGGGGAGATAACGGCGCTGATGCGCGACGTGGCTTTTCGCACCAACATGCTTTCCGTCAGCGCCAGCGTCGCGGCTGCCAATATGTCCTCTCCGCAGGAGACACTGCCGGCCTTTGCATCGGAACTGCGCGAGATGGCTGAAACCAGCGCTGCAGCAGCAAAACAGGCTTCTCGTCTGGAGCGTGACGTCGCCCTTGGCCTCAAGCATACCCGCGCAAAGGCGGATCACATGTCGCGGCAGGAGCAGCATCTTCGCG
Source organism: Hyphomicrobiales bacterium (assembly GCA_900469445.1). GTDB lineage: Bacteria > Pseudomonadota > Alphaproteobacteria > Rhizobiales > Rhizobiaceae > Neorhizobium. The sequence continues at coordinate 545,575 of UBXM01000001.1, forward strand.
AGAGCTTCGAGATCATCGGGGATAAACTGACGGAAGTTTCCGAAGCATCCGCCATGTCGTCCGACATGGTTGCCCGCAGCGGCATCATCCTCGACGGAACATTGAAACATTCAAGCCAGCGCCGCCAGATCGACCACGCACTGGAGGCGACGCTTGAGCGCATGGCGCATGAACTCGCGGCGATCAATCGTCATTGCGGACGGTTCATTCAGGTGAGCGTACTGCATGATGACCGCACTCCACCGGATAACCACCCGCCTCACCACCGCAATCATCTGCGACTGGTAAAGACTTGAAAGCGGAACAGCCTGCTCACGCTTTTATCGGAGCAAGGGTCGTATCGGCGGTTCCGGCTTCCTAGATAGGAACCACCCGTTAGTTCCTTTTCAAGGTAGATCCATGATTCCGTTCTCGATACTTGACCTTTCGCCGGTCGGCGAAGGTTATTCGGTGCGCGACGCGCTCGATCAATCCCGCCTCATGGCGATCAAGGCAGAAGAGCAGGGATATAAACGTGTCTGGTTGGCCGAGCACCACGGAATGCCCGGCATTGCCAGCGCCGCGACATCCATCGTCATCGCCCATGTCGGCGCCGCCACGAAAAAGATCCGTGTCGGATCCGGCGGCGTCATGCTGCCCAATCACTCGCCGCTGGTGATCGCCGAACAGTTCGGCACGCTGGAAGCACTTCTGCCCGGTCGTGTCGACCTCGGCCTCGGCCGCGCTCCCGGCACCGACATGCGCACCGCCAGCGCGCTTCGACGCAACATGGAAGCGGGTGCGGAAAACTTCCCGCAGGATATCATGGAGCTGAAGCACCTGCTCGGCACGCCGGTCGAAAACCAGGCGATCATCGCGGTCCCCGGCACCGAGGCCAATGTGCCGCTCTGGCTGCTCGGCTCCAGTCTCTATAGCGCCCATCTCGCAGCGGCACTCGGGCTCCCTTATGCCTTCGCCTCCCACTTCGCGCCGGATATGCTGATGGATGCGATCGCGATCTACAGGGAGCGTTTCCAGCCGTCAGCCGAACTCGACGCGCCCTATGTCATGGTCGGCGTCATGGGTGTCGCCGCCGATACCGACGAGGAGGCCGAACGCCTGTTCACCTCGTCCCAGCAGCAATTCGTCAACCTGCGCAAGAATGTCCGCAGCCAGTTCCCCAAGCCGCTGGACAGCATGGACGGCTTCTGGACGCCGATGGAAAAGATGAGCGTAGAACATACGCTGCGTTATTCGGCCGTCGGCTCGGTCCCGACGATCGAGGCAAAACTCAAGGACTTTCTGGAAGAGACCGGGGCCGACGAGCTGATCGTCTCCATGCCGATCCACGATATCGACGCCCGTCTGCATTCGGTGGAATTGTTCGCCTCACTGCCGATGATGCAAAAAGCCTGACACGAACGAAAACGGGCCGGCAAAAACCGGCCCGCTTCACATTATAGATTCTGAATATCGATCAGGCCGAAAGCTTGGCCAGAACTTCGTCCGACACTTCGAAGTTCGAATAGACGTTCTGCACGTCGTCATCGTCCTCCAGGTTGCCGATGAGCTTCATCAGCGACTGCGCCTTTTCCTCATCGACTTCGATCGTGTTCTGCGCCTTCCAGATCGCCTTGACCGTTTCAGCTTCGCCGAGAACGGCTTCCAGCGCCTTGGACACTTCGTTCATGTCCTCGAAACCGCAATAGATCGTATGGCCTTCGTCGTCCGTGACAACGTCATCGGCACCGGCTTCGATTGCCGCTTCCATGACCTTGTCGGCGTCGCCGACCGAAAGCTTGTAGGTGATTTCGCCTACGTGATCGAAGGAGAAGGAAACCGATCCGGTTTCACCCAGAGCGCCACCGGCCTTGGTGAAGATCGAACGGACGTTCGATGCGGTACGGTTGCGATTATCGGTCAGCGCTTCGACGATGACGGCAGTGCCGCCCGGGCCATAGCCCTCGTAGCGAACGGCATCGTAGCTCTCGGCGTCGGCACCCGATGCCTTCTTGATCGCACGGTCGATATTGTCCTTCGGCATCGACTGCGCCTTGGCATTCTGCACGGCAAGGCGCAGAGCGGCGTTCATCGATACGTCGGGCAGACCGGTTTTCGCAGCAACGGTGATTTCGCGCGCGAGCTTGGAGAACATCTTGGAACGGATACCGTCCTGCTTGCCCTTGCGGTGCATGATGTTTTTGAACTGTGAATGGCCAGCCATGGCACCCCTGATACTTTAGCGTGTTTGGGAATGGGGCCTTATAATTTCGAAGCGCCCTCCGTTCAAGGTATTTTGCTCGCTCAGCTCTTTCAGCCCCGCCAAATTACGCAGGAACAAAGCCTTCGCCGCTCCGTTTGACCTTCGACAACAACAAAAGGAGACGCAGAAGATGGCAAGCCTCACCGAAGCCCGCGAAGCACCCGAACGCCAGCTCTGGGACGAGATCAACAGCGTCCATGCCGGCATGCTCGGCCTTGAAGGCGCGCATATGCATTTCCAGCCGATGGCGCCGAATGTCGACACCAAGACCAACACGATCTGGTTCTTCACCAAGACGGATACGGATCTGGTGCGTGCGATCGGCGCCGGTGGACGCGCCCATTTCTGCGTCACCGGCAAGAACCACGATTACCACGCCTGCCTTTCCGGCCCGATCGAAGTCCGGCATGACACGGCAAAGCGCGACGAATACTGGAGCGCTGTAACGGCCGCCTGGTACGAAAACGGCAAGGATGACCCGCTGCTCACCATGCTCGCCTTCAAGGTCGATGATGCCGAGATCTGGGCCTCCACCAACAGCACGCTGAAATTCGGCTGGGAAATCGCCAAGGCGAACATGACGGACGAGAAGATGCCCGAGGTCGGCGTCAAGCAGCACCTCACCTTCTCTGCGATCCATTAAAGAAAAAGATGTCGCGGGGGCCGTCAGAGCCCCTGCGGCACCAGGATCGTCGGTTTCTTCGGTAGCGACCGCATCGACACCCTGATCGTCTTTTCCTTCGCATGGGCGATGTCGAACTTTCCGTCGAACATGGCAAGGAACGTGTCGAGCGGCGGCCCGAAGCGGTGCATCGGCAGGATCAGCGAAGACCGCAGCCGCTGCACGACACGGCTCATGCTGTCGGCCCCCATCGTCAACCCGCCATCGACCGGCACCATCAGAATATCGAGCCGGCCGATCTCGGTATATTGCGCCTCGTTCAGTTCGAAATGCAGATGGCCGAGATGACCGATGCAGAGACCGGCAACCTCGAAGATGAAGATCGAATTGCCGTTCTCCTCGACCCCGCCGCCCCAGTTGCGGATATCCGACACGACATTGCGGATATAGACATCCCCGATCATCTCCTGGTGCTTGGCCTTCTCACCCGGCACATCGCTCCATCCGTGCAGCACCGTCTTGATGCCCGGATCGGGTGTCAGCGTATAATGGGTCGAATGGGCCCGGTTCATCGTCACCACATCCGGCAATCTGTCGGGACGATAGACGCCGCTGTAATCGGTCGCGATGCCGATGCCGCCGGGTGTCTCGATGAAATAGGTGGAATGGCCGACAAAGGTGATTTCCACCTCCTCCCGCTCGGAAAGCGTCAGCGCTTTGCCCGTCTGCACGAATTGAGCAGCCGGCGGCGCAAAACTGGCGTACCGCACGTTCGGCAGTTTCTGCGCGATCGCCTGGCATTGGCTGACCGGAAGGCCGCCATCCTGGGCTAGCACCGACAGGCAAGAAAGAAGAAAAGCCGAAAGACCGAATGCGAGAGTTCGCAGCTTCATGCCACACTCCGGGAAACGCGTTCATGCTCATTCCGGGGGCAAGGATGCGGGATGCGCACCGACGCGTCCAGCTTGCTTTAAGGCAGGGCGTCTCACAATTCCGTCATTCGCATCTGCGCGGGCAGCCTGCGCAACCGCGGGCGAACGAGGCCGGGGCGGATCAGATGATCAGCGTCCTATGCCCGAATGGCGTTTCGTCATCGTAGTTGCGGGTACCGATACGCTCGCTCTCGCCTGACAAGCGAGCATCGTCCGACTGCTCGTCATTTACCTCGGATCCTGCAACTTCCTGCCGGCGGTGAGGGTGGCGATCGTCGAGCGAGGCAGAGGTTTCCTCTTCCTCTTCGCTTTCTTGCTGCTGTTCCCGAAAACTTTTCATGGCGGCAAGGTCGGCGTTGATCTGCGCCTGCCGTTGAGCGGCCCAGACATTGTCGGGCTCGGCCCGACTGACGACACTGCTGTCGACCTGCGTCGCCGCGGATGCAGCCGTTGAGGAGATACGGGTAACGGGATCGACCATGCCATGCGCTCCAACACCTGCCCCCTGCCCGGCACAAGCGCCGCGGCAGAAGATCACATGCAGGGATTATAGCACGAAAGCCGTAGCGTCTTGATCAACGCCAGAAGCTGGGAATGGTTTCCGCAAGCCGCGGCCCGATCCGCAAGGGTTCGATCTTTTCGGCAAGGCCGGTCGAATCCGAGATCTCGATCCCGAGACCGCAAAGCGTCGCCGGACCATGCGCCGCCTCGAAACGCCCCTTCGGCATTTTCGAGATGAAGCGGTTGAGCGGCTCTTCCTTCTCCATGCCGAGCGACGAGTCGTAGTCGCCGCACATCCCGGCATCCGACATGTAGCCGGTACCGCCATTCAGGATCTGGCAATCGGCCGTCGGAACGTGGGTATGGGTTCCAACGACGAGCGAGGCTCGTCCATCGACGAAGTGCCCGAAGCACTGCTTCTCGCTGGTCGCTTCCGCATGGAAGTCGAAGATGATCGCATCCGCCTGATCCTTCAGCGGCGCGGCCTCCAGGATGGCTTCCGCGCTCTTGAAGGGGTCGTCGAGTTCCGGATGCATAAAAACCCGGCCCATGATGTTGGCGACGAGTATGCGCGCACCGTTGCGGGCATAAAACACGCCGGATCCCTTGCCGGGCGTACCGGCCGGATAGTTCGCAGGCCGCAGGAACTGGTCGTGGCGGCCGGCGAAGCTCACCGCCTCCTTCTGGTCCCACACGTGATTGCCGGTCGTGACGACATCGGCACCGGCATTGATCGTCTCGAGAAAGATGTCTTCCGTGATACCGAAACCACCCGCCGCGTTCTCGCCATTGACGATGACGAAATCGAGCTTCAGGTCGGAAATCAGGCCTGGCAGTTTTTCCCATACGGTCGTGCGGCCGGTCTTTCCGACCATGTCACCTAGAAAGAGAAGGCGCATTCCTATCCAATCTTTACAATGGCTTCATCGGACAGATCGCGAAAGCCGCTTTCCGTCAGGATCCCGTGAAGCCTTATATCATGAGGTTCGTCGGGAACTGATGCCACTTCCTGGCAGTCGAATGCAATGCCGATCAGCCGCGGATTGCCGCCTTTTTGCTGCAAACGGTGAATCGCGCGATCATAATAACCGCCACCATAGCCGATCCGATGGCCTCTGCGATCGAATGCCGCAAGCGGCACCAGCATGATTTCCGGTTCGAGTTCGGCAGCCTCCGGCCCTGGCCCGACGGTGCCGAAGACACCTGCGACAAGCTCGCCGCCCTGAACCAGCTCCCTGAAAACGATGGTTTCCTTGTCCAGCACGACAGGCACGCAGACCCGCGCGCCTCGATCCTGGAGAAGGTCCAGCAACGGACGAATATCCACCTCTGAACGGATCGGCAGGAAACCCGACACGATCGTCTCGCCATCAAGATCGATTGCGCCCATGCCGTGCGATGCCAGCGACAGGCTCTTCTCCACCCGTTCGGCGGCCCCGATCGCGTCACGAGCCGCGAGCCTTTCAGCCCGCAGCTCCGCCTTAAGGGCTTGCCCCTGCATCAGGACTTCTCGGTGGCGCGGGAGACAAGCAGCTTGTCGATCCGGCGACCATCGAGATCGATGACCTCGAAGGTCCAGCCATGCGTCGTGAATTTTTCACCGAGTTCCGGCAGATGCTTCAGTTCGTCCAGTACGAAACCGGCAACGGTCTCGTAACCCGGGTCATCCTCGATCGAAATGCCCATCTGGGCGCCGAACTCATCCACCGGCATCCAACCGGCGATCAGGTAGGAACCGTCGTCGCGCGGCACGATCGCCGGCTCTTCCGTCTCGTCCTCCTGGAACACGCCGGTAATGGCCTCCAGCACGTCGCCGGAGCTGATGATACCTTCGAAATGGCCGTATTCGTCGTAAACCAGCACCATATGGGCCGGCGCCTTTCTCAGCGCCTGGATGACGTCGAGCGCGCCGGTCAGGTCGGAAACGACAGGAGCATCGCGCATCGCAGTCTGGATGTCGAACGATCTGCCGCCCGCCATGAAATCGTAGGCGTCCTTGACGAACAGCACGCCGAGGATTTCATCGGAGCTTCCCTTGCGAACCGGCAGGCGCGACCGCGTCGTGGCGCGAAGCTGGGCGCGGATTTCCTCCGGCTCGTCTTCCGTGTCGATCACCTCGACATCGCGGCGCGGCGTCATCAGGCCGCGGGCCGTGCGGTCGGCCAGGCGCATGACGCCGGAGATCATCTCGGACTCGCCGCTTTCGATGACGCCGGCGCTTTGCGCTTCGGCGAGAACCGTGCGGATTTCCTCGTCGGTCACCTTGTCTTCGGACTCGCCCTTCTGACCGAGAATGGTCAGCACGAAACGGCCGGAAATATCGAGGAACCAGACGATCGGCGCGCCAAATGTCGCGACAAGCTTCATCGCCGGCGCAACACGCGCGGCAACCGCTTCCGGAGCGCGCAGCGCGATCTGCTTCGGCACCAGTTCGCCGAGGATGAGCGACATATAGGTGATGACGACGACGACACCGCCGACGCCGAGCCAGTCCGCGAGGTTTTCGGCCATGCCCTGGGCTTCAAGCCAGCTCGTCAGACGTGTGCCGAGTGTCGCGCCGGAGAATGCGCCGGAAAGGACGCCGACCAGCGTGATGCCGATCTGAACGGAAGAAAGAAAACGACCCGGATCTTCGGCGAGCTTGATCGCGGTGGCTGCACCGCGATTGCCCTGCTCTGCCATGACCTTGAGACGGACGGGGCGGGATGAAACAACGGCAAGCTCCGACATTGCCAGAACACCATTCAGGACGGTGAGTGCAATGACGATTAGGATTTCGGTTAACAAAAGGTGCTCTTAGGCTGGGACAATATCCTGCGCACAAAACGTTGACCGCTTGAGAGCGGCTGCCGTTGACTTCCTTATGTGATCTCGCGCGCAGTTCGGAAAACCGTGGTCCGGTTCTCGGAACTGCGCACCTTCACGCGTGAGTGGAAATCATAAGGTCGGCGCGAATGTATTGCAATGGCTGGAACAACGGAAGAAGTGCCGATCAGGCCGAGAGATCGATCGCCATCTCGGCGCGTGTGCCCACAGGCTGCTCGACATATTGAATGGCCGACCCGAGCGTGGATGCCATCGACTTCACGATCCGGCTTCCAAGACCGGTTCCCTTGACGACATCACCCTCTTTCCAGCCGATCCCGTCGTCTTCGACGACAAGCAGCGCCTTGCCGTCCGGCTGGCGCTTCAGCAGGACACGCACCTCCCCCTCGCCTCCCGGCTGATAGGCGTATTTCAGTGCATTGGTCAGCAGTTCCGTGACGATCATGCCCACCGAAACGGCGCGATCGGATGTCAGCACCACCTCGTCGGCGGAAAGGCGGATGGTCGGCCCCTGGCGATCCGTCACCGTGCTCTGAACCTCGTTGACGAGCGTCCCGAGATACTTGTCCATCTCGACCTGCCGAACATCGTCGGATGTGTAGAGGCTGCGGTGCATGCCGGCGATGGCCGCGATCCGCGCCTGCGTCTCGGCAAGTGCTGCCTTGACGTCGTCGTTCTTGCTGCTTCCGACCTGAAGCCGGATCATCGCCGCGACGAGCGCGAGGCTGTTGGCGACGCGGTGGTTGACTTCGGCCAGCAGGATTTCGGCCCGCTCCTTGCCGATCCGGATTTCCTGATCGGCCTTTTCCTTCTCCCGCCGCAGGTTGGCGGTAGAGATCGCCTGGCCGATCGCATTCTGCATCAGCGGCCAGAACTCTTCGCCGACCGTCTTGATGACATAGTCGGAAGCGCCGTTCTTCATCGCCTCGATGGCGATCGTCGCATCGCTGGAGCCGGTGACGTAGATGACCGGAGCCAAGCAACCGCGCTCCTGCAGCCGATGAAAGATATCCATGCCTGTTTCGGCGCGGAGATAGTGGTCGAGAACGATCGCATCGATCCCGCCCCTATCGAACGCCGCCATGGCACTTTCACCATCGACGGCAGCAATCACATCGTAACCGGCACGACCGAGATGGCGTTCCGCGAGACGGGCCAGGGCGACATCGTCGTCAACATACAGGATCGTTCGCGGCATATCTTCTCATTATTGTCCGGGTATCTGCATCACCGAAAAGAACAGACCCAACTGTCGAATGGCGTGTGCAAAACTATCGTAATCCACTGGCTTGGTAATATAGACATTCGCGCCCAGATCGTAACAGCGCTGAATCTCCCGCTCGTCGTCCGTCGTCGTGAGGATCACCACGGGCAGCCGTTTTGCATGAGGGTTGGACTTCACCTTCTCAAGGATGTCAATACCCGACATATCGGGCAGATTGAGGTCGAGAAGGATCAGGACATGACGATCGCTGCTGACCGTCCCCGACCGATCCTTGCCGAGGATGTAGTCCAGCGCATCGGTACCATTGGTAAAAGGCACGATCTCGTTGTTGACGCCTGCACGGCGCACATTCTTTTCGATCAGACGGGCATGTCCCTCGTCATCTTCGATCATGACGATGGTGACTTCCTTGCCGGCAGCATTCATGAGCCGCTACTCCTAACAAACTGGGACAAATCCATGGGCAGTCGGATGACGAATGTCGCTCCACCGCCCAGCGTGGATGTCACAGTAATCTCCCCGCCTAAATTTCTGACTAATGAACGAACATGCGCAAGCCCGATGCCCTCTCCCGGCTTGTCCTGGACTCCCGAGCGGCGGAAAAGCTCGAAAACGCGTTCATGATCCTCCGGCGCTATCCCGCGGCCATTATCCGCCACCTCGATCCGCACTGCGCTGCGCCCCATCGGGAATGCCTTCACCGAAAGATTGAGCGGCCGGTCGGGATGTTTGTATTTCACCGCATTGTCGAACAGGTTACCGAAGATCTGCTCCATTGAAAACCGGTCGGTCAAAAGGCCGCGGGTGGCACTGACGGAGATATTCACCTCGCCGCCTGTTTCGCTCACCTGGTGGTGGACGCTCGCAGCGGTTGCCTCCAGCATTTCACCAAGATCGATGCGCTCGGGTTTCAGTTCGCGGCGACCGTCGCGCGAAATCTTCAGGATCGCATTGATCAGCGCATCCATCTTCTTGGTCGAGGAGCGGATGAAGCCGATCGCCTCCGGCAGATCCTCCTCCACCGCCAGGCGCGCCTCGCGCACCTCGTCTTCGCTGGGCTTGTTTTCATCCGCCAGGACATAGCTTCTGATCGCCTTCAGCGATGCATCGAGCTCGCTGGTAAAGCCCATGATGTTGACGAGCGGCGCCCTCAGGTCGTGGGAAACGATATAGGCATAACGCTGGATCTCGCGGTTTGCCTGCATCAGGTCTTCGGTGCGCTCGTTGACGCGTTCCTCCAGCCCGACATTAAGCTCCTCCACTTCCGCCCGCGCATGGTCGAGTTCGCGCACATGCTGCATCACCACCGCAATCGCGCCTCCGACCACGAAAATGATCAGCAACCCGCCGCCAAGTGTGACATATTGCAGCGATCCGGCGCTCTCGCGGATTTCCTCGATACCTTTGATCAGGTTCTCGTCCAGTTCCTCCACGACGTCGCCGATCGTCTGCCGAAGCTGCTGCATGACGACAAAACCGGATTCGTTGCGCACGATGGCGACGGCCTCGGCGACCTTGCCCTCGCTGGCCAGATTGAGCGTCGACTGCATTTCCGTCACTTTTTCGGCAATCAGGCCACGGATCTCGTCGAGCGGCACGCTGACCGTGTTCTGGTTGGTCACGACACGGTTCAACCGGTCGACCTGCGCCGGAAGCGCCTCGAGCGCTTTCTGATAGGGTTCGAGAAAAGCCTCGTTTTGCACCAGAAGATAACCGCGCTGGCTGGACTCCGCCGAGTTGAGCAGGATCAGCATGTCGGCGGCAACGGATCGCACGGCCCTCAGTTTCGTGACTTCGTCGAAATAACTCCGCGTCATGCTCGCCAGAAAGAAGGAAGACAAGACGATGGCAAGCAGAAGCCCTGCGCCGATCAAAAGCATGAGAAGCGAAGATCGGGTGAACTTGGCATTCGAAAAGGGCATGAAGAAAACCGTCGATTGAGATGGACGGAATGAACTTGGCTGCAACGCCGGCATTGTCAATGCATATCCGGCCGGAGCCGGAATGCATCAACGACAATCGATAAAAGAAACAGCGCGATCCACGGCGACCGATGGAGGTTTACGATCCTGGGTGCCTACAAACGTAGGTGGGCGCCATATGTCCAAGCCCACGGGCCTGGTCAGGGACAGCTCCCTTTGGATCGAGTATGGCCCCAGGGATTGTGGTTCCTGTCGGGAAGCGCAGAACGCGACGGCAATATATGTATGATCGTCAGGCGACGCCAGTGGCCCCGGATCGAAATTTTTGCCGGGGATCAGGTGATCAGTTGATCTCGGCCGGCGTGCGTCCATTGAGCTTTGCGGCAAGCCCTTCGATCCGCGCCGCCAGTTCCCCGATGGTCGAGACGAGCACCTGCTCGTTGCGCTGCTGAACTTCGAGCGATCCGTCGCGATTGGTCTGCAAGGCGGCAAGATCGGCTTCCAGAGCCGAAACCTTGCGGGTCATCTCGGACAGTTCGTCCATGATCATGATCCCGGCCATGACCGTGATCCTGAGATCGCCGATCTCGCCGAACTGCCCCTTGAGGTGGCCGACATAACGGTCGAGCCGCTCCGCGAGCTGGGTCAGGTGTTCTTCCTGTCCCTCCTCGCAGGCCATCCGATAGGCCTTGCCATCAATCGTGACTGTAATCTGAGCCATGAATTTCCCCCGTCAGCGATCGAGCACGGCGCGGATCGTCTCCATGGCGGTCACCAATCGACGAGAGACCTCGCGATTGACTTCTTCCAGCCGATTGGCGCGAAATTGAGACTGGTCGAGCTCCTGGGCCAGACGGGCGCGATCGGCATGGACCCGACGAACTTCGCCATCGACGTCGCGGTTCTCGCGCTGCTGCTCGATACGGGCATCCACGGCATTTTCGAGACTGCCCACCGCTGCGCGCAGTTCCGAAAGCGCCACCTCAACCGTCTTTTCTGCCGGCATCCACCATATCCCGTGAGAATGCGAAGAAGACCGAATCGTGCAGCCAAACCTCGCCATTAGGCAAAACAGATTAAGCACCGCTTGAAAGCCGGTCAACAAACCAGCGACCTCAAGGGCCCATCGACTTGTGGATCATGCGCCTTATATCGTTTTTCCACATGACTGCTACATATTGGCCGGTCGGCAATGAACCCGTTCATTATCTGACAGCCCGGCCCCCCGCTTTTGTTGACTTGCCCGTTCCACCTGATATGGATCAGGCGCTCCCTCAAAGGGCTCTGAAAAGGGCCTCTGACCGACACTCGGATACAGTGGATTAGCCATGACTTCTCGCGAACAAAACGACCGGATGGCAAATGCGATCCGTTTCCTCGCCATGGATGCCGTCGAAAAGGCGAATTCCGGCCACCCAGGCATGCCGATGGGCATGGCCGACGTAGCAACGGTCCTTTTCTCCAAATACCTGAAGTTCGACCCGACAAAACCGAATTGGCCGGACCGCGACCGTTTCGTGCTCTCGGCCGGCCACGGTTCGATGCTTCTTTATTCGCTTCTGTATTTGACCGGTTATGAAGACATGACCGTCGAAGACCTGAAGGGCTTCCGCCAGCTCGGCTCCAAGACCGCCGGTCACCCGGAATACGGTCACGCCACCGGCATCGAGACGACCACCGGTCCGCTCGGCCAGGGCATTGCCAATGCCGTCGGCATGGCGATCGCCGAACGCAAGCTGCGCGAGGAATTCGGCGCCGACCTGCAGGATCACTACACCTATGTGATCAACGGCGACGGCTGCCTGATGGAAGGCATCTCCCACGAAGCCATCGCGCTTGCCGGCCACCTGAAGCTCAACAAGCTCATCCTGCTCTGGGACGACAACTCGATCACCATCGACGGTGCCGTATCCCTGTCCGACTCGACCGACCAGATCGCCCGCTTCAAGGCCGTTCACTGGCACACGATCGAGATCGACGGCCATGATCAGGCAGCGATTGCCGCCGCGATCGAAGAAGCCCACAAGTCCGACAAGCCGACCTTCATCGCCTGCAAGACGACGATCGGCTTCGGCGCTCCGAACAAGGCCGGCAGCCACAAGGTTCACGGCTCGCCGCTCGGCGCGGAAGAAATCGCAGCAACCCGCAAGGCACTGAACTGGGAATACGAACCCTTCGTCATCCCCAACGACGTCCTGTCCGATTGGCGCGCGGCCGGCACCCGCTCGGTCGAGACCGTCAAGGCCTGGGAAGGCCGCCTCGAAAAGTCCGCCCACAAGGCCGAATTCGACCGCCGTTTCGCCGGTGACCTTCCGGCCGGCTTCGACGCAGCTATTTCCGATTACAAGAAGAAGCTCGCCGAAACCAAGCCGACCGTTGCCACCCGCAAGGCTTCGGAAGACGCGCTCGAAGTCATCAACGGCTTCCTGCCGGAAACCATCGGCGGCTCCGCCGACCTGACGCCGTCGAACAACACCAAGACCAGCCAGATGCATTCGATCACGCCGACGGATTTCGCCGGCCGTTACATGCACTGGGGCATCCGCGAACACGGCATGGCATCCGCCATGAACGGTATTGCGCTGCATGGCGGTCTGATCCCTTACGGCGGCGGCTTCATGATCTTCTCGGATTATTGCCGCCCGCCGATCCGCCTTGCTTCGCTGATGGGCATCCGCGTCATCCACGTCCTGACGCATGATTCGATCGGCGTCGGCGAAGACGGCCCGACCCACCAGCCGGTCGAGCAGATGGCCTCGCTGCGCGCCATCCCGAACCTGATGATGTTCCGCCCGGCCGATGCCGTCGAAACTGCCGAATGCTGGCAGATCGCCGTCACGACCAAGGACCGTCCGTCCGGCCTGGCGCTCACCCGCCAGAACCTGACCACCGTTCGCACCGAATATTCGGAAGAAAACCGCTCGGCCAAGGGCGCCTACGTCCTCTCCGGCAATGCCGATGCCAAGGTCACGATCTTCGCATCCGGCTCGGAAGTCGAACTGGCCGTTGCCGCCGCAAAGACGCTCGGTGAAAAGGGCACGACCGTCCGTGTCGTTTCCGTTCCCTCGACCGAACTCTTCTTCGAACAGCCGGATGCATACCGCGCCGAAATCATCGGCTCCTCGCCGGTCAAGATCGCCGTCGAAGCCGGCGTTCGCCAGGGCTGGGATGCGTTCATCGGTCCGGAAGGCACGTTCATCGGCATGAAGGGCTTCGGCGCTTCCGGTCCGGCCAAGGATGTCTTCAAGCATTTCGGCATCACGGCTGACGCCGTCGTCGCCGCTGTCGAAGCAAAAATTTAATGCAAAACGACTGCCCTAGATCAAAGTAGGGCAGTCTCAACCCGCGTTAAAACGTAGCCCCAATATCAGGGAGTAAAGCTCATATGACTGTAAAGGTTGCCATCAACGGCTTCGGCCGTATCGGCCGCAACGTCCTCCGCGCCATCGTCGAATCGGGTCGCACCGATATCGAAGTCGTTGTCATCAACGATCTCGGCCCGGTTGAAACCAATGCCCATCTGCTCCGCTACGATTCGATCCACGGCAAGTTCCCGGCCGATGTAAAGGTCGAAGGCGACACCATCACCGTTGGCGGTGGCAAGCCGATCAAGGTTACCGCCATCAAGGACCCGGCAACCCTGCCGCACAAGGAACTCGGCGTCGACATCGCGCTTGAGTGCACCGGCATCTTCACCGCGCGCGACAAGGCTGCCCTGCACCTGACCGCCGGCGCAAAGCGCGTCATCGTTTCGGCTCCGGCCGACGGCGCCGACCTGACCGTCGTTTTCGGCGTCAACGACGACCAGCTGACCAAGGACCACCTGGTCATCTCCAACGCTTCGTGCACCACGAACTGCCTGGTTCCGGTCGTCAAGACGCTGGATGACGCCGTCGGCATCGACCACGGCTTCATGACGACGATCCACTCCTACACCGGTGACCAGCCGACGCTCGACACGATGCACAAGGACCTGTACCGCGCCCGCGCCGCAGCCCTGTCCATGATCCCGACCTCGACCGGCGCCGCAAAGGCTGTCGGCCTGGTTCTGCCACACCTCAAGGGCCGTCTCGACGGCACCTCGATCCGCGTGCCGACCCCGAACGTCTCGGTTGTCGACTTCAAGTTCGTCGCCAAGAAGAACACCACGGCTGCCGAAATCAACGAAGCCATCAAGGCTGCGTCGAACGGCAAGCTGAAGGGCATTCTCGGTTACACCGAAGAGCCGCTGGTTTCCCGCGACTTCAACCATGACAGCCATTCCTCGATCTTCGCGATCGACCAGACCAAGGTGCTCGAAGGCAACTTCGTCCGCGTTCTGTCCTGGTACGACAACGAATGGGGCTTCTCCAACCGCATGGCCGACACCTCGGTCGCAATGGCAAAGCTCATCTGATCGAGCCGATACGAATGAAGAAAGGGGCGCCTCGAGCGCCCCTTTTTATTGCATCAGAGACACGTCGTTTCGACAGTCGCCCTCACCCGCACATCACCATAACCACCCGACGCGATACCGCTGCAGAGATCGAACCACTCGCAGCCACGACAGGCTTTTCGCGTGACGCCGTCGGCAAAGGCTTTTCGCATTCTCGCAAGCAGAGCGGGATGCAGATCGATCCGCGCACCCGCCGATATCACCATCTCCAGCAGATCCCCGACATCCGCCGCCGCCTGCGCATCACGGACACGCACGCTGTCGCGAAAACAATGTGGTTCGGGCTCGCACAAAAGCCCCACGCAAATGTCGTCCGGACCATCGACGACGAGAACATCCTCGCCGCTCGATAGCCGTTTTGCGATCCGGTCGTAATTGGCGACGAAACCCGGCGTATATCCTTTGCCCACGTAGGTGAGCAGGCAAAGGAGATGATGCGGTCTCAGCCGAACCGTCATGCCGCAGGCTTGGTCCTACCTCGCGCCAGCAGACGCAGGATCGCCGCGCCGAGCGCGGATTTCAACCCGGCGCCGACGAGGAAAGGCAGCACTCCGAACAGAAAAGCCTTCTGCGCCCCGATCATGAAGGCCAGAACGATACCGCCGATAACAAGGCACAGAAGATTGGCGAGCATCATGGCGACGAAGGCCAGAAGCGGCCGGTGACCGTTCCAGCCCTTTTCCGCGAGAAAACCGGTCAACGCAGCAATGACGGGGAAGGAAAAGAGATAACCGGCCGTTGGCCCTGCGAAAGATTGAAGGCCTCCAGCTCCGCCAGCCAGAACCGGCATGCCCATTGCAGCTTCGGCAAGCCACGCGACAACCGTCGCCGCACCCAGACGCCAGCCGTAAAGCGCGCCGATCAGCGTAACCGCAAGGGTCTGCATAGTGATCGGCACAGGTATCATCGGCACCGAAACATAAGACGCTGCGGCCAGGATACCGGTGCCGAGGACAACGGCCAGGCCGCGCAAGGCGAGCGGGGCATTCTGGAGGTCAAGCGGGCTGAACGCGGGCCTGGCAGAACGAGTGGAAGCGTAGTTCATAGGACTCTCCAAATTATAGATAATTATTAGAATCTATAGCTAATGACTCCATAGAACGCACGGATTGACAAGCCGTGAAATTCACGGCGAGCAAAACCCGTTGAAATTGCGAGGAAATTTTAGCCCTTGCGAGGGCTTTGACCGACCCATTGCACATGCCGTGCAAGAACCGCAGCCGCCTGCTCCACATCTCCGACCCGAAGCGCGGAAAGGATGGCGCGATGATCTCGATCGGTCGGCGCCTCCCATTCGGCCCGCCATCCTGAAAACAGCAATCGGGCACTGACGACCTGCAGATCGTCGATGGATTTCAACAGGCGCGGCATGCCGCAAGGGCTGAGGATCAATCGATGAAAGCTTCGGTTCGCCTCGTCCCAGGCCTGCACGTCGACCGCCTTTTCACCGGCATGGTTGGCCGCCTCGGCGGCATCCAGAATGGCCCTTGTCAGATGCGGCACGGCATGACGCAGCGCCAGCACCTCCAGCGCGGCGCGCATTTCGGCCACTTCCTTCACCTCGTCGAGACTGAAGCCCGCGACCCTCACGCCTCGACGCGGCTCGCTGACGACCAGCCCCTGCGCCTCCAGCCGCCGAAACGCCTCGCGCACCGGCACATGGCTGGCGCCGAACTCGTCGGCAATGTGATCCTGTCTGAGCCTTGCACCGGCAGCGATCACGCCGGTCACGATCCGCTCGGCAAGCTCCCGGCTGATACGGGAGGCGATTGTGTCTGATTTGGCTGTCGTCATGAATTATAGATAATTCATGACGCGATAGCCGTCGAGCGCTTAACCGGGATCCTGCTCACCTTCCGGCCAAAGCAACACGCTTTTCTTAGACCTTCAACGACGCGCGAAAATGCAGCCGAGATCCATCAGGCCCCACAATCCATGTGGACGCCAGAACGGTCCCCGCACGCGGAATCAATATCTTAGCTCATCCATTATCCCCGACCTCGAAACTCATGCCTACAATCCCCCCGTCTCCGTCGCCGGAGTGTTTCGCGAGACGTTCGTGGGCAGGCGGGGGCCGGCGCTTTCGTTTGAACCGTAACGTGCGGCAAAAGCGGAAGGGGTGAAATGCATGGGAAGGGACAACCTTTCCCTATCAAGCCTCCCCCCGGCAGCCATGCCGGGTTCGGTTGAGCCGTCCAAGTGTGGGAAACCACATGCAGCGAGGCGAGAGGATCACCCGTCGGGGCCGGAAGCCCCGAAAAAACGCCGAAGGCCACGCGAATGCGGAGCCACAGACTAAAAACTAGATGAGGTTCTGCATTCGTGTGGGCTCTCCGATCTTTGAAAAAGCTGAAAGCACCAAGGGATGAGTCCGTCTTTTTTCCGCCCTGCCCTTCTCTTGCCGGAATTGTTCCCGCCTAATCGTTCACCGTAACGATTCGCTCCGGCTTTTGCCGGATCTGCCCCCGCTCCGACACACGATCCGCGACGCTGAAACGGTTTCGCGACAATCATGCGCTGCCCGAGCCGAGAGCAAAGCGGCAAACAAAGAGGTCGGGGCCTTTGGAGGCGTTTTATATCGTATTGCTGATCGGCACGCTTCTTGTGCTGGTATCCGCCTTCTCCAGCCTTCTCGCCTTCCGTTTCGGCGCTCCGCTGCTTCTCGTCTTCCTGTCGATCGGCCTCCTTGCCGGCGTCGACGGGCTCGGCATCCAGTTTTCCAACTACCCCTTCACCTTCATGCTGGGATCGCTGGCCCTGGCCGTCATCCTGTTCGATTCCGGCTTCATCACCCCGATCCATTCCTTCAAGATCGCCGCCGTTCCGGCCATCACCCTGGCAACCGTCGGCGTACTTCTGACCGCCAGCATCTTCGCCTTCGCGGCGGCCTTGCTGCTCGACCTCGGCTGGCTCGAAGGACTGCTGCTCGGCTCGATCGTCGCCTCGACCGACGCGGCAGCGGTCTTCTTCCTTCTGCGCATCGGCGGCATTAACATCCGCGACAAGGTGCGATCGACGCTAGAAGTCGAATCCGGCACCAACGACCCGATGGCGATCTTCCTGACGATCGCGATTGCCGAACTGATCGGCACCGGCCAGCGTCTTTCCGGCATCGACCTGCATTTTTTCCTCACCTTCTTCGAGGAAATGGGGCTGGGCGTCATTTTCGGCATACTCGGCGGCATGATGATCGTCGCGATCCTCAACCGCTTCACCTCCGATCGCGGCCTCGCTCCGATCTTCGTCCTGACGCTGGCGCTGCTCGTCTTCGCCTTTACCGGCGCAATGGGCGGCAGCGGCTTTCTCGCCGTTTATGTCGCCGGCATGTATGCGGGCAATCGCAAGATGTTCGCCAAGCAGCAGATCATGCGTTTCAACGAGGGCCTGACCTGGCTTGCCCAGATCATCATGTTCCTCGTGCTCGGCCTGCTCGCCACGCCGTCGCAATTCCCCAGCATCTTCCTGCCCGCGATCGGCCTTGCGCTCTTCCTCATTTTCGCCGCGCGGCCGATCGCCGTCTGGCTGAGCTTGCTTCCCTTCGACTTCACCCAGCAGGAAATCGGCTTCGTCGCCTGGGTCGGCCTGCGCGGCGCCGTCTCCATCCTGCTCGCGATCATGCCGATCCTGAGCGGCGTCGAAAACGGTGAACTCTTCTTCAATGTCGCCTTCATCATCGTTCTGGTCTCGCTCTGCCTGCAGGGCTGGACGATCAAGCCGGTGGCGACACGGCTGGGTCTCATCATTCCACCGCGCATGGGCGCCGTGGAAAAGATCGAGCTGGATCTGCCGGGTGCGGCCCAGCATGAACTGATTTCCTACAAGGTCATCAAGGACAGCCCGATCTTGCGTGGCGAGCGCATCCCCCGATGGGCCATGCCCTCGCTTGTCATTCGCGACGGCAAGAGCATCCGTTACCAATATGCCGGCAGACTGCGGGAAGGCGATCAGGTCTACCTCTTTGTCGGCCCCACCTACATCAAGCTGCTCGACCGCGTGTTTGCCGCGCGCGCGCCGGTGGATGATAATGACGAGGAATTCTTCGGCGCCTTCGCCATCTCGCCCACCCGCCCCGCCAAGGAGCTCGATGCAGCCTATGGTCCCGGCCTTCTTTCCGCCGCCGAACAGAGCCTGACCGTCGGGGAACTGCTGATCGCCCGGCTCGGAGGCAAGGCCGAATATGCCGACCGCATGCGCTTCGGCTCGATCATCCTGATCGTCCGCGAGGTCGACGAACTCAACCACATCCGCTCCATCGGCGTATCGCTGGAGCCGGTCGAACCGACCACCAACCTGCCGATCTTCATCAACATGCGCGAGATCGCCCACCGTGTGCGCGATCTCATCCGCAAATACCGTGGCAAGCCGGTGCCGCCACAAGGGCATTAGGCTTTATAGTCGACAGCCTGCTGCGGCTCTTGGTGCCCTTGCGTCGGGCCGCAGTCATAGTATGGTCCGCGCAGTTTCAGCGGCCGGACGCTTTAAGGGGCGTTCGGTCCTATTTCAGCACTCAAGGAGTGGATTAGCCCATGCCGGCATTCAAGACCATTGACGACATCAGCAACCTCGCAGGCAAGCGCGTTCTCGTACGCGTCGATCTCAACGTGCCGGTTGCCGATGGAAAGGTGACCGACAAGACCCGCATCGAGCGCGTTGCCCCGACGATCCTTGAACTGTCGAAAAAGGGCGCCAAGGTCATTCTGCTCGCCCATTTCGGTCGCCCCAAGGGTGAACCGGTCGCCGACATGTCGCTGTCGCTGATCATCCCGGCCGTCAATGAAGTCCTCGGCACCAAGATCCTGTTTGCCGCAGACTGCATCGGAACGGACGCTGAAAAGGCCGTCGGCTCGATGAAGGACGGCGATATCCTGCTGCTCGAAAATACCCGCTTCCACAAGGGCGAGGAAAAGAACGACGCGGAATTCACGCAAGCGCTTGCCGCAAACGGCGATATCTACGTCAACGACGCCTTCTCCGCCGCCCACCGCGCCCACGCCTCGACCGAAGGCCTTGCCCACCACCTTCCCGCCTATGCCGGCCGCACCATGCAGGCCGAACTCGAAGCGCTGGAAAAGGGTCTCGGCGCGCCTGTCCGTCCGGTTGTTGCCATCGTTGGCGGCGCCAAGGTGTCGAGCAAGATCGATCTGTTGCAGAACCTCGTGAAGAAGGTCGATGCACTCGTCATCGGCGGCGGCATGGCCAACACCTTCATCGCGGCCAAGGGCATCAATGTCGGCAAGTCGCTCTGCGAACATGATCTCGGCGACACCGCCAAGGCGATCATGGCCGAAGCAGAAAGCGCCGGTTGCGCCATCGTTCTTCCGGTCGACGCCGTCGTCGCCCGTGAGTTCAAGGCCAATGCCGCCAACGAGACCGTTGCCATCGACGCCATCCCGGCGGACGCCATGGCCCTCGACGTCGGTCCGAAGTCGGTCGAAGCCATCAACCAATGGATCGGCAAGGCCTCGACGCTCGTCTGGAACGGCCCGCTCGGCGCTTTCGAAATCACGCCTTTCGACGCGGCAACCGTTGCCGCCGCCAAATTCGCAGCCGCCCAGACCAAGGCCGGCAAGCTGACCTCCGTCGCCGGTGGCGGCGACACGGTCGCAGCCCTCAACCACGCAGGCGTTGTCGACGACTTCACCTATATCTCGACGGCAGGCGGCGCGTTCCTCGAATGGATGGAAGGCAAGGAGCTGCCCGGCGTGGCAGTCCTTTCCAAGACCGCCTGATCGCTGTTTATCCACAGCTCGACCACAACCAGAATGCGCGGACATGGCTCCGCGCATTCGCGTTTCAAGACCCATTTAAAATATTTAGATGTTTTAAACGATTGAATTGAATTCAATCGTTTCAAATATTTAGCCATGGATTTACTTCCGCCCTACATCTGTTATCGCCTCAGATATCAAGTGTTGGAGATCGACAAATGACCGAACGTCTGGAAGATATTGCAATCAAGATGGTATCGAACGGCAAGGGCCTTCTGGCCGCCGACGAGTCCACCGGAACGATCAAAAAGCGCTTCGATAGCATCGGGATCGAGTCCACCGAGGATAGCCGCCGCGACTATCGCGAGATGCTCTTCCGCACCGAATCCGCGATGAAGAACTGCATTTCCGGCGTCATCCTTTATGAGGAAACCCTCTATCAGAAGGCAGCCGACGGCACCCCGTTCGTCGACCTCATCACCGGCGCCGGCTCCATCCCGGGCATCAAGGTCGATATCGGCGCCAAGCCGATGGCCCTTCACCCGCATGAATTCATCACCGAAGGCCTCGATGGCCTTTACGAGCGCCTTCGCAAATATCGCGAAGCCGGTGCGCGTTTCGCCAAGTGGCGCGGCGTCATCACCATCGGTGACCAGCGTCCGAGCTGGGGTTCGATCAAGGCCAACTCGCAGTCTCTCGCCCGTTATGCGGCACTCTGCCAGCAGGCCGACATCGTGCCGATCGTCGAGCCGGAAGTGATGATGGACGGCACGCCCGGCGACCATAACATCGACCGCTGCGCCGAAGTGACCCAGCACGTTCTGCAGACCGTATTCGCCGACCTGTTCGACGCTCGCGTCGACCTCGAAGGCATGGTGCTGAAGCCGAATATGGTCATCGACGGCATCAAGGCCCGCAAGGCTTCCGTCGAGGAAGTTGCCGAGCGCACCGTCAAGGTTCTCAAGGCAACCGTACCGGCTTCGGTACCGGGCATCGCCTTCCTGTCGGGCGGCCAGACGTCTGAAGAGGCAACTGCTCACCTGTCGGCCATGGTCGCCGGTTACGACCTGCCCTGGAAGCTGACCTATTCCTACGGCCGCGCGCTGCAGGAAACGGCGCTCAAGGCCTGGGGCGGCAAGACCGAGAACGTGGCAGCCGGCCAGCGTGCCTTCCAGCACCGCGCCGAGATGAACACGCTCGCCGCCAAGGGCACCTGGAAGAAGGATCTTGAGAAGGCCGCCTGATCTAGGCCTTCTCACCGAAACCATTGCAGCCGGTCCGCAGCTTGATAGCGCGGATGCTGCAGGGAGGGAGAAAACCGCGTCGGCAACGGCGCGGTTTTTCCGTTGATTGATACCATCACAAAGTTTGACTGGTGAGCCGCACCGCAGCCGCTTAAGCATCGTCCCTCATCACTGGAGGATGCCCCCATGCCGACCGTCGAATTCGTCACCGTCGATGTCTTCACCGCCGAACGCTTCACCGGCAATCCGCTTGCCGTCATCACCGATGCACGTGGCCTGACCTCGCAGCAGATGCAGAAGATCGCCACCGAATTCGGCTATTCGGAAAGCACCTTCGTGCTGCCGCCGGAAGATGCATCAAACGACGCCCACGTGCGCATCTTCACGCCGACGCTGGAAGTCCCCTTCGCCGGCCACCCGAATGTCGGCACCGCCTACGTTCTCGGCCAGCAGCCGAACCTGTTCGGCAAACCGCTCGGCGACAAACTCCGCTTCGAGGAAAAAGCCGGCATCGTCGAGGTCGAATTGAAGCGCGAAGCCGGGATCGTTGCAGCTGCCTCGATCCGTGCGCCGAAGCCTCTTGAGATCGGTGAGACCGTTTCGGCGGAACTCGTCGCCCGTTGCGTCGCGATAGACACCGCCAATGTCCGCACCGATCGGCATGAGCCGGTCTTCGCCTCGGTGGGCCTCGGTTTCGTCCTGGCAGAATTGGACAGCCTCGACGCTCTCGGTCGCGCCCTGCCGGACCTGGCCACCTTCCGTGAAGCCGTCGCCCGCCATCCCGGCGACGGCCTCGGTTTTTCCGTGTTTCTCTATGTTCGCGATCCGTCGCGGCCGGACCATATCCGTGCCCGCATGTTCGCCCCGCTCGATGACGTGCCGGAAGATCCGGCGACCGGCAGCGCATCCGGAGCGCTTGCCGCCTATCTGGTCGCCAACATGGCCGAAGCCGATATTCGCACCCGATTGACCATCGAACAGGGCGTCGAGATGGGCCGCAGGAGCATCATCGAACTCGATGTCACCAAGCAGCAGGGCAAGGTGACCGATGTGCGGATCAGCGGCCGTTCGGTCTTCGTCATGCGCGGCAGCGTGGAGTGCTGATCAGAAGAAATCCCGTCCGAGCAGCGCGATCGTCCAGATCACGAAAGCCAGCACCGCGAGCTTCCAGAAGTCCATGCGGCGCTTGAGCCCCGGAAAGCCCAGCGGCTTTATGATCTGCACGACCATGGCAAGCATAAGCAGGATGGAGATTGCTTTTGTCATTGTTCACCCTGCTGCGATCTTTTCGCTTTCCGCCACAGGGTGGACATTTTTAAACGTCACCACAGATAGGCTTTGGGAGGGGCAAACAAATCAACAGCGAGCCCCGATCCTCGTTACCGTTCCAGTCGCTGCGGCGCAACACGTCCGGCGACAGGAAACGATGCCATTGATTGTTTGACACGAACCCATTTGTGAGACGATGAGACGAAACCTGCTTCCCGTCCTCGCCCTTTTAACCGGAACGCTTTTTCTTTTCCTCGGCAACGGCCTTCAAGGTCTGCTCCTGCCCTTGAGAGGGTCGTTGGAAGGTTATTCCAACGAGACGCTCGGTCTTCTCGGGACCACCTGGGCCGCAGGTTTTGTCATCGGCTGTTTTGTGGCACCGAATGTGGTGCGGCGCATCGGCCATGTCCGCGCCTTTTCCGGCTTTCTCGCATTGATCTGCATGAACGTGCTTCTGACCGGACTGTTCGTCGATCAGACCGCCTGGCTGATCTTGAGAGCCATCACCGGCTTCTGCACCGCCGGTACCTCGATGATCATCGAAAGCTGGTTGAACGAAAGAGCCACCCCGGAAAGCCGCGGCACGATCTTCTCCTTCTACATTTCCATCACGCTTTTCGGCGTCGTCGGCGGCCAGATGCTCGTGCCCTTCTCCGACGTGACGACAACGACGCTGTTCATGATCTGCGGCATCCTCTACAGCATCGCCGCACTTCCCACGACCTTATCGAAAGCCGCCTCGCCCCAGCCACTGAAACGCGCCAAGCTGGACCTGAAAGGGCTGTTTCGAAACTCGCCCATCTCCTTCGTCGGCATTTTGCTGATCGGCATCGCCAATGGCGCATACGGCACTCTGGCGGCGGTCTTTGCCAGCCGCGCCGGCCTTTCCCAGGGAGCGGTCGCGGCACTGGTGACGATCACCATTTTTGCTGGAGCGATCATGCAGTTTCCCGCAGGCCGCCTCTCCGACCGCATGGACCGGCGCCACGTTCTGGCAGGTCTTTCGGCAGCTGCCGCGCTGGCGGGACTGGTCGTCGCCATGGTGCGGCCGACCGACGCCTATAGCATTATCGTGCTGGTGGCGATCTATGGTGCAGCAGCGAACGCGCTTTATCCGATCGCCGTTGCCCATGCGAACGACTTTGCCTCGGCGGAGGACTTCGTCAAGGTCTCCGGCGGCCTGCTCCTGCTCTACGGCATCGGCACCATCATCGGCCCAACACTCGGCGGCCCAGTGATGACCTGGGCCGGGCCCTATGCGCTCTTTCTCGTGACCGCGATCGCGCATATTCTGATCACCGCCTACGCCATCATCCGCAGCCGTCAGCGCGCACCGGTACCGACAGAGCATCGCGATGCCTATACCGTAGCCCCTGCCGCCACCTCGCCGATGACGACGCCGGAAAGCATCGCGCTCGATCCGCGGGCGGCACCGGCCGAAGGCGCGACCGAAGACCGGAGGAACTGAGGATGACATTTTTCGACGATGACCGCCCGGCAAAGAAGATCGCCCACGAGATCGGCTCGGATCTTTCCATGCTGTCGGTGGGCGATCTCGACGCCCGAATCGACCTTCTAAGAGAAGAGATCGCACGGCTGGAAGCGGACAAAGAGAAGAAGCAGGCCGGCCGGATGGCCGCCGACAGTCTCTTCAAGAAGTGAGAAGATCCGAAAATGCCCAAGTAAAGCCTGGGGATTTTAAGTGGATATTAATCATTAACAGACATTATCAGACCGTCCAGGCTTCCTGGACTCAGACAGTTTCACCACCCGGCGAATGGTCTGATTTCTCCCTGTTTTACCTTGAGAGCCGCCTTTCCGCGGCTCTTCTTTTTTGGCACGCCTCAAAACCGCCTTACCTTCCCGTGAAGGCGCGTCTCGCAGCCCCTCTTGCGATTGGCGAAAATCTGTTCCAAAACAAGAACATCCGCATCGGTTTACCGCTTCTTGTGGGTATTAACCTTTCCTTAATAATCGCCTTGCGGATTTCCATTATAAAGATCATGTTCAAGTCAATGAGGGCGGCGATGGAACTTTTCGCTACATCCCGCCATTGCCTCATCGTGATTGCGTTAGCAGGATGACATTCATGCAGGAACAGGGTTTGAATACCGTCAATTTCGCCGGCCGTGCCGCGAATTCCTCGCAGTTCAAGACACTTTACACCGAGGGCATGTCCCTGGTGGAAGAGACTGCGACTTACCTCGACGGAACCGGCCGCGCCGCGTCCAAGGTCCTGCCGCGTATCGCGTCCGTGCTTTACGCAGCTGAATCGATGCGCCTGACGACCCGCCTGATGCAGATGGCTTCCTGGCTGCTCCTGCAGCGCGCCGTCAACAATGGCGAAATGTCCAAGGATCAGGTTCTCGCGGAGAAGAACAAGGTTCGCCTCGACGGCTTTAACGTCGACCGCAATGCTCCCGGCTGGAACGAGCTTCCGGAAGGTTTCCGCGATCTGGTTGAGCGTTCGCTGCGCCTGCAGAATCGCGTCGCTCTTCTCGACCGCGAGATCTATCGTCCGTCCGACGCAGTTGCCGCACCGGACAACGAAAATGGCGTACGCGCACAGTTCGATCTGCTGCAGACAGCGTTCGGCAACTGATCAACGCGCAGTCATCTTATCCAGATACTCGAAAACTTCGGTGCGGCCTTTGAGCCGCACTTTTTCGTTGGGGAACTCTTCGAACATCCGCAGATGGCTTTCGAATGAATTCCAGTTGTTGCGCCTCTCCCGATATTTCGACGCCCAGTCGATGAGTTCTTCGAAGCTCTCGTCGTTCTCTCCGCGCTGCTTGCCTCTCGCCTTGATATTGCCGATGCATTCGTCTTCCGGCAGATCGAGAAACACCAGCGTTGTCGTGCGCGGCAGGATGACATTGATCAGCCAGCCATAGACGCCTTCAATGATCCATCCGGAAGTCAGCGACAGCTCTCGTATCTCCTCGATGACGACAGCCTTGTCACGGGCAATGCCTTTGCCATGCGGGCCGGGTTGCCAATAGATATCGTCCAGATGAACGGGAGCGCGATCGAGCAACAAGGATAGTTGCCGCGCGAGCCAGGTTTTGCCCGAGCCGCCATTGCCCATGATCGCCACCCGGCGAAGATCCTCATATTTCTTGTCTTTTGTCATGACACGCCCCGCAGCCCTGCCGTGACACCAAACGTAAAAAGCCCGGCTTGCGCCAGGCTTTTTTTAAAGTCCGTCAACGATTCGGAAATTAGAGGCCGAGGCCGCCGAAACGCTTGTTGAACTTGGAAACGCGACCGCCACGGTCCATCAGCTGCTGGTTGCCGCCGGTCCAGGCCGGATGAGACTTCGGGTCGATTTCCAGGTTCATGGTGTCACCGGCAGAACCCCAGGTCGAGAACGTCTCGTACTCGGTGCCATCGGTCATGACGACCTTGATCTTGTGGTATTCGGGATGAATGTCAGCCTTCATGTCGATATTCCTGCTCTGCGGGGTCTCCATGCCGCTTTTGCGATCACCGACCCTCTTTAATCAATGAAGCCGTAGACCAGTCCGGTCACGGCTTCCCAATTCGATGCGGAGCCTATACAGGAAGGTCGCGGCTAGCACAAGTACCCGCAAGGCCAAGTTAAGAGGGCCTTTGCAGCGTTCTTTGTTCGACATCAATGGCGAGCGACGAGCGTTGAAATATTGGAGTTCGCGTATTGTGAAAAATGACGATGCGCAAGCAGGAGATCCCGTGGCAGACATGTCTGAGACCGAAAAGAAGAATCGCAGCCTCAAGCCCCTTGCCCGACTGATCCCCTATCTCTCCCGGTATCGAAGGCTGGTTGCTTCGGCGCTTTTCTTTCTGGTTCTTGCCGCCGCCACGACGCTTGCCCTACCGCTCGCCGTCCGCCGCATGGTGGACCATGGTTTTGCGGCGGCCGACGGCAGCTTCATCAACAACTATTTCGGCATGCTGCTCCTGCTCGCGGTGCTTCTCGCGCTCGCCAGCGCCATGCGCTATTATTACGTCATCACGATTGGCGAACGGGTCGTGGCCGACCTGAGACGCGAAGTCTTCGCCCATGTCACCCGCCTCTCCGCATCCTTCTTCGACGTCAACCAGTCGGGCGAGATCGTCTCGCGCCTGACCGCCGACACGACCCAGATCAAGTCCGCCTTCGGTTCGGCCGCCTCCCAGGCGCTGCGCAACACCATCCTCTGTCTCGGCGCGATGGGCATGATGATCTATACCAGCCCGTGGCTCTCCGTCATGGTGCTTGGCGCCATCCCCGTCATCGTCTTTCCGATCGTCGGTTTCGGCCGCAATGTCCGCCGCCGCTCGCGCGCCGCACAGGACACGTTGGCGGAAAGCTCCGCTTTCGCCTCGGAAACCGTTGCCGCCACCCGCACCATCCAGGCCTTCGGTGGCGAAGAGATGGCAAGCGACCGTTATGCCGGTGCTGTCGAAAACGCCTATGATGCCGCCCGCGTCGCAATCCGCTCGCGCGCGCTTCTGACCGGCTTTGCCATCCTCCTCGTCTTCGGCTCGATCGTCGGCGTGTTGTGGTATGGCGCCCAGAGCGTGCTTGCCGGTGAAATGAGCGCCGGCACGCTTGGCCAGTTCGTGCTTTATTCGGTGATTGCTGCCAGCTCGCTCGGCCAGCTTTCCGAGGTATGGGGCGAACTTTCGGCCGCCGGAGGTGCCGCCGAGCGCCTGACGGAACTGCTGCACGAAATCCCGGCTGTTCAGGATCCGGAACAGCCGGTTGCCCTGCCGGCACCTGCCCGTGGCGAAGTCGAATTCGATCAGGTTTCCTTCGCTTATCCCGCCCGCGTCAGCGCCATCACGCTCAACAGCCTGTCCTTCAATGTCAAAGCCGGCGAGACAGTCGCGATCGTCGGCCCCTCAGGCGCCGGCAAGAGCACGATATTCTCGCTGCTGATGCGTTTCTACGATCCGCAGACCG
Organism: Hyphomicrobiales bacterium; assembly: GCA_900469445.1. GTDB lineage: Bacteria > Pseudomonadota > Alphaproteobacteria > Rhizobiales > Rhizobiaceae > Neorhizobium. Next base: position 573,428 of record UBXM01000001.1, read on the forward strand.
GCTCGGTGAAACTCGACGGGGTCGATCTTCGTGAAGGTCGCCTCGAAGACATCCGCTCGCGTCTGGCAATCGTGCCGCAGGACGTGACGATCTTTGCCGCGTCGATCCACGACAACATCGCCTTCGGCATGCCGGGCGCCACGCGCGAGGCAGTCCGCGCCGCCGCCATCTCTGCCCAGGCCGACGAGTTCATCTCCAAGCTCGACCAGGGTTACGACACCATGGCGGGCGAGCGCGGCATCACGCTCTCCGGCGGCCAGCGCCAGCGCATCGCGATTGCCCGCGCGATCCTGAAAAACGCGCCCGTTCTGCTTCTCGATGAAGCAACCTCCGCGCTCGATGCCGAAAGCGAGACGCTGGTTCAGCGCGCGCTGGACGGGCTGATGGAAAACCGCACGACGCTCGTCATCGCCCATCGCCTCGCCACCGTCCTTAAGGCTGACAGAATTCTGGTATTGGAAGACGGTCGCATTGTCGAAGAAGGGACCCACCAGAGCCTCGTCGCCAAGGGTGGCCTTTACGCCAAGCTGGCGCGCCTGCAGTTCCATGATCTGGAACAGCGCAGCGCAAGCGCTATCTGACCGATAAACAGGAATGGGACTGCATGATCGTCGAGCCACTGGACCCGAATGCCCCGCTCGACACATTGCTGGACAGTGTTCAGTATCAGACCTTCCTGTATTTCTGGGAAGGCGCCCACGCCGACAGCAAGCTGATCTACGACAAGCGCTGGGTAAACGGCGCGATCGCCACCAACATGGTTTCGATCAGCGGCACCGGTTTCGGCGTGATGGCGATCATCGTGGCCGCCGAGCGCGGCTGGATCGAACGGGCAGAAGCGCTGGACCGGATATCGCTTATCCTCGATCGGCTGATGCTTGCCACGCGCTATCATGGTGCCTTTGCGCATATGGTCGACGGCGCCAGCAGCGAGACGGTGCAATTCTCGCAATATGACGACGCGGGCGACCTGGTGGAAACCATGCTGCTGCTCCAGGGCCTGATCTGCGCCAGGGAATATTTCACCGGATCGACCGAAAAAGAACAGGCTTTGCGGGCAACCGTGACGCGGCTGTTTAACGAGGTCGAGTGGGACTGGTTCACTCGTGGCCGCGATGACGGTCCGCTGTATTGGCACTGGAGCCCGGTCCATAACTGGACGATGAACCTTCCGATTCTCGGATGGAACGAGGCGCTTTCGGCCTATGTGCTGGCAGCTGGCTCCGACACGCATCCGATCAAGCCGGAAAACTATCATTTGGGCTGGGCGCGCTCCGTCGCGATGAAGAACGGCGAGAGCTATTTCGGCACGAAACTTCCGCTCGGCGAGCCGCTCGGCGGGCCGCTTTTCCTCTCCCAATATTCCTTCTGCGGGCTCGATCCGCGCGGCCTTTCGGATCGCTACGCCGACTATTGGCAGCAGGCGGTGGCGCATACGAAGATCAATAGGGATTATTGCCTCAGCATCCCGGCCTACGAGCAATACGATGTCTGGGGGCTGACCGCATCCGAAGCGCCGAATGGCTACAATGCCAACTCGCCGACATCCGACATGGGCGCCATCGCCCCGACCGCGGCCCTGTCGAGCTTCCCTTTCCTGCCGAAAGAATCGGAAGAGGCCTTGCGCGCCATGATCCGTTACGAGGATGGAAAACTGTTCGGCAGTTTCGGCTTCGTCGACGCTTTTGCCCCGGCCATCGACTGGCTGGCGCCGACCTATATCGCCATCGACCAGGGACCGATCGTCGCCATGATCGAGAACCACCGCTCCGGTCTTCTGTGGAGCCTGTTCATGAAGGCGCCGGAAGTGCGTCGCGGTCTGGAGAGACTGGGCTTTACATCAGGCCACTATACGGCCTGAGGATACGGGCCTCACTCGGCCCGCTCGAACACCCATTTCACCACATATTTGCCGTTCGGCTTCAGCTTGGTCTTGGTCTTGATCCTCACCGGGCCGCCGAGGGCGGCTTCCGCCTGATCGAACATTTCGCGCGCCTCGGCAAGCGCCTGATGATAGGCGCTGTTGTCACGGCGCGGCGTATCCGCCACCGCCTTGATCAGGGCGCTTAAATCCCGTTTTACCGAAGTCATTATCAGCGTTCCGTCAATTTCAGCTCGATGCGGCGGTTCTGCGACTTCGCTTCCGGCGTATCGCCCGGCGCAATCGGCTGGAATTCACCAAAACCTGCCGCGACCAGACGATTGGCGGGAACGCCCTTCGAAATCAGATATTTCACGACCGATGTCGCACGAGCGGATGAAAGCTCCCAGTTGTCGCGATAACGGCCCGCACCGGAAAGCGGTGAGTTATCGGTGTGACCGTCGACCCTGAGCACCCAGTTGATCTCCGCCGGTATTTCCTTGGCGAGTTCAAGCAGAGCCATGGCGAGTTTGTCCATCTCGCCCCGCCCGGCATCGTCCAGCTCGCTGCCGCCGACCGGGAAGAGCACTTCCGACTGGAAGACGAAACGGTCACCGACGATGCGGATATTCTCACGGTCGGACAGGATCTCGCGCAGCCGGCCGAAGAAATCGGAACGATACCGGTTGAGTTCCTGCACCCGAGCGGCAAGAGCGACGTTGAGGCGTCGGCCGAGATCGGAGATCTGCGCCTGCGAGGTTGCGTCTTTCGCCTCGGATGCCTGCAGCGCCTGCTCGACAGCGGCGATCTGGGCGCGCAAAGCTGCGATCTGCTGGTTCAGCAACTCGATCTGGCTCGCGGCGCGTTGGCTGATCTGCTGCTGGTTGTTCAGCTCGCTGGTCAGTTCGCCAACCTTCGCATCGGCGGCGGAACTGGCACCCGCTCCGTCATTGAGGAGCTGCTGCAGGCGCGAACGATCGCTTTCCACCGCAGCCAGCGAGGATTGCAGATTGGCGAGCTGATCCTCCAGATCCTGGCTGCCGCTTTTTTCCAGCGCCAGAAGGTTGGTCAGTTCGGCGATCTGGCTGTTCAGCCGGTTCAACACCTCGTCGCGGCCGGTAATTTCGCGGCTGAGCAGGAACTGCGCCAGCACGAAGACCGTCAGCAGGAACATGATGGCGAGCAAAAGCGTGGACAGCGCATCCACGAAACCCGGCCAGAAATCGACTGTACGTTCGCGACGGCGGTTCTTGGCGAGCGCCATCGCTTATTTCCCCCCAGTCTTTTCGGACCCGGTCTTTTCGGCCGCGATCTTGTCGGAAAGCCGGTCGAGGGTACGGCGCATGGCCTTCGATTCTTCCTGCTGCGCCTCGATCCAGTCGCGCAGCATCTGCTGCTCGTTGCGCATGTTCTTCACCAGCCCCTGAATGCCTTCCGCCAGATTGGCCATGGCAGCCATGGAACGGTCGCCGCCGCCTTCAGGATTGGACTTCGCGTGCGACTGCGTGGCGACAAGCTTGCGTAATTCGACGGTCAGAGCCTTGATCTCGTCCAGCGAACCATTCGACGCACCGTCCGAGATCGGACCGTCATAACCGACATCGGTCACGGAGGAGAGCCAGTTTTCCAGCTCGGTGTAGAACCGGTTCTGCGCGCGACCGGCCTGCAGGTCGAGGAAACCGAGGATAAGCGAGCCCGATAGACCGAGCAGCGACGACGAAAACGCCGTGCCCATGCCGGCAAGCGGCTGTGCCAGCCCGGTCTTGATGGCGGCAAGAATATCGTTCGATCCGTTGGACGATGGATCCAGCGCTCCGATCACGTCACTGATCGAGCCGATCGTTTCGATCAATCCCCAGAAGGTGCCGAGCAGGCCGAGGAAAACCAGAAGGCCGATGAGATAACGCGAGGTATCACGCGATTCGTCCAGCCGCGTACCGATCGAATCGAGAATGGAACGGTAGGCGACGGTCGACAGGTTCACCTTGCGGCGACGCCCGATCAGTGTGCGCATCGGTGCCAGAAGCCGCGGCTCACGCCCTACCTTGTCGGCATCACCGCCAGCGGCGCGGAAGGAATTGAACCAGCCGACTTCCCGCGCAAGGCTGATCACCTGCACGAAGACGAGCAGGATGCCGATCGCCAGAACGCCGAGAATAAGCCCGTTCAGGCCGGGATTGGTCTGGAACGCGTGCGCGGCCTGCCGATAAAGGATCGAGGCCACGAAACCGACGAGGATGAGGAAGATGAGCATCGTCCAGAGAAACGATGCAGGATTGGAAAGCTTGTGCTTGTAGCCCCCGCGTCCCGTTTCGGACTCGTCCAGATCATCCACCGTCGCATTCGCCATAATACGCCTCGACTCCGCTAAGTTGAGCGGAGGCTAGTGGAAAATTGCGACGAATTGAAGTGTGCAGACACTGGAAAACAGTGCGCTATTGATTAGCGCGCACTGTTTTTCCTCGATATTATCAGCGTGTCGGAACCGGACGGTTGACGACTTCGACCAGCGCGTTGCGGATCAGTTCGTTACCGGCAATCACGTTGCGGGCCTCGAACATGTTCTGGGCGCCCTTCATGTCGGAAACGAAACCACCGGCTTCGCGAATGAGGAGCAGGCCTGCGGCCATATCCCAGGGCGAAAGTTCAGCTTCCCAGAAGCCGTCGAGACGACCGGCAGCGACATAGGCCAGATCGAGAGCCGCAGCGCCCGCGCGGCGAACGCCTGCAACTTCGCCCATGACGTGGCGCAGTTCGACAAGGAACTTGCCGTGATTGCCGCGGCCGAGATTCGGAATGCCGCAGCCGATGACGCAGTCGGAGAGAACGCGGCGGGCGGCGACGCGGATACGGCGATCGTTGAGGAACGCGCCACCACCCTTTTCGGCGGTGTAGAGTTCGTCGGTCGCCGGATTGAAGATCACGCCGCCAACGATTTCGCCATTGCGCTCCAGCGCGATCGAAACCGCGAATTGCGGAATGCCGTGCAGGAAGTTGGTCGTGCCGTCGAGCGGATCGACGATCCAGCGATGCGCGCCGTCGGTGCCCTTCTCTTCGCCGCCCTCTTCGCCGAGGAAGCCATAGGTCGGGCGGGCCTTCATCAATTCGTCGCGGACGATCTTCTCGGCCTTCAGATCAGCCTGGGAGACGAAGTCGCTCGGTCCCTTGACGGAAACCTGCAGGTTCTGCACCTCACCGAAATCTCTGGTAAGCGACTTGCCTGCCTTGAGGGCAGCCTGCACCATGACATTGAGAAGTGCTGAACGGGCCATTTCGGAATCCTTGAGCCGCAGAGACCGGCTGAGCGGAGAGCGGGCGATACTGATTTTGTTGATTGGGCGGCTTCAAGACCACAAATTGCCGGTAAATTCAAGTCGTGCGGTCAAACGGCAGTGTTGTCATTCGCGTCAGGGCCTGCGAAAGGAGGCTGAGCACACACAGGAGACACCCCCATGCGCATGCCCATCCCCCTCTTTATCAGCCTCGGCATGCTCATCACCATGACCTTTTTGTCCGTGGGCCTGTGGACTGCTATACCGGCCGACACGATGCTGCCGATCCATTTCGACCTGACAGGCACCCCGGACAATTATGCGCGCCCGGCAATCGCGCTCTTCCTTCTGCCAGGCGCGATGCTGTTTGCCATAGCCGTCTTCATCGTGTCGCCAACGATCAATCCGAAGGCACTTGATCGGCCAGGTCTCTACACCGCCATATGGCTGCTGGTCATACTGACCCTGGCAGTGGCCCACGGCTTCATCATCCGCGGCGCACTTTTCGCGCTCCAGGCGTTGCAGAATTAATTCCGCCGGAACTTGTTGGCCGCATCGATCGCCTGTTTCTGCTGGTCTTCGTTGATCCCGAGATAGAAGTCCTCGAGCCCGGCATCCTGCAGGCCTGCGCGCCGGGAGAGCACGTACCACTTGGCGGCTTCCACCGGATTGGGCCGTGTGCCGAGCGCGTTGATGTAGAGATAGGCGAGCTTGTTCTGCGCAACGACATTGCCGCGCATGGCCGCGATCTTCAGCCATTCGAAGCCCTTGTCGTAATCCCGCTCGCCACCGACGCCATTGACGAACCAGATGCCCATGTCGAGCTGGGCGGTATCATAACCGGCCTTGGCTGCACGTAACATCCAGTCACGCGCCTGCGCCTTTTTCGTCGGCGCAACTTCCCTCAGCGACATGTAGAGTTGCGCAACGGCATATTGCGCATCGGCTACGCCTTGGCTGGCGGATTTTTCATAGAATGGCAGCGCCAGTTCCATGCCCTTTTCACCGGGATTGTCTGCAATCAGGGTCTGGCCCCAATTGAACTGGGCAGCCGAATTCCCGGCCTCCGCCGCGCGACGCATGTAGTCGTCGGCTTTTGCCTTGTCGGCGGGAACATCACGGCCCGTCATCAGCATAAGCGCATACTGGAACATCGCGGCGGCATCGCCGCCTTCGGCAGCCTGACCGTACCAGAACGCGGCTCCCTTGGGGTCACGGGCGATCCCGTATCCCTTCGTCATCATTTCCGCGACCAGGGTCTGCGCGGGCGCGTCCCCTTGCTGTGCCCGTTCGAGAGCGAGCTTCATCGCCGTCACATACATGCCGCGCTGATAGGCGCCATAGGCCTCGTCGACCTTGCCGTCATACGGCTTTTCCTCCGGCGGAGCAGGCAATGCAGCCCCCATCCGCCGATAAAGCTCAACGCCACCTGACGGCACGATGCCGTCCGGCTGCTGCTGCCGTTCCATCTTGCCCGCATCGGGCCCGACCGGGCGGGTCACTGCCCGACTGGACTGGGCGTGCGCGCAGGTTGCCGCGACTGCTGAAACCAGCAGTGCAGTCATCACTTTAACCGAAGGGCGAAACAGGCTTATCGTCGATGGCATGCGACCATCAACCCTCAAACCGTGGCGCTTTTTCGTCGAGCAATGCATTGGCCTTGGCAACGGCTGCGCCCGGGCCATCGGCGCTGGCGAACACGGCATCGCGCAGGGCGACGAATTCCGCGCCGCTCTCGGCAACCACAACGACCGATTCGGCATCACTGCCGCCCATGACGATGCAGGGAATTTCGATCATCGACGCCCACCATTCGGCAAGCGCCACATTCTTCGGATGCGCTTCCGGCTTGATGTCCCCATCGAAACGACCGAAGAAAATATAGTCCGGCCGCAATTCGCCGATCTCCAGCGCCGCATGACGCTCCGTCGCGCCGCCGGCTCCGACGATCATCTTCGGGGTGAATTTCTCGATCGCCTCGCCAAGTTCCTCCAGCGAACCCGCCATGTGGAGCCCGTCGGCCTTCGCGCGGCCGGCAACCCGGCTGTCGCCGGAAATGATGGCGGCAGCCCCCGCATCCTGGGTGATCTGCACCAGCGCTTCGGCGCGCTTCTGGAACGCCTGATCGTCGAGCCCGTATTGCGGCAGGATAACGGAGGCGACGTCGCCGCCGGAAAGCGCCTGTTGCAACTGGCTTGCCTGACGTTCTGCATCGGCCTCGTCAGGCACGATCAGCACGAGGCGGCAGCGGTCTTCAGGTTCGGTCATGTTTCTTCCCGTTTTCAGGGCGGAGCGGCGACCTGACTGTCGATCACCCTGCATCCGCACTCGTTTTCCTTTGCGCAATTCGATAGACCGGACAGATTGAAGGATCAACCACCACCAGTATCCCGCCTGATGATAGATCTGCCCAGTCTCTCGTTTTTCCTCGCTGCCGTCCCGGCAGTCATGCTTGTCGGCCTGTCGAAAGGCGGGATCGGCGGCGCCATCGGCCTGATGGGCGTTCCGCTCATGTCGCTGGCGGTCGACCCTGTGCAGGCCGCGGCGATTTTCCTGCCGATCCTTATTCTGATGGATGCTGTCGCGCTCTGGTCATGGCGCAAATACAACGACCCGAAAACACTGCTGATGATCATGCCCGGCGGGATGGTCGGCATTGCCCTTGGCTGGGCGACGTCGGCCTACGTCTCCGATGATGCATTGAAGGTGGTCATCGCATCGGCAACCATCCTCTTCGCCGCCCGCTATTTCTGGCAGGTCTATGGCCGGCGCGGCACGGTCGCGGCCCCGCTGCCGCACAGACCGGCAGCGGCGACATTCTGGGGATCACTGTCGGGATATGCCAGTTTCGTCGCCCATGCCGGCGGACCGCCGTTTCAGATTTACGTTCTGCCGATGCAGCTCGATCCGAAAAACTACACCGGCGCCAGCATCCGCTTCTTCGCCATCGTCAATGCGGTGAAGGTGATCCCTTATTTCTTCCTCGGCGTGCTGGATACGCATAATCTCGGCCTGTCGGCAACGCTTCTGCCGGTGGCGCTCGTCTCGACCATTCTGGGAGCGGCGATCGTCAAGCACCTCAAGGCGGAAACCTTTTATCCGATGACCTATGGCCTCGCCTTGCTCGCCGGCTTCAAGCTGCTCTGGGACGGCCTTCCCTTCTGAGACGGCACAGCGAGGGCTGGCGCTGGAAAACGAAACTCCGGAAACAATTCTGGCCGCAGCCCGCATGAACCACGACCAGAACAGAAGATTTGGGTTTTTGTGCCGCTACTGGATCATTTCCAAATCAAGATCCGCGGCGATTGGCTCTTTTAGCTGACCTTAATGGCGTGTCGACGCCTTGAGGCGCTGCATTTGGTCCTTGAGACGCAGCTTACGACGCTTAAGCTCTGCGATTTCCCGATCGTCTGACGAAGGAGACGAAAGAATCGCCTGGAGCTCCTCCTCGAGATCGCCGTGCTTCTTTTCAAGCGATGCTATATGAGCCTGGATGGTCATGTGGCATGTCCTTCCTTATTGCCTGCTCCGGCCACTCCATCGGCCGAAGCTTCAGGTTTACGACGGAAGTGTGACACGATCTGCCCCGTTTGTCGAAGGAGTTTTCATGACAAGAGCGCGGCAAATTCGTGACCTCAGCTAACTTCCAGTTAATATGGTTTGGTGATAGGAGCTTGCGCATTAAGATGGGCCGGGTCACAAGCCCGGATCGATATGGGGACTTGAAGACATGGCCGATCAGGAACAGGCGGACAACCGGCTGGCGCTCGCGAAGCTCCGGCAGGAGCATGAAGATTACGACGCCGCGATCAACGCCATGATAAAGGTCGGCTGCGATGCGTTGCGCGTCCAGCGCATGAAGAAGAAAAAGCTCGTCATCAAGGACAAGATGACCCAGATCGAAGACCAGATCCTGCCCGACATCATCGCTTAGGAACGCTGACATGGCCGAGACACCGCCCGTCGCCATCATCATGGGAAGCCAGTCCGACTGGGAGACCATGAAGAACGCTGCCGAAACCCTCGATGCTCTCGAGATCGATTACGAGGCACGCATCATTTCAGCACACCGGACGCCTGAGCGGCTGTTCAATTTTGCCAAGGGCGCACGTGAAGAAGGCTTCCAGGTCATCATCGCCGGTGCCGGCGGCGCAGCCCACCTGCCCGGCATGGCCGCCTCGATGACGCCGCTGCCGGTCTTCGGCGTTCCGGTCCAGTCCAAGGCTTTGTCCGGTCAGGACAGTCTTCTTTCCATCGTCCAGATGCCGGCCGGCATCCCGGTCGGAACCCTCGCCATCGGTCGCGCAGGCGCGGTCAATGCGGCACTTCTCGCCGCTGCCGTTCTGGCGCTTTCCGATGACGACATCGCCTACCGTCTCGACGAATGGCGCGCTCGCCAGAGCGCGTCCGTCGCCGAATATCCGATGGACGAAGCATGAAGGCCCAGACGGTCGGCATCATCGGCGGCGGCCAGCTCGGCCGCATGCTAGCCATGGCAGCTGCAAGGCTAAACCTCAACATCGTCATCCTGGAACCGCAGGCCGATTGTCCCGCAGCGCAGGTCTCCGGCGAGCAGATCATTGCAGCCTATGACGACCCCGCAGCCCTCGTCGACCTGGCGAGGCGTTGCGATGTGGTGACCTACGAATTCGAGAACGTGCCGGTCGCAGCCGCAGCACTGCTTGAGCGTTCGGTTCCGGTTTATCCGCCATCCAAGGCGCTCGAAGTGGCGCAGGACCGGCTGGTGGAAAAGCGCTTTCTCAACGATTGCGGCATCGAGACGGCCCGCTTCCACGCGGTCGACAGCCAGCAGGACCTCGAAGCCGCGCTTGCCGATTTCGGCGGCAAGGGTGTGCTGAAGACCTGTCGCATGGGCTATGACGGCAAGGGCCAGCGCGTTTTCCGCTCGGGCGACGACTCACCCGCAGGCGCCTACGAGGCGCTCGGCTCCGTGCCGCTGATTCTCGAAAGCTTCGTGCCCTTCGAGCGCGAAATCTCGATCATTGCCGCCCGCGCCAAGGATGGAACGGTCCGCTGCTACGACCCGGCGGAAAACGTTCACCGCCAGGGCATTCTGCACACCTCCACCCTGCCGGCGAACATTCCGGCCGAAACCGCATCGACCGCCCGTGCCGCCGCCGAAAAGCTGCTGGCAGCGCTGGATTATGTCGGCGTCATCGGCATGGAATTCTTCGCCATGGCCGACGGCACGCTGATCGCCAACGAGATCGCCCCGCGCGTCCACAATTCCGGCCATTGGACGGAGGCCGCCTGCGTCATCTCGCAGTTTGAGCAGCATATGCGCGCGGTCGCCGGTTTTGCGCTTGGAGATCCCGAACGCCATTCGGATTGCGTGATGACCAACCTCATCGGCGACGACATTCTGGCCTTGCCGGATTGGCTCGCAACGAAGGATGTGCTCGTCCATCTTTACGGCAAGACGGAAGCCCGTCCGGGCCGGAAAATGGGCCATGTCACCGAATTGAAAGGCCGGAAAACCTCGTCACAAGGTTGACATGGAGAAAGCCTCGGGTTATCTGCACGCCAACCTGAGGCGCGCCCCTATCTTAAGGGACTAGGCGGCGCGCTTTCGATTGTTAGAGACAAGCGGCTCTTTGAGCCCACAGACTGCTGGACCAGTACAATGAAGATCAAGAACTCGCTTAAGGCGCTGAAGGCTCGTCACCGCGACAACCGTCTGGTTCGCCGTAAGGGCCGCATTTACATCATCAACAAGCAGAACCCGCGCTTCAAGGCCCGCCAGGGCTGATTGCGGCAGGCGAGTTTTCTCGCCAGCAATCAAATTGTCGATAGCGCGACAATTCGGCTTTGACCTTCGGCGCATCCGGATTAATTTATCCGGATGCGCTATTTGCTTTTGAGCACCCCCATTCTGGCTTTGGCCGCCCTCGCCCCTGTCGCAAATGCACAGGCTCCGCAGGCTGCCCCTCCTCCGGTAGCGGCTCCACAACCACCCGCACCTCCTGCAGAATCGGCCGTGCCCGCTCCTTCAACCGCAAAGCCGCTCGACACATTGTTCGAGGCGCTGAAGCGTGAACGCGACCCGGAAAAGGCCAAGGGCATCGCCAGCCAGATCATTGCCGAGATGAACGATTCGGGAAGCGCAACGGTCAATCTGCTGATGCAGTGGTCCGCCGAAGCCATCAAGGAAAAGAAGAACGCCGCCGCGCTGGATTTTCTCGATCGCGTCACCCTGCTTGATCCCGCCTTCGCGGAGGGCTGGAACCGCCGCGCCACGCTTCATTACACGATGGGTGACCGGCGCAAGTCGATGGCCGATATCGCCGAGGTCCTGAAGCGCGAACCGCGCCATTTCGGAGCACTTGCGGGCCTGGCCGGCATCCTGATGGAAGCCGAGGACGACGAACTCGCCTTGAAGGCCTGGGAACGTTATCTCAACGTCTATCCCGCAGATCGCGACGCGCAGGAAGCCGTCTCGAAACTTTCGGAAAAGATTGCCGGAAACCGGACTTGAGCCCCTCAACGGTCACTCCCTCATGATGCTGCCGCTGACCCTGCTGGCCATTCTCGTTGCCGCGGCCTTCGGCTTTACCGCCTGGAAGACCAGAGAGATCGAGCGGCAGTTCCCGCAGCATGGAGAACTGACGGATATCGGCGGCTACAGGATCAACGCCCTGCACCTTCCCGGACCGCCGGACGCTGCCCTGCCACCGATCGTCTTCATTCATGGCGCAAGCGGCAACCTGAGGGATCAGGAAACGGCCTTCCGCGGAGCCCTGGAAGGCCGCGCCGAGCTTCTCTTCGTCGACCGTCCCGGACACGGCTATTCGCAGCGTGGCGGGCCTGAGAACGACTTTCCCGAAGGCCAGGCGGCTGCGATATCCAGGCTGATGGAATTGAAGGGGATCGATCGGGCCATCATCGTCGGCCATTCCTTCGGCGGCGCGATCGCCGCAAGTTTTGCGGTCTTCCACCCGGAGAAAACGGCCGGATTGCTGTTTCTCGCGCCCGCCACCCATCCCTGGCCCGGCGGCGTGGACTGGCACTACACCGTCGCGGCCGCGCCCTATCTCGGCTGGTGGTTCACGCGCCTTGTCAGCCTGCCTGCCGGCCTCGTGCTGATAGATGGCGCAACCAAATCCGTCTTCAGCCCCAACCGCCGCCGTGACCGTTATGTCGACGAAGGCGCGCCGGCACTGGTGCTGCGACCGGAGAATTTTCGCAACAATGCGATCGATGTCGCCAATCTGCACGACTATGTCACGCGCATCGCGCCGCGCTACAGGGAAATCACCGCCCCAACCGTCATCATCACCGGCGACAGCGACCCGATCGTGCTCGAAGAGATCCACTCCGAAGGCCTCGCCCGCGATATCGCCGGCTCCGAACTGATAAGAATTCACGGCCTCGGCCACAAGCCTGACTATGTCGTCACCGATGTCGCGATTGCGGCAATCGAGAAGATCGCCGGCATGGATCGAGACCTGCAGGCGTTGGCACACCAAGCCGAAACTCGCCTGAGCCAATCCGGAATTTCGGCCCAAACAGCGATTGGAATGGCAATCGAGCGGAAGTGAAAGCTGGACTAAGCAGGTGCTTTGGCGTGTCGATAAACCACATCCGCCGGATCATGCCGCTCGGCCGTTTCGTCCAGCCCGGCGCCGAGACGTTCTGCCAGCCGGCGAGACGGCGTATTATTCTGATGGACATAGCTGACCAGCGTCTTCAATCCGAGCACACCGAACCCCCAGTCGCGCAACGCCGCGGCCGCCTCGAAGGCATATCCGTGGCCTTCGAAGCCGGGATAAAGCAGCCAGCCCAATTCATGCTCGGGAAACAGCGGTCCGGCGTTGATGCCGACCTGCCCGATTGAGAGGCCATCCGCGCGATTGTCGATCATCAACGAGCCATGTCCCATCAATGGCCATTGCGCCACGTCGTGGCAGAACATGCCCCAGGCGGCCGCCTCCGCAAACGGTCCGCCCATATGCACGGCCCGATCCGAAGCCAGGAATGCGGCATAACGCGGCCAGTCGGCCATGGTCGGCGCCCGCAGTCTGAGACGGTCGGTTTCGATCACGGGGATGGCAAAAGACAGCGGATCACTCATGGATATGCCAATTTCAAACGACAAACGGCCGGATTGCTCCGGCCGTCTGATAATTCCGAAATATGTCGGCCCGATTACGCGCCGGTCTGGCCGTCCGCACCGATATAGGCGATACGCAGCATGTTGGTCGAACCGGGCGTGCCGAGCGGAACGCCTGCCGAAATGATGACCCGGTCGCCGGGCTTGCCGAACTCTTCCGTCACGGTGATGCGCGCAGCGCGGTTCACCATGTCTTCCAGATCGCTTGCATCCTCGGTTACGACGCAGTGCAGACCCCAGCAGACGGCAAGGCGACGGGCCGTCTTGACGCTCGGCGAGAGCGCCAGGATCGGAACGTTCGGACGCTCGCGCGAGGCGCGAAGGCCGGTCGTGCCGGACTGCGTATAGGTGACGATCGCGGCGGCCTTGAGCGTTTCGGCGATCTGGCGGGCAGCAAGCGAGATGGCGTCGGAGCCGGTGGCTTCCGGCGTCGCGCGCTGTGCGTAGATGATGCTCGGATAGAGCGGATCCTGCTCGACCTGACGGGCGATGGAGGCCATCATCGAGACGGCCTCGACCGGATACTGACCGGAAGCGGACTCAGCCGACAGCATGACCGCATCGGCGCCTTCGAAGACGGCGATCGACACGTCGGAGACTTCGGCGCGGGTCGGAACCGGTGCGGTGATCATCGATTCCAGCATCTGGGTGGCAACGACGACCGGCTTGCCTGCACGGCGGCAGGCGCGGGTCAACTGCTTCTGGATGCCGGGCACCATTTCGATCGGCATTTCCACGCCAAGGTCGCCACGGGCAACCATGACGGCATCGGAAAGCTCGATGATTTCGTCGATACGCTCGATAGCCTGCGGCTTTTCGATCTTCGACATGATGCCGACACGGCCGCGCGCAATCTTGCGCACTTCAGCCAGATCTTCAGGACGCTGCACGAAGGACAAAGCGACCCAGTCGGCATCGTCGGTGGCGAGAACGGCATCGAGGTCCGAGCGATCCTTGTCGGTCAGAACGCCGACCGTGAGGATTGTGTCGGGCAGGCTGACGCCCTTGCGGTCGGAAATGCTGGTGCCGGCAACGACAGTGCAGACGATCTTCTTGCCGTCGGCCTCGACGGCCTTCAGCGCCAGCTTGCCGTCGTCGATCAGCAGGCGATCGCCGGCCTTGACGGCTTCGAGGATTTCCGGATGCGGAAGATGCACGCGGGTTTCGTCGCCCGGCGCTTCGTTGTTGTCGAGCGTGAATGTCTGGCCCGGAGCCAGCGTCACTTTCGTGTTGGCAAATTTGCCGACGCGAAGCTTCGGTCCCTGCAAGTCACAGAGGATGCCGATCGGCCGCCCCGACTTCTTTTCGACCGAGCGGATACGCTCGATCAGGGTGCGCATCATCTCATGGCTGGCGTGGCTCATGTTGATACGGAAGAGATCAGCTCCTGCTTCATGGAGCTTCTGGATCATTGCCTCTTCGGACGACGCCGGACCGAGCGTGGCAAGGATCTTTACTTTACGGTTACGCCTCATCAATTCTGGCCTTCTTGCGAACCGGGCGTGTCCGAAAGCTGGACCATCCAGCTTCCCTGACGACCCGTGTCATACTCTTTGAAACCCATGCGCTGGTGGCCACGGGTGAAACAATCATTGACGCCGACAATTTTGAATTCGTTCTCGGCGACGCACATATTGATATTTCCGGTCCACCGCCCTCCTCGAGCGGCATCCTCGGCATAAAGATAATAGTATCGAGACTGCAGTTCCCCCTCGATCAGAGTAGCGCAGGTGGAAGCAGGAACCTGCCACCATCCTTCGGTATTCCAACCATCCTGGGCACGATAACCTATTGCCACTCCGACAAGATTCTGCGTGCCATTACACACGCGGAAATCTGCATGGGCCGGAGAAGCCATGAGAAGCGGTGCGCCAGCACAAATGGCAAAAGCACCCGCCGGAACGGAAAGGAGCGAACGAAGATAAATTTTAATCGATTTTATCGGCACGGTTTCCGTCAGGACTCCATGGTTATCGTGGAGGCACTTTCTCGCGCGCAACGGGCAGAAAGTCAACGAAGCTGTGGTCGATTGCGTCGCCCTGCCGCTGCACCTGTTAAAAATTGTCGCATCCCCCTGTGCGGGCTTGCTTTTTATCAGTCACGAGGCTCCGCCCTTGCGCGAAACAGAGCATCATGCGATCACCACGCCACAAAAATAATCGCTTGAAATGTGCGTGAGCATGCAGAATTTCCAACCGTTCGAAATCATAGACGGCGACTATGACAAAGGCATGGTGCTTCTTGCCGACCACGCCATGAACCGCCTTCCAGCGCATTACGGCAGCCTTGGCCTGCCCGACAGCGCCTTTCTTCGCCATATCGCCTTCGATATCGGCATCGAGGGCCTGACGCGCAGGCTTGCCGCCATGCTCGGCGTTCCCGCGGTCCTCGGCTGCTTTTCGCGCCTGCTGATCGATCCGAACCGCGGCGAGGACGATCCCACCCTTATCATGAAGATTTCCGATGGCGCGATCATTCCCGGCAATCATCCGATAACCGACGCGGAATGGCAGCAGCGCCTCGACACCTACCACCGGCCCTATCATCGCGCCGTGGAACGGACGATTGACAGGGCTTCGGCTTGCGGCCGGGCGCCACTGGTGCTCTCGCTGCACTCCTTCACCCCGTTCTGGAAGGATTTCGCCCGCCCCTGGCATGCGGCCGTCCTGTGGGACAGCGATGACAGGGCAATTCTGCCCTTGTTATCGCTGCTGCGCCAACCGGACGATATCGTCGTCGGCGACAACGAGCCCTATGACGGAGCCCTGAAGGGTGACACGATGTATCGCCACTGCATGGTTCCGGGCATCGCGCATGCTCTGCTCGAGGTTCGCCAGGACCTGATCGGTGATGACGCGGGCATGGACGCCTGGGCCGAACGGCTGGCGCCGATCTTCACCGCGCTCAACGCCGAGCCCGGCTTGCATGAATATAAAGTTTTCCCGTCTCGAACCGGCCCCTACCCTGCGGGATGAAAACAATCAGGAGAGGTTCCCATGAGCGAACTCAGCAAGGAACAGCAGACCGAACTTGAAGCGGCGGCCTTTCGCCGTCTCGTCCAGCATCTGCGGCAACGTAGCGACGTCCAGAACATCGACATGATGAATCTTGCGGGCTTTTGCCGGAACTGCCTGTCGAACTGGTACCGCGATGCGGCGATTGACGCCGGCATCGACCTTTCGAAGGAAGCATCCAGAGAAATTGTCTATGGCATGCCCTACGAAGACTGGAAGAACCTTCACCAGAGGCAAGCCAGTGACGCTCAAAAAGCCGCATTCGAGATAAACAAGCCGCCCCATGGCTGAAATTGCAATGGTGATTGATTGGGCTTGACCTCGCGCCTGCTTTTCGGCACTTGACCACCATCCAAGAGAGATTTCCATTATCAGGAGGCCCCGATGTCTGATGCTCATGGCGTCGCCCGCGACCAGCTCCGCGCTTTTGTAGAGCGCATTGAACGACTTGAAGAAGAAAAGAAGACGATCGCCGACGACATCAAGGATGTCTACGGCGAAGCAAAATCGATGGGTTACGACACCAAGATCATGAAAAAGGTGATCGCTCTTCGCAAGAAGGACGACCAGGAGCGCATGGAAGAGGATCTGATCCTCGACACCTACCTCAGCGCCCTCGGCATGATCCCCGGCGCCGGCACCGAAGAGGAAGAAGCCGCCTGATCCGATTTTCAAAGCCCGCCCCTGAAGGCGGGCTTTTTCTTTTCCGCTTGTTGCCGCCAATTTCTCCTCGCGCGGGTTTCTCATGGCAGATCATGACGTCATCGTTATCGGCGCAGGCTTTACCGGTCTGACAGCCGCCATCGACCTGATCGGAGCAGGCCTCGATGTCATTGTCGTCGAAGCTAGAAACCGGGTCGGCGGACGCGTCGAGTCGCAATATCTGCCGAACGGCATTCGCATCGACACCGGCGGCCAGTTTCTCTGCCGGGACATGACCAATCTGATGGAGACTGCCCGGCGTCACGGCGCGCGCACCGTCCTGTCTTACGTCGATGGAGAACAATCCTACCGTCCAGCCCTCTCGCCCGGGCAAGGCGAAACCATATGGAACGGCGTGGAGCGGCTGCGGGAAAGAATGCGGTCTCTCGACCTGACCGATCCTGCCTTGGCACGCCTGACCGTCGGAGAATGGATCGACCGCCAGACAGACATGCCTTCAGATGTGACGGGCTCGTTTCGCCGGCTGGTCAAAGGACTGTGGTGTCGAGCGCCGGAAGAGGTGGCGCTCGCTTATCTCGTGTCGAACGACCGGCGCATCACCAATATCTACCCGGAACTCGAAATGTTCCTCGGCGGGACCATGCATGCTCTGGCAGAGAAACTTGCAGAGAACCTCGGCGACCGGCTGCGGCTCTCCGCTCCCGCCACCTCGATCACCATCATGCAGGACAAGGTGGAAGTCGATATCGAGGGACGAGCGCTCACGGCAAGCCACGTCATCATCGCCGTGCCGCCCGTCATGGCCCGCAGGATCGAGATATCTCCGCCGCTTCCCGCCCCTCTCAACAGGGCACTCGCGGCATGGGAGCCCGGCTGCGCCATCAAGCTGCAGATCGGCTATGAAACACCCTTCTGGCGCGACAAGGGGCTGAACGGCTCGGTCATGTGGAGCGATCCGCAGGGCATCTATGCCTGTGACGCCAGCCACGACGACTATTTCGGCATCGTCGTGTTTCTCGGCGGGCCGCTGGCATCGGAATGGCACAAGCGGCCGCAGAGCGAACTGGCCGGTTTCGTCACGGCGGAACTTGCGGCAGCGATCGGCGATCAGGCAGGTGAGCCGATCTCCATCTGCATTCGGGACTGGGTAAACGATGCCTGGAGCGACGGCGCCTATAGTGACGTCATCACCGACCTTGACGCCACCGATGCGGAGGCAATCCTGCTCGAAGGCCTGCCGCGCCTGCGCTTCGCCTGTTCGGAACTGTCGCCATCCTTCCCCGGTTATATCGAGGGGGCGATCGTCGCCGGCAAGCAGGCCGCACACGCGGTCCTGCAGGACCGGGCATAAGCCAGCCTCCAACTCGGGCGAACAAGCCCGAGCATCAGTCTGTTTTCAAGAGAGGATCAGTTCGAACCGCTGAAGCGATTGGGGTCGATCGCCACCGTCGCTGCGACCGGCTTGAAGCCTTCGCTCGCATAGGCTGCGGAATATTCGCTGTTCAGCGTACGGGTCACCACGCGTGGCGCCTTTATCGAGACCACATCACCCGAGCGATTGTTGTCCAGCGCCCACTTTTCCAGCGAGTCCTTGGTCAGGTTGCCGGCCGGAGCCGTGTCGGGCTTCGTCGATCGGCCACCCTTGGTCGGCACGGCGGAAGCCGCGGCAGCAACCCATTTGGGCGTATCAAAGCCGTCACCGAAATGCCCGGAATCCGACGGCGACTGGATGACCTTTTTCGGCAGCGCTGCAACCTCGGTCGGCTTGCGTGCCTGGGCAGGCACCGGCGTGGGAACAGCACGTGCGGCATCCGTGACGGCACGAATACCGGCAGCCGAACGGCGGTCGTCATCGACGCTGCGCGAAAGAGCGGCAACAAGTTCCGGGGTCAAGGCCTGCTCGTCACGCACCGGCTGAACCGGCACCGGCGCCGCGGCAACCTGCTGCGCGACCGCCGGACGATGAGCCGGAAGCGGCACGCCGGAAATATCCTGCAGCGAAGGCGGAACGTCACTGAGTGACGCCATCATCGTCGATGTATCGGCATCAGCCTTCAGGCCGCGCGAACCGAGCAGGGTCGGCACCGGAACGGCATATTTCGCCAGATCCTCGAAATCGTCGCCTTCAGGTCGGCTGTTTGCGGCGGCCGCTGCCTGCAGGGCCAGGGCCTCCTGGGCCGGATTGCGCTGCTGCGAGTAAAGCGCCGTTGCAAGCGCACCAGGCCCCTCCTGCCGGAAGGCGGGACGAGAAGCCGGGATAGGCGCCTCGATCGTCTCGGATTGCTGCCGCGGCTCGGCCGAGGCAACCATGACACCCGGCAGCGGAGCAGAAGGCTCCGGCGGCCGCGCCGGCGCAGCAGGCTGCTGACGCGGTGCAGCCACGGTCGGCGTGCTGCTTTCGCCATTATCCTCTTCTTCGTCGGCACCGCCGCCGAAGAGAGTAGCAAGGAAACCGCGACGCTTGCGATCGGCCGCAGGCGCGCCGCCAGCCGTGGAGGCAATCTCGATCGAGCCGGAACCGACGCGCTTCTTGTAATCGGCCAAGGCCTGATCGTAACCGGGAAGCGGCTGGCCATCCGCCGGCAGATGCAGCGTATTGCCCTTCGGGAAGATCGAAACGAGTTCCTGACGCGACATGCGCGGCCATGCGCGAACGCCGCCGACATCAAGATGCACGAAAGGAGAACCGGATTTTGGATAAAAGCCGACGCCGCCGACCTGCATCTGCATGGCAAGACCACGCAGCGTCGCAAGCTTCACGCCGGGAATGTAGAAATCCATCGCCTTGCCGAGCGTGTGCTGGCTGTTCTTTGCCACGCCGGTATTGCGTGAGCGACCACGCAGCATGCTGTTGGTGGCCGGCGAACGATAGGCGGAAACGACGTGGATATAATCCTTGGCGCCGCTACGGCGATACACTTCCCACACGAGATCGAAGAGCCGCGGGTCCATCTTGGCCGGCTCGTTCTTGCGCCAGTCACGCAGGAACTGGTTGATCTGCTGCAGACCACGCGGATCGAAACGACCGTTACGCTTGTAGGTGATCTCGGCCTTTTCGCCGGTATGGATGAAATAGAGCTTGAGGCTGCGGTTTTCCGCGGCCGCCTGAGTAGCCTGTACAGACCAGATGGATGCGGCAACGACAGCAAGCGCCGCACCTTGAGCGGCACGCCTGGTCAGCGACTGAAAGGCCTTGAGAACGAGGCGATGAACGCCCGTGCCCGAAGGCATTCCTTTTGCATTCAAATCAGGCAAAGCGATCCCCGTCCTGCAGACAACGTCCCTCGTTGTCCCATTTGGCTGACAATTGCGGTCACACGATGGCAAATCTGCCACACATGTACAAGCATCTCACTTATAGTCAATGATGTGCTAAAGAGAGATTGACAGAAATTGCCATCGTTTGCTTGCCTGAAAATTAATACTTTCTAATCAGGCGGCTTCCTTGAGCGGATCGTCCGGATCGATACCGTAATCCTTGAGCTTGCGGTAAAGCGTCGAACGACCGATGCCGAGCTTGCGGGCGACCTGGCTCATCTGGCCGCGATAGAACTTCAGCGCGAAGCGGATCAACTCCTCCTCGACATCGGCAAGCTTGCGCACCTCGCCCGTATCGTCGGTGCTGACGATGACATTGTCGGATGCCGGGTAAGCCGCAGCCAGAAGCGCTCTTGGGTCCGGTCTCGTCGTGCGCGGCGGCAGCATCGGCTGTGGAAAAGTCGGATCTTCGACGAGCGGCCGAACGACCGACGAGAGTGCCGGCGTCGACGCGACGGCCGTTGCTGCCAGTTCGGCGCTGCGGAATTCCGGCACCTGGGCCGCAATCTGCGGGAAATCCAGTTCCGACAGCTCATCGCCTTCCGCCAGAACGATGGCGCGGAAGATCGCATTTTCCAGCTGGCGGATATTGCCCGGCCAGTCGTAGGCGGTCAGCAGAGCCAGAGCACCGGCGCTCACCCCGAGGTTCTGCGGCAGTTTCTGCTCGACCGAAAAACGCTCGGCAAAAACGCGCACCAGATGCGGAATGTCTTCCTTGCGGCGGCGCAAGGCGGGAATGGTGATCGGGAAAACATTGAGGCGATAATAGAGATCCTCGCGGAAACGACCGGCACGGACCTCTTCGATCAGGTCCTTGTTGGTCGCCGAAATCAACCGCACATTGACCTTGTGGACGCGACCGGCGCCGACCGTTTCGATCTCGCCCGACTGCACGGCGCGCAGCAGCTTCACCTGCACTTCGAGCGGCAGATCACCGATTTCGTCCAGGAAAAGCGTGCCGCCATCGGCTTCGACGAACTTGCCCGTGTGACGTTCGGTAGCACCCGTGAACGCGCCCTTTTCGTGGCCGAACAGAATGCTTTCGACGAGGTTGGCCGGGATCGCGCCGCAATTGACGGTGATGAACGGCTTGCCGGCGCGGTCACTGCCCGACTGGATGGCGCGGGCGATCATTTCCTTGCCGACGCCGGATTCACCCTCGAGCACGACCGGGATATTCGAATGCGCGGCACGCTGCGCAAGATCGATGACCCTGAGCATGTCCGGGCTTGCCGAGACGATGTCGTTGAAACCGACGACGCCGGCACGGCGACGGCCGACCTTCGCCTTGCCTTCGCGATAATCGAGCTTCAATGCATTGGCGATGGAGGTCGCGATCCGCTCGGGCGAGACCGGCTTGACGACGAAATCAAAAGCCCCGGCCCGCATCGCCTGAACGACATATTCGATGCTGCCCTGCCCGGTCTGCACGATGACCGGCGTCTGGATGCCCATCTCGCGGATTGCGCCAAGGAAGGTCAACCCGTCCATTTCCGGCATCATCAGGTCGAGAACGATGACATTGACGTCGCCGCTGGTGCGACTGAGGAAATCAAGCGCAGCCTTCCCGTTTTCGGCCAGATGCGCGACATAACCCTGCCGCTCGACTGCATTCTTCAGAAGGCGGCGCTGAATTGGATCGTCATCGACGACAAGGATATGAGCAGACATGCTTGAACTCCCGGCAACGTTCATCGTGCACCCTTTGCGGGCTCTTATGCCTCAGGTTGTGCCAGATAGGCTTGAACATCCCCTTTTGAGAAAAGCTCACATTTTAACAGTCTGAACGGAAAATGGACGGGTGGCGGCCAGGGGGTCGAAATGCTACCCCTCTGGCACGCAAGTGAATGCCCAGTCGAGGGAAAGGAAAGTCCATGACGAAACCCATCGCGCAGCTTGAAATCGCCCACGCAGCACCGGCTGCAAACGGCGGCACAACCGATCCTGCGCTCGGTCTCCTGCCTGTCTGGAAACTCTCCGATCTCTATGCCGCGAAGGACGCTCTGGCCTTCACAGCCGACCTGAAACAATCCGAGACGGCTGCCCTCGCCTTCGAAACGAAGTGGAAGGGCAAGCTCGCCGAGGCCGCCACGAAGACCGGCACCGGCGGCATCGGCGAAGCCTTGAAGGAATACGAGGCGCTGGACGATCTGCTCGGCAAGATCGGCTCCTTCGCCGGTCTCACCTATTTCTCCGACACGTCCGATCCGGCCAACGGCAAGTTTTTCGGCGATGTACAGGCAAAGCTCACCGACATCTCGTCGCATCTCCTGTTCTTCGCACTGGAACTCAACCGCGTCGACGATGCCGCGATGGATGCCTGCATGGATCGCGATCCGGCCGCCGGCCACTACCGCCCCTGGATCGTCGACCTGAGAAAGGACAAGCCCTTCCAGCTGGACGACAAGCTGGAACAGCTCTTCCTCGAAAAGTCGATAACCTCGGCTTCTGCTTTCAACCGTCTGTTCGACGAGACCATGGCGGAACTGCGCTTCGAGATCGACGGCGAGGAAAAGCCGCTCGAAGTCACCCTAAACCTGCTGCAGGAAGCCGATCCGGCCATCCGCGCCAAGGCCGCGAGTGCCCTGTCCAAGACTTTCGGCGAGAACCTGCGCGTCTTCACGCTGATCACCAACACGCTCGCCAAGGACAAGGATATTTCCGACCGCTGGCGTGGTTTTGAAGACATTGCCGACAGTCGCCACCTCGCCAACCGTGTCGAGCGCGAGGTCGTCGATGCGCTGGCCGCAGCCGTTCAGGAAGCCTATCCGCGCCTTTCGCACCGTTATTATGCGATGAAGGCGAAGTGGCTCGGCATGGACCAGCTGAACTACTGGGACCGTAACGCACCGCTGCCGGAAAGTCCGAAGGCCGTCATTCCGTGGGAGACGGCGAAGGAGACCGTGCTTTCCGCCTATGGGGCCTTCGCACCGGAAATGGCCGATATCGCCGGCCGCTTCTTCAACGAGGAATGGATCGACGCGCCGGCCCGCCCCGGCAAGGCTCCGGGCGCCTTTGCCCACCCGGTGGTGCCGTCCGCCCACCCTTACGTTCTGGTTAACTATCTCGGCAAGCCGCGCGATGTGATGACGCTCGCCCATGAGCTTGGCCACGGCGTGCATCAGGTTCTGGCCGCCGGCCAAGGCGCATTGATGTGCCAGACGCCGCTGACGCTCGCCGAAACCGCCTCAGTCTTCGGCGAGATGCTGACCTTCCGCGCGCTCCTGGAAAAGACCAAGGACAAGCGCGAACGCAAGGCGATGCTCGCCCAGAAGGTCGAGGACATGATCAACACGGTCGTGCGCCAGATCGCCTTCTACCAGTTCGAGCGCAAGCTCCACACCGCCCGCAAGGAAGGCGAACTGACATCCGAGCAGATCGGCGAACTCTGGCTGTCGGTCCAGGGCGAAAGCCTCGGCCCGGCGATCAGGATTTCGGAAGGTTACGAAACGTGGTGGACCTATATCCCCCACTTCATCCACTCGCCCTTCTATGTTTACGCCTATGCATTCGGCGATTGCCTGGTGAACTCGCTTTATGCCGTTTACCAGAACGCCGCTCCGGGCTTTAAGGACAAGTATTTCGAACTGCTCAAGGCCGGCGGCACCAAGCACCATTCGGAACTGCTCAAGCCCTTCGGTCTCGATGCCACCGACTCGACCTTCTGGTCAAAGGGTCTGTCGATGATCGAAGGCCTGATCGACGAACTGGAAGCGCTGGACAAAGAACTGGGCTGAGGCCTGAAACGACAAACGGCCGGGAAGACCCGGCCGTTTTCTTTTTGAAGTGAATATCTAGCGTACCACTGGCTCGACCGTCAGGTCCCTGCCGCTCGAAGCCACGACCCGAACGCGTGAACCGACCGGCAAGTCCGGCCCCATCACCGACCACATCGTATCATCGAGCCTGATGCGCCCCCGCCCCTCCTGAATGGGTTCGGAAAGCGTTGCCGTACGTCCGATCAGGCTTTCGCCACGGCGGTTGAGCCAGGGCTCGTCGCTCGTCGTCCGCTTGCCGTTATAGATCCGCCGCCCGACGACCGCGAAGACAACCGAAAGCACGGCAAACAGCAGAAGCTGAATGTGCCAGCCCCAGAATGCGGCATCCCAGAGCGCCAGCGACAGAGCACCGAGCACGACGGCTGCGGCACCGATCCAGATCAGGAAAACGCCGGGAACGAGCAGTTCCAGCACCAGCAGGATCATGCCGACAATCCACCAGCCCCAGGGGCCAAGACTGTTCCAGAGTTCGACCACCATCACATCACCTCTCGGAGGTCGGCGGCGTGAACGGAGGAACCACGGCCGTTACCGTCGGCGTGCTGCGTGCAGGGCGCGGCGGCTGCGGGCGTGGAGCGGACGGTGCAGGCCCATTGCCGTCGCCGAACACTTCCTTGGCAATGGCGCCGATACCACCAAGCGAGCCGATCAGCGACGAAGCTTCGAGCGGCATCAGCACGATCTTGGAATTGTTGGCCTTGCCGATCTCGACCAGCGCTTCGGTATATTTCTGCGCCACGAAATAGTTGATCGCATGCACGTCACCGGCAGCGATGGCATCCGACACGAACTGCGTTGCCCGGGCTTCGGCTTCTGCCAGACGTTCGCGTGCCTCGGCCTCGCGGAAGGCCGCCTCGCGTTCACCTTCTGCCTGAAGCACGGCTGCCTGCTTGGCGCCTTCGGCGCGCAGGATCTGCGCATTACGCGCACCTTCTGCCTCCAGAACCAGCGCGCGCTTCTCACGTTCGGCCTTCATCTGGCGGGCCATGGATTCGACCAGGTCCTTCGGCGGCTGGATATCCTTGATTTCGATACGGGTGACCTTGATGCCCCAGGGATGAACGGCTTCATCGACGACGCGCAGCAGCTTATCGTTGATGACATCGCGGTTCGACAGCAATTCATCGAGATCCATCGAGCCCATGACGGAGCGAATATTGGTCATGGTGATGTTCTGGATGGCGTTTTCCAGATTGGCGATCTGGTAGGCCGCCTGTGCCGGATTGAGCACCTGGAAGAAAGCCACGGCATCCGCAGCGACGCTGGCATTGTCCTTGGTGATCACTTCCTGGGTCGGAATGTCGAGCACCTGCTCCATCACGTTCATCTTCGCGCCGATACGCTCGATGAAGGGTGTCAGGATGTTGAGACCCGGCTGCAGCGTGCGCGTATAGCGCCCGAAACGCTCGACCGTATAGGCATACCCCTGCGGTACCGTCTTCACCAATGCGAAGAGAAGCAGGATCGCGAGGATCACCACCACGATGACGAAAATATCAAAACCACCCAAGCTCATAGGAGCCTCCCTAATGAATTGCTTAAAATCGCGGCGATCCTATTCAACCGGAACGCCATTCACAAGCACAGGAAGGTAGTCTAGAACGCCCCTCGAAGACCGGTCGCAGCCTACCCGGATAAAACAAGGACACCTGATATGAAGACAATCGTCGTCTGCTCCGGCGGACTGGATTCCGTTTCGCTTGCCCATAACATCGCCGCCAGGGGCGAACTCATGGGCCTCATCTCCTTCGACTATGGCCAGCGCCACAGAAAAGAGCTGGAATTTGCCGCCGCAGCGGCAACCCGCCTTGGCGTTTTTCACCAGATCATCGACATGCGCGCCATAGGCAGCCAGCTGACCGGTTCGGCGCTCACCGATGATGTCGACGTTCCCGACGGCCATTATGCCGAAGAGACGATGCGCATCACCGTCGTGCCGAACCGCAACGCGATCATGCTGACCATCGCCTTCGGCGTGGCGGCCGCACGACAGGCCGATGCCGTGGCGATCGCCGTGCATGGCGGCGACCATTTCATCTATCCCGACTGTCGACCGGGCTTTATCGACAGCTTCGACGCGATGCAGCGTCACGCGCTGGACGGTTACGCCTCGGTCAAGCTGCTTGCGCCTTACGTCACCGGCTCCAAGGCCGATATCGTCACCGATGGCGCAAGACACGGCACGCCCTTCGTCGAGACTTGGTCCTGCTACAAGGGGGGCGAACGCCATTGCGGCCGCTGCGGCACCTGCGTCGAACGCCGCGAAGCCTTCCACCTTGCCGGTGTCGAAGACCCGACCGACTACCAAGACCCGGATTTCTGGAAGGCCGCGACCGAAGGGTTCAAGGCCCCAGAATTTAAGACAGAGGAGGTCCGCTGATGTACCGGATCACCAAGGAATTCCACTTCTCCGCCTCGCACCAGCTGTCACACCTGCCGGCAGACCATCAATGTGCCCGCCTGCACGGCCACAATTATATCGTCGTCGTCGAACTGGCATCGCCTGAGCTGAACGAGGACGGTTTCGTTCGCGACTACCACGAGCTCGCGCCGCTGAAGCGCTATATCGACGACGAATTCGACCACCGCCACCTGAACGAGGTTTTGGGCCACGACAAGGTGACCTCCGAATATCTGGCGAAGCATTTCTACGACTGGTGCAAGGAGCGCCTGCCGGAAACCTCGTCAGTCAAGGTCAGCGAAACGCCGAAGACCTGGGCCGAGTACAGACCATGACCGCATCGGCAGAAACGATCCGCATCAGCGAGATCTTCGGCCCGACCATCCAGGGCGAAGGCATGCTAATCGGCCAGCCGACCGTGTTCGTGCGCAACGGCGGCTGCGATTACCGCTGTTCCTGGTGCGATACGCTGCATGCGGTCGACAGCGCCTATCGCCACGACTGGACGCCGATGGAGGCGGAGGCGATCTGGGACGAGGTGCGGTCTCTCTCCGGCGGCATGCCCCTGATGGTATCGCTGTCGGGCGGAAATCCCGCCATCCAGCCGCTCAAACCCCTCATCCGTCGTGGCAAGAACGACGGTTACCGCTTCGCCATCGAGACCCAGGGCAGCATCGCCCGCGACTGGTTCGCCGATCTCGACGTGCTCGTCCTGTCGCCCAAGCCACCATCGAGCGGCATGGATACGGATTGGGACATGCTGACCGACTGTCTCGCAGCGGCTGGAAAAGCGCCGCGCATCGCGCTCAAATTCGTCATCTTCGACGATGCCGATTATGCCTTCGCCAGACAGGCGTCGCTGCGTTATCCGGAATTGCCCGTCTATCTGCAGCCCGGCAACCACACGCCTCCGCCGCCGGAAGACGATGACGCAAAGATCGATCTCGACGGCATCATGGACAGGATGGTGTGGCTGGTCGACAAGGTGACGGCCGACCGCTGGTTCTCGGCCACGGTCCTGCCTCAGCTTCACGTTCTGCTCTGGGGCAACAAGCGGGGCGTATGAAAGCCGCAGGCGTGAATGCGACACAAAGGCCCCTACCAACCCTCCCCACAAGGGGGAGGGCTTAACCCGGCCGCGTCGCCGAGATCCGATCGAGGCAAGTGATCGCCGCGATGTATCTCCCCCCTTGTGGGGGAGATGGCCGGCAGGCCAGAGGGGGACTTTGATAGGCAATCATCTCGCCCTGCACTCGGCTCCAAATCCTTACTCGGCGTAGATCATCTTCTTCGTCATGCCGCCATCGACGGTCAGCACCTGTCCCGTCACGAAACCCGCGCCGTCGAGATAGAGCACGGCATCGGCAATATCCTGCGGACGGCCGACCCGGCCGACCGGATGTTGCGCCTCGTCCTCATGGCTCAGGCTCGTATCGTTGGTGATCCAGCCCGGCGCGATCGCATTGACGCGGATCGCCGGGCCGAGACTGACGGCAAGCGCATGGGTGAGCGCCACCAGACCGCCCTTTGAAGCCGCATAGGCTTCCGAATTCGGCTCGGACATGAAGGCGCGGGTCGACGCCATGTTGACGATCGATCCGCCCGTCTTCATCAGCGGCGCAATGGCCCGTGTCATCAGGAATGCGCCGGTCAGGTGGCTGTCGATGACGCGGCGCCAGTCGGCGAAGGACATGTCGAGAATGGAAGTACCGAGCGCACCGCCCGTGGCCCCGGCATTGTTGACCAGAAGATCGAGCCGATCCCAGCCGAGTTCGGCCACGGCGATATCGACGGATGCTTCATCTGCGACATCGCATTCGATTGCACGCACACCCTGAACCGGATGAGCCGCCTCGGTGAGATCGAAGGAAGCGACCTCGAACCCACGGGCAACCAGTGCCTCGCAAATCCCGGCTCCAATCAGTCCGGCCCCGCCGGTAACGATTGCCTTTTTCATGGGGTGCTCTCCGATTGTTTGCCAACAAATTGCATTGAGACAAAGTCCCCCTCTGGCCTGCCGGCCATCTCCCCCACAAGGGGGGAGAAAACTTGCGGCAAACTCTTACCTCGATAAGGCACGGCGACGCCGCGGGTTAAGCCCTCCCCCTCGTGGGGAGGGTTGGGAGGGGTCTTGGGGTCATCTACACCCAGCCCTGCAGCTCGCGGCGAACAACCGTTTCCAGCACGTCCATGCCGCCCTTGCTGTCGTTCAGGCATGGAATATGGACGAATTTCTCGCCGCCGTGATGCATGAAGATCTCGCCCGCCTCACCGGCGATTTCTTCCAACGTTTCGAGACAATCGGAGACAAAACCCGGGTTCATGATGGCGACCCGCTTGATGCCTTCGGCGGCAAGACCTTCCATCGTCTTGTCGGTATAGGGCTGCAGCCATTCTTCCGGCCCGAAACGCGACTGGAAGGTGATGCGCAACTGGTCTTCGCGATAACCGAGCGCCTCGCGCAAAAGCCGCGCCGTCTTCTGACAGAAACACTGGTAGGGATCGCCAGCCTTGAAATAGGATTGCGGGATGCCGTGGAACGAGGTGATCAGCAGCTGCGGTTCCCAGTCGAGGGTCGCCAGCGTCTGACGCACCGAATTGGCGAGCGCCTCGATATAGACCGGGTCGTCATGATAGGTCGGCACGGTGCGCACCGCCGGCTGCCAGCGCATCTTCATCAGATGCTCGAATGCCTTGTCGTTGACGGTCGCGGTCGTCGCTGCCGCATATTGCGGATAGAGCGGGAAAAGCACGATACGGTCACAGCCTTGCGCCTTCAACGCATCGATCTTCGAGGCGATCGACGGACTGCCGTAGCGCATGCCCCAATCCACCACGACATTCGGCAGATCCTTCAGCCGCTGCGCCATCAGCTCACCCTGGTTGCGGGTATAGGTGCGCAGGTAGCTTTCGTTGAGATCCTTGTTCCAGATCTCCTCATAGGCCTTGCCCACCTTCTGCGGCCGCTTGTTGAGCACGATGCCGTAAAGGATCGGATACCAGTAGAGCTTGGACCATTCGATCACACGGCTGTCCGACAGGAATTCCGCCAGATACCGCCGCATCGACCAATAGTCCGTGCCGTCCGGCGTGCCGAGATTGACGAGCAACACACCGACCTTGCCGAAAGACACGGACGGATGGGAGGCGGGCATTGAGGCAGAAGACATGCTCATGAAAGCTTTCCAGACAGACGAACCAAAACCATTACGGCGGTCACAAGGATACGGATCATTTAGAAACAAAAAACGGCTCGGGAAACCCCGAGCCGCAATCGTCGCTGGGACAATTTGTCCCGATTGATGATTTAGTTCGTTGATCCCGGCCTTGACCGGGATCAAGAAACTCACTTGGCCGGCAGTTCCAGCTCCGCGCCGACCTGGATCAGGTCAGGATGGCGCAGGCTGTTGGCCTTTGCGATTTCCGTCCAGCGCTCGCCGTCGCCATAGGTGCTTTCGGCGATCTTCCACAGCGAGTCGCCCTTGACGACCGTGTACTTGCTCGGGCCGGCAGCCGGCGGCGTGGTCTGGCCCTGGCCTTCCACGACAGTCGGTGCGGTGGCCGGAGCCTGACCTGCCGGTGCGGCAGGTGCAGGTGCCGGAGCGGCTGGAGCCTGTGCAGTGGCGGCCGGTGCAGGCGCAGCCGGGGCAGCAGGCGCTGCGTCAGCCTTCGAAGCCGGCTTGTAGTCGGCCGGCGTCAGGTCCGTGATACGGCCATCGGTATAGGGCTTGTACGGTGCGTTGTTGCCAACATAGGCCGCCGTCACGTCGGCAAGATCCGGACCGTAGTCATAGGCGTTCTGGGCGCCCTTGAACGACGCATAGCCGTCACCGCCCGCGCGCATGAAGTTGTTCGACACCACGCCGTACATCTTGGCCGGGTCGATGGCGACGAAGGTCTCGCCTTCCTTGGCCTGGACATCGCTAACCTTGGAACCGGCCGGCTTGGACTTGTCGAAGGAGAATTTCAGGCCTGCGATCTGCGGGAAACGGCCTGCGCCGTCGTCGATCTGGCTGACGCCGTTTTCGAGCGCCTTGACGATATCGGCGCCCGAAAGCTGGAAGGTGGCAAGCGTGTTCTGGAACGGCAGGACGCTGATCACATCGCCCTGGGTCACTTCGCCGGCAGCGATCGAGGCGCGAAGGCCACCGCCGTTGATGATCGCCATGGTCATGCCCTGGCCCTTGCCGGCGTCGAGCATGGCGTCGGCGACGAGGTTGCCCATCGAGCATTCCTTGACGCGGCAAACGGTACGGTCGCCTTCGATCTTGTCGGAGGACTGACCGATGACCTTCTTGCGCAGCTCGTCGATCGGCTTGGCCAGTTCCGCCACCTGGGCAGCGACCGCCTGATCCGGCGCAAATGTCTTGTCGACGAGGATCGGGTCGCCCTTGGCGGATTTCACGACGCCATTGTCGTCGAACGTGACGGTGACTTCGCCGAGATATTTGCTGTAGGCATTGGCGGTGACGACCGGCACCTTGTAGCCGCCGGCATTGTCGACGAATGTCGGATAAGGACCTTCGGCTTTCGGGTCCGTATTGGACAGAAGCGTGTGCGAGTGGCCGCCGACGATGACGTCGATATCGGCAATCTTGGCAAGGACTTCGAGATCGCGCTTGTAGCCGACATGGGTGAGCGCGATGATCTTGTTGACGCCGTCTGCCTTCAGCTTGGCGACTTCGGCTTCGATCGCCGCAACATCGTCATCGATCTTCACGTTCGGGCCGGGATTGGCGATTTCATTGGTGTCGGTGGTCACGACGCCGATGATGCCGATCTTCTGGCCACCGATCTCGACAACGGTCGACGGCTTGATACGGTCGCCGAGCGTCGACTGTGCGGTCGCCTTCACGTTTGCGCCCAGAACCGGGAACTTCGCGCCCTCGACGAAGGGCAGGATGGCTTCTTCGCCATCGTCGAACTCATGGTTGCCGACCGTCATGGCGTCAAAGCCAATGACGTTCATCACTTCCAGCTCGGCCTTGCCTTTCAGGGTGGAATAAAACAGCGAACCCTGGAAATTGTCGCCGGCATTGAGCGACAGGACGTTCTTGCCGGAAAGGGCGGAGCGGCGCTGGTCGAACGCGGTCTTCAGGCGGGCCGCACCACCGAAGCATTCCTGTGCTGCCGTTTCCTTTTCCGAGCAGGTGCTGTCGTATTTGTTGATCTCTTCCACACGCGAGTGGAAATCGTTGATGTGCAGAATGTTGAGCTCGTAATCCGCAAAGGCCACACCGCTTGAAAGGGCAATTGCCGAAGCCGTCAGAAGCCCCAGCCCAAATCTTCTCATCATCAACTCTCTCCTTGCATGATTGCCGCGCGTAGCGCGCAGCTGTTCCCGATTGTCTTAACTTTCCAGCGTGACAGTGATTGTGCAGCGCATGTTTTCACCAAGCAAAATTGGTTTCAAGGTAAATATGACAAGGTCGCACCGCATCATTTCACCCCTATAACGCGAAAACCCCGCTTGCGCGGGGTTCTCCATAACTATCGAATATTGTGCGTTAAATCAGCCGCGGCGCGACAGCGAGAATTGCGCACCGCTATCCTGCGTGCAGTTCAGCTGGCTCTGCGACACCAATGCACAGTTGACGCGCGATTGCGTCTTGCGCACCAGCGAGGTCATGTTGATCTCGACCAGCGTCGGGGACAGCGTGGTGTAGGTACCCGATGCGAGCAGCGCATTGCTGTCACTGGCGCGGGTGTTGAACGTGCCGGCCTGGAAGGTGGAGACGATGCCGTTCGGATCGACCCAGCTGCCCTCGACGCCCTGTCTCTGCGGTGCTGCCGCCATCTGCCGCGGCGGCGGTGAAGACACACAGGCGCTCAGACTGGCAGCTGCGATCAGCGCAAAGCCCAATTTCAGTTTCATGATTTATCTCCCGCGATTCGCTCGGTCATGCTTGATAAAGACCATGGCGTCCCGCTTCATCTAAGGCAAGCCGCCCGCTTGTACAGTGCCGGAACAATCTGTCTCGACAGAAAACGCCCGCCTTGAGGGCGGGCGTCTTCATAATACACAGAAATCAGATCGACGGCTCCGGTACTAACGTACCAGAATGTTCTTGAACTGCCAGGCGTCCTTCTCGTCGATATCTTCCGGGAACAGGCCCGGGCGACCTTCGAGCGGGGTCCAGTCGGTGTAATGGCCTTCGACCGGGCCGAGGTAAGGCGTCTGCACTTCCAGGCAGCGCTTGTAATCGACCTCGTCGGCTTCGACGATGCCGGCCTTCGGGTTTTCCAGCGCCCAGACCATGCCGGCGAGAACGGCGGACGTGACCTGCAGGCCGGTGGCGTTCTGGTAAGGCGCGATGCGGCGGGTTTCTTCCAGCGACAGGCGCGAACCGTACCAGTAGGCGTTCTTTTCGTGGCCGTAGAGCAGCACGCCGAGTTCGTCGACGCCGTCTTCAAGCTCGTCTTCGTTCAGGACGTGCAGGACCGGCTGTGCCTTGCCGCCATTGCCGAACATTTCGTGCAGCGAAAGAACCGCGTCATTGGCCGGATGGTAGGCGTAATGGCAGGTCGGGCGGTAGACGACTTCGCCGTCCTTCTCGACCGTATAATAATCGGCAATTGAGATGGCTTCGTTATGGGTGACGAGGAAACCATACTGCGGGCCGGGCGTCGGGCACCAGCTGCGCACGCGGGTATTGGCGCCCGGCTGTTCCAGATAGATGGCTGCCTTGCAGCCCTTCTTGTGCTTCTTGGCGTTTTTCGGCATCCAGTTTTCGTGGGTGCCCCAGCCGAGTTCGGAGGGCTGAAGACCTTCCGAAATGAAACCTTCGACCGACCATGTGTTCCAGAACACGTTCAGCGGCTTCGGGTGCTTGGTGCGCTGGGTGTCGCGTTCGGCAATGTGCACGCCCTTGACGCCGAGCTTCTTCATCAGCTTGGCCCAGCCTTCGCGATCGTTCTGGTCCGGCTCGTCGAACTTCACGCCGGTGTCATTGGCAAGGTTGACCAGCGCCTGCTTGACGAACCACGAGACCATGCCCGGATTTGCGCCGCAGGTGGAAACGGCCGTCGTGCCGCCCGGGTTCTTGGCCTTTTCCTTGCGCAGGGTTTCGCGCAGCGCATAGTTGGTGCGCTCGGAATTCTTCATGTTGGTGTCGAAATAGAAGCCGAGCCAGGGCTCGATGACCGTATCGATGTAAAGCACGTCGAGCTTGCGGCACATCTTCATCAGATCGACCGAACCGGTATCGACCGACAGGTTGACGCAGAAACCCTGGCCGCCCTTGCCGTCATCGAGCAGCGGCTTCAAGAGGTCCTTGTAGTTTTCCTTGGTGACGTGTTCCTTGATGTGGCGAACGCCATGCTTTGCAAGGATTTCCATGTCGGCCGGCTCTTCGCGCGGGTCGATCACCACCATCCGGCTCTTGTCGAACTTGAAATGGCGCTCGATCAGCGGCAGCGTGCCGCGACCGATCGAGCCAAAGCCGATCATGACGACCGGGCCGGTAATTTCGGCATAAACCGGGTAGTTGGTATCCGACATGTCATACTCCCTATAAATCGACTGCACGATTGAAACCGCAGCCTGGCTTCACGCATAACCAGCGAGTGTGACGCGTGTTCTTATGGACGGCCCTAGATCACAAAAATCGATCACAATAAAGGGATTGTTCCACGAACGCGGCAAGGACAAGGCACTATTCGCTCAAAGCCTTAATCGGCTGTTTTCGGCTCGGCAAAATAGCTCAAATCAGCTCGGCGCGGATCAACCCGCGCAGCGAGTTGCCGACGAAGATTTTTCGCCCGGCCGACACGGCTTCGCCCAGCATATCCGGCGTCAGCACGGCGCCTTTCGCGCGGCGCTCACGGATCAGATCCGCCCTCAGGACACCGGGCAAGATTCCGCTCGTGATCGGTGGCGTGAGCAGCATGCCGTCGGGATCCTCGACGAACAGATTGGTAATCGTGCCCTCGCACATCTCGCCGCGTTCGTTGGTCAGCAGCACCTCGTCCACGTCGTCGGCGGAGAATTCCGCACGCGCCGCCTCATAGGGCTCGCGGCGCGACGTCTTGTGGCGATAGAGCGGATCGTCGGATTTCAGCTTCGTCGCCCCTATCCTGACTTTCCAGACGGTGTCCTCGGGAAGCGCCACGAACGGGGTCACCGTCACATCGATCTTGCCGCGAAACGACAGGACCAGACGGACACGCAGAGGCGTATCGCCCTCCACCGCGTCATCGAGATGCTTTTGCGCATTCTGCGGCTGGCGAAAACCGAGTGCGTCGGCCGAGCGGCTGAGCCGTCTCAAATGCTGCTCAAGCCGGGTAAACCCCGTCTCCGGCGTCCAGCGCATCGTCTCGATCAACGAGAAATCCATTGGTCTCCCACCGCAAACCTCGCCTTCAACAGGCATTCCGCATA
This sequence comes from Hyphomicrobiales bacterium, assembly GCA_900469445.1. GTDB lineage: Bacteria > Pseudomonadota > Alphaproteobacteria > Rhizobiales > Rhizobiaceae > Neorhizobium. Next base: position 608,247 of record UBXM01000001.1, read on the forward strand.
TTCAGCCTCGGGCACCGAATCGAAGACGATGCCGCCGCCGACATTGAAGACCGCTCGCCCGCCGGAAAAAAGGCTGATCGTGCGGATTGCCACCGAAAATCGCATCGGCCCTTCCGGATCGCACCAGCCGATCGCTCCACAATAGGCGTCGCGTGGGCCTTCTTCCAGCTTGTGCAATATGGTCATGGCGCTCAGCTTCGGCGCGCCGGTGATCGACCCGCAGGGAAACAGCGCCTGCATGATCTCCAACAGCCCGGCATCGGGCAAAAGCCTGGCGCGAACATGGCTCACCATCTGATGTACGGTCGGATAGGTCTCGATATCGAACAGTTTCGGCACCGAAAGCGTGCCCGTTTCGGTAATGCGGGAGATATCGTTGCGCAGTAGATCGACGATCATCCGGTTTTCCGCCAGCGTCTTTTCATCCGCCAGCATCTGCGCCTTGATCGCCTCGTCTTCCTCAACCGAAGCGCCCCGCGCGGCGGTGCCCTTCATTGGATGGGTTTTGATCCAGCCCTCTTCATCGACAGAAAATAACAATTCCGGCGAACGGGAGACGATCGCGGGTCCGCCAAGTTCGGCAAGCGCACCATAACGAACCGGCTGGCGCGCGATCAGCGACCAGAACAATTCCCGCGCATCGCCAGGCCAGCGCGCTTCGATCGGCATGGTGAGATTGCCCTGAAAGCAGTCCCCCTTGCGCAGATGCTCATGCAGCACCGCGAAACGGGCGCTGTATGTCTTCTCATCCCAGGCAGCGCGCGGCTCAGCTAGAACGGCATCGCGTTGCGAACCGTCGGGCACCGAGGACTTCGGCTCGCCAACTTCGCAGGGACCATTGAACACGCCCATGCAAACCAGCGGCGTCTCCCGGCCTGCCGGGGCAAGCGGTCGCAATTTGTCTTCAAAGGCAAACCCGGCCTCATAGGCAAGGTAACCGGCGAGCCACTTGCCGGAGGTCCTGTATTCTTCCAGCCGCTGCAGCGCAGGAATGACCTCATCGACATGATGCGCCACCACGATATCGAGCGGGGCATCAAACAGCATCTGTCTTCGAGCAAGATCGTCGCGGAAGAAAATATAGGGAGAAGAATTTTGGCCCATGCCTTCTGCCTGCAATTGCTCCCTGCCCACGCCTTGCCATCTCGCCAATATCGCGGATGTTCATGCGCCATAACACCACAATTGGGACGTTTGAAGCGCGGACTGCGAAATCCACCGCCGCAATCACCCGTTTACGGAAGCCGCACCCTGGCGAAACGCCCGCAGATGATCCACCAGCGCCCGCAGCTTCGGCGCCATGTTTCGGCGGCTCGGATAATACAGATAGAAACCGGGAAATTCCGGGCAGAATTCCTCCAGCAGCGGCACCAGCTCACCGCTTTTGATGAACGGGCGGAAACTGTCCTCCATCCCGAAGCTGATACCGGCACCGGAGAGGGCGAGCTTTATCATCAGCGCCATGTCCGTGGTCGTAATCGCATCGTCGACCGCAACGGAGAACTCCCGTCCGTCCTCGGCGAATTCCCAGCGATAGGCCGGAAGGTTCGGTGCCCTCCGCCAGCCGATACAGCGCCGCTCGGTCAGTTCGCGCGGATGGCCCGGAATACCGAACCGTTCGAGATAGGCCGGCGAGGCAACCGCAAGCTGCCGCTGCTCACCCGAAACCGGCACCGCGATCATGTCCTGGGCGATCACCTCGCCCAGCCGCACCCCGGCATCATAGCCTTCCTCGACGATATCGAACTCTTCGTCCGTCACGGTGATATGCAATCTCACCTCCGGATTATCCGCGGCGAAGGACGCCAGCATCGGGCCGGACAGAAAACTCTCGGCAATCGATGAGACGGCGAGCCGCAACTGCCCGCGCGGCCGATCCCGCAAGCTTGCCGCAGTCTCGATCGCCTCCTGCATGCCGGAAAATGCCGGCGCCACCTGTGCGTAAAGCCGCTCCCCCGCTTCCGTCAGCGCGACGCTGCGGGTCGTGCGTGAAACGACGGCAATGCCGAGCGTCTCTTCCAGCTTGCGGATCGTCTGGCTCACCGCTGATCGGGTGACGCCGATCCGGTCGGCTGCAGCGCGAAAACTCTTCTCTTCGGCAACGATCACGAAGGCCGCAAGGGCGTTGAAGTCGGGCAACATTGGTTAGCGTCACTTACCACAATGGAAACGATTGGACGGCTTATCGAGACAATGACCTGCAACTACCTTTCTGGCAACCGCAATGATGCGGTGAACATGGAAGGAAAAGTCATGGAAAAGATCGTTCTCATCACCGGCGCTTCCAGTGGCATCGGCGCAGGCATCGCCCGGGAACTGGCCAATGCGGGCGCGACCGTCGTGCTCGGCGCGCGCCGAACCGACCGGCTCGAGGCTCTGGCCGACGAAATCCGCAAGGGCGGCGGCAAGGTCATGACCCGCAAGCTCGACGTCACCGATCGTGCCGATGTCGCCGCCTTTGCCGAGGCTGCACGAAACGAGTTCGGCCGCGTCGACGTGATCGTCAACAATGCCGGTGTCATGCCCCTGTCCCCGATGGCATCGATGAAGGTCGACGAATGGGAGACGATGGTCGACGTCAACATCAAGGGCGTGCTCTACGGCATCGCCGCCGTATTGCCGGACATGACCGAACGCGGCTCGGGCCACATCATCAACATCGCCTCGGTCGGCGCCCTTCAGGTCGTGCCGACCGCAGCCGTCTATTGCGCCACCAAATATGCGGTCCGGGCAATTTCCGACGGGCTTAGGCAGGAAAACGACAAGCTGCGCGTCACCTGCATCCATCCCGGCGTGGTGGAAAGCGAACTGGCGAGCACGATCACCGACCCGGCCGCCGCCGAAGGCATGAAGACCTATCGCGCAATCGCGCTCGCTCCCGATGCAATTGAACGCGCGGTCCGCTTCGCCATCGAGCAGCCCGAAGATGTAGACGTCAACGAAATCGTCGTTCGCCCGACGCGCTCGGCTTACTGACCCACCATCCCATATAAGGAGACCACGATGCTTCAGCAGATCAAAACCCATGTCGCTGCAGCAGGCGCTGCCGCAATTCTGGGACTTGCTCCCGAAGCCCCGCTCGCCCAGACCGTGGAGGAACGGCGCGAGCGTGGCGCAGCAGTCATCCGCAATCTCAATAACGGCATGACCCAACCGAACCTTGAAGCCATGCGGCAGGAATTTCCCTTCCTTGCCGAAGCGACGGAAGGTTATGCGCTGGGCGATGTGTGGTCACGCACTGCTCTCAATAGTCGCACCCGCCAGCTTGCAGCCGTCGCCGCTTTCGCCGCCATCGGCGAGACAGCCTTCATGAAAGTCCATGCCGGTTATGCGCTCAACATCGGCGTATCGGAAGAAGAACTCAAGGAGGTCATCTACATGGTGACGGTACCGGCGGGCTTTCCGAAGGCAATCGCCGCATCGCAGGTTTTGTCGCAGCTCTTCGAAGAGAGGCGAAACGCCGGCAGCAGTCAGAAAAGGGAGACGGCACCATGAGCAAGCCCCTGATTTTGATCGTCGCTACAATCATCACAACGGCCGCCTCGTTGGGCGCTGCCGTCCATCTCACCAAGGCAGAAGAAACAGTGACAACGCAGACCCAGGCAAAACCGCAAAACCACCCCTATCTCGGCATGTGGGTCACCGGCGATGGCCGCATCCGCCAGGAGCTGCTTGCCACCGGCCGCTATGACGAAGCCCGAGGCAATCGCAAGAGTGCCTATCAGGGTCGTTATGAGGTCCGCGGCAATCATATCGACTATTGGGACGACACCGGCTTTTCCGCCGACGGGACATTCGTCAAAAATGACGTCCTGCACCACGGCGGCATGATATTCTACCGCGAGAAATGAGCTGGATCAGGCAGCTGGCGTTCCCTGGTGAAACACCATCCGCCAGCTGCCGTCCTCATCAAGTCGCCAGATCGAGCTGCGATTGGTGAAAAGCTCGCTCCCGTCGGCCATGAAACGAATGCCCCGATAGGTCGCAAGCACAACTGCCTCGCTCAAAAGCGAGACTTGAAAATCCTCAATTGCGGTTTTCGCGGCTGTCGTTTCCGACATCAGTCCCGACACAATCTCGCGAAGATCGCAAGCACCGCCCGAGCGTCCGAATTCACGAAAATCCGGCGCAAGTATTTCGAGAAGCCGCTCCTTCGAGGAACGCACTTCTTTCGTTTGAAGCGCCGTCTCGAGAGCCAGGAGATGGGTCTTCAAGTCCTGCAACAGGATTGACCTCAGGCCACACCGACCCGCAACAGATCGTGGAAATGCACGATACCGATCGGCCGATCGTCCTCATCGACCACCAGAAGCGCGCCGATGCTGTGCTTGTTCAACAGCGCCATGGCAGCGGTTGCAAGCGTAGCCTTGCCGACCGTCTTCGGATTGGCGGTCATCACCTCGTCCACGGTCATGATGCTGAGATTGCCGTCGAGATGACGGGCGATGTCGCCATCGGTCAGCACGCCGCAAAGACGCCCCTCCTCATCGATAACGCCAACGCAGCCGAACCGTTTGGCCGAAAGCTCATGGATGGCCGCCGGCATCGATACGCCCTTGTTGACCAGAGGGATACGATCGCCCGTATGCATCAGGTCGCTGACATGGGACAGCATCGCCCCGAGCTTGCCGCCCGGATGATAGACACGGAAATCGGCAGCCGAAAAACCGCGCGCTTCGAGCAGCGCCACCGCGAGAGCATCGCCGAGTGCGAGCTGCAGAAGCGTCGATGTGGTCGGCGCCAACCCGTGCGGGCAGGCTTCCTGCGCCTTCGGCAGCAAGAGAACGATATCGGCTTCACGCGCAAGCGTCGATGTTTCACCCGATGTCAGTGCGATCAGGGGGACGGAGAAACGGCGGGTAAAGGAAACGATACCCTGCAGCTCGGCCGTCTCGCCGCTCCACGACAGCGCAAGCACCACGTCACCGGGCGTAATCATGCCGAGATCGCCGTGATTTGCCTCGACCGGATGAACGAAGAAAGAGGGCGTACCCGTCGACGCGAGGCTGGCGGAAATCTTGCGGCCGATATGTCCGCTCTTGCCCACGCCGGTGATGACGACTCGACCGTCGATTGCACCGATCGTCTCCACCGCCTGCCGGAAGGCCGAAGCCAAACCATCCTTCAGCGCTTCCTCAAGAGCGATAAGCCCTTGTTGTCCAAAGGAAATTGTCCGCAAAGCGGAATCGACGACGTCGTTTTCGACGAGTTGTAATGCGCGCTTGATCATGATCGGCAGGCTTATTCCTTTTTCCACTTCAAGTCCATCGGCTTTCGGCGCGATCCTTTGTCCATCCACCATCGTCAGGCCTCTTCAACCAATCCTTAACCACAGTGATTTACGTTTGGGTAAGCATTTAAAATTGCCGGGCATTCGATGACAAACACGCTTCTGACAGGTACGGCCCGACGCGGGCGGCGGACGGCTATAGGCCTTGTCGTCGTGATCGCAGCCGTGTCAGGCAGCAGCGCGCCCTATGCTCAAAGCCTGTTCTCGTCCACGACCACTCCCCTGCCCGGTCTGCCGGACAACCAGTTCGGAACCGCCGGCACAACAAGTGTTACCGGCGGCGCCACCACAGCGACGTGGCCAACAACCTTTGCACCGGGCGAGGCGGATCAGAACGCATCCTATACCGACGACCCGGCTGCGGCGGCAGCCGCGCCGCAACGTCCTGCCCAGCCGGAAAACGCCGGTGAAACGGATGACCTGAACCAGTCTTACGAAGAAGACCTCAACCAGCAATACGGTCAGCCGCTGGACGCCGGCACGGCACCTATCGACCGGCCCGAATGGGAAGAACAGCGACTTGAGGCGGCCGAAGCTCCCGGCGTGCGTCTGGGCACATTCGTCCTGCGCCCGTCGGTCAACCAAAGCATCAATACCGAGACCACCCGCGATCACGGTTCGAAAGAGACGCGCAGTTACCTCGCAACAGGCATACGCGGAACGCTGACATCCGACTGGTCGCGGCATGCGCTGACGATTACCGGCGAAGGCGTGTACGAGCGTAATTTGAACGGCGACCAGAACGACACGGATCCGAATGCACGGATTGGCGCAGATCTTCGGCTGGATCTTGCCGACGATACGGTTGCGCATTTCACCGGCAACTACAGCTTCGAGCGCGAGGATGTGTCCGATCCGAATGCGATCGGCGATGCTTCCGAACAGGCTGGCGTCCATCAGTTCGAGGGAGAAGCCTCCATCGAGCGCGAGGTTGGGCGCATTCATGCCTTGGCCGCGATCGGCGCCAGCCGAGATGTTTATACGGATGCCAAACTGTCCGATGGCTCGGTTTACAGTATGAAGGATCGGAACCGCACCGGCATCGATGGACGGCTGCGTCTCGGCTACGAGCTTTCCCCGGCAATCATTCCGTTCGCGGAAGTTGCGCTGGGGCACACATCCTACGATCGCCGTCGCGACAATGCCGGTTATGCGCGCTCTTCTGACAGCTATGCAGCGCGTGCCGGTATTGCATTCGATTTCGGCGAAAAGCTGAGCGGCGAACTGGCGGGTGGTTACCAGCGCGTATCCTATGAAGACGCCCGACTGGATGCCGTCGATGCATTTACCGCAGACGGTAATGTAACGTGGTCGCCCCGACGTGGAACCGATGTCAACATCGGTCTGCGCAGCACCGTCCAGGATTCTACGGCCCCGGGCCAAGGCGGCTGGGCGGAATACCAGTTAAGCTCCGCCCTCGCCCATCAGCTGCGTGACCATCTTGTGGCGCGCCTCACGGGAAGCGCAACGTTTCGCGACTTTCAAGGATCCAGCGATAACAACGTCACCTGGATTGCCGGCACGGGCCTGACCTGGAGCATCAATCGCTACCTCGAGCTGACCGGTGACGTCGAATACGAAACCACGACCGGGGCCGGCTCCGATCAGGATATTCTGCGGGCAGGCGTCGGTCTGACCTTGAGACGATGATCACGTTTCCGTGATCTCGTGGAATGTGCGATGAGCATACGTCGCCTCGATCATTCACCACTTCTGCCTGCAAAATGAGCAAAAACTCACCCTCGGCATATACAGGTGACGATAAGTTGTCGCATCTTGTCGCGATTTGCGGGCTAGTGAACAAATGTTTCGCACCGCACAAGTGAAGCCCCTTTGCCATGCTCGAAACGCAATGGTGCAAGCGCTATCCGCCAGAACTCAATTGTTAAATAGTGGTGTATCCGGGCCTCGACCTCTTTCATCCATTCGCAGATGCAGCATATAGCGGCGCATTCGGCAGATTTTTGCCGCAATGCAGCATTGCCGCATGGCGTAAGTTCGAGGTTTAAAATTGGCTAGTCTTACCAATAACGGCACAAAGGCCGGAAGCACGCAGTCTTCCCGCGCCGGCGCCAACAATTATCAGTTCGCTCTCATTGCACTGACATCGCTGTTCTTCATGTGGGGTTTCATCACCTGCCTGAACGACATCCTCATCCCGCACCTGAAGAACGTCTTTTCGCTGAACTACACGCAGTCGATGCTGATTCAGTTCTGCTTCTTCGGCGCCTATTTCATCGTGTCGCTGCCGGCCGGTGCGCTGGTCAAGCGCATCAGCTATAAGTGGGGCATCGTTGTCGGCCTGCTGATCGCCGCGATCGGTTGCGCACTCTTCATTCCGGCCGCCGCCTATCGCGTCTACGGACTGTTTCTCGGTGCGCTCTTCATTCTCGCATCCGGCGTGACCGTCCTTCAGGTTGCCGCCAATCCTTACGTGACGGAACTCGGCGCTCCGGAAACGGCCGCAAGCCGCCTGACGCTGACCCAGGCCTTCAACGCGCTTGGCACGACCGTCGCTCCGCTCTTCGGCGCCTTCCTGATCCTGTCGGCAGCAACCGGCGACATCGCCAACACCACCGGTGAGCAGCTGGAGGCCATGCGCCTTGCGGAAGCTGACGCAGTGCGCTTCCCCTACATGCTCCTGGCAATTGCTTTCCTGGTTCTTTCGGCAATCTTCGCAGCTCTGAAGCTGCCGCAGATCGAAGAGGAAACCGTCGAAACGGATGCAGGCGAACGCGCCTCGGCCTGGTCCTATCCGCACCTCGTTCTCGGCGCGATCGGCATCTTCGTTTACGTCGGCGGCGAAGTCTCGATCGGCAGCTTCCTGGTGAACTACCTTGCGGAACCGAGCATCGCCAATCTGCCGGAAGCAGAAGCGGCCCATTACGTCGCCTATTTCTGGGGTGGCGCCATGGTCGGACGCTTCATCGGCGCTTATGCGATGCGTTACATCGAAGACGGCAAGGCACTGGCCTTCAACGCCATCCTGGCCGCGGTCCTTCTGCTGGTAACTGTCTTCGCCGGCGGCAAGCTGGCCATGTGGGCGGTTCTCGCAGTCGGCCTGTTCAACTCGATCATGTTCCCGACCATCTTCAGCCTGGCGCTGAAAGGTCTCGGCCGTCACACCAGCCAGGGCTCGGGCATCCTGTGCCTGGCCATCGTCGGTGGCGCGATCCTGCCGGTCGTCATGGGCGCTCTTGCCGACACGATCGGCATCCATCTCGCCTTCCTGATGCCGGTCATCTGCTACATCTACATCTTCTATTACGGCATCAAGGGCCACAAGGCCTCCTGATATCGAAGGTTCCGGCGGGGTTCTCGGCCCCGCCGTTTCGACAAACGAAAAAGCCCCCGCGGTATCATCTCCGCGGGGGCTTTTTCGTTGAAGCGTTTTTCGCCGAGCTTACTTGAGCTTGGCGGCCAATGCCTTGAGCGGGCCTTCGATCGCCGGGCGGATATCCGGGCGCTGAAGAGCAAATGCCAGGTTGGCGAGAATGAAGCCGTCCTTTGCGCCGCAGTCATAGGTCTCGCCGGTAAACGGATAGGCGGCGAAATCCTGGTTCTTGGCCAGCGCCAGCATGCCGTCGGTCAACTGGATCTCGTTGCCGGCGCCACGCTCCTGGGTTTCCAGGATCTTGAAGATTTCCGGCTGCAGGATGTAGCGGCCGTTGATGAAGAAGTTGGACGGCGCCGTACCCTTGGCCGGCTTTTCGACCATCTCGGTGATCTTGAAGCCGCCATTGCCGACGGAAGCGCCCTTGCCGACGATACCGTATTTATGGGCCTGCTCGGGATCGCACTCTTCGACCGCCAGAACGTTGCCGCCGGTCTGGTTGTAGAGTTCGACCATGCCCTTGAGGCAGCTCTTTTCCGACGACATAATCATGTCGGGAAGCAGAACCGCAAACGGCTCGTCACCGACGATATCGCGGGCGCACCAGACCGCGTGGCCGAGACCGAGCGGAACCTGCTGGCGGGTGAAGCTGGCCGTGCCGGCCTTCGGCAGGATATGCGAAAGAAGCGTCAGTTCGGCATTCTTGTTGCGCTCGCGCAGCATCTGCTCCAGTTCGAACTGGATGTCGAAATAGTCTTCGATCACGCCCTTGCCGCGACCGGTGACGAAAACGAAATGTTCGATGCCGGCTTCAGCCGCTTCATCCACCACATACTGAATGACCGGCTTGTCGACGACGGTCAGCATTTCCTTCGGAACGGCCTTTGTGGCGGGAAGAAAACGCGTGCCGAGCCCGGCTACCGGAAAAACTGCTTTGCGGATCTTACGCTGTTCAGACACTCATGCCTCCTGAATGCACATCATTGTGCGGATATGAAAACCTTCGGGGTTCTAGTGTGCAATTGCTACTGTTTCGCAAAAGGCTCCCACGAACCCGTGATCTATGGTAAAGAATTTGTTGACTCTATTCCGTTAAGACATCGTTGAGCCGCATACCAGTCGCGCCATGAACGGCGCATGAAGGGATGGATACGACTGCCGATGACCAAATTTCGCACCCGCTCACGTAGCTTCGCACTCCTGCTTGCAGCCGGCCTTGTAACGGTCATGATGCCGTTAAATGCCCAGGCCGACGCCGGTTTCAAGAGATGGGTTGCAGATTTCTACACCACGGCAGCCAAAAGTGGCATTACCCGTTCGACCTACCAGAAGGCCTTTGCCGGCATCAGCGAGCCGGACCCGGAGGCGCTGCAGAAGGCGCAGTATCAGCCCGAGTTCAAGTCGCAGATCTGGGAATATCTCGACAGCCGCGTCAACCCTTACACCGTCCAGATCGGCCGTCAGATGGCTGCTCGGCATGGCGGCACGTTGAATGCCATCGAGCGCCATTTCGGTGTCGACAAGCATATTCTCCTCGCCATCTGGTCGATGGAATCCAATTATGGTGCAGTTCTCGAAAAGCCTGAGCGTCTGCATCACGTGCCCCAGGCACTTGCCACACTCGCATGGGCCGACCCCAAGCGGGCAAGATTCGCCCGCACCCAGTTGATCGCCGCATTGAAGATCCTGCAGGCCGGCGACGTTACGCCGAAACAGCTGACCGGCTCGTGGGCCGGCGCCATGGGCCACACCCAGTTCATTCCGACCAGCTATCTGCTCTACGCGGTCGACGCCGACGGCAATGGCAAGCGCGACATCTGGCACTCCATTCCCGATGCGCTGGCGACCTCCGCCAACCTTCTCGCCAAGAACGGCTGGACCTCGGGCAAGACCTGGGGTTACGAAGCCGTGCTGCCATCGGGTGCCGGCAAATACGCAGGCCAGACCAAGACACTTTCCCAATGGGCAGCGCTCGGTTTCGTGCGCCCGAACGGCAAGGGCTTTCCGCGCGGTTCCGACCGGGCCGAACTCAAGCTGATGGCCGGCGCGCAAGGCCCCGCCTTCCTGATGATGAAAAACTTCTTCACCATCAAGAAATACAATGCTGCAGATAGCTACGCTCTGGCCGTCGGACTTCTGGCGGACGAGATCGCCGGTTACGGCGGCATGCAGCAATCCTGGCCGCGCCCGCACGGGACGCTCGACATCAAGGAAAAGTTCGAACTCCAGAGCCGCATGAAGCAACTCGGCTATTACGATGGTGAAGTCGACGGCAACTTCGGCTCCGGCTCCAAGGCGGCCATCTCGGCGATCCAGAAACGGCTGGGCATGGACGAGAACGGCGAACCGTCGCAATCGCTGCTTCGCGCCCTGCGTTGACAAGTAATCCGACGGGCGCAAGATTTGTGACCATGATAGCCTGTCGGGATTGATGACGATGTCTGGCAAACCCAAGAAAAAAAGCTTTGTTCGGCGCGTCGCATCCGGCGCGCTGGCGGCCGTCATCATTATCGGCAGCTTTCCCGTCACCGCCGCCGCACAGGAACAGGTAAGACGCCGGAACCTGTTCGACCTGCTTTTCGGGGGCCCGCGTTACGAACGCGAGGAACCGCCGGCGCGGTATAACCGCCGCAATGGCGCCATCAACGAAAACGCACCACGCCGGGAGCGAAATCGCGGTGCAGTCAGATCGACCGCTCCCCGTCCTCCAATCCCGCTTGCGCCACCGAAACCCGACCCTGTCGCCAAGCTGGAAAATGCCCGCAAGATCCTCGTTGTCGGAGATTTCTTCGCCGGCAACATCGGTGGCGAACTCGAGACGACCTTCGAAGCCTCTCCTGGCGTCGCCGTCTTCACCCGCAGCGATGGCTCGTCGGGCCTTGTTCGCGACGATCACTACAATTGGCTGAAAGAACTGCCCGGCATCATCGATGAGGCGAAACCCGCAATCGTCGTCGTCATGATCGGTGCGAACGACCGGCAGCAGATGACGTCCGGAGCGAAGGAAAGATTTCCGACCGACGCCTGGTTCACGGAATACAGGCGCCGTGTGACAGAGGTCGCGCGTATCGTGACAGGTCGCAAGCTGCCGCTTCTGTGGGTCGGCCTTCCCTCCTTCCAGTCACCCTCGATGATGGCCGATGCCGTCAAGCTCAACGCCATCTACCGCGCCCGCACGGAAGAAGTTGGCGGTGAGTTTGTCGACATCTGGGATGGCTTCGTCGACGAGGACGGAAAATTCATTCTGACCGGCTCCGACGTCAGCGGCCAGCAGGTCCGCCTGCGTGGTGCCGATGGCATTACCTTCACCGCCGCCGGCAAGCAGAAACTGGCCTTTTATGTCGAGAAGCTTGCCCGCCGTCACCTCGGCGACATGGCAAGCCCGGAACTGGTCAACCTCGGCGAAGGCACTCTTCCCGATCTCGGCCTGCCTGCCGATCCGAACAAGGTGCTCACGGCCCTGCCGATCAGCCTGTCCGATCCGGAACTGGATGGCGGCAAGGAGCTTTTGAGCGCAATCCCGGCAACCAACGAATTGTCGCAGTCTCCGCGCGACAAGCTTGTGAAACGCGGCGAGATGGATCCGGCCCCCGCAGGGCGTATCGACAATTACAAGATATCGAAGACGCAATAAAAACAGGCGCCGTTAGCGGCGCCTGCAATTGTTAGATCTTCATGGCCTGGCTGATCACCAGTAACCCAGCGCTCTCCACCATACCGCACCAACGGTGGCAAAGATCAGCAGGTTGACCAGGCACATGATGAAGCCCACGCCCCACCACTTGCCCATGGTGATGTAACCGCTGCCGAAGATGATCGGCGACGTGCCGGTGGCATAGTGCGTCAGCGTCATCATGATCGACGACGAGGCCGCCATCATCAGCAGGAAGACGGCATGGTATTCTGCCGGGATCAGCATCACGCCGACGGTCAGGAAAGCGAGCATCATGGCGCTGACATGCGCGGTGGTGCTGGCGAACATGTAGTGGGCGAAGGTGAAGATCAGCACCAGAATGGCCGCCGTCATCTGCCAGCTGAGTTCCGCATGCGAGATCATGTCCTTCATGCCGTTCGAGAACCAGCCGATCACGCCGAGCTTATTCAGCTGGTCGGCCATCATGACCAGCGCGCCGAACCAGATCAGCGTATCCCAGGCGCTTTTTTCCGAAAGGACATCGTCCCAGTTGATGGTGCCGGTGATCAGCAGGGCAAAGAGACCCAGAACGGCGACCACGGTCGGATCAAGCGTATAGGCTGCCCCGAAGATCATCGCGGGAACGTTGGCCCAGAGCAGCAACAGCATCACGAAGGTGCCGATCATCACCATTTCCTTGCCCGAAAGCGGCCCCATCGTGGCCAGTTCCTTCTTGGCATAGTCGACGGCATCGGGCGTCCGCTTCAGTTCCGGCGGCGAGATCATGTAAAGCACGAGCGGCATGACGACGAGCGCCACGAGACCTGGCACGAACATCGCCAGCGCCCAGGTAACCCAGGTCAGTTGCATCGCACCGCCGGTCGACTTCGAGATATATTCGAGCACGAGCGGGTTGGGTGCCGTCGCGGTGACGAACATGGCCGACGAAATCGGGTTGGCGTGATAGTTCACCAGCGCCAGATAGGTGCCAACCTTGCCCTGCGTCCCCTTTGCCGGATCCGAATCGAACGCATTGGCGATCGATTTCATGATCGGATGGATGATACCGCCGCCGCGTGCGGTATTGCTCGGCGTAAACGGTGCAAGGATCAGCTCGCAGAAGACCAGACCATAACCGATGCCGATCGTCCGTTTGCCGAGAAGCGCGATAAAGCCGAGCCCCAGACGACGGCCAAGGCCGGTTTTCCTCAAGCCCAGCGAGATCAGGACCGCGATGACGATCAGCCAGATCAGCGGGTTGGCAAAGCTGCTGAGCGCATCGGCAACGGCACCCTTCGATGTCGGCGAGGTCACCTGCATCAGCGAGACGATGACGATCGCCATCAGGGCCATGACGCCGATCGGCATGACCTTCAGGATGATCGCGAGGATCGTGGTCAGGAAGATCGCCAGCATCTTCCAGCCGTTTTCATCGAGACCGGCAGGCGCCGGTATTGCCAAAAGCGTCAGAAGAAAAATTGTCGTGATGATTGCCGGAATGATCCGGAACGGAACCATCTCTTTGAAATAACGAAAAATAGCAGGAACATTCACAAGCATGGCCACATGTCCTCGGGGCGTCGCGAACTTTGACTTTCGTCAGACTTCTTGATCGACCCGTCGCATGTTCAGGCTTCCCATCCCTTGATACGTGTCAAAATTTCCGGCGGAATGCGACCTCCCTCCCAATTCAGTCCTCAGCAGACGAAAAACGCCGCTCTCCACGAAGGGAAAACGGCGTTTTCGACTATTCACTTTTGGCGACTGAAGATGTCGCTTAGCGCGGTAGGAGAGAGCTTCCCATCAGCGCTTCGTCGATGGCGCGAGCCACCTGGCGACCTTCGCGGATTGCCCAGACCACCAGCGATTGGCCGCGGCGCACGTCGCCTGCCGTCCACAGCTTGTCGACCGAAGTCTTGTAGTCGCGCTCGTTTGCGACGACATTGGTCGAGCCGCGGCGGTCGACATTGATATCCAGCTTGCCGTCGAGTTCGGTCAGAACGCCGCCCTTCAGCGGGCCGGAGAAACCGATGGCGATGAAGGCCAGATCCGCCTTGATGATGAAATCCGTGCCGGCGATCGGCTTGCGGCGCTCATCCACTTCGCAGCAGCGCACGCCGGTCAACTGACCGTCTTCGCCGATGAACTCGAGCGTCGCCACCTGGAACTCGCGGATCGCGCCTTCGGCCTGACTGGACGAAGTGCGCATCTTGGTCGCCCAGAAGGGCCAGACGGCAAGCTTGTCTTCCTTCTCCGGCGGCTGCGGACGGATGTCGAGCTGGGTCACCTTGACGGCGCCCTGGCGGAAGGCCGTGCCGACGCAGTCGGATGCCGTATCACCGCCACCGACAACGACGACATGCTTGGCCCCGGCCAGGATCGGCTCGGCCGCCCATGCGACGCTGTCGATATTTTCACGACCGATACGGCGGTTCTGCTGAACGAGATAAGGCATCGCATCATAGACGCCGTGCAGATCCGCACCCGGAATACCGGCCGGACGCGGCGTTTCCGAACCACCGCAATAAACGACGGCATCGTGCTCGGCAGTCAGTTCCTCTGCCTTTTTGTCGACGCCGATATTGACGCCGTAGTGGAAAGTCACGCCCTCACCCGTCATCTGCTCGACGCGGCGATCGATGAAGTTCTTCTCCATCTTGAAGTCCGGAATGCCGTAACGCAGCAGACCACCGGCCTTGCTCTCGCGCTCATAGACATGAACTTCATGACCGGCGCGCGCCAGCTGCTGGGCAGCCGCCATGCCGGCAGGACCGGAGCCGATGACGGCGACCTTCTTGCCGGTCTTCACCGTCGCCGGCTGCGGCACGATATAACCGAGCTCGTAAGCCTTGTCGGCAATCGCCTGCTCGACCGTCTTGATCGCAACCGGCGCATCCTCGAGGTTCAGCGTGCAAGCTTCCTCGCACGGCGCGGGACAGACGCGACCGGTGAATTCCGGAAAATTGTTGGTGGAATGGAGGTTGCGGATCGCCTCTTCCCACTTGTTGTTATAGACCAGATCGTTCCAGTCGGGGATCTGGTTATGCACCGGACAGCCGGTCGGGCCGTGGCAATAGGGGATGCCACAGTCCATGCAGCGGGCAGCCTGCTTGGTCACTTCCGCATCCGACATCGGAATGGTGAATTCGCGGAAATGGCGGATACGATCCGACGCAGGCTGATATTTGCCCACCTGCCGGTCGATTTCCATGAAACCCGTAACCTTGCCCATGTCATTCCCTCTTCAAAGCAGGGTGCCAGTCGGCCCCCAGTACCAGTAGGCGAAACCAATAACCGCCCCCAGCACGATGAATTCTATTGCGACATTGCCGCTTGCGAAGAATACGGCCGCCGGCACGGCGACCGCTATGCCCACCGAAATCAATCGATGAACGTGAGCCATTCGGCTTACTCCGCTGCCACGCCCATCCGCATGCGTTCCATCTCGACCAGTGCACGGCGGTATTCGACCGGCATGACCTTGCGGAACTTCGGCCGGAACTCATTCCAGCGATCAAGGATCTCCTTGGCGCGGGTCGAGCCGGTGTAATGCATGTGGTTGGAGATCAGCTGGTAGAGGCGCTCCTCGTCGTGGCGCGTCATGTCCTCGGAAACGTCGACACGTCCCTTGTGCATGATATCGCCGCCGTGATGGTGCAGCTTCTCCAGCATGTCGTCCTCTTCCGGAACCGGCTCGAGTTCGACCATCGCCATGTTGCAACGCTTGGCGAAATCGCCCTTCTCGTCCAGCACGTAAGCGACACCGCCCGACATGCCGGCCGCGAAGTTGCGGCCCGTTTCGCCGAGCACGACGACGACACCGCCGGTCATATATTCGCAGCCGTGGTCACCCACGCCCTCGACGACGGCAATGGCACCCGAGTTACGCACCGAGAAGCGCTCGCCGGCGACACCGCGGAAATAGCATTCCCCGGTGGTTGCGCCGTAAAGCACCGTATTGCCGACGATGATCGAGTTTTCAGCGACGATCTTCGAGTTCTCCGGCGGACGCACGATGATGCGGCCACCCGACAGGCCCTTGCCGACATAATCGTTGCCGTCGCCCACCAGATCGAAGGTGATGCCGCGAGCGAGGAAGGCGCCGAACGACTGGCCGGCAGTACCGGTCAGCGTCACATGGATCGTGTCGTCCTTCAGACCCTTCTGGCCCCAACGCTTGGCAAGCGCGCCCGAAAGCATTGCACCGGCCGAACGGTCGACGTTCTTGATCGGCACTTCGAAGACGACCGGCTCCTTGCTTTCGAGAGCAGCCTGAGACTTCTCGATCATCTTGCGGTCGAGAATGTCGTCGATCGGATGCTTCTGCCGTTCCGTCCAGTAGGTGGCGCTCTTCGGAGCCTCGACCTTGTGGAAGATCTTCGAGAAATCGAGCCCCTGGGATTTCCAGTGCGCCAGCATGTCGTCCTTTTCCAGAAGATCGGAAAGGCCGATGATCTCGTCGAACTTGGTAAAGCCGAGCGAGGCCAGGATTTCGCGCACTTCTTCGGCAACGAAGAAGAAGTAATTGATGACGTGTTCCGGCGTACCCTTGAAGCGCTTGCGCAGAACCGGGTCCTGGGTGGCGACGCCAACCGGGCAGGTGTTCAGATGGCACTTGCGCATCATGATGCAGCCGGCGGCGATGACCGGAGCCGTCGCGAAGCCGAATTCGTCGGCACCGAGAAGCGCGCCGATGATGACGTCACGACCGGTCTTCAAACCACCATCGACCTGCAGGGCGATGCGCGAACGCAGACCGTTCAGCACCAGCGTCTGCTGGGTTTCGGCAAGGCCGATTTCCCAGGGCGAACCGGCATGCTTCAGCGAAGTCAGCGGCGAGGCACCCGTGCCACCGTCGAAACCGGCAACCGTGATATGGTCGGCACGCGCCTTGGCGACACCGGCGGCAACCGTGCCGACGCCCACTTCGGACACGAGCTTGACGGAAATATCCGAGGTCGGGTTGACGTTCTTCAGGTCGTAGATCAGCTGCGCCAGATCTTCGATCGAATAGATGTCGTGATGCGGCGGCGGAGAAATGAGGCCGACACCCGGCGTCGAGTGACGGGTCTTGGCAACCGTCGCGTCGACCTTGTGGCCGGGCAGCTGGCCGCCTTCGCCGGGCTTGGCACCCTGCGCCACCTTGATCTGCAGCATGTCGGCATTGACCAGATATTCGGTGGTCACGCCGAAACGGCCGGACGCGATCTGCTTGATCGCCGAACGCTCGGGATTGGACGAACCATCCGGCAGCGGCAGGTAACGATCGCTCTCCTCGCCGCCTTCACCGGTATTCGACTTGCCGCCGATCCGGTTCATGGCGATTGCAAGCGTCGTGTGCGCCTCGCGGGAAATCGAGCCGAAGGACATCGCCCCCGTCGAGAAACGCTTGACGATATCGACCGCCGGCTCGACGTCATCGAGCGACACCGGCTTGCGGCCGAGCGCTTCCGCCGACTTGATCTTGAACAGGCCGCGGATCGTGTTCATGCGAACCGAGCTCTCGTTCACCATCTGGGCGAACTCGCGGTAACGGTCCTGGCTGTTGCCGCGCACGGCGTGTTGCAGGGTCGCCACGACATCCGGCGTCCAAGCATGGCTTTCACCACGCATGCGATAGGCATATTCGCCGCCGATATCGAGCGAGGAGGCCAGAACCGGATCCTTGCCGAAGGCCGACTGGTGGCGGGCAACGGTTTCTTCCGAGATTTCGGTAAGGCCGATGCCTTCGATCGAGGTCGCCGTGCCAAAGAAATACTGGTTGACCAGTTCAGAGTTCAGGCCGACGGCATCGAAAATCTGCCCGCCGCAATAGGACTGGTAGGTCGAGATGCCCATCTTGGACATGACCTTGAGGATGCCCTTACCGACCGCCTTGATGTAGCGATAAACGATTTCCGACGCATCGACTTCCTTGGGGAATTCGCCACGCATATGCATGTCGGTCAGCGTGTCGAAAGCGAGATAGGGGTTGATCGCTTCCGCGCCGTAGCCGGCCAGAAGACAGAAATGATGGATCTCGCGCGGCTCACCGGATTCCACCACGATACCGACCGAGGTGCGAAGCCCCTTGCGGATCAGGTGGTGGTGGACGGCAGCGGTCGCCAGAAGCGCCGGGATGGCGATACGGTCCGGGCCGATCTGGCGGTCGGACAGCACGATGATGTTGTAGCCGCCCTTGACCGCAGCTTCCGCACGCTCACACAGACGATCAAGCATCTCCGGCATGCCCTCGGCACCGCGCTCGATGTCATAGGTGAAGTCGAGCGTCTTGGTGTCGAACCGGTCTTCCGTGTGGCCGATGGAGCGGATCTTTTCCAGATCGCCATTGGTCAGGATCGGCTGGCGCACTTCCAGACGCTTGGCATTCGCCATGCCTTCATGGTCGAGAATGTTCGGGCGTGGACCGATGAACGAGACCAGGCTCATGACCAGTTCTTCGCGGATCGGGTCGATTGGCGGGTTCGTCACCTGCGCGAAATTCTGCTTGAAATAGGTGTAGAGCAGCTTCGACTTTTCCGACATGGCCGAAATCGGCGTATCGGTGCCCATCGAACCAACGGCTTCCTGGCCGGTCGTCGCCATCGGCGACATCAGGATTTTGGTGTCTTCCGAGGTGTAACCGAAGGCCTGCTGGCGATCGAGCAGGGAAACGTCGCGACGCAGGGCACGCGGCTCAACCGGCTTCAGGTCTTCAAGGATGAGCTGCGTACGATCCAGCCATTTTTCGTATGGATGCTTGGTCGCAAGCGAGGTCTTCAGCTCCTCGTCGGAGATGATCTGACCCTTTTCCATGTCGATCAGCAGCATCTTGCCCGGCTGCAGGCGCCACTTCTTGATGATCTTCTCTTCCGGCACCGGCAGCGTACCGGCTTCGGATGCGAGAATGACGCGATCGTCGTCGGTGACGAGATAACGGGCCGGACGCAGGCCGTTACGGTCTAGCGTCGCGCCGATCTGCTTGCCATCGGTGAAGCAGACGGCGGCCGGACCGTCCCATGGCTCCATCAGGGCAGCATGATATTCGTAGAACGCCTTGCGCTCCTTCGACATCGACTGGTTGCCGGCCCATGCTTCCGGGATCAGCATCATCATCGCATGCGCCAGCGAATAACCGCCGCGCAGCAGGAATTCGAGCGCATTGTCGAAGCAGGCCGTATCCGACTGGCCTTCATAGGAGATCGGCCAGAGCTTCGAAATATGCTCACCGAAGAGCGGCGAAGACACGGAAGCCTGACGCGCCGCCATCCAGTTGACGTTGGAGCGCAGCGTGTTGATTTCGCCGTTATGGGCGACCATGCGATACGGATGCGCCAGCTTCCACGACGGGAAAGTGTTGGTCGAGAAACGCTGGTGGACGAGTGCCACAGCCGTCTCGAAACGCGGATCGGCGAGGTCCTTGTAATAGGCGCCGACCTGATAGGCCAGGAACATACCCTTGTAGACGATCGTCGAGGACGACAGCGACACCGGATAGAAGCCGGTTTCCTGACCGCCGAACTGGTCGTAGATACGGTTGGAAATCACCTTGCGGACGAGGAAGAGCTGGCGCTCGAATTCGGCATTGGTCGCGGCATCGCGCCCGGCACCGATAAAGACCTGCAGGTGATAGGGTTCGGTAGCCGCGATATCCGCCGCCTTGGAAAGCGACGAATTGTCGACCGGCACATCGCGGAAGCCGAGGAACTGCTGTCCCTCTTCGGCGATCACATCGATGATGACCTTCTTGAAATGCTCGATCTGCTCGGCATCGCGCGGCAGGAAGAAATGACCGACAGCATATTCGCCGGCCTTCGGCAGGGTAACGCCTTGGCTTGCCATTTCTTCGCGGAAGAAACGATCCGGGATCTGCACCAGAATGCCCGCGCCGTCACCCATCAGGGGATCGGCACCGACAGCGCCGCGATGCGTCAGGTTTTCGAGAATGAACAGGCCGTCCTTGACGATCTGGTGCGACTTCTGCCCCTTCATATTGGCGATGAAGCCGACGCCGCAGGCATCATGCTCGTTACGCGGATCATAAAGACCCTGGGCAGCCGGAATGCCGGACGCGACGAAAGGCACAGCCTGCTGCTCAGCTTTCGCCGCAGCAATGTCGGTGGGACAGTGCATATCGAGAACCTTCTTCGTCATCGTCATTCCTCCTGTTGGCCGCTATCTTCAGCGAGCAAGGTGGCAGCTTATCAAATCCCGAAGATGACAATCGTCATCCCAGTCATGCGGCGGCGCCGCTCCGGCATCGGCCGCTTCGCCATAACGGAGCAACCCAAGCCAGATCGGCGTCGAAATCGGCGGAGAGACATTTTTCAAGTCGACCACCGAAGAAATTAGGACAGAAAAGCTGACCTAATTTCCAATCTGATATCGCATGATTTTAACGTTCTCACAAGAGCGTGTCTGCAAGATTCTGCAGGCTGTGCGACAGTCTGTTACGCATCCAGGCCGCATTTGAGCAATTTAATTACGCGAAACAAAGCCGATCGCCCCGTTCATTGCCAAGCGCATAGGTCCGCATGCCGGAAGCCGGCTTTGTCGTTGCACTGAAGCGAAAAAACCTTAATCTCCCGGCACCTCCGAACCAATCCCAAGGTGTCTCTTCATGTTCTTCGCCTCCGATAATTGGGCAGGAGCCCATCCTGCCATCAACGAACGCCTGTCGAAGGAGTCGACTCGTTTCGCCGCAGCTTATGGGACGAGCGACCTCGATCGCGCCATCGAGCAGCGCTTCAACGAAATCTTCGAGAAGGAAGTAGCCGTCTTCTTCGTCGCCACCGGCACGGCCGCCAATTCGCTCTCGCTTGCCAGCATCGCCCGCCCGGGCGGCCTGACATTCTGCCACACCGAAGCACATGTGATCGAAGACGAATGCGGCGCGCCGGACTTCTTTTCCGGCATGCGCATGGTCGGCGTCGAAGGCCCGGCCGGCAAGATGCTTCCGGAAAACCTCGTCGAGCGCATTGCGCGTTACCCGCAGGACGCCATCCATCACGGCCGGGCCGCCGCCGTCACCATGACCCAGGCAACAGAAGTCGGCACCATCTACACGCTCGACGAGATCGACGTGATCTCGAAGATCGCCAAGGACAACGGCCTTCCCCTGCACATGGACGGCGCACGCTTTGCCAACGCCCTCGTTTCACTCGGCTGCTCGCCGGCGGAAATGACCTGGAAGCGCGGCGTCGACGTTTTGTCCTTCGGCGGCACGAAGAACGGTTGCTGGTGTGCGGAAGCGATCGTCTTCTTCGACCCGCAGCTTGCAAAAGACTTCGCCTTCCTGCGCAAGCGCACCGCCCAGCTTTTCTCCAAGTCGCGCTTCATCGCTGCCCAGTTCGAAGCCTATCTGCAGGACGACCTGTGGCTCGGCCTGGCCAGCCATGCCAATGCGATGGCGGACCGCCTGCGCACAGGTTTCGGTTCGCTCAACAGCGCCCGCCTTGCATGGCCGACGGAAGCCAACGAAGTCTTCGCCGTCCTGCCGAAAGCCTCCGCAAAGGCTGCGGCCGAACAAGGTGCAAGATTCTACGATTGGCTGGAACCGCGCGACATGCCGGAGAAAGTTCGCAAGGACGAAGCTCTCATCCGCATGGTCACCTCATTTGCGACGACCGAAGAGGATGTCGACCAGTTCCTGTCGATCTGCGCCTCGGCATAAGCCCAAACTCGGTGTTAAATTGATTGCGGCATGATCCGTGCCGCAATCAGGCTCGACAGCGCCTCGACCATGACCGCATCAGCTCCGCGCCTTGGAATGAGCACGAACTCGACGTCTTCGAGGCGCGGCAGCCGGTCACCGGCAATTTCGCGCAAGCCCTCCGGCACCATGCTGCGCGGCTGCACCATCACCCCCATGCCCGCGCGCGCCGCAGCCGTCAGACCACTCAGACTGCCGCAGGTGCAGACCACACGCCAGGCAAGTTTTTCACGATCCAGAGCCTCCTGCACCACCCGTCGGGTGATCGAAGGCGGCGGAAAGGCGATCAGCGGCAGAACCGCATCTTTTGCCGGCGCGAAATGAGGATCCCGCGCCAGCCAGACCAGCGGCTCGCGATACAAAAGCTTGCCATGCGTTTCGCCGACATGGCGCTTGGCAAGCACGAGATCGAGGTCACCGGCATCCTGCATCTGGTTGAGCACGGCCGAAAGCGCCACCGTCAGCTCCAGATCTACCAGCGGATGGAGACGGATGAAATCCTCCAATATCCCCGTCAGCCGGTTGGCAACCACATCTTCCGAAACCCCAAGCCTCAAACGTCCGCGCAACCGGCTTTCGCCAAAAAGCGACAGGACCTGACCATTGAGATCGAGCATACCCCGCGCATAACCGACAAGCGCCTCGCCATCGGCGGTCAGTCTCACCTGATGCGTGTCACGAAACACCAGCTGGCGCCCCAGTGATTTCTCCAGCCGCTGGATATGCTGAGTCACGGTCGACTGTCCGACCCCGAGCCTCGCTGCAGCCTCGGTGAAACTGCCGGTCTGCTGCAACATCAGAAAACTGTCGAGATGGTGGAGGTTCAGCATCGTTATTTCGCTTCGTGATAACTGTTAGTGTTTGAATTATAATTCACGATAAGGGAGACCACAATCCTTCTACCTAGAGGACGCAAGCCTGAGGAGCATGTGATGAAGCGTTTCCTGCCCGACCAATATACGATGGTGCTGTTGGGGACCGTGATCCTTGCGTCCATTCTCCCCATTCAGGGCGTCTGGGCAGACTGGTTCGCCATTGCGACCGACATCGCCATCGGCCTGCTTTTCTTCCTCCACGGCGCGCGCCTGGCGCGCGACACGGTGATTGCCGGCGTTCTGCATTGGCGTCTGCACCTGACGATCGTGCTCACGACCTTCGCCCTATTCCCGATCCTGGGGCTTGCCTTCGGTTTGATCCCAGAAAGCATCCTCCCGGCACCGCTTTATCTCGGCCTGCTCTTCCTCTGCGTTCTGCCCTCGACGATCCAGTCGTCGATCGCCTTCACCTCGATGGCCGGCGGCAATGTGCCTGCCGCCATCGTCGCCGCATCCGGCTCCAACATTCTCGGCATGTTTCTGACCCCGGCTCTCATCGCACTTCTCCTGTCGACGACGGGCGGCGGCGGCGTTTCGCTCGATGCGCTACAAAAGATAGCGCTGCAGCTGCTCGCGCCCTTCATTCTCGGCCAGTTGCTGCAGCCCTGGATCGGCAATTGGATCCGCTCGAAGAAGAAGCTGCTCACCCCGTTCGACCGCGGCTCCATCCTGATGGTCGTCTACCTCGCCTTCTCGACAGCTGTCATGGAAGGCATCTGGCAGACCTTCTCGCTCACCGATATCGCGGTCGTCATCGGCCTCGACATCATTCTGCTCGCAGCCGTGCTCTGCATCACCATGTTCGGCAGCAGGCTGCTCGGCTTCAGCAAGGAAGACGAGATCACCATCACCTTCTGCGGTTCGAAAAAGTCGCTGGCATCGGGTGTTCCGATGGCAAACGCCATCTTCGCCGGAAACTCCGCATCCATCGGCGCAATCGTGCTGCCGATCATGCTCTTCCATCAGATCCAGCTGATGACCTGCGCCGTGCTTGCACAGAAATATGCCGAGCGCCTGAAGGCTAAGGAAGTGAATGCCGAGCCGGCTGCAGCGTAGCTAGCTCCTAATAAAAAACGCCCCTTCCTCGCGAAAGGAAGGGGCGCCGGCCTGCGGTCTTTGATGGGAGGATCAAAGGGGATGCAAAGCGTTAGTTGACCTGTTGCGGAGCGACCTGGGCCTCGATCGTCTTGGCCGTATCGCCGGCCTCGGCTGCGATAGAGATGCGGCGCGGCTTCATCGCTTCGGGAATGTTGCGAACGAGATCGATATGAAGCAATCCGTTCTTCAGCGAAGCGGCCTCGACTTCAACGTGATCGGCGAGCTGGAAGCGTCGCTCGAAGGCGCGCTTGGCGATGCCGCGATAGAGATATTCGTTCTGATCGGCACCATCTTCCTCGGCCTTTTCACCCTTCACGGTCAGAGCATGGGCCTGGAATTCGATCGAAAGTTCCTTTTCGTCGAAACCGGCGACGGCCATGGTGATGCGGTAGGTGTTTTCACCAGTCCGCTCGATGTTATAGGGCGGATAGCTCTGCCCCTGATCGCCAAAGTTGCGATTGTCGAGAAGATTGAAGAGACGGTCGAAACCGACTGTGGAGCGATAGAGAGGGGAAAAATCGACGTGACGCATAATGTCCTCCATGGAAGCGACGTTGCGGTTTTCACTTGGGAACCTCCACCCCATATTGGCGATGAAGACCCCGTTGAGCAGACCCTTTCGGCGCCTGCAGAGTGAAGATGGGAATTACGCATTCGGCCTTCAAGCCCCCCACTTGTCACAGCCGCTCCGGCAATGAATGCCGCATGAACGGCAGGTTTTGCCGAGGTTCAGCCCCGGATTGCTAAAAAACAGGTTCTGGAAGGCGGCATGCCTCCTTGGACCGAAGCATCATTCGTCCCTTCGCTTCGGTCAGCCTTGCCGGAACCGCTCTGTCATCCCCGTGTCACCGGTTCCGGCCTTCTTTCCTCCCGGCATGGGCAGCGCCAAGCGCCAATACGCACGAAGCCCCGCCAGACGCCGCCCCCGAGCACTGCCTCCGATTTTCCGACCGCTGCCGCATTCAAACCCTGACCGCATACACCTCCTTCAGGTTGTCGCCATCGCCGCGGCAAGAGCAGCCGGAAAAAAGCGATTTTGCTTGACCTCGCGTCACACTCGCCTAACGCTGAAATCATGAGCGAGACCCAAATCAGCGACAATATCTTCCGCCTCACCTCGGCCAATCCCGCGCCGGACAATTACTCCGCCGGCTATTTCACCGGCCATCGCGGCGTGAAGATGCGTTACGGCCTGTTCCGGTCGGATATCGTGCCGGCGCGCGGCACCATCGTGCTGCTGCAGGGGCGCAACGAGTTCATCGAGAAATATTTCGAAACGATCCGCGATCTGAACGCGATGGGGCTCTGGGTGGCGACCTACGACCTGCGCGGCCAGGGCGGCTCGGATCGCCTGAAGAAGGACCCGAAGAAAGGCCACGTCCGGCGCTTTTCCGATTACGAAAAGGATCTGGAGATCTTTCTGGAACAGGTCGTGCTGCCGGATGCCCGCCTGCCCTTTTTCCTCGTCGCCCATTCCACCGGAGCGCTGATCGCCCTTTCGGCCGCACCGCGACTGTCTAACCGCATCAGCCGGATGGCGCTGGCTTCGCCCTATATCGGCTTCCACGGCCAGCCCGCCTCGGAAAAGCTTGCTCGCCCGCTGGCGCGCCTGATGTCGTGGACGGGGCTCGGCGGCGTCCAGCTCGGTGGCGATCGGCGACTGATCCCCTTCGAAGGCAACGGATTGACCGGAGACCGCAAGCGCTTCGAACGCAACCTTGATCTCTACAAGGCCTTCAGGGACCTGACGGTCGGCGCCCCGACCGCGCGGTGGGTTCATGAGACGCTGAAAGCTGCTAGCCGCGTTTCGCTGCAGGCGCATCTGACGGAAATCACCATCCCGACATTGATCCTCGCCCCTGTCCTGGACGGCGTCGTGCCCTACCGGCTGCAGGAAAATCTCTCGCGAAATTTTCGCGCCGGTCAGCTCGTCACGATCACCGGCGGCCGGCACGAACTGTTTCAGGAGAAGGATATCTATCGCGCCCAGGCCATGGCCGCGATCGAGACCTTCATGCCAGGCCTCGATGGAGGCCTGGATCTCTCCGAAACGGCAGCCTGAGCATAAGGTTAACCCCCAGTCAGAAGAGCCATCGCCTGCGCGTGAACGGCCTTTGACCCGGCAGCGATGATATTGCCGCCATTTTCCGGTCGGCCGCCGTCCCAGGTGGTGATCACACCGCCTGCCTGCTCGATGATCGGGATCAGCGCACCGACATCGTATGGCTGCAGGCTGTTTTCGACCACGAGGTCGACATGCCCTGCGGCAAGCAGCGCATAGGCATAACAATCGCAGCCATAACGGAACAGCCGTACCTTCTCTTCGACGGCACGGTAACGCTTCAGGTCGTCACCCTGGAAGATATGTGGCGATGTCGTGAACAGAATGGCGTCGGAAAGCGACCCGCAGTCACGCACCGAAATCTGCCGCTCGCCATCCGGACCCGAATACCAGGAGCGGCTGCCATCGGCGAAATAACGCTCTCCGATAAACGGCTGATCCATCATGCCCATGGTCGCCCGTCCGTTGGAACGCAGACCGATCAGAGTCCCCCAGACCGGCAGGCCGGAAATAAACGCCCGCGTCCCATCGATCGGATCGATAACCCAGACATGCTCGCGATCGAGCCCGATATTTCCATGCTCTTCACCGAGAATGCCATGTTCGGGAAAACGCTCCGCGATCAGCGCCCGGATCGCGGTCTCCGCCGCACGATCGCCTTCCGTTACCGGATCGAACCCGCCGGCAGCCTTGTTGACGACGGAAATCCCGGTGCGGAAGCGCGGCAGCGTCTCACCCTTGGCGGCATCGGCAAGCGCATTGAAGAAATCGCGATCAGGCAGCATCGGCAGATCCTTGAGAATATGAAGTGAAAGCTATGACGAGACAGAACGCATCCTTCATAGGGCGACATCCTGCCAAAGAAAACTGCTTTTGGTGCCACCCGCTTAATCAGGAAGCTCAAATATGATGCAAATTTAATCACATTAAAAATATGATTGACAATTGTGCATAACTCGCCGTATTTTCCCAGGCACAGTCTTTGACTGTAAATACCCTCCTTGGGTGTTTCCTCCCTAGACTTAGCCGCGCGATGAGCGCGGTTTTTTTTGCCCGTATTGCGGCACGAATGACGGCAAGCCCGCATAGGGGCCACCGATCGCCGAACTTGATGAAGTCTTGATTATTCGGCCGCGAGCGCGCCGGCATCATCGGAAAACTCGCCGACGAACTCCGCCATCTGGCGCATGAAGGTGGAAAGCGCTGCCGCAACCAGCGGAAACTCCGCCTTTTTCTCCAGCGTTACCTCATCGACATAAAGGCTGCGATTGATCTCGATCTGCAGCGCATGCAGTCCGCGCACCGGCCGGCCATAATGCTCGGTGATGAAACCGCCGGCATAGGGCTTGTTGCGCACGGCGGAAAAACCCATGTCGTCGAAAAACTGCAGCGCCGCGCGCGAAAGCTCGGCCGAGGCGCTGGTGCCGTAGCGATCACCGATGATGAAGTCCGGCCGCACATCCGAACCGGACAACCGGATATTGCCGGGCATCGAGTGGCAGTCGATCAGAATGCCCATGCCGAATCGGGCATGCGTGCGCGCGATCAATTTGCGCAGGCAGGCGTGATAAGGTTTATAAATCGTCTCAATTCGAGACAGGCCCTCGGCGACCGAAAGCCGCCGACGATAGATATCCATGTTCTCGGCAACGATGCGCGGAATGGTCCCCAGACCTCCCGCAACCCTCATCGAGCCGATATTGACATAGGGCGGCAGCGGTCCGTCGAACATGCGCGGATCTAATTCGTAGGGTTCGCGGTTGACATCGAGATATGCACGCGGAAAGTGTGCGACGAGAAGCGGAGCTCCCAGTTCCGGGGCGTCGGCAAAAAGCTCGTCGACATAGTGATCGGCGGAGCGCCGGATCGAAAGCGTGTCCAGGTGACTGCTGGCGAGGAAATCCACAGGAAAATGGTTGCCGCTATGCGGTGAATTGAAGACGAATGGGACGGTCTGCGTCGCGGGCTCCCTGACTTCAAACTCCTGAAAATCTCCCGCGGACTGATCCATCCTGCCTTTACCATGTCACGAACAAGTCTGATGTGGCATGTTGCCAGTTGCCCGGCGCCAAGTCCATACTATGTATATCCCACCAAACGCCGCTCCGCGTCGGTTAAACGGAAATTTACCGTAAGCTGGCATTATGGAAGGCTCATACAACCTCAGGCATGCACGGATACGGTCCCGACGATGATACAGAAAATCCTTCTCGCCGAAGACGACAACGATATGCGCCGTTTTCTGGTGAAGGCACTGGAAAAGGCGGGATACAAGGTCGCCTCTTTCGACAATGGCGCAAGCGCCTATGACCGGCTGCGCGAAGAGCCCTTCTCGCTGCTGCTGACCGACATCGTCATGCCGGAAATGGACGGCATCGAGCTTGCCCGTCGCGCCACCGAACTCGATCCGGACCTCAAGGTGATGTTCATCACCGGCTTTGCCGCCGTTGCATTGAATTCCGATTCGAAGGCTCCGAAGGATGCCAAGGTTCTCTCCAAGCCCTTCCACCTTCGCGACCTCGTCGACGAAGTGAACAAGATGCTTGCGGCCGCCTGAGACTTTTCTTCAGAATCAACTGCTTGATCGAGGCGCCCATTCGGGCGCCTTATTCGTTTTCGGGCCATCACAGCGACCGCCCGTGACGCCCATTGCGGTCATCCACAGACACAAAAATCCCGAAAATGCAGGGCCGTCAAAAAAGCTTCGCATTTCCTCCAAAAAACCAGTTGACGGCCCGATCACACTATGGTCTATGCGCCGACATCGGATGGGCGTGTAGCTCAGCGGGAGAGCACTACGTTGACATCGTAGGGGTCACAGGTTCAATCCCTGTCACGCCCACCATCCGATCCTTCGCAAGGCCTTGTTCCAACAAGGCCTTTTGCATTTCTGGCACAGCGTCGATCGCTTACGGGCAGCCTGTAATTTCCGTCAAAAATCACCCGATAATCCGCTGCGATCAACTCGCCTGTTTGCCTGCGCGCGGCCGTCTTATGTGGCGTAGGTTCTGTTACGAATCACCTGCATATTTAATGCCCGACAGGTTCGCCGAACCCCGTACGGCTCCAAGCTCGACAATGCAGACACTATTCTCATTGGGTTCATGAATGCGCTTTTGTGGCGTCAGCGCAGATAGGGCGCTTCCGCAACGCAGTCCATTTCGGCCGGCCTGCTGCCCATTCGCCTAGCCGTCCAGTTGCGTCAGGATCCACTGCATCAGCTGGACAAAATCTCTCGCCAGCTGCGCCAAGTCATCCATCATCAGAGATATCCGGTGATGGGCGTAGATAGCAGCCAGCGTCAGGGCCAGAACAACCAGCCACGGCCATATCGGCTTGCGCTTTGGTGGCGGTTTGCCGCCTTCGACTGGATTAACGACGGTCATGGATCATCTCCCGCTGACGTCATTACACGCTTTGCACCTGTCGACCAACTCCGCATCAAAGCATGAATGTAACGAGGCTCAAGCGCGTCGACGCTCGTAGATGGCGCATTTGCGATAACGTTTCCCGCCCCCGTAACGCCGGCCAATCGATCCGCACATCCCTTACCATGGGTTAGAGCTGGCGCCGCCTATTCAACCATGTCGCGATTTCCTGTCCTCGCGGCATGCCTAAAATCAAGAAAACGCGCAAATCCTGATCCCTAAATTACTGTTTGGTCACTTGTTTTGGGCAGTCTTGCGCAAACCAGGGCATCGATCCGAGAGAAGCAGGATGGCACAGTTCAAATATTCTGACCGCCTCGTTCAGGCCAATTCATGGGCCTTCGACCAGGACTACAAGCCTGGACAACCGGTCACCAATGCCGGCATCTATCGCTGTCGTACCTGCGGTGACGAGATCGTCGTCGACAAGGGTACGACGATCCCGAAAAGCCATCATGAGCATTCGCTTCTAGGAGCTGTCGTCTGGCAGCTTCTTGTCTTCGCCCAGAAACACCCCGGGCGATGACATCAAGGCACCGCGCATAGAGATGCAAAAGCCGCCCCGGGGAGGATACCCGAGGGCGGCTTTGTCGTTTCGGACATCTTGGGCGATCACATGATCGCACTGCCGGCCATCAGCGCCAGCACCAGGAATATCAGGAAGATTGCCAGCGCCAGGAAGAACAGGATCTTGGCGATACCAGCCGTCGCGGCGGAAACGCCCGAGAAGCCGAGGAAGCCCGAAATCAGCGAAATGACGAGGAAAATGAGAGCCCATTTCAGCATGGATGTGTATCCTTGATTGAGATGGCCGGATAACGTTTTCCAGATGTTCCCGGTTCCCATCCCTGGAACAAAATCAGCCGAATACGTGCGCTACGCCCGTGACGCCGAGATCGATGTCCTGACCGACGACGAGATCGGTCGAACTCGGTATCTCGATATTGAGGACGACAGTCTCGTCATTGCGCAAGCCGATGCGGACATCGCAGGTCGAGCCACGGAAACTTATTTCCATCACACGCCCACGAACGGCCTTTTCATCTGCATCGCTGCCCGGTCCGGCGACCGTCACCTGTTCCGGCCGCAGCATGATCACCCCCTGCCGCGCGGCCGCGTCGGATATCGCAAGCGGCAACCGGCCCAGCAGGCAGTGGGCATGTCCGTCCTTCAGGTCGGCCGGCAGGATGATCGCTTCGCCAAGAAAGCTGGCCGTCGCGGGATCCGATGGGCGCGAATAGACGTCGCGCGGCCGGCCGGATTGCACCAGCCGCCCTCCCCGCATCACCGCCAACTGGTCGGCGAATGTGAGCGCCTCCGCCTGATCATGGGTGACAAGCAGCGTGGCGATGCCCTCCGCCTTCAGCACGTCGCCGACTGCCTTGCGCGTCGCGGCCCTCAAGCCCGTATCAAGCGCCGAAAACGGCTCGTCGAGCAGCATCAGCCGCGGCTTACGGGCAAGCGCGCGGGCCAGCGCCACACGCTGCTGCTGCCCGCCGGAAAGCTCGTCCGGGCGGCGCGACAGCATCGAGCGCTCCAGCCCGACCATTTCCATCAGTTCCGCCGCTCTTAGCCGCTTTACCGTCTGTTCTTCGGTCATGCCGAAGGTGATATTGCCGGCCACGGACAGATGCGGAAACAGGCACCCGTCCTGTGCGACGATGCCGATATTGCGCTTGTGGGCAGGCATCGCCGTCATGCCCTCGGCCATCAGGTCACCGCCGATGACGATACGGCCAGCATCGGGCATCTCGAAACCGGCGATCAGACGCAACAGAGTGGTCTTGCCGCAACCGGACGGGCCGACGA
Source organism: Hyphomicrobiales bacterium (assembly GCA_900469445.1). GTDB lineage: Bacteria > Pseudomonadota > Alphaproteobacteria > Rhizobiales > Rhizobiaceae > Neorhizobium. Next base: position 639,468 of record UBXM01000001.1, read on the forward strand.
CGACGGTACGGCTGCCACGCTCGACGGCAAGGTCGATCCCGTCGAGAGCCGTTACCGGCCCGAAACTTTTGCGAAGTGCCTGGATATCTACAAAACTCATCGGCCGGCGATCTTTTTCGATTGATGGTGGAGAAGCGCCGTCATCGGCAGCGAGAACAGGACCATCAGCAGCGCATAGGGTGCAGCGCCTGCATAGTCGATCTCGCTGGTCAGCGCCCAGAAGGCCATGGCAAGGGTGCGGGTGCCGTTCGGCGCCAGCATCTGCGTTGCGGTCAGTTCGTTCATGATGCCGAGCGACGAAAGCGCCACGGCTGCTGCCGCCCCCGGGGCCGCCAGCCTGACGGTCGTCGACCAGAGCGCGTTGGCGGGTGAACGCCCGAGGCTCGCCGCCGCCTGTTCAAGTTCCGCCGGCACCTGGGCGATGCTGGAACGAAGGCTGATCAGTGCGCGCGGCAGGAACATGATGACATAGGCAAGCACGATGGTCGCCACCGTCTGATAGAGCGGCAGAGCCACCCGGACGGTGATCGTCACCAGCGCCAGCGCCACGACCACGCCCGGCATGGAGCTGGCGAGATAATAACAGCCTTCGATGATCCGGCTTCCGCGGCTTGGGCGGCGGACGGAAAGCCAGGCAATGGGAAGCGCCGCAAGCGTCGTCGCGATCCCGCCGATCACACAGATGAGAAGCGTCTGGCCGAGCGCCAGCCCGATCTCGTCCATCTGCCAGATGCCGGGACCACCGGCAATCAGCCAATGCGACAGCGTGATAGCAGGAATGCCGAGCGCGAAGGCGACGGCAGCCAGCGGCAGGAGCAGCGAGGGATAACGCCAGGCACCAAGCGGGACTTTGCGTGTCTGCCTTGCCACGCCGGAACCGATGCGGGCATAACGCCGACGGCCTCTCAGTCCGGCATCGAAACCGAGCAGAACGAGGCAGCAGAGCACCAGAACCAGTGCCAGCATGTTTGCTGCCACACCGTTATAGGTCGACTGGAACTGGTCGACGATCGCCGTGGTGAACGTGTCGAAACGGATCATCGCATAGAGGCCGTATTCGGCCAGAAGATGCAGCCCGACCAGCAGCCCGCCTCCCAGGATGGACAGGCGCAACTGCGGCAGCACGACACGGCGAAAGACCGCGCCATCGGAAAGCCCGAGCGAGGACGCCTGATCTTCGAGCGCTGGATCGAGAAGCCTGAGCGCCGCCGAGATCGGCAGATACAGAAACGGAAAATAGGCGGTGACCGAAATCGCGATACCCGCCGGCAACCCATGGAAACCCGGCCACATGCCGATCCAGGCATAGGAATGCACGAAGGCCGGAATGGCGAGCGGCGCGACGCAAAGCACCGACCACAATCTCGCAAACGGCAGGTCGCTTCGCTCCGTCAGCCAGGCAAGCGCGGTGGCCAGAAGCGTGGCGAGCGGCACCGTGAACAGCACCAGCAGCAACGTATTCGTCATCAGCTCGCCGACACGCGAGCGGAAAATCAGCTTCGAAGCCGTCTCCCACCCGGTCGCGGCAGTCGCCCAGAACACGAAACCAAGCGGCAGAAGCGCGAAAACAGCAATCACGATGGCGAGGGCAAACGTCCCGCGCGTTCCCGACCCGAAACGGGGAAACGACACGGAGAGAGGCTTGCTGTCGGCGAAAGACGTCATGGACTACCCGAAAATGACGAGACACCGCAGACATTCCTGCGATGTCTCCATTTAACTGGAATCATATCCTCATGAAAGGAGGCAGGATCAGAGCTGTCGTTAGAGGATGCCGGCTGCGGTCAGCATATCGGTGACCTTGGCATTGTTGAGCTCGGTCGGTTCGACCTTCGGAGCCTGCAGATCCGCGAGCGGAACCAGCGCCTTGTTGGAGGCCTCGTCCTTGCCGACCGCATATTCGAACGAGGTGCCGTCACGTAGGATTTTCTGGCCGCCCTTGCCGGCAACCCATTTCAGGAAAGCCTGCGCCTGCTCCTTGTGTTTCGACGAGGCAAGAATGCCGCCACCGGAGATCGAGACGAATGCGCCCGGATCCTGGTTCTTGAAATAGTGCAGCGAGACGTTCTTGCTGTTTTCGCCGGTCTTCGCCTGATCGCCGAAATAGTAATAGTGGTAGATGACAGCGTCTTCGATCTGGCCGGCATTGACCGCCTTCATCGCGGTCGAATTGCCGCGGATCGCGGTGAAATTTTCCTTCATGCCCTTCAGCCATGCGGCGGTCTGCTCCTCGCCCTTCAGCTGCAGCAGAGCACCGACGATCGCCTGGAAATCGGCGCCCGACGGAGACGCGGCCCAACGGCCCTTCCATTCAGGCTTGGCAAGATCCAGCATCGACTTCGGCAGCTTGTCTTCGGTAAGCTTCGTCTTGTCATAGGCGAAAACGGTGGAGCGTGCCGCAATACCCGTCCAGTGGCCGTTCGCCGGGCGGAACTGTTCCGGCACCTGATCGAGCGTTGTCTTGTCGACCGGTTCGAACAGACCCTTGCCGTCGACCAGCGCCATGGCCGGCGAGTTTTCCGTGAGGAAGACGTCGGCAGGCGAGTTTGCACCTTCCTGAACGATCTGGTTTGCGATCTCCATGTCCGAACCGTTACGGATCGTCACGACGATGCCGGTCTCTTCGGTGAACGCGTCCACCCATTCCTTCGTCAGCCCTTCATGCTGGGCATTGTAGATGGTGAGGCTGTCTGCCACCTGGGCCGATGCCGGCGTGGAAAGAGCGAGAACGGAAACAGCAAGCGCTACGCTGGCCAGCAGGGAAGAAGTTTTCAAGATCGCCTCCGCGAATGATTTGATGAAGGCCCGACCGGAACCGGCAAGCCAAAATCGACCGCTCTCCAGCAGCCGACAGCATGTAAACACGAGACCCGAAAAAATATTCGATTTTTTTACTCATCTTTTTTCGCTTCCTCTGGACGAAGGTCGATACTCGGCGCTAAGCGATGCAAAACCGCCTTTTTCAACGGCACGTCACGGAGGCTGCCATCGCCAGCGAACAGGAAATCAGGACAGGCCTCAGCCAGTACCTGGCCCGGCTGTGGCGTTATGGGCTGATGCTCTCGCATCACCGCGACACCGCCGATGACCTCGTCCAGGCGACATGTTTGCGCGCGCTCGAACGCGCCGGACAATTCGCCTCCGGCACGCGTCTGGACCACTGGCTTTTCTCCATCCTGCATTCGATCTGGCTGAACGAAGTGCGCTCCCGCAGGGTGCGCGAGGGCCAGGGTTTTGTCGAAGCCGACGAAGCCCTCACCTTCGATGGTGCGGCAAAAACCGAAACCCATATCCTTGCAATTCAGGTTATGAACCACGTCCATGCGCTGCCCGAAGCACAGCGATCCGCCGTATTCCTGTGTTATGTCGAGGGCCTGTCCTACCGTGAAGTGTCGGAAGTGATGCAGATCCCAATCGGCACCGTGATGAGCCGGCTGGCAGCGGCCCGCGCACGGATTGCCGAAGTCACCGGGCCGAAGCCGGTCGGCTTCTCCTCGCGGGAGAAGGTGAAATGACCATGCGCCCTACCGACGAAATGCTGACGGCCTATCTCGACGGCGAACTCGGCCCCGAAGAACGAGCCGCGCTGGAAGCCACGGTCGCCGCCGATCATGGTGCCTCGACCCGCCTTGAATTCCTGAGCCACGGCAATCTGGCCTATGCCGAAGCCTTTGTCCCAATGCTCGATGAAGCCCCGCGCGAAAAGCTCGAAGCCATGCTGAAGGCTCTACCATCGCCCCAGATTGTTCCGGCAAACGGATCACCCGCCCAGTCTACTTCCCGCATCGGCCGCCGCGGCCTGATTGCCGCCGCGATCGGCTGTCTCGTCGTCGGCGTTGTCGCCGACCGCGCATTCATCGCCCTCCAATCCTCGCTGACGCAGGACGATGAAGACGCGGCGCTGCGTGCTGAAGTCGCAGAATATCTGGCGCTCTATACGGCCGACTCGTTGCTTCATGCCTCGACCGATGCGAGCGAACGCGAGGCACAGCTGCAGTTTGCGGGTCAAAGGCTTGGCTTAGCCCTCGATCCCTTCGCCATGAACCTTGGCGATCTGCAGATGCGCCGAACGCAGCTGCTCGAATATGACGGCAAACCGCTCGGCCAGATCCTCTATCTTGATCCCGCGCATGGTCCGGTCGCGCTCTGCATCATCGCCGCCTCATCCGGTGCAAAACCGATGCAGCGCGAACGGCGCAGCGGGCTAAACCTGATCTACTGGGCGAGCGAGAGCCACAGCTTCGTCATGGCCGCCCGCAATCCGATGGAAGACCTGAAGGCACGCGCCGATGAAATCCGTGACCAGCTTACGGATCGCAATCAGGCCTGAGGCCATATGCCTGTTCCCGAGCGAATCAGTTACAGCTAACGAACACATCGGGAACAACGCGCGGAATTTGATGTCGGTCGCCTATCTGGAAAAATTGAATGACGCCCAGCGTCGCGCGGTGGAGCATGGCTCCGAAGTGCCGAATGGCGGCCCTGCAGGACCGCTCCTCGTCATCGCAGGCGCCGGCTCCGGCAAGACCAATACGCTCGCCCATCGTGTCGCGCATCTGATCGTCTCCGGCGCCGATCCGCGGCGCATCCTGCTGATGACCTTTTCCCGCCGCGCGGCTACCGAAATGGGCCGCCGTGTCGAGCGCATCTGCAAGCAGGTTCTTGGCCCCAATGCCGGTATCATGACCGATGCGCTGGCCTGGGCCGGAACCTTCCACGGCATCGGCTCGCGGCTCCTGCGCATCTACGCCTACCAGATTGGCCTCGACCCGGATTTCACCATCCATGACCGGGAAGATTCTGCCGACCTGATGAACCTTGTCCGCCACGATCTCGGCTTCTCCAAGATGGAAAGCCGCTTCCCGACCAAGGGCACATGCCTCGCCATCTATTCGCGCGCCGTCAATTCCGAAACGCCGCTGGATGAGGTGCTGAAGGCCTCGTTCCCCTGGTGCCAGGCCTGGGAAAAACAGCTGCGCGAGCTCTTCGCATCCTATGTGGAGGCCAAGCAGACCCAGAACGTCCTCGATTACGACGATCTTCTGCTCTACTGGGCGCAGATGATGAGCGAACCGTCTATCGCCGAAGATGTCGGCGCCCGTTTCGATCATGTCATGGTCGACGAATATCAGGACACCAATCGGCTGCAATCCTCGATCCTGATGGGCATGAAACCCGGTGGTCGCGGGCTTACCGTCGTTGGTGACGATGCGCAGTCGATCTATTCGTTCCGCGCTGCCACGATCCGCAACATCCTCGATTTCCCGAACACGTTCGATCCGCCAGCCAATATCGTCACGCTCGACCGCAATTACCGTTCGACCAATACGATCCTCGCCGCCGCAAACGGCGTGATCGAACTTGCCCGCGAGCGCTTCACCAAGAACCTCTGGACCGACCGCCAGTCGGAAGAGCGCCCGAGGCTCGTCGCCGTCAAGGACGAGAACGAACAGGCCAATTACATCGTCGAAAAGGTGCTGGAGAACCGCGAGACCGGCATGACGCTGAAGAGCCAGGCAGTGCTGTTTCGCGCCTCGCACCATTCCGGCCCGCTGGAAGTGGAACTCACCCGCCGCAACATCCCCTTCGTAAAATTCGGCGGCCTGAAATTCCTCGACAGTGCGCATGTGAAGGACATGCTTGCGGCTCTGCGCTTCGCCCAGAACCCGCGTGATCGTGTCGCCGGTTTCCGCCTGATGCAGCTGATCCCGGGCATCGGTCCGCAGACGGCCGGCAAAATCCTCGATGCAATCGCGACCGATCCCGAGCCGCTGGCAGCGTTGCAGGAAATCCCCGCCCCACCACGCTCCGGTGCCGACTGGCCGGCCTTTATCGAGATGCTGACCGCTATCCGCAAAAACGATGGCTGGCCGGCAGAGATCGGCACCGCCCGCGAATGGTACCAGCCGCATCTGGAGCGCGTCCATGAAGACGCTGAAACCCGCAAGGCCGACCTTCTGCAGCTCGAACAGATCGCCTCCGGTTATACGTCACGCGAACGTTTCCTCACGGAACTGACGCTCGACCCGCCGGATGCGACCAGCGATCAGGCCGGCGTGCCGCTGCTTGACGAGGATTACATGATCCTCTCGACCATCCATTCGGCCAAGGGCCAGGAATGGCGTTCGGTCTTCCTTCTGAATTGCGTCGACGGCTGCATCCCGTCCGATCTCGGTGTCGGCTCGACTGCCGAGATCGAGGAGGAACGCCGGCTTCTCTACGTGGCGATGACCCGCGCCAAGGATCATCTCCACGTCATCACGCCGCAACGCTTCTTCGTCCATGGCCAGCATTCGCAGGGCGACCGCCATGTCTATGCCGCCCGCACCCGCTTCATCCCGGCAACGCTGCTGCAGTTCTTTGAGACATCCGCCTGGCCGGTCGTCGCCCCCATGTCAGATGCAGAGCGGCAACATCGCCAGCAGGTGCGCATCGACGTCACCGCCCGCATGCGCGGCATGTGGCGTTAGGCTTTTGCGCTCCGATAAGCCGTGACCGTCAGCCACAGTCCGGACAGCAGGAAGTAGAAAGCGCCGAAGCCGACATAGGGCACGATATCGACAATGGTCGGCATGACGTCGCCGACGGAGCGGCTGATCATGAAGCCGCCTGCGAGCGTCGATTGCGCTCCGCTCAGGATCATCACCCATTGCGCGCCATAAGAACGCCAGCGCCGCAGGCCGGTATAAAGCTGCAGCAACCCGGACAGGATGGCCCACACGCCGAAGACAGCCAGCACAGCATAGCTGCTCTGCATCACGGCAATGATCACGATCGCCGTCATCACGGTACTCGCAATGACATTCAGCATCTGCGATCGATTTGCCGCAAGCCCGCCATTGGCACGCGCATCCGCGAGATTAGCGATGGCATCCCAGGCTGGGTAGATCACCAGAAGCAGCGACATGATCGCAGTCTGGTTTTGCGAAAGGATCGCCGCCGCGATCCACGCCACGGAGAAAGTTGCACGCACAAGATAATAGGACCGCAGCCAGGACGACTGCGCTGGTGATTGAACAGACATGACAAGATCCTTATTTCAATTGCCTACCTACTAATAGGTAGATTCAAATTCATTGGTCAACTACTCTGCCCTCACAAGTTCGGGAGCGGCACCGGATATGAATATTGACGCCCTTCCTACCGGCAGATAGGCAACAGGACATGGAACAGACGACCTCGGAAAAAATCCTGGACGTGGCACAGACGCTGGTTGTCGCGGGCGGCTATAACGGTTTCAGTTATGCCGACATTTCGGAAGCCATCGGTATCCGAAAGGCGAGCATTCACCACCATTTCCCCACCAAGGCGCAGCTCGTATCCGTTCTGCTGCAGCGATATGCGAAACAGGCGGAAGACGGGCTGAACGCCGTATCCGCCAATGTCTCAAATCCTGTCGACAGGCTGCAGGCCTATTTCGGCCACTGGCAGTCATGCATCACTCAGACTTCGGAACCGTTCTGCGTCTGCGCCATGCTGGCAAGCGAAATAGAGCTTCTGCCGGAAGAGGTCGCCGCGCATGTCAGGCGGCATTTCGAAAATCTGAGCCGTTGGCTGGCCTCCACCCTGACGCAGGGTGTCAAACAAGGTCAGTTCAGGTTGAGCGTCGCAGCGGAGGAAGAGGCGCAGATACTGATGGCATCCGTCCACGGCGCAATGCTTTCCGCGCGGGCGTTCGGCAGGCCTGAGATTTTTGCCGCGATCGTCGGTCCACAGCTGGGACGCCTCTCGCCGTAATGCATGACACGGCACCCTGACGCGGCGCGCCCTCTGTGGCGATAAGGCCATTTCCATTACCGCCCGAAACACGATAGGGCATTGCCGGACTTGGCATACCGCATGAGGAGAGACGGGGTGGAGAATACGCAATCGATCGCAAAGGCGGCCGCATGGATGATGGCATCAATCGCCCTCTTCCTGCTCATGGCGGTGTCCGGACGCGAGGTTACACGCGAAATCGATGTTTTCCAGGCAATGGAAATGCGCTCGGTCATCGCCTTCTTCATGCTCCTCCCCTTCGTCTTTCGCGAAGGCGGCTTCAAGGCAATGCGCACCGGCATCCTGCCGAGCCATATCGCCCGTAACGTCGCCCATTATGTCGGCCAGTTCACCTGGCTGATGGGCATCACCATGATCCCGTTGGCCCAGGTCATCGCCATCGAGTTCACCGCGCCGATCTGGGCCGCTCTCATGGCGGCAACCTTCCTTGGCGAACGCCTGACCTGGCGCAAATGCGTGGCAATCGGCTTCGGCCTTGTCGGCGTATTGTTGATCATCAAGCCGGGCGCTGTACCGCTTGATCCCGGCCACATGGTCGTGCTTGGCGCAGCCTTCTTCTTCGCCGTGTCCTTCATCGCAACGAAATTCCTGACCCGCACGGACAGCGCCACGAAGATCATCTTCTGGATGCTGATCATCCAGTCGATCATCGGCCTCATCCCGGCGCTGCGCGCCTGGACCTGGCCGTCCGCCGGCGTCTGGCCGTGGATTTTCGTCATCGCCTTCACCGGCACATTCGCGCATTTCTGCATCGCCAAGGCGCTGTCTTATGCCGATGCGACGGTGGCAATGCCGATGGATTATCTGCGCGTACCGCTGTCTGCCTTGATCGGCTATTTCATGTATTCCGAAGGCGTCGATACGCTGATGGCCGTCGGCGCGGCCTTGATCGTGGCCGGCAACCTCTTCAACCTGCGCAGACCGAATGCAAGCCGCATCCCGCAGACGCCGAATTGATCTTCACCCCCGCCTCGGATCATCCCGCTTTTCCAGAAGCTCGATCTGGATTTGCTGAAGCTCGGCAAGCCGTTCCCATTGCCGGGCCATCTGGTGATCGATCTTCTCGTGCAATTGCCGGATTTCCAGTTCGGCGCGCAGGTTGATCATGTAGTCGTTCTCGGCCCGCAGACGGTCCTTCTCCTCCTGCCGCTTCTGGCTCATCATGATGACGGGAGCCTGCAGGGCCGCAAGGCATGAGAGAACGAGGTTGAGGAGAATGAACGGATAGGGATCGAAAGGCTGGGCAAAAATGCCGACGACATTGATGCCCATCCAGATCACAAGCACGGCGAGGAAGGACAGGATAAAAGTCCAGGAACCGCCGAAGGACGCCACCTTGTCGGCAACACGTTCACCGAAGCTCGACTTCCTCTCCGCCGCATCGGCAGACCCCGATTGCACCGTCAGCGTGCCTTTTTCAAAGCTGTCGAGAACCTTCTGGTCGAGATCGGAAAGCTCACCCCTCTCCTCTTCCAGAAGCTGCTCGACATAACGGCGCCGGAAACGCGCGACGTCCTCATCGCAGATCAGGCTGGTCGGCGCGCAGTCTTTCACCTCCGCCGCGATCATCTCGTAGAGATGCGGCCTGAGGCTCCCGGCCTTGTGCAGCTTCGACAGCGGAAATGTCCGGCCACAGACAACGCATTGCCCTGTTCTGGACTGGCCGTTTCGGCTGAGCGAGGAATGATTGTTCATGTCTTTTCGCCGTCGCTTTCAGCACCATCCCGGCCATTCCCGTTGGTCCCGTTCGGGTGAAGTGGCGCCACATGGTAGATCTTCGGCTTGAACCGGTTGGCAAAATCCTCCGAGCGGCCGACATAGATGAGCGTCGTTCCTTCAAGTTCTTCAAGCACCCCGATCAGCAATACGCGCACTTCCGGCTCAAGCCCTTCCAGCACATCGTCCATCACAAGCCAGTCCGGTTTTCTCAAGACAGCATTGGCCACCTGCAGCGCCGCCTCTTCCTCCTTGTCCAGAACGCGGTCCCAACGCTCCACCTGGTCCAGCCGATCGACATAGCGATCAAGCCCCACCTGCAGCAGGGCGGCCTTCAGCCCCTCGTCCGTCACATCGGGGATACCGGAAGGATAGGTCATGACATCGCGCAGCTTGGCGGTCGGAAGATACCCTTCCTGCGGCATCATGATCATCCTGTCCGCCTGCGGCAGCCGGATTTCCCCCTTGCCCCAGGGCCAGATGCCGGAAAGCGCCTGGAAAAACAGATGGCGATCCGTGCCCGGATCGCCATTGACCATCACCTTTTCGCCAGGTTCGACGGTAAAGCCGTCCTCCTTCAGCTTGATGCCGTGACCTTCAGCCCCCCTGTCCGGCTCGCCATAGACCTCGACGGCATTGATCGACACTCCGTCTTTTTCCGCCCCATGCTGATAGCTGATGACCTCGCCTTCCTTTGCCGGTGTATCGGCCATCAGCAATGCATTGCGAAAGAAGGAAACACGCGCGAGCGTCGCCCGCCAGTCGGCGATGACGCTGAAATTGGTCACGTACCAGCGCAGCGCGGTATTGACCTGATTGAACGCCCCGACAGCCATCATCAGCCCGCCGAAGGTCAGCTCGCCGGAAAAATACATCGGCGAGGCGATGATGATCGGCGCCACCAGCGCCAGCCAGCCGAAGCCGGACGAAACCCAGGTGAGATTGGTGAGCGCCCAGGCGAGCTTGCGCAGCATGCCGAGCACGCCGCCGATTGCATCCTGCACCCGCGCAAGTTCGCTCGGCTCGCCGCGTGCAAGCGTGATCGGTTTCAGGTTCTCGTTGGCGCGCACCAGCGCGGAGCGAAGATCCGCCTCGCGCGCGTAACGGTCGGCATTGAGCCGCGCCAGCATGCTGCCCACGACATTGCTGAGCACCGAACCGGTCAGCGCATAAAGAATGGTCGCCCACAGCATGTAGCCGGGAATGACGACATGATGGCCGGCGATATTGAAGCCGAAATCGGTCGAGATCGCCCACAGCACGCCGATGAAACTGCCGAGCAGAATGGTCGAATTGACGAGGCCGATGGCAAGCGCCGTCGTGTTTTCCGCCAGGATGCGGGTATCCTCATGCAGCCGCTGGTCTGGATTGTTGGCGATCGAACCCGCGCCGGCAAGTTTCAGCGCCCGGCCCGGCGTCAGCCAGACATTGGCGAGATCGCGCGCCAGTCCCTCGCGCATCTTCAGCGCGGTGGTCTGGTTGAGCCATGTCTGGATGACATTGAGCAAGGTCAGCGAAAGCGCAATGATGCCGAACACACCGAGCTGCCGCAGGAACTCCGCCATGTCGCGCCGTTCCAGCGCATCGTAAAAAGGCCCGTTCCACTCGTTCAGCCGGTAAGTTGCATAGGTCGTGGCGATGATGATGACGAGAAGTGCAATCGCCAGTATCACCAGATGACGGCGTACCGGAGACGCCCAGAAGGCCCCCATCATCATGCGAAGCTGGCCGGAAAGTGGGAGCTCGTAAGGCTCGGGCGGTGCTGCGGACGTTGGTGACATCTGCGAATCGCTCCTCTCGCAATGCCAGATCTATCTCCTTGCAGAGATACCATGCGACAACGGCTTGTACAGGCAGAGCGACTTCACCTTCGATGTCCGGCTGTCATCGCCGAATATCGGGATCCACCGAATTTTACCGTGTGCCAAGCGCCGCTCTCTCTCCGTTCAGCCCCTTGCAAACGACAGCCCCTCCTTGCTTTCTTACCCCGCATTGCACAAACTCGTCTGCAATGACGATGCGGCGACCCGCTCGACGAGGTCGAAAACAGGCATCCGGCGGGAACGCCCAAATGAGGGCACTTGAAGGGACAGCATGTCGATCAGGGCAAGCATCGATCACCTCAGCCATTGCCAATACGGCCGGACCATGTTGCGCATCCGGGCGGCCGCAATTATGAGACCTTTCCGGTGAACGGCAACGAGGCGCAGGCACGGCGTCTGGCGCGGTTCGAGCCCTGGGGTCACACGGCAGGATTTTACCCCCTTTTGCCCGAGACCCTTTCGCCCGAATTTCCCCTGACGCTCGATCTCCCCGGCCGCAAGGAGTATGACGCGAATTGACGACCGGCACGGCGAGCGAACGACGCATGGATGAGGAGATCGGCAACGATCCGATCCTCGGTTATGCCGCGCTTCCCGGCGTGGCCGACGAGATGCTCGATGCCAATGGCGAGATCAAGCCGGTCTGGCAGAAGCTTATCGCCCATCTGAGCCATCTGTCGGAAGGCGATCTCTACGAACGTTTTGCCCGCGCCGACCGTTATCTGCGCGATGCCGGCGTCTTCTACCGCACCTATGGTGGCCCCAGCCCCGGCGGCACCGGCGAACGCAACTGGCCGCTCTCGCATATCCCGGTCCTGATCCAGGAAGATGAGTGGCGCAACATCTCGCGCGGCCTGCAGCAGCGCGCCGATCTGCTCGAGGCGATGATTGCCGACATTTACGGTGAAAACCGGCTGGTGCAGGAAGGCTTCCTGCCGCCGCAGCTTATCGCCGCCAACCCGGAATTTCTCCGTCCGATGGTGGGGGTGAAGCCCGTCGGCGGCCATTATCTGCATTTCTGCTCCTTCGAGATCGGCCGCGGCCCGGATGGCAACTGGTGGGTTCTGGCCGACCGCACCCAGGCCCCGTCGGGTGCCGGCTTTGCACTGGAAAACCGCGTCGCCACCACCCGTGCCTTTTCCGACATCTACGGCGAAACCCACGTCCACCGGCTCGCCTCCTTCTTCGGCGCCTTCCGCGATGCGCTGCAATCGCGCAAGCAATACCCGGATGACCGCATCGCCGTCCTCTCCCCCGGCCCGGCCAACGAGACCTATTTCGAACACGCCTATATCGCCCGTTATCTCGGTTTCATGCTGCTCGAAGGCGAAGACCTGACCGTCGTCAACAACCGCGTCATGGTGCGCACCGTCGCCGGTCTGAAGCCGATCGGCGTGCTCTGGCGCCGCCTCGATGCCTCCTATGCCGACCCGCTGGAACTCGACCAGAATTCGCATATCGGCACGCCCGGCATGGTGCAGGCGCTGCGTTCCGGCTCGCTGACCTTGGTCAACGCGCTCGGCTCCGGCATTCTCGAAACCCGCGCGCTTCTCGCCTTCGCCCCCACAATCTGCCGCCGCCTGCTCGGCGTAGATCCGCTCCTGCCGTCGATCGCGACATGGTGGTGCGGTCAGCCGTCCGAGCGCGAGCATGTGGCAAAGAATATCGAGCGCATGGTCATCGGCCCGGCCTATTCCCGCCTGCCCTTCTTCGACGACAACAGCCAGTCCGTGCTCGGTTCGTCGCTCACCGAAACGGCGAAGGAAACGGTCGGCGACTGGCTGGCAAATGAAGGCGCAAAACTTGTCGGCCAGGAAGTCGTGACGCTCTCGACGACGCCGACCTGGATCGACGGCAAGCTGATCCCGCGACCGATGTCGCTGCGCGTCTTTGCCGCCCGCACCGAAAACGGCTGGCAGATCATGCCCGGCGGTTTTGCCCGCATCGGCACCGGCGACGACGTGGCGGCAATCGCCATGCAGTCCGGCGGTGCGGCAGCCGACGTGTGGATCGTCTCCGACAAGCCGGTATCGAAATCGACCCTGCTGCCGCCGGAAGAGAGTTTTACCCGCAACATGCCGGGTTCGCTGCCGAGCCGCGCTGCGGACAATCTCTACTGGCTTGGCCGCTATATCGAACGGGCCGAAGGCGCATTGCGCATCCTGCGCTCCTGGCATCTGCGTTACGCGGAATCCGCCGATCCCGATGCACCTCTCCTTGCCGATGTGGCGCGCTACCTGACGTCGATCAACATGGACATGGGCAAAGCCGTGCCCGAGCCGCTGCTCGCCAACATCAACAGCGCCATCTATTCCGCCAGCAACATCCGCGACCGTTTTTCACCCGATGGCTGGCTGGCGCTGACCGACCTTGCCAAGACCGCCAAGCGTTTTCACGAAGCCGCCCAGCCGGGTGATGACGCAGCCCACGCAGCAACCATACTTCTGCGCAAGCTCGCGGGTTTTGCCGGTCTCGTGCATGAAAACATGTACCGCTTCACCGGCTGGCGTTTTCTCTCCATCGGTCGCCATCTGGAGCGCGGCCTGCACATGACACGCATACTCGCTCACCTGTCCGGCCCCGATGCGCCCGATGGCTCGCTCGACATGCTGCTGGAGATCGGCGACAGCGTCATGACCCATCGCCGCCGCTACAACGTCAACACGGCACGGCTGACGGTCAACGATCTTCTGGCGCTAGATCCGCTCAACCCGCGCTCGATCCTGTTCCAGCTGAACGAAATCCGCACCGAGGTGGAAAAACTGCCCAACGCCTACGACAACGGCCAGATGTCGCCCTTCTATCGCGAGGCGATGCGGCTGCATTCCGGGCTGGCGGTGATGACGCCGGAAACGATGAGCGAAGACGTCTATCGCAGGCTGGAGAAGGATCTGGAAAACCTGTCCGACCTTCTCGGCCGAACCTATTTCAGCTGACGTCAGGGAGAGGAAAGACGACATGCTCTACGACCTCTCTCTCCATATGGGTTACGCCTATGATGTGCCGGCTTCGGGTGCCCGCCATGTCATCCGGCTCCTGCCGCTCTCGCTGCCCGATCGCCAGCGGCTGATCGCAGGCTCGGTCACCGTCTCTCCGGCAACCGACGAGAACGTGACCTTCATCGATTTCTTCGGCCAGCAGGCGACATCGGTTCTGGTCCGCGCTCCCCATGACCGGCTCGACATCCGCATGCAGGCCCGCGTCATGGTGGAAGCGCCGACAATGACGGCCGACCTGTCGCCGACGCTCGATCTACTCCGCAGAAAGCTGGCCGACGTCTGGTCGATCGGTCCGTCGTCACCGCACCATTTTACCGGTGCCAGCCCCAGACTGCCGGATGAGCCGGCGATTGCCGCTTACGCACGCGAAGCCATCAAGCCCGGCCAGACGGTGCGCGAGATCGCCACCGCCCTCTGCAACCGCATCCACAAGGATTTCCAATACGACGGCGAGGCGACCACGGTCGACACCACACCGAAGGAAGCCTTCACCCTGAAACGCGGCGTATGCCAGGATTTTTCCCACGTGATGATCGTGGCCTTGAGGAGCCTCGGCATCCCGGCGGGTTATGTCTCGGGTTTCCTGCGCACCATCCCGCCGCCGGGCAAGGAACGGCTGGAAGGCGCCGACGCCATGCATGCCTGGGTGCGTGTCTGGTGCGGTGATGCACTGGGTTATGTCGAACTCGACCCGACCAACGACATCCCGGCCGGCAGCGACCATATCGTCGTCGGTTACGGACGCGATTATTCCGACGTGGCGCCGGTGATCGGCGTGCTCAAAGGTTACGGAAATCAAAAGGCCGATCAGGCTGTTGACGTGATTCCGGTCAAGTAGACCCGTTTTGACGCTGATTTTGGCAGGTCGCTAAAATGCGAGCCTTTTCCTTAAATCATCATACGGAGCTTTTGCGCCAATAGTCCATCAGGGCGACCGAAAGTTCCGGTCGCGATCAGGGGCGGCGGCGACTATGGCCATTTTAAAGCGTTTTGCAGACGACCGAAGCGGCAATTTCGGGATCATGACGGCGATCATGCTGCCGGTCTTGCTCGGAGTGGCGGGAATGGCACTCGACGTAACAAGCGCCATGGAGCGCAGGAGCCGCATTCAGGCCTTGGCAGATTCCGCCGCGCTCGCAGCCGCAACCGCTATGGCCAACAGCGAAAGCAGTATGACCAATGCCGAGGCCGAGGCTCTGGCCAAATCATATTTCATCGGACAGACCCTCCAGAGCGACGAGGCCGGTGGAGCGACCAAGGAAGAACTCGCCAAGAAAAAGCTTGCGCTCGCAAGCGGCATGACCGTCACGGCGACCACCACATCCAAGTCGAAAACAGCGGACAGTTATGAAGTTCGTATGACCGCCAACGTAGACATCGCGCTCAACGGCATGACCAGTCTTTTGGGAATGAACTCGATGAAAGTCTCGGTCGACAGCTACGCCCGGAGCGGTCGAGAGGGAAATGCCCTGTCTATGTATCTTGTGCTCGATGAATCCGGGTCGATGGCTTACGATACAACGACGGTAAACTCGGCTCAACCAACCAAACAGGTTCGGAAAAGCCGAAATGTCCAGAAGAGTAGGCAGGAGACATATAACTGCGGCAGCGGCTGGCGCCCTCAGACTTGCACGCGAACTGTCTATTATACGGAAACCGAGTACTACTACGAAACCCAGACAAACTACATCACCAAGATGGCTTCGCTTAAGGCCGCCGCCGCGACCATGTTCAGTGAGCTGCAGAAGGCAGATCCGACGAGCGAACTGACCCGCCTCGGCGCCGACAGCTACACTCATAAGACGATGAGTCCCGAAGCAATGGCCTGGGGCACGAGCAAAGTAGCCGATTATGTCAAGAAGCTGCCTGAGCCGCCTGCGGGCGGCACCGATGCCAGCGGCGCTCTGGCCAATGCTTTAAACGCCTTGAAGGTCTCGAACGAAGCGGAGAAATCAGCGCATGGCGAAAAGGACAACACGTCATTTACCCGTGTCATCGTGCTGATGACCGACGGTGAAATGACCGGCAACAGCAACCAATTTAACCCGTCGATCGACAAGGACGTGCGGAAGCTCTGCGAGCAAGCAAAAGCAGATAAAGATAAGAATGGCGAAGGTATCGAGATTTATACGATCGCCTTCATGGCGCCCGAAAACGGCAAGAATTTGCTAGGCGCCTGCGCCACCAGTGAAGACTACTATTACGAGCCGACCGACATGACATCGCTGGTGCAGACTTTCGGCGACATCGCCCGCAAGGCCGCCAGTACCGGCACTCGCCTGACCCACTGATCTGCATAGCATTTCCGCCAAAGCCCCGCCCATCGCGGGGCTTTTCGCGTTTAGAGCGGAACGCCGCCACTTATCCTGCGGCGACCATCTTCAATTCCGCCGTTGCAAGCCATTCACATCGGTGCATAACTATCCCGGTAACATTCTGCCATATCGACTGAATCGGACATTCCTCCACCCCGCTCAACCGAGAACAATTGGCGACTATATGAACAATAAAACTCCCCCCGTCGAAATTCCCTATCCGGCTCCGCGCTCGTCCCGCCCCGAGATCATGGCGGAAGAGATCATCGAACGCCTGACCTACCGTATCGGCAAGGATGCCAAGGTAGCCAAGCCCCATGACTGGCTGACCGCCACCATTCTGGTGGTCCGGGACCGCATCATCGACAGGTGGATGGACAGTACGCGCAAGGTTTATGCGACCGGCGACAAGCGGGTTTATTATCTATCGCTGGAATTTTTGATCGGCCGCCTGATGCGCGATGCGGTAAGCAATCTCGGCCTGATGGCCGAAATCCGCGATGCACTGACCTCGCTCGGCGTCGACGTATCCGTCATCGCCGGCCTGGAACCCGATGCGGCACTCGGCAATGGTGGCCTCGGCCGCCTCGCCGCCTGTTTCATGGAGAGTATGGCGACGGTCGATATCCCCGCCTATGGCTATGGCATCCGGTATATCCACGGCCTCTTCCGTCAGCAGATGGCGGACGGCTGGCAGGTCGAGCTGCCGGAAACCTGGCTTGCCCACGGCAACCCGTGGGAATTCGAACGCCGAGAAAGCTCCTACGAGATCGGCTTCGGCGGATCGGTCGAGACTGTCGGCGGTTACGAGGATGCACCGCGTTACGTCTGGAAACCGGCCGAACGCGTCATCGCCATGGCCTATGACACGCCGATCGTCGGCTGGCGCGGCAAGCGCGTCAACACGCTGCGCCTCTGGTCGGCCCAGCCGATCGACCCGATCCTGCTGGACGCTTTCAACGCAGGCGACCATATCGGCGCGCTGCGCGAGAGCAACAAGGCGGAAGCGCTCACCCGCGTTCTTTACCCGGCCGATGCCAATCCGGCCGGTCAGGAACTGCGCCTGCGCCAGGAGTTTTTCTTCTCGTCGGCCTCCCTGCAGGACATCCTGCGCCGCCATCTGCAGCAATATCCGGATTTCACCAACCTTCACGAGAAGGTGGCGATCCAGCTCAACGATACCCATCCCGCGATCTCGATCGGCGAATTGATGCGCCTGCTTGTCGATATCCACGGCATGGATTTCGACGTTGCCTGGGAAATCGTCCGCCAGACCTTCTCCTACACCAACCATACGCTTCTGCCGGAAGCGCTGGAAACCTGGCCGGTGCCGCTTTTCGAGCGACTCCTGCCGCGCCACATGCAGATCGTCTATGCGATCAACGCGAAAATCCTGCTCGAGGCCCGCAAGGAAAAGAGCTTCTCCGACAGCCAGGTCCGCGCCATCTCGCTGATCGACGAAGGCGGCGAGCGGCGGGTGCGCATGGGCAATCTCGCCTTTGTCGGCTCCCATTCGATCAACGGCGTCTCGGCGCTGCATACCGACCTGATGAAGGTCACGGTCTTTGCCGACCTGCATACGCTCTACCCGACCCGCATCAACAACAAGACCAACGGCATCACCCCGCGCCGCTGGCTGATGCAGTGCAATCCGGGCCTCACCTCGCTCATCCGCGAGGCGATCGGCGACAAGTTCCTCGACGATACGGAAGCGCTGGTCGAACTGGACAAGTTCGCCGCAGACGCAAGTTTCCAGGAAAAGTTTGCCGCAGTGAAGCGGACGAACAAGGTGGCGCTCACCAATCTCGTCGGCAGCCGCATGGGCATCAGGCTCGATCCGTCGGCCCTGTTCGACATCCAGATCAAGCGCATCCACGAATACAAGCGTCAGCTTCTGAACATCATCGAGGCGGTCGCGCTTTATGACCAGATCCGCTCGCATCCCGAGCTGGACTGGGTGCCGCGAGTAAAACTCTTCGCCGGCAAGGCGGCGCCGAGCTATCACAACGCCAAGCTGATCATCAAACTGGCGAACGACGTTGCCCGCGTCATCAACAACGACCCTTCAGTACGCGGCCTGCTGAAGGTCGTTTTCGTGCCGAACTACAATGTCTCGCTGGCCGAAACCATCGTGCCCGCCGCCGACTTGTCGGAGCAGATCTCGACCGCCGGCATGGAAGCCTCCGGCACCGGCAACATGAAGTTCGCGCTGAACGGCGCGCTGACCATCGGCACGCTCGACGGCGCCAATGTCGAAATGCGCGAACATGTCGGTGACGACAATATCGTCATCTTCGGCCTGACCGCGGACGAAGTGGCGAAGGTTCGCGCGGACGGGCATAATCCCCGCGCCGTGATCGAACAGTCGCCGGAATTGGCCCAGGCATTGAACGCGATCGCTTCCGGCGTCTTCTCGCCGGACGACCGGTCGCGTTTCCAGGAACTGATCGACGGCATCTATAATCATGACTGGTTCATGGTCGCCGCCGACTTCGATGCCTATGCTGCGGCACAGCGCACCGTTGACCAAATCTGGACAGACCCTAAATCCTGGTATTCAAAGACAATTCGCAATACCGCCCGGATGGGCTGGTTCTCTTCGGACCGCACAATCCGCCAGTACGCGTCGGAAATCTGGAGAGCCTGATGACAAAATCGCCGACTGCGCTCGATGACGGGAGAGCTCCTGGAGAAATTCCGTTATCCGAGATCGAGGCGATTTTGGCAGGCAGGCATACAAATCCTTTCGCCGTGCTTGGACTTCACAAGCTCGGCGAAAAATACCGTGCTCGCTGCTTCATCCCCGGCGCAGAGGAAGTAACCGTCCTGTCTCTCAGCGGCGCCGAACTTGGCGAACTGACCCGTCGCCATGAGGCCGGTTATTTCGAAGGCCTCGTCGATGCGGCCCATCTGCAGCCGATCCGTTATCGCGCCGAGCGCGGCGACGTGGAATGGGCCGTCACCGACCCCTATTCCTTCGGCCCGGTTCTCGGCCCCATGGACGATTACCTGCTGCGCGAAGGCTCGCACCTGCGGCTCTTCGACAAGATGGGCGCTCACCCGATCAAGCATGAAGGTGTCGATGGCTTCCACTTCGCCGTCTGGGCGCCGAACGCAAGACGGGTTTCGGTTGTCGGCGAGTTCAACAACTGGGATGGCCGCCGCCACGTCATGCGGCTGCGCCAGGACACCGGCATCTGGGAAATCTTTGCGCCAGACGTGCCGGCCGGGGCAGCCTACAAGTTCGAAATCCTCGGCAAGGATGGCAAGCTGCAGCCCTTGAAGGCCGACCCGTTCGCCCGCCGCGCCGAAATGCGCCCCAAGACCGCTTCGGTGACGGCAGCCGAACTGAGCCAGGTCTGGGAAGACGAGGCACACCGGGAGTTCTGGGAAAAGGCCGACCACCGCCGCCAGCCGATCACCATCTACGAGGTTCATGCCGGCTCCTGGCAGCGGCGCGACGACGGCTCGTTCCTCTCCTGGGACGAGCTTGCCTCGCGCCTCATCCCCTACTGCGTCGACATGGGCTTCACCCATATCGAATTCCTGCCGATTACCGAACACCCCTATGATCCGTCCTGGGGTTACCAGACGACCGGCCTTTATGCGCCGTCCGCCCGTTTCGGTGAGCCGGAAGGTTTTGCCCGTTTCGTCAATGGTGCCCACAAGGTCGGTATCGGCGTCATTCTCGACTGGGTCCCGGCACATTTTCCGACCGACGCCCACGGGCTGCGCAATTTCGATGGCACCGCGCTCTACGAACATGCCGATCCGCGTCAGGGTTATCACCCCGACTGGAACACCGCGATCTACAATTTCGGCCGTGTCGAGGTCCTGTCCTACCTGATCAACAACGCCCTTTACTGGGCGGAAAAATACCATCTCGACGGACTGCGCGTCGATGCTGTCGCCTCGATGCTCTATCTCGATTATTCCCGTCGCGAGGGGGAATGGATCCCGAACGAATATGGCGGCCGCGAGAACCTCGAATCCGTCCGTTTCCTGCAAAAAATGAACTCGCTTTCCTACGGCGCGCATCCGGGCGTGATGACGATCGCCGAGGAATCGACGTCGTGGCCAAAGGTCTCCGCACCGGTGCATGAGGGCGGCCTCGGCTTCGGCTTCAAGTGGAACATGGGCTTCATGCACGACACGCTGAGCTATCTCGCCCGCGAGCCCGTGCACCGCAAGCACCACCACAACGCCATCACCTTCGGCCTGGTTTATGCCTTTGCCGAAAATTTCGTGCTGCCCTTGAGCCATGACGAAGTGGTCCACGGCAAGGGTTCGCTGATTGCCAAGATGGCCGGCGACGACTGGCAGAAATTCGCCAATCTGCGTGCCTATTACGGCTTCATGTGGGGTTATCCCGGCAAGAAACTGCTGTTCATGGGCCAGGAATTCGCCCAGTGGAGCGAATGGAGCGAGAGCAAATCTCTCGACTGGAACCTGCTCAGCTATCACCCGCACGAAGGCATGCGCCGCCTCGTCCGGGACCTGAATTTCTGTTACCGTTCCAAGCCTGCGCTCCACGCCCGCGATTGCGAAGGCGAAGGCTTCCGCTGGCTGGTCGTCGATGATGCGGACAATTCCGTCTTCGCCTGGCTGCGCATGGCGCCGGGTGAAAAACCGGTCGCCGTCATCACCAATTTCACGCCGGTCTATCGCGCAAATTACCGTTTGCCTCTGCCGCATGCCGGAAAGTGGCGCGAGGTTCTCAATACCGATGCCGAGATTTATGGCGGCAGCGGCAAGGGCA
Organism: Hyphomicrobiales bacterium; assembly: GCA_900469445.1. GTDB lineage: Bacteria > Pseudomonadota > Alphaproteobacteria > Rhizobiales > Rhizobiaceae > Neorhizobium. Next base: position 660,859 of record UBXM01000001.1, read on the forward strand.
ATGGCGGCAAGGTTCTGGCCGTGGATGCGGGAGGGAGCATCTGGGCGGACGTGACTTTGCCACCGTTGGCGACAATCATGCTGGAACTTGAAAACAACGCATAAGGGAGGGAGAACCATGAACGAAAGACAACGCATCCAGCCTCTGTCTCGCGACGCCATGGCCTATGTTCTGGCCGGAGGACGCGGTAGCCGCCTCAAGGAATTGACCGACCGGCGCGCCAAGCCCGCCGTCTATTTCGGCGGCAAGGCCCGCATCATCGATTTCGCGCTTTCCAATGCCCTCAATTCCGGCATCCGCCGCATCGGCGTCGCCACCCAGTACAAGGCGCATTCGCTGATCCGTCACATGCAGCGCGGCTGGAACTTCTTCCGTCCCGAACGCAACGAAAGCTTCGACATCCTGCCCGCCTCCCAGCGCGTTTCCGAGACGCAATGGTATGAAGGCACGGCCGACGCAGTTTTCCAGAACATCGACATCATCGAGGGTTATGCGCCCGAATACATGGTCATCCTCGCCGGCGACCACGTTTACAAGATGGACTACGAACTGATGCTGCAGCAGCACGTCAATTCGGGCGCAGACGTCACCGTCGGTTGCCTGGAAGTGCCGCGCATGGAAGCGACCGGCTTCGGCGTCATGCATGTCGACGAAAAAGACCAGATCATCGATTTCGTCGAAAAACCCGCCGATCCGCCGGGCATTCCCGGCAACCCGAATTTCGCTCTCGCATCCATGGGCATCTACGTCTTCCACACCAAGTTCCTGATCGACGCCTTGAAGCGCGATGCGGAGACGGCGGGGTCGAGCCGCGACTTCGGCAAGGACATCATCCCGTATATCGTCGAGCACGGTAAGGCGGTGGCCCATCGTTTCGCCGACAGCTGCGTCCGCTCCGATTACGAGCGCGAGCCCTATTGGCGCGACGCCGGCACGATCGACGCCTATTGGCAGGCCAATGTCGATCTGACCGAGATCGTCCCCGGCCTCGATCTCTACGACAAGTCCTGGCCGATCTGGACCTATGCGGAAATCACCGCACCGGCAAAATTCGTCCATGACGACGAGAACCGCCGCGGCTCGGCCACGTCTTCCGTCATTTCCGGCGATTGCATCATCTCCGGCTCGTCGCTCAACCGCAGCCTGCTCTTCACCGGCGTCCGCGCCAATTCCTATTCGAAGCTCGATGGCGCGGTCGTGCTGCCGAACGTTCGTATCGGTCGCCGCGCCCAGCTTCGTGATGTTGTCATAGATCATGGTGTAACCATCCCCGAAGGGCTGGTCGTCGGCGAGGATCCCGAACTCGACGCCAAACGCTTCCGTCGCACCGAACAAGGTATTTGCCTCATCACGCAGAAGATGATCGACAAGTTGGATTTGTGATGCAGGTTCTTTCGGTCGCTTCCGAAGTTTATCCGCTGGTCAAGACAGGCGGGCTCGCCGATGTAGCCGGCGCGCTGCCTTTGGCGCTTGGCAAGCAGGGGATTGCCGTCAAGACACTGATGCCCGGCTATCCCGCCGTCATGCGCCTGGCTGCCGATGCCGTCGTGCGGCGAACCTTCGGCAGCCTGCTTGGCGTCGAAGCCCGAATTCTCGAAATCACGCACCAGGGGCTCGATCTTCTCATCCTCGACTGCCCCGAGCTTTTCGACCGGGCGGGTGGGCTTTATCTCGATACCGACGGCAAGGACTATTCCGACAACTGGCGGCGGTTTGCCGTCCTTTCCAAGGCCGGCGCACTTATCGCCCAGCAGGGGCTGTCGGGTGATCCCGGCGGCTGGCGGCCTGATCTCGTCCATGTGCACGACTGGCAAGCGGCGATGGTGCCGGCCTTCATGCGGTATGCGGACGAAGCAGAAGTACCGAGCCTCATCACCATCCACAATATCGCCTTCCAGGGCGTTTTCAGCGCGGAGATTTTCCCCGAGCTGGAACTTCCACCGCACGCGTTTTCGATCGACGGCCTGGAATATTACGGCAGCGTCAGCTTCCTGAAGGCCGGCCTTCAGGCCAGCTGGGAGATTTCGACGGTCAGCCCGTCCTATGCCGAGGAAATCCTGACGCCGGAATTCGGCATGGGGCTCGAAGGTCTTTTAAGCCATCGGGCAGCCAACCTGACCGGCATCGTCAACGGCATCGACACCGATGTCTGGAACCCGCAGACGGACAGACTGCTTGCGGCCAATTATTCCGCCGCATCGCTTGCGTCGCGCGCCGAAAACAAGCAGCGGCTGCTCGAGCGTTTTGCGCTTTCCGGCGATGACGGGCCGCTGTTTTGCGTCGTCTCCCGTCTCACCTGGCAAAAGGGCATGGATGTCCTGGCCGAAACGATCGACGAGCTTGTTGCGCAGGGCGCCAAGCTTGCCGTCCTGGGCTCCGGTGATATGGCGCTCGAAAATGCCTTCCATGCGGCCGCCGCGCGCCATCCGGGCAGCGTCGGCGTGGTCTCCGCCTATGACGAACCGCTTTCCCACCTGATGCAGGCAGGCAGCGATGCAATCGTCATCCCTTCCCGTTTCGAGCCTTGCGGTCTCACCCAGCTTTACGGTCTGCGTTATGGCTGCGTGCCCGTCGTCGCGCGCACCGGCGGCCTGAATGACACGGTCATCGATGCCAGCCCCGCCGGCCTGTCGGCAGAAGCCGCGACCGGAATTTCCTTCGGCGCGGTGACAGCCGAAAATCTCTCCCGCGCCCTTCGCCGTGCCGTCCGCCTTTTTAAGGACCAGAATATCTGGACTGGTATTCAGAAGCAGGGCATGAAATCCGACGTTTCATGGAACAGCAGCGCCGCCCTGTACGCTGGCCTGTTTTCCGAAATTCTTGCAAGAAAAGGCCTTTGAGCATGATCAAGACCGTCTCCACCACCCCCTATCAGGACCAGAAGCCGGGCACATCCGGCCTGCGCAAAAAGGTCCCGGTCTTCGCTCAGCCGAACTATGCCGAGAACTTCATCCAGTCGATTTTCGACAGCCTTGAAGGTTTTGAAGGCAAGACGCTGGTGATCGGCGGCGACGGCCGATACTACAATCGCGAAGTCATCCAGAAGGCGATCAAGATGGCCGCCGCTGCGGGCTTCGGCAAGGTCATGGTCGGCCAGGGCGGCATTCTCTCGACGCCCGCCGCCTCGAACGTCATCCGCAAATATCATGCCTTTGGCGGCATCGTGCTGTCCGCCAGCCACAATCCGGGCGGTCCGAACGAAGACTTCGGCATCAAGTACAATATCGGCAATGGCGGCCCGGCACCGGAAAAGATCACCGATGCCATCTATGCCCGCTCCAAGGTCATCGACACCTACAAGATCGCCGACACGGCTGATCTCGACCTCGACAAGATCGGCACGTTCAAGGTCGCCGGCATGGACGTCGAGGTGATCGACCCGGTGGCAGACTATGCCGAACTGATGGAACAGCTTTTCGATTTCGGCGCCATCCGCGCCCTGATCGCCAGCGGCGTGCGCGTCGTGATCGACTCGATGGGCGCTGTCACCGGCCCCTATGCCACGGAAATTCTGGAAAACCGCTTGGGCGCGCCGGAAGGCTCGGTCCGCAACGCCACCCCTCTGCCGGATTTCGGCGGTCATCATCCGGACCCGAACCTCGTCCACGCCAAGGAACTTTATGACGACGTGATGAGCAAGGACGGCCCGCATTTCGGCGCCGCCTCGGATGGCGATGGCGACCGCAACATGGTCGTCGGCAAGGGCATGTTCGTCACCCCGTCCGACAGTCTCGCAATCATCGCAGCCAATGCCAAGCTCGCTCCAGGCTATGCCAAGGGTATTGCCGGCATCGCCCGCTCCATGCCGACCAGCGCCGCCGCCGACCGCGTGGCCGAGAAGCTCGGCATCGGCATGTATGAAACGCCGACCGGCTGGAAGTTCTTCGGCAACCTGCTCGATGCCGGCAAGGTCACCGTCTGCGGCGAAGAAAGTTTCGGCACCGGCTCCGACCACGTCCGCGAGAAGGATGGCCTCTGGGCCGTGCTCTTCTGGCTGAACATCATGGCCGGCCGCAACGAAAGCGTCGCCGAGATCGTCAAGAGCCATTGGGCCGAATATGGCCGCAACTACTATTCCCGCCACGACTACGAAGAAGTGGATTCGGACGCTGCCAACGGCATGATGACCGCCCTGCGTGAGAAGCTCGCCTCGCTGCCGGGCCAGAGTTTCGGCGCCCTCAAGGTCGCCGCCGCCGATGATTTCGCCTATCACGATCCGATCGACGGTTCCGTTTCGAAGAACCAGGGCATCCGCGTTCTCTTCGAAGGCGGCAGCCGCGTCGTGTTCCGTCTCTCCGGCACCGGCACCTCGGGCGCCACGATCCGTGTCTATGTCGAACGCTACGAGCCGGATGCCTCCAAGCACGACATCGACACACAGGTCGCACTCGCCGACCTGATCGCGGTCGCAGACGAAATCTCGGAACTCAAGAAGCGCTCCGGCCGCGACGCGCCGACGGTCATCACCTAAAGCGCAGGCACGACAGCAAGCCCGGAGGTTGCGGATGATTTTACCCCCCTCTGCCCTACCGGGCATCTCCCCCTCAAGGGGGGAGATCACTTGCAGCGAGGCCTTGGCAATCTTCGACGTCGAGATCTCTGTGCGAGTCTTTATTGGGGGACGAAGGTCGTGCGCCCAGCTAATCTCCCCCCTTGAGGGGGAGATGCCCGGCAGGGCAGAGGGGGGTGTCCCGTGCCCGTGAGCCCCACCAAAACACTCGGCGCAACCCTCACCTCGACCGGCGTCGATTTCGCCGTCTGGTCCTCATCCGCCGAAAAGATCGAGCTTTGCTTGTTCGACGCGGATAGCGGCAGCGAAACCGCCCGTCACGACATGCTCCGTGGCCTCGATAACATCCATCGCATCTCGATCGCAGGCATCCGCGCAGGCCAACGTTACGGCTACCGCGCTTACGGACCATATGATCCCGACAAGGGTTTCTGGTTCGATCCCTCCAAGCTGCTTGTCGATCCTTACGCGAAGGAACTCGATCGACCGTTTCAGGCGGATCACGACCTTGCCACTTACGAGTTGGAGACAGCCAGCCTTGTGCCAAGAGCAATCGTCACCGAGGACAGCGAGGCCGAAAGAGCGGCTCCACTACTGCCGGCCGGTGGTTTCGTTTACGAGATCGCCGTCAGACCCTTTACAATGCTGCATCCCGATATTCCGGAAAAAATCCGCGGCACGATTGCAGCCCTCGCCCATCCCGCCATCATCGCCCATCTGAAACAGATCGGCGTCGATGCCGTCGAACTGATGCCGATTACCGCCTGGATCGATGAGCGCCATCTTCCGCCGCTCGGCCTTACCAATGGCTGGGGCTACAATCCGGTTGCCTTCATGGCGCTCGATCCGCGCCTCTGCCCGGGCGGCATGACGGAGCTTCGCGACACTGTCGCCAAACTGCGTGAATCGGGCATCGGAACCATTCTCGATCTCGTCTTCAATCACACCGGCGAAAGCGATCGCTACGGCGCAACGCTTTCCATGCGCGGGCTCGACAATCTCGCCTATTACCGCCATCTGCCACATGATCCGAGCGAACTCATCAACGACACCGGCACCGGCAACACGGTCGCTGCGGATCATCCGATCGTCCGACAACTGATCATCGATACGCTGCGCCATTTCGTTCTTCACGCCGGCGTCGACGGCTTCCGCTTCGACCTCGCGCCGGTGATCGGACGGACCGCAGAAGGTTTCGACCCTAACGGCGAAACGCTCACCGCCATGCTGTCCGATGACGTGCTGAAGGACCGCATATTTATTGCCGAACCCTGGGATATCGGCCCCGGCGGCTATCAGCTCGGCAATTTCCCAGCCCCCTTCCTCGAATGGAACGACCGTGCCCGTGATGACATCCGCCGGTATTGGCGTGGTGACCAGTGGATGACCGGTGCGCTCGCCACCCGCCTTGCCGGGTCATCGGACGTCTTCCAGAAATCCGGCCACACCCGCAGCGTCAACTTCATCGCTGCCCATGACGGCTTCACCCTGTTCGATCTCGTCTCCCACGATCACAAGCACAATGATGCCAACGGCGAGGACAACCGCGACGGTCACAACGAGAACTACTCCTGGAACAACGGCGCGGAGGGGCTGACCGCCGACCCGGCGGTGCAGGAGCGCAGACGCCGCGATGTCCGCGCGCTTCTTTCCACACTCTTTGCCAGCCGCGGCGCCATCATGCTCACCATGGGCGATGAAACAGGCCGTTCCCAGCGCGGCAATAACAACGCCTATTGCCAGGACAACGAGATCACCTGGATGGATTGGGAAGAGCCGGATGCGGAGCTTACCCGCCATACGGGGTTGCTTGCCGGCATCCGCAAACGTTTCTCGGTCTTTTCCGAAACGGATTTCTTCACTGGAAATGGCGATATCGAATGGATTGCGCCCTCAGGCGCTCCCATGCAGGTATCCGACTGGGAAAACGCCGAGAACCGGCTGATGGGCATGGTCGTCGAAACTGATGACCGCGCCTCAGGCAAACCTGCGAGCCTTGCAATCCTCTTCAACCGGGGCCATGAAGATGCTGAGTTTATCCTGCCCGGCAGCGGCTGGCAGGATCTGCTTTCGGATAAGCCCTGGACCAACCTCCTTCCTTCCCGCTCCGTAAGCTTCTGCCTGAAAGGGTAAAGCTTCGATCCGCGGCCGACCTATCTCAAAAAGCGGTGTGCTGAATGCGTGAGATTTCACTGGCGGACGTGCCAGAACTTGTGGGCCAGGAACTCGGTGTGTCCGACTGGATCACCGTCGACCAGACGATGATCAACCAGTTCGCCGACGCGACGCTCGATCATCAGTTCATCCATGTCGATCCGCAACGGGCAGCGGCGGAAAGCCCGTTCGGCGGAACAATCGCCCATGGCTTCCTGACCTTGTCGCTGCTGTCTGCCATGAACTTCAGCGCCGTGCCGAAAATCCGCGAACAGACAATGGGCATCAACTACGGTTTCGATCGTGTCCGCTTCATGTCGCCGGTCAAATGCGGTGCGCGCGTCCGTGGCCACTTCACATTGTCCGACTGCCGTTTCCGCGGCGGCGGCATGCTGATGACCACCTATGAGGTTTCGGTCGAGATCGAAAACGAGAAGAAACCGGCCCTCACGGCAAGCTGGATAACCATCGTGCAGTTCGACCCGAAGGACCGACCGGAAGGCGTCTGAAGCAAGTCCGGCAAAAGTGGGAACCGGTTTTGCGTCCGGACTTGCGATCGAGAAGAAATTAGAGCGTTTGCGCGTTTCGACGAAAGGCGGAAAAGCTCTAATCGAAGGTGATGACATGGCGTATGACCTTGCCCTCATGCAAAAGGTCGAATGCCTCGTTGATCTCCTCCAGCCGTCCGGTCGATGACAGCAGCCGGTCTACGGCGAGTTTTCCACGCCGGTAAAGACCGATGAAGCGCGGGATATCGCGGCTGGGCACGCAGCCGCCGAGATAGCTGCCCAGCACACGCCGCTCTTCCGCCACGAGACTGACCGCGGGAATGGCGAACTGGCTCACCGGGTTGGCAAGACCGGCGGTCGCCGTCGTCCCTCCCCGGCGCGTGATGCGGTATGCCAAGTCGAAGGCGCGCGTCGAACCGGCCATCTCAAGCGCATGATCGACACCGCCAGAGGTCGTCTCGCGGATCTTGTCAATCACACCCTCCTCGCTGGCCAGGAACACATCCGTCGCACCGAGCTGGCGGGCGACCTCGAGCTTTTCCGGTGCGAGATCGATGGCGACGACACGTTCGGCACCACTCGCAAGCGCTCCCAGAACCGCGGCAAGGCCCACCCCGCCGAGACCGACCACGGCAACGCTCTGCCCCGGTCTCACCCCGCAGGTATTGACGACAGCTCCCACTCCCGTCAGCACCGCACAACCGAACAATGCGGCCTCCGTCAGCGGCAGATCGCGATCGATCCTTATCGCAGAATGGCGGGAAACCACCGCATGGGTGGCAAAGCCGGATATGCCGAGATGGTGGTTGACCGGAACCTCATCGCAGACCAGCCGCCGCTCTCCCGACAGCAGCACGCCCTTGCCATTCGCCTCGGCACCGGGAAGGCAAAGCGCCGGACGGCCTTCCGCGCAGGGCAGGCAATGGCCACAGCTCGGCACGAAGCTCATCACCACATGATCGCCCGGCGCCAGATCATGCACGCCCGGACCAACAGCCTCCACCACACCGGATGCCTCGTGCCCGAGCGCCATCGGCATCGGCCTCGGCCGATCTCCATTGATGACGGAAAGATCGGAATGGCAGAGCCCCGCTGCGGCGATCCGCACAAGCACTTCTTCATGCCCGGGCGGATCGAGATCGAGCTCCTCGATCGAGAGCGGCCTGCTGGTTGAAAAAGGCGGCAGGACAGGCGATTGCCGCAACACGGCTGCACGTATCTTCACGAACTCCTCCCAGAGATCTGCCGGACCTTTCTGGTCGCCGAGTAATGTTACCGCAAAAATAGTTCGGTCAGCTCAGATCCAGCATCAGCAGGCCGAGCAATGGTGGGATCGCTGCCCCGATCACCAGCGGCGCCGTACGCGAAGCGGTGAGCCCTACGGCGGAGCCCGCGATGCCTGCCGCAATCAGCCCTGCCATCGGCATCGTGAGATTGCGGTCTATACCCGGTGCAAAAGAGGCCAGAAGCGCTGCGACAGCAGCAGCGCCACCGACAAGCAGGCCTTTCCACAATTCTATGCCGGCCAGTTTCGCCGCGACCGCTCCCCCGGCAAGCGCCGCTGCAAGGCCAAGCACGATCCATTGAATTTCCGGCATGAAAAACCCTCCCGTTTTGATCCGGAAGGGTGCGATATTGCCTGGGCAAGATCAAGTTAGGCGATGGTCGAAGAGCGGCTTTTAGAGCATCCCCTCCCCCGAAAGTGGTTACCGGTTTCGGGATAAAGACCGGCGTGAAAACAAGAAGCTAAAGCACTACAAGCGGATTCGAAAGTTCGCCCTCGCTTTAAAGCGCCGCATCCCTTGCCCCCTCGGCCAGAAGGCCGAAGGCATAGTCGGAAAACGAGCGCCAGACCTCGACCCGGAATGCATCCTCGGCGGTCCTCAACAAAACGATTTCCGCCTTGCCGAACAGCGTGCGAGAGCAGGCCCCGACCGGGAAGGCCTCAAGCGAAAGATCCTGCGAGCACCCGGCATTGATGGCATCCGCAGCCCCCGGCCCGGAGACAAGGATGGCGGTGTTGCGATGAGAAACGTCAGCTGCTGAATGCGTTGCGCCGGAATTGGCCGCCGCGGTCATCAGCCCGCTTTCGCCTTCGTCGATCACCAGCCACTCGTCCGGCCCGAGCCAGAGCGCCGTGCGGCCATTGGCAAAAGCCGAGGTTTTCGGCCTCACCGGCAAATCGACGCCGAGCGCGCCGGACAGGGTTCCGACGTCTTCCATGGCGACGCGCAGGGCAATGCGCGTGGCGGGCGCTGCCGGTTCGAGCCGCACGGTGGCTGAGCCGCCATGGATGCCGGAAAGTGGGAGGCTACGGGTTGCTGTTTCAGCCATTGATACGGCCTCCTTCCTTGTCGACGAAGACCATGTCGGTCACCTCGACGGCGATCGTCTTGTCCGCCATCGGCACATGGAGCGTCTCTCCCATCCTGGACCGGCCACCGGCCACCAGCGCGATGGCGATCGAACGGCCGAGATGCTCCGACCAATAGGACGAAGTGACATGGCCGAGCATGGTCATCGGCTTCGGCTGGTTCGGATCGACGACGATCTGGCCGCCCTCTTCCAGCACTTCCTTCGGGTCTTTGGTCAGCAACCCGACGAGCTGCTTGCGCCCCTCGCGAACGAGGTCGGGACGCTTCAGCCCGCGAATGCCGACGAAATCCGTCTTCTTCTTGGAAACGGCCCATCCGTAACCCGCGTCATCCGGCGTTACCGTGCCGTCCGTATCCTGGCCGACGATGATATAACCCTTTTCGGCGCGCAGGATATGCATGGTCTCGGTACCGTAGAGGCACGCCCCCATACCTTCCGCCCGCTCCCAGACCGCCTTCCAGACGGAGGCGCCGAAATCGGCCGGTACATTGATTTCATAACCGACCTCACCGGTGAACGAGACGCGGAACAACCGCGCCGGCACGCCCATCACCGTGCATTCGGCAACACTCATGTGCGGGAAGGCCTCGTTCGACAGATCCTGTCCCTCGACGAACGGCTCGATGATCTCGCGCGCCTTCGGTCCCTGCACCGCGATGACCGCCCATTGCTCGGTGGTCGAGGTGAGCCAGACCTTCAGATGCGGGAATTCCGTCTGCAGATAGTCTTCCATATGATTGAGCACGCGCGGGGCACCGCCGGTCGTCGTCGTCACATGGAAGCGATCTTCGGCCAGACGCCCGACAACGCCGTCATCATAGATGAAACCGTCCTCGCGGGTCATGATGCCATAACGGCATTTGCCGGGCTTCAACGTGTCCCAGGCATTCGTATAGAGCAGATTGAGGAACTGCGCCGCATCCGGCCCGACGACCTCGATCTTGCCGAGCGTCGAGGCATCGAAAACGCCCGCCACGTCACGGACCGTCTTGCACTCGCGGTTGACGGCGGTTGCCATGTCCTCGCCACGCCTGGGGAAATACCAGGCGCGCTTCCAGTTGCCGACATCCTCGAACGCGGCGCCTTCCGCCTCTTCGAGCGCATGCATCGGCGTCTTGCGCGCCGGATCGAACAGGTCTCCGCGCGAATGCGCCACCAGCGTGCCGTATGTGACCGGAGTATAGGGCGCACGGAAGGTTGTCAGACCGACCTGCGGGATAGGTCGGCCGAGCATTTCGGACGCGATGGCGAGGCCATGCATGTTGGACAGCTTGCCCTGATCGGACGCCATGCCATTGGTGGTGAAGCGCTTGATATGCTCGATCGAATGCATGCCTTCGCGCACGGCAAGGCGAATGTCCTTGGCCGTCACGTCATGCTGGAAGTCGACAAAGGCCTTCACCGCATGGTCCGGGCCGGCACCTTCGCCGGCACCAACCATGCCGCCGGTCCAGTCGAAGCGGTTTTCGCCGGAAAGCGCCAGCCTGCCACCGCCGGCCATGATTGCCTCGTCGATCAGTTCGGCAAGATCGTCCGTACCGTTGCAGGCGCCGACCGAGACCGCGTTTTGCGCATAGACATCCGGCACGAAACGCTGGTTGGCCTCGTCGAATTTCAGCTTGCCGCGCGACTGCGAAAACAGATGCACGGATGGCGTCCAGCCCGCCGATACGATCAGCGCGTCGACCTTGATTTTGCGCCGGTCGAAATTGCCGCTGCGGGCAACCGTCATCGAGTTGATCCGGTGCCGCCCCGACGTATCGACCACCGCATGACCGGTCAAAACATCGATGCCGAGCGTGCGGGCCTCCGCCAGCACCGCTTCCCCCGGTTTGTCGCGGGTGTCGACGATGGCGGCAATGGACACACCGGCGCGCTTCAGATCGAACGCCGCTTCGTAGGCGGAATCGTGAGCGGTATAGACACCGACATTGTGGCCGATGGCGACGCCGTGATGGTTGAGGAAGCTGCGCGCAGCAGACGCCAGCATGATGCCCGGCCGGTCGTTGTTGGCAAACACCATATGCCGCTCGATCGAGCCGGTGGCGAGGATGACCTTTTTCGTCCGCACCTGCCACAGCCGCTCGCGCGGCGCATCTTTCGATGGCTTGGCGACGTGATCCGTCACCCGTTCGACGAGACCGAGGAAACCGTGATTGTAATAACCGAACACCGTCGTGCGGGTGAGCACCGTGACGTTCGGCATGGCCCGCAGCTTGGCAGCCGTCGCCTGCGCCCAGTCATAGCCGTTCTGGCCGTCGATCACGGTCGATGCATCGTAATGCAGCGCCCCGCCGACTTCCGGCTGCTCGTCGACGAGAACAATCTTCTTGCCCGTAACAGCAGCCGAAAGTGCTGCCGTCAGGCCGGCAACACCGGCACCGGCGATCAGCACGTCGCAATGCAGATAGCGGCTGGCGTAATGATCCGGATCGTCTTCCGTCGGCGCGACACCGAGGCCGGCGGCGCGGCGGATAATCGGCTCATAGATCTTGTGCCAGGCCTCACGCGGCCACATGAAGGTCTTGTAGTAAAAACCGGCAGCGAAGAACGGCGACAGGGCATCGTTGAAGGCGCCGATATCGTATTTCAGCGACGGCCAGCGGTTCTGCGAGGCGATTTTCGCGCCGTCGAACACTTCCTGCACCGTGGCGCGGACGTTCGGCTGGCGACGGGCAGCATCACGCGATACGTCGAGCAGCGCATTCGGCTCTTCCGGCCCGGCAGTGAGAATACCGCGCGGACGGTGATACTTGAACGAGCGACCGATGAGATGCACGCCATGCGCCAGAAGCGCGGAGGCAACCGTATCGCCTTCGAGCGCTGTATAGCTCTTGCCGTCGAAGGTGAAACGGGCGGTGCGGGCCGGCGTGTGGCGACCGGCGCCCTTGATGCGGAATGAACCGGAATTGGAGGAAGCGCTCATCGTGCATCTCCTTCCGTCTGTTCCCAGGTTTCCACGGACTTTTCCTCGGCGATTGCGGCAAACTTTTCAGCCACCGGCACCGGCTGCTTCGGCAGGCCTGCCTTGTAGGTCAGCAGAAACCGGTCGCTCACCGTATCGCGCGCCGCGTTGAAGAACCGGCCGCAGCCATGGATATGCCGCCACCGTTCATAGGTGAGGCCTTTTTCATTGTTGCGCAGGAAAAAGAACTCCGCGAATTCCTCGTCGGAGATCGCCGCGATGTTTTCCGGCCGCGCAATATGCGCCTCGCCGGCCCAGCGGAATTCCAGTTCCGAGCGATCTTCCTCGCAATAGGGGCAATGGATCAGAAGCATTTCGAATATCCCCTATTGTCAGTGTGCCACGGCCGCGGCGGCGGCCTCGTCGATCAGGCGGCCGGTACGGAACCGGTCGAGCGTCAGGCCCGCGGCCAGCTTGTGCGGCTCGCCCCTGGCGATCAGATGGGCAAAGAGATTGGCCGAACCCGGCGTTGCCTTGAAGCCTCCCGTGCCCCAGCCGCAATTGACGAAAAGGCCCGGCACCGGCGTCACGCCCTGGATCGGTGACCGATCCGGCGTATTGTCGGTAATGCCGCCCCATTGGCGCATCATCTTCACCCGGCGGAACATCGGGAAGAGTTCGCAGATCGCATCGAGCGTATGAGTGATGATCTGCAACCCGCCGGTCTGTGAATAGGAATTGTACTGGTCCGTGCCGGCGCCGATGACGAGCTCGCCCTTGTCCGACTGCGAGATATAGGCATGCACGGTGTTGGACATGACAACGCAGGGGAAGATCGGCTTCAGCGGTTCCGACACCAGCGCCTGCAGCGGTGTGGAATGCAGCGGCACGCGCACGCCCGCCATTTCCATCACGACGGAAGAATGGCCGGCCGCCGACACACCGATCTTCCGGGCGCCGATAAAGCCCTTGGAGGTCTCGACCCCCTGCACCTCGCCGCCCGGTCCGCGACGGATGCCGGTGACTTCGCAATTCTGGATGATGTGAACGCCGCGATCGGCCGCCGCGCGGGCATAACCCCAGGCAACCGCATCATGGCGGGCAGTGCCGCCGCGACGTTGCAGGGCGGCGCCATTGATGGCGTAACGCGCGGTCTTGGAAATATCGAGAACCGGCACGAAGGCCTTCGCCTGTTCCGGCGTCAGCCATTCATTGTCGATACCGTAAAGCCGGTTGGCATTGATATGCCGCTTGAACGACTGCTGGTCGTGGATATTGTGCGACAGCATCATCACGCCGCGCGGCGAATACATGGTGTTGTAATTGAGTTCCTGGCTCAGGCCTTCCCACAGTTTGAGGGAATGCTCGTAGATGTCCATGCTCTCTTCATAGAGATAGTTGGAGCGGATGATCGTCGTGTTGCGGCCGGTATTGCCGCCGCCGAGCCAGCCCTTTTCGATCACCGCAATATTGGTGATGCCATGTTCCTTGGCGAGGTAATAGGCCGCCCCCAGGCCATGTCCGCCAGCACCGACAATGATCACATCATAGCTCGAACGCGGCTCGGGCGACGTCCATTGCGCCTCCCATCCCTTGTGGGCGCGCATTGCCTCGCGGGCGATGGCGAAAACCGAATATTTGCGCATCGCGCACCTCTTCCTTGCTCGATCCCGTATTCAGCCTGCCCGGCCAGCGATCTCAAAGATCGACGGACGTCATGACCTTTGGGTAGTGCGATACCCATCGCAAATCAATATGCACCGCAATGGCCATATTGCGACGCATCGGAAGATTGTTTCGACACCATCTCGAAAGTGAGAATACCTCTCTCTTTCACCCTCCTTTGCTTTTGTTTTCGCCACTGGCCCCTTCCGCACCGCTTCCTCCTGACGAACCAGTCTTTCCAGGAGTTTCCGGTTTTGGTTTGATGGTCACGACACGCGCAGGAGCAGCAGAGCGTTTGACTGCCGTGCGCAGGATTTCCGAACAGAACTGATGTGTCAGCAGAGAGTTGGAAGAGTAACCCGGACGCGTCCGGTCGTGGCCACTGATGCAGGCAACCGTCATCGCAGAGAAAGCCGCCTGAGGTCCGGATGCCTGAACCGCACTTGCACCTTCCTTACCCACGAGGCCGAGAAGCAGATTTCCGTACTGGCTGAGGATGATGGCATAGGCATCCTTGCCGATAATGCCGTTCGCATAACTTTGGCAGGCCGTATAGAGACCATCACGCAGAGCCAGGACAGCTTCCGCTCTTCCCTCTCCTTCAAGCACGTATTCGGATGTCACGGCATTGGCACTGACCTTGGAGCCGGCATCTGCGGACGGCGGCGTGATTTCAAACTTGCGGTTAGAGCCGAAGGCCACGGCATAGTCGGGGCTAGGCTCGCTGCAGACAACTTTCGGATTAACGGACGGCGTGCGCTCCGTCACCAGACGTAAATTCGCACCACTGACAATGCCCCTGGATTCGCCGAATTGTACCGGCTTCACATCCATGTTGGGCGAGCATGCCGCCAACCCCAGCACCAATGCCATACACATCATATCTTTGAACATACGTGCGCCCCTCGGCTGGCCGAACCAGCTTCCCCTTCGTGATCGACTATCGGCATTCGAATTGCGGGGCGCCCTACGCAACCGCAATCTGCATCACGCAAATCAGGAATGCAATCTTGGGTTAAATAATTTTCACCAATTGCAGCAAAGCGGCAACGGACTTCACCAGCAGATGCGAAGATTTCGGAGACAAGCCTGACGACATGCGCCCTGGCGAAACGCGAGGTTTTCCCCTCCGCAACCATTTTTCACGCTAACCACAGCGGTACATCTGGACTTACTCAGACTCATCTGCTATCTGCCATCACCAATCGCACGGCCTGACGCCGGGCATCACTATTCTTTCGCCTTGAAATCAGACTTTGACTGGGGCGAATAACCAACCAAAGGAACGGGATTTCACGTGCAGGTACTTGTCCGCGACAACAACGTTGATCAGGCTCTCCGCGCTCTCAAGAAGAAGCTGCAGCGCGAAGGTGTTTTCCGCGAAATGAAAATGCGCGATTACTACGAAAAGCCGTCGGAAAAGCGTGCTCGCGAAAAGGCCGAAGCTGTTCGTCGCGTTCGCAAGCTTGCTCGCAAGCGCATGCAGCGCGAAGGCCTGCTGCCGTCCACTCCGCGCGCTAGCCGTTAATCGGCCGTCTTTTAGACGTTTTTCTATGATTATGGAGCGGTGGCGACTTTAGGCGCCGCCGCTTTTTTCATTGCACCGGGTCGCTTTCGACTCACAATGCCCAGACAAGGATCTGCGCCTGATGGCCGCCAAGACTTCCGTTGCTACCGATGGAATCGAAATTTCCAGCCTGCCGCTCAAGACCAAGTTCCGCTCCCGAACTCTGATCACCGGAATGCTTATCGGCATGGCAAGCTTGGCGGGCTGCGCCACAGGCCCCACGACAACGGACGTCATTCGCGTCGATCGCGCGCAAGGATCGCAGGAAAACATCGCCTCGCTATCGTCTGTCATCCAGTCGAACCAGCAGGACCCCGAAGGTTATAACAGCCGCGGCTCGGCCTATGGCCGTGCCGGTGAGTTCAAGCGCGCCGTGGAAGATTTCAATCGCGCGATCCAGCTCAACCCGCAATTCTATCAGGCCTATGCCAACCGCGCGCTCGTCTACCGCAACATGGGCAAGCCGGTCGATGCTGCAAACGACTATAACCGCGCGCTGCAGATCAACCCGAATTATGACGTCGCCTATATCGGTCGCGGCAACATCTACCGCCAGGCCGGCCGCAACGATGAAGCGTTCAACGACTTCAACAAGGCGATCCAGCTCGATACGACCGACGGTCGCGCCTATCACAACCGTGGCCTGATCTACCAGGTCCGCGGCCAGCACGCCCAGGCGATCGAGGATTTCTCCAAGGCCATTTCGCTGTCGTCGAGCTCGCCTGAGCCCTATAACGGCCGCGGCATTTCCTATGTCGCCCTGAACGATGACGACAATGCCTTTGCCGATTTCAACCACGCGATCGAGTTGAACGACAAGATCGCCGAATCCTGGGCAAACCAGGCGCTGGTTTACGAACGCCGTGGCGATCGCGCCCGCGCCAACAAGTCCTATTCGCACGCCGTTCGGCTCGACCCGAACTACAAGCCCGCCGTCGATGGCGCAGCGCGCACACGTGGCGGCAGCGCCTGAGCGCGCTCAGAACCGCAACATCTACGCTATTGAATTAAAAATGCCGCCCGTAACTCCGGGCGGCATTGTTGTTTCTGGCAAGCGTTTTTCAGCGCCAGCCGAGAGCCGGCGCGACATGCTTCAGGATCGCCTCGATCACATGGGCGTTGTATTCGACACCCAACTGGTTCGGCACGGTCAGAAGCAGCGTGTCGGCTTCGGCGACCGCCTCATCCTTGCGCAACTCTTCGATCAGCACATCCGGCTCTGCCGCATAGGAGCGACCAAAGATCGCCCGCGTCTTTTCGTCGATGAAGCCGACCGAATCCTCTTCCTTGCCGCCACGTCCGAAATAGGCACGGTCGCGATCGTCAACCAGGGCGAAGATGCTGCGGCTGACGGAAACCCGGGGCTCGCGGTCATGCCCGGCTTCTTTCCACGCCTCACGATAGGCGCGGATCTGCTTTGCCTGCTGGATGTGGAACGCCTCGCCGGTCTCGTCGTCCTTCAGGGTCGAGCTCTGCAGGTTCATACCCTTCTGGGCCGCCCAGATGGCCGTCGCATTCGAGCCGGCACCCCACCAGATACGCTCGCGCAAGCCTTCGGAATGCGGCTCCAGACGAAGCATGCCGGGCGGGTTCGGGAACATCGGACGCGGGTTCGGCTGGGCAAACCCCTCGCCTTTCAGCACATCGAGAAAGACTTCCGCATGGCGGCGGCCCATATCGGCATCGCTCTTGCCTTCTTCCGGCTCGTAGCCGAAATACCGCCAGCCATCGATGACCTGCTCAGGCGAACCACGGCTGATGCCGAGCTGCAGCCGTCCCTTCGAGATCAGATCGGCAGCACCCGCATCCTCCGCCATGTAAAGCGGGTTTTCGTAGCGCATGTCGATGACGCCGGTACCGATCTCGATTTTGCTGGTCTTGGCGCCCACAGCTGCAAGCAGCGGGAAAGGCGAAGCAAGCTGACGGGCGAAATGGTGAACGCGGAAATAGGCGCCATCCGCACCAAGTTCTTCCGCGGCGACGGCAAGGTCGATGGACTGCAAAAGAGTATCGCCCGCCGAACGGGTCTGCGACTGAGGCGACGGCGTCCAATGGCCGAAAGAGAGAAATCCGATCTTCTTCATGGGGCACTCCGACATAAGCGTGTGAAAATCATGTTGACGCTTACATGGCATGCCGGAGCGGCTTCCGTTAGTCCGGGAATGCCGGATTTGCCGAAACGGATTGTTCATTGATATCGAACGACGAAATGCTGTCGTTACCCAAGGCTCGGCACGATTGCCCGACCGACCAAATCCTGCCCGAATTATCAGGCCCGATCAGCCGTTATCGCAGCAGGAAAACGCCAGCTACATTCAGGATGATGAAGAGAACAAGCCCGCCAATCAGGCCAAGCCCACCGAAGAAACCACCAGCCATGGCGATAAGCAGCGCAACGATGCTCATCGTGCCCCATTTCGCGGCGGCCAGAAAAAACTCGTAGGTCTGCTCATGCGCCATGTGATCCATAGGCGCGCCAGTCTCTACCGGTCCATTGTGATGATCGTCCATCAAGCCTCTCCCAGATCTCCGCATATCGAACCCTCAATACCTGAAGGCCCGACTCTCCCAGCGGCCCGTTTTCCAAATCGGGCCATATCAGGAATACACGAACAACCGCGGAGCGCAATGGTTTCACCATCCGCCTGTCAGCGGGCGGATACGGACGAAATCAGCGAACGAATGCCATTTCCGGCGAGTTCGGCCGGCTGGCAAAGCGTGCCGTAGGCAGAACGGTCAGCGGCGGCGTCAACATCGTCGGCCGCTCGGCAAACATGAGACGCCGTTCATAGGCTTCCGATTGGAAAAGCGGAAAGCGGCGCATCAGTTGAGGACGAACCTCACGAACCCGCGAGGCAAGCAATGTCAACTCGAACCCGTAAATGGGCGCGATCGTCGGCGGCACGATCGTATCGGCGAGGAATATCCGCTTGTAGAAGGCCGCATGCGGTGGCCGGACGTGTTGCAGCACGCGATCGGTATCGAAGTGTATGGCCGCCATGATCGACGGTCTCAGCGTGATATAGGGAATGGTCGGCAATTCGCCGACGACGTCCGGATCGACCGCGAAGCGGGCAGGATCGATAAATGTCAAACCGGAATCAAGCAATTGGTTTACGGCATCGGGAAAGACGCCAACCGACTGACAGATCCGATGCTCTGCCGTGACGTGATGCACCCGAACCGTGGAAATCAGCTCTTCATAATAATAGATGCCGAAGACATAGGCATGCGGAACGAAATCGATATCGTCCAACAGATGGCTCGCCCCGACCGGCAGCACGTTCTGGGCTTTGTAAGCCTTGTAGCGCAACCGCGCCACATCCTCGAAATCCTCGTGCCCCTCGATCCGGCGATACTCGATATGGTCGAGTGCCGAGAGCAGTTTTTCTGAAAACGCCTTGTCTGAAAAACTCTGAACCACTGACATCTGGGCTACCCATCGCTGTTAACGATTGATTAACCCTGATTACAGGCGTGATCGCAATGACGAAGATCATGATTAACAGTGTTTTAAAACTTATGGTTAACAACAGGTTAACCGCATCATTCCAGCACGGACTACATTAGATGGATTAATTCGGGATATTTCGAAGACGGTTAGCTTGCAGCCCCGAAAGCGCGAGGTTCCGCGCCCTTGTCCGAACGGCCCTGTCTGCTCGCGAGGCGGCGAGCCGAAGCGGACTTCTGGCAGAGTTCCGTAATCGCATTGGCAGGAATTGGCGGAGAGAAGATGTAACCCTGAACGAGATCGGCAAAGCTGTGCTTCCTCACCAGTTCAAGTTGCTCGAAGGTTTCCACCCCTTCAATGACGATCCTGAGGTCCAGCTCGCGCGAAAGACGCACGATACCACTGAGAAGCTTGAGCCGACGAGGCTCCGCCCCGATATCGCGCACGAAGGCGCGGTCGATCTTGACGATGTCGATCGGCAGCGAATCCAGATAGCTCAGACTTGAGAAGCCCGTGCCGAAATCGTCGATGGCGATCGTCACGCCATTCGCGCGTAATTTGCTGAGTGTGGCGCTGACGACAACCGGCTCATCCATGAAGCAGCTCTCGGTGACTTCCAGATGCAGCCGTTTGGGGTCGAGGTTGTTGCGCTCCAGCACATCCGCAACCAGCGGCACGATCTGCCCACCGCGAAGGTCGTGGATCGACAGATTGACCGATACGGCGATTCCGTTCTGCCAGGAGGCACAGTCCGCGCAGGCACGGTCCAGCACGAATTTGGTAATCTCGGAAATCAGCCCCATGCTCTCGGCTATCGGGATGAAGATGTTGGGACCGATAAAGCCGCGCTCGGGATGCGACCATCGCACCAGCGCCTCACAGCACTCCATGTCCGAGCCGTCAGGAAGATACATGGGCTGATAGACGACAGTGAGATCGCCCTGCTCTATCGCCGTACGCAAATCGGCCTTCAATCGCTGCTCTGCCACGTATCGGGCATCCATTTCCGGCCGGAACATCGTCAGGGTCCCGTTACCGACCGACTTCGCATCGTTGAGCGCCAGATCGGCCTTGATCTGCCAGGCTTCCATCTCGAAATCATGGCCGTCCAGGATCACACCGCCAGCATTGATGAATACCGGCAGATCCAGCCCGTTCACCCTGTAGCTTCCCTGAATTTCAGCCTGAACGGCGTTGATGCGAGCTTCCAGAGCAGCGCGATCCCCGCCCGTTGCGAAGATGACGAATTCATCGCCGCCTAGGCGCCCGACGATGATCCCCTCGCCCGCCTTTTGCACAAGCCGTTCGGATATGACGGCAAGCAGTCGATCACCGACAATATGGCCCTGCATGTCGTTGACATGCTTGAAGCCATCGACGTCGAAAATCACAAAGGCCGCATATGGATCTGCCCCGGCCTCACCAAGCTGCTGCGCAGCAAGCTCGGCGAAGTAGCCGCGCGTCGGCAACCCGGTAAGGGTATCGTACCGCGCCAGATGCAGGATCTTTTCTTCCGCGGCCACTCGAGCGCTGACGTCTTCGAACAGCATGACAACGCCACCGTCGGCGCGGTGGCTGAGCGAGAATTCGAGATAGACCGTTTCCTTCAGGCAGAGGAGCGTTTTGCCTGCCTGTCCAGCCGACAACTGCCCGATCTTCCTCAACAGATCATCCGAAAGGGATTTTCCGCTTCGTCTGAGTACGCTGATAAACGCTGCACCTTTCAGCTCGTCGGCACCCGGCAGTTCCAGAAGCTCGCAGGCGCGACGATTGATCACCTGCACGCGACCGTCCGCATCGAGCATGATCAACGCATGAGTCATTGTGCTGAGCGCGATATCGAGTTGATCCGCAATCCGAGTCATTTCCCGCGAGGTGAGCACGTTGTCGTACAGGAACTCCCGCACCCCCTTCGCCATGGATTGCGTTGTCAGCCCGAACGGGATCAGGAACAGGGAAATGAGCGCGAGATAGACGTCGCCGGTCAACAAACAGGCCAGCACCAGCGGCAGGCAGCAGCCGATCGTCTGCAGAGCAACCGCACGCGCGGAACCGTAATTCCGACCAACGATCGACACCATCGAGGCCATGGTCACGGCAATACACATGAACGCGGCCAGCATGTCTCTGAGAACGAGAACCGCATACGCGCTGCCTATTCCGAGCACGAAGGCTGTGATGGCCGCACCATTGACATAGCGCGTCTCCCAGGATTCGATCTCACTCTTGGAAAGCTGGCTGCGGTCGATCATGTCGAACCGGCGAAACCAATAGATGCGATAGGCAAATACGGTGACGAACACCGCGATCATGAAAATGTAGAATTCGGCGCCGGTCGTGGCATAGATGATCGCACAGGACAGGATATGGACGACCATCCCGGTCCACAATGTTCCGCGATTTTTGAATAGCGATTCGACGAACGGCAGATACAGCTCTGTCGGCAGCGTCTTCGCTTCCAAATCCTTCATCGGGTCTCCACCGGGCCTCATTCCCTTGGCTTTCGCGCGACAGTGAAGAAAACCCTTTAAGATTTGATTGTTACTCGAGTTAACCCCCTTGACCGTGGGGGTGAATATCGGAACGTATTCAACGAAGCGTAAAGGAAGATGTCCGTATTCGACACACCGAAAGCCTCTTCCTCCAGGAGAGGATAGGACATTAGCAAACGGTTTAAAGCCCCGGGTTCAGGGGGCAGAGCCGGCACCAGTCATTCGTTTCCGCTTTTCTTTCCTTAGACCTTCGTTTACATCGCCATCAAAGAACAGGCGGGATAAAAGGACCTGTTGGGAGCGGGAACGAATGAGAATTTTGCTAAGGTTCAGCGGCCTGATCGACCGCTTGAGCGAGGTGCTGGGGAAATTTTCCGGCTATCTCGTCCTCGCCTGCTGTTTGATCAGCGCAGGCAATGCCTTCATACGCTACCTGTTCAACTACAGCTCGAATGGCTGGCTGGAGATCCAGTGGTATCTCTTCGCCTTCATCGTGCTGATCGGCGCCTCTCATACGCTACGTCTTAACGAACATGTTCGCGTCGACCTCATCTACGGCGCCGTTTCCGATCGCAAACGGCTGTGGATCGACACGCTGGGGCTGATCGTCTTCCTGATCCCAGCCTGCCTCTATCTCGCATGGCTCGCATGGCCCTTCTTCTCTCTCTCCTTCCAGCAGGGCGAGACGTCATCCAACGCCGGCGGCCTGCTCCGCTGGCCGGTCAAACTCGTCATCGTTGCAGGCTTCCTCCTGCTTGCGCTTCAGGGTCTTTCGGAATTGATCAAGCGGATTGCCGGGCTCACCGGAACCCTTGATGTCGATACGACCTACGAAAAGCCGCTACAATAAGTCTTTGGGGGAATTAGAGCCATGTTCGCATTCGGCATAATGCCGCCAGCCATGTTCCTGGGCATGATCATCTTCATGCTCTACGGTTTTCCGGTCGCCTTCTCGCTATCGGCCGTCGGCCTTTTCTTCGGCCTTCTCGGCATCGCGACCGGCCATTTCGAATTTGCCTTCATGCAGGCCCTGCCGCTGCGCATCTTCGGCATCGTCTCCAATGACCTTCTGCTGGCCATTCCGTTCTTCACCTTCATGGGTGCGATTCTGGAACGCTGCGGCCTGGCGGAAGATCTGCTGGAAGGCACCGGCAAGCTGTTCGGCGCCATTCCGGGCGGCCTCGCCTATGCCGTCATCATCGTCGGCGCCATCCTCGGCGCAATCACCGGCACGGTTGCGGCATCGGTCATCACCATGGGCGTGATTTCCCTGCCGATCATGCTGAAATACGGCTACAACCCGAGGCTCGCGACCGGCGTTATTGCCGCATCCGGCACGATCACCCAGGTCATCCCGCCGTCTCTCGTGCTGATCGTTCTCGCCGACCAGCTCGGCCGCTCTGTCGGCGATATGTATCTCGGCGCGATCGGACCTTCGATCCTGCAGGTCCTCATCTTCCTCGGCTTCATCTTCATCCTGTCAATCGTCCGGCCGAAGGATGTGCCGCCGCTGCCGCCCGAAGCACGCGGTGAGCTGAACGCCGCCCTCGTCCTGCGCGTTTTGTGGGGCATGGTCCCGTCGGTCGTGCTGATCTTCCTCGTGCTCGGCACCCTGTTCCTCGGCCTTGCAACCCCGACCGAAGCCGGCGCACTCGGCGTCGTCGGCGCCATGGTGCTTGCAGCGCTTCATCGCCGCCTGACCTGGGATCTCGTCAAACAGGCCATGCATTCGACCATGACGATCACCTCCATGGTGGTCTTCATCCTGGTCGGCGCAACCTGCTTCAGCCTTGTCTTCCAGGGCATGGATGGCGGCCTCTGGATCGAGCACCTTCTGTCTCACATCCCGGGCGGCGCCACCGGTTTCCTGATCTTCGTCAACATCTTCGTCTTCTTCCTGGCGTTCTTCCTCGATTTCTTCGAGATCGCCTTCATCGTCCTGCCGCTTCTGGCGCCCGTCGCCCAGTCTCTCGGCATCGACCTGATCTGGTTCGGCGTCCTGCTTTGCGTCAACATGCAGACCAGCTTCATGCATCCACCCTTCGGCTTTGCCCTTTTCTACCTGCGCTCGATCGCGCCAAAAACGGTGAAGACCAGGGATATCTATCTCGGCGCCATCCCGTGGCTCTGCATGCAGCTCATCCTCGTCGGCATCCTGATCTTCTGGCCCGAATCCGTCACCTACTGGCTCGACAAGCCGCCGGAAGTCGACCTCAATACAATCAAGATCGAAGTGCCGGGCTTCGGCAGCGGCAATGATGGCGGCGGAATGCCGAATTTCGGCCTGCCGCCCATGGATGGCGCACCGGCTCAACCGAGCCAGCCCGCTGCACCCAACCTGTCCGAACCACCAAAATTCAACTGACAACGAAAGGCCCGGCATTAAACCGGGCCTTTTTTGCTCGAGACATCAAGACGCAAGAAAGCCCCGAAGCCTGGCTCCGGGGCTTTCGAAGTTGCGGGCGGATGACCGACCGTTAGAGCTTGCCGTTGCGCTGCTGGATCATCATGAATGTATCGAACGTGTATTCGGACAGCTGCATCCACAGATAGCCTTCCTTCTTGAAGGCCACCTGATCCTCGTAGATTTTCTTGAAGTCGGCATTGGTCGCGGAGATTTCGTTGTAGACCTCGATCGACGCATTGAAGCAGGCTTCAAGGATTTCCTGGCTGAACGGCCTGAGTGTCGTTCCCTGGGCGACGATCTGCTTGATCGCCGTCGGGTTCTTCAGGTCGTATTTTGCCATCATGTTGGTGTTGGCAAAGGCGCAGGCATCAGTCAGCGCCGCCTGATAGGCTTTGGGCAGGCTGTTCCACTTTTCCAGATTGACCATCGAATGGATCGCCAGACCGCCCTCCCAGAAGGCCGGATAGTAGTAGTATTTCGCGACCTTGAAGAAGCCGAGCTTGTGATCGTCATAGGGACCGATCCATTCGGCCGCATCGATCGTGCCCTTTTCGAGCGCCGGATAGATGTCGCCGCCGGCAATCTGCTGCGGAACGGCACCCAGCTTTTCCAGAACACGGCCGGCAATGCCGGCAATGCGCATCTTCACGCCCTTGAAGTCGTCGACGGTGTTGATTTCCTTGCGGAACCAGCCACCCATCTGCGCGCCGGTATTGCCCGCCAGAAGGCCGTAGACATTATGCTTGGCGAAGAACTCGTTCATCAGCGTATTGCCATTGCCCTGATAGAACCAGGCATTGGTCAGGCGCGCATTGAGACCGAAGGGAATGGCGCTTCCGATCGCAAAGGTCGGGTCCTTGCCGACGAAATAGTAGGAGCAGGTATGGGCCATTTCCACCGTGCCGTTGGTCACGGCATCGAGCGCCTGCAGGCCCGGCACGATTTCGCCCGCGGCAAAAGGCTGGATGGTGAAATTCCCATCCGTGGCTGCAGCCACGTGTTTCACCATGTCGTCCGCGCCGCCATAAATCGTGTCGAGCGATTTCGGAAACGACGAGGTCAGGCGCCAGGTTATTTTCGGATTTGACTGTGCGATTGCAGGTGCAGCCAGCGCTCCGGCGGCCAATGCGCCTGCCCCGGTTGCTCCAGCTTTCTTGAAGAATTGACGACGATCCATGAATATCCTCCCGATCATGATCGACTTCCGGCGTATCCTCCAATCCGCCGGACATCAATCAGGAGGTAAACATGTTGCCTTGAGGCTTGCAAGCGAAGCTCAAGGCAAACGGGCAGTTGAAACGCCTGGAATGAATTAGACTTTCGTCGGTATTGTTCGAAACTCTAATTATAAATTGTTTTCAGCGAGATATGCCCATTATTTCGGCAGCCTCGAATTCCTCGAACAAGCCGTGATGGCAACCTGCACTTACCTGCGCGGAAGCGCCTTGCTCTCGGCACATTCGGCAGCACGGTTGGCCCGCTGCACGCGAAGGAAGTCGCGGGGGACGACATAGGCACCGACAAGCCACCAGATAATGACAAGGCCAGCGACATAGGGCGAAAGAGCGGCAAACATGGGAGGTCTCCTTTTACTTGGACCACCTGCAGCGTCCCACCAAAACGCGGGCGCTTTCATGACATAACGCAAGAAACGGGAATATTATGCGGGCCTGTGCGGCGGTCCGTCCTTCTGCTTCCTTCCCCTCGCCGGCAACTGGTTTTGCAACTTCAATTCCTCTAGCAATTGGCAGCGTTCTCTGTTTTTCTGGCGTAGCCTCCCTCAATCTGGAACCGCCAATGCCCCCTCATCTGCCGAAATCCGTTGTCGCCGTCCCTGCCGATATCCGCGAAATCGAGGGCGCCATCTGGCATGCCGCGCCGAACCAGTATGTTTCAGCCGCATTGAAGGTGGCCGATGTGATGTCCTTCATCGTTCCGGCCTTTGAAACCGGCAACGAGGCCGACGCCATTCTCGACCGGGTCGACGGCGTTCTGATTTCCGGCGCGCTCAGCAATGTTCACCCGTCGCTTTATGGCAGGGACGCCACAGAGGCAGACGGCCCCTTCGATCCCGGCCGCGACGCGACCTCCCTGCCGCTCATCCGTCGCGCCATCGATCGCGGCATCCCTCTCCTCGCCATCTGCCGCGGTATTCAGGAATTGAACGTCGCGCTTGGAGGAACACTCGCAAGCGAAATCCAGGACCAGCCCGGTATCTGGGATCACCGTTCGCCGGACGTATCGGACCGCGACGAAAAATTCGCCATTCGCCAGCCGGTGATCGTCGAGGAAGGGTCCTGCGTCGCCCGTTATCTGGGGACTTCAGGCGCAGTGCAGGTCAATTCCCTGCACCGTCAGGCCATTTCCGAAACGGCACCAAGACTGCAGGTTGAGGCCCGCGCCGAGGACGGAACCGTCGAAGCGGTCTCGGTCATCGATGCCAGGAATTTTGCCGTCGGCGTGCAATGGCACCCGGAATACTGGGCAGAGACGGATGCACCATCCCGCGCCCTGTTCGAAGCCTTCGGTGACGCCGTTCGCGCCTATGCGGCAAGCAAGGCAACATTGGCAGGCGAAGCGGCCTGACTTGTCAGGCTTTGGCGAGATCCCGAAGCGGCTTGTAGGGCGATGTCGACTGCCGGATGCGCATCTCCGGCTTGATCAGATGGAGACCATCCGGCTCGTGGCTTCCGGCAAGACGATCGAGCAGCGCGCGAGCCGCAAGCCGTCCGACATCCGCCTGCTGGTTGGAAACGGTCGTCAGTGACGGCGTCGAAATGGACGCCTGCTCCAGATCGTCGTAACCGGTGACCGAAATATCCTGTCCCGGGATAAGGCCTGCACGGGCAATGCCGTTCATCAACCCGATCGCCACGAGATCGTTCCAGCAGACGGCAGCCGTCGGTTTCTGCGGCAGCGACAGGAAATTCACCGCCGCTTCGAAGCCGCCCTGCATGGTACGCGGTCCGGGAATGCGCAGACCCGGATCGACCTCGATATTGGCCTTGCGCAAGGCGTCGACATATCCCTGGTAACGGTCACGGCCGGTCGATGTCTGGTCGGTGCCGCCGATCATCGCGATCACCCGGTGGCCAAGCCCGATCAGGTGATTGGTGGCAAGCGAGATCCCATAGCTGTCATCGCCGCGATAGGTCGGCAGATCGACGCCTTCCATCGTACGGGCAACGAGAATGGCGGGCATGCCATTCTGTTCCGCAAGCCGGATATCCTCGACCGGCGTACCGATCGCCGGCGACATGATCACTCCATCGCCGCCAAGCTGCAGCAGCGTCTCGATGAAGGTGCGCTGTTTCTCGACCGAGTCATAATGGTTGGAGAGAATGAATGTCTGGCCGCTGCGATCGAGTTCGCTTTCGATCGCCTTCAGGATTTCGCCATAGAACGGGTTCATCACGTCATGCACGACGACGCCGATAATACCGGAACGCGACGTCCTGAGGCTGGCAGCCCGGCGATTGTAGATATAGCCGAGCGCCCGCGCCTGCTCCTTGATCTTGTCGCGCGTATCTGCTGCGACGAGCGGGCTATCACGCAATGCCAGTGAAATTGTTGCGGTCGAAAGCCCCAGACTGTCTGCGATCGTAGAAAGCTTCACCTTCTGCGCCATAACCCCTCCAAATGCTTTTTTCAAAGCCGGTTTCTGGCGCCGGCCTTTCGAACTAAAATTTTTAAATAAACAATTTAATTCGCAAGCACAATAGGAGGGGAAACCGGCCGATATCGCTCAGTCGTCGCTATCCTCCGGCTGCAGGTTGTGCTCCACGGCCCGAAGAAGTTTCAGAAGCGTACGCACTTCCTTTTCGGAGAAGTCTTTGACAGCCATCGCGCCGCAATCGGCCACCGACTGGCTGATCGACTCGACACTTTTGAGGCCATTCTCCGTGAGATGAACCTTGGTGAGCCGCCCGTCATGTCCATCGGAACGGCGCTCGACGAAACCTTGCGCCTCCATGCGTCCGATCGTGCGGGTCATGGTCGGCGCTTTCACGCCAAGCCGCGCCGCCAGCTGACCGGGTGTCTGCCCGTCATCTTCGGACAGCGCAAGGATTACCCCGTCCTGGCCGGCATAAAGACCGCTATCGGAAATGCTGCGGCTGAGCGCGGTGCGAACCGAGCGGGCAGCCTGGGTGATTGCCGGTGCAAGATCAGCCGCCGAAAGTGCAGCAAGCTCTTTCTTCTTGCCCGATTTCGATTTCTTCTCGCCCTTTTTTTTGCTCATCGGCCCTGCCCGCTTTGCTTGGTGAAGGTCGTCATTATAGTAGTGCATGCTATCCATAACGAAACCGGGAAACCACCGCCAGATGTCGCGTCCAAACCTGCGCTTTTGTGACAATGATCAGACACTTGCGTCCACAGAAAGACGCGATTGGATCGCGGTATTGCCCCTCGGCGCCCATGAACAGCATGGTCCGCACCTGCCTTTCGACACCGATACGCTGATCGCGGAGGGCTTGGTGGGGCGACTCATCCCGGCAATCCCTTCGACATTGCCCGTCACCTTCCTGCCGGTTGAAACCGTCGGCTACTCGGTCGAGCATATGGACGTCACGGGAACCCGGACACTTGCCTTCGACGAAGCCGTCAACCGCTGGCTCGGCATCGCCGAAGACATGAACCGCCAGGGGATCAAGAAATTCGTCATGCTGAATGCCCATGGCGGCAATTCTCCGCTCATGACGATCGTCGCAACGGAAGCACGGGTCCGTTACGGAATGCTCGCCGTCGCCACCAGCTGGACACGCTTCGGCCAACCCACCGGCTGGATCAGCCCGGAAGACAAGGCGATCGACATCCACGGCGGCGATATCGAGACCTCCGTCATGCTGGCCCTGTGGCCCGACAAGGTGGATATGGCAAAGGCCGAGGCCTTCTCCTCGCGCCAGTCCGACTTTGCCCGCGACTTCAAGCATTTGCGCGCCTATGGCCCTCATGCCTTCGGCTGGAAGATGTCCGACCTCAACAGGAAAGGCGTCGCCGGCAACGCATCGGTCGCAACAGCCGAACGCGGAGAGCAGTTGGTGGCACATGCGGTAAAGGGGATTATCGAACTGCTGGAGGAGGTGGCTCGGTTTGATGCAGAGACGCTGGAGTGATCCCGCTTGTATCGTTTGAGCGCATGCAACATATTAACAAGGGTTGATCGCCCATAGGGAGGCGAAACATGCGAATATCCATTGCAGAGGCTGAAGGCAAATTAGCGGAACTGGTAAAGCTTGCTGAGCGAGGCGAAGAGGTTCTGCTTACCCAAACAGGTTCCCCTCCGGTACGACTGGAAATCGTGTATCCCGTAAGCGAAGGCCCGGATGAAGCCTATAATGCTACGGCAGAACTGGCAGAGATTTTGCCGCTCTCTTCCAAGCGCACGCCATTAAGCCCAGAAGAAAAAAGAAAACTCTTCGACGAAATCCGCAGGCTTGCTCCTGAAAAGGGCTTGTCTCCAGGCCCTGACGCGGCACGGAGCCAAGACTTTCTGTATGATGAAGATGGCCTGCCCAAATGATCGTCATCGACTCGTCGGCAATTATTGCAATCGCTGCCGGTGAGCCATCGGCCCGTGAGTGTGAAAAGATCCTCGAAGCAGAAAACAGCGTGCTGATCTCCACCGGAACAGTGGCAGAAGTTCTGATTGTCGCCGCCCGGCGAAAGCTTGTGAAGGAAGTGGGCGACATTCTGAAAAGCTCGGTCACCCAGACAGTAGACCTTACCCCTGCTCGAGCTCATCTGGCAGCCACGGCTTACACCCGATGGGGCAAGAGTTTCGATAAGGCGGGCCTAAACTTTGGCGACTGCTTTTCTTATGCCACGGCAAAAGAGTTCGATTGCCCGCTTCTTTACATAGGAGATGACTTTGTTCAGACCGACATCAGGTCTGCCATATCGGCCACATGAACTGACGTGATTTTATAACATCGAAACCCTTTGAACTCGCCCGGCCTTGCCCTTATATGGAGCGGACGATTTCCGGCGCCCCGTGCATCTGCCATTCGGCGCGAGCCTTTAACCTTCGAGGTTTCCCTATGACCGACCAGACCACCGAAGCTCCAGCAGCAAAACCAATTCCCGTCACCGTGCTGACCGGTTATCTCGGCGCCGGCAAAACGACGCTTCTGAACCGCATTCTCTCCGAAAGCCACGGCAAGAAATACGCCGTCATCGTCAACGAATTCGGCGAAATCGGCATCGACAACGACCTGATCGTCGAGTCGGACGAAGAAATCTACGAGATGAACAACGGCTGTGTCTGCTGCACGGTGCGCGGCGACCTGATCCGCGTCGTCGAAGGCCTGATGCGCCGTCCCGGTCGCTTTGACGGCATCATCGTTGAGACCACCGGCCTTGCCGATCCGGTCCCGGTTGCGCAGACCTTCTTCATGGACGATGACGTTCGCGCCAAGACCGAACTCGATGCCGTCATCGCCCTCGTCGATGCCAAGCATCTGCCGCTGCGCCTGAAGGATAGCCGCGAGGCCGAAGACCAGATCGCCTTTGCCGATGTCGTCGTCGTCAACAAGACCGATCTCGTCACGCCGGAAGAACTGGCCGTCATCGAAGAGATCGTCCGCGCCATCAACCCGACCGCACGCATTCACAAGACCACCCGTTCGGGTGTCGATCTTGCCCGTGTCCTCGATCAGGGCGCATTCAACCTCGAGCGTGCGCTGGAAAACGATCCGCACTTCCTCGAACATGGCCACGAAGACCATGTCTGTGGGCCGGATTGCGATCACGATCATGGCCATCATCATCATGATCACCACCACGACCATGACCACACCTGCGGTCCCGATTGCGGCCACGATCATGGGCATGATCACGGCCATCACCATCATTCGCCAGGCGCCGTTGCGGCCATCCACGACATCACGGTGAAGTCGATTTCGCTGCGCGGCGGCGAAATGAACCCGGATCGTTTCTTCCCCTGGATCCAGAAGATCACCCAGACGGAAGGCCCGAACATTCTGCGCCTGAAGGGCATCATTGCCTTTGCCGGCGATGAGGAACGTTATGTCGTCCAGGGCGTGCACATGATCGTTGAAGGCGATCACCAGCGTCCGTGGAAGGATGGCGAAAAGCGCGAAAGCCGTCTCGTCTTCATCGGCCGCAATCTGGATTTCGCCAAGATCGAGCAGAGCTTCCTCGCCTGCCAGGCAACCGCCAAGACACCGGCCTGACATCGGCTGAGGATTTCATTATAGACAAGCGGGCGTCGGAAACGACGCCCGAACAACATATGGATACCAAACAATGTCCCGAATGATGGCCGCCTGATGCCGACAGTTGCACCGCTTGATCTCGAAGGCCACGTCGTCTCGACCCACTTCCTCGGCGATATCCCTTTCTTCGCCACTGCTGCCGGCACGATCCACCGCCTGGACGGCGGCGAGAAAGTCACCGAAGCGCATCAGGGCCTGCTCACCTGCATCCGTGATCCGTTCAGCGCCACGCTCATCTCCGGCGGCGAGGATGGCAAGGTCCTGCGCATCGGCCACGATGGCACCACCACAGTGCTGGCCGAAGTACCGCGCAAGTGGATCAGCGTTGTCGCCGGTGGGCCGCAGAATGCTGTCGCCTATGCAGTCGGCAAGAGCAGCATCGTGCGCCAGAACGACGGCTCGGTGAAGGAATTCACCGAAGAACGCAGCGTCGAAGGCATTGCCTTCGCTGGCAAGGGTCTGCGGATCGCGGCGGCTCGTTATAACGGCGTTTCGCTGCACTGGGTCGGCACCAACGCCCCGGCTGCCGATCTCGACTGGAAGGGTGCCCATACGGGCGTGACCTTCTCGCCGGACGGTCGTTTCCTCGTCACGACGATGCAGGAAAACGCGCTACATGGCTGGAAGCTCGACGGCAAGGCCGGCGAAAACCGCCATATGCGCATGACCGGTTATCCCGCCAAGGTGAAGTCGCTGTCATGGTCGGTCAAGGGCAAGTGGCTCGCTTCCTCCGGTGCTCCCGCCGCAATCGTCTGGCCCTTTTCGTCCAAGGATGGCCCGATGGGCAAGGCCCCGATGGAACTCGGCACCCGCGCCAATATCATGGTCACCCAGGTCGCCTTCCATCCGGCGGAAGAGGTTCTGGCGATCGGCTTTATCGATGGCATGATCCTCGGTGTCAGGATCGCCGACGAGAAAGAGGCGCTGCTGCGCCGCCCCGGCAAGGGCGCGATCACCGGCATGAGCTGGAGCGCCAGCGGCAAGCTGCTCGCATTCTCTTCCGAAGCCGGAGATTGCGGCGTCATCGACATCAGCGCCTGATCCTCTCGAATGGGTGGGGGCTCCATACTTCCCCCACCCACCCCACGGGATATCAACGCCGCACGTTTTCAAGGACGTGATGCCGTCGCTTTCCCGGAGAGGAATTGCAGAGCAACCCACGCGGATTTCGCCCGCATTGGTTGTGAAGCACACCCTTAATATTAGAAGAAAATAATGCAATCGCATGCCCCGTTAATGATGAACGGGTAACCCTAATGCATCCGGTTTTATTAGATTTTTAGCGGTAGGATGACCGATCCGCCGCGTATCTTACAGACCGCCGGCCGATTGCACCGGTGAAGTGAGAGGCGCGATCCCATCATCCACGGCAAGAGGTTTCCCGCCGCCTCTCGCATGACCCGCCGGAGTGTTGCGCACGGCATCGAGTTCGGACAGGTCGATACCGTTACGACCCCGCCGCTTGACCCGATAAAGCGCGTGATCGGCGCGATGGAGCAAGGTTTCAAGCGCCTCGCCATCCGCAGGCTCGACGGCAACGCCGATGCTCAAGGTCGGTTTGACCGGAAGCTCGGCCTCGGTCCTGACAAGCGCCTGCGCAAAAGCCAGCCGAAGCCGTTCTGCAGTTGCAACCGCCTCCTCCGCTCCCTGGTGCCGAAGCAGGATAACGAACTCATCCCCGCCATGGCGCGCAACCAGATCGCTTCTGTTCACGACGCTGAGCGCCGACCTGGCGAAAGTCTGCAGGATCCGGTCACCGAGCGCATGTCCGCCCAGATCGTTCAACTGCTTGAAATGATCGAGATCGACGAGAAGCAGCGCCATGCGATCCGGCGGCCCGACCTGCAGCGCATTCAAAAGCCCGCTCCGGTTAAGCACGCCGGTCAGCGCATCGTGATAGGCTGCATCCCTCAGCTGGTTTGCCGCACGCTCTGCCGCCATGAGAACGATCAGCATGCCGCGAAGTGTCAGAACCGCCATCACCACCATGCCAAGGATCGCATGGCTGCCGCTTCCATTGTCGAAAAGACCCTCGACGCCGAAAACACCCGCCATGCCGAAGCCGCCCCTTAGCGCATAAATTGCGGCCGTCGTTAGAAACAAGCCACAGGTGAGCCTCGCGGTGTAAAGCCCCTCTTCTTTCGCCAGCCGGCTCGCTTCATAGGCCACCATGAGATCCAGCAGGCCGGACACCAGCGAACCATAAATGATCCGTTCTCGCGCCGCCTCCGCATCAGGAAAGGCGATCAGCATCGGCAGCGCCAGAATGAAGATCAGAAAGCTCAGACGCAGGAAATCGACCGAGCGGCCGGCAAACAGGCGGATGGCGACGGGCATCATCGCACACCCGGCAAGGACCAGCACATTGCCGAGCTGAACCGTGATGACGTCGGAGAGATAACCGCGGAAACCGATAAACAGATCACCGAAGCCAAAGGCGATGTTGCTGGCGCTCCACCACGCAAGCCAGCGATCGAACCGGCCCGACATGAAGACGATCGCCTGAAGGAGACCAAGTACAAGGCAGGCCAAAGCCGTCATCATATAGATGGTTCTGAGATCGAATGTCATTGTCGTCCCCAATCGAAGAAAACATGACATGCACTTACTTAAAGCATTATGTGCGGCGCAATAACAATTATAACGTTATGCGGCATCACGCGCTTCGCGTGACGCCGATGATCTCCGCCAGAAGATCATGCAACTGATCCCGATAGCCGTTACGTGCCGATGGACCGCTTTCATTGGAGGTCATCACTACGGTCATGCCGAGCGAGGGCACGATATACACCATCTGTCCGCCATAACCCCATCCGAATTTGACATCTTCTCCACCGATGCGCCGCATGAACCAGCCGTAACCATAGGCATCGCCGGAAAAACGCGAATTGGTGCGCTGTGTCCAGGACTGATCGATCCAGCTTTGCGAAACGACCTGACGCCCCTGCCGTGTCTTGCCGCCGCTACGATAGAGCTCGCCAAACGCCATCAGCGAGCGGGCCGACATCGCCATCTGGTTTCCACCCAGATAGATGCCCTGCGGATCGCGATCCCACGCGCCGATCCTGAAACCGTCGACCGGTTCGAGCCAGTCCCGCGCCAGAGCCAGCGTCGATTTGGAACCGACCCGGGTGAGAATGGCGGATAAGAGATGCGTGGAGGCGGTCGAATACAGCATGTCGCCGCCCGGTTCGCCGTCGAACGGTTCCGACAGTGCAAAACGAACCCAGTTCGAACTCGCGACCCACCGGCCGTAATTCGGCCCCGACATCCGCGACAGGCCGGCCTGCATCGACAGCAGATTACCGATCGTGATCTCATTGATGCGCGGATCAGGATCGCGTGGAAGATCGGCTTTCAGGATCGGCGCGATCTTCTGGTCCGCTCCTTCGAGAAGCTTGCGGTCGATGGCAATGCCGACAAGGCAGGAAATGATCGATTTCGATGCCGACTTGATATTGCTCGATGCGGTAAGCGAGCGACCGTTGAAAGCCCGCTCGGCGAGCGGCTCCCCGTTCCGGTAGACCAGAACCACCTTCAGCGGCTCAAGCCCGGCGGCACGATCGAGGACGGTCTTCAATGTCTCGGGCGGCTGCGGCACGGGCTGCTGAGCGAAGGCCCGGCTTGCGGCGAGCAGGAACGGCGTAGAAAGTATTGCGGAGCGGCGTGTGATCATGATCGAACAGATAGGGCAGTGCGATTGCTGCAATAAGGCAGAACCAGCAGCTTCACGCCGAAATGAGTAACCGTGAGCCCGGTCAGATTTCGGCTTCAGCAAAGATTTTCGCGACCCAGTCGATGAACACCCTCACGCGCGGCGAAAGCTGCCGGTTCTGCGGATAAAGAGCCGATAGCGGTGTCGGCGGCGGTGGAAAATCCTGCAGAACTTCGACCAGCGTGCCGTCATCGACATGCCGCTGCAGGTGATAACGTGGCGCCTGCATCAGACCAAAGCCGCGGCGTGCGAGATCCATCACCGTATCCGAATTGTTGACGGTCACGCGCGCGGGCAAGGTGACGTAACGCACATCGTCTCCCGCCATAAATTCGAGCGGCATGATCTGGCCCGTGCGTGACGAAATGAAACCGACCGCCTGATGTCCTTCCAGATCGTCGGGAGCCTGCGGCAGGCCATACGCCTTGATATAGTCCGGGCTCGCGCAGGTCATCTCGCGGATCGAACCGAGCCGGCGCATGATCAGCGAACTGTCGGTCACCTCGCCCGCGCGGATCACGCAATCGACGCCCTCACGGACCAGGTCGACAAACCGGTCCCCCTGCCCGAACTGGATTTCGAGCAGCGGATGGCGATCGAGAAACGACCTCAGATGCGGCAGCAGAAACGTCTGGGTCAGCATCGGATGCGCATCCACCCGCAGTATCCCCTGGGGTTTCGCATCACGAAAGATCGCTTCCGCCTCATCCACGTCGGCAAGGATCGCAAGGCAGCGCTGATAGAATGCGCGACCATCGAGCGTCACGGCCACATGCCGCGTCGTCCGCTCAAGCAGCCGCGCGCCGACATCCACTTCCAGCGCCTTGATCGCCTGGGTGGCGGTGGAGCGGGCAAGCCCCAGGTCTGCGGCGGCAGCGAGAAAACTGCCCCTCTCCACGACCCGTACGAAAAGCTGCATGCGCAATAATCTGTCCATGCCGATTGTTCATCACAGACAAATTGTCATGTCAAATACGGGTCATTGTTCTTTTTGAGTGTCATCATATTTTCAGCGACAGCAAAGGAGAATCTCATGACCGAGAACACACAACGCGTCGCAATCATCACCGGAGCATCCAAGGGGATCGGCAAGGCATTGGCCCTCCGCCTCGCCGGGGATGGCCTTGCTGTCGTGGTGAACTACGCCTCAAGCCAGGCCGCAGCCGATGACGTCGTCCGCGAGATTGAGACAGCCGGAGGCAAAGCCATTGCCGTGAAGGCAGACGTCGGCACCTCAGAGGGGGTGACAGCGCTGTTCAACGCTGCTGAAAAGAGCTTCGGCGCTGTCGATATCCTCGTCAACAACGCTGGCGTCATGAAGCTCTCGCCGCTGACGGAAACGGACGATGCCGAGTTCGACAGGCACATCGCCATCAACCTCACCGGCACATTCTACGGCATTCGCGAAGCCGGAAAGCGGTTGCGCGAAGGCGGCCGCATCATCAACTTCTCGTCCAGCGTCGTTGGCATGTACGGCCCGGGTTATGGCCCCTATGCCGCCAGCAAGGCGGGCGTCGAAGCCATGACCCATGTTGCATCCAAGGAACTGGGCAAGCGCCGGATCACCGTCAATGCGGTCGCCCCCGGCCCGGTAGAAACCGAACTGTTCATGACCGGAAAATCCGAAGAGCTGGTGCAGAACATCATCCGCAATATTCCGCTCGGCCGCCTTGGCCAGCCGGATGACATCGCCTCGGTCGTCTCCTTTCTGGCAAGCACGGAAAGCGGCTGGGTCAACGGTCAGGTCCTGCGCGCCAATGGCGGCATGATCTAAACAACTGAACGAAGGAGACACCCAATGCCGTTCGTCAACATAAAGACGCCGGAAGGCGCGCTGACAAAGGTTCAGAAGGCAGAGATCGTGCACCGCACGACCGACATGCTGGCCGAATATATGAGCGAGGCAGCCCGCCCCCACACGATGGTGCTGATCGAGGAAGTCAAGGATGGCGGTTATGGCCGCGCCGACGAGATCTTCGTCATTCCCGACGCCTATCGCGCATCAGCTGAGAGCTGAGCACCGACAGAACAAACAAAAAAGGCGGCGCGAACAAACCGCGCCGCACTCAGAGCCCCCCGCCTTTCTCTAGGATCAGAAGCGGTAGGTAACACCTGCGCCGATCAGCCAGGGATCGATCTTGGCCTTGCCATTCAGCTTCGTGCCGCCAAGGTCAGCCGACCAGTCCGTTTCGAGGAAGATCTTCTTCACGTCGAAGTTGAGACCCCAATGCTCGTCGAGCATGTAGTCGAAACCGGCCTGCAACGCCCAGCCGAACTCGTTCTCGACATCGAGATTGCGGAAACCGTTCTTTTCCGACTGGTTATAGAACATCGAATAGTTCACGCCTGCGCCGACATAGGGCTTGAACGCGCCGAAATCGGTAAAGTGATATTGCAGCGTCAATGTCGGCGGCAGCAGCCAGGCCTTGCCGACATCCAGATCGCCGCCGGTCAGACCGTCGGTCTTGATCTTGGCGTTCGTGGTGCCGAGAATAAGTTCAACGGCGATATTGTCGGTGAAGAAGTAGCTGATATCCAGTTCCGGAATAACGGTATCGCTGTATTCCAGGCCGACGCCTGGCAGCTGATTGACCGAACCATCATCCTTGGTGATGACACCGAGAGCGCGTACGCGGACCTGCCAAG
Source organism: Hyphomicrobiales bacterium (assembly GCA_900469445.1). Taxonomy (GTDB): domain Bacteria; phylum Pseudomonadota; class Alphaproteobacteria; order Rhizobiales; family Rhizobiaceae; genus Neorhizobium. The sequence continues at coordinate 698,491 of UBXM01000001.1, forward strand.
GGCTCGGAGACGAAATTGCCTCTTCTGCAACCGGTGCGACCTGGGCGGGTGTCAGATCCGCGGCGGCTGCTCCGAATGCAAAAAAACCTGCGCCGATCCCCGCCACCCAACGCGCGCAATTCAAGCCATTGCTAGCCATATAATCTCTCCTTCCAGCCTTTATTGAATCTCCTGGAAAAGGTCTAAGTCTCGGCCATCGGGGGACGCTTGATCGAAATCAACCACAGGCATCTGCCAACCAGGGAGACACTGGCTGTTGCCCAAATGACGCAGTGGCGATGCGTCGCTCATCCCATCCCGATTTCAGGATTATCGCCAAAGCAAAACCCCGCCTCCATTTCTGAAGGCGGGGTTTCGGGCAGATCGGGGCGGCGCGCGGCCTTTTTGCTGAACAATTCTTGTTTCAGGCCAGCTTGCGACCACTCGCAACGATCATGCCCGCAGCACCCTCGAGCCAGCCGGCTTTCAGTTCCAGAGCGAGAAAGCGATCCCGCTGGAAAGGGCCCGGCATGACGAGGTGCGCAGTCTTTTCGGCAAAGAAGCCGAATCTCTCATAATAGGCGGCATCGCCGACCAGCAGTACGGCACCGTGGTCACGGTTGTGCGCCTCGGTGATCGCGGCGCGCATCAGCGCTCCGCCGATGCCCTTGCCCTCATGATCCGCTGAAACGGCAAGCGGCCCGAGCAGCAGCGCCTCTATCGGATTGCCTTCAGGCGAAATACCGGCTTCGATGTTCCACAGGCGAACCGTGCCGATCACATGGCCATCGCCGTCACGGGCAACCAGCGCCAGGCCCTCGGCCGGCACGCGGTTGCGGCGGATCTTCTCCGAAGACTTATTGCGGCGATCAGCACCCATGGCATTGTCGAGCAGCGCTTCACGCGCCACGACATCTGCCGGGGTTTCCGTATCGATCGTGTAGGTTTGGCTCGGCGCAAAGAATGCGCGGACAGAATCAAGAACAGTGGCCATCTCTGGGCCTCCCGCACTTAAAACCGTTTCAGACGGTATCGAGGGTTCGTTGTGGATTTGCGGCTCCCGTCTGGAGGTACGGGAACCGCGTAACTATCAGGCACAGGACGCCTTAGATGCAGTAGGCCTTGAGCGGATCAAAGCCGTTAAAGGCAACCGCCGAATAGGTCGTCGTATAGGCGCCGGTGCCTTCGATCAGAACTTCGTCGCCGATCGAGAGCGTGAGCGGCAGCGGATACATGTTCTTTTCGTACATGACGTCAGCCGAATCGCAGGTCGGGCCGGCCAGAACGCAGGGCTCCATCTCGTCCTGATCGCGCGTGGTGCGGATCGGGTAACGGATCGCCTCGTCCATGGTTTCGGCGAGACCGCCGAACTTGCCGATGTCGAGGAAGACCCAGCGATGGTTGTCATTGTCCGACTTGCGCGAGACGAGAACGACTTCCGCCTTGATGACGCCAGCGTTGCCGACCATGCCGCGACCCGGCTCGATGATCGTCTTCGGCAGGTTGTTGCCAAAGTGCTTGCGCAGCGAGTTGGAGATCGCCTGGCCGTATTCCTCGGCCTTCGGGATGTCGCGCAGGTACTTGGTCGGGAAACCGCCGCCCATGTTGACCATCTGCAGGACGATGCCCTGCTTGGCCAGCTGGGAGAAGACGCGCTTGGCATCGGCCAGAGCCGAATCCCAGGCATCGACCTTGGTCATCTGCGAACCGACGTGGAACGACACACCGTAGCTTTCGAGGCCCAGCTGGTGCGCGTAGACGAGAACGTCGACGGCCATCTGCGGTACGCAGCCGAATTTGCGCGACAGCGGCCATTCGGCGCCTTCGCCATCGGTCAGGACGCGGCAGAATACCTTTGCGCCGGGAGCGGCACGGGAGATCTTTTCAACTTCCTCGTGGCTGTCGACGGCAAACAGGCCAACGCCGAGTTCGAAGGCGCGTGCAACGTCGCGTTCCTTCTTGATCGTGTTGCCGAAGGAGATGCGGTCGGCGGTTGCACCGGCATCGAGAGCCATCTGGATTTCGGCGACGGAGGCGCAATCGAAGCTCGAGCCGAGAGAGGCGAGCAGCTTGAGGATTGCCGGTTCCGGGTTGGCCTTGACCGCATAATAGATCGCGCTGTCCGGCAGGGCATGACGGAACGCATGGAAATTGTCACGTACGACATCGAGGTCGACAACGAGGCACGGGCCTTCCGGGCGTCGGGTCTTGATGAAGTCGAGGATGCGAGCAGTGGTCATGGGTCAATCCCTTCGAAATCTCAAAGCTCCGGCCGCAAAACCGGAGGACAAAGGACGGATGAAGGTGCGCTCGGGCCCAGTAGTTGGAGACACTGGTACCGTGAGCACGCTTTACCGCGCGATATGTGGACCAACGCCCTGCCACGAGCTTTGATCCGGCTTTGTCTGCCATTGATTGGAGGGTTGTCCCTACCGCACTTCCGGCAATTCAGGTGTGCCTCTACAGAATTGCATGCTGATGGAAAGCATGCAGAGACTTAAAAGGCCCGCACCGTCGTTGCTTCAGATGTCCTCGCATTTCCCGGTTGGCCGGAATAGCGACTGGAGGGGTTAGTTCCAGGTACCTTACCGATGACCTCACCTTAGAGATAAATCTCAATTCGAGGGTCGGCGGACACCCATGGGCACGTGCGACTTTGGGCAAGCCGGGAAATAAGAACATTCGCCGTCATAATCAAGAGATTTTTTGGGCTCGACCGATTTTTCTCAAAGCCTTGCCAGAAGCCCGATTTGCACAAGAACCGGCGAACAATTACATTGAGAACAGTCAGGCCCTCAAAGGACCAGCAAGAGGATTACCTCGGTGGTTGCGATCCAGAAGAATAAGATCTTGAGAGACAAGCACACAGGGCTTCCAATGCGAGAGGTCCGCCTGCTCGTGCCGGACGCCCGGCACCCGGAAGTTCGAGCGCGGATAAGAGAAGCACACAAAGCCACGAATTTAAAAGATGAAGCCGATGCGATCGCCTTCATCGAGGCCGTCTCCGACTATGAAGCCGATGGCCTGCTGGAACAAGAATGAAACGGGGAGATATCGTCACCGTTGCCGCCCCGGGAGATTATGGCAAACCTCGACCGGCGGTCGTCATTCTTGCCGACGAACTCATTGAAGATCATGCATCCATATGTTTTTGTCAGTTCACCACAACCCTGAACGAAAAGGCTGATTATAGAGTAACGATCGAGCCGTCGGCTGAAAATGGCTTGCACACACGCTCCCAACTCATGGCCGACAAACCGCTCACGGTCGCTCGACACCGTATCGGCTCTGTAATAGGCCATCTAAGTGAAACAGATCTTCAACGCCTCAACGTAGCGCTTGCCTTTGCGCTCGGTTTGCCAGGCTGAAACCTAGGAACCGAGAGCTTATGGACACCCTCACCCGCATGCGCGCCTTCATCGATGTGGTCGAAGCCGAAGGCTTCTCGGCAGCAGCGAGGCGCACCGGCCGCTCCAAGGCGCTGCTCTCCAAATATGTGCGCGAGCTGGAGGACGATCTAGGCGCGCTGCTTCTGAACCGCACCACCCGGCAATTCTCCCTGACCGAGGCAGGTCACACCTATTACCGCAGCGCCTCCGATATCCTCAAGGAGATCGACAATCTCGCGGATCTGGTGCGCGAGGGCAATGCCGACCTCAAGGGCCGGCTGCGCGTTTCGGTACCGCGCACCTTCATCGATGCCGATGTCGGGCAGTCGCTGATCGATTTCGCCAAAGAGCATCCCGACGTTCAGCTGGAAATCGTCGCGGATGATCGTTTCGTCGATCTGATCGAGGAGAATTTCGACCTGGCGATCCGCATCACCCGGCTCGAAGATTCCGGCATGATCGCCAAGAAACTCAACGACTTCCGCGTCCACGCCGTGGCCACGGCCGATGTCGTCGCACAATACGGCCCGCTGGAACATCCGCAGCAGTTGAGCGGCGTCCCCTTCATCATCGACACCAACTCACGCTGGCACAACAACATTCGCTTCGTCGAAAAGGACGGCTCGACGATTTCCGTCGGCGTCTCCGGCCCGATCGAGGTCAACAGCCCGCAGGCGACACTGCGTGCGGCCCGTGCAGGGCTGGGCGTCGCGATCGTTCCCGATTTCATCGCCAATGCCTCCATCCAGTCCGGTGAGCTCGTAACCCTTTTCGACGACTACATCATCAAGGATCGCGGCATCTATGCGGTCTATCCGCATCGCCGATATCTTCCAGCCAAGGTCCGAAGCTTCGTCGATTTTCTCGCCAACTGGTTCCGCCAGGCGCGATGACACATTAACTGACACAGTAGTTGCTTAACAGCTGAGTCGAAATTCCGTCCCATTTAAACGGCACAGCACGCTGGCCAAATCAGGTGGGACGAACATGGGGCGCCGGACCGGATGCGAAACTGGATTGCAATCATCACTGCTCTGGCGGCCTGCGCCCTGCCCATGCAGGCCTTCGCGCATCCCCACATCTTCGTCGAATCGCGGCTGGAAGTGATCGGCGGAGCGGATGGCAACGTTCAGGAATTGCGCAACGTCTGGCGTTTCGATGAAGTTTTCTCCTCCAGCGTCCTGTTGGATTTCGACAAGAATACAGACCTGAAACTGGATGAGAGCGAACTTGCCGAACTTGGCGAGACCATGCGCACCTCGCTTGCCGACTACAGCTATTTCACCACCTTGACCGTAAACGGAGCGCCTCTCGGCGTACAAAAGCCGGAAGCGATCCACGTCAACTTCCAGGATGGCCAGATCCTCGTCTTCTTTGCGGTAAAGCCGGAAAAGCCCATGCCGCTCAAGGGCCGGCTGACCTTCGGCATCTACGATCCGACCATGTACACCGCGATCGACTTCCCGACCGACAAGGATCTCGTCGCCAACGGTCCGGCATTCGCGAAATGCCAGCAAAAGGTCGTGCGCCCCGATCCGGACGAGGTTCTGTCACAAAACAGCGCCTCCCTGACCGACGCCTTCTTTAACGACCCGACCGGAACCGACATGTCGAAAATGTTCGCGACGCGTCTGGAGATGACATGCTGAAATCGCCGAGGCTCAACATGGCGACGGTATTGGCCGTTGCGGCATTTACCGGCCTGTATCTCGCCGGCGCGGCTCATGCACAATCGCCGCTGGGAGTGGGTTCCGCAGAGCCGTCCTTCTCCATCGGCGGGCCATTCGCCCCCTATCTCAGCTGGATCAACTATTACCAGCAGTCCTTTTACCGGTCCCTGACCGGCGCGCTGAGAGCGATGCGGGAAGATCCCTACGCGCTGACCGGCCTGATAAGCCTGTCCTTCGCCTATGGTGTCTTCCATGCCGCCGGCCCCGGCCACGGCAAGGCGGTGATCTCCTCCTACATGATCGCCAACGAAGTGGAGCTTCGCCGCGGCGTCGCCATTTCCTTCATCTCGGCTCTTCTCCAGGGCCTCGTCGCCATCCTGGTCGTCGGAGCGGCTTTCCTCCTGCTGCGCGGTTCGGGCATCACCATGACCAAGGCGACCTGGGCGATGGAAGTCGCGAGCTTCGCCATGGTCGCCCTGTTCGGCGCGTGGCTGCTGATAAAGAAACTTCGCGCCCTCAAGATGCGGGTCGTACGCGTTTCCGAACCCGCACCGGCAACGGGCATGCTGTTCGACGGCCCGGCCGCGAGCCGCAGTTCCACCGGGCTGAATTTCAAGGCCGTGGAGATAGATGACCACGACTATCAGGGCGGTGGCGACTATTGCGAGGCTTGCGGCATAAGCCACATGCCGGATCCCAAGATGCTGGACGGCAAGGACTTCAGTCTCAAGGAAGCCTGGTCGGCGATTATCGCAGTGGGTTTGCGTCCCTGCTCCGGCGCCATCCTGGTCATGAGCTTTTCACTGCTGAACAGTCTTTATGTCGGCGGCATCCTGTCCGTACTTGCCATGTCGATCGGCACCGCGATCACCGTCACGATCCTCGCATCGCTTGCGGTCGGCGCCAAGGATATCGCCCTGAAGATTGCCGGTCCCGGCTCGAAGACCGGCCGGCGTGTCGGCCATGCGATCGAGATCGGCGGCGCGCTTTTCGTTCTCCTGGTCGGATTGTCGCTGCTCGGCGCATCACTCCAAGCCTAGGCTCCAGGCTTAGGCTTCAGGCATTCAGCGCCGGCGTTGATATCTCGCCCTCAGCCAGAAGATCCAGAAAAAGCCCAGCAGCAGCACGGCGCCGACAACGAAGGCAAGCGCCGGCGAATACTGGCCGATCCAGAGCACCAGCGACGGCAGGAAATAGATGACGACGACGGCGCCGATCATGATCAGGGCAGCGGCAATCACCTGCGATCTTGTCTCCGGCTTCATGTCCTATCCCTTCAGGCGCTGGCGAGCTCGGCGCGGATATCCTCCAGCCGCCGTTTCTGATTGCCATCCACATCGAAATTCTCGGGCGAAAGCCAGGTTTCGAAAGCGGCCTTGATCACAGGCCACTCGCTGTCGATCATCGAGAACCACGCCGTGTCCCGGTTGGCGCCACGGGAAATCACATGCTGGCGGAACACGCCCTCGAAGCTGAATCCGTAACGAATGGCCGTTCTCTTGCTCGGCTCGTTTTCATTATGGCACTTCCATTCGTACCGGCGGTAATCGAGATCCTCGAAGACATGCTTCGCCATCAGGTAATGCAGTTCCGTCGCCATCGGCGAACGCTTCATCGTCTCGCCATGCGCAACCGAGCCCACCTCGACGACACCGTTCTTGGGATCGGGACGCATATAGCTCGCCATGCCGACAATCTTGCCGGTGGCATTTTCCCGCACGACCAGCGTGATGAAGCCCAGCTTCTCCTGAGCCCCCTGAAGCCATGCCCCGAATTCGTCCGCCGTCGCGTAATCCTCATTGGGGAAATAGCGGATGAGATCGTTGATCCCCGCACCACCCAAAGCGTGCCAAAGCGCTTGCAGGTGGGCGCCGCGATCATAGGGCTCGAGGGTGACGAAACGCCCCTTGAGCGTGACGGGCTGAGGGGCTGCAACTTTATAGGTCTTCAAGTCACGCATCGTGATCGCCTCTTTTCGATACCTGACGATTAAGTCAGCGAAATCACAAAGGCAATGCCGTCCACCTGCGCTGACAAGGGACGGACACCGGATGCTTTCTCCAATTTATCACCCTCAATATCTAGTCCCGGAGAACATATTGTTGTTTTCCCAATATGGATTTAGATGACGCGGAGAGATTGGGGTGCCGAAGATGCCCGTAAACCTGCCGCAAAAACCTCCGATAGACCCGCGCCTTCTGACTTTGCTTAGCCAAATTGCCGAAAGCTCGGGACGCCTCGGCCTGTCGGAAGACGAGTATGGTTTACTCGAGGAAGAGAGCTTCTTCCAGGATGCCGCACGCAACGACCTCATAAGTATCGACCATGGCGGCGAATGGTCGACGGGTGCGGTTATCTCGATCACCCGACAGGGAAGGCTTATGATCGGCTCACCGCAGCCGGAGAGCATCTGGAAAAGACTTGAGGGACTGTTCCGGCGGCGGATCGGCGGACCGGAAGGCTGAACGAAACAAAGGCCGGATCTGACCCGGCCCTTGTTCGCTTCAATTTCTATCGGCCCGACCTATCCCGAAATCAGGTCACCTTTTCGCCACTGCGCAGTGCCCCAGTTTCGCAGCCGCATGCGACGCGCGACAGGTCCGCAGATCAGCGGAGTGGCCGCGAAGCTCGTGACGATCACCGCCGGGATCAGGTATTTGGCCTGATCGGCAAAAGCCGGAACGGAAAGCACGGTGATTGTGCCGACACCGAACAGCACGGCGTTGATCATCAGCGAACACATGACTTTCAGCCAGATATCGGTCGGAATCTTTTCGGTTTTCATCATAGTCCTGCTCCTTTCGATACTGACAAAAGCACCAGGAGCAATGATTGTTCCGAACAAAACCACAACCGACGCGAGCTTTTCTATGCGGCCGGAGAAGCAACCTTTGCCGATGAAACCGTAGCGTCGATATGATCGATAAGCGCATCGGGCAGGTTGAGACGGCCGGCGAGCATGTCGAGATAACCGCGCTCCGCCCGCGTGTCCGGATCGATGGTCAGCCGTGTCGCGGTGTAGAGCTCCACCTTCTGCTCCTCGGTCCGCGCGGCTGCGACGAGATCGTCGATATCGACAGGATTGGCCAGTTCTTCAGCAATAAACGCTTCGGCTTCCGCGCCCAGATCGACGGCGTGGATCTTCTCCATGATATTGGCCCGTTCGCTCTGATCGATATGACCGTCAGCCTTGGCGGCAGCAATCATTGCCCTGACCAGCGTCAACGCAAAATCATTGGAGAGTTGCGGCGATTCCAGGCTGAAAGCAGAACCCGGCGGCGGCAATGCGATCGGCTGGTTCGAGCTCGGCTGCGGCTGCGGCGCCGTCTGCGGCGACTGGCCCGACTTGTAATTCTTGTAAGCGAGATAGCCGAGGCCAGCGACAGCGGCAATCCCGCCGATTGTTGCGGCATTGCCGGCAAATTTGCGGCCGGTCTTCGTGCCGAGGATCGCGGCGGCGATGCCGGCGGATTTCAGCGGATTGTTCTTCGCGATGTCGGTAATCTGTCCTGCCCAGCCTGAAGCGGATCCGGACTTGCCACCTCCCGAGCGCCCCGGAACCTGCGACCCGAGGAATTGGTCGAGCAGCTTCTTCGCATCGAACATCGATATCTCCTATCAGTTGAATTATGAGGAGGAGATAGGAACGAAAACGCGGGAAAACAATTTTCCCGCGTGACTGATAACGAAATTGTCAGATCGTCCAGGGGCACAAGCGCCCCGGCGGCCTCAAGCCAGCCTTAGGCCAGCCTCAAGCCTTCAGAGCGAAGGCTTCGGAAGCGAGCTTGGTGATGCCGGCCCAGTCGCCTGCGGCAACCAGTTCCTTCGGCGCGACCCACGAACCGCCGACGCATACGACATTCGGCAGCGCCAGATAATCCTTGGCATTCTTCAGCGAGATACCGCCGGTCGGGCAGAAGAACGTGCCGGCAAGCGGAGAGGACCATGCCTTCAGCATGGCGGCACCACCGGCCTGTTCGGCGGGGAAGAACTTCATCACGTTATAACCTGCTTCACGCAGCGTCATGACTTCGCTCGGCGTTGCCGTGCCCGGCAGAAGCGGAACCGGGGAATCGTTGGCGGCGGCAAGAACGCTCGGCGCCACGCCGGGAGAAACGATGAAGGTGGAGCCCGCCTTGACGGCAGCTTCATAATCCTTCGAGTTCAGGATCGTGCCGGCGCCGACATTGGCGCCTTCGACTTCGGCTGCAACAGCCTTGATGGCGTCGAGTGCTGCCGGCGTGCGCAGCGTGATCTCGATGGCGCGCAGTCCACCCGCGACGAGCGCCTTGGCCAGATTAACCGCCGATTTCGCGTCATCCACGATCAGCACCGGAACGACCGGCTGCAGCTTGAGGATGGAAAGGACTTTCTCGGTTTTGCTAGCCATGCACGCTCTCCATAAACGATTGAAATATGCGCCCGGAAATAAACGTCGGCACAGTCGTTGTCGAGAAAAAACCGGGTGGTGCGACAGAACGCATTTTCCAAACGTCATGTTTGCACTACGTTGCAGCCGATGTTCCAAGACAGGTGTAATTGACATGGCGAAGGAAATCGAGCGGAAGTACATGGTCAAGAATGACGGATGGCGCGCAGGCGTCTCCTCGTCCTCCAGCTTCCTGCAGGCCTATATCGCTTCCGGCAAGGATCGCTCCGTCCGCATCCGGATCATGGATGGCAAGAAAGCGAAGCTGACCATCAAGATCGGTCGCGATCTCTTTGCCCGCGACGAATTCGAATATGAAGTTCCGCTGGCGGATGCGCACGAGATGGCGCAGCAGGCCCTCGGCGTCGTCCTTGAAAAGACCCGATACTTCGTTCCTTACGACGGATATACTTGGGAAGTGGATGTCTATGCCGGCGCCTATGCCGGCCTGGTCGTGGCTGAGGTCGAGATCGCCAGCGAAAAGGAACGGCCTTCGCTCCCCGACTGGGTTGGCAAGGAGATCACCGGCGACCGGCGTTACTCGAACGTCAACATGGCAATCGAAGACTTGAGCGAGGAACTCGTGCATGGCTTACCGTTTACGGCCGTCTGAACCCTTCACCGCAGAGTTCTGTTCCGTCGCCCGACAACAGTTGTCGAGAGCAATCGGGTATCTGGAAGATCAGCCCGATGGTCAGCACGAGGCCATTCACGACGCCCGCAAGCGCTTCAAGCGTGTTCGCTCTCTTTACCGGCTTGTCCAGCCGGATGTTCCCGATTTCCGCAGACAGGAGAATGCGCGCATAAGGGAGATCGCCCGCACGCTTTCTTCCGTGCGTGATGCCACGGCCCTTGTCGAGACCGTCACCTATCTCGCCGAATTTGCCGCCTCGCCCGAGGAAAAGACGGCTCTCGATGCGGCTCGCAATACGCTGACGGCACGCCGGGATCGCATCGCCGCAGAAGAACATGATCTTCCCGCCAAGATGGCTGCGGCCATAGAAGGTTGCCAGGAGGCAATCGAAGCGCTCAAGACGCTCGAACTGTCCGATAATCCGCCGAAGACGGCCAAACATCTCGGCAAAGCCTGGAAGAAGCAATTGAAGAAAGCCCATTCGGCATTGGCCGAATGCGAGACGCAGGGCGGCGCTGAAAACTATCACGAGCTGCGCAAGAGCGGCCAGGCCTACTGGATGCACTTGTCGCTGCTGCGCGATATCTGGCCGTCCGCGATGCTGGCGAAACAGGCTGAATGCAAAACCCTGGTCGATCTCCTCGGCCACGAGCACGACCTTTCGGTGCTGACCGAACTGGTCGACGAGGAGCCCGGCCTGTTCGGCGATGGCGACACACTCGCGCGCCTGCTGGCCGCCATCATCAACCGGCAGCAGATCCTGCGGCGCGACGCCATGGAAAAGGCACATGCTCTCTTGGCGGAAACGCCGGAGGAAGAAAGCGCGCTGATCGCCCTTCTCTGGAAACGGTCGGCGACGACCACCACCGGCAAGCCAACAAAGCCACGGAAAGACGCACCTAAGGTCGACAAAGAATCCGCGTTGCACGGCGCGCAATAGCGCTGTATTTGAGCCGCATGACAGACAATCAGATCACATCGCGGTCAAAGGCAGCCGACGGGGTTACCAATGGCTTCCTCGTTGCAGCGCTCTATCATTTCGCCCGCTTCGAACGTTTCGAGGCGTTCCGCGAGCCGCTTCAGGCTTTCTGTGACGAAAACGGCATCAAGGGAACGCTGCTGATCGCCCGCGAAGGGATCAACGGCACGGTGGCCGGCACCGACGATGCGATCGCGCGCCTGCTCGCCCATCTGCGCGCCCAGCCGGAATTCGCCAAGCTGGAGCACAAGGAAAGCCGCGCGTCGAAAATGCCGTTCGTACGGATGAAGGTGAAGCTCAAGAAAGAGATCGTCACCATGGGCGTCGAGGATATCGACCCCAACCGCATCGTCGGCACCTATGTCGATCCGAAGGACTGGAACGCGCTGATCTCCGATCCGGACACCATCCTCATCGACACGCGCAACGATTACGAGACCGCGATCGGCATCTTCAAGGGTGCAGTCGATCCGAATACCAAGACCTTCCGCGAGTTTCCCGATTGGGTGCGCAACAATACCGGTCTGCACAACAAGCCGAAGATCGCCATGTATTGCACCGGCGGCATCCGTTGCGAAAAGGCGACGGCCTTCATGAAGGAGGAAGGCTTCGAAGAGGTCTATCACCTCAAGGGCGGCATCCTGAAATATCTCGAGGAAGTGCCTGCGGAAGACAGCATGTGGGAAGGCGCCTGCTTCGTCTTCGACGAGCGCGTCTCGGTCGAGCACGGCCTGAAGGAAGGCAATCACAAGCTCTGCCACGCCTGCCGCAATCCGATCACGGCAGAAGAGATCACCTCGGACAAATACGAGGAAGGCGTCTCCTGCTCGAATTGCTACGATAGCCGGACGGAAGAAGACCGCCTGCGTTACCGCCAGCGGCAGCTGCAGATCGCGCTCGCCAAGAAGCGCGGTCTCAAGCATATCGGTAGCTGAGAGAATAGCGTGTGAAAAATGTTCTGTTCGTCTGCAGTCAGAACAAGCTGCGCAGCCCGACAGCAGAGCAGGTATTCGCCAACTGGCCAGGCATCGAGACTTCGTCGGCAGGCACCAACAACGACGCCGAAAACCCGCTCTCTAACGAACTTGTCGAGTGGGCCGACATCATATTCGTGATGGAACGCGCCCACCGCACCAAACTGCAGGCGAAATATCGTGCAGCGATGAAAGGTGTCCGCCTCGTCTGCCTCGACATTCCGGACGATTACCAGTTCATGGACCCAGGTCTCGTTGAACTTCTGAAGGCGAAGGTCCCGCGACATCTCTGACAGACCGGACAAAGCTAGGTCAGCGAAAAGATCGCCCTGCGTTCGTCACGCTGGAAAAGTCCGTCGATATCCTCTGCCGCCATCGGCTGGCCGAACAGATAACCCTGCAACTCATCACAGCCCGTAAGCCGCAGCTGCAAAGCCTGCGCATCCGTCTCCACGCCTTCGGCCGTGACGGGAATATCCAGCGAACGTGCAAGCGCCACGGTTGCCTGCAGCAGGTCGACCGCGCTTCGCTCATGATCGAGCGCATGGATCAGTGACTTGTCGATCTTCATCCGGTCGAAACCGAACTGGCGGAGATAACCGACGCTCGAAAAACCGGCCCCGAAATCGTCAAGCGCGATATGCACGCCCAAACGCCGCAACTCCGCCATCGAGGTCTTGGCGCGATCGGCATTCTGGATGAAATAACCTTCGGTCATCTCCAGCGTGATGTCTGCCGGGCTGGCATCGGTGCGCCGGAGCACCGATGCGACATTCTGCGGAAAAGCCGGATCACGGAACTGCCCGGGAGATATGTTGACCGAAAGCTTGAGGCCCGGCCAGCGCTTCACGGTTTCGCATGCGCGTTGCAGCACGAAGATGCCGAGCTGATCGATCAGGCCGGAGGATTCTGCGATCGGGATGAAGACATCCGGAGAGACCGAACCATGTCCCTTGCGGTTCCAGCGGGCGAGCGCTTCCACGCCGACAATCCTGCCATCCTGAGCCGAGACGACCGGCTGATAGACGACCGTCAGCTCCTGGTGCTCGATGGCATTCCTGAGATCGATCTCCAGCCGATGGCGTTCCTCCCGCTCGGCGTCCATATCCGGTGTGTAATATTCGAAGCGACTGCGCCCGCCATCCTTGGCGCGATACATGGCCATGTCGGCACGGCGGACAAGCTCACCGCCATTAACCGTTCCATCCGGCGATATCGCAATCCCGATACTGGTTCCGATCACCGCCACCCGCTCGCCGATGATGAACGGTTCCTCGAAAAAGCCGAAAATGCGCCCGCACAAGTCCGTCGTCTGCTCGCCCGGATTTTGCGACAGAACGGCGATCGCAAATTCGTCGCCTCCCACGCGGGCAAGCACCGCTCCGTCGCCCACAAGGATCCCGAGCCCAGCCGCCACGCTGCGGATCAAGGTGTCTCCGGTTCCGTGCCCATAGGCATCGTTGACTTCCTTGAACCCATCGAGATCGAGGTAAAGCAGCGTCACGCTCTGCCCGCTACGCGCGCCCTCCTCCACGATCTCGTCCAGAGCCACAAAGAAGCCCGAGCGGTTCATGAGACCGCTCAACCTGTCGGTCATCGCAAGGCGACGTGCTGCAGCCTCGTCCGCTTTCAGGCGGTTGAGCGTATTCGTGCCGGCGACCAGCAGAAGCAGGAAGAAGAGCCCGACCATGGCAACCGCACTGTAGACGAGCGGGCGAACCTGCACATAGCTGACATCGCCCGGCTTGCGCGGCATCCAGCCGAGTTTCGCCAGAAGGCGGCCATGGACATTGCGGATTTCGACAGCATTGGGCAGTTCTTCGCTTGCGCCGACGAAGTGCAGACCGCCGATAACATAGGTCTCCCCGAGCGAGGCAACCTTGTCGTCATCCAGATGGCGGGCAAATACGAGATAGCGCCGGCTCTCTTGCGGCACGTCGATAGAACCTGACTTCTGGCGGACCAGAGCAACACCGGTGATCGAGATACCCTTGTTCGTGGCGGTAAAACCGGTCGCCTCAGGTACGCTTTCGGGGCCGGCAGACCTCGCCTTGTCGAACAGGGTCCACAGAGAAGCATCGAAATAATCTCCGGGCGCCCAGTCGACGGGATGACCATCCTGATAGGCCATCAGCACGTTGCGGTGGGCGTCCAGCAGGATGGCGACATCGAATAGATCGCTGTTTGCGGTCATGTCGCCGAAATTGCTGACGATCCAGCCCTGGCCATCGGGAGCATAGACGAAATTGGCCGCATCGTCCCATGCCGCATAGTCGTTCAGCGTCGCGTGAAGCTGATTCTGGAAGGTTCGCACGGCACCGCTGGTGGTCGCACGCGAGCGCTGTTCATCGAGATTGTTGGTGTGATCGGCGATCCGGTTGACGGCCGTCAGAATGAAAACGGTTACGAGAAAGACGACAATCGCAAAGGCGCCGAGCATCGAGGTCACGGCGGACTTTCGCCCAACATTCATGGGGCGTCGCAAACGGAATGGTAACAGCCCCATAAAACCCCTCTCTAAACCAGAAGTTTATCGCGGCCATTCCTTCAAATACAGTTAAGATTGCACTCAAATACCCGCCTAAAACACGACAGCCCCTCACGCATATCCTGCGTAAGGGGCTGTAATTCATCAATCTTTTTGCGTGGCACTTTCCACACATCGATCAGGATTTCCTGATCGATGTCTAGGCAGCGTCCAGCCTTGTCAGATTACCAGGACGGGATCAGAGCGCCCTTGTATTCATCATTGATGAACTTGCGGATGCTTTCGTCGTGATAGGCTTCAACCAGCGTCTTGGCCCAGGAAGCATCCTTGTCGGCAGAGCGGACAACGATGATGTTGGCGTAAGGCGACTTTTCGCCTTCGATGGCGATTGCGTCCTTCTTCGGGTTCAGGCCGGCTTCCATGGCGTAGTTCGTGTTGATGACGGCGGCATCGACGTCATCGAGCGAACGCGGCAGCTGGGCAGCGTCGAGTTCGGAGAATTCGATATTCTTCGGGTTCTCGACGATATCGGCAGGCGTGACCTTGATACCGGCATCGTCCTTGAACTTGATCAGGCCCTTGGAGGCCAGAACCAGCAGGGCGCGACCGCCATTGGTCGGGTCGTTCGGGATGGCAACGGTGTCGCCGTCCTTCAGTTCGTCGAGGCTCTTGACCTTCTTGGAATAGACGCCCATCGGCGTAGTGATCGTCTTGCCGATGGCAACGAGATCGAACTTGCGGTCAGCGATCTGGTTGTCGAGGTAAGGCTGATGCTGGAAAGAGTTGGCCTGGATGTCGCCATCGTTCAGGGCCTGGTTCGGCACGACATAGTCGGAGAACTCAATGATATCGATGTTGAGGCCCTTGGTCTTGGCGACTTCGGCGACCTTTTCCATGATGTTGGCGTGTTCACCCGGCGTAACGCCGACCTTTATGTCTTCGGCAAGTGCCGAGCTTGCAGCAGCAAGCGCAAATGCGGCGGCGAGTACGAGCTTCTTCATTGGATGTTTCCTCACGATTTTTGTTGGGTTTTATGGCGCCACCGGCCCCTTGTCTTGGGAGCGGACCGAAGACG
This sequence comes from Hyphomicrobiales bacterium, assembly GCA_900469445.1. Taxonomy (GTDB): domain Bacteria; phylum Pseudomonadota; class Alphaproteobacteria; order Rhizobiales; family Rhizobiaceae; genus Neorhizobium. Next base: position 714,108 of record UBXM01000001.1, read on the forward strand.
CAATCGGTTAAGTGCTTACCAGGTCGGCGTGATCGCGCCCTTGAATTTCTCTTCGATGAAGGCCGAAACTTCCGGGCTATGGTAGCTTTCGACGAAGGTCTTCACCCAGTCGGCATCCTTGTCCTTGGCGCGCACCGCGATGACGCCGACATAGGGAGCCTTGGTGCTTTCCTGGAAAATGCCGTCCGTCTTGGGGTTCAAGTCGGCGGCAAGTGCGTAATTGGTAGTGATCGCGGCAAGATCCACGTCATCGAGCGAACGCGGCAGCTGCGCGGCATCGAGCTCTAGGATATTGAGCTTCTTCGGGTTTTCCGTGATGTCGGCAACCGAGGCCTTCACCCCGATACCATCCTTCAGCGTGATCAGCTTCTGGTCGGCCAGCAGCAGAAGCGCGCGCGCACCGTTGCTCGGGTCGTTCGGGATGGCAACCGATGCGCCGTCCTTCAGCTCGGACAGAGCCTTGAGCTTCTTCGAATAACCGGCCATCGGGAAATTCACCGACTTCGCCACGCTGACGAGATCGAGCTGCCGCTCCTTCACCTGGTTGTCGAGATAGGGCTGGTGCTGAAACGAGTTGATGTCGAGATCGCCATCCGACAGCGCCTGGTTCGGCACGACGTAATCGGAGAATTCGACGACGTCGAGTTCGAGCCCCTTCTTGGCGGCGACTTCCTTCACCTTCTCGACGATCTGCGCATGCGGACCGGGTGTCACGCCGACCTTCTTGGTTTCGGCAAGAGCCGCACCGGTGGAAAAGAGTGCGGCAAGCGTGGCTGCAACAATCAGTTTCTTCATTATAATTACCCCTCTGAAGCAATCAGTTCTTGCGATTACGTTTGTCGAAGCGGCGGGCCAGCGCGTCGCCTGCGCTCTGGACCAGCTGGACGAGCACGATCAGCACGACGACAACGGCAAGCATCATGTCCGGCATGAAGCGCTGGTAGCCGTAGCGGATGCCAAGGTCGCCCAGACCGCCACCGCCAACCGCACCGACCATTGCCGAATAACCGATCAGGCTGACCATGGTCATAGTCAGCGCCGCCATCAGTGAAGGACGGGCTTCCGCAAGCAGTACCTTGAAGACGATCTGCGCCGGCGTGGCACCCATGGCGCGGGCGGCCTCGATCAGACCCTTGTCGATCTCGCGGATCGCCGCCTCGACCAGACGCGCGAAGAAGGGAATGGTCGCGATCGTCAGCGGCACGATCGCCGCATAGGTACCGATCGACGTGCCCGTAATCAGGCGCGTGAACGGAATGATCGCCACAACCAGAATGATGAAGGGCGTTGAACGCGCCGCATTGATGATCAGGCCGACGATGCGGTTGATCGTCGGAGCCGGAAACAACTCGCCCCTGCCGCTGGTGGCCAGGAAAATGCCGATGGGCAGACCGATCAGCGAACCGATCACCCCCGCCGCCGCAACCATCTGCAGCGTCTGGCCAAGCGATTTCAGGATAAGGTTCAGCATCATATCAGGCGACATAACCGAGCACCTCCGTGGAAAGGCCGGTTTCGGCATAGAAGCGATTGGCCCGCTCGATAACGGCAGGGTCGGCGGAATAGGAAACGACCAGCGAGCCGAACGGCTTGCCACCGATCTCCTCGATCCCGCCGGCAAGAATGTTGACATCGGAACCGAGCTCGGCAACCAGCCGGCCGGTCAGTGGCTGGAAAGCCGTCTCCCCGAAGAAGACCAGCCGCACCAGCGCCCGGTCACCCACGGAAGGTGAATGCTTGATGCCCGTCCGCAGCCATTCCGGCAGCGCGAGGGATGATGCAAGCAGCGTCCACGTCGTGTCGTGTTTCGGGCTGGCATAGACGTCGAAGACTTTGCCCGACTCGACGATCAGCCCCCTGTCGATGACAGCGACGTCGGTTGCGATCGTCTTCACCACTTCCATCTCGTGAGTGATGAGCAGCACGGTCAGGCCAAGTTCGGCATTGATGCGCTTCAGCAGTTCGAGAATGGACTGCGTCGTTTCCGGGTCGAGTGCCGAAGTCGCCTCGTCCGAAAGCAGCAGCTTCGGATCGGTCGCAAGCGCACGGGCGATACCGACACGCTGCTTCTGGCCGCCCGAAAGTTCCGAAGGATAACTTCCCGCCTTGTCGCCGAGACCCACGAGATCGAGCAGCGGCCCGACCTTGGCCTTGATCGTCTTGGCGTCGACACCAGCAATTTCCAGCGGCAGCGCGACATTGTCGAAGGCCGTGCGCGACGACAGGAGATTGAAGTGCTGGAAGATCATGCCGATCTGGCGGCGCAGATCCCGCAGGCTCGATTCCGGCAGGCCGCCAACTTCCGTTCCGTCGACGATGACCTTGCCGGAAGTCGGCTTCTCCAGCCCGTTGACCAGGCGAATGAGCGTGGACTTGCCGGCACCCGAGCGGCCGATAATGCCGGTGATCGCGCCGTGGGCAACGGTGAAATCGATCCCGTCAAGGGCCGTGAAGGCGGGCTGGCCGCCCGTACCGCCGAAGCGCTTCGTTACGCCCTCGAAGGAAACCATGGGAGTGCTGGAAGGCGCTCCCTGGCCTGTTCCCCCTGGCTGGGCGGACGGCGCGACATGTGTCGCGGCATGCTGGATGGTCATTTGAAACTCACGAGTTAAGTCAGGTCATAATAACGGCGAGAATGCCGCTCGATCACGCGCCCATTCGGCACATTCGATGACAGGTGACTTTCCGGAGCATACGATCGGCTTTCTCTGAAAAAGGCCTAGCAGCCTTGTTGGTGGCAGATCAATGCCCCGGCTACAGCCTATTTCCTAGGGATGGAATTTCAATTATTCGCGAACAAGGAAAAAACTCTTCCCAAGCCCCTCTCAGACCTGACGTTTGTCAGCTTGCCTTGTGGTTACCACCGGGAAATTGCGACGCCAGTTCGCGATACCATTTTCCGCTCTTTTTCACCGTCCGCTCCTGGGTCTCGTAATCGACGTAAACAAGACCGAACCGCATCCGGTAACCCTCCGCCCACTCGAAATTGTCCATCAAGCTCCAGGCGAAATAGCCCTTCATCGGATAGCCATCCGATACGAGATCGGCAACGACCGAAAGATGCTCGACATAATAATCGAGCCGCGGCTGGTCATCGATCTCCCCTTTTTGCGGCCCCATATTATAGGCGGCGCCGTTCTCGGTCACATAGCAGTCGGGCAGATCGTAGCGACGATAAAGATCCTCGACCAGCGACTTCATTGCCGGCGCATAGATTTCCCAACCGATATCGGTCACCTGCTGGCTGACAAAAGGCGCTGCCTGCGTGGCAGGATAGACCGCCGCTTCCGTCGGATCGTTGGTCACGCGCATCGGCGTGTAATAGTTGAGCCCCCACCAATCGAGTTTCTGGCTGATGATCGAAAGATCGCCGTCTTCGATCTTCGGCATCTTCTCGCCCAGCGCCTCGATCAGCGAGGGCGGATATTCACCCTTGAACACCGGACCGAAGAAAGCACCGTTGTGAAAATCGAAGGCCCGTTCGGCAGCCGCCTTGTCCTCGGCGCTCTCTGAACCTGCAATGACGGAATGTGCGTTCAGCACGAGCCCCACCGGCACATCCGGCGTCACATGCCGAATGGCCTCGACGGCAAGGCCATGCGCCAGATTGGTCGTGTGCATGGCGGCAAGCGCCGCCTCCATATTGCGTTCGCCCGGCGCATGTACGCCGAAAAGATGCGACAGCCAGACCGAGCACCAGGGTTCGTTGAAGGTTGCCACCGAATCCAGCCGGTCGCCCAGCCGGGCCATGACCACCTTTGCGTAACGCTGGAACGCATAGGCTGTCGATCGCGCCGTCCACCCCCCATCTCCCATTAGCGAAAGCGGTAGGTCCCAATGATAGAGCGTCGCATAAGTCTTGATGCCGCGCGCCTTGCAGCCGTCGACAAGCCGGTCGTAGAAATCGAGACCCTTTTCATTGATACGGCCGGTCCCTTCCGGAATGATCCGTGGCCACGCGATCGAAAACCGGTAGCCTTCGACGCCCATCTCCTTGATGAGATCGAGATCCTCTTCCAGACGATTGTAGTGATCGCAAGCGACATCGCCGTTATCGCGGTTGAACACCCGCCCCGGCATGTTGGAAAAGGCATCCCAGATTGAAGGCTTGCGTCCGTCAACTTTCGTCGCGCCTTCGATCTGAAATGCGGCGGTTGCAACGCCGAACAGAAAGTCGCCGGGAAAACGAGCAGCAAAGATCTTCGGGTCGGTCATGGGCAAGCTGTCCTCTTCACGATAATCGCACCGGACACAGATCGCCCGGCCATCCATTGCCGACCTCAATAGCAGATATGCGGAAGCTTTGCAGGAGCAACGATGACGCGCAGAAGCCCATCAAAGAACACCCTGAAGTAGCCGATTTCATAAGCCTGGCGCTTTGAATGGCCTCCAAATCCACACGCAAAGATAGGTAAATCTCATATTTTTTTGGATGAAATTTCCAGAATACAACTATATGGAAATACAATTTTAGCGCTAACTATTCATATATAGAAAATCATTCTCAATTTCGGCCAAAATCTGGCGAAGTTTAGCCTTTCGATCCTTGAACTGCTCAGACTGCGGCGATAGAGCGCAGGTGTCATAGTGACGCCACACTCCCATTCGGTGGCCTCACGTCGATTTCCAAGGCTGTACCCCTCAGCCACCAAGGAGTGAACAATGAGAGATATTCCGGGCTTGCCGTCCCGTAGAGGTTTCCTGAAAGCCTCCGCGGCGACCGCGGCCATCGCAAGCATTGCGGTCCCTGCAAAGGCCGAAGAGAAGCCGGAGCCGGTGGCGCTTACCGAGTATAAACCGGACTGTCTCAAGCCCAGTGAGTGGGCTTTCGTGATGGCAGCGGTAGCGAGACTTATCCCGTCGGACGGCGAAGGCCCCGGCGCGATCGAGGCACGCGTTCCCGTCTTCATCGACAAGCAGCTCGCCGGCGATTACGGCAAGGCGTCCGACTGGTACATGGTTGGCCCCTATCAGCCGGCAGCAAGCCCGCTGCGCGGCTGGCAGACCCCGCTCAACCCGCTGGAAACCTACCAGCAGGCGATCCCGGTCTTCGACGACTGGTGCAAGGCCACCCACGGCAAGATCTTTGCCGAACTGGATGCGGAAACCCAGGACAAGGCCCTCACCTCGCTCCAGAAGGACGAGATGAAGATCAAGCCGGAACTGCGCGAGTTCTTCTCGATTCTGCTCGCCAACACCAAGGAAGGTTATTTCTCAGACCCGATGTATGGCGGCAACCATGGCATGGCGGCCTGGAAATATATCGGCTTCCCCGGCGCCCGCGGCTCCTACAGGGAATGGGTCGGCAAGCATAACGTCAAGTATCCGCTTGGCCCCGTCTCGATCTCCGGCGAAAGGGGTTAAGCACCATGGCACGCACAGAAAAGAAAAAAGACGTCGTCCTCGTCGGCTTCGGCTGGACAGGCGCGATCATGGGCATCGAGCTTGCCAATGAAGGTCTCGAGGTTCTGGCGCTGGAACGCGGTCACGATCAGGACACGGTACCGAACTTCCAGTACCCGAACATGATCGACGAGCTGAAATACGGCATCCGCTACGGCATGATGGAAAAGCCGGCCAACACGACGGTCACCATCCGCCGTTCGCTGGACGAAGAGGCCCTGCCCTACCGCAGCCTCGGCACCTTCCTGCTCGGCACCGGTGTCGGCGGCGCCGGCACCCACTGGAACGGCCTGAACTGGCGTCCGATGCAGTCGGAATATCGCCTGAAGTCCTACGTGACCGAAAAGTTCGGCGCAGGCGTCATGACGGAAGACATGACGATCCAGGACTATCCGATGTCCTATGAAGAGCTCGAGCCGCATTTCGACCGCTTCGAAAAGGTCGCCGGCATTTCCGGCACCGCCGGCAATATCAACGGCAAGATCGTCGAGGGCGGCAACCCGTTCGAGGCACCGCGCTCCGACGAATACCCGATGCCGGCCATGCCTTCGACCTGGGATGGCGTCAAATTCCGCGACGCCGCCAAGGCTGCCGGCTACCACCCGTTCCCGAGCCCGGGCGGCATTGCCTCCAAGGACTACAAGAACGAATACAACATGCAGATGGGCCCGTGTAACCACTGTGGTTTCTGCGAGCGTTACGGCTGCTACAACTATTCAAAATCCTCCCCGCAGACGGCCATCATCGATGCCCTGAAGCGCAAGAAGAACTTTGAATACCGCGTCAACTCGGAAGTGCTGCGCGTCGAAAAGTCGACCGATGGCAAGACCGTCACCGGCGTCACCTATTTCGACCACAAGACCGGCGAAGAAGTTTTCCAGCCTGCCGACCTCGTCATCCTGACGGCGTTTGCGCTGAACAACGTTCACCTGATGCTCGTGTCTGGCATTGGCCAGCCTTACGATCCGAACACCAATGAAGGTGTCGTCGGCCGTAACTACGCCTACCAGATCACCGGTGGCTACACGCTGTTCTTCAAGGACGAAGACTTCAACCCGTTCATCGGCACCGGCGCCAACGGCTTCTGCATCGACGATTTCGGTATCGACAATATCGACTTCGCCAAGGAAGGTTTTGTCGGTGGCGCCTACTGGCGTGCGGGCCAGACCAATGGTCAACCGGGCCGCTCGATGCCGCTGCCGGCAGGCACCCCAAGCTGGGGCGCAGGCTGGAAGAAGGGCATCGGTGAATGGTACGGCCATGCGATGTCGATCGGCGCCCACGGCTCCGTCATGTCCTATCGCGGTCACTATCTCGATCTCGACCCGACCTACAAGGACCGCCACGGCCGTCCGATGCTGCGCATGACCTATAACTGGCATCCGAACGAAATCCGCCAGACGCAGTTCATGAAGCAGAAGATGGAACCCGTCGCCAAGTCGATGAACCCGACCACGATGCAGGAAGGGTTCAAGAAGGAAGGCGCCATGTTCGACGTCCGTCCTTACCAGACCACCCACAATACCGGCGGCACTGTCACCGGCGACGATCCGAAGACCTCGGTTCTGAACCGTTACCTGCAGTCCTGGGATTGCCATAACCTGTTCGTCATGGGGGCCAACACCTTCCCGCAGAACACGCAGTACAACCCGACCGGCATGGTCGGTGGCCTCGCCTATTGGGCCGCCCACGCCATCCGTAAGGATTACCTGCCCAATCCGCGTCCGCTGGTGTGAGGAGAGAAACGATGAAAAAGCTTATTCGCGTTCTCGGCGTCCTCGTCGTTCTGGGCGTCATCGCCCTTCTCGCCTTCATCTTCGTGCCGGTGCAGCGGACCGGACCGGCCACCCAGCTTGCCGCCGATTTCAAGCCGGCCAAGGGCCAGGGTGAATATGTCATGCGCGCAGGCGACTGCATGGCCTGCCATACCAATGAAGGCGGCAAGCCTTTTGCGGGTGGCCGTGCCATCCAGAGCCCGATGGGCACGATCTGGACCACCAACATCACGCCCGACAAGGAAACCGGCATCGGCAACTGGTCGCTCGACGATTTTCGCGCGGCGCTCTACGATGGCGTGACCCCGAACGGTACGCATCTCTACCCGGCCATGCCCTACGAGAACTACCGCAAGATGTCGGAGGAGGACATCGTCGCCCTCTACGACTATTTCATGCATGAGGTCGAACCGGTCTCCAACAAGGTCGAAGAGACCAAGCTGGGCTTCCCGTTCAACCTGCGCTTCGGCCTTCGCGCCTGGAACTGGCTTGCCGCCAGCTACGCGCCCGGCTTCAAGCCGAACGCCGGTGAGGATGAGCAGTTCAATCGCGGCAAATACCTGGTTGAAGGCGCCGCCCACTGCGCCGCCTGCCACAGCCCGCGCAACCTGTTCATGGCACAGGACGGCATCGACGAAACCTCGAAGGCTTTCCTGACCGGCGGCGAGATCGACGGTTACACCGCACCTGATCTTCGTGGTCCGGCAAGCGGCCCGCAGAAGTGGACCACCGAGCAGACCGCAGCCTATCTGTCGACTGCCCGTAACGCCCACTCGACGGCAACCGGCGAAATGATGCTCGTCGTGCGTGACTCGCTGCAGTACATGACGCATGAGGACAACATGGCGATCGCCGCCTACCTCAAGAAGATCGGTACCGGCGGCGAACAGGCTGCTGCAGCTCCGGCCGAACCGGTCGTCACCGAAACCCAGAAGATGCTGACGGAAGCCAAGCCGGACATGCCGCTCGGCCCCCGCCTTTATCTCGACAATTGCGGTGGCTGCCACTTCGTAACCGGCAAGGGTGCGGGCGAAACCTTCCCGGAACTCGACGGCAACTCGCTCGTCACCGCGAAATCGCCGAAGGGCCTGATCAGCGTCATCCTCCACGGTGCGGAACTGCCCTCCACGGCCGACCGTCCGATGAAGCTGCGCATGCAGGGTTACGACCAGCGCCTGTCTGACGAGGAAATCGCAGCCCTTGCCACCTTCCTGCGCGAAGGCTGGACCAACAAGGCACCGGCTGTTTCGGCGGCCGACGTGAAGGCTGTTCGCGACCTCGCGCATCACTAAAAATCCAGGGCCCCGCTACCATCGGTGGCGGGGCCTCTCTGTAGCTGCCCTTCGCAATACCGTATCGTTTCGAAGTTCGGCGGAGGCCTGACGACCCGCTCCAGGCACCGAATGCGAACAAAATATTCAGCATTCGAAAAAATAAAAAATGCGATCACCCATTTAGGTGATTGATTCATCATCATGAGCGTCAAATATCCTCACAATTCGAGGAATTGAGTGGCGTGATACTTCGTTTACCGAAAAATCTTGTCCAGCCCGGCCTTTTCATAGAGTCGGTGGAGTGCCCGAGCAGCGAGTTTTCCCGGCGCAGGTTCATGCTTGAAACCGAGGAGGACATCAAAGCGATCCTGCTGTCCTCGGCCGCCGATATTCTGGTCAGCCGACAGAAGAGCCGCATAGATGTGACAGCGCTCCTTGAGCGGGCACCGCCCCGCTACGCAAAACTCGCCTCGCTCGATCAATCATCACAAACCGAGACCGACAAGGCGCTCGACGACGCCATGATCACCATGCGTCAGGGGCTGGCAAGCATGGTGTCGGGCAAGGTGGATATGGCGCAGATCAGCGAATCGGCGGCAGCGGCCCGCCGCGCCGTCGAGTCTGCTCCCGATCTCTTCATGCAGGTCACCCGCCTGAAAACGAAGGACAGGGGAACCTATCTGCACTCAGTTTCCGTCGCAGGCCTGATGGCCCAGATGGCGGTCCTGCTGGAATTCGACGACGATCTCATCAACGAGATCGGTCGTGCCGGCATTCTCCACGATCTCGGCAAGCTGCTGATCCCCAATTCCATTCTCAACAAGCCGGGCGAATTGACTGCGGCCGAAAAGCGGATGATCCGCAGCCATCCCGAGATAGGTTACCGCCACATGAAAAAACTCGGCGGCGTCTCCAATCTCATCCTCGATGTCTGCCGCCTGCATCACGAGGCGCTCGACGGCAGCGGTTATCCTCTGGGCCTGAAAGCCGAACAGATCGGCACGGCAGTCCGCATCTGCACCGTCTGCGATGTCTTCGACGCACTGACCACCGTGCGCCCCTACAAGAAGGCATGGTCAACGTCCGACGCACTCACCTGGATGTATGACAAACCGAATCTTTTCGACCGAAAGCTTGTTCTGCGGCTGGGGTCGATGTTTCGCTGACGCGTAGAACACGTCTGCGATCAAGCGGATCACGCTGATTTCAACTGATTTGTGTTGCATTGCAGCATCCCGCAATGGATGAGCAATTCCCCGCATTCTCAATGGAAACCGTCATGCTCCAGAACATCGATCGCTCACAGCCCTACTTCCTCAGCCTGCTTCGCGCCGTCTCCGCACTGGTGCTCTTCAGCTACGGCACCCAGAAGATTCTGCATTTCCCCGCCGCCCAGAGCGTGCCGCCGGTCGGTTCGATGTCCTGGATCGCCGGCATGCTGGAACTGGTACTCGGCTTCTGCGTGCTCATCGGCTTCAAGACGCGTTATGCAGCCTTCATCCTCTCCGGCCTGATGGCTTGCGCCTATTTCATCGGCCATTTCCCGCGCGGCATCTACCCGGCGCAGAATGGCGGTGTGGCAGCCATTCTGTTCTGCTTCATCTTCCTCTACATCTTCGCCGCCGGCCCGGGCCCGGTCAGCGTCGATGCCAAGATGAAGAGCAAATAATAACCCGAAAGGCTGAGGGCGTCACCTCAGCCTTTTTTTGCCCGCATAGGCAATTCCAGCCTGCGCGCGATCCCGATCGCATCGAGAAACATCTCGTCGTGGCTGATGACGAGCAGCGCGCCGTCATAGGCGGCCAATCCGCGTTCCACGGTTGCGATCGAATCGAGATCCAGATGGTTGGTCGGCTCATCCAGGATCAACAAGGATGGCGGCCGTTTGCCGCCAAGCACGCAGGCGAGCCCCGCCCGCAGCAACTGCCCGCCGCTCAACGTTGAAACCGGCTGCAAGGCAGCATCCGCCCGGAACATGAAACGGGCCAGAGCGGCCCTGCCTGTATTTTCGTCGGCATCCGGATTGAGACGGCGAAAATTATCCCGGATCGTCTCGTTGGCATTCAGCAGGCTCACCGACTGGTCGAGCAGCGCATGATCCGTGAATACGCGCACCGTGCCCTGCGATGGCGCGATGGCACCGGTAATCGCCCGGATCAGCGTCGTTTTGCCAGATCCGTTGGAGCCAATCACCGCAACCCGTTCCGGCCCGACCAGATCAAACGAGACATCCGACAGAACAAGCGGACCATCGCCATAACCGACGCTCAGATGGTCGACCCGCAGCACGACCTTGTTCACCGGCAATCCGGTCGGCGGAATGTGCATTGATAACGGCTGCAATATCTCGATCCGCTCTCTCGCCTCCACGATCGCTGCCGAAGCCTGTTGCTTGCGCCGCGCCGCCAGCCTCGCGTTTTCACCACTGGTGACCTCGCTCTGCATCTTCCGCCCACCCGCAGAAATCCGCGGCATGTCGCCCCGGTCTGCCTTGCGTTTGCCGGCGCCATCCCGGCGGGCCTTGCGTTCCACCTGCACCTGAGCGATCCGGGCGATCTCGTCAAATGTCTTTTCCGCATCCGCCAGATCGTGCTCAGCGGCGGCAAGCTCCAATTGCTTGCGCTCCTGAAAACGGCTCCAGTTGCCGCCATAACGCCGGGCACTGATCGTCGTCAGTTCGACAATCGCATCCATGCAGTCGAGCAGTTCACGGTCATGACTGACAACGATCGCCCCCGCCTTCCAGCGTGACAGAAGATCGATGACGGCTGCGCGCCCCTCCCTGTCGAGATTGTTGGTCGGTTCATCCAGAAGCAGAAAATCCGGCTCGCGAAAGACAAGGGCCGCAAGCCCCGCACGCGTGCGCTGACCACCGGACAGCGCTGCAAGACGCGTCTCCGGTCCGGCATCGAGACCGACGTCGGACAGTGCCGCAGCGATCCGTTCTTCAATCAGCCAATCGATGGTTGCGATTTCCTCGACGGTCGCATCGCCGGCAACCGCCTTGCCGAGAAGCGCCAGCTCCGCCGTCACGCCAAACAGATCGGCAACCGTCGCATGCTTTTCGACCTGCACGTTTTGGCGCATCATGCCGATCCGGCCCCGGACTGAAACCGAACCCGTCTGTGGCTTAATGTCTCCGGCGACAAGTTTCAGGATCGTTGTCTTGCCGACGCCATTGCGGCCGACAAGCCCGACCCGTTCAGGCCCGAAACTCAGATCGATATTGGAAAAAAGCGGTCGGCCGTCAGGCGTGGACCACGAAAGATTGGACAGGGTTATGGAAGCAGGCATGGATATGATTTTCCTCAATGGCAAGGCAAAGCGGCGTTGCGATCGAGATGAAATCCATTGCTGCACACATCCTGTTGGTATTGCTGACTGCCCCGTTTCTATCGGCGGATAGAGACCAAAGCAAGGCGGGCGGCAGCAGGCCTGCCGCCCGTCAAAAGCATCAGAGCTTGACCCAGGCGCCGTTCTTTTTCGAAGAGGCTACGCAGGCCTCGACAAAAGCAACGCCTTTCACGCCGTCATCGACGGTCGGGTAGATGACGGCCTTGTCGAGCTTGGTGCCGTTCTTTTTGGCGTTGATGGCAAGTGCCGCTTCCGAATAGATCGTCGCAAAGGCTTCGAGATACCCTTCCGGGTGACCGCCGGGAATACGCGACACACGCGCCGCTGCCGCCCCTGCGCCTGCGCCATTGCGGGTGATCAGCCGCTTCGGCTCACCGAACGGCGTGTACCAGAGCAGGTTCGGGTTTTCCTGGCACCATTCCAGCCCGCCCTTTTCGCCATAAACGCGCAGTTTCAGGCCGTTCTCATTGCCCGGCGCTACCTGGCTGCACCACAACATGCCCTTTGCGCCTTCGGCAAAACGCAACATCACATGCGCGTTGTCATCCAGCCTGCGACCCGGCACAAAACTATCGAGATCGGCGGCAAGGCTTTCCAGCGTCAGGCCGGTGACGAAGGAGGCAAGGTTATAGGCATGGGTGCCGATATCGCCGGTAGAACCGCCGGCACCCGATTGGGCCGGATCGGTGCGCCACACCGCCTGTTTCGCGCCCGTCTCTTCGGCCGCTTCCGTCAGCCAGTCCTGCGCATATTCCACATTCACCACGCGCAGCTTGCCGAGATCGCCATTGGCGATCATTTCCCGCGCCTGCCGCACCATCGGATAACCGGTGTAATTGTGGGTGAGGATAAAAAGCGCATCGCTTTCATCCGCCAGCTTTTTCAGTTTCTTGGCGTCGCTGAGATTGGAGGTCAGCGGCTTGTCGCAGATGACGTGAATGCCGCGCTTCAGAAACTCGCGCGCCGCTTCGAAATGCACATGGTTGGGCGTGACGATCGACACCGCCTCGATACCATCCTTCAGCCGTGCCTCGCGGATCGCCATGTCCTTGTAGGAACCATAGGTGCGGGCCGGATCGAGCCCAAGCTCGCGACCGGACGCCGCCGCCTTTTCCGGTGTCGACGACAGCGCGCCAGCGATCAGATCATACCGGTCATCCAGCCGTGCCGCCATGCGATGCACCGCGCCGATGAACGCGCCCGAACCGCCACCCACCATGCCGAGACGGATACGCGGCTCACGAGCCGCTTCCTGTTTGCCTTCGATTGCCATGAAATATCTCCGTGAATGTTCTTTTGCGGAGCCGCCCCTCATCCGCCTGC
>UBXM01000002.1 GCA_900469445.1 Hyphomicrobiales bacterium
CACCGCCGTTTCCACCGCCGCCCCTCGCGAGTACCGGACTAGCGCTCGCAACAGTCTGCAACGCGATGAGGCTGGCTGGTCGCGCAGCGGTATGCAAAAAAGCCAATCCAGCTATGAGCGATCTGCGTGAAATCATGGGTCACTCCATCTCAGACTACTTCCCGCTCGCTTGTTGATGATCTTGGGCGTCGCTCTGTTCCCCTCTTCGAAAGGAAGGTCTTTCGCCCGCCCAACAAAGTCGTGGCTGCCCGCTTCGATAGAGCAGTGCCCTGAGGATCAGTGTATGGTCGCGTTCTCATATTCCGATGGGATAGCTTGAATGGTGAACTCGCAGGCAAGTTCCACGGCCATGACCATCGAGCAGCCCTGGGCGTCTTGAGGCACACGCTCGAAGAATTCTAGGATTTCGGTGAGCTTCTGGGCTGAGGTGGCCCAGCGTCTTTGTGCTTGAGGATCGAGCATGCAGTAGCTGCGATTAACTTCACTTTTCAGCGCTGCGAAAAGCAACTGTCTTTGCTGATACGTTAGACAGGTTAGGGCATTCCGCTCTGCATTTTCCAGCTGCACTTCGTTTCTCCCCTGTAGACCATCTTCATCCTAGCAAAGGTATCGGTATTCGATAACCGACCAAGGTCTGAGCTAGAGTAGCTGATGTGCCCATACCGCCTACCTAGCTCATAGGTCTTCGAATAAGTCGCACTACCGACGTTATACGAGATGAAATCAGCTGTCGGGCGGCGAAAGGGGCGCCTCTTAAGGCGCCCCTCTCTGAGTTCAGATGCCGCCTCGGCGGTAGCGAAGCCTTTCCTGTTCGACCTGTTGAGCATCATAGGGGTCGAGCGTTTCGTCGAACCTTGTCCATCCCTGCTGTTCGTAGGAAGTGCGACGTTCCATTGGATCGACCCAGTTGGAGCGCTTGAGGATAGCTTCAGCTTCTGGTGCCAGAGCGTCCTCCACCTTGGCAGTGACGAGTGTGCCACCGCGACGGACGCCTTCTGCATAGAAATGTGCATCGCGTTCCGGGACGCCGGAGCTCGTCAGCCCGCCGATGATACCGCCGGCGGCCCCACCAGCAACCGCGCCGGCTGCAGCGCCAGCGGCGGTTGCGGCAAGCCAACCCGCTGCCACGACCGGGCCGACGCCTGGGATTGCCATCAGGCCGAGACCGGTGAGCAGGCCACCTGCGCCACCGACGACCGCGCCGATCCCGGCGCCGGTTCCTGCTCCTTCCGCGGCGTTGGAGTCGCCATGCCGCTGATCCGCGTTGTTTGAAACAATGCTGATATCGTTGGACCGCACGCCCGCGGTTTCGAGCTCGCCAACCGCGGCGCTGGCATCGGCATAATCGTCAAAAAGTCCAGTAACAGTTCTCATCGATAATCTCCCTTCGCTACTTGGCGACGACATTGCCCTGATAGTCGAGTGCTATCGAAACGCTCTTGCCGTCTTTCATGCCCGCGGCGTTCCAGATGCCCTTGTCGTCCTTTTTAAGATCCTTGACGCCGGTGTAGCCGGCCTCTTCGATCCGCTCCTTGGCTTGGTCTTCTGTAAAGCTGTTGGCGCCTTCTACAGGAGCTGTCGGGTTCTTGGTGTCGGGGGTCGCAACAGCAGGTGTGTTCCCCTCGGTGTTGGCTGCAGGCGCGGTCTGCGAGAATGCTGACAAAGCTGAAACGGAGACAAAGGCGGCGGTCAGAATAAGTCTACGCATGGTTTCCTCCTAGCTCGGATCTTCATCGACGAGATCCGCAGCGTTAGAATCCCTTGATGTTACGATCGTTCCAGCGTCGGACTTAAGGCCGAAGCTGTGGGAGAAGCCGCGGCCACGAAACAGCCGAATGCCTTTCTCGGTGCGCGGCAGGTTGCCCGTCTGCGCTCATACGCCAGACTTGTGGCTTCTCACGGTTGCGGTAGCACCACGGTGCTGTCTGTGGTGCTCTTTACCGGCTTTTCGCCTGGCACATGGGACATGCTGCGTGTTCTGCTCTGAAGTTCATCGCCCTTTACGCGAGTCTTCGTCTGCGACTTACTAAAGGTGCCGCTATCCATGGCCTGGGCTTTGGATTGCGCGCGCAACTGGTTCGGGTTCTCGTTCACCTTCGTCTGGCTTTTCGACTTGCCGTCCACGGCGGCAGCACTAGAGCCAGAACCGATCGAGGTTGTCGTACCGCCGTCTGTCTGGCAGGCACCCGCTGTGCCAACCGTGCTGGCTGAGGTTCCGCCTGCAGCGGCGCTGCCAGCAGACCCCACAGTGCCCGCGGCACTACAATCTTGTGCGAGTACCGGCGTGGAGAACACCGTGGCGAGCAGGGCAATACCTGCGATCGAGATGATTTTCCGCATGATGATTTCTCCTCTATTTCGTAGGTTTCGTGACGTCGCAGGTCCCGTCGGAGCGGCGGGTGATGATGGTCCCGTCAGGACGGGTGACGCTCGCTGTCGAAAAAGACTGCGTACCGGCGGTGCCGGTCGTAATCGACGAACCCGCGCTTGAAGATGTTGAGCCATTGCCTGACTGTACTGTTGTCGTCGTGCCGCCGGTCGTCGTCGAAGACGACACGCCACCGCCGCCAGCGGTAACTGACGTCGATGACCCATTTCCCGCCGAACTGCCGCTTTCAATGACGCTACACGTAGTGCCGTCGTTGAGCTTGATGGTTTCGTTGGCCAAAGCCGCACCGGCTATCAGTATCGCGAAAATCAGCGGCAGGGCGAAGGCGCTCTTATGTGAGAATGATGCCGAGGTCATACCCGGTCCTCCTGAAGAAAGGACGGAAGCGCTATGGCTTCCGCCCATTGATGATTAGCAGGAACTGCCGTCCTTTTTGGCTTGGCCAGGAGGGCACCCTTTTTTGCCTTTGCCATGATCGTCGCCGGATGCTCCCGCCGAACTCCCGCCAGTACCCACCGAGCTTGAGGACTGGCCGCCGCCAGCCGAGGTGCCACCGGTTCCGAGCGTGGACGCCGAACCAGAACCACTACCTGATCCCGCAGCCGAACCACCGGTTCCGACAGAACTGCTCGACTGCCCGTCACCGGCAGACGTGCCACCGGTACCAAGCGTCGAGGCGGAGCCCGAACCGCTGCCGGAGCCTGCGGCCGAACCGCCGGTGCCCACGGAGCTGCTGGAGGTGCCGCCGCCGGCAGAGGTGCCGCCGGTACCAAGC
The DNA here is from genome assembly GCA_900469445.1 of Hyphomicrobiales bacterium. Taxonomy (GTDB): domain Bacteria; phylum Pseudomonadota; class Alphaproteobacteria; order Rhizobiales; family Rhizobiaceae; genus Neorhizobium. The sequence goes on from UBXM01000002.1 coordinate 3,165, forward strand.
GTCGATGCGGATCCGGAGCCGCAATCGGTGCCAGTCGCACAATTCGTACCGCCGGCGGAGCTGCCGCCGGTGCCAACGGAGCTGCTGGATGTTCCGCCACCCGCTGAAGTGCCCCCGGTACCGACCGTGCTGCTGGTCTGGGCATAAGCCGACAAGGCTGTACCTGTAAGAAGTGCTGCGGCCAACGCCGCACGTACTGCGATATTCATGCTCATCTCCTTGGTTTTCCTCCAGCTTCTGACGCACATCGCGTTCCCGAAGCTGGTTGAGAAACAGGAGATTGAGACTGTTGTTCCTGCTTGGGCCGTCAGTCGCACTGACGGTCCGACCATAGGCCCTCGCTGTTTTGACCAATGTCCGAACGAGGTCATCATCCAGAAAACGGGTGCAATTGCGAACTCTAAATTGCCGTAAATTTTGGTATCCAATCTGCGGATGTGCCTTTGGCAAATTCCGTCGCCACTGGTCCTGCGGACGCCGGGGAAGTTCTGCGACTATGTTGGGTCGACGCGAATGACCAGATGCGTTTTTGTGGTTTAGTGGGCCCTGGGATTGTTCGAAGGGTTCCAGAAATGCGTAGTCTCGTTCTTCTGAAGGTCGCAGGACCGCCGACTGCCCTTGACCCCGAGATTCGATGTCTGATCTAGCGCGCAATCGACCCGATGCTGGCAAGAACGAGATTCGAGCCAGATATATCGGAGACGAGTGACAGATTGTATTCGGCCTTATCGCCACTCGGTTCCCGCCAATTTGACGGATGGGACACGTCCCCCGGCTGCTCGTCGGTGAGGGGCGTTTTGGCCGAAGATAAAGGCATGTGAAACTTCCGCTTCACATGCTCAGATCGTGTTACTACTTAGCAGCGGTCAACATACCGGCGTCCATATCGGTCACGGTAGTAGCAGCGGCCAGGCTGCTCTGCGACCCTGCCGATCAAAGCACCCGAGACACCGCCAATTGCGGCGCCGACTGCTGCGCCGCGGACATTGCCGGTGGCGACGCCGCCGATCACAGCCCCGGTGGCCGCTCCGACACCCGCTCCTTGCTCGGTTGCAGTGCAGGCGGCGAGAGATGCCGCCATGAGGCTGATGATAAAGATGCGTTTCATGATTATCCTCCCTGTTGAGCCCACCATGCCTGCCTCAATCTGCGATTGGGAGGGGGTGACGATGCCCTTGGTCATATGTTGCGGCAAGGCTGAAAGTCCACTCCCGCTGGACCTTTGGCTCGAAATCTCAACCGAACGGCCGGCGGGCGATGGCAGAGGTTTCGCGCAAGGATCTAAGCAATTCCACCGAGGCTTTTTCGGTAAAACGAGAGAAAAAGCTAAACCTTTTCAACAATGCGACTGAGATCGTCGAAAACATTTTCCTAGCAGTTAAGCCGGACCTCGTAGGTCGCTCTGGCAGCGCAACAGCGCCATGTGGGACTGAAGTCCTACTCTGGAACGAGCCGTGAGCATCTACGTTCGAGGAAAAGGAGGCTGGGACCAGGAGCAAGTTTATGCAAAACGACCTTTGGGAAGCCACTTATGAGATCAGCCTCGATTGTGGCGACCACTTTAAACGCGTCGGCAATAGCCGTGAAGCCCTAGAAGTCTTGATGACCTGCTGGCCCCGACCCGCGGGGAAAAAATTCAAGGTCGCGAAACTAGCTTGCCTTGGTGCGCTCAGGGGCAAGGTCAGCTCTGTGGTCGCGGCCCAAGCCTTTCTGAATGCGGCGAGAGAAGTAGGGCTGCTCAGGACTTAGGCGAGCTTAGCCTCAAACTATCGGTCAGACTCTATTGAACAAAAATCTGAGTCGCGGTTATGTTTCGGTGAGGTCGTGCGATTGGCCGTGCGTCAGTGGGGCAAGCACGTTTGTGGTTGAACAAAGACTACTACGGAAGGGATGAGAGGTGAACAACCTAGAGTCGCTGCAAGATGCCGCTGCATTGCTTGGGATACTCGCAAACAAAAGTCGCATGCTCATTTTAAGTTTATTGTGCGAGGCCGAGTGGGACGTGACCTCGCTGGCCAGAGAGCTGCAGATGAGTCAATCGGCTCTATCACAACACCTAAAGAAAATGCGAGATTTGCAACTCGTCTCTACACGTCGGGTGGCCCAGACGGTTTACTATTCCTGCCGGCATGAAGGGGTAGGCAAGGTGCTCGATGCTCTCGAAAAGCTATACCGGGTGTAGGCCCGTCCGACACAGCCCAGCGTCACGCGCAGATAAAAGCTCCGCTGATAGTCTCAGTCCGATTTCTCAAGTAACAGCTTCGACGTCCCGCTATTGGAATGCGATTCGACAAATGATCTCTGGTAAAAGCGTAGGGGCGTGAGGCGCAGCGAATTATCTTGAACAACTGTGAGATCTTGATCCCGCTTACTCATCTATGACCCGTCTTATCTCGACTGTGATCAAACCCGTCCCGTCATGCCTTATGACCTGAGACATTTAAGTTCCAGGTTTCGTGGACAAGAGCGGGTCATCGGTCCGTACCCGTCCAAGAGCTTAAACACTGCGGGCTTCCGTCGCTACCGCGCGATTCCTCTCGCTACGCTATGGAAAATGAGAGGCCGGTACGCTAGATTGCTCATCACAGCGCGTGCTGCGGTGCTGCGGGTTCCCCCGAAATCCACGGAGACTTCGATCAACCTCTCACAAGGAGCGCGAACCCATGTCTTCGACACTCGCGAAGGGCCGCATTCAATCCACTCTCCGCCACTTTCTTGATAATGAAGCCTCTGGCGGCATCATCTTGATGTTCGTCGCAGCGTTGGCGATCGCGACAGCAAATTCGCCTCTGGCCGATGCCTATTTCCACATGCTTCATGTCTATATCGGCCCGCTTAGTGTCCAGCATTGGATCAATGACGCGCTGATGGCGGTGTTCTTCCTGTTGGTCGGGTTGGAGATCAAGCGCGAAATGCTCGATGGCCAGCTTTCGAGCTGGAGCAGACGCATTCTCCCAGGTGCTGCTGCAGCGGGTGGCATGCTGTTTCCGGCGCTAATTTACATCTATTTCAACTGGAATAACACAGCGGCGATCAGAGGGTGGGCTATTCCAACGGCGACCGATATTGCATTCGCACTCGGGGTCCTGTCGCTGTTTGGAAAGCGCGTCCCGGCCTCGCTCAAAATCTTCCTTGCCGCACTCGCGATCATCGACGATCTGGGTGCCGTCGTCGTCATTGCTCTTTTCTATACCGCTGACCTCAATCTGCTGGCGCTTGCCACCGCCGCCATCGTTGTCGGAAATCTCGTCATCTTCAATCGGATGGGCGTGAAGGCATTGTGGCCCTACCTTGTCCTCGGTGCCGTGCTCTGGGTGCTCGTTTTTGCCTCCGGCGTTCACGCGACATTGGCTGGTGTCATCCTTGCGCTGACAATTCCGCTCAAGCTGACACCTGGAACGCCCGAGGCGGCGCACGCAGAATCGCCGCTGCACAGGCTGGAGCACAAGCTGCACAAGCCCGTCGCTTTCGTCATCGTCCCAATATTCGGGTTCGCCAACGCGGGCGTCTCCTTCGTCGGCGTTTCCTTGTCGGTGCTGACAGAGCCGCTCACCATGGGCGTCGCAGCCGGGCTGCTGCTGGGTAAACTGGTCGGCGTTCTTGGTACCGTGGCGCTCCTCGTGAGGCTGAACCTCGCTGACTTGCCCGCGCATGCAAGTTGGGCGCAGATGACCGGTGTTGCGCTTCTGTGCGGTATAGGTTTCACCATGTCGTTGTTCATCGGCCTGCTGGCGTTTAACGACCCAGGGGTGCAGGACCATGTGAAGATCGGCATTCTGGTCGGATCTTTGACGTCGGGAATACTCGGCGCCATTTCACTTAGGGTGGCCGGTCGCCGTAGAGATACTTAAGTGTTGCCTAAAGCAAGGAAAATGTCACCTCTGAACTCGTGCTTCGCCTGAGAGCGGGCCTTGTTATTGAATCATCTCGAGGGAGGGTCAAAGCGCGGCTCCTTTACCGTTATATACATATCACTAAAATCAGATATTCTCTCTGGGGCGCTCGAATCGCCTTGCGCCGTTACCAGTGATACGAGAATAATCGTGACCCCTGTCTATATGTTTGAGGTAGCTCATGCTGCCGGCCTTCTATCTCTTATGGCTAACGAGAAGAGGCTAGAGATCCTTGAATTGATCGTCGAACGGGAGTGGGACGTCAGCTCTTTGGCAACTCGGGTGGGACTAAGTCAGTCAGCGTTGTCGCAGCACTTGAAAAAGTTTCGCGACTTTAAACTCGTAAAGGTCAGGCGTGAGGCGCAGACGCTTCACTACTCCTGTACCTCGACTTCAGCTATGATCATTCTCGACGCGCTGCGAGACATATTTTGCGTACCAGGAGAACTTGCTCAGGCCGCTTAGTTTCTGTTTTAGGTTTGGTTGGAGCGATCGGTGCCCAAGCAATTGGTGGTGCCGGTTACAAGCGCCACCATAGCCTGGCGCGGCAAGCGCCGCGAGAGAAAAAGCCGTGAAGGTCGTCATAGCCGAGTATTTCGAGAGCCGCTCGTTGCTCAATTGTCTCGACACCATCCGCGGTGATCTCTTTTGCTCGAGCCATGTCGATGCGACAAAAAGGGCTCTGCTATCGCTGCGATGCATCTCATCGATAAAGGACTTGTCGATCTTGATACGGTCGATATCGCCCTTCTGTACACGGCAAGTGACGAGTACCCCATCCCGAAGTCGTCAATCGCGAAGCAAACGTTTACTGCTCGCGACATCCAACACGACGGCGCCGACTTTGCTGATGATTCCAATATCCTCCGCCAGCGGGATGATTAGGTTGGGGCTGATTTGACCAAGGTTCGGGTGGTTCAAGCGCGCAAGCGTCTCCAGTGAGCAGAGTACCCCGCTCCTTGCTGTAAACACGGGCTGGTAGATTGTTTCGATCTGAGGTCGGGTCTCGATGGCCAAACGTAAGCTGTTTTTCAACGCTCTGCGTCTGCGTAGCAGCTCATCCATATGCTCTCCGAACAGGGCATCATACGTATTCCTGCCTGCCGCCTTGGCGTGATAGAGAGCGATATCGGCCCGGCGGGTCAATTCACCAGGATCGCTAGAGCGGGTTGCAGAGGCTACGCCGATGCTTGCTCCGATAACGATATGCGTCGTCTCGTTCTCAAAGGGCGCTTTCAGGCGTTGGACCATCGAGACTTAACTTGATCCGAAACCTGTCGTGGCCAAGGCTTCCCTAAGCTCTTCGATCTTGAACGGCTTTGTCAATCTGGGGAGATCCGGGGCGATGCCATCAACGTCTGCATATCCAGAAATGATCAGGCAAGGCAGATTCGGCCGGTTCAGCTTCACACGGCGCGCTAATTCTACCCCATCGATGCCTGGCATCAGGTGGTCGGTGACGAGCAGCTTCACGTCCGGCATACGGTCGAGCGCAACCAATGCGGCTTCTGCGCTCGGAGCTTCAACGACATCGAAACCGAGCTCGTCGAGCATATGGGCTGCGCTAGTGCGAACGACATCTTCGTCGTCGACGAGCAATACTGTCCCGCGATGGGTGAGGGATGCCGCGCTTCCTTCCGCGTTTTTTGGAAAAGGAACAGGAACGTCGTTGGCCTCGGGCAACCAGAGCTCAACATTCGTACCTACCCCTAGCCGGCTGAAGATCCGTATCGCGCCGCCCAGTTGCTGAGCGAGACCATGTACCATCGAAAGTCCGAGGCCAGTCCCTTGTCCCAAACCCTTCGTCGAGAAGAAGGGCTCGATTGCGCGCGCCATGGTCTCCTCGCTCATACCTTCACCAGTGTCGGCCACCGAGATTGTCACGTAGCGACCGCGCTTCAGATCACTCTGTTCAGTTGCATAGATCTCACGCGAACTCGCGCTAATGCGTAAAGTGCCGCCGGTTGGCATAGCGTCCCGGGCGTTGACGCTCAGGTTCAGGAGCGCCATCTCCACCTGGTTGTAATCAGCCCGCGCGGCCGGCAAATCTTCTGGTGTATCGATTGCGACCAGGATTTGCGGACCCGTCGTGCTACTGACCAATTCACCCATGCCGGTTACCAACGTTTTCACGTCGATCGCAGTGGGCTGAAGCGGCTGTCGCCGAGCGAAAGCGAGAAGGCGCTGGACGAGAATTCGGGCGCGCTCGGCCGACTGTAGCGCTCCACCGATCAGCTTGCGTTCACGATCGTTGCCAATTTGTCTGCGCACCAGCATGTCGAGAGAGCCGATAATCGGGGTCAGCAAGTTGTTGAAGTCATGGGCAACGCCACCGGTCAGTTGGCCGAGTGCCTCGACTTTCTGCGACTGTCGAAGCTGTTCCTCTGCATCCGCCAGGCGGCGTTGCTCTGCCAGGCGATCGGTGACGTCGTATGCGATCTGGTAAGCGCCGATTTGATGCCCCGCAGCATCTCGCAGAACATTGAAGTTAAGCTCGAAACAACGCTTCGACAGTCTGACGTCTCCGAACTCATCCAGCAATGTGAATTCTTCGCCCGCGAGTGCCCGCGACCAAGTGCGACGCACATGCTCTCGTTGCTCAGGCAGATGATCAAGCACGTCGAGCATGGAGGCGCCGATCACCGGGTGCACGCCATAAACTTGTTCAAAAGCCTTGGCCCCTGCCTTGTTCATCGCCAACCAACGGTATTCATGGTCCGCCACAAAGATGATGGCTGTCGTGTTCTCAACCACATCAGCGAGAAGTTTGCGTTCCGCCAGACCCTCGGCGACGCGCGCTTCCAACGTTTCATTTAGTTCGCGAACGGCAAGCTCGATCTTCTTGCGTTCGGTAATGTCTATCGCGGTTCCGATGACCCGCAGACAGCGGTCCCCATTGAAAACGCCACGCCCCTTTGCCGCGACCCAGCGAACAATCCTATCTTCCTTACCGATCGTCCGATATTCGACGTCGTAGACGGCTCGCACCGTAGGGTCTGCAGCTGCCGCGTAGGCGGCCGAAGTGTGTTCGACGTCATCTGGATGAATGCCGGCGTAATAGTCTTGCATTGAAACAGCCATGTCGGGTGAAATACCGAACATCGCCTTGACGCGCGGCGGCCAGAAAATGGTGTCGGCAACCACGTCCACGTCCCAAAGGCCAATCTCGGCCGCATCGATGGCCAGTCGCAGTTGCGCTTCACTCGCGCGAAGGTTGGCTTCTGCCCCAACGCGCTCGACATGCGCCCATGATCTTTCCGTGACTTCGCGAATAAGATTCAGTTCATAGCCGGACCATTTATGCGGCTTCCTGTCATGAATAGCCATCAAAGCGGCTAACCGGCCGTTTTTTACCAGCGGCATGCAGATCGTCGCAGCGATGCCGATATCCTGAAAAGTCTTCGCCTCTTCAGGCGCGATCTCTGCCAGATTGTCGTTGATGATCAGTGGTCGGCCTGCCGACAGTTCCTGAACCGCGAGCTCCCCGAAGTCGGCAAGGCTGTAATGCCCGATGATCGATGCCGATCCCGGCGCGTGCCAGTTGCCACGGATCGTAAAGCCGTCCTGATCGGGATCCATATCGGCGTAAGCGCAGTTGGAGAGGCACAGATGCGCGGCGACCATGCGTGTCGTGACGGCAAGAACTTCATCTGCATCATGCAGGCCGGCGACAGCCTGGCCAAGATCGTCGAGGAACCGGTACAGTTCTTCGCTTTGCGCTAGTCGCCGTTCCGCGAGCACGCGCTGCGTGATATCGAAGACCATCGCAAGCGAGCCTATCGGCTGGCCGTTGCCATTCCGTATCGGCAGATACTCTAGGTCCATCCAGACCTGTTCAGCCCTTTCATGCCTCCAGAGCTCAAGCTCCTGAGCATGGAAGCTCAGCGGCTCACCACGCAAACCTGCAGCAATCACGCGTGCATTGAAGTCGGCAGCTTCAGGCCAGACTTCCAGCAGCTTGCTGCCGAGTGCGGCCGGGTGGCGCGGTCCGCAAATCGCCGCGTAGCCGTCGTTATAAATGAGTATCCCTTCAGGACCCCAGAGCACCGCCATCGGCACTGGTGAGGCCAGCATTGTCTGGACGTTAGCCCTTAAGTCCGCAGGCCATGAGCCGATTGGCCCAAGCGGTGTCGACCCCCAGTCCATCTTTCTAATAGCGTCGCCCATTTGACCGCCGCCAACGAGCGCTGAGCCTCCAAGGTATTGTTTCGCATCATCCATCATACAAAACTAACCTGCGCATAATCGATTGGCCAGAGTGCTTACGACTCATCGTAGATTTCAAAGGAGACGAGGCGGAGACAACCTTGCGGACGCGCTTCGGTGCCTCATTCATAGATCAATTATGGCCGCAGCAGCTTTATGGGTAGACCAACACTCAGGATGAGCCCAAGAGGCTCTCTCGCGCGCAGTCGCGGGCGTCACCTAAGCGTTTAAGGGCGCATTTTAGGTTATTATTGTTCGGAACTGGATCTTATGCGGTCGGTTTCGCGGGCGCCGGATTTACCAATAAGCTCGTGGTCTGGCTGCCACTGGCTCTTCGGTGCCTTCCGTTGTCGCTGCCCATCGTTTGCCTGCGGGGGTCTTGATCTACACAGTGCGTTATGTTGGGCTGGACCCACTCCCCAATTCATCAATGCCCCACAGAACGCCTGACCGGTTTCGTCGTGATCATAGCCCTCATAGGCGCTGGGCCGAAGAAAGATCGGCGCTTCTCGTTCGAACGATAGGGATACCTGGAGAGCATCGTGCAGCCGAGGAGCATCAAATGTTCGGCTTCGATCGGCCGGAGATGACCCGATTTTGAGTTCCTGCAAAAAGTTACCCTTTTGGAATTGCTGGCAGACAAGGTTCGATCTGTTCAAGACCTTAAACCGCGGATCCACCGTCCAGTTCCTCTCCACTAAAGGCAGGCGACGCCTTTGAGCCGCCGACCTCTACATAATTCTACGAGACAGGCGATGTGGCCACAACATCTTCAGCCGGTATTCTGATCGAGCACGTTACACCGGATGGAGCGAAATCGATTTGCGCGCCGCCGGCGGGTGAATATTTCAGGCTTCGTTCGATGACGGTATGGCCAAACCCTCTTCGCGTCGGTGGCGAGACTTCAGGTCCTCCGCGTTCGATCCAACGGATCAGACGGCTTTCACCTTCGGGCTCCGAATCAAGTTGCACCGCGATCGTTCCGCTTTCGCTTGTTAAGGCGCCATATTTGGCGGCATTTGTCGCCAGCTCGTGAATTATCAGCCCAAGCGGGACCGCTGCTCGCGGCAGAATCTCCACATCGCTGCCATCTATCGAAAATCTCCGATGATAGTTTTCAACAAAAGGTGCAAGTTCTGCGGCCACTAGTTCACTGAGACGGATAGACGACCAAGACCGATCCGCAAGAATATTGTGAGTGGCCGCGAGCGCATGGATGCGGCCAGAAAATGACTCACGAAAACCTTCGATGGTGTCTTCGGTTGACGCGGTCCGGTTAGATATCGACACGACGAGCGCGAGGGTATTTTTCACCCGATGATCGAGTTCGCGCATCAGAAGAAGTTGCTGGCGTTCGGCAGACTTTCTTGCCGAAAGGTCAACCAAGGTCGCCACTGCACCTTTCGTCTGGTTTTCAGCAACGCGCAAAGGAGCCGCACTGACGAGAACGTCTCGGGATATGCGGCCTCGCGGCGCCAATGCTTCAACCCCTTGGACGGATTGGCCAGCTACAGCGAGCGCAATGAAATCGTCTCCCTGCATCAACCCGGTGGCTGCTGAAAATTCCAGACCGAAGGCTTCACCAAAAGACAGACCGACGGGATCACAGGATGCTAGGGTCATGGCTGCCGCATTTGCGTGTGATACGATGCCATCGATATCGGTAACGATAACCGCCTCGGCAGCGGAGGCGAGAATAGCGAGCGCCGTTCGTTCCGCCTCCTGACTTCGTTCGGCCTGGATGCGGTCGGTAATGTCGGTAAAAGTGACCGCGACTGCATCGTTGACGCCAAGCTGGAGAGCGTCGGAATTCAGCAAAAGGCGGCGCAGGTGACCAGAGACGCTGATCTGTACCTCGCAGGTGGTCTTTTGTTCGCGAGCCGCGCGCAAAGCGTTATTGACGATCGCGCGATTTACGTCATCGAAGGCGTTCCAGAACCCGCTGTCGGCAACGGATGGTTTGGACACATCAAGCAGCGCGCACAAGGCCCCGTTGCAATAGAGGAGGTTCCCGTGGCTATCGAAAGCAGCAGCTCCAATGTCCATTGCCTCCATAAAGGACCGGTAGGAATCGTTGCCATCGAGCGTGAACACTTCGTCGGTGACAGAGCTCTTTCGTATCACAAGAGCATCAATCTCGCCCTCACGTATGGCGCGGATTATGTCTTCCGCCTCCTCCAACCGCCGATAGAGTTCATCTTTCGAAAGGTCAGGCCTGCCATTGCTCATTCGTTTTCGCTTACCTGAAGATTGACCAGCACCTTTTCCGAATTTGAAAGGTCGCCAATAATTTTTCTGATCGGAGTAGGCAATTCCCGCACGAGGGTCGGGATTGCAACAATATTGTGCTCGCGCGCAAGCTGGGGAGATTTCTTTAGATCGACAACCTCAATTACGTATTTTCCTGGCAGATTCTCGGTGCAAATCTTCTCCAGGTTTTTGATTGCAGCCAAGGACTTAGGCGTCTCACCAGCAACATAAAGGACGAGTTTCTTGGGGCCGCGCGCGTCTTGTGTTTCCGAGGTTTCCATGATCGTCCTAACCGTCTACGCGACGGCTTTTCTCCATTTGCTGTTGATCCATTGCGGATTGCTCGAGATACACCTCTTCAGCCTCCGTAACAGTGTTTAATTCAATCTCATCAGCATCAAGCTCAGCCTGGAGTGCTTCAATCTGTGCCAACGCCTTGCGACGGCGATGCTTGATGCGCTCGGCCTGTCTTGTTACTTCAGCACGCCTTTCGACTTCGCTCCGTCGCGCTTTCGCCTCTTCCGACTGCCGCATGGATCCGGTCAGAGCCCTGCCATCGCCAATATAGGGCGCAAGCAAGGAAATTCCCGTATTGGACATGACGAATTCGCGAACCTGATTTGAGTGGGATAGCCCGCGTGCTTTAAGCAGGTAAAGTTCGCGATTGAACTCTCCACCTATCTCTCGGTTTAGTAGCAGGATCCATGCATCCATCAGCGACGAAAGGCCGACATCGGTCTCCGTTGAGCCCGTTTGTGAATGCATCAAGTGGGTGAAGACTGCTGTTGTCCCGCGAGATTTCAGAAAGTCGACCATCCGAAGGAGCATCGATTGCACTTCGAGCTGCTCACCACTTCCCATGAAAGCCGAAATAGGATCCAGCACAACGATTGATGGCTCTACACGGGCGATTTCACGCAACATGACCGCCAGATGCATTTCGAGGCTGTAGAAAGTCGGCCGGGCCGCGACATAATGAAGAAGACCGCCATCTATGTGCTTTTGAAGGTCAGTTCCAATCGACCTCATGTTTCTCACTGTCTGATCGACCGATTCCTCGAAGGAGAAATAGATCGCTTTTTCGCCACGTTCACATGCAGCCGCCGCGAATGAGGCCGAAAGAGAGCTCTTACCCGACCCTGCGACACCACTCAGCAATATGCTCGTGCCGCGGTGGAAGCCGCCGCCAGACAACATAGCGTCCAGGTCTTCGACACCGGAGGAAATACGCTCGTCCGATACTTTGTGGTTGAGGCCAAGACTGCTGATCGGAAGTACGCTAAACCCATCCTGGTCTATCAGGAAGGGCACCTCATTGGTGCCATGCGCCGTGCCGCGGTACTTGACGATCCGAAGACGTCGCGTCGAAATTTGATTTTGCACGCGATGGTCGAGAAGGATCACGCAATCGGAGACATACTCTTCTAAGCCTTGGCGCGTTAACGAGCCATCGCCGCGTTCACCCGTTATAATTGTCGTTAATCCCTTGTCCTTGAGCCAATCGAACAACCTGCGAATTTCAGCACGCAAAATGGCAGGGTTAGTAAAAGCCGAAAAAAGGCTCTCAATTGTATCAAGAACGATCCTTTTTGCTCCGACCTGATCAATGGCAAGCTCAAGCCGAAGAAATAGACCTTCGAGGTCGTAGTCACCAATCTCCTCAAGTTCGGACGGATCAATCGAAATATGTTCAAGGTAGATTTTTCCTTGATCCACTAGCTGCTCGACATCAAAGCCTAACGAATTAACGTTGCTTATGATATCTGACGGACGTTCTTCGAAAGTCACAAAGACGCCGGGCTCGTCCATGTCACGCGCACCATTCAACAGGAACGTCGATGCAAAAAGGGTTTTGCCGCAACCTGCGGTACCGCAAACAAGAGTGGGACGACCCGTCGGCAAACCGCCAAGTGTCAACTCATCGAAACCGACGATGCCCGTGCGAGATTTGCTGATACCTTCCAAAACAGTCATTCGCCTATCCATCACCTTACATAAGTGCTCAATATCCCAGAAAATCAGTCGCGGCAATTTGCGAAACCGTACCATCACGAAAACAAGCGGATTAAATTGGGCGGCGCGTGACGCCGCACAAGAAGGGTGGATCGCTCTCCCGTCCTCAAGCCGACTGTGGCGGCATTCGGCAAGGATTTGAGTTTAAGCTCTACAGAGCCGCCGACGGTCACTGATTGGCTTGGCGGTAACGGTTACGACAGATCTCAATAGGGACTTGGGCCGAGTAGATTTTCCAGATTTTGTCTGAGATTAGAAGTTCCCGCCCAAGGAATGCTGGTCGACGGTTCAGTTTCCTTCAAGCCCTTCACAGTGTCGGTGTCGCTTTTCATTCGTGCTGCGGATACGAAAATCGGTGATGTTCAGCACGAATTGACGAGATAGATCGACTTCACTCGAGGAAGACGCGCTTCAACATTAGCGCGAAATGCCCGTCCCGGCGAGGCGATAGGCAACCAGGAAAGAGGACTTGCCAGGGTGGTTGATGTCGAGGATGGCAAAGTCGAAAACCTCGGTTTCGATTGCCTTCAGTGCCGGTTCGACCCGCAGGGCCGTCCTACGACCTGATGACTGAGATCCAATACGGCATCCTAGATCAGCACCCGCCGCCGGCGGTTAATAGTTTGAAGCGCATTCTAAGTGTTGAAGATGATATTGTTGTAGGCAGGGCTCCCTTCGGCCAGCCCGACGTTCATGACGTGCAGTTAAATTCCGCCACTTCCGGCCAGCCTTTCCGGACATTGCTGCCCAAGAGGTCGGGATGGCCGCCGCCTGCGAAAATTGGATACGCATCGTTGTCGATCATTGCGCCTGTATCGCCCAAAAGCATGACGATTGGGACAGGCGGCTGAAGGATAAGCGCCGCGTTGCCCGCAGGCAAGGCGGCCAATCTTCGACGCGGCCAACCGCTGACCGGTCATACTCGCGAATGATCGATCCCTGCCGCATTGCCACCATGGCCTCAAAAGCGCAAAGAGCTCAGCTTCCCGGCTGCTCGACGTTGCGCTTCGCTACGAACGCCTGTTCAAGAGCAAGTGCCAGAGTACCGTGCGCCACTGGCTTACGGACCACTGGAACGTGCGACAGCCCATCGGGAATGCTTACACTATCCCTATAGCCAGTAGCGAAAACGTAAGGTATCGCCAGTTTCTCCAATTCAAGGGCGACGGTTTCCGAAGTCGTGTTTCCAAGGTTCAAGTCCAGGACCGCGCAATCGGGCCTCTTTTCCTTTAGGGAGCGCAGGGCCGTGAACATTGTGGCGGCGACCCTAACGCTGGCAGCCCCCAGCTCGCGGAGCAGTTCTTCCGTGTCTATGGCGATCAGCGACTGGTCCTCTACAAGAAGGACATCAAGCTCGCTGACTGGCAGAAGCGGGACGGGCTGCTCGTCTTCGAAATCTGCGGATCGAGCCGCCACGGCTCGCAAGTGCGCTTTCGGGAGTACGATCCGTGCCTTCAGTCCCTCACGGGCGAACTCGATATCGGCCGTCCCGTCGAGGTCATGCGTCACCGTTTTCTCGATAAGCTTAGACCCAAAGCCACGGCGCGTGGGTCTTGAGACTTCTGGACCACCGCTCTCGGTCCAATGCAGTTCGCAATCGCCGTTGTCGTCAAGCACCCAAGATATCTTCAGGCTACCAGAAGGGACCGACAGGCTACCGTATTTAGATGCGTTGGTCATCATCTCGTGGAGCAGCAGGGCGAACACGCCGAACGCCCGTTCGGTGAGGCCCACGGGTCTGCCCTCAATCATGATGCGGTCCGGCATCTGCGCGAAGCGATGCATGCCTGCCTCTGCCTCGATAAGGTCGCGAAGCTCGCCGCCCTCAGTGCCGGAAAACGACTGGTCGTGGGCGAAAGACAGCGCCCTGAGGCGGCCCTCAAACGATTTGGCGTAGTCATCGACTGACTCTGCGTTGGCTCCCGTCTGCGTGGCTATCGATTTGACCAGGGCCAGGATATTCTTCACCCGATGGTTCAGCTCGGAATTCAGCAAGACCCTCTGACTTTCTGTCTTCTCCCGACGCTCTTCAGTCGCGTCGTTGTGGGAAAGCATGACATCGCGAACATAGCTTCTGATCGAGTCCGCGACGACAATATCCGCGCTTGTCCAGGGCAGAGATTTGAAGCGAACGTCTTCCCGCCAGGTATCGAAACTGCCACGTGGGCTCAGGCGTTGCTGGTTGTCGGTCATCAACTCATGTTTGCGCGGCTCGCCCGCCCATTCGATCTGGTGAGCTTCCTCGCTCCGGAACATCACGAGATAGTCGGGCGACGAGACGGAGATCGGGATTGCGATCAGCCCGGCGACCCGTGTTCCATAGGCCTTGCCTAACTCCTCTCTTAAAGATTGTGTATGCCAGATGCTTCTGCCCGCCTTCTCCGATATGCGCACCATCAGCTTGGGTACAAGTTCCTCCGCCGGTGTCACCCCAAAGGATGCCCATTGTCCGCGTGACCATAGGCCCGCGCCATCGCTGTCGATGAGCGACGAGAATTCGCGAAGCCTTTCGCGCAGTGTGATCTCGACTGGAACCTCCGGGTCGACACCGTCGATGATAGCGTCAAGCTGGCCACGCGTGGCGGCCGCGGACACCTTTTGCGTCCTGTTTTCAATTGACGTCACGTGGAGCGAGAAATATTGCGCAAAGAGTTCGGCGGCGATCCTGAGTGGGATCGAGAGGTGTTTCGGCGTGTTGTGATGGCAGGCGATCAAGCCCCAAAGTTCCCCGTCCACGACAATGGAAATCGACATAGACGCAGCGACGCCCATGTTGCGGAGGTACTCGCAGTGGATCGGAGAAACGCTGCGAAGATGGGAGAACGACAAGTCCACGGCCGCGTCGCCTTCCTTGATGTCCGGAACAAGTGGGACCGGCACGAAGGACGCATCACCGATGACGCGCACCCAGTTCTTCACGTAGAGTTCTCTCGCCTGAACCGGAATGTCGGAGACCGGGAAGTGCTGGCCTAGAAAACTCCCGAGCGAAGGGTCCTTGGCTTCGGCGACGACGCGACCCGCGCCGTTATGCAGGAAACGGTAGACCATAACACGATCGTAGCCGAGCATGGCGCGAACGAGACGTGCCACGGCCTTGAATAGCGGATCGAACTGCCTATAGCTGTCGACACGACGCACCAGTGACTGTGTCAGATGAAGCGCGACCTCACTGTCCGCGATCGAAGCGGGTTTCTCGAATTCAAGGTAAGTGCGCTCTTTGTAACGGTGAACCGTAATGTCGGCAGGATCAACGCTGTCTCCCACTTTTGCCTTTAGAACGACACCAGCGGTCTGACCGGTTCCGGCGCGGGCAATCGCATTGCCGATATCGTGGGCGACGGAATTGCCGACCACGTCAGAAAGTTCGGCGCCGTGATAGTCCTGATTGGTGTCTCCGAGGAACTCGGCGATGTTCTGCGACACGAACTCGACCAGTCCGTCCTCAGACAGAACGATCATTGCACCGTGGGGCTGGATGCTTCCTGGAATATGGATCGGCTCGCGATCGCAGTTCGTAAGATCAACCTTCGATCTGTCGTACACCAACGTCGGCTACTCGCTTTCATACCGGGGTCGTAGCAGGTAAGCCAGACCAAGCCTTGCCAAAGAGCACCATGCCTATGCGGCGGGGTCGACCGACATTTAGTGCAATCAAACTCCTTAGCCACCCTCTGTCCAAAATAGTACCTGAGGACTGCTCCGCGCCGCCTGCCGTGTACTCGCCGACAAACGTCATGTCCGTTGGCCACGAATGCGATCGTCGCCGGTGGAAGCAGGACACGCATTTGACTTATAGCCGAGGAAGCGGACGGGCAAGAGTTTAAAATACTATCGATGTTGGTATTTTTCTACCAGTTTATCAGGTTTTGTGCGTGCACGATCGCCGACGCCGCGTTCTTTCGCCCAAAGGATCGCGGCACCGCGGCGGTTTACGCCAATCTTGCGATAGAGTGACGAGACATGGTTACGCACGGTGTAGCTCGACAAACCGAGATGCTTGCTCATCTGCTGATCGTTCATGCCTTGGCAGATCAGCGCGAGGATATCCTGCTCGCGCTCCGTAAGGTCCGAGACCCCCACTCCGGTGCTGGTGTCCGGGAGAAAAGACCTCTGGCGTAGGGCGGCTAGTTTTTCCACAATGCCGCGACTGAACCAGGAGGTGTCGGCCATGACCGACTCGATCGCCGACATCAGCTCTTCCTCGGATCGCTTCCGATCCGTGATGTCCTGTATCACCATCATGATGCAGGGAATGTCGTCAATTTTAATCTCATCCGATGACAGAAGGCAATCCATTAACGCGCCATCACGCGACTTCAGGCGGAAGTCGATGTTGCGCAGCCTGCCATCCTTCAGCAAGGCCGTCTCGACAACCTTTTGTACGTCCTTGTCGAGCCACATATCGAGGTCCGCTTGGCTTCGTCCCATTACCAGTTCCTCGGGCGATCCGATAAGCTTGAAAAATGCGGCGTTTGCCTCGATCACTTCGAAGTTGTCTGTCCGGACTATAACCGTTGGGACGGGCGACAGGCCGAAAGCCTTGGAGAAACGCTCCTCGCTTTGCTTCAGGACCTGCTGTGACTTTTTAAGTGGTTCAACATCCGCAAAAGAGAACAGCATGCACGGCTCACCCGATACGTCGATCGGTTCACCCGCGACGATAACGGGTTTTGCTCCATGCTCCGGCAATGGGATGATCGCTTCCATCTGCGGAATGGTGCGACCTTCCTTGAGCTTTGCCAGCGCTAGTTCCCGTTTCTCTGCAAACGCCAACACGTCGATCTCGTAGGTGCTCTTACCGACCAGGTCGCTACGACTGTACCCAGTCATCTCCAGGAAACCGGGGTTGACCCGCACGTAACGGAGATCGGAAAGCCTGCAGATCACCGCGGGCGCGGGATTGGCGTTGAACGCCGCTTCAAAACGATCCTCGGCTTCGTACCTGCGTGTCTCGTCCTGGATGATCCAAGCGACATAGGCATTCTTATCGTTCTCTGACACAATGAAACACCTGGAGTCGTGCATCCAGCTTCGATCGTCGCCCTCGGTTGGCCGTACCTCCAACGTGACTTCGGCCGCGCTCCCTGTTGTGATAACACGATCGACAGGGTGGTCGCAGTCTCCGACCTTGTGATTGTTTCGGTATTTGAGGTCGAAGCGCGAGCGGTACTCCGAAAGGGACGCCCCAAGCTGCTTCTGGTCGTCGAGGCCATGCATGGTCAAAGCCGCATCGTTCGCCCAGAGCAAATTGCGTTCAAGATCGAGGAGGATCACCCCTTCCTTGAGCCCGGCAACGAGCTGGTGCACCTGTATGCGATCCTGTTTGGTATCCAACGCAAGCCTCCTGCCAACGGACTGCAAGTATCGCTTTCATGCGGATGTGCAAGGCTTAGGAGGCTGTCTCAGATCATGATCTTGGGCATCTGATCCGAATGACGGCTCAGCAATGTGGCTGTCGGTGTTGTGCCGAGCCAGCCAATACGAAGTCTTTTTCGTCAATCCATGGCGTGACGGGGCTGAGGGTAATTGAGCAAAGGTCGCTATATGAGGGTGCTTCTCCATCTCATTTCCCCGGGCAGCGGCACTCGACATCAAGTGTCCCGGTTGGCCAGTTTTGACAGGTTTTCACAATCCATCACACGCTTGACTTCTGTCGCGATCCTGCCGGGTTGCAGAAATTGCTAATCCAATCCTCGCCTGAACCGTGCCAGCTGCATTCACTAAAAATCGGGCAGACCCGGGTCCGGCGGCATCTCGAAAGATAAGCTGTCGTCGACGGCAAGATCCGTCCATCGTTCCCTCAGCACCCACCGCATCAGTATCAAGGATGGTCCGGAAGCTTACAAGACATCCGGAGATGGATGCGTGAAGGTCGTCATCCGTCCAATCGGATGATGCCGAAAGTGGCCCGGCTCTTAAAATCGGAAGACGAGCTAGTATCGCCAATCGCGTGTGATGTGACGATCGTATTCACTTTCGGGAATGCCATAGATGCGGCCAGCGATTTGCTTCAGTTTTTCGATGTCTTTCACGTGTATGAGGCTTCGCTCAGCCTTGATCGCCTGCTCGCCTTCGAGGCGATGCAAGGCATCCGTGACACTCGGGCGGCGCACACCGAGCATCAACGCCAGGAAGTCGTGCGTCAGTGGCAACTCGTATCCAATGCGGTCGCGTCCCATCAGGACCCAGCGCGCCAGTCTTTGTTCGACCCCGTATCGACCGTCGGCGAGGGCAGTTGTCGCTACCTGGATCAGGAATACATGAGCGTACCGCATCAGGAGCTCGCGCATAGGACGGCTTTCATTCATCGCTTGCCGAAGGACCGTAACCTCGATCCGCAATGCCGGCCCGCCACATTGCATGAATGCGAAATGCGGCGTGCTGTCGACCCCCAGAATGGCGGGGACGGCGGAAAAACCTTCAAGACCAATGCAGCCGACCTCGATGTTTTTTTCACCCGCTCCTCCCGCGATCTCGGAAGACAATCCGCCTTCGAAGAAATGGACGAAGCGGATCGGCTGGTCCGGCTCGAACAGCCTTTCGCCCTGTTGCAAGGTCACTGGCTCGAGATGAGGCCGAACACTTGCAGCTACATCGTCGGAAAGCAGCGAGAGAATCCTGTTGTTCGTCCAGGCCATGTCGATCTTTCTCCTATCCCAGCGGCAACCGGTGGCACCACTGCTCCAAGCGTAATTAGGGCGCGAAGAGCTTACATCTACTCAGCGCGCTGCAATCCCATGGGAAACTTATCGTCGTCATCGAAGTTCATATTAAAAAACAGGGAGTAGCCAATGGCTCGTTACTTTTTTCACATCCGTGATGGTGAACGTCTTTCAAAAGATCCGGAGGGGGCCGACTTCGAAAATCTGGATGCGGCTCGCGTTGAAGCAGTGAAGTCCGCTCGTGAGCTTTTGTCCCAAAAGGTGCTCAACGGAGAAGAGGTAGATGGGCAAGCATTCGAACTCACTGCAGAAGACGGCACAGTGATCGACAGGGTGCCATTCCGCGATGTGCTTCGGCTTCACGAGGAGTGATCGACCGGGACACGAAACGTGAGGGGGTATTTGCCTGGGCAGATGCCGCCGGCCGTCAAACCCCGTCGGTCGATCGGCCAGTTAAACTGCGACGATGGCGAAGTCAGGCATTGTGGACGTTGCAACTAGATGGCCTCCGTGCTTGCGTCCCTCGCAGCGCCACACCTCTGGCGATGTCAGGGCCGTGGGTTGGCTACCGATAAGTTGCGATCCATCCATTCACGGCCTGCCTTGCCATGGGCTCAGCCGGGATCTTCGTGTGCCCTTCCTTTTTCTGTTGAATGACCTGGATCTCGCCAGCCCATACCTTCGGAAACTTGGGCAAGCGGGAGCGCGGGTTCAAGGCTTTGCTTCGATGGAGGGAGAAGGCTGGCACTATTCCCAGGTCATTGCGGACTGCAAGCAGGCTGCAGAGGGGATGATTCCGGCCGAGGTAGCAAAAGAGTCATTCATTTCGGCTGCAATCGAGGCTCACGTTTATGCTCACTGACTGCGGCATTTGATTTGGAGCCATGCCTGGTGCGATGGCACTTTCGTTTCTCCCAGGAGACCTGTTGCTGGACATGAACGCTTGGCTCAAGGGCTTGTGCAATATCACAAACGGTCGGCCACCGTCGTTTGGGAGCTTAAGCGTAACCATTGGCAAGAACAAAAAGTAGGTAGGATGAGTTTTGCCGACGACCTCTGTGATCGGTGACGACAAGGTCTATTACCTCCCGCCCGATAATCTCAATGGCTTGCTTTACGAGGCTCGTCTCGACGCCCTGAAAAGAGAAGTGCCGGAAGCTATGAAGCCGCGCAAGATCGAGATCGCCGCTGAACCTGCCCTCAGCGAGTCCCTTCGGCTGGAAGCGGACCATCAGGTCGCCTGATAGGAAGTGCTCTCAGGTTGATGTTACGCTCGACCGAAGTACGTTGCATGTCGTTGCTTGGCCGGCCCCATCTCGGGGGCCCGTTTCTCAAACTATGTTACAGAGCAAAACAGGAGGTTGTGATGCTACTCGCTTTGTTCGACAAACCGATCTACGCGCAGCGCCGGTATTTCGTTCAGGAGGTTGCCGGACTGAATGATGTGTTCGACTATCTTGACGAATGGCCGCAGGCAAAGCGAAATCTCGCTTATGAGACCCTTCTCCGTTTATTGCCTGGAAGCCGCTAACGGACACTGGCCAATCGATGCGGTCCGAGAGAACCTGCGTGTCTTTCTAAAGCAGGATGGCAAGCTTGCCGAACTCGAAGACCTCCCACCCCATCTCCGCCGTGACGGTCGCGCTAAAATAAGGGGAGGGGCAGGCGGGACGGTTATACGATCGAGAAGCGGTATCTGCGTCCATGAAGAGAGATCGCTCAATTTTGCATCCATGTGGCCGCTGTGCGCCATGCTGAAGGTAGATGCCAGCTTGCTGAACGAACCGCTGGAGCTGGCGCTCGAGGCCGTTCCCGGCGGCTTTTGCATATGGACATCCTGACCGGCAAGTTCGAGACGTCCGATCAAATGGCTCATTTTATCGGTGGGCCAACCGCCGCAGGCTGGATCTTGAGCGCCACTTCAACCACGTCAACGTCGATGACAGCACCCATCTTGTGGCACGAAGTGAGGCAGCAGCCGAATGCATTCCCAAGCGGATGCGGAGCCGATTGCAATCGCCGATCAATACGATGACATCCGCACGAGCATCTGGGGAAACTGACAAATGCGAAGCGCGATGTGTCGGAGGTTCTGAAAGGGTCCGACGCGCTCCTTATGAAGCGAAACAGCAGGCCAGGATGCGGTTCGTTCTCAGCCTGCATCCTGGATAGAGTCAGAAAGGTCAGCCTCTCTATTCCGGCGAAGATCCGCTTCACTGTTCGACGGTGTGGTTTCGCCGCCATTCCTCGTGGACGTTGACCGCTGTGCGCGACGCGCAGTGAGATCGTTGTATCGAGACCGAAGTTCTGACATCTCGTAGTCGCCAGCGATCCACTGCTCAACCCAAACTAAAAACTCAGCGCTATCGTCAATCGGCAAGCCTCTCGACGCGGCTTTTAGCCGAACTTGTTCGAAAATCAATCGCCGTTTCTCGCTGCCGATCATCATTCGTCAATTCTCTGTAATGGGAGCTGCTAAAGGAATACCGCGATGCCTTCCGCAGTGACGACGTGTATGAATTCGTCCCAAGCCTCTTGAGCGGATGCGAAGGTCTCATCCCAATCGGTGAGCTGGTCTTCTAGGGTGGTGACCTCCATCCGCCAACCGTCACTTCCCAATGGACGGAAGATTTCTACGATGACGGTTATGCCGCTTTCGGTATAGCGACCGGAAAGCTGCGAACGTTCGCGAGTGGGCAGATCTGTCTCAGTCATCGATCTCTTACGGCTTATTGGCACGCTGCAGATTATCTGAGTGCTTTGATTAATTGCAAGTGGGCTAACGGTTTGACGGCGCATTTAGATGCTTGAGGAAGTTGATGTAGATATGGTCTCAAGCTTGGCGGCAGGGTGTGTGGCGCGCGATGGGCAGCAAGGGTGGCAAGCACGGCAACGTCGCCCTCCACTTGCAGGGGCACCTCACGATGGCGCGTTAAGCGGGCTTCGAACAACAAGAATAAAGATAATGCGGAAATCCCAATGCGCACGATTACATGTCTTTCCCACTCCTATGACGGCGCCCGCGATGCCGTGAAGGCTCTGGAAGATGCAGGCGTCCTCCGATCACATCAGCATCATCTCAAACAAGGACGGTAGGCAAGACATCGAAGGTCAAGGAAACAACGCTGCCGAAGGTGCTGGGACTGGCGCTGGTATCGGCGCGGTGGCTAGCGGCGCCGGTGGTCTCCTAACCGCCTCTCTCTATGCTGAAGGCGTTCGCCGCGGCAGCGCGGTGATCGCCGCCAAGGTGGAAGAATAGAAGGTTGCTTCTGCGACGGTTCCCAAGCTTGCGAGCGCGCTCGAACTCGGGTGTCATTCAAGGCCAAGCACTGGTAAAGATCAGGTCATTTGGGGCAGGAGAGCAATTACCTTTCCATCTGTGCCGCGCTCGCTTCGGTCGGAGTCAAGAACGAGGCTCCTTAGCGCCTGCCGCACCTGCTGATCTGACCATCCTGCAGTTACGAGCGCCTCGAGAAGCGGGACGATTGGCAGACGCCCCGCGTTTAAAGGCAGACAAGGCTTGCCGCGTGCATCTAGTGGTAATGTAATCTCGTGCCGCTTCATTCCACAGACATGTGACAGCTGGGTGATAAAGCAAGAGAGTATTTCATTCCGATGAACAATGATGGAGGAGCGGCTCGCGCGACCCTCACGATCAAGGGAAAGCCGCAACGCCTGCGCTTTCGATAAAGCTGAGAACTACGGCCGGCAGCTGTTGTTTCAGTAAAAGCGATCTTTGAGACCTCGGAACGATCTCGGCTGAGCCGGTTAAGATTTCAGTCGGTCCGATCGGCAGCCGACGACGGACTTCTCCGGCGATCGCGACCGGGCAGCGATTTAATGCAGCCCGCACCGCTGATGAATAAAAATGAAGGAGATAAGCCATGAGTTCGACATCCGACAAAATTTCAGGCGAGGCCAATGAATTGACGGGTAAAGCAAAGCAGGCGATTGGCGATGCCACTGACAATCGCAGCATGCAGGCTAAAGGCGCGGCTGAGCAAGCCAAGGGCGATGCCCAGCAGACAAAGGGCGAAGCTAAGGACGCCTTGAAGAGCGTCGTCGATCGCCGTTAAACGAACCTGCTGATCGAAACCTGTGTGGCTCGCTGTTCAGCGGCCTTTCCTTTTGGTGGTTTTGGGACGTGGCAGCTATCTTCGCTTGCAGGAGTCTTATCTCCGTAGATCCGCAATCTTCACCTTGATAATCATCTCCTGAACTACACCTATCGCGGTAATGCACCTGTCTCGGGAGGATAGATGGAAGCTGAACCCTATACGGACGACGATCCCGGCACCCGACTGGCACTTTTCGATTTCGCCTTCGAAAACGCGCCGATCGGCATTGCCCTCGTAGACCTTGAGGGACGCATTATTCGCGGCAACTCAGCATTCGCCAAACTATTGGCCTTTCCGCCAGAGAAGGTGCCCGGAACGCACTTTAGAGACTTTACCCATCCCGACGATATCGAGGCCGATCTGATCCTGTTTCGACAGGTACTGCAGGGGAGACGGGACGGTTACACGATCGAAAAGCGTTACTTGCGACCGTTTGGAGAGATCGTCCATGTCCTCATCCACGTGGCCGCCATGCGTAACGCCGATGGCAAAGTCGTGCGGTTCATATCTCAGATCGAGGACATCACTCGCCACAAGGACCATGAGCGGCAGCTGGCGGAGCGGGCGGCGCAACTCGAGCTGGCGCTCGAAGCCGTTCGCGGCGGTTTTTGGCATATGGACATCCTGACTGGCGTGTTTGAGACGTCGGATCGACTGGCAAAGTTCATTGGTGGGCCGACTGCAGCGCGTCTTGATCTTGAGCGCTACGTCGACAGGGTCAACGTAAACGATGGCGCTCAAGCCGACCTGGCACCCCTGATCGCTGGTGACATCGATCAGAATGTGGCCGAGTATCGTCTCGATACTATCCACGGCGAACGCTGGATGCGGTGCGACCGACGGCTTCTACGCGACAGTGACGGGCGGCCAGTAAAGATCGTTGGAATGGCGATCGACTTCACTGAAGAACGACGCCGGATTGAATTGCTTGAGGAAACGGCACGTACCGACGTTCTAACCGGGCTGTTAAACCGCCGTGGGCTATCAATTGAATTCGCCCGCCTGAAGTCTGCAGACGGTTTTGCCGTCCTTGCACTAGACCTCGATGGGTTCAAGGAAGTGAACGATGGCCATGGTCACGCCATGGGAGATATCGTGCTGCAGACCGCCGCTGCCAGAATTCGCTCGGCCGTCCGGGAGGATGATCTCGTTGCGCGGACCGGCGGAGATGAATTCGTGGTGGTTGTCGCGGGAAACCGATCGACGGGCGAGGCGGCTGCCGAACGGATCCTAGAGCGGATGAGAGAGCCAATTCCAGCCGCATACGGTATCGCGCACGTCCGTACCAGTATCGGCGCGGTGTGGACTGCTGCCAAGCGTGACGTTTCCAGTCTCATCAACGAGGCCGACGCACGTCTTTATGAAGTGAAAGCGGCAGGCAAAGACGCCGTCAGATTTTAGTCGCCATCGCGCATAGGAGACTGATTGGAGAGCTTGAGGCAAACGCAGCACCGGGAATTGTGATCGCGTTCTGACGAACGTGCTCAGTTTAAACGCAGTTTGCGTCCGCAAATAGGATCCTGCCGCCACATTTCTGTTCTCTTTCTGATCGAAGGAGTGCTAAGGGCATCCGGAACAGAACGTGTATGATCGACCGAGCTACTCTAGATCTTTTATCCCAGGCAGCTCAAAATCCTGCGCATGACTGGCTTCAAGAAAACCGCAGCGAGCTCGCGTTTGCGCGGAGCAACCTGGTCGAATTTGCAGTGCGGTTGGTTGAAGATGCCAGCGAGGTCGATAGCCGCATTCGAGACTCTAATCCAGATCCGCGAAAGTGCCTTGCGGCTTCAATGCCCAGGGGCTGCGCCACGATCACCTTTCGCGTCTCACCGCTGAAAAATGCTGCGGCAACCTACTTTGTTAAAGTTGCGCCGCAGGGCTCGTATAGCGGAGGGGGCGCACTTTTACCGCCTGCAAGGCTCGCCCGAATACTGATGCAGACGATTGCGAGCCATACCGGGAAGTGGCGAGCGATCGTAGAAGGCCCGGTGTTCAGGAAGTATTTTCCGAACGGCCTGAGTGATGGCCTAGACATGACTTCCACGGGTTATGTCAAAAATCATGACGCGCTCGATTTCTTCAATCTCAGGCACTTCGGAGCGTGCCGTACCATTTCGGATGAGTTGCTGATATCTCCCCATCTCGTGGAAGAAACCGTGAGGTCTTTCGCGGCAGCGCGTCCTTTGATCGATTACATCAACCGCTCGACGACAAGACTGGCCTAGCCATAGACGAACTCGCTCCAGCCATCTGACGCTCTGCTAATCCATAGAACGCTCCAAGCACGCAAACCTCGTGGCATCGTTCACCCTCACCGTTGTTCAGGCGGCTGCAACCCATGGCGGCTAGTCGGCGCAGCCTCACGAAAGTCATTCCCACACCATGTTTGCGAACCAGTATTTTTTGTGGAAGCGCATCTGAACGCCCGCATGCACTGCATTCAATGGTGATCACAGGGATCTTCACCTCTCTCAGTGTTGTGGTCAGATCGAGCCGCAGGCCTGTCAGACTTCACTTGACCGCCACATTGTATCCACAGCTGGCACGGCGTCCGGAAATTTTCTGCCATCCTGTATTCCTCTCACAGTCAAACGTAGCGAACTGATTCCAAACAAAGATTCTCCGGTTCTACTAAAATTGTGAGACTCTATTCCTATTTTTTAGCCGCTTGACTCTTTCCATCTAACGGAACAGATACAGAACATCAACTGTTCTGGCGGCATGATGCCGTCCTTTTCCAACCACCGCGAACCGGAAGGATTCCGCGACCGATGTCGGCTGTCCGTGCCCAAGTTTTGGCAGACCTGCGTGACCGCATCTCGGCCATAGAAGGCGAAAGCGCGAAGAAAGCTGGCTGTCTACCGTTTGGCGTTGCGGAGATCGATACAATCTTGCCCGGCGGCGGGCTTGCCCATGGCGCCCTGCATGAATTTGCCGGCGGCGGGGCTGGCACCGTCGATGGCGCAGCGGCTGCGTTGTTTGCTGCCGGCATCGCCGCCCGGACCGAGGGCCCGATCGTCTGGTGTCTGACCCGGCCGGACCTGTTTTTCCCGGCGCTGGCTCAAGTCGGTCTGCTTCCAAAACGCGTGATCTTCGTGGAGAGCGATAAGGAAGAAGATGTTGCTGCCAATATGGAGGAAGCGATCTCCTACGGCGGCTGTGGCGCCGTGGTCGGCGAGATGGTGAGGCTGCCGATGGTTGTCAGCCGCAGGCTCCAGCTTGTGGCCGAGAAGACCGGCACCATCGCGCTTGCCGTGCGCCGATGGCGACGACAGACGGAGGCCAATGATTTCGGCCAGCCAACGGCATCGACGACACGGTGGAGGGTGAGCGTGTTGCCATCCGAGAGCCTGCCGGTGCCAGGCATCGGCCGGCCTCGATGGTTTTTAGAGTTGATGAGATCGCGTGCAGGCGAGTGTGCTGAGTTTTACGTCGGAGCGTGTGATGGCCAGGGTCGTATCGATATTTCTACCGGATCTGCCGACGGACAGGATCAGACGGGACGATCCCGCTATTCCGGCTGATCAGCCGATCGCGGTGATTGCCAGGAGCGGCGCCAAGCGTTGGGTCGCGTCTGCCGATAAGGCTGCACGACAGATCGGCGTGCGGGTTGGAATGCCGGCGGCAAAGGCGCAGGCGATTTTTCAGGGCTTGATGCTGGTCGATGCCGACCCCACCGCGGATGCCCTGGCGCTCGATCGGATCGGGCTTTGGGCGCTTGGACATTATTCGCCGATCGTTGCGGTCGACGGTATTGATGGCCTCGTTCTCGATACCGAAGGCGCTGATCATCTTCAGGGTGGAGAGCTTCCGATGATCACCGGCATGGTGAACATGTTTCGCGCCAGGAAGCTGACTGCCAGGATCGCGATCGCCGATACCTGGGGCGCAGCACATGCATGCGTTCGTGCGATCAATCGCGATACGGTCATCGTTCCACGCGGTGAGATCATGCGAGCCGTCGAGAAACTCCCGATCTCGCTCTTGCGGTTGCAGGAAAAAGTCGTTCAGGATCTCAGGGTCCTCGGCTTCCAGTCTATCGGTGAACTGTCTGCGACGCCGAGAGCCCCGCTCGCACTCCGGTTCGGTCCGGAAGTCGGCCGCCGTCTCGATCAGACGTTCGGGCGCATGAATGAACCCATCGATCCGATCCGGACCACGGACCTTGTCGAAGTCTCACGATCGTTCCAGGAGCCGATCGGTGCTGCGGAAACCATCAACAAATATGTCGGCAGGCTGGTCGTCCAGCTCGTTGCCGAACTGGAGAAGCGAGGACTAGGCGCGCGCCGCACCGACCTGATCGTCCACAAAATCGATAACACCATTCAGGCAATACGGGCAGGCACTGCCAAGCCCGCCCGCGATGTCGCCTGGCTGTCCAAGCTTTTTAAAGACCGAACGGAAAAGATCGAACCAGGCTTTGGAATCGAAAAACTCGTCCTCGTCGCGGTATTGGCCGAGCCGCTTGTCGAGGAGCAGAAGGTCTCTTCGCTCGTTGAGGAAAAGACTAGCGACATGACCCCGCTCATCGATATCTTTGGAAACCGGGGCCAGCGGGTCTATCGTTTTGCCCCGTTCGCCTCTGACGTGCCGGAGCGCAGCGTGCAGCGCGTCTCGGCGGTGGCAGAAGCATTAGAGAATACCTGGGTCGGTCATTGGCGGCGGCCTGTCCGTCTGTTCGATCGGCCTGAGCAGATCCAGGCAATCGCGATGATGCCGGACTATCCGCCAGCCACGATCACATGGCGTGGCAAACGCCATCGTGTGAAGCGCGCCGATGGCCCGGAGCGCATTTTTGGCGAATGGTGGATGCGGCCTAACGAGCTTGAAGCCGTCAGGGATTATTTTGTGATCGAGAACGAAGACGGTGAGCGCTTCTGGATCTTTCGCTCCGGCGATGGTGTCGATCCCGAAACCGGATCGCACAAGTGGTTCATGCACGGGATTTTCGCATGAAATACGCCGAGCTCCAGGTTACGACCCATTTCAGCTTCCTTCGGGGAGCGTCATCGGCGCAAGAGCTGTTCGCGACCGCCAGGGAGCTCGGGATCGAGGCTCTGGGTGTTGTCGACCGAAACTCCTTGGCCGGTATCGTGCGTGCGCTCGAGGCATCGCGGGATACAGGCCTGCGCCTCGTCGTCGGCTGCCGTCTGGATCTGCAGGACGGCATGTCGATTCTCGTCTACCCCACGGACAAGTCAGCCTATTCGCGACTTACCCGGCTCATCACACTCGGCAAGGGCAGGGGTGGCAAGGACAACTGTATTTTGCATCTGGATGATTTGGCGCTCTATTCCGAAGGCCTCATTGGAATTCTCGTTCCCGATCTTGCCGACGATGTTTGTGCGGTCCAGCTGCGCAAGATGGTTGAGATCTTTGGGCGCGGAGCCTATCTCTCGCTCAGCCTACGTCGCCGGCCCAACGATCAGATGCGGCTGCATCAGTTGTCGAACCTGGCGACACGGTTCATGGTGAAGACGGTTGTGACCAATGACGTGTTGTTTCACGAGCCGTCACGCCGGCAGCTCCAGGACATCGTCTCCTGCATTCGCACCGGCACCACGATCGACAGCGTCGGCTTTGATCGCGAGCGCTTTGCTGACCGCTATCTAAAACCGCCTGAGGAAATGGAGCGTCTGTTCCCTCGATATCCCGAAGCATTAGCGCGGACGATGGAAATCGTCGAGCAGTGCCGGTTTTCGCTCGAGGAGCTCACCTACGAATATCCGGAGGAGGCGCTGATCGACGGCATGGATGCTCAGCAGTCTCTGGAGCAATGTGTCCGCGACTGCATCCCCATCCGATATCCCGAGGGGCTTCCGCAAAAGGTTCTGCGGTCGGTTCGGCACGAGCTCGATCTGATCAAGGAGATGGACTACGCGCCTTACTTCCTCACGGTTTACAGCATCGTCCGTTTCGCTCGCAGCCAAGGGATATTGTGCCAGGGCAGGGGATCGGCGGCAAACTCGGCTATCTGCTACATCCTCGGCATTACATCCATCGACCCAGAGACCAACGACCTGCTGTTCGAGCGCTTTGTCAGCAAAGAGCGGAACGAACCGCCGGATATCGATGTCGACTTCGAACACCAGCGGCGCGAAGAGGTCATCCAATGGATCTACAAGACCTATGGCCGCGACCGGGCGGCACTGGTCTGCACCGTCACGCGGTATCGGGCCAAAGGTGCCATCAAGGATATCGGCAAAGCCATGGGGTTGCCTGAAGACGTGACCAAGGCATTGTCATCGGGCCTTTGGTCGTGGTCGGAGGAGATTACCGAGCGCAATGTCCGCGAACTGAACATGAACCCTGATGACTACCGCCTCGTCCTGACGCTGCGTCTGGCACGCGAGCTGATGGGAGCGCCACGGCATCTGGGTCAGCATGTCGGCGGCTTTGTCCTCACCCGCTCGCGGCTCGACGACCTCGTGCCGATCGAGCCGGCTGCCATGGAAGATCGCCAGGTGATCGAATGGGACAAGGACGATGTCGAAGCCTTAAAGATGATGAAGGTCGATGTGCTCGCCTTGGGCATGCTAACCTGCATGCAGAAGGCCTTCGATCTCATTCGCGAGCATAAAGGAGAAGACCTCGATCTCGCCAGGGTCAAGCAGGAGGATAGCGCCACCTACGCGATGATCCGCAAGGCCGATACGCTCGGCACCTTCCAGGTTGAGAGCAGGGCACAAATGTCGATGCTGCCACGGCTGAAGCCCAGGACCTTCTACGACCTCGTCGTTCAGGTAGCGATCGTCCGACCCGGGCCGATCCAGGGCGATATGGTTCATCCATACCTACGTCGCCGGGAGGGCAAGGAACCGGTCGAATACCCGACGCCTGAGCTCGAAGCCGTGCTCGGCAAGACCTTGGGTGTACCGCTTTTCCAGGAATCGGCAATGAAGGTTGCTATGGTATGTGCCGGATTCACAGCTGGCGAAGCAGACCAGCTTCGCAAATCGATGGCGACATTCAAGTTCACCGGCGGTGTCTCACGGTTCCAGGCCAAGCTGATCGACGGCATGATCAACAACGGTTACACGCGGGAATTCGCCGAACGTACGTTCAAGCAGCTTGAAGGCTTTGGATCCTACGGTTTCCCCGAGAGCCACGCCGCATCCTTCGCCTTGATTGCTTATGCATCCTGCTTCATCAAATGCCATTTCCCTGACGCATTCGCCGCCGCATTGATGAACTCCCTACCGATGGGATTTTACGCGCCCGCGCAGATCATCGGCGATGCACAAAAGCACGGCGTCGAGGTGCGACCGATTTCGGTTCAGCATTCGAGGTGGGACTGCACGCTGGAGGAAATCCCAGGAAGCGACCGTCACGCGATCCGGCTGGGCATGCGACAAGTGGCGGGTCTTGCGGTGCGCGATGCCGCTCGGATTGTGGCAGCTCGTATCGAGCGCCCATTCGAGACCATCGACGATGTCTGGCGCAGATCGGAAGTGCCGGCCGAAGCGTTAGTTCAGCTCGCCGAGGCCGATGCATTTCGCCCCGCCTTTGGTTTGGAGAGGCGCGATGCGCTGTGGGCAATCAAGGCCCTGCGCGATGAACCACTTCCCCTGTTTGTGGCCGCGGCCGAGCGAGAAATGACGACCGTCGCCGAACAGCAGGAGCCCGAGGTTGCGCTCAGGCAAATGACAGAAGGGCACAACGTCGTGGAAGACTATGCCCATGTCGGCTTGACGCTGCGGGCCCATCCGCTCTCGTTCCTTCGCCGGGACCTGACGGCACGCCGGATCGTGAGCTGCGCAGATGCGATGAATGCTCGGGACAAGAGTTTTGTCTGCGCTGCCGGACTGGTGCTTGTCCGCCAGAAGCCGGGAAGCGCCAAAGGCGTCATGTTTATCACCATCGAGGATGAGACGGGCATTGCCAACATCGTCGTATGGCCAAGCCTGTTCGAAAAGCGGCGACGGGTCGTGCTCGGGGCGAGCATGATGGCTATCCAAGGGAAGATCCAGCGCGAGGGAGAGGTGGTTCATCTCATCGCGCGTCAGCTCGAAGATCTTTCTGGAGACCTAGCAGCCCTTTCGGATCGCGATTCCGAATTCAAGCATCCGACCGGACGGGGCGACGAGTTCGCCCATGGTTCCCCCGGTGGTGGCGATGCTCGGGATCGGCCGAAGCCAAACAAGGTTCGCGATATTTTCATACCTGATCTTCACATCGACACGCTGAAAGTGAAGAGCCGGAATTTTCATTAAATCGCCGCCTGATCGTAGCGAAGCGGGCAGGTCGTTGGACTGGGTGCTCCTCCCAAAGCAACCAGTCCAACGAGAGCCTCGGAAGGCAAGAGCCACGTCGAGGCTCGGTGAACTTATGCGGTTGTAGCGCACTGTCAAGCTCACCGACGCCGACTGACGGTGGAACAATGAACTGCCCCTCCTGTTCTCTTCCAGACATTGAAAGGGAGAAAAATGAATAAGCTCACGGCCGGATTCACTAATGCTCTTCATCTGCTCGAGAAGGCATCCGACGTCGATGGCATCGCCGCGCTCTTTTCTGACGATGCCGTCTTATCCAATCCGCTGGCAGTCCACGATGCTGATGAGGGTGGAGCCGCCAAGGCCTTCTGGACCGCATACCGCGCGCCGTTCGAGGAGATTTCCTCCGAGTTCGTCAATATCGTCGAGGGAGACGGGACTGCGGTGCTGGAATGGCGGAGCGACGGCAAAGTCCGAGGCCAGGCCGTATCCTATAGCGGTGTCAGTGTTCTCGAATTCGCAAATAACCGGATATCGTCGTTCCGCGCTTATTTTGATCCCCGCGAAGTCGTGGCCCGTGTTGGACGTCCTCAAGGCTCCGATGACATGACCCCGAGTGATGTCGAGCCGACTAACCAAGAAGAACAGTAAAGATCGGCATTGCCTCCCTGATCGGTTAGTTTCAGGAGGTCGCGGTGTGCCAATCGGACACGATGGAGATGGTGAACGCATCGGTTTTTCCGATTTCTCGATGCGGGCAACGAAGCGCCAGGCGAGCACCTTACCTGTCCGCCGCGATCTAACTTTCTCCGGATGATGTGCCGATAGACGAGGCCGTGTTTAGAGCGGGTTGAGCTCAGGCTTTCCTTGGAACCTCGATGAATTCACGTCTCTCGAAACCCGGTGAAACTCCAGGGCGCCGTCAAGATTCTGCGTTTCAAGAAGCTCTTTTGCGCGTGCTCCGCTTGTCGCGGGGTCGAGCCACTCCTCGTACACTGCGGGATCGAGAATAGCCGGTTGTCTGTCGTGTAGCTTTGTCATTGCCCCTGCGGCCGGCATGGTGACGATCGTGCAGCTCGTAATGCCAAGCTTTTCGTTACGGGCCCATAGACCGGAAAACGAGAATGGCGTGCCACCCGGCAGGTAAATTAGCCATGGGTCCTTTTTGCCGTCGTCGGGATTGACGGTCCATTCGTAGAACCCGTCAGCCGGGACCAGGCATCTCTTTGACTTGAAGGCATCGCGGAACGCTTGCGACGTGCCGATCGTTTCAACCCGCGCATTGAACATCGCGACTTTCGGCAGCTCTTTCGCCCAGAATGGCACCAGCCACCAGCGCGCGGTCTCCGCTTTCTGATGGCCGTCGGCATCGTTATGGACGATGAGGACGTCCTGTGTCGGGGCGATGTTGAAGCGAGCATGGGTGTTTCGGCCGCGTTCCTCAGCAGGCAGATCATAGAGATCGAGGAAGGCCGGCCACTCATGTTCAAACGTAAACCTTCCACACATCCGGTCATAGCCTCCTGAGGATAGATAGGTCTCGGGCAAGGTCGCGGTTGGCGATCATGCCCAGCATCATGTGGTCGGCAAGTTCCACCATTGCAGAGGCGACCTCTTCAGGATTCCAGCCGGCTTTGACGGCCTCAAGTGCAACTTCCGAGACCGCACCAGCCATCGCTTCCTGACATTGCAGAAATCGGTCGGGATGCTTGTCGGTCGTGGGCGGCAATACTCGTTTCATAACCATGAGATGTCGTCTGCCAGGCAGCAGTCAAGGCACTGACGAAGTCGAATTTGCCACGCGTCCTATAGCGGAACTTTTTCGCTCTAGAAGGGGTTCGGCACGGACAGAGGAGATCCGACAATGACCGACCCAAAAAATCATCCTGAGCAGGATCCGGCAGAAGGATCGCGCAAGACAATCGAGCGCGATCTGCAGCGGCAAGCTGAGAAGAGCGGCGGCGTCAAGACTGTGCCACGCGAGGACCAGCTAAAAACCGGACAGGCCGGCGCGGAGGCGGCCGAGCCGTCGCCGGGAAGTTGAGGCAGCGCCGGCAAGCAGGCATAGGGATAAGAGGTTTGGGATGAGTGGTAACAACCGACCGAACAAACGGATGATCCGGATTGGAGCGACGGCCATGATCGTCGCGATAGCGGCCATTGCAGCAAGCCATCTCATTGAACCCGCCACAGATCCTCGGGCGACCTCGTCTGTGTCGGCGCCAGCGCAAGGCGGACCCGAAAACCTCGCGGCGCCCGCTAACCCGTCGGACGGCTCAAAGCCCTGAGTCAAACGCGTTATCTTTCGAATCATTCTTGATAGGCCTGTTCTTGGCAAGCTTCGATTGTACTCCGGCTCGCCGTCGCTCCACCAAAGGGGGCCACGTTCCCCGAGACTGACTTTCGCGGCATCTACGCGCTGGCGTGCAAGCTTCATTCTCTCGAAGGCGCACTTGGCGGCCTTGACTGCTCTGCGTGCATCCATCAGCTCCGTGACCAGGGCTTGTCGTTCGCAGCTGCAACCTGGGGATCGCTGAGTCTGCAGAACCTACCCCGCACAACCATGTAGCGGTCATCCAGCGTCTGAGGAATGGCTTGGTTTCGCTGCTCAAACCCGATCCAGAGTATGAACAGTCTGGCCTAGGACACCACGTGAGCCTTGAGCGGCAATCACATCGCTTTCGCGCACCCAGACTTTGCCGTCTACATCCTCGCCGCGTCGAATGGCTGCTGCCGCAAGGTTGCGATAAAATTCGGCATAGCGGACGAGCCGTCTCAGCGATTTCTCCGGCGGACGCGCGGTCGCCTTCATCGCTTCGCAGGTGACGATGACCAGCCAGACGATCGAACCATCTGTCACGGCTATCTGCCCGTTCTCGAAATAGATGAACGGTCTGGGCTCACACAGACGGATCCCGGTTTCTTCCTGCATGTCAGCTTGCTTTCTTCTTTTTGAGATCTGCTTCGACGCTCTGGCGCAAAGCGTCCATGATGTTCACCACGTTCGAAGCTGGTGCGGCGTCCGCCTTTTTGCCCTTTGCAGTCTTCTTCGGCTTGAGCTGCTTTTTCTTCTGCTCGATCAACTTCAGCAGGCTTTCCTGGATCGGATCGCTGACCATGTCCGGTGACCAACGCGCCGTCTTCTGCTTTATCAGCTTCTGAACTAGGGGGATCAGTTCCTTGTCAGCTTCCGGCTCGATATCCTCGAAATAACTCTCTTCGGGCCGAACCTCATCGCCAAATCGCAGCGACCAGAGGACAATACCGTCGTCGCGCGGTTCGAGGACAACGGCCCGCTCGCGGCGACCGATCACCAGCTTCGAAATACCGACGACCTTGTCGGCCTTCATGGCATCCCGGATCACGGCAAATGCTTCGTGCCCGACCGGATCGTTCGGCATCAGGTAGTGGGGCTTTTCGAGATAGACCCACTCGATGCTGTCGGCCGGTGCGAACTTCTCGATGTCGATCGTCTTTACCGTGTCGAGGGCGACGGCATCGAGATCGTCGTCGGTCAGGATGACGTAGTCGTTTTCGCCGCGAGCATAGCCCTTGGCCTCATTGTCGTCCTTCACCGGCTTGCCGGTCACAGAGTCGATATACTGCGAGACGACGCGGTTACCGGTCTCCCTGTTCAGCGTGTGGAACCGCACTTTCTCCGCTTCCGACGTGGCCGGCATCATCGACACAGGGCAGGTGACAAGCGAGAGTTTCAGATAGCCTTTCCAATAGGGGCGAAGTGCCATGATCTTTGTCCCTCACCCGGCTTTGCGCTGCGGGGCAGCTTTCGAAGAGGCGGTCTTCGATGCCGCCCCGCGCGCGGCGCGCTGCCTGCCAGCGCCCGTGTTAGCGTTGGCTGCAGTGCGTTTCGGTTCGTCGTCTTTGGATTTGCCGAGACCCGCGCTTTCGCGCAGTGCCGCGAGCAGGTCATTCGGGTTGGAAACCTCGACCTTCTTTCGTTTCGGCAATGCCCTGCCTTCAATCTTCGCTTTGACCAACTCCGCAAGCGCGGCCTCATAACGATCGTCGAAGGCGGCCGGATCGAAGTCGCCCTTCTTCGTCGAGATGATATGCTTGGCCAGATCGAGCATCTCGCCCTGGATCTTGATCTTCGGCATGTCCTCAAACGCCTTCTTCGAGGAGCGGACCTCGTAATCGTAGTTTAGTGTGGTGGCGATGAGGCCCTTGCCATGAGGGCGAATGAGAACGGTGCGCATCCGCCGGAACAGCACGGTCCTGGCGATTGCTGCGACCTTGGACTTGCGCATTCCGTCCCTCAACGCAGCGAACGCATCCGTGCCCATCTTGTCCGGCGTGAGGTAATAGGGCTTGTCGAAATAGACATCGTCCACGTCGGAGCAGGGAATGAAGGCTTCCACCTCCAGCGTCTTGTTGCTTTCCGGTATGGTGGCCGCCACCTCATCAGGATCGATGATGATGTATTGCCCGTTCTCGATCTCAAAACCCTTCGTCTGGGCTTCCTTTGCGACCGGCTCTTCCGTGTCGCTGTCGATGAACACGCGGTTGACCCGGTTCCCGGTCGCGGTGTTGATCGTGTTGAATGTGATCCGCTCCGAGGTCGAGGCGGCTGTATAGAGAGCCACGCCACACGACACCTCGCCGAACTTGATAAAACCTTTCCACTGAGCACGCTGACCGGCCATATCGAACTCCTCGCATGGGACGCAACCTATCCGATTCAACTGCGTCATCCGCGACTCGGTTCCGATTCGAAAAATGAATCATTTTCAATGGCTTGATTCGATTTTCCACTGCAACCATAAGATTCAAATTAAGCCGCTGAATCCGATGCATCTTTTCGGGCGCGCGCGAGTTATCCGCGTATCACGAAGGAGAATTGGGATGTCGAAGAGAGAGTTGATCGATACCGGGACGGACAAGCGCTACGTCCGTCGTGATGAGAAGGGCCAGTTCAAGGAGAGTGTCGATGTCGGCCGGTCGCTCTCAACCGACAAGCGCCAGAAAGCCAAGACGGTCGCCGAGCCGGGCGAGGGCGACAAGGGCGACCATCGTCCTGCAAAGCATTGAGGGTTTCACAATGAACAATATCGCCGGCGACCTTCGCCTCAAGCTCGAACAGCTCGTCGATCACTACGTAACTGCCGGATCGAAAGCGCCCGACTTGATCGCAGCCATGGAGAAGGAACTCGCAGATATGCGGCGTGCGTACGACCAAGATCCGGATCCTGCCGATGCGCCAGGCGAGATCGACGAACCGGCGAATGACTGACCGGGGGCGACCTACCGCCATTGCCCCCAGATGCGATTTGAGCATGGCTGTTCTGTTGCATCTCTAATTTTCGAAGCAGGTCCGGGCGGGTTGAACATTACACGACGAAACGACGCACCTCCTCCCAGCCGCCGTCGAAATCTTCCGAAAAGCCGCACCCCTCCCGCGGAAGGCTTTTAGTCTCTTGGTTTTTCCAGGATGTCGAACACTGCGGCATTGTCTTGAACCTCGCGCAATCCTTTGTAGGACGCATGGCGAAGGTTGCCGTCATAGGTCCAGCCCCGGAACTCGATCTCGGCGATCAGGGTCGGCTCGGCATAGACGAGGTTCTTGCCGTTGAGCGGCACAACCGGCTGTTTCGTCTTGAGCTTGTCGAGCGTCGTTTTCAGGAAAACGGCATCGCGTTCCTTGAACCCGGTCCCCACCGATCCGACAAAGAGCCAGCCTGATCCGCGCCGAGCGGCAAGAAGCAGGCTTCCTATCCCCCCGCGGGCTACCCGGGATTGTTCATACCCGACGATCATGAAGCTCTCGCTGTGAATGCATTTGATCTTCAGCCAGTCGCCCGTTCGGCCGGAGCGATAAGGTCGATCGCGATGCTTGGCGATGATGCCCTCGAGACCCATGCTGCAAGCATTGGCGAGAAGATCTTCCGGTTCACCGGTGATGTCTTCGGAAAGCTGGATGGCGCCGTCGTGGTCAGCAAGGAGGTCGCTGAGCAAGTGCCGGCGCACAGAAAGTTCCGTCCCCATCAGGTCATGCCCATCGAAATACATCAGGTCAAAAGCGTAGAGGACCGCTTCCGTTGAGGCCTTGTTACCGCCACGACCGCCTAACGACTTCTGCAGAGCCACGAAATCGGACCGGCCGTGTTCATCCAGGACCACGGCCTCGCCGTCGAGTATCGCGCTGCGAACGCCAAGTCGTGTTGCTGCGTCAGCGATCGCCGGAAACCTGCTCGTCCAGTCGTGGCCGCCTCTAGTGATGATCCTGACGCAGTCTGGTTCGATATGGATGGCGAGCCGATAGCCGTCCCATTTGACCTCATAAAGCCAATCAGGTCCCGTGGGAGGTGATGGTTTGAGGAGCGCCAGACACGGGTCGATTCGCTCGGGCATTGGGTCGAATGGCAGGTTTGGTTGAGTAGGGTCGCGCCGGCGACGCGGCTGCGACTGAGCCATCTGATCACTTTGCAGCAGCGGGCTGGAGCGACGCTTTCGGGACTGACGCATTTACACAACCCCCGTGACTGGAACACGATTCAAGTTAGTCGAGCTTAAATGGTTCCAGACATCCTTGCAGTTCGACCTACTGATCTTCACTCCCCTGTCTACGACCTTCCGAGCTCCATGTTGTGGACATCATCGCTTCTGCGGCTCGTTTAAAGCAGTCGCTGCTGACTGTGCACTTCAACAAGAGAAAAAGCTGTCGATTTTCTAAACTAAAACGAGGACTGCTATGACGAACCCGCCGCCTGGACTAATCGCGGGTGGCCAAGGAACTATCTGAATCTCCGTTTGTTAGCACAGCGTCAGCAACAATAAGAGCAAGGAGTGCCTCACGATGGACCAAGGCGAGAACGGATCTACGTCATCTGCAGCCGATTTAAGGCAGAAAGTTACCGATGATCTCCACGACGCGTCGGAATTTGC
The DNA here is from genome assembly GCA_900469445.1 of Hyphomicrobiales bacterium. GTDB lineage: Bacteria > Pseudomonadota > Alphaproteobacteria > Rhizobiales > Rhizobiaceae > Neorhizobium. The sequence continues at coordinate 41,423 of UBXM01000002.1, forward strand.
CAAACGCGAGGCTTCTGCCGCTGCAGACAAGGCCAAAGATGCCGCTGACGAACAGAAGAATTTCCTGGCGGGAAAGCTTGGCAGCGTAGCTCATGCGCTTGAAAAAGTGGCCGGCGAGCTGGAGCAGAGCGACGACCGTGAGATCGGGCGTATGACCAAGACGCTTGGCTCCAATTTGCGTAACGCCTCGGATAGCGTGCGTGATCGTAGCCTCAGCGAGATCGCCCGAATGGCCGAGGATTTCGGCCGCAAGCAGCCGCTTGCATTTTTGAGCATCGCGGCGGTCGCTGGCTTGGCTGCAAGTCGTTTCCTAACATCATCCTCTCCGGGAACTGACAACTCTACGGCTCCGCCAGCGACGAGCACCGGGGTCACACCGTCGTCGTCTGTACCTTCTACAAACGTGGCCACAACCAGTGTCAATCCTCAGGAGGTTCGCTTCAATGGCTAACTCTTCCGACAATCGCTCGTTATCTGAGCTGGTAACCGGCTTGGTCGGGGACATATCTGGACTTTTTCGCAAAGAAATCGAGCTCGCCAAGACCGAGGCATCGGAAAAAATGTCCCGCGCCCTGACAGGTGTGGAAGCGTTTGCAGCCGGCATTGTTCTGGCGATCTGCGCGGTAGGGGTCCTTCTTGCAGCACTCGTGAAAGGGCTAACAGCGCTGCTCGTCGCTCAAGGGATGCGGGAACCGAACGCGGACGCTCTTTCGTCTGTTGTGGTTGGGATCGTGGTGGCCCTAATCGCGTGGGCCCTTGCTTCGCGTGGGCTCAAAGCTCTGAAAGGCGACAACCTGAAACTCGAGCGCACCTCCGCATCGTTGCAGCGTGACGCTCAAATTGTGAAGGACAGAACCTGATGCCCCATACATCGGAAACTAACCGGTCGGCCACTATCGAAAACGAAATTGCACAGGATCGCCAGCGGATTGAGGAAAAGCTCGACGCTATTCAGCAGCGCATGTCTCCTGGCCAGCTTGTCGACGAAGCTCTCGCCTACGTCAAATCAAGTGGCGGTGGAGAGTATGCCTCAAACTTCGGATCAGCCGTAAAGAACAACCCTATACCCTTGGCATTGATGGGCGTGAGCCTCGCTTGGCTTATGGCAGGTCCAAAGACCAATCCGGCATCTTATGCGCAAGCGCCCCAGAATGAGTATCCACTTGCGACGGTCTACGGTGAGCTCCGGCGGATGGGTCCACCCGAGGCCGATGGTCAAGTCCGCTATAGCCATTTCAGCGATACCAGCGGCAATCGGTTCAAAGCGCTAACCGACGAGACCGGCCGCCGTGCAGGGCACTTTATTGATGCCACTGGAAAAACCTATCGCGGGTTTGCTGACGCGTCTGGTCGTCGTATCCACGACATCCGCGACGAAGCTGGTAATCTTTTCGAGGAAGCGACGGGTTGGGTTTCCAGCACTTGGCAATCGATCACGGGCACAGCTGGAAAGGCAACCGAGAGCGTTTCAAATGCTGGGCGAGGCGCGGTAGACGCGGGTTCCCAGTTCAACGAAGCAATCGTGAAACATTTCAAGGATCAGCCTCTCGTGGGCGGGGCGCTTGCTTTTGCTCTTGGGGCTGCGATTGGCGCCGCACTCCCCTCGACACGTGCGGAGAACGATGTCATGGGCGAGGCCTCGGACCGCGTCAAGGATAAGGTTTCTGCCGAGGCGGCGAAAACGATCGACAAGGCAGGAGAGCTGGCTTCGGACGCATACGAAAGAGCTGTCTCCGCAGCATCTGATGTCCATGACGCCGCACGAGAGCGTGTCGTGGATGGCCCAGCGCTGAATACCACAATAATTGAGCGGCCACAGTGATCGGAATACGCTGTTAGTTTACCGCATACATCGCCGTCAGGATGGGGCCAGCTTGAATTTGGCCCCTCGCTGTGCGGAGGCCATATGATGCTTATGACCTCAATCGGAACGTTGATGAAAGTCATTAAACGCAATTCGGCATTCAGCGTGGGGATTGGCTAGACCGATCTATATCTTTTGACTTTAACCCTCGCTATCGAAAAGGCTCACTTGCCCCCGGCGCCGAGGCGCTGCCTCAGCCTCGGGCATAGTGCCCCCAAGGGCGGTCAGCCGTTTGCCGGATTCAACTCGTACCAAAGTCTCGAGTGCTTGACGCACAAGAGCCGCCGGCTTCCTTTGTGCCTGTAAGGGACTGATGCTGACTGGCCTAGCCTTGAGCGTGTAGAGTATCAAAGAAATCCATTGAACGTCGCACGGGTGAAAAATGCCGCGATCTCCCCTATGGGCGTTACATAAGTCCTGACGCGTCGATAGCATCCTCGGTGATTGCAGAAGAGAGCCCGTTCAGAAATGCGACCTCGACAGCGCAAGTCCTTGCTGCACTAGCTCGCGATGAGCTGGCCAGTCACAAGCTTCACGCCGCAGAGAACTGCGCGACCATGGCCGGGACGCAGGAACAGACGGCGCAGATCATGCGCGCCAGCGCGAGTGTCGGCAATCGCTTGGACGGCGTTCACGAGCGGCTTGATCGGATCTATGACTGTCAGCATTCGCGTCGCACAACACGGAATAGCTGATACGCAGCTAAAACAAAAAAAGGCCCCATGGAGAGGCCCTTCTTATTCGGCAAACTGGTATTAGAACTTGACCGCAATGCCGGCCTTGACGACGTGCTGGTCGATGTCAACGTTAATGCCGTCGAAGTCCTTGTCGCCAAAGTCGTTGTAACGATACTCGCCGCGGAGGAAGACGTTGTCTGTGACTGCGAAGTCAACGCCGGCACCAACGGTCCAGCCGTTGAACGTCTCGTCGTCATTGCCCGCCGGGGTGTCGAGGAATGCGCGGGTGGCAGTCCAGCCGCCAGCAGCATAAACCAGTGCCCGGTCGAAGGCATAGCCTACACGACCACGAACCGAGCCAGCCCACTTGGTGCCTGCGTCAACGCCAGCGACGCCGAAGATGTTTTCTTCTTCGTTCCAGTTGTAGTCAACATCGCCTTCAATACCCAGAACGAAGCCGTTGCTCAGCTGCCAGTTGTAGCCAACAAAGCCACCAACGATCGCACCATTGAAATCTTGGTCGATGCTGGTGCCACCGGTGCTGAAATCGCCGTTGCCCCAGCCGTAGCCAGCGGAAATACCTGCGTACGCGCCTTCCCAAGAGAAAACTTGGGTTTCAATGGCGACTGGCGCGCTGGGAACCTGGTCAACTGCGTCTGCTGCGTAAGCCGCGGTCGAGGCGGATAGCGCAAACACTGCGAAAGCGATAGTTTTGATCATATTCAGCCCTCTGGTTACGAGTGCTAGATGACTACGCTGAGCAGCAGACAAAGTCTGTAGTATTTGAGCAACTATCAACGTGTAGCCGGCTTTGTCATCTACCGTACAAGCGCCCGGCGGCTGGTACCTGCAATTCGGTCGTGCTGGCTCAAGTCGTCTGGGGCAAGAAGACGATCCAGAACCCTGCAATAACGATCAGAATTAGCATGATTAGTGCAAGCACAACGACCCCACGGCCGTACCCTGCTTTCGGTGGAATGTCGTCGTCTGCCATACGGATGTGCCAGTTCTGAATCCGACGCCCTGCGGTTAAGCGTTGCTGCGGGCTGGTCTAGTTTGAAGGCTTTCGCGCAGCCCTAGTTTGCATTGGTAGGGTTCGAAGCCATGTATATCGAGACGAAAAGATACAACCCGAAGGCTATCGCGGCATAAAATGCCAGCGCCATGATGACGCCTCGGCCCATAAGCGCCCTCTTCTTTCGCTCTGTCGGTGGCGCTGACTTTTGTTCAAGCGCTGGTTCGTCCTCAGGTTTTATCATCTACTTTCCTCGATTTCTTCCGCAACGTCGGTGAAGAGCAAGACTGATCAGCAATTAGACACTGTCGTTCCTGAGCCGTCGGTAGTTCCAGCGGTAGAAGACGGTGCCCCGCTGTTACCTTGCTGGATACAGCTCCCACTCCAGGCCCCATCTTTCGGATCTTTGTTGTCTAACGACCCAGTGTTGTTGCTCTGGTGACCGTACGAGCCAGTGGTCGGGCTCTGGTTGATTGGTTTTCGCTGAGGTGATGCCGTATTATCTTGCGGCATGGCGACCGAAGATAGCGATGCGGAGACAACCGTCGCGACAATGAGTTTGAGCATCATACGTCCTTTCCCAGAGAAACGTCTAACATGCCTGACTGCAATTCGTTCCGGTTACGCGGTTAGGGTTTGCTTTCGCTCAGACATCCGGGGAACCGCCACAAACGGCGCATCGCGTGTATGTCTGGTGGAATGGATGATGCGCGTGGCCGGCAGCACGCGGAGTGTCTGCCGATGCAAAGGACTTATCAACTGTCCGCCCCGACATCTAAGTCAGGGCGAAAAATTACGAAGCGTGAACAACACCAGCTTCTCCGGAAGGCCGGGAACAATTGAATATTGAATGTTTTTTCCCTTCTTTCGACTTGTCACAAGTTTGAGGTCTCGCAAACGCTTGAGATGCTGAGATAGCGGAGATTGATCAAGGCCTGTCAACTGGACAAGTTCGAAAACCATCAAGTCGCGCTCAGACAGCTCGACTAGAACTTGTAGACGAACAGGGCTTGAGACTAGGTCGAATACCTTAGCGGCGTCGATGTAATCAACTGTCATAAAGTATATATATACCCGTTAAACGCAGAAGCTACTATTCGTTTACGTCAACGGGGCGTCTCGCACTCGAAGGCCGCGAAAATCCTGATGCGTCATCTGAACCGCATGCTGTTTATTAGCCAGCGTACGATGACCATCAATGTCCTCGCGTACCTAGCTGGTTGGGTGTTGGCGGATTGGTCGTAACGCGCTCATTGAGCTACAGCACCAGCTTTCAGCGTCCCTGACCTCTGTGTCTTCCATTGCGTTGGTGACGTGAGTGCGCTGACTGGATTGTTCCTAAACAAAACTCTAATGGCGGCAAGGAGAAAACTCTACCGATTAGCAAGGCCAGACCGCCATTTGGGCAGTTACTGGTCGTTAGCGCGATGACGCTGATCAAGCGAGCAAAGCAGGTGGGCTGTACCCGCCATCCTTGGCTGGGACATTGACGGAGCGCCGATTTAGTGAAGTAGCCGCTAAGCGCTCGCCAGCACCGTGGCACGGGTTGCTTGAGCAATCATGAGCGGTTTCTGGCCAATAGTTGAGAGATAGTCACTGGGATTTAATTTTGCCGAAAACTTCTTTTCCGCGGGAACCATAGCAGGGACAGCTCGTTTTGTATCGCCACGAAAAAAGTCGTGGGATCAATTGCGTACGAGGAAATACCCATGAAGACGATTATCGCCGCCGCCCTTGCTCTTGGCACGATGAGCACCGCAGTTCTTGCTCAGCAGCCGGCGGCTCCCGCAGCGACCGCGCCTGCGGCAACGGCTGCTTCCGGCGCCGATGCGACGATCGTCGGTCCAGGCATCACCATGGGAACGGCAGCAACGATGCCGCTCAAGACGGTAGAGATCAAGGACACCGACCTCGTCACTTCGAAGCTCGTTGGTCTGAACATCTACAACAAAGAAAACGAAGAAGTCGGCGAGATTTCTGACGTCGTTATCGGTGATGGCAAGTCTGTCATCGGCGTCATTGCGAGCGTCGGCGGATTCCTTGGCATGGGTGCAAGCTACGTCGTGATCGATCCGGCTTCTATCGCACTTGCCGACGACAACGGCACCTGGAAAGCTTATGTCGACACCAACAAGGACGACCTGTCGAAGGTTCCGAAGTTCGATTACGACAAGCTGAAGAAGTAATCATCGCGCTCTGCCGGCGACCACGGATGTAATGGCGCTTGGTTAAGTTCGAGACAAGGCCGGTGCGAGAAATCGCTCCGGCCTTTATGTTTTGCGGGAACGAAATCAAAGCTATCCTTCGATTATTCGCGCGGACTTTGCTACCTGTGTTCGACGCGAAACGAGGTCGTTGTACCGTGACCTGAGCTCGGATATCTCGCACTCTACGTTGATCCAGAACTCTGCGCGGGTAAGGAACTGAGGATCATCTTCGAATGGCGCAGCTCTCAACAAGGCCTTGGCCTGAAATAGCGAAGATCTCGACGACTACGGTGATGCGGTTTTAGCGTCCACAGAGTTGTGAACGTTCAGGCTGGAGCAGGCTTTATTGGGATAAGCTTTGCGCATCAATTGCGGATCCGAGAATGTTGCAATTTCTTCAAGCAGGGCATGTGAGCATTTCGCGACTCGAGCGGCATCGAGCGACGCCAAGCCGACTTCGGCCTTGAAGAATTGACGGGTTGTATCAACCAAATTAACGAGGGCAATCGCCGCGCCGTATATGTCGGATGCAACTTGCGCAAGCTCGCCAAATTCCGACTCTCGGGGAGTGTCGAAGGATACCGTAGGCGCGGAGAGTAGCCGATCGCTCACTTTCAGTGCAGGGCCTGGGGGTTATTGAAACTCGGCCACTCGCCTGATGCTCATGCTTTATTTACTCGAAATCGTTTTCTGATGAAGCTCAGCGAAATCTCTTGCCGGTACATCAAATCGGCAAGCAATTAAGCACGGCTTTTTCGACACCGAACGTTAACGCTCTGTAATGCCGAGCTCAGCCAGGTTTCGCGCCACTGCTTCTTCGGAAACAGGCTTGGACAGAAACCGCGCCTTGGCAGGCAGTGCACCTTGCGAAGGTGAATATCGACCGGAAATCACGGCGATCGCGCATTCCGGGCGTGTTTCCGCGACATGACGGGCTAGTTCAAGCCCATTCATTGAACCTGGCATGTCGATGTCCGTCACCAAGGCATGGATCAGTGGGGTCTGCTCCATAATCTCGATTGCCTCATCTGCATTGCCCGCCTGCAGAACTGCGAAACCTCGATCGATCAAGATATCGACAAGGTCCATTCGAATGAGCCCGTCGTCTTCAACAACAAGAATAGTGGTACTCATTAGTGCTCCTTCTGAAAGCTTTCCAGGTCAGCAGTGATGAAGCATCTAAGCCCGTGTGGTTCGTAGACCATCTTCACGTTGCTGTTTACGGTGCCATTCAACCCAGCCGAAATAAGCCGCATTCCCGATCCTTGCGTCGATGGACCGGTGATTGCCGGTCCGCCGAGCTCTTTCCATTCCATCTCGAACCGGTCTCTCGCGTTTCCGGCAACTCGCCAACTGATATCGATGCTGCCCTCAGGCGACGAGAGCGCGCCATACTTCAGGGCGTTTGTCGCCAGCTCATGCAAAATCAGCGAAACCGACAATGCCGGGCGTGACCCGACTTTGAGATTTGGGCCGACTATGCGTATCCGCGGCCGGGCGGGATCGTCATGCAATGTGATCATCTGATCTACGAGTTGACGGACGGTCGAGGCTCCGCGACCTCCTTCCAGAATCGTATCGTGAGCATCGCTCAAAACTGCAATTCGCTCTGCTAGTCGTTTCCGGGCGGTCGAGATATCAGGGGCGTTTCGCAAGGTCTGAGATGCGATAGCCTGCACCATGGCAAGCTGGTTTTTGAGGCGATGGCCCAGCTCGTGGGAAAGCAACGCCTGCCGCGCCTCTTCTGCGCGCAGCTCCGTCACATCGCGAGCCTGAACCAAGATACCGTTTATAGCAGCTGTTTCGTTTCGCATTGGCTGGTAGACGAGATCGATCAGCCGACGCTGCATCTCGCCCTCTGGACCACGGTTTAGCTCGATCGGCAACGCCCGGGCGACAAAGGCTTCACCGGTTCGGTATACGTCATCCAAAATGCCGATGAATCCCTGCCGCACAACTTCAGAAACAGCTTCTGCGACGGTCTTGCCGATGATGTCGCGGCTTGCGCCGATCATCGAATAATATTCTTCGTTCGCATATTCGAACCGGTGATCAGGGCCCGCCAGCATCGCGATCCCACCGGGACTAAGTTCGAAGACCTGCATGAACCGGTCCCTCAGCGTTTTTTCCGCCCGGCGGGTCATCACCTCAGTCGTTATCTCGGTGCAGGCGCAAAACATCCCGAGCACGGTGCCCCAAGGATCTCGAACCGGCGTATATGAAAACGCAAAATGGGTCTCCTCCGGATAGCCGTTTCGATGCATCGTGAACTCGATGTCATCCATCGATGTGCCGGCACCGCGATAGGCAGCAGTGATGATAGGCTCAACGTCCTCCCAAATATCGTGCCACAGCGATTGGAAGGACTGGCCAAAGGCCTTCGGATGGCGAGCTCCGCACATGGCAGCATAGCCATCGTTGTACAAGGTCACCTGTGACGGTCCCCAAACGATCAGCATTGGCTGTAGGGAACCTAGCATGACGCTTGTCAGTGTCTTCAGTTCGACACTCCATTGATCCATCGCCCCCAATGGTGAGGTGGACCAGTCATGATCACGGAAGAGCCGGTGGCAATCCGGGTTGGCAAGCGGCATACATTTACCCGTCGAAGTTTGTTGCCTGCCAATAACTCCAATCAGACTGAAAGGTCGCTCATGGCTGCGATATTTTTGTAGATGAAAGAAAATAGGCTGCGGATCGGTCTTTGGTAGAGGTTACCCATAAGGCGATCGGTCGGAACGCAGAGCATTATCAGTTGCCCTTCACGGGAAGGAACAATTGCCTCCATCCAACGGAAATGCCTGGTTCGCGGGCAGGACGTTACGGAAAACTATTCGGGTGAAGGGGAACTCTGCCGTTCCCAGGTTGTTCGTAGTCACGGACGGAGGTGACGATGAACGATCAAGGCAACTGGCGGCACATCTGTGTTGATGCTCAGCGGATGTTCTCAGAGGACCCCCCTTGTCGTGTGCCATGGATGTCGCGCGTCCTGCCCCAGCTTCAAGATGCAAGAGACCGCCACGCCGATCGGGCGATAGTTACGCGGATCATCCCACCTGTTCACCCTGACGATGCGGCCGGGAGCTGGAACGACAACTACCGCAAATGGTGGATGATGACGGGCAAACATTTGCCGCAGGAATTGCTCCGTCTCGCACCTTCTACAAGCTCTGGTTCCACCCGCCCGCACTTTCGACAAGGCGACGTATTCGCCGTGGGTGGATAGGCGCATGAGTGTAGACACGGTCGTCATCACCGGAGGCGAGACGGATGTCTGCGTTCTCACCACTGTCCTCGGAGCCATCGATCTTGGCTTTCGTGTTCTCATGCTGAGTGACGCGGTCTGTAGTGGTGCCAACGAAACTCATGATGCTGCCGTCGATCTCCTCGGCGACCGTTTCTCTGTGCAACTCGAGCTGCGTAAAACCGAAGAATTTCTCTCGGCAGTCCCGGTTTGAACGATACCAGCACTCACTGAATTTCTCAGGGAGAACTCGATTGGATGCCAGTGCGATGCAGGACTGTTCAACCCGAGGCTACTGCCTCCCAGATCGTCGAAGGAAGGAAATAATATGCCCATCAAGGCCATTGCTTTCAACAGCACTCTGAAATCGTCTAATGCATCGGAGCCGTCTTCGACCGGGAAATTGCTGGATCTCATCTCTGTAGAATTCAAGAGACATGGCATCGAGACAGAAGTAGTCCGTCTCGCTGATAACGATATCAAGCCCGGCGTGAGTTCGGACGAAGGCGAGGGGGATGCCTGGCCAGCGATCCGCGAGAAAGTCCTTCAAGCAGATATTCTCCTGGTTGGAACGCCGATTTGGCTCGGGCAGCCTTCCAGTGTTTGCAAACGAGCGCTTGAGCGCATGGACGCATTCCTGGAGGAAACGGACGAGGAAGGGCGCATGGTGTCCTATGGCAAGGTTGCAGCGGTTGCCGTTGTCGGTAACGAAGATGGCGCTCACCATGTCTCGGCCGAAATCTATCAGGCACTGAATGATGTTGGGTTCACAATTCCCGCCAACGCCGTTGCTTACTGGGTCGGAGAGGCAATGGGCTCGACGAACTTCGTCGATCTGGACGAAGTGCCAGAGGAGGTGCAGACAATGATTTCGATGCTCGCGCGCAACACGGCTCATCTCGCGAAGCTTTTGAAGAGCGCGCAATATCCCGGTGAAAAGAGCTGAGTTCCTGCGTCTAGGGAACTTCCTCCGATCGCAGCGGTTCACTCCCGCGTCCGACGACACATCCAGGTGGCCGCTCGTCTCGACATTCGGCGCGCGGAGCTGACCGGTTGGTCGGAAATCGCTCACCCTAATTTTGCGAGGTAAATCATGACAAACATCAAGGCCAAGGGCTTTGATAATGCCGAACAGCTTCGCGAGAATCTCGCAGAGCTTGATGACGAGGCTCCGGCCGACGACCCTGCCGTGGAGGACGAAGGGATCGATCCCCGCGACCAGATCGCTGCGCTACGGAAAGAAATTGCCGAGCTACATCAGCAGCTCGCATCGACCCGGGGTTATTCCGATGGCGTCTCAGCGCCCACCGACTCCGATAAACCTTGGCGACAAATTGCGGTCACTGTCGCAGCAACGTTCATCTTTGGACGACTTGTTCAGAAGTTGCGGCTCGGTGCCGCAGGCGCCGCAGCTGTACCGCATGTCGCGTCACAGCTCGGGCGCCGTTTCTGAGCGCATCATTTTCCAAGCCAACATAAGGAATTGCAACATGGCATCTCCCAACCAGTTCGATATTCAAAACCCTCTTAACCAGTATCCTCAACCGGAATTCCCCAAACAGCCTCAACCCGTCCCGGGCCTTGCCAGCAAGATGCAGCCGGTTCCCGACCATGGAGAGACAAGCTACAAGGGCTTCGGCCGGCTCAACGGTCGCAAAGCGTTGGTAACCGGGGGCGATTCTGGAATTGGTCGGGCAGCAGCAATCGCATTCGCGCGCGAAGGTGCTGACGTTGTCATCAACTATCTTCCGGAAGAGCAGTCTGACGCCGACGAAGTCATAACGCTTGTCGAAGCGGCAGGTCGCAAAGCCGTTGCTATACCAGGCGACCTGAAGAGTGAAGAGTTCTGCAAGCTCCTGGTTCAGAAAGCGCACGATGAACTCGGCGGTCTTGACCTGATTGCTAACGTCGCCGGTCGCCAGAAGGCGGTTGAAAGCATTGCGGATCTCACAACGGAGCAGTTCGACGAAACTTTCAAGACGAACGTGTATGCGTTGTTCTGGATCTGCAAAGCGGCGCTGCCTTTGCTGCCGGAAGGCGCAACCATCATCAATACAGCATCCATTCAGGCTTACGAGCCATCGGCGAGCCTCCTAGATTACGCGCCGACCAAGTCCTCGATCGTCGCGTTCAGCAAAGCTCTCTCCAAACAGGTCGTCGAGAAGGGCGTGCGCGTCAACGTCGTGGCACCCGGTCCCGTCTGGACGCCGCTGCAAACATCTGGAGGCCAGCCTCAGGAAGCGATCGTAACCTTCGGGAGCCAGGTGCCGATGAAACGCCCGGGCCAGCCGGCTGAATGCGGACCGCTCTATGTATTTCTTGCTTCGCAGGAGTCGAGTTACATCACCGGTGAGGTCTTCGGCGTCACCGGCGGCAACACCCTCCCCTGATGCTGGAAAATCTTCAGCCCCAACGCTCGGGCGGCTTTTTGCCGCTCGAGCATTACGCCGCGATTGGCGAGGGCAGGTCGGTTGCGCTGGTTGGTGCCGATGGCTCCATCGACTGGTGGTGCGCGCCAGACATGGATTCCCCGCCACTTTTTAACCGCTTGCACGATGCTCAAGGCGGGCGGTTTTCCCTCACGCCTATCGCACCTTTTTCAATCGAGCGACGATACCGCGAAGGCAGCAACGTCCTTGAAACGACGTTTATCACCGATACCGGCCGGGCCCGAGTTACAGAATCCATCAATAGTGGGGCTGGTGGAAGGCTGCCCTGGTGCGAGCTCGCCAGAAGGATCGAAGGCATTTCAGGCGAGGTGGAATTTGAGGTCGTCATTCAGCCTATCTGCGCTCAGGGAGACGTTAGCCGCGCCAACCACCCAAATGCCTGCATTCGCTATATCGGGGATCTGACAACGACATTCTGCCACTCTGATGAGGTCCTGATCGTCGACGATGACGACCACAAGACAGTCGCGCGATACCGGACAAAGACGGGTTCGCGCATCTGTGTTGCCTATCTTGTTGCCGACAAAGCGCCGCTGGCTATTCCCGACTTGGCGGAAATCGACAACCGCATCGACTTCAGCGATGACGAGTGGCGACGCTGGTCTGACAAGCTATCTTACGAGGGGCCGTTTAAATCAGATTTTGTCCGTTGCGCCCTTTCACTCAAGTTCCTGCTCTACGCGAAAACTGGCGCGATCGCCGCAGCCGCGACCTCGGGGCTTCCGGAACGCATCGGTGGCGACAAGAACTACGATTACCGATATGCCTGGATTCGCGATGCGGCGTATACTATCAAAGCTTTCCTAAGGGCCGGTGCGCTATCGGAAGCGATCGGCGCGTTTGGATGGTTGATCCGCACGATCGACGAGGATGGACCGAAACCATCGGTCGTCTACACCTTGGACGGCCGTGAAGTTCCTGATGAACGGGTGATCAGGGTTCCCGGCTATCGGGGCTCGACGCCGGTGCGTACGGGCAACCGCGCCAAAAATCAAGTCCAGCTCAGTTGTTACGGCGATCTGCTGGAGACGGCTTTTTTATTCGCCGAAATGGGTCATGTGCTGGACCCGCCAACGGCACGCCTCATGGAACGATTGGCGGACCAGGTCGTCGATCGTTGGGAGGAGAAAGATTCAGGTCTCTGGGAGCTCGAGGATCAGCAGCATTATACGTTCTCCAAAATAGGGTGCTGGCTTGCTCTTGTCCGCGCATCGCATCTTGCCCGCCACGGTCACATAAAAGGCGATGCAGACCGATGGGAGGAGGAAAGTCGAAAGATCTGCGACTGGATCGATACCTACTGCTGGTCCGAAGAGAAAAAGGCCTACACTTTCTATGCCGGCACAGACAAGCTCGATGCAGCCCTGCTTCTGACGACCCGATTTGGATTTGAACACGAGGGTCGGCTGAGAACGACACGCGATGCCATCGAAAGAGAGCTCGCAACCGGCCCGCTGGTGTATCGTTACAGCGGTGCTGCCGATGAAGAGGGCGCCTTCGTTGCCTGCTCCTGTTGGTTGGTCGAAGCCTATGCTTTCCTCAGCGATGTCGACGAGGCGGAAAAAAAGCTGAAGGAGCTGCTGATACCGCTCGGAAACAACTTCGGTATCCTCTGCGAGCAGATTGATCCTGAGAGCGGAGCAGGGTTGGGCAACCTGCCACAAGGTCTCAGTCATCTCACACTCCTTCATGCAATTTTCTCACTCCAGGAGAACCAATGAAAACATTAAACGCGCAGCCACTCGACCTCAATCTTTCCGCATGCCAACTCGGAGAGGGGATCCACTGGGATGCGCCAACTCTATCTCTTTGGTGGGTCGATATCACCGGCAAGCGCATCCATCGATACGCTACTGCGAGCGGAAACCATCGATCGTGGCCCGTTTCGAAAGAAGTGAGCTTCGTCTTTCCAAATGCCGACGGGAAAATACTCGTCGGGCTGAGCAACGGCGTCTACGTCTTTGACCCTGAAACAGGGGAAGAGCGTCCATTGGCTTTGCTTGATCTGCCGGCCGATCACAGGCTGAACGATGGCAAATTGGATCCTTCCGGCCGCCTTTGGGTCGGGACAATCAACACATCGGCCGATCCATCTGAAACGGCTGGTCTCTACCTTCTGCGAGGTGATAGGCTGGAGGAGGTTGAAGGTGGATACACGAACGCGAATGGCAAGGCATGGAGTGCGGATGCGGGGCTCATGTTCCACGCCGATACCGGTCGAGAGACGATCTGGGTATACGACTACTCCAACGATGAAGGCGTCGTGACAAACAAACGCGTGTTTACCAAGACGTCCAAGGGAAGTCCGGACGGACTGGAAGCCGATAGTGATGGCAATCTCTATGCCGCGATTTTCGGCGGCTCCCGTGTCGACATTTTCTCGCCACGTGGTGATCTTGTCGGTCGTGTCGATCTTCCGGTCCCAAATGTGACTAGTTGCTGCCTTGGCGGCGCAGGCCGCAAGAGGCTCTTCATCACGACTGCCTTCGACGGGTTGAGCCCCGAAGCGCGACGAAAGGCTCCAATGTCCGGGCATGTCTTTCAAGCTCACATCGAAGGGTGAGAGTTACCGGCCGAAACCAATTGGAAGCTCTCAGCGTTAAAGGCTGAAATCGCAAAACGGGTGATGCAATGGGTTCGCTTGAACAACCAATCGTCCGCGAGGATGGACTACAGCTCGACGAGCACCGCAGATTTCAGGAACGTTTCTGGACGATCGAACGGATAGCCTGGTGTGTCTTCGCGCTCATCATCGTCGCCGGCTTGTGCGGCGCCTTTGGCTCCGGCGGGCCACTCGCCACGAAAGTTACCGTCATAGACAGGGCAATCATCGAGCATCCCCGCATCGGTCGGTGGGAGGGTGCCGACGAAATGATGGTGCGGTTCAAACCCGACCATGCGGAACAAACGCGCTCGCTATTCCTATCGAATTCGTTTGCTGAAGTATTTCAGGTTGAGGACATTCAACCGTTGCCCATGCGCACAGTCATCGAGGCAGGCGGTCAGCGATTGTTCTTTGACAATCCAGGCAACGACGGTGGCATGGTCACAATCCATCTTCGCGCGCAATCTGCTGGTTCGGCAAGCTTCAATCTCGGCATCGACAGCGAGTTGATGTCCCTTTCCAGCTTTATTTTTCCGTGAGGGTGTAATGGAAACTGTCCTACGCGGCGCAGCCATCTATTTCATTCTGCTGATAGCGTTGCGCCTGTCCGGCCGGCGGACGGTAGCGCAGATGACGCCGTTCGACCTGGTGCTGCTTCTCATTATTGCTGAAACGACACAACAAGCCCTGCTTGGCGATGATTTTTCGATCATCAATGCGGCGCTTCTGATCATCGTACTATTCAGTCTGGATATTGGTCTCTCCTATCTCAAGCAGTGGGCACCAAGCGTCGCAAAGACTATCGACGGAACGCCGACTGTTTTGATTTCCAACGGCAAGCCGGACCTACGCGCGTTTGCCCGGGCCCGCGTCAGTCTCGAGGGCGTGCTGACGACGGCGAGGGTCGAGCAAGGGTTGGAGCAGCTCGGTCAGATTAAATCAGCGGTCTTGGAGGCAGATGGTGCCGTGAGCATTATACCGAAGGATTAAAGACCAAAATGTCGAGCCGCATTTTTGTTTTGCAACACCGAAGTCGGAACTTTCTGCCAGGGCGCCTGTTAGTGTGCGGCAAATAAGGGAGTTTCAAATGAAAAAGATCGCACTCACCGTCGCCGCTTTGATGGCAGCGACTGCTGCGTTTGCGCAGTCGGCAACCGAGTCCACAGGCGTCAATTCCGCGTTGGGCGTGGCTCCAAAGACTGAGGACTTCATCATGCAGGCATCAGCCAGTGATGTATTTGAAATCGAGTCCAGCAAACTCGCCATGCAAAAGGGCGACGATGCAGTCAAGAAATTTGCAACGCAGATGATTGCCGACCACGAGAAAACAACGGCAGAACTGACTGCGCTGCTCAACAGCGGAAAGGTCCAGGGCAAAGCTGAGACCGCCCTCATCGATGACCACAAGGAAAACGTTGACGAGCTTGCCAAACTTCAGGGCGCGGAATTCAACGAGGAATATATTGACGATCAGGTTGACGCGCATGAGGATGCTGTCGACCTGTTCAAGCGTTATGCAGAGGGAGGCGAGAACGCAGATCTCAAGGCATTCGCTGCCAAACATCTTCCCGCTCTCGAGCATCACTACAAAATGGCTCAGGACATGGATAAGAACTGATCATCGCGTCGATTAAATAGAAGGGCGGCATTTCTGCCGCCTTTTTGTTCGGACTTGAGCCTCTCGCAGTCGCGGCTCTTTCTGCTTCGGATCCTCGCTCTCTTCCTTGGGCGTTCTCGTCGTGTCGACGCTTTCGTCGATCGGCTGTTGTCCTCGTCATCAAGCATGGTGCGGTCGGCATTTTTACCGAAATTCAGGATTTCAATCCTTCTTTTCACCACTCAGACTACACGGTAAAATGTGCCCGTCACAATATGAGCATTCACGGAACGAACGCTGCGGCCGGGCTGTGTCGGGCAAGTACGGAGCCAGAGCCTTGGAGAGCTTAGACTAACCAACAACTGCGATGAGTGCACCGGGGGCCAGACAAGGCGCGCGGGAAACCGAAAGTTCTCGGCGCAGCCTTGATCCTCCCAGCGATTTCCTGGGCCGGTGCAGAGTGGCTGGAGCAGGCGACCGATCCCCGGCTACACAAACAGGCCCTGGCGATCGACCAGCGAACCCTGCTTCGCCGAGCCTGGTCCGACACTTGGAACTTTTGACACCGCCCCCCCTAAGACAACGCCAGTCGCCCTAGTGGCATTGCCGTCCGGCCCGCGACAAATTCTTCAGGTACCACTCCCAAACGACCATAGTTGCGCTGCAACGGTGTATGTCACTGAAGCGGGGCTGAATGCTTCTCTCGACCACGCGGCACCGGCCTCCCTTCGCAATTAGATTGCGTCATATCATGATTTCGCCGCCGGTGACCGGGATAACCGCTCCTGTCATGTAGCTTCCAAGATCCGAGGCCAGCAGGACGTACGCCCCTGCAAGTTCCGCAGGCTGACCTGCCCGTTTCAACAGGGTCTGTTCGCCGAACTTCGCCGATTTTTCCGGCGGCATGGTTGAGGGAATAAGCGGCGTCCAAATCGGTCCCGGCGCGACTGCATTCACGCGTATGCCCTTGTCGGCTAACATCTCGGCCAATCCCGCGGTGAAGTTGGAGACGGCACCTTTTGTCGATGCGTAGGCGAGGAGCTGTGGAGACGGCTGGCGGGACTGGATGGAAGTAGTGTTGATGATGGCACTCCCTGGTTTCATGTGGGGGGCGGCGGCCTTTGAAAGGTAGAACGGCGCATAGATATTCGTCCGGAAGGTCTCATCCCATTCATCGGCGCTGATGTCGCTGATATCGGCATAGGTCCTCTGGAAAGCGGCGTTGTTCACAAGGATATCAAGACCGCCAAGTTCGGCCACCGTCCGTTCAACTAAGTCGATGCAGTGTTCCTCGGATTTGATGTCCCCGCGGATTACGAGGGCTTTGCGGCCGGCATCTTCCACCCACTTAGCCGTATCACCTGCATCGTCATCCTCGTTGAGGTAGGAAATTACAACGTCGGCCCCTTCGCGGGCAAACGCGATCGCAACTGCCTTACCGATACCGGAGTCAGCGCCCGTGATGAGGGCAACCTTGCCTGCAAGCTTTCTGCTGCCCTGATAGGAATTCTCTCCGTGATCGGGCACAGGCTTCATGAGCTTGGTTTCGCCCGGAGGCTGCTGCTGCTGTTCAGGCTGCGGCGGGGAAGGGCGACGTGGTTCGTTCATGGTTGTCTCCTGTATGTTGCAACACTGCGCTAACCAAACTTGAGCCTCACAGTTCCAAAACGGATCGTTTTCTCGAGCCATTTCGGGGTGAGCAAGCAGTGATAATGCCGATCGCTACCTTGGCGCCCGTTATCGCAACCAGTGCCGGCTCTTAGCTTTCAATCAGTCTGCGCAGCCGGCAAACGCGGAGCTTTTCCCTAGCTGCCGAAGGTGGCGTAAAATGCAATCCAGACAAAAACTCCGCTCGTGGGGCTCGCAAGCATCGCATGAACGATACTCCCTGCAAGCGGGAGAAGGGCGATTGCGAGGACCTGCGATACTTCTCTCCTCGACAGGTTCCATTTAATTTATTTATTTCTGAATTTCCATCGAGGCAGGAGTAAGCCGCGGGTCCACTGCTTGCCGTTGCTCATGATTAGGCGGGCAAAAGTGCAACTGGCGATTCCTGGCTCGTCTTAATCAGGCTCATCTGGGGAAATTTTTGACATGCCCACTCACGACAGCCAGACTTCTTCCGCTGCGTTATGCAAAGATCCGCGCCCTTAGCACGGCTCCAATTTCAACCGGTCGAATTGACGGCTGTTTTTTCGATTTGCTGACCGCCCTTTACGTGATGTTCATGCGAGCCACTCTGC
This sequence comes from Hyphomicrobiales bacterium, assembly GCA_900469445.1. Lineage (GTDB taxonomy): Bacteria > Pseudomonadota > Alphaproteobacteria > Rhizobiales > Rhizobiaceae > Neorhizobium. Next base: position 59,325 of record UBXM01000002.1, read on the forward strand.
CTCCCGCGCGTACGGACGGATTGGCTCTTGGAGCAGGAGGCTTTCACTGTCTCGCTCTTCGGCTCTGCTGGCCGGCTTTGACGTGCTGCTCGCGGCTTCCACCCTGGTCTACCATCCCGGTTTCCTTGGCTTTCCCGGCGACCGAATTGACCTCGCCCCCCAAACAAACAGCATGCGGACTGTTCCCCTGGCTCTATTGTAGTATCTAAGCGTTCCATCCGAAAATGAACGCCACTACCATCCGACTGTGCTGGAACTTCTCAGGCTCGTCCCTGTTTGCTGCCCGATATCTGCCCAGGTATCGGAATCCACACGAGGAGATAAAGATGTTCAGTTTCGACAAGCGTTTGCAGTATCCGGTCAAGGTCGGCACCCCGGATCCTATTTTTGCACGGATGCTCCAGCAGGCGATCGGCGGCGTCGAGGGCGAGATCCGTGTCTGCATGCAGTACTTCTTCCAGGCTTGGGGCGCTCGCGGCCCGACCACGAAATACCGAGACATGCTTCTTCACACCGCAACCGAGGAAATCGGTCATATCGAAATGCTGGCCACCGCCGTCGCACTCAATCTTGACAAGGCCCCGGCCAGTCTCGCTGAAGCCGGCGCTGCAGACGGAATTGTCGGCGCGGTCATGGGAGGCGAAAACCCCCGCCACGTCGTTGAAGGCATGCTGCACCGTCACATCCTTTCGACCGGTATGGCGGCCTTCCCGGGAAATTCGGAAGGTGTGCCGTTCGACATGTCGCATATTTATGCAAGCGGGAACCTCGCTGCCGACATGTATTGCAACGTGGCGGCTGAAAGCACAGGACGTGTCCTGGCAACCCGTCTCTACAACGCTGCGCATGATGATGGGATGAAGGACATGCTTCATTTCATGATCGCCCGCGACACAATGCACCAGCAACAGTGGCTGGCGGTTATAGAAGAGCTCGGCGGACACGAGGGCGCGCTGCCCATCCCCAATAGCTTCCCCCAGGACAAGGAAGATCAGACACACAACTACGATTTCTTTGCCACTGCATCGGATGGGTCCGTGCCCCCTCCAGCGCGATGGAACGATGGCCCGTCGATGGATGGCAAGGGTCAGTTCACGGTGTTCCAGAACGTCCCGATGGGCGACGAGCCAGTTCTTGGACCGGCGCGCCCGGATAGCGGTGCGCAGAACGAGCAGATCGGAAAAGTCTAAGCCGTTGGCCGGCCCGGCCACGCTGGGCCGGCTCATTCGCCTGCAAAATCTCAAAGGTCACCAATGGCAAAACCGAACCGAGCAATAGGAGCCCTGGCGCTTGGCTTCAGTCTTGGAGGCTTCTTCGACGGGATACTCTTGCATCAGATCCTGCAGTGGCACCACTTGCTGAGCGGGCTTGAGCAGGCCCGTCTGGATATTCGCTTTCTCATCGTGACTGACGGCCTCTTTCACGGCCTTATGTATGTGGTAACGATAGTTGGGCTGTATCTGCTTTGGACGTCACCGGCTCCGAGGCCAAAAAGGAAAAACGAGCCTTTGCTCGCTCGTGCTATGATAGGCTTTGGTATCTGGCATATTATTGATGCCGCCCTTTCGCACTGGATTCTTGGCCTTCACCGTGTCCGAATGGACGTCGAGCAGCCCTTGCTCTGGGACCTCTCCTGGTTGGCGGTCTTTGGATTGCTTCCTCTCGCGACTGGCTATTATCTGATGAAGAGGCGCACAGGCAGCACATCGTTTCTGTGTTCTCCTGTCGTACTCGTTCTTGCAACCTTGATCGCGGGATCGATAGCAAGTTTCCCGGTGCCCCGCGGAGAAAGCGTTATCGTCGTGCTACGTCCAGGCGCGAGCGAGACCGCGATGATGGCAGGATTAGGCGCGGTCGATGGGCGTTTGGTGTGGACCGACCGGTCGAATGAAGTATGGGCAATCGATGTTCCGGCCGATGCCGAGCTCGCTCGGCTGTATGGCTACGGTGCGCTACTCGTCAGCAATTCAATCGCACCTGTCGGGTGCCTGGACTGGATTAGGACGAACTGAACCAAATCGAGGCGAGTGCCGCGACCAGCAGCAGAACTCCGAGAAGTATAGCGAACCGCACGATACCGGCTTTGGCGTTCTGTGCGCCGATCAGGCGAAAATACCAATCTGGGCCTTGGTTTCCGGAGTGAGACATGGCGTCAGGTCCCAGTGATCAAGCCGCAGCCGGCGATGGAAATGTAAGGAGCAAAAGCTGCAATCGCGAACGTCGCTAGGAAAACGACCGCACCACGCCCCATTAACACCTTGCGCCTCTTCTCGCGCGGCAGGTCATTCGAAGGTGTGAAATCCGTCGGCGTGTCTGCATATTTATGGTCTGTCACTGCGTTACTCCCTGACATGCCCAGCAAACCGACACATGCGGCTAAAGTTCCTTGTTGAGATGGAACTAATGACTTGCGCTCAGGTTAGCGCGGCTCGTCGAGGATAATCATGAGGGGCCTGTGCGTGAACGTTTCGTAATAATCGGAGGAGGCTTTGGCGGACTTGCGTGCGCGCGCGAGCTTGGCGACACGAAACACTCCGTCACCGTGATTGACCGTCGTAACCACAACCTCTTCCAACCGCTGCTATATCAGGTAGCGACCGCGGCACTTTCCCCCGCAGATATCGCCGAGCCTATTCGTAGGACCCTGGGGCGTTATCGCAACATCAACATGATCATGGCCGAGGTGATCGGAATTGACGCGCAAAGCAGGCAGGTGCTGCTCGACGGCAATGACCGGGTCGATTTTGACCGTCTGGTCATCGCCACCGGCTCCGAATACAATTATTTCGGCAAGGATGGTTGGCGCGCCAACGCACCGGGCATGAAGACGATTCACGAAGCACGCCAGATCCGGCAGCGTCTCTTATCGTCGTTCGAGAAGGCGGAGCGAGCCCACGACGAACAGGAAAAGCGTAACCTTCTCACCTATGTGGTGATCGGAGGAGGGCCGACCGGCGTTGAAATGGCCGGAGCGATATCCGAGCTTGGTCGCTTCATGATCAATCGGGATTTCAGAAACATTCAACTTGACCAGCTCAAGGTGATCCTGATCGAAGCGGGTCCCCGGATCCTCGCCGCGTTTCCAGAAAAGCTCACCGAATACGCGCGCCATTACCTTGAGAAGATTGGTGTCGAGGTGCGCACTGGCGAGAAGGTCCTGGATGTGACATCGGAGGGCGTCATGGTCGGATTCGAGTTCATTCGAACCGGCTGTATCGTCTGGGGCGCGGGCGTGAAGGCCTCGCCGGCCCACCGTTGGCTCGGCCTGGATGCCGTGCCAGGCGGGCGAATTCCGGTTGATCGTCGGTTGCAGGTCGTAGGCCACCGGAACATTTTCGCTCTTGGAGACACGGCTAATTTCACGGGGACCGATGGAAAGCCGCTGCCCGGTCTGGCGCAAGTTGCAAAGCAGCAAGGGATCTACCTTGGACGTCTGTTGAAAAACCAAGGTGCCGACTCAGCGGCGTTTGAGTTCAAGAACCGAGGCAACACAGCGGTAATTGGACGAAACGCGGCTATTTTCGATTTCGGCAACTGGACCTTGAAGGGAAGGGCCGCCTGGTTCCTATGGGCCTTCGTGCACGTGTACCTGCTGATCAATTTCGAAAAGCGCATCCTCGTAAGCATTCAATGGATATGGCGCTACCTTACCCGGCAGCGCGGCGCGCGCTTGATCGAGGAAGGCTCGATCGGAAAGATCGATGAAAGCGTGCCCTCTGTCGTTTACTCGGTGACTGGGCCAGGAGGAGATCGATGATGCAGTTCGGGTTCTTTGCTTTGGTGGCAGGGGCGACGCTTTTCGCTATAGCGATCTCCGTTGCATCGAAGAAAATGATGTGGCTTGGAGTGGTTCTGTCCGTCGTCGGCGTGCTCGGCGTCGGGTTCTATTTCTTTAACGGCAGCCAAGCGGGACCTGGTGACCCACCCGACGTCTCCGGCTCCACCCAGTGAAGGTCCGATATCCAAAGCGAGGATACTCCATGGCTCAACACGAAAAGGCTGCAAGCGGCATGATGCTGTTTGTTGCGCTCATATTGGTCGCGGCGCTGGCATTGGCCGCGCTCTATTTTTTCGTACTAACTCCAGGAAATCCGGACAGCAACACAATCCAACGACCGCAAGAGGGGACGTTGGAACAGCACACGCGATGATGTGCCAGCTCGAATGCGTCGCAGTAAACACAGCGCCGGAACTCCGGGAGGGGAAAGCAGTTCGTGGTTCGTCAAAAGGAGGCAATGATGTCTGACGATAAAACGAGAGATATTTTCATTACCGGTCTGAAGAACGCTCACGCGATGGAGAACCAGGCGCTCTCCATCATGAAACCTCAGGTCAAGCGAATTGAGAACTATCCAGATGTGGCAGCGAGGCTCGAAGAGCATATCCGGGAGACGGAAGGACAAATAAGCCGTCTGGATGAAATCCTGACATCCCTCGCCGAGGAAAGCTCCTCGTTGAAGGATGCTGCTCTGTCCTTCACCGGCTCGATGGCTGCACTCGGCCATACCGTCGCCCGGGACGAGATCCTCAAGAACAGCATGGCGAATTTCGCATTCGAGCACTTCGAAATTGCGGCTTACAAATCGCTGATCACCATAGCCGAACTGGGCGGCTTTGCAGCGATGGTCGATCCCTTACAAGCCAATCTCGGCGAGGAAATCGCGATGGCTGCCTGGCTTGAAGACAACCTCCGTCCGACGACGATCAAGTTCGCCAACCTCAAGGAAGCAGGCGTCTCCGCAAAAACATAGCCGTCTGATCTCGTTCATTTAGCAGACGAACAACGTGAAAGGGAATACAAATGACTGATCCCGCGAAATCGAGCCCGGAAAGCGATGCGGCACGCTCTGATGCGAAAACTGCCGATGAAAACCGGGAGGCTTTAAAGAAGCGTGCTAAACAAAGCCTCGAAGAGAGCAGGGGCGAGCGATCGCGCGATGGAACATGACCCCGGGCGGCCCGACTCGGAAAGGCTTATTCATCGCTCTAGCGCTTGTCGCAGCCGTCGTCCTAATCAGTGGTGTGATCTATGTAATGCGGATGCCTTCCGGTGCGCCGCCGAAAGCCCAGCCATCTCCTCATGCCATTGATCAAGGTGGTTGAGGCGGCAGAATAAGAAAACGATGGCGGATGTCCGCCATCGTCTCAAGTTCATCTCGATCGGCGACGCTAAATTTAATACTCTTCATCGTCCCAGCTTGCAGCAGCGCTATTTGTCTTATTCTCTCCTTGGCCGGCATCCCACTCGGCGCTGGCTTGGGCCCATTGCTCGGCATCCTGGCCATCGGGCCGCCCTGCCTCTTCCCAGAGTTCATAAGCTCGTTTTGCTATCCACTCCTCGCGATCGGTACCCATATCTTCCTCCTATAAATCGTTTTGCCGCCGGCGAGCAGCCGCGCTCGCCGGCGGCGATAGTCACGCGCCCTTGTTGGCGCCCTTGAGGTTTGCAGACGACTCGCCAAGCTGGGTGAGAAGCTTGTCGGTTTCGAGCTCCTCCTGAAGGTTGGCATCGAGCAGGGGAATAGCGTCCTTCAGACCAAGCTGGCCGGCCCAACTTTTCAGGGTGCCGTAGCGTGCGATCTCGTAATGCTCGACAGCCTGGGCCGACGCGATCAGGCCAGCATCCAGCGCGACGGAGCCTTTGAATTCGTCGATGATTTCTTCGGCTTCGGCGATGATGCCCTGGATGGCTTCGCAGGTCTTGCCACGGGCCGGCTTGCCAAGAAGCTCAAAGACCTGCTGCAGACGTTCGATCTGCCCTTCGGTCTGCTCCTTATGCTTGAGAAAAGCCGCTTTGCCGTCTTCCGACTGCGATGCACGCGCCATCTTCGGCAAGGCCTTCAGAATCTGCCTTTCAGCGTAGTAGATGTCCTTTAGCGTATCGAGGAACAGGTCGTCTAGAGTCTTCTCAGCCATTATAGCTCCTTTTGATATCCGAATTGGCGCATACAAACTTTCGGGGAAATTGAAAGTTCCAAGCGCGTTTAGAAGAAAATCGGAGTTGAAATTGCCTTGCCCTGCAGACCTGTTGTCATTGGATCAAACCCACTTATCGGGCTTGAGGATAGTCGGCTCGTCAGCACGATTGGAAGAGTGCTGAAGGTCGCTTTCGAAGCCGTCGTTGAAGAGCGTAGCACCATACCTTAGCCCGTTCGCCCAGTCATGAGTTCGGCATGTTCTTTTAAATCGGTAGCAGGCCATTTTAAATCTTCGACTCGCATCTTCTCACGCTGTCATAACAACCTTGATGCAGTTGTCTTTCTTGTCGCGGAACGTCTCGTAGAGCTCCGGTCCCTGATCAAGAGTAGCGCGATGGGTTATGATAAAGCTCGGATCGATCTCGCCCTCTTCGATGCGGCGAAGGAGATCAAGCGAGTAACGATTAACATGCGTCTGCCCAGTTCTGATCGTCAGGCCTTTGTTCATCGCCGCCCCGAACGGGATCTTGTCCAGAAAGCCGCCGTAGACGCCGGGAACAGAAACGATGCCGCCAGGGCGGCACGTCATGATCGCTGTTCTAAGGACATGCGGGCGGTCGGTTCCCAGCAAAGTTGCGGCTTTCACCTTGTCGATGATTGCGTCAAATGATGCGGTTGCGTGGGATTCTGCGCCGACGGCATCAATGCATTTGTCGGCGCCATGACCTGTCGTCATGTCCTTGATGTAATCGGGAACAGTGCCCTCGATCTCATCGAAGTTGATAATCTCCGCACCGGCTGCAGCGGCGAGAGCCAGACGCTCAGGCACGTTGTCAACTGCGATGACGCGCGCCGCGCCTTGCATGAACGCGCTTTTGATGCAAAACTGGCCGACGGGGCCACAGCCCCAGATCGCAACGATATCTGTCGGTTCGATTTCGCAATTGGCGGCCGCCATCCATCCGGTAGGGAAAATATCGCCGAGGAAAAGAGCCTGCTCGTCCGAAACGCCATTTGGAATAATGATGGGCGAGACGTCCGCATAGGGCACGCGCACAAATTCCGCCTGGCCGCCAGCATAAGCTCCCGTCAGGTGAGAATATCCAAAGAGACCGGCAGTAGGATAGCCAAAGGCTTTGGTGGCATTCTCAGCCTTGCGGTTGGACCTTTCACAAACCGACCAATTGCCTTTGAGGCATTGTGAGCATTCGCCGCAGCAGATTGTGAAGGGGACGACAACGCGATCTCCCACCCTAAGCTTTTTGTTGCCGCGGCCGACTTCGACGACTTCGCCCATAAACTCATGACCAAGGATGTCTCCCTTTTCCATAAAGGGGATGTAGCCGTCCATCAAATGGAGGTCGGATCCGCAAATTGCGCAGGCTGACATTTTGATGATCACATCGCGATCATCTTCGATTTGGGGATCAGGAACGCTATCGCATCGAATATCGCCCTTGCCGTGCCAGCATAGTGCTTTCATCATTATCTCCTTTTGTGGTTTAGGATGCGGTGCCTGTCGCTCGAATTTGTGTGATAAACGCGAGGACAACGGCCAATCCGCCGATGGTATGGACCACCCAGTGGATCGCTGGAGGAAAGTCGACAATGCTTGGGGCAACAAGCATGACGACACCGAACAGGACGTCCAGTGTCAAATGGAAACGGACCCGAAGAAACCGGATGACGCCGAGTTCGTAATCGGTGAACAAGCTATAGAAGACGGCAAATAGGCCCAGGCAAATCAGCGTTATGAAGGCTGCGCCTTGAAGAGGGACGGCGATCGCCATTGCTATCGCAATAAGCCCAACAAGGTAGTCGAGAATTCCGTGCAGACGGGTTGGGATGAAACGCATAGTGGGCCTCTCCAGTAACTCAGCATATCGCGAACCGGAGGAAGAGGAGTTAGTTCCAGTCGGTTAGAATTTAAAATCCGGTTGGAACTCCGAAGTCTGGCGACTGTTCGCTGGATGTCAGAGCTCGGCATCTTGCTGCCGCTCATCAGGGTCGGAGCGACTGGTCCTTGTGGTGATGGATAATTTCCACTAACTCAAACCGGCTGTGAGGTTGCGTTGGACAATTCGATTTATCTGAGCCTTTTCGCGGGTAAGAACATTCTGATCGTCGAGGACGAGTATTTTCTCGCCGATGAGACCCGTCAACAGCTGGAACAGCTTGGTGCCACCGTTGTTGGTCCCGCCGCAAACGTGGAAGACGCTCTTGAACTCATCGCGTTATCTAAAATCGACGGTGCGATCCTGGATATTCATTTGGGAGATCAGTTTGTGTTTCCCGTCGCGGAAGAACTCGATCAGGCTGACGTCCCCTTCGTATTCGCGACGGGATACGATCCAGCCATGATACCGGCGAGATTTTCAGGCTTTGCCTTGTGTGGAAAGCCTACGGAGCTGGGAAGGATCGCCGTGGCTCTTTTTGGGCCTGATGGAGGAGCTGCCCTCAACTAATCTATTCGCCATTGATCACGGTCCAGAGCTGAAGTCTGGCGCGATTGACGCGGCTTTTCATTGTTCCAAGGGCGCAACCGCATCGACAAGCCGCGTCCTCATAGCTTAGGCAGTCGATGAAGATCATTTCAATCGCTTCTCGGTGGTGGTCAGGTAGGCCGGAAATTGCCCGTTCGAGTTCTTGTCCCCGGAGGCTCCATTCCTGCGTAGCAGGAACGCTGACTTGCAGCGCAGTATCGTCCGAGAGACCAACGTCCTCGCGCTTGGTCAACCCAAATTTGGTGCAGAATGTATTCCGCATAATCGTGAAGAGCCAAGACCTTAGCTGTGTACCCCGTTGAAACTTTTCCTCGTTTGCGATCGCCTTGACGTAAGTTTCCTGCACCAGATCGTCGGCTTCGGTCGGCGAAGCATGAAACCGGCGTGCAAAGTTTCGAAGCGCTGGCATATGCGCGAGAAGCTCGACTTCGGTGAAGCCTGTCTGCTTGGCTTGGTGTTGCATGAGATTCTCCCATCATCCTACGGAACCGCAATGATCCTCCATCGTTCCGTGAAGTTTTGCCTGACGGGGTTTATGTACGGTTGCGTACCGATTGACGTGTCGCTGCCTTAATTGGAAGCGGGATATGCGATGCACTTCTTTCTCCCGCGTGCGTGCAGAGCCCGGCTCGAAAAACACCGATTGAGAGTGTGTGACAGGCATTGTTCGCGGCTCGCGTCTAAGTCGATCCACCTAAAGCCAAAAGGCGAAGGGGAAGCCATCTCTATCAGGCGGATGGTCGACGCGGAATTCCGCTTGAAGCACATCGCAGCAGGCTGGCGCTGGAAGAATGTGCGCGCCGTCCCGCTGGCGGGCGAAGACGGCAGCATCGAAAAGTGTAGCGGGATGAATCTCGATATCCACGATCGCAAGTTCGCCGAAGAGGCGGTCCGTGAAAGCGAAGAGCGCCTAAAAAGCGCGACAGTGGTTGGCCGCAAATTCTCCTTGGTCTTCGAACTTGAAAAACCGGAAGAAGTTCGCGCTCGCGGAATGTGTTCTTGGCGCGCAACCGTCATTATGCAGCTTAAGTTCACGGCTCGCCACGTTTAGAAGAAGCATCCAGAGATCCCTTGTCCATATTGATGACAAGGCCGGGGTCCTGCACGGTGAGGACACTCACGTGCCAAGTCATCCTTGCACCTCTGAAGCTGATGCCGCAAAATTTTCTCCTTCTGCGTGCCTTCCGATCACTACGGGTAGTAAGTGTCACCCAGATCACAACCAAATCGACATCAACTTCGCTTGACCTTACGGCCAACATTGTCGAAAACTCGCTCGAAAAATGATAACTGCTCATCGGTAGTCTGTGGTGTGCCTTCAACGATGAGCTTGTCGTCGCGGCAAACGCCTCTGGTCGTTTTGACCAAAGCGGTGACTAGGCGTGCCGATGCCCTGTTGGTAAATGCGATTGCAGCGGCCTTCGGTCCTGCTTCTAGTTTCGCAATACCGAGTTCACCTGCCGCGAGCAGCAAACGATGGGTCCGCAAGAGGCGCTTCACCTCGAGCGGTGGACTGCCGAACCGGTCATCGAATTCTTCTTCCAGATCATCGATCTCCCGTAACGTTGATGCCCGTGACAGCTTTGCGTAAAGGTTGAGCCTTACAGAAGGATCCGTGACATAATCTGCGGGTATCGAGTCAGTCACTCCAAGGTGAAGGACGGGACGATTGAGGGGCACGGAAGAATGCTTGCGCAGTTTTGCGACCGCGTCTGCAAGCAGCCTTTGATAGAGTCCAGTGCCCATAACCCTAACGTGCCCAGCCTGGTCCTCGCCGGCTAGGTCACCTCCACCTCGCAGATCGAAATCTCGGAGGCTAATGGCCAGACCGGCGCCAAGGCGGTCGTTTTCGACGACCGTCGCTAGTCGCAACTGGGTGTCCTCAGGCTGTTCCTTTCCTTCTTCAGTGAAGAAATAAGCCATCCCCTGTGCCGCCGCACGCCCGACTCGTCCACGCAGCTGGTGAAGCTGTGCCAAGCCGAACCATTCCGCGTTCAATATGAATATCGTGTTTGCACGCGGCACATCGACGCCGTTTTCGATAATGTTTGTCGCCAGAAGAATGTCACCATGACCTTCCGCAAAGTTCACGATCGTTTCATCAATGGCAGCGGCCTGCATCTTGCCGTGAGCGACCTTGATTGACAGCTCCGGAACAATCGTGCGCAACCTTGCCTCTATGCCCTCTATCTCTTCAATACGCGGTACGACAACGAAGCTTTGACCGCCGCGTCTGTACTCGCGCATTAAACCGGTCCGCATAGATGCGCTGTCAAACGCAGCAAGAAAGGTTCGAACGGGCCGCCGTTTTAGGGGCGGGTTAGCGAGGAGACTGACCGCCTGAACACCAACCATGGCGGACTGCAATGTCCGCGGGATAGGCGTTGCCGACATTGCTAGTGTATGAAGGGAGGGCGCGAGATTGATCATCGCACGTTTTTCTTTTATCCCGAAGCGATGCTCTTCGTCGATGATCAACAGTGAAAGACGAGCAAAGTTGACATCCTTGGAAAGGATTGCCTGGGTTGCGATGATAATGTCCGTTTCGCCCTCGGCAAGTGTCGCCTTGACGCGTTTCGCCACGCTCGGTTTGAGAAGGCGCGATAACATGGCGACCTTCAAACCCGTTCCCTCAAAGCGACGCTCGAAGGTGGCAAAGTGCTGGCGTGCGAGGACGGTGGTAGGAGCGACGATAGCGACTTGGCCGCCAGAGAGTGCCACCGCCGCCGCCGCTCGCAGCGCGATTTCAGTTTTCCCGAACCCCACATCGCCGCAGATAAGCCGGTTCATAACCTTTCCCGCTGCAAGATCTGACATGACAGATGCTATCGCTTCTGCCTGATCGGGAGTTTCGGCGTATGGAAAGCGTCGAATGAAGGCGGAAAAGTCAGCGCGTGACGGTGTGAATTTCCCGGCCTGCGATGTTTCCCTCTGCCGGGCAATTTTCAGAAGGTGACGCGCTGTGGCATGGATGTCTGAAGCGATCTTCTCCCGCCTTTTCTGCCAGGCATCGGAGTGCAGACGATCGAGCGTCACCGCCTCTGGTTCAGAACTATAACGCCATAATTTTCCGAAGTCCTCCATCGGCACGAGTACAGAGGTTTCGTCACGATATCGCAAGCGTGCCGCGTCTCTCGGCATGCCGTCGACGACTATGGTTTCCAGATCTTCGAGAACACCAACACCGTAGTCCTCGTGAACGACGGCCTCGCCGATCCGGAGCTCCGGTTCGGCTAAGAGTGTGCTGGCCTCATTACTTACTCCCGTTTCGTTCGCGACAGCGATCACCACTACTTTTGCCGCGTCATCTATAAAGCTTTCTTGCAGCTCACAATGCAGTCTTAGCAGCGACCCGGGTGTAGCCTCATTCACCGCTTCCCACTTATCGATAGGACGAGGCGTGATACCGCTTGCCTTCAAAACTCGCCGAGATAGCGCTTCGGATCTTTTGCCGCGCCCGCAAATGACAACCTTTAGGCCCTGCTGCAGCTCATCCTGGATGAATTCGACCAACGAGCGTTGTTGACCGGCGTTAGATATCTCAGGCGGGAGAAAACGATTGCCTCCCAGATCGAGCGCGCCCGATGAGCTCGTGCTGATATACTGATGCCATTCTTCGTGGGCGAGATATGGCGACCGCACGGGAAGAGAGTTGTTTTCAAGATTTCCCTCGCGGACTTGACGGGCGTCCTCTATGATTTCCAGATACCGCTTTACCCGCTCTTGCGCGCCAGCAGCCAGATGCAGAGCGGTATCGCCCATAAGGTCGAAGACTGTTGGCATGTCCGGATAGAGACGCATCAGCAGTCGCTCCATGGTATCTGCCATTGGCGCGGCATTCTTCGACCCAGTTTCCTTGAATATGGCTTCCGATGCCGGACCTACGACGACGCGGTCGAGATAACTCTCAGTGCGTTGCGACACTCGGTCAAAGCCCTTGAGTTCTTCAACCACTCCCCCTTCCGAAAGGACAATCCGCATCGGGCCAGGTGCGCCGGCCGGGTAAATGTCCGTCACGCCTTCGCGCACGGCCACCTCGCCTGGATCGTCGGCCACTGATTCTTCTCGATAGCCTGTGCGCTGGATGAACTCGAAAAATGCGCCGTGATCGAATGGCGCACCCACCACAAGCTCAAACTGGCTCATTTTTATGACAGAGTAGGGTGGGAGACGCTGCAGAGTAGTATCAACTGAGGTAAGCAACAGTCTCGGCGCGTTGCCAGCGGAGCACCAGATGCGCAAGGCGTCCATCCGCCGACCCATACAATGACGAGAAGGCGGTACGCGATCGTACGGCAGACAATCCCAAGGAGGCAGAACGACAAGATCTACGGCGGGGAAAAGGGCGCCCATTGCCCCGGCAATTTCGTCGACATGCCGTTCGCTCAAAGCAATGTAGCAGAGCGGCTTTTCGGTCTTTTGCATCGTGGCGGCTAGCCTGCTTGCGATAAACCCGGCAGGCGATTGCTTACTGTGAACGTTCTCGCCGAGGATGGGAGATGTCGCCTCTATCTGTGTCCCCATGCGCATTCTCCTGCCGATTCTCACCTGCCCGAGCGCCCGACTACGTCAGGCACGATGGCGGTAGGGAACACACGCGATGTAACTCGGTTGCACTAGAATGCTGTCCGTACGATACCGGACAGAAGCCGATTTCTCGCGACTTCGACGTTTTCCTTAGCACTCCGTTAGCTAAGCATCCCACACTTTACACAAAAAGCGAGGTGTCGATTTGCGGAATGGTTGTGAAAGTTGTCGGCAGGGTCAGGCGTTCGAGCTACCGTTTTCGATGGCATTTCAACCGATTGTTGACATCCGCAAGCGTGAGGTCTTTGCGTTCGAAGCATTGGTGCGGGGTATTAATGGCGAGGGCGCAGCAAGCGTTCTGACGCAGGTCGATCCGATAAACCGGTACGCTTTCGATCAGCAGTGCCGCGTCAAAGCTATCGAACTGGCAGCGTCATTGCTCAAACGTGATGACACTACAAAACTCTCTATAAATTTTATGCCAAACGCAGTTTACGAGCCGCGAGCCTGTATAAGGCTTACGTTGGCGACAGCAGAACGGGTCGGGTTTCCACTTGATCGGATCATATTCGAGTTTACCGAAAACGAACATCTCAATACGGAACACGTATTGAAAATTCTTGAGACGTATCGACAAATCGGCTTCAAGACCGCCATAGACGACTTTGGTGCCGGTCATGCGGGCCTAGGCCTTCTCACCAGATTTCAGCCGGATCTGGTTAAGCTCGACATGGATCTTATCCGCGGTATCGACACCGACCGGGTCAAGCGTGTTGTCGTTGAGCACACTCTGCAGATGCTCAAAGACCTTGATATCACGCCCCTTTGCGAAGGTGTCGAAACCGATGAGGAACTCTCAGTGTTAAGGGATTTGGGAGTCGCTCTAGTTCAGGGTTATCGCATCGCAAAACCAAGCTTCGAAGCTGCCATCACTCCCCATGAGTATCGAAATGGAGCTTGAGCAACGAAAATCATGGCTCATCGCGCCTCAACTACGGAGGTCTTTTTCGTTTTGCTTCCTTCGCTAAGGCAAGGCAAGCAACCGCGGTTGGCGAGAACAGTATGCCCAAAGGCTCTTATCCAACCGAGATTTCAGCCAGGGCGTTCAGTTGAGGAATGGGATAAACCGTACGTTAGCGTACAATTGTCCATCCCTTGGAACTTTGGTGACAGACACGTCTTTCTTCCGCATCCACTAACCACAGGGAGAAAATAATGGTTACCATGGTCGGCAAAGAAAGCGAGTTCGGTAAGCTCATAAAAGATCTCATTTATCTCGAACATGATGCGATTGCAGCTTACAAGTCGACGATCGAACGTCTTGAAGATAAGACGCTCAGCGCGAAAGTGTCTGAATTTCACCAGGATCATCTTCAGCATCTGTCGACACTCAACGAAATCGCGGTCGAAGCCGATATTGATGTTCCGACAGAAGGCGATATGAAACAGATGCTCACCACGGGCAAGATTGCGCTCGCCGATATGTTAGGCGACAAGACGATCCTCAAAGCTATGAGAAGCAACGAGGAAGACACTGTGACCGCGTATGAGCGTGCGTCGCAGCACGCAGATGCTCGACCGGAAACAAAGGCCTTTTTCATGAAGGCTCACCAGGATGAGGTACGCCACCGAGCCTGGTTCGAAACAACAGCCGACCAGCTCTGATCTTGTAACCGAGAGCGGATGCCATCATCGAAGGTCCATGGCCGTGATTGCAGACGAAATGCCGTGACGAAGGTCGCGTTGTCTCTGCCCGGGTTGAAGAGGGCGCTCCCCATGAGGGTTGAGCGCCCTCTGTCTTCGATATCCCACTGAAAGTCAGCGGACTTGGCACCGACAATCGGACCCATCACTCTCTTCCACGGCATCGGTACTTCAGGTGCACAATGGATGCCGCTTGCTTCGTCCTGGAAGGCCGGTCTACCTGCTAACAGGTTCGCAACGCCCGGCGCGCCCTTTCGCGAAGCCGCCGGACGCGGTCACCTTTGGTTTCAAGTCGACGGCGATCAACTCCTGCCGGATCGCTTTGTTGGAATACGCGGCATCCGATCGGATGATCGATCAGGCATCAAGCGCGGGGGATTCGAAGGCGCACTCGATCGTGTCGCGTTTATCGGCGTCTCACAGGGCGCGATCGCCGCTCTGTACGCTGTCGTATCTGGCAGATGGAATGTCGGCGCACTGATTGAATATAAGGCCTTCTCCCCCGTCCCGGTGTCTTCCGGCAGCAGTGGCACGCCGGTTCTTCTGGTTCACGGGCAGAATGATCGGACCATCCAGCCATTCGCATCTACTCTTGCCGCCTCGCAACTCAAAACGGCTGGTTACAAGGTTGATCTGATCAAGCCAGTTGCGCGAGATACAATCTCGATGATGGACGCACGTCTTGGCCTGGACTTCCTCCGCAAACACCTAGCCTGAACGTCAGAGATAGAGAACTTCAATGCTAGAAATATTGCAAGCAAACGCTCCGATCGTCTCCGCTGCAGCCAGCCTTGGGACCCTTTGTATCTGGGCTGTCTACCTCCAGATCTTCGTTGGCGGTCATCGGAGGCAAGTCAAGCCGATGCTCGTTATCAACCATGGAGAGGGGAGGGCACTCGACGCCCACTGTTTGGTCACGAACATGAGCCGGGAGCCCGTCCATATTCAAAGTGTTGTCGCGAAGGTCACAACTGAGAGCCAGACCCACTCCGCCTACATCACGGATGCTGAAGATATTCGACGATCAGGGCTCGACACTGGCTGGCAGCGTATGACTCGCCAAGGGCCTTTGCAGCCAGGGACCATGACGGATATGGGGACTTTCGACTGCATCATAGAGTACGCCGAGGCCAACGCGATCGAAGCCGGCGAACATCTCGCGGAAAACCTCTCTGCTGTTGCACAAAGCATTGAAATTACGATCCTCGGAATTTACGGTTCTGAAGATCTGTTAATCGGCGCGACGCGAAAATTCGACCTGACGAAGTCTGACGGCGGATCGGCAATTCGAGCTTCGGAAGCATTGACGCGTCAGATCACTCGAAGACGCGAGCGCAAGAAGTTGCTCAAGGAATTGAACGAACAGCTATAATCTGGTCCACGCCAAGAAAGCGCGCGGCCTGGGCTGCCGATTTTGGTAACCTTACTCCGCGTCATGGGAGGGTAAGCCCTGATCGTGGAACTCTCGTGGCCGCGTGTGCATTTACCGAGATGTTGAGAAGAAGCCGCAACCGTCGCGCCGTGGAACTTGAACTTCAAGCGGAGAAGGAAACGCGAGAAGCGATCATAGCTGCTGCTATCGCTGGAGCCGATGCAGTGGTCCTTGAGGCGATCGCGTCTGATCCGGTTCCTGTCGGAGCGTTGGATGACCGCAGATCAGATAAGGGTCATCGCCGGAAACATCTCTGATTCAGCGTAAGGTGCTCATAAACGGGCGTCACCGCTTATCAATCGCAGGATGACGCCCGACCGAGATAATGAAGAATCTGTTCCAACGTGACTGGCTTCAGGGAAAAAGGGTCGACACCGACATCATATTGTCGAGAAAGGGGCTTTAGCCGCCCGTCCGAGAAGATCGACCGATTTCTTGCCCCCTGGTTGCAAGTCCGGAACGGATTGGCATAGGATTGAAAGGATCTCGTCGATCTTGAATTCCGCGTAGTGCTGCACGCTTGCTCATCCTCCAAATTCCACAACCACTTTTCGGTATTATTGCCGACTATGAGATGTTTGATCCCACGCGGTCTACAGTGCAAGCTGACGCATTTCGTTGTCCAAGTTGCGAAAGTCATCCAAATGCCAAACCTCATCATTCACGTCTGATCACATGTTCCAGTTCGTGATGATCGCGTCGTCATGCTCCACCATGTTTGCACGGCCTGCGATCTATTCGGAGAACGTGCGGATCGATGAAAATGCGTCTCAGCGGTGAAGAAGATCATCGTAGCCCCTTCTGGCAAGAGATACCTGTTGGAGGAACCGAAAACCGCCTCATTTGTTCGTCTGGTTTATGAAGGAGAAGAAACAATGGCTAACAAACTGAGGAAAGGCGATACCGTCACGTGGAACACAAGCCAAGGTGAGACCACGGGGAAGGTCGTCAAGAACCAAACAACTCCGACAAAGATCAAGGGGCATGAGGTTAAGGCCTCGAAGTCAGATCCTCAGGTTATTGTTGAGAGTTCCAAGACCGGAGCCGAGGCCGCGCACAAGCCAAGCGCTCTGAAGAAGAAATCTTAGATCCACTGCGCGAAGGGGTTCAGCATGCCGCCACGGATAGCGGAATGTAGGTGCGGGAAATTGCGGGTGAAGTGCAATGGCGAGCCGCAGCGGGTATCCGTCTGTCACTGTCTCGAATGCCAGCGTCGAACCGGTAGCGCCTTTGCAGTCCAGGCACGATACTCAAAGAAGGAAGTAGCCATTGAAGGGACTTCCCGGTCTTACGAGAGGACTGGTGATAGCGGAATGTGGTCGCTCTATCATTTCTGTCCGGATTGTGGATCAACTGTCTATTACGAAAATGAGGATACGCCCGGCGTCTACGCGGTCCCGGTCGGGGCATTCGCCGATCCTACTTTTCCGGCGCCACAGCGTTCGATATATGAAAACCGCATGCATCCCTGGACCGCTGTCAAAGGAAATGCGATCCATCATGAGCAATGACCCTGCCATTTCAATTAAACACGTACTGTAACTGCTGCGCCAATTCATACCGCGGTGTAGCGGTGTTTCATATACGCAGAGGTGTTGTGTCAGGTGGGTGTAGCACGAGTGGAATGCGCGAAAAGCTTGCCGCGTCTATGCAGGTCAAATGCTGATAGCCTGTCTGGCGGCGATTGCAGCATCTGCCGTACCATTCGCTATGGCCGTAAACGCCTTAACCTTATGGCTCGCTTTGCCTTAGCATCAGGAAAAGCGCATCACCCAGGCTCTATCTCGCCGGCCCTTTGTAGCCTGAAGAAATTTCGGCGGTGGTCTGACCAGCGAATGGAGGAAAGGCGGGATCGATTGCGACACGCTTTCCTGGATACCTCCGAACGATAGTGCGTGGGCAGGCATACCGGTTGGACACGCTTTCCGAACCAGTGCCAGATTATCAAGAACCCGATCCAAGGGGTGGCCCCAAGCGTGACCTGAGCCCTTCCACAGGCCCATCATGTCCCCTAGGTCGACGGGCTCCAGAGCGTTAAAACCAGTCTGAGATCTCACCCTGCAGCGTTGACTGAAGCGGTATGTTTCTCAATGGTCTGGATCTTCCTCGACGTCTATCTCGATCACCACAGGTGCGTGATCACTCGTATGCGGCCAGCTCCGAGGCTTCCTGCGCACCGACGCTGATTTGAGCCAAGGCGCGGCCGTCGGCGATAGGAGGAAGTGGTCAATCCGAAGGCCCGCATCGCGCTCAAAGCTATTTCGCCAGTATTTCCAAAAGGTGTAGACCCTCTCGTCGGGATGCAGATGTCGGATCGCATCGGTCCATCCTTGCTGGAGTAGATCAGCATAGGCCTGACGGACCTCCGGGCGGAACAAAGCATCATCGACCCATCGTTCAGGTTTGTAGACATCTAGTTCAGTCGGCATCACGTTGAAATCGCCAATGAGAAGAGCTGGGATATCGAGGTCCAACAAATCGGCAGCGTAGTTCAGGAGGCGGTCAAACCATTTGAGCTTGTAATCAAATCTCGGCCCTGGAGCAGGGTTGCCATTTGGAAGATAAACGCAGCCCACTAAGGTGCCGTCGACCGCAGCTTCGATATACCGGCTTTGGTTGTCGTCTGGATCGCCTGGTAGGCCGCGCCTCGTAACGAGAGGCTCCTGGCCCCTCGCCAGAATTGCGACACCATTCCAAGACTTTTGGCCCTGCCAAGCAGCGCCATACCCGGCACGCGCGATCTCTTTATGCGGAAACGTCGTGGATTTGAGTTCCTGAAGGCAGACTATGTCCGGTTTGTCCTCCTTGAGCCATCGCAGCAAGACATCCAGCCTGCCGTTGATCCCGTTGACATTGTAAGTTGCGATCTTCAATTCGCCGCCGCCCATGATGGCTATCGATATTTGGGATGGCCTTACGGATCTTCTGTCACGGGATTGCCCTAGTCGGCCAATCCGCTCATGCTCCGCTTGGCGTGTTCAACGATCTTTTCATCGTCCGTCATGCCGCAATATGAACTGGCGATGAGGCGCTCGGTTCCGCAAACGGATCTATCCGCCGCAAAATCCCCACGAATTTGGCGTCGGGCCGACTTGGTAGTTCACATCCCCAGCCTTCTCGGACCCTTACCAGGTGGATCACGATGGCATCTTCCGAACCGGTCACTGTAGGCTTTGCCCCGTGTAGACACGTTTCTATCTGCTCGCAACGAGCGTATTGACCTTTGGCATCGTCATCAGGGTCATTAGGATCATCCTTCGTTTTAAGGGCGTCGGATATGACTGTCTTTTGGATTTGCATTCGTTTCGCCAACAGCATCCTCATCCCTATCCGGAGAGTGTTCCGCCTTCATGTAACCGCGTGGTTTGCTTTCTTGGGGCCGTTCCCATCGAGGAGGTTGATCGGTCGTACTGGGAGCGCCGTCGCTCGGTGTTGTGGTTCCCATTCTGAGATCCTCCATTGCATTAGCACAAGCGATGCTGCCGCTGATTGTTCCGGCTCACTCGCTTCGGCTTAAACAGGGGAACCACCGAGCGCGGCTGGTAGTTCAGGAAGTGAACACGTTTTACGAGGAGCAAGCGATGGCGTTGAAAGTTGTAGAAGTGGTTGCGGAAGTGGAAAATGGTGTTGTCCCACTCGGGATAATGAACGCCGAGCAGGCGATGACCCTGCCATCCGATGTTCACGTGAAGATCTCTCATCCAGAAGACGAGCCCGGCGAAACCGATCGGTACTTAGACCGATACGAGTTCCGGCAGATGCACGCCCAGCCAGCCTCGTCCAAGGAGTGATCCGATGCAGCTTAAGAACATTAATGTAGCGAAAACCACTGACACAACTGTCACGGTTGAGTTCAAGGGCGAGGACAACGACCTCATCACTGTCCGAATGTCCGCAGATCCAAGCCTTAACGAGGATCAAACCGTCGCGGCAGCCCTGGCGATGATTAGCCAACTAAAAGAATTCCAACGTACCGCATGATCACTCTTTCTAGCAGCAAGGAACTCTTCGATGTCTGACACCAGCACGAAAACCATCACCGCAGTATTTTCCACCCGTGAGGCCGCCGACTTGGCGGTCGAACATCTTGTACAAATCCAAGGTATCGACCGGGCGGACGTCTTTGTACAGACGAGCGGTCCAGACAATTCATCCGGCACCGATGTCAGCGGCGGGGACGCCGCGACGGTGGACGAGGAAGAGCGTGATGATGCGTCGCTGGCATCGGCCATCGAGGTGTCTGCCGATATAGCAGCCACTCAAGAAGCGGCCGTCCGCTCAGCCTTTGAGGAAATGGGCGCCACCGATGTCGCTGCAAGCTGATCATTTGTGACGGAGCAAAAGTATGCTGTCGGCATGGTGATACAAACTGGGATGAGGCCCGATGATGCCTGACAACCTGAGCAAATACCGCGCTAAGCGCGACTTCAAGAAAACCGCCGAGCCGAGCGGGGAGGTCGCAGTAAAGGCGTCGAACCGTCGTCGCTTCGTAATCCAGAAGCATGACGCAACGCGCCTTCACTACGATTTGCGCATTGAGATGGACGGGGTGTTCAAGTCCTGGGCCGTCACGAAGGGGCCATCTCTCGATCCGCAAGACAAGCGTCTAGCCGTTGAGGTCGAAGATCACCCTCTGGACTACGGGGACTTCGAGGGGACGATCCCGAAAGGTCAGTACGGCGGGGGCACGGTCATGCTTTGGGATCGCGGATACTGGCAGCCGGAAGGCAATAAGACCCCGGAGCAAGCGTTGGCGAAAGGCGACTTCAAGTTCACGCTCGATGGTGCGCGCTTGCACGGCAGCTTTGTGCTCGTTCGGATGCGCAGCCGTGATGGCGAAAAACGAACCAACTGGCTCCTGATCAAACACAATGATGACTTCTCGGTCGACGAGGATGGGGGCTCTATACTTGAGGAGAAGGTCACTTCCGTCGCATCTGGCAGGACTATGGAAGCGATCGCGGCCGGTAAGGGAAAAAAGCCGAAGCCGTTCATGACAACTGACGGTGCTGTCGAGGCCGACGCGGTGTGGGATCGCAGCGAAGGGCTTGCGGCCGAAGAACGAGCGGCAGGTGTTAGGACGACGACTTTAAAGAAGGCCAAATCGAAACCGAATCCAAAGCCGCGTGCTCAATCAATGCGGATGCCCGATTTTGTCGCACCCCAACTGTGCGAGACCTTGCAGCGGCCGCCGGCCGTGGAGGGATGGATACATGAGATCAAGTTTGACGGATATCGTATTCAGATGCGGGTCGAGGACGGGGAGGTTACATTAAAGACCCGCAAGGGACTGGATTGGACTGCAAAGTATCCGGCAATTGCCAAATCTGCAGCAGAGCTGCCGGATGCAATCATCGATGGCGAGATCTGCGCCTTGGACGGAAACGGCGCACCAGATTTCGCCGCTCTGCAAGCGGCGCTTTCGGAGGGAAAGACCGACGATCTTGTATTCTTCGCGTTCGATTTCCTCTTCGAAGGCGAGTCAGATTTGAGGAGCTTACCCCTTAGTAATCGCAAGGATCGTTTGGCTGAACTCCTAGCCAATGCCGGAGACGACCCCCGCTTGCGATTTGTCGAGCATTTCGAGACCGGTGGCGATGCCGTTTTGAAGTCAGCTTGTCGGCTTTCGTTGGAGGGAATTGTCTCCAAAAAAAGCGATGCCGCATATCAGTCTGGCCGCTCCGATACCTGGGCCAAATCCAAATGCCGAGCAGGGCATGAGGTGGTGATTGGCGCTTATGCTACGACGAACGGAGCGTTTCGGTCCCTCTTGGTAGGAGTTTATCGCGGTGATCATTTCGTCTACGTCGGCAGGGTTGGTACAGGTTACGGCGCAAAGGTCGTTGATCAGATATTGCCACAACTGGAGAAGCTGAAGACGTCGAAGTCCCCGTTCACTGGCATCGGTGCGCCTAAGCAATCGGCTGACATCATCTGGTTGAAGCCGGAACTCGTCGCCGAGATAGAATTTGCAGGCTGGACCGCAGACGGCCAGGTGCGCCAGGCCTCGTTCAAGGGCTTGCGAGAAGACAAGCCTGCAAAAGAGGTGGAAGCCGAAAAACCTGCCGAGCCTGACAAGGTCGGAACACCTGAGCCCAATAACGCACCAAAATCGGCTCCATCTCCACGGGAGAAACCCTCTCGGTTGCGCAAGGGCGCGAAGGTCGATGTCATGGGCGTGCTCATCTCCAGCCCAGACAAAGAGCTTTGGCCCGACGCTCTTGAGGGCGAACCGGTCACCAAGGTCGACCTCGCCCAATATTATGAGGCAGTCGGCCCGTGGCTCATCGATCACATCAAGGGGCGACCTTGCTCAATCATTCGGACCCCCGACGGGATCGGCGGTGAGCAGTTCTTCCAACGTCATGCGATGCGGGGAACGTCGAACCTGATCGAGCAGGTCAAGGTGTCCGGTGACAAGCAGCCGTACCTACAGATCGATCGGATCGAAGGCCTCGCGGCCGTTGCGCAGATTGGAGGCACAGAGCTTCATCCGTGGAACTGCGAGCCCTCTCAACCGGACGTCCCTGGCCGATTGGTCTTCGATCTTGACCCTGGTCCCGATGTTGATTTCGACACAGTTATTGAAGGCGCGCGGGAGATCCGAGACCGCTTGGAAGAACTGGGATTGATAAGCTTCTGCAAGACCACAGGGGGCAAAGGCCTTCATGTGGTAACGCCGCTATCGGTGCCTAAGGGAAGGAAGCTAAACTGGGATCAAGGAAAGGCGTTTGCCCGAGATGTTTGCCAGGCAATGGCACGGGACAACCCGGAGCTATACCTGATCAAGATGTCTAAGGCCCAACGGAACGGCCGCATATTCCTGGATTACCTTCGCAACGACAGGACCTCGACGGCGGTCGCTCCTTTTTCGCCTCGTGCTCGACCGGGCGCAACCGTTTCGATGCCGCTTAATTGGAGCCAAGTGAAAAAAGGTCTCAACCCGAAGCGCTTCACTATCCGTACCGTTCCAGTTATCCTGAAAGACAATACAGCATGGCAGGACTACTGCGATGGCCAGCGATCATTGGAGCAAGCAATAAAGCGGCTGGAGAAGGCGTTTAACCGGGCAGCATGATCGGGCGCGGAGGTTCCAAGTTTGTCAGCGTGTCGATCCGCTGCCCAAGCTTTCTAGGGCGCGCTCGAACCTCGCCTTGAGTTCGGCCCGTCCGCTCTCTGTGCCGTCCTTCAACTCGCTAAGCAGATCGGCTCTAGGGGTTTGGTTAATCGCCATAATCACGGCCCAGAACGAAGCGCTGACTATCTCGGCGCCGCCGAAGTGGTCGCTGATGACCAGCCGTTTCCTCGTCTCGGGGCTGCTCCAGAACCTCCTCGGCTTTAACAAGAAAGTGACACGCCGAAAGAGGCTGCCGCGTCGCGTCACTCAACGCGGATCGCCTGCCATCTGTCTTAGCATTGCTGTTTTGGAGGTGTTCCTGGTCCTCATCAATTAAATAAGCAAATCCATCGGGATTGTACCCAAAGGCCACGATGAGATTGTTCTAAGGATGCGTGGCCGTGACTAGGAGCGCCCTCTTTAATCAGACTTTGTACTATTTTGAGACAGCGATGCAATTACTCTGAAATCGCTGTTCGGCGAAACCCTAAGAGAACAATGGGGGCAAGGTGTCATGCATGGGATGTAGATAGGTCGCGGACCATGGCAAGGTCATTGCGCCTTAAGCGACTTCAGCTCTTTGGCGACCGATTGCTTCAGAGCATCCCTGATATCGATGACGTTGCTCTTTTCTTCAGCATCGCGCTCTGAGGAGTTCTTATCCTTGATTTGCTCGGCTTCTTTGCCTCCGCTCTTGTCCACAATGAGCTGCAGCAAACTCTCTTTTATAGGATCGGACACCATTCTCGGAGACCAGCCTTTCAGCCATTTCTTGATCGATGCTTCGATGGCCGCAAGACTGATGTGATCGGCTGTCGATGGGGCCGTAGAGCGACCAATAGCACAGCTCAGATCGCCGATATGTACGTCGTCCTTCCATTGAGCTCTGGGTCCAGCCATCTCAGTCCTCAGCCGAGGACTGGTAGGGAGGCGCAGTTCCCAAAGATGCTTTCAAGCCGATGACGCTGGTCACACGGATTTGTCATTTGATGTCATCTCAATAGAAGGAACGAAGGTGGGGTCGTTCCGTTGCCTGCACGTTCGATATATACGAGGAAAGACCTATGTTGAAACGCACGATCTCGGCACTTATCCTGTCTGCAGCTATTCCCTTTGCAGCACTCGCTCAGGCTGGAGGTGCCCCGCAAACGGCCCCTGCAGCGCCAGCTACAATGGGATCGGAGAGCAACGAGGCACAGGATAAAACAACCGCACAGCCTATGGAACAGGCATCAGCCAGCGATGCGACAACAGCGGGTCCATTCGTCACCGTGCCGGAATCTGGTGCATGGCGGGTTAGCGACCTCCAAGGCAAGGAAGTCTATGGTGCGGAAGATGAAAGCATCGGTCAGATCAATGATGTGCTCGTCAGTCAGAATGGAAGCGTAAATGCGGTTATCGTCGGCGTAGGTGGGTTCCTCGGCATTGGTGAGAAGGACGTTGCGGTGGACATCAGCGCTTTGCAGCTGGGCCCAGGCACTATGTCGAACAACGCTGCGGCTACAGAGGCGGCACCCGGCGTGTCGGGTGAAACAACCGCTTCGACATCCCCTGCTACCCCAACATTAAACAGCGCCGCTCCTGAAGCAGATGGCGCGGAAGTCGCTCAGGTCGAAGCTGGGTCGGATCGTCTGCCAGACCGAATCGTGCTGAATGTTACGCGCCAACAGGTACAGGACGCACCCGAGTTCGAGGGCGTCGAGGCTCAGCACTAAGGGTGTTTGGTGCGCTCGCGTGGAGCGGGCGCACCTGAATACGTTTTTGTAAATGCCTGAACTTCTGCGATTTGCTCCTCTTTCAGTAAGAATTCAGTTTCCCAGTCGACGGTATCAAAATCCGATATCGTTTAGACCACCGGTTCGCGTGCAGCCTCATACGGATCAGCTCAAGATGCTTAATAACTGACAACGGAGACAGGGTTAGGAGAAAAGAGAAGTCGCTTGGAACAAAGCACGCGCCATTTGTTTTGGATCGTTGATCGGGGAGGATATGGCTACGGGTAAGAACAAGAAGATCCGCCAAATGGCTTACGATATCTGAGAAAATGAGGGTCGCCCAGATGTCGTTGCCGATCGCCATGATGCGCAAGCGACTGATGAGCTGATGGGAGAGAATGAGCACGAGACACTGCAGGATCTAATCGATGAGGGCGACAGGGAGGATGACGTTCGCTTTCAGACAGCCAGGAGGCCAGCCGACCCCGCTCTTGATGTTACGACGACAACAGGCGAAACACCTACTTCACGCATTGTCCATGAAATAGGAGCTCCTTAGAACTCCTGTTTGGAACAAACCTTAGGGATGCTACCCTCCACTAGCGGCCTGGATGAAGGTTGCCGCGCACTTCGAGAGCGCTAGCTTCACGAGAGCTATAATATTTGATAGGCGAGTTGATGCCGCAATATAGATCGTCTCTTTCATTGGACCGTTTCCTTGAGTGGTCCCTAGAGCACGAGATACCAAAGGCCTATCGGTTCGTTTTCGTGACCGTCATTGTGGTCGCCGTTGGTGTGTTCAGGACATTATTCGTCACCTCTCTTTTGCCTTGGCTTTTCTTCATTCCCGTCATCGTCCTAAGCGGGCTGATGTTCGGTCGGAGCTGGGGCCTTTATGCCAGCACGCTGTCTACAGTCGCAGCAGGCGTCACGATTTCCGATCCGCAAAACCCCCTTTGGCTATCCGGGCCTCAATGGGCTGGCAGCATCCTGTTTTTAGTCGTGACCCTCGGCCTCGCATGGCTTGCTGCCGAACTCCGATCGGCCTTCGCGCGTTATCGGAGCCTCGCTAAACGGCATGAAAGTACGAACGGAGAGCTAAAACAGGCCGAGAGCCAACAATTGCTGCTCAACGAAGAGCTTAGCCACAGACTAAAAAACGTCCTCGCCGTCGTCCAGTCGGTTGTATCCCAAACCCTGAGGCAGGCAAGCGACCTCCCTTCTGCGAGTACCGCCATCTCGGCCAGGTTGGTTGCGCTCGGCGATGCTACAACCGTTTTGACGGCGAACTCCTGGTCTTCGGCCGACATGATGACGATGATCGAGAAAGTCCTCGGACCGCACGGGGCGATTGGCGTGCGGATCATTGCAAAGGGGCCGCCGTTGACCCTCAATCCACGTGGTGCGCTTGCATTTGCCCTGGCGCTCCATGAACTTGCCACGAACGCGGCGAAATATGGTGCGCTGTCAAACGAGACAGGCAGGATTGAGTTGACGTGGTCAGTCGGACATGTTGAAGGCAAGGCTTGCCTCAAGCTTCTGTGGCGGGAAGTGGGAGGTCCGACGGTGAAACCGCCGAAACGTCGTGGGTTTGGGTCAACGATGATTGAACGTTCCCTTAGAGCTTACTTCCGAGGCGAGGCAAATATGGATTACCGTTCCGACGGGCTGAGGTTCGAAGTCGACTGCGATCTTGAGGCGGCCGGGATTGTGAAGGCTTGAGCCATGGGACAGGGCAAACCGATCAATACCAGCACCATCCTCATCGTTGAAGACGAGGCGATCATTCGCTTCGAACTGACGGATTACTTTCAAGATGCCGGCTACGTGGTCTTCGAAGCCAGCGACGCCGACGAGGCTCTCTCGATCCTCGAGCACGAGACGTCTGTACGGGTCGTCCTGACTGATATCCAGCTACCTGGCTCGATGGACGGCCTCAAGCTTGCGCATTATGTTCGAGACCGATACCCGCCGACAGTACTCCTGGTGACGTCCGGCTTGGCGCAACTTAACGCAGATGCCTTACCGGCTAACAGTCAGTTCATTGCAAAGCCGTTTGACCCTGCACGCATGCTTCGACAGATCGATGCGATGACGCGTGATTGAGCAATGGATTTTCACGCATCATCAATGAAACCCGAGGCTGCTAGCGTCCTTTGCGAGCCTCATCATCGCCGCTTCCCCACGATCCTCCAGCAGCTCGCTGATGCGCAGCGGACACTTGCCGCTGGGAAATTTCGCCATCAACGCGGCTGGATCTGCTTCCGTTTCGCCGGAAACAGGGAGGCTGTAGAGATTCAGGTCATCACGTCGCCGGATACAGCGCGATGGGGGAAGAAGTCTTGGCAGGCTGCTGCAATCGAGGCGCTGGAGGAAACAGGAGAACACCGCATCGTCAAGCGCAAACCGCCGGGACGGTAAGCGCCCCTTAAAACCCTGGGCGATGGAGATGTTGTTCCCTGAGTGTCTAGCTTTACGAGCTGGAGGTAACGGTATCAAGACCGGCTTCAAGGAATACGGCCAACGCCAAGCAGCTTGGGTTTCGACTGAAGCGGCGTGACGCGTGCTGGAAATTCAACTGAGATCGGTCCTTGTGAATTCAAACCGAAGAAGAAGCGAAGATCAGTCAGTCGCTGACTAGTGCTCTGACGCTGGAGACGGCATTTATTACCCGCCGCAAAATCTACATCGTACGATTTGATTGCATCGTTGGTCTGCCTTTCCGGATCAACCTTGATGAACTGCCTGATCGCCTTTATGCACGAATGTTCAATTGCCACATCTGGGATATGCAGTGGATACGACCGAAGACAAACACTTTCAGATCGTAGAGAGACTTAGCACTGCGCAAGCGGCAGGAGGCGTCGGAAGTTTTTCTATCGATATTTCGGACGATCTTGTCACAGCCACGGCCGAATTCTCCAAGCTGTACGGCCTCGGTCACATCCCCGTGCGACCAGCAACGGACTTCGAAGCCGTTGTTGTCGCCGATGATCAATCGGTCGTGTCACATCTGAGTACCCGCCGGGAAGGAAATGCTGCCACTGAGGTCGAATATCGGATCCGCCGGCATGACGACGGCGAACTCCGCTGGATCGCCCGCAAAGGCGAATTCGAACGAGACGCGAGCGGCAGTCCGATCCGGTTTATCGGTATCGCCCGCGATGTAACCTCAAGAAGGCTCGCGGAGGACAATCTCAGAAAAACGCAGGAGAAGCTTTCCCTCGCTTTGGAAGCAACTGGCGTTGGGACTTTCGACTACGACCTCGTCCATGACGTCCTGGAGTGGGATGACAGATGCCGCGAACTGTTCGGGCTTCCGGCTGAGACTCCGGTCTCCTATGAAACATTCCTGAGCGGCTTACACCCAGAAGACCGAGACCAGATCGACACTGCAGTGAAGGCGGCGATCAGCGCTGACGGTGACGGACAGTACGACGTCGCTTATCGTACGGTCGGCATTGTGGACGGTGTCATCCGTTGGGTCGCCGCAAAAGGCCGGACTTTTTTGGCAACGGAAGAGCCCTCCGATTTATCGGTACGGTCCGGGACGTCACGCAGGCGCGGCTGGAGAAGATGTCGCACCGCGAGACTGAAGAGCGCTACCGACTGGCGAGCCGGGCAACCAATGACGCGATTTGGGACTGGGACTTTTGCACGAACTACGTGCTCTGGAACGAAGCGCTCTCGAAAGCGTACGGCCATCCTTTGGAGACTGTCCGCCCCACAGGAGAATGGTGGATCGAGCAAATCCACCCTGAGGATCGCGGCCGGATCGACCAGTCGATCCATGCGGCCATCGACGGATCAGACGCGGACTGGAGCGGCGAATATCGCTTCCGCTGGCTGAATGGATCCTACGCGCCTGTTCTCGACCGCGGACATATTATTCGCGACCGATACGGCAAGGCGCGGCGGATGATTGGAGCAATGCTTGATCTCCCACATGTGCAGGAAGCAGAGGCGGCGCTAAGAAAGAGCGAGTTGAGGTACCGCAGCCTGTTTGCGTCTCTGGATGAAGGCCTTTGCATCATCGAGTTTCTTGACCGTCCTGAGGATCCTCTTCGCGACTATGTACATCTCGAATACAACGATGCTTACAGGCGGCAATCCGGTGTACCTGATATCGTCGGTAAAACCGTCCGCGAAGCCTTCCCACAAGAGGCAGATAAGTGGGTCGATTTCTATCGAACCGTCTTGGAAACAGGCGAGCCTAAACGCATCGAGCTGCTATTTGACGAGACGGGAAAAATCCTCGACGTTGGTGCCTTTCGTGTCGAGCCGCCGAGCCGGCGCCAGGTTGCGGTCGTATGCCAGGATGTGACAGCGCGACGTAAGGCGGAGTGTGCCTTGCAGGAGATGAACGAGACACTCGAGCGTCGTGTCGCCGAGCGGACCGCCGACCGTGACCGCATGTGGCGCTTGTCGACCGACATTCTGCTCGTTGCCGACTTCTCAGCGGTGATCACCGCGGTGAACCCCGCTTGGAATGCGATGTTTGGCTGGGAGAGCGAGGATCTGGTCGGTCGCTCGTTTATGAACCTCGTGCACCCGGACGACAGGGGTGCTACTCTCGCTGAGGTGAGCAAGCTTGGCGAGGGGATCACAACGTTTCTTTTCGAAAACCGCTACCAGGCAAAAAATGGGAGCTATCGCACCATCTCATGGACTGCGGTGCCTGACGAAGCTTGCATTCATGCGGTCGGACGTGACGTTACCGAAGAGCGCGAAGCCGCGATTGCGTTGAAGAGAACCGAGACGGCACTTCAGCAGGCGCAGAAGATGGAGGCGATTGGCAACCTGACAGGCGGCGTCGCTCACGACTTCAACAACTTGCTGCAGGTTGTGGCCGGCAACCTGCAGCTCCTCTCTAAGGACGTTAGCGGCAACGATATGGCTCAGCGGAGAATAACAAACGCTTTGGCCGGTGTTGACCGAGGGTCGAAACTCGCTTCGCAACTGCTTGCTTTTGGCCGTCGGCAAGCTTTGGATCCGCGCGTTCTCAACATCGGTCGGCTCGTAATGGCATGGACGAGATGCTGCGCCGGACGATCGGCGAGGGCGTCGAAGTCGAAACAATCGTCTCGGGTGGGCTATGGAACACGCTTGTCGATCCGATGCAAATCGAGAATGCAATTCTCAATCTCGCGATCAATGCACGTGACGCGATGGATGGTTTCGGCAAATTGACGATAGAAGTTGGAAACGGCTACATCGACGATGCCTACACGATGTCACATCAGGATGTGGACCCTGGCCAGTATGTCGTGCTCGCAGTATCCGACACGGGCTCGGGCATATCCGCTGATCTGATCGAAAAGGTATTCGAGCCTTTCTTTTCAACCAAGCCCGAAGGGAAGGGGACCGGTCTTGGCCTTTCCATGGTCTATGGCTTCGTCAAACAGACAGGTGGTCACGTCAAGATCTACAGTGAGGTCGGCCACGGGACGACGATAAAAATGTACCTTCCGCGGTCGACCAGCCAGGAGGATCTTGAAGTCGTCACCCTCGATGGACCCGTCGAAGGTGGGCCTGAGACCATCCTTGTCGCGGAGGATGCCGAGGGCGTGCGGGCGGCCGTTGTAGAGATGCTTCAGGAACTCGGATACCGCGTCCTTAAGGCTCCAGATGCCAGTGCCGCGCTCACCATCTTGGAAAGCGGCATGCCGATCGACATGTTATTTACTGACGTCGTGATGCCGGGGCTTCTGAAGAGCGCCGAGCTTGCCCGCAAGGCGAAAGATAGACTGCCGCATATCGCGGTGTTGTTCACTTCGGGCTACACAGAGAACTCGATTGTGCACGGGGGAAAACTTGATCCCGGCGTGCAGCTGTTGTCCAAGCCTTATACCCGTGAGGCTCTGGCTCGAAAAATCCGCTACGTACTCAACAATGAGAAGCAGGTCACTCTCTCGGTATCCGAGCGGGACGAATCAGATCAGGAATCGGGTGCGTCCGCGGCTCCCGCTGATGCTACGGGTCTCCGTGTGCTCCTCGTCGAGGATAATGCCCTTATCCGGATTTCAGACGCGGACATGGTTAGCGATCTCGGATATGATGTTTGCGAAGCGGGTTCTGCTGAGGAGGCGCTTCCACTGTTGGAGAAGGGCGAGATAGACATTCTGATTACAGATCTCGGTCTGCCTGGAATGTCAGGCGAGAATTTTCGCTCGAAGTGCGACGCCGTTGGCCGCAGATTGGAATCGTTTTTTCGACCGGGATGAACACTGCGCCCAATTTACAAGGTAATGAAAGGACGGCGCTTTTAAAGAAACCGCACGGGCTGGATGATATGAAGGCTGCGCTGGACGCTGTCTGCTTTGAAGGATGAGGACAGTCCGGAATTCATTGCTTTCGCGACAGGAAGGAACTAGCTCTCTCATCTTGTTCGAGACAGGATTGGCAATCATTCAGTGCCACTCGTAATTAATGGCATTGAGGGTACTGCTTCCGCGATGATATTTCGCGTCGATACCTTCTCGCGCACTTGATTACCCTTCTGCGTTAAAAGTGCCTTTGGCGTCGTGAACCTCACCGTGAAGTTCGACAAGCCCATGCTCGCGAGCCTCATTGAGGGTCTTAAGTCCAACTCCTTTGGGTAGTCTGCTCGGAAGATTGGGAGCGCACGCATCAAGAAGCACAAGGAGCTGCCGATACTGCATCTGATGGAGCCTGCCTTTCCCGTTGAGATTGAAGCAGTTTAGCAGGACGTCATTTCCACGCACAACAGGATCGGACGCTTCGTATGCTAGCAGGCAGACCGAACTGCCCCCACTTTCGACCGGCAGTCGGCATAAGGAGAAAGGCTTAAACAAAAGCTTGAGGACAGGCTTACGTCTAACGCGTATCGACACGTTGAATTGCTGACAGGAGATGTCCGGCGCAGGCGGTGGACAACCGGGCAAAAGCTGACAATCAATGAGCAGAATTTCGAACCAGGCGAGACGGTTTCTTCGCTCGCTCGCCGTCACGGCAACCTACGATTAAGCATCCGTTTGAAATGTTTTTTGTCGAGCGCCGCCGGCGCTGGTCTTGCGAGGACAAAGAACGGCTGGGGGCGGTACTTTCCAAGATTGCCCGTCCAGCCGGCAACCACAGCCAGCTCTTCCGATGGCGCAGGAACTCTGCGGATCGAAGAGCCGTCGATGAAACGTATCGAGCTCCTAGGCTCCCTTGATCATTCCGGAGGCCGCGCCGGCACAGAAGAACCTCCTCCCGCACGGAGCCTTAGAAGTGTCAGCCACATCGCAGCTTCGCCGGGAGCGTAGTGATGTGACCATTGAGCTAGGTTGCGGTCAAGTCATGTGCCTTGCTACCCGCGCTAGCAAAGTCTGGACTTGTCTGAAGCCGGCCATGGCGGCTTTTTCGAGGGGCTTACCGAAGGCTATACGCGTCTTACTGCTACGGCGATGGATCTGATCGCCCGCATTGGAGACAGGTTTGATCTCAGCCGATCAGACAGGCCCGCTTGCTATCGGCAACCGGAGGGTCTGTCGAAGATCCTGAACAATGTTGAGAGTATTACACTGCGAAAAGCCGAGTTTCTACAAGCGGCGACGTGACGTGACGAACGTGACGCCGCTGTTCCCTGAGAGCTGAGAAATGTCATCGTCGTGAAAACGGCCACAGAGTTGATGATGCAACGGTCCCGAGGGACGTGTAGCGTAACCGAAGCTGATGGCGATAGTTCCTGATCGCTTAAGCTGAATTGGCGAACGCAGCACACACGGCGACCAACCGCGACGCAGTCTTACCTCCCGCAGCTAGTGGCTCGCTCCGTTCCCGTTAGGGTTAGGACGCAGCACGCGAAGTGCGCTAAGCAAGCCCACCATGACCCCTCCGACAGCGATCCCAAATACTCCCTGGAAAAAGGACGTTGCCGTCCATGTGGTGATCGCGGGCAAGACGCCCACGGCGTCCCGTATGAACTCTACCGCATGCTCTACGAAATGTTCTGGTCCGTGCACGCCCAGTTCGGCAAGCCCGTGGATGATGATGCTGCCGCCCACCCACAGCATTGCGGCGGTTCCGACAACTGTAAGCATCTCGAGCACGAACGGAGTGCCGACGACTAGGCTTCGCCCGAGCGCCCGGGTTGCGCCTGATCCGTGAAGGACAAGATGCAGACCGATGTCGTCCGCTTTCACGATGACGGCGACGACCCCGTAGACAGCAACCGTAATCAGGACACCCACTGCCGCGAGGACGGCCGCTTGGGTAGCAATGTTCGATGCCGCAACGCCTGCAAGCGTCAGCGCCATAATTTCGGCGGACAAGATGAAGTCTGTACGGATCGCGCCAGCGACTTTCCGGTCCTCAAGCTGAACCGGTTCAATCGCGGGGCGGATCGCACTAGCGGGCTCATCCTCGTGCGGACGAAAAATGCGATGCAACTTCTCCGCTCCTTCGAAACACAGGTATGCACCTCCGATCATAAGCAGCGGCGTGATGATCCAAGCCGCGAAGTATCCAAGGAGAAGGCAGACAGGCAGGAGAAATACGAGCTTGTTCCTAAGCGATCCAAGTGCAATCCTCCCGATTATCGGTAGCTCGCGGCTAGGAGAAAATCCTACTACATAAGTAGGTGTCACGGCCGTATCGTCGATCACAACGCCTGCGGCCTTAACGCTAGCCTTGGCTGTTTGGGATGCAACGTCGTCTAACGATGCCGCCGCGAGTTTGGCAATGGCCACCACATCGTCGAGAAGCGCTATAAGGCCAGTAGCCATGTTGATCTCCTGCTTTGCTGACCTCTATTTAGGCAAGGCGTCAGGAATGGGAACGGCGAACGGCGAGATTACTCGGCACTGCAGCTTGTCGGAAGATCTCGGCGCACAAACTTCCCCGATGATGCAACTGAGGTGCTCATCGGATGACAGACGCCAAGCGAACCGGTGCTGTCTCGCGCGGTAGGGACCGATCGCCAAGCCCACCGACGGTCCTTCATCGGTCGTCGGGCGCGCATCACAATTTGGTTGTCAGCTATCCTCCAAAGAACTTTTACTGGGGTGGCTCTGCTGCTTCGAACTCTTAAATGAAGTCGAGCCGGATCCGACTTTGCAATGCGCCAGATCACAATGACAATCGAAAAATGTAAGTCCGAAATCTTAAGCTGGTTTTCATCGATGTCGTAGCTGAACCGCAGGCAGGCTTCCTCTAATGTATCGTTTCGTTTCTGCTCGTTCCAAGGGCATGTCGCAGTTGAGCCATGAACTCGCAGGCAAGCTCTACAGCGTGTATCATTGAACACTCTGGATTGTTTGTCGGGTCACGCTCGAACAACTGCAGGATTTCGACTAACTGTCTCGCAGCTTCCGACCAGCCGTGCTTTTTTCTGTGATCAAGGCGCGCAAACGCAGCGGTGACCTCCATCCGCAAAGAAGCAAAAAAGAGGCGACGGTCTGGGATGCTGAGCGAGCCGATGATTGCTTCGGCGTTGGTTGTTTCTAGCATGATGTCATGTCGCCTCAATGGTGAAGTTGTTCGCGAACTCCAGTGCGACGGCAAAGTTTCATCGATGAGTTGGCATGCAAAAAGAATAAGGGTTGCTTCGAACGTTGAACCTCTACCACCTGCGACCGGACGATCGGCATAAACAGGAAGGCTCAAACCAGGCTTGAGAGGCTTATGTCCAACCGAGACTCGGTAATCCGAGACGCCCGGCGCTAATGCTGGCTTGAGAAAGATAAAACTTCGAGAAGGTCGATCATTGATCTTGATGCCAACAACGCGCTAAAACTTCCGTGTCGGGAATGAAGGTAGTTCACGGCATAGCGGGAAGCTGGTTCATGGACTTGGAGGTCTTGAACCAGCTTCTTCTGTATTGATCATGCCGTGCCAGTGGTCTACACGCGCTGCCGCGATAGGGAAACGTCGCGAAGGTGGGGACAGTTCGCGCTTGAGGTGGGCGGGCTGTCCTCACGCTTCAAGTCAGCAAAGCACGTGTCTCTCGACAGTTACGGCTATAGGGTTCTGCTGTTCAAGAATCGATGTGTGCGTTCTAAGCAGCTAACGCCAATCGCATCGACCGTTCGGTCCTTCCTACCACTCAAGGCAATAACCCGGAAGCAGGTACATTGCGGCATCTTGCTTGTTAAACAGCAAAAGGAGTTGATGGCATATTTCACTTGCGGCTAATTTATCGTAGGTCGATCGGCAGACGTAAATTGTGAAAGTATCGCGCTGTAACGGCGCAAAAGAGTTGCGGGCCTCCCCATTTCCGACGTAGCGCCCGCATCTGCTTGGGTTCATCAACGTAGACTTGCCGCTCCAGCATGGTTAAAGCATCCTTAGGACGTCTCGAGCGTCGGTAAAAACTTCCCCGTAGCCAAATCGAGTACGGAGCAAATGGACGCTCACCCTAGTCGGTTTCACTCTGTCTCTTAGATAAAGACAAAAGCCGACGGGTC
This sequence comes from Hyphomicrobiales bacterium, assembly GCA_900469445.1. Taxonomy (GTDB): domain Bacteria; phylum Pseudomonadota; class Alphaproteobacteria; order Rhizobiales; family Rhizobiaceae; genus Neorhizobium. The sequence goes on from UBXM01000002.1 coordinate 94,651, forward strand.
TCTTCTTCGCATTTCGACGACACCGGCTTCCTCGAATGCCTCCCGCTCAGCGCGTGGAAATGACCGCTCTTTCGGATCCAGATTGCCTTTCGGAATAACCCAACGACCCGTATCGAGGTTGTTGACAGCTGATGGAGACGATCAACGCAACGGGACAGCTTCATGACGCCATTGTGGAAGAATTCAGCGCCATGGTCACCAATGCCACCATCTTATGGGACGGGCGATACACCAATGGAGGCTCAGCATCGGCCGCGCGGCTCGCATGCATCCTTTGAGCTCGTTGCTCGTTAGAAAGCACCGTGAAATTTCAGGAGCACACATGAGCATGGAGATTTCTCAAGCGAAGGCACCGCTAACAGTCGACGCAGAAAATTTGACTAGCAACACAACTGGTACATTATCCCACTATCGTAATCGAGCGCCGACGTGGCCGGTAAGCAGGTCGGATGTTGGATATGGTGATACACTGCCTGACGAGTGGTTTAGTTTGTCTCATCGGATTTCACTAACAAGTCGTGGTACTTCGTAATAACCGAGCTCAGACACATGCTCCGCTTGTCGTTAGAAAAGCGAGATGTGGGCTCGATCATTTCAGCTAATAGTCGCCCTTCTGCATCGGGGGGCGATAACAACGCCCTGAGACCGTCAGGAGAAAGAGATGTTTTGGGAGCTAAATGATACAATTTTCGTCCGGAAGGGCCGCACGCGAGGAGAAGGCGGTGATCTGGATACTGGCGTTCGACATTGTTGCCGCCATCGTCGCTCCAATCGGAGGCGCTTCCGTGATTGACACGTCGATTCGATAACCTTACTTGCGGCAGTCCGAGAGAAGTCAATGTCGTACGGGGTCGCGGGGCACTTTTATCGCCATGCTTCCAACAATGCACCGCAATGACCTAGTAGGGGATCCGTTTTTGGAATCGGGAGTGAGGCTATCGTCTCCAGCATTACGGAGGTGGACGCTCTTGTTTGAATGTCGGCTTCGTCGGCCTCAGGATATGCGCCGACAACTTGGAAATCAGATGATGATCCGAGGTTCAGGTGGCCCGTCCCAGCTGGTAGAACTAGGCAGTCGCCTTTAACAACATCAATCGCACGACCATCAGGACCTCCGATGAGAAGCCGGGCTCGACCGCGGCCGATGCCCAGTACCTCATGGGTGCTCACGTGGTAGTGTTGGTAGTCGAAGACACCATCGCGCCAGATTCCTGTCCAATCGTTTCTTGCGAAAGCCGCTTCAAAATCCGATGACCAGCCGTCTGGTAATGCAGCTCTATAAACAACGACGGGAAGCCTAGGGTTATTTGGCACCCAGCCGCTAGGCTGGAAGATAACTTGCTCAATTTCCATGACTCGTTTCCTCTAAGCCGGAAGCTGACGTGTCACCTCGGTCCGGGCTCGTCGCTGTCATCGTTCAAGGACGGAAGGTAGGTCTCGACGTCGCGGCGTTCTCGGTCGGAAAGCGGAGCTATATTTTCGTCCCAGAAGGCGGCGGCCTCAGGCGGATCACCGTCCCAGTCACGCGAAGAACCGAGATTGTCGTCGATCACCGCAACTCTGCGGCCACCCAACTCCCGGTATTGTTCCGCAAGTGCCTTCGATGAGTTATCCATATCAACGCCTCCAGTTGAACACCACGCGGATAAACCCCGTTAGGTTGACCGTGGTTCCCTAGAACGCATTGAAGGGGGGATACGTACGGACCTGCATGGAGGTTGACGACTGCTGTTTCAGAGATCTGGCTGCCGGAGCATCCGCGGCCCGAACAGAGAGGGTCACCCCTCCATTATCCTTCGCCGGTGGAGATCAGCGCAACCTTGGACGTCGCCAATAGCAAAGGTATATATGCTGTCGCTAGCATAAAAACGGAAGACGAGATCATCCGAGGTGCCATGCTCTCCGAGCAATGCGATCGACATCTGATGCTGAACCAACCGATATGCCAAATAATGCCAGCGGTATGATTAGGCTGGTCTACAGAAAATGCTCTTCGAAGTTGATCGCGGCGAGAGCCAACGTGACGATGACCGATCCAACTAGGAGGATAAGGAGGCGAAAAAGAGTGGCGGCGCCTAGTGCAGTATTCACGAATGCGATTAGTGTGAACGCCTACACCATACTGAAACCCATTTGACGCTCTCCAATTGAGATCGCTAACGAGGTAATTTAGCAGTTCGGCTCGAAGAAGGCGGCGGCGGCAGGTAAGCACTCACGACGTCCCTCGTCACTGCTCAGTTTTGTCTTTCAAAACAACGTTGAATCATCGCTCGCACAACCATCGTGCTTCCGTCGTCACGATCGCTGCGCTCGTCGGCGCAAGTGGCTAGGCTAGTCCCTTATCTATGCGAAATTGGCAGCGGCTGAGGAACGGGCGTGCGGTCCCTGCCTCGTCACTACGTATTCAATCATACAGTTCGAATTGTTCCTTGGCAGCCCCCATGTTGACACGTTCAAAACCCTAGGGGAGCGGCGTTCAGTGACAGCAAGCTGCTGTGCTTCGATCACATTTCGGTGACTGTCTGTTAATCAACATTCACTAAAGCAATTGCTCAAGGCCATGACGGCTCCCCTAAACTTCAGTACTTCTTTCGGAGCAACGATGAACATTCGTGGCAAGATCTATTCGATCGTCGCGGTGATGGCGCTTACTGCGCTCACTATAGGCGGCATCAGTTTCTACACTCTCAGCGTCTACGACGCTCGTGTTGACCGCTTGGAAAATGCGGCCAAACGGGCGCAGAATGGCGAAGTTCTGAACAGGCTCGTGACCGCAGTCGTAATGGACCTGCGCGGCACCTACGCTGCCGTATCCACCGAGGACACGAGACCATTCGCTGAAGGAGCCCTTGCGTCTCTCAAAAAGATGAATGCACTCCTCGATGCGTGGGAGCCGCTGGTGCCCGCAGATCAGAAAGCTGATTTTGCAGAGCTCCGCCAGGGCGCAGCGGCATTTACTCAGTTTCGTACGGAGACAGCTCGCATCGCAGTCACCGAGGGCCCTTCCGCGTCGAACGCGCACGGAAACACCGATGCCAACCGCGCTAACCGCAAGAGTTACCAGAAAGACATCGATGATGTTGTCAGTGAGGACGAAGCCAGGCTGGTGCAAATCAGCGCCGATCTGAAAGACTTCCAGTCGAACGTTCTTCTGATAATGGCGGCCGTGACAATAATCGGACTGGCGGGCGGCTGCGGCATCGCCTTCTACATCGCTACACATCAGATCAGTAATCCGATCAAAACCGTGACTAGCGTGATGAAGTCTCTGGCGAGCGGCGACTTCAAGACCGACGTGCCATTCCTCGGGCGAGCTGACGAGATCGGCGAAATGGCAGAGGCTGTCGACGTCTTTAAGCGGAACGGTATTGAAGTCGAGCGCATGAATGCACAAGAGGCGGCAATGCGCGAGAAGAGCGATAGCTTGCAGAAGGGAATGGCGGTTGTCGTTAATTCCGCCGCAGATGGGAATTTTTCTGAGCGTGTCGGAACTGACTACGGTGACGAAGGTCTCAACCAGTTTGCTGCCAACATCAATACGCTCGTGTGCTCTGTGAAGTCGGGCGTTGATGAAACAAATCGAGTGATCCGTCTGCTCGCCGGAGGTGACCTTACACAGAACATGATGGGTGACTTCAAAGGCGTCTTCCTGGAACTGCAACAGAACGTCAATAATACCATCACCAGCTTGCAGGGTACGGTTGGAGAAATCCGGACCGCCAGCGACACATTGAATGCAAATAGCGACGAGCTCCGTTCGTCTTCCGACAGCCTTTCGAAGCGGACCGAGCAGCAGGCTGCAGCGCTGGAGGAATCGTCGGCGGCGCTTGATGAAATCACGACGGTTGTCCGGACGTCCACGGAGCGTGCCCACGAAGCGACCAGAATGGTTTCAGAGGCGAAGGAACGAGCAATCAAGTCATCGGACGTTGTCGCCCGCGCCGTGACGGCAATGGCCGATATCAAGACTGCGTCTGACGAGATCGCAAAGATTACGAACGTGATCGACGAAATTGCATTCCAGACGAACCTTCTCGCGCTCAATGCTGGCGTCGAAGCTGCTCGCGCGGGGGAAGCTGGCAAGGGTTTTGCGGTCGTCGCGCAAGAAGTCAGAGAACTTGCGCAGAGATCAGCTGTGGCGGCGAAAGACATCAAAACGCTGATCAGCCGTTCGGCAACTAGCGTGCAGTCCGGCGTTGGGCTCGTGGAGGAAACTGGATGTGCATTGAACGAGATCGGAGACTATGTGGCTCAGATCAATGACCGAGTTCATGCTATTGCGACCGCATCGCAGGAGCAGGCCACTGCCCTTGCAGAGGTCAACACGGCGGTCAATCAGATGGATCAGGTGACCCAGCAGAACGCCGCAATGGTTGAGGAGACTTCTGCTGCTACACATAAGCTGTCTGCAGAAGCGGGGAGTTTGTCTGAACTAGTCGGTCGTTTCAAAGTAGCTGCCACATCACGTTCTGCACCTGTGGCTCCCTCTGCAGATGCCCGTCGACTGCAGGCTCGTGTTGCTCGCTTCTCAGGTGCGAACGCCCTGAAAGTTGACGAGTGGGAAGAGTTCTGATTTCAGACGATTTCATCCTGTTACCGCCCTCGAGGCCACTGGTCTCGAGGGCGACGCTCGTCGGACACCAGCGTGTTTTTCGCATAAAACTCCGCCACATCGATCGCCGCTGCTTAAATCGCGGCCCCGCGCGCCTCGAACGCGTTTACGAGGTGTTCGCTGGCATCAAAGATTGAATGATACAATGTGCACAGACCTGGACGTTCCCGGCATATCAGGTGTCCTTATTACGCTGGCTGCCCGCTGGAAGCAAACATCCCGCCATCTACAGGCAGGGTCACCGCGGTCACGAAACGCGCACCCTCACTGGCGAGAAACGCGATGACTGCAACGACATCCTCGGGCTCTCCCGGACCTTCCAGCGCAAATCTGTCGTTGAACTCATCGATCGGGTTCTGATCGTGTACCATGCCCTCCGTCATGCTAGTCTTGGTGAAGCTCGGACAAACAGCGTTGACACTGATCCCGTCCTTACCATGGTCCATCATCATCGCTCGGGTCAAATCGGTAACAGCCCCCTTCGCGGCTTTTTAGGCTGCCGTTTGCCAGTCTCCACCCGTGCCAGAGACGGAGGTGATATGAATGATCGAACCCTAAGTCGTTCTACGATAGTTGCGCGGCGAGGAAACGAGACGACTGCAACTAGGTTCAGGCCCAACAGTCCGAGAGCCCGAAGTACGATCGCTGCCAGCCGAAGCACAGCTACTAATGTATTATACCTTTCCTCTGCATCCTTTGCTGTTTTCAAGCGTTAGCAAAAAACCCGAAGCCAAGGAGAACAGCGCATGGATGCGACCGCCGCTCGAACGGTAAACACTATAATTTCCAGCAATGCCACTCTTGAAGAGGTGCGACGCCTGCGGTCAGAGGTCGCTGACCTAAAGGATCGGCTGACAGCCATCCATAGCCAGTCAGACTTTGAACTCACGGCTGAGAAGCAACACGCTTGGCTGCGGATCGCCGCGACGGTTGCCGTGACCTTTGCATTGGGACAGTTGATCCGGGCGCTGAAGTTGCCGACGGCTACCGCTATTGCGATCCCAATGATCAGCAACGAAGTTAACCGTCGTTTCCTATGACGAGTTGGAGCAGCTCCCAAGATGTCAGATGAAGAGAGCACTCGACTAGAAGCTTACGCCAGCTGGGAGGCAGAAGGCCAACGAAATGGGCAGCACGAGCGCCATTGGCGGGAAGCAAACGAGGCGTGCAAGCCCACAGCACTACCGAAGACCTGGTCGTCAGACCGCGGAGGCGGTGTAAGTTCTTCTCCTGCGTCATTCGGAGAGCGAACGGATGAAGGCATTAAGCCTCAGGACTTGAATTCGGAAAACGATCAGGGCACTGGCTGAGTAAGCGTCTTCGGAACCGAATGTGACCACTTGGATGTCGTGAGGTGGGAGCGAGTAATTGCTTTCGCAGGCTGAGTCGCGGGGGACACCGCTTCCTTGGATTGCGCCACCCGCGAATTTCAAAAAGCTTGCAGCTGCATAGCGATCGAACAGCTGCCTGAGGGTAGATCGAGGTCTGAACGGTAGCGTACGGAAGGTTGAGGTCGAAAGTCGTAGCGCTAATTCGAACACTGGGCGGAAACGAGGAGACTTCCATGACACTCGCTGACAGGATTGCGAAATTCGAAGAAACGGACCGGGCCGCTTACGAAATCATCGACGCAGAGGTGATCGCGCGTGAGAAGAAGACTAAAAAGCTAAAGGCGCTTCGGCTGGCGCGCGAGCAGTCGGGCAACCCTTAATCCGACTGAACCTCAGTGGCGGGTTGGAACCCCGTTCGCCTGCCGAAACAATCTAAGCTCGCCACCTGCAGCTAGGCGTCTCCCGGAGTCGCGGCGTCTTGGGTTCAGGGAGCCACCCTTGGGTATCATCACCGTCTCAGGGGTGGCGAACGAGGTCATGGAGCGCCTGTATTCTTCGGGACTATTTTCCGAAGACAGAATCACGCTGAAACGCTGCTCGCGCAATCTCTGCGGCTAGCGTCTGGATGACATTCCTTGACGGCATCAATGAAGCTTGGGCTTCATGCCGGGAACTGCCAGCCCCTGATTGTTTTCGCGATCCTTTCCATCTTCCGCAGTTTATTTTCGCGCATGATATTAGGACCACGTCCAAATTCTTGAAAGCTTCTGTCAGAACATGATGACGCTCTGATGAAAGACCGACCCGATATCCGACCTTTGGCTGAGGAACAAATAGATCGCGAACGGCATTTTGGATAGCAAATCCATAAGGTTACCGTCTTGATGCGCGAACTTCTCACAGGCCTTGTTCTTGTTTCCTGCCTCCTGCCGATTACAGCAGCAGGAATGCGGGTGTCATCCTACCTTGCGGCACCTGCCGCCCCACATGAATTTGCTGACCTTCATGGAGAGCCGCTGTGGTCGTCCGAGGTCCGGAGGGTTGAGCCAGGTTTGCAAGGTTACGAGCGGCTTCCGTCGGCATTGTCGGCGAATACGCTCTTGGCCGTGGTTAAGCAGGAGGAGCGCGTGAATGTGATGCTTGGCGCCCCGAACAGGCCCGATGTGGCCAAGGGGCCGGTTGGTCTGTCTGAAACGCTATCCGCCAAGGCGCAGGAGTGGTGTGGCGCGCGGTACCGCTCATATGATCCTGCCGATAACACGTACCAGCCCTATGGCGGCGGACCGCGGAGGGCATGTGCAGCTCCCATCCAAGGGGCTACCGTCCCCGTCCGGCAGCTTGCAGGCGGTAGCGCGAACGAGCGGTGGTGCATGGAGAGATACAGTTCGTATCGGATAGAAGATAACACATACCAACCGTTTTCGGGTGAGAGGAAGCAGTGTCCTGGGCCGACATCGGAGTCGGCAAGCAACATAATCGGGAGTGCTGCGGGAGCTAGCGTGGCCCAGTTCTGAGGGGTGGATTCCCTGTTGAGTGGGCGGACTAAGGAACAGCACAAGCTGGCACGACCGAGACCGGGACGAGCCAGGGTCCTGCGGCCTCTGGAGACCCGGGGTACGGGACCTCGCACCATCTGGTCCGCGAGTTATTCCTAGATCAGCGATACGTCAAATGCTCATCGAGAATATTAACCTGCGCCGAGCCCGTACGGTATGTGGAACTACGTACTCATGAGGAGGTTATCGCTGTAACCCAGCGGAGGTTTTCATGAACATTTCCGACTTCGCCGACCAACGCCCACTTTTCGTTCTCGAGAATTTCTTCTCGGGAAGCCTGCGAGGATGGGGCATTACCCTTAGTCGACTAGGTAATCTTCAGAACCGCTTTACTATCGAGGCTGAGGGGCATTACGAGGCCTCCGCGAACACGCTGACCCTGAAAGAAACGTATGCGTTTGACGACGGGCACCGCGATTTTCTTACGTGGACGATCATCAAGCGGGGCGAGGGCAACTACGAGGGTCGTGAGACGCTGATCGACGGCACCGCCGACGGCGAGCAGGCAGGCAGCGCGTTCCGCTGGAAATATACGCGCGAGGTGCCCACAGCCGATGGCTCGAAGACGAAGTTCGGCTTTGATGACTGGTTCTTCCTGCATGATGAGAACCACATGACGGCACATGCTTCGCTGACGAAGCTTGGAATTGAATTCGCAACTCTTAGCGCGTTTTACGAGCGGGTGACCTGAGTTAGCAGGAAATCCGAAGATGGAGACGTTCTACGCGAACCGCTGGCTGAGAAATCAGCCAGCGGTGCTCATGGTCAGATTTCCGGACATCCACGGCGGTTGGCGAACGTGATCCTGTCGGGGCCGTTTCGGGTCATACCGCGGACCGTAATGCTGCGATCGGTGACGCGCACCACCTCTGCTCTCCGGAAGCCCTCGTCTCTAGCGGCGGCGCGTGCCTCGCTTGGGCTACACCCGCCACGGCGGTTTCGATCGCGGTCCCTATCGCGGTCGCGGATTACCGGACGCACGCCGTCTGGGCCGAGACGAAGTTCGACATCCTGAGCGGTGCTCATGGTTGGGGTAGAGGCTAGACTGACTAGAGCAACGGAAAGAGCAGCAACAAGTTTGAGCATTTTCATGGGTATCCTCACCAACTGAATTGAAGTGGATACTGAACTACCCAGGTGGTTCCTTGTTCCTCCGGGTGCTGAGTAAACTTGGCTTAATATTTTATGGATTGGATGCCTTCGCGTATTGTTTCCAGAGTTCATCTGCGTTGAGCTTCACAGCTAAAATTACATCGGTATGGCTCAGCCGAGATCACAAGTCTCATCACCAGCTTGAAATGAGGCGCAGTCCATTCATAACATGCGGCCAGGAAAGAAGGCTTTCGTCATTCAGTCTTTGGAAAGTGGTGAGGTCCTTGCGCACGACGTGAAGCATGTAATCAGGGTCACCGAAGAGTCCTGCGGGCTTGGACTATCCAGGCACCCCATGCGGCTCAGCATGGAGCCAGCGTAAGCATTCATCACTGTCGCGCCTGTCGCATTTCTTAGCCGCAGTATACTGTCTAGACAAAGCAAAGGCTTAGCGGCTCGTCCCCTTAAAGCAAAATGAAAAATTCGCAGAGAGCCAACTTGGGTTTCCTCCGATTTCCTTGTTGTTTTGAGATTATTGCCTCATTGACATGATGTTCACCTAAGCCAGAGATAATCAGCGTTCGGCCAACCAAGGAGATGCGAGATGGCAGACGACCAGAACAACGAAAACGTTAGCGCCGCCGGGGCGAAAAATGGATCGGCAACGGATGGCGCGGCTAAGAAGACACGTGCGCCTCGTCGCCCCAAGAATGCTGTAGGTGCCGCGGCGAATGCTGAAAGTGCTATTACTGATAAGCCCGCGAAGAAGACCCGCGCGAAGCGTGGTTCGAAAATATTAGAAACCAAGGGTCCGACGTCCGCTCGTTTGGCATCCACGGCTAAGCCCACGACTTCAGCTTCAACGAGCGCCGGCGACGAGCTGGCGGACCTTCTTACGCTTGAGGAAGAAAATAGAAATCTCCGCAAGCAACTCGCCGACAAGCTTCGTGTAGAGAACGCAGATCTGCGTAAGCGCCTGGGTTAGATTTGACCGACTCACTCATACGGCGCTAGAATCCGGGTGATTCCTTCACGAGTGTCGGGTTCCGATTACGTCCGGCACTCGTGGCTTTGGCGCTAACAGTGAGAAGGATGATATCGCCATGAGGATGCCCTGGGATTTTTTTAGGAGCCGGAAGTCAAAGAACACACCCCGAGAAAATGATGTCGAGAAGCTGCCAGCGTCATCAGTGATAAGCTTGAAGATCCGGGTCGCCGATAGCGCCGATCTTCCACCGCTTAATCCCTCTTTAGTCGATACCGCGAATTCCGTGAAGCTTCTAACTGAATTGGACGCGGCTCCCGAACCGACCGATGTGCCTGTGTCTGATGATGGAAAGGCTGAAGCTCAAGTTGTTGAGGAAGGTCTTGTTTCCCCAAAACCTGATGCCAAAGAGTTGAGTGTTGCTGACAAGGACGAGGCCCAAGCTTTAACCAACGAGGTCACAGCGCCAAAGAGCGCGTACGCCGACTTCAACGAGGAGCGGCATACCGACAAGCTCGCAGTGACTGCAGAACCAGTTCAGGCAGAAGAAATCCCTCCACCTAGAGAAGTATCTCTTCAGTCGACTGGTTTGAACCAGAGGCCAGATGTTCAGCCTCCAATCATCGATTTACCGAGCACCAGACGTCGCGATGCGCGAGGAGATATGGCCAAGCTGGATTTGGAGATCACCGAACTTCGTCGTGCTTTGTCTTCGAAACTTACTGTTCAGAACGAGCAACTGCGTCAGTTGTTGCAGCGTTTCCCGGACTAGCTAAACGGCCTCTCCTTCAAAAAAGGCAACCTCGGAAATTGGGGAAAATCGACGGATGATGTTGATTGGGAGGGTAGGCGCGGTATCTATCGGTAAACCTAGTCTGCTCCAGGTGTGTCGATAGGGTAGGAAAAATGTTGTGGGCGAGAAGCTTGAAGATCTGAGTTGCTTACTGATCGAAGGAGCCTTGCTGGGCCTGAGCGCACAAGAGCTGTATGGTTACGCTCTCGAGCGTCGTAAGAAAGTTTCGGTCAAACGAATCCAGCGGGCTGCGCTGATGCTTTTGTCCCGCGACGGGCCGCACGATAAGCAACTATTTGAAGACCTCTACTCGTTCGCCGTCTATGCAAGGTTTGCCCGATGATATGAGGTGACGCTGTCCTACAACGATAGGTCCCACATGCCCTAATCGCGTAATGATTGGTGGTCAAACGTTTCGAGCTCATTGGGATGATTGATTGGCAGGGACGCACTTCGCTCGGAGGCGCTAAGCGGAAGTTCACGGCCATCAGCCGACGTGTGGCTGCGCCCCGAGAGGAGCGCGCCGAGCTTACACAACGGCAAGCGACGCAAGACAGCGTCCGAACGAGTTGAATATCCCCACAAGCGCGATATAGGATTCAAGTGCCGGGCAACCAATTTCGTCCGCCGAACCAGCCGTAGGGCCAAAGTGAATGATAGCGACGACAGTGTGAATGCGCGGTGTTATCCAGCCGGATCGGTGCGAAACTACACGTCCCGCCGCGGTGACAGGATCGGGGATTGAGTTCACCTGATAGCCTGTTCTGTTAAACGGCTAGGCCACCGACCACGATCATCCGGGACATGACGCGATCGTAGCCGACGACTTCATGAGCAGTCCGAAGAACACGGGCAAGTTCCGTTTTCGATTTTACCGCGCCTTCGGCGATGATGTTGCCGCCAAATGTCTCGATCGTCAGGTTGCTCGCATCGAAGTCGGGCAGGTAACTGAGCTCTGTTTCGAGCGCGGTCTTCTCCATCGAGATGCCGTGATCCTGAGTCGTGAAGTTCGACGAGGAAGTCTGAAGGGAGCTTAAAAACACTGTCCTGCCTCCAAGATGAATGTCAGATGAACAACGGATTGCGCTAAATTTATGTTCCGTCCGCGGTTGCTTACTCTTGTCGCCATTTCCAGCGCATTGATCTGGAAAGCAATTCGGTATTGGCACAGGATACGGTTTCAGTCGTGTCACCGGTCGACCCCAGGTCGGGTCCGCTTGCGTAGATCGCCGTCCGGTTCGACGTGCTCCATTTCGGCGATAATGAAACGTCTGGCGAGCTTTCTGTTGGAAGCGGCGAGGGTTTGGACATCGATGATGGTCTGAGCGATCGCGCGTTCGTTGCTTCGACGGCACTGGTCAGGACGGCATTTCATTGGATAGCGGTCGCCTTATACCACCCGGAGTAGCCCTGCCAGTCGGACCTCATGACTTTCTTGCGTTGGTGCCTTTAAGCGGAGAGGTTGGTCCGGAACCAGAACATCTTCTTCCTATGTAATCCCGATTACTATCCGATCTCGGATGATGTAGACGAACCCCGAGTTATCGCCGATGTCCGTGCTTGTGGATATCTTATCGTCGTAAAGCCTCACTCCGAGATACCTAAAAGGACGTATCTTTCGACAGGACGCGATTGTTTGTTCGCTGGACATTCGCGGTAGGTGCTGTGGATGTTCTGTCAATCTCTCAGAATTGGTACGAATTCTAGTGAGGCGTCAGCTCAGTTGAGTTTGGAGAACATAAGAGGGACACGAGGAATTATCCTAACTGCGAAGGTCCATATGTCCGCTGCTGAAAAGATCGAGAAAGTCGAGAACGGCCACGCACAAGCCGTTTTGGATGCCGTCGGCGGAAGCGCGCTGGCGGCACTCAGGTCGGTTGTTGCTGATGCTAAGCTACTTTGCGCTGACTGCAAAGGGCGAACCTCTATCTCAGTCATGGATAGCGCGGGGCCTGAGCACCGAATTTAGAGCAAGATGGTTAATGGAGACGATCACGGCAGTACTTGAGCAATTGCGGGAGGTAGACGCGAAATTCGATGTGCCGGTACGCATCATGTACGACATCGTCATGCCTATGATCGCGGCAGGGCACAGCCGAGACCAGATCGCAAACGCGCTCGTCTATCTAAAAAGTAAAAGGCAGATCGAACTTTTCCCGGCAGTCGTTTCAGAGTGACCTCATAGAACAGGGCCGCCATCGAGTGACCGCCGTCGCGGCAGGTGCCGGTCGGCTGGGAAGCTATTTTCCGGCGTCAGTCAAACCGCAATTGCCGCTGCTGTACTTTAGAAATCGTGCATTCGTCACTGAATAAGATGCTGATCGATCGACGTGATCAGAGTGCTCTTTGCCGCATGGGTCATAGAAGGGCGCGGCGGAGAGGCACCATGTGAGCCCGGTCCATGCGCGATCGGACCGGTACAAGCATCACTTGCAGATTCGGGGTCGTGTTCCAAAAATTCGGACGCTCTGCGGGGGGAACAGCGGCAGAGGGTTTGAAGATCGGCAGGTTGCGATCAATCCCGATAGCGAGGCTGCCTGGGTTGAGCGCTTGACGGAATCGCGCTGTTTGGTTCAAATTCAGTGGCACTGGGAAAGACTGCTTGGCTTCCGAGAGCAGACGTTAACCGAAAAATCTTTGGAAGTTCCATAATTCAGATTATGCGATTTATATGTGTAGCCGCGGCAGATTCCATTTTCAAATGCAACGAAGACAATAATGGCCATGGTTTCAGGAGGATGGAATGGCCCGCTCTTTTGTGCAGCTGAGTTTGGACGAACGCCGCATCATTTCGCGGATGTATGAGAAGAAGATCAGTCAGGCCGAGATCGCACGTACCCTCCGCCGCGACCGGTCGACGATCTGCCGGGAGCTGCGACGGAATTTCTGGCACGACCGCGAGGTTCCGATCGCCGAAGGATACTGGCACGTCACAGCGCATGGAATGGCATCTGACCGGCGGCGCAGATACCGCAAGCTACTGCGTGATCCCAGTCTATGTGCAGCCGTTATCGATCGCCTCAAGGACGGCTGGTCGCCGGAACAGATTTCTGGTCGATTGCGGCTTGCCAGTGGCGCAGCCGCTCGGTTGAGCCATGAGACAATCTACCAGTACGTCTATTCCCAGGAAGGTCAGGATCAGCAACTGGGCCGGCATCTGCCTGAGCGACGCCGCAAGCGCCGATCGCGATACGCACGCAAACCCAGAAGCCTCGTCTTTCCAATGGAATGCGCCATTCGCAACAGGCCGGAAGCGATCAATTCGCGAAGCGAGTTCGGTCACTGGGAAGCAGATCTGATGATCTTCAGGAAGGAGCACGGTGCCGCCAACATCACGACCGTCGTCGAGCGCAAGAGCCGCTATACCCTGCTGTTTCGCAACAACGACAGGCGATCGAAGCCAATCATGAGCCAGTTGATCCGCCATCTGGCGCCCCTGCCCGCGCTGGCCCGCCAGAGCCTGACATTCGATCGAGGGCTGGAATTCGTCTCATGGCGCGAGTTGGAGCACGGCATGGGAACGGCAGCCTGGTTTTGCGATCCGCAGGCGCCTTGGCAGAAAGGGACGGTGGAGAACACCAACAAGCGCGTCCGCCGTTACCTGCCACCGGAAACGATTGTGCTTGAGGTCAGCAATCAGGAGATCCGCTCTCTATGTGACCGACTGAATGACACGCCGCGCAAGTGCTTAGGGTTTCAGACGCCGAAAGAGATGTTCGGCCGACATCTATTGGCTCTTGAACGGCAATGCGTGTAGATTTTCGAGCAGCGTTGCATTCAAGCTGGAACCAGCACGCAAAGTTAGAATGTCCTAATTCAGCAAAGTTAGAGTGTCACACTCCCCGCGTTTGACGACGCGGAGACAAGCAGATGGGATTGATAGCGATGAGTGAGCGCGATCTGCAGCGGATCGAAGTTTTGTCGAAGGTGGCGGCTGGCCGTATGACGATGGTGACGGCGGCGCATGTGCTTGACGTGAGCACGCGCCAGGTGCGCCGATTGTTGACCCGGATGAGCATTGGTGGAGCCGCATCGATCCGCCACAAGGCGATCGGACGTCCATCAAACAACCGGATCAGCGCCGGCGTTCGGGATTACGCGGTGACGCTGGTCCGGGAAAGTTATGCAGACTTTGGTCCGACCCTAGCGTCAGAGATGCTGGCCGAGCGGGATGGATTGTGTGTGTCGCGCGAGACGTTGCGTCATTGGATGATCGATGCCGGCATCTGGTTGTCGCGCAAGCAGCGCCGGACGTTCCATCAGCCAAGATTGCGTCGCGAGGGTTACGGCGAACTGGTGCAGATTGATGGGTCGGAGCATCGCTGGTTTGAAGACCGTGGCGATCCATGTTCGTTGTTGGTGTTCATCGACGATGCGACCGGCAAGTTGATGCAATTGCGGTTCGTACGGTCAGAAAGTGCGTTCTCGTATTTTGAAGCGCTAGGGCTGTATCTGCGCGAACATGGCGCCCCGATTGCATTTTATTCAGATAAGCATTCGGTGTTCCGAGTGGCAAAGAAGGATGCCAAGGGCGGCCAGGCGATGACGCAGTTCGGGCGCGCACTCTGCGAGCTAAACATCGAGATTCTTTGCGCAAATTCGAGCCAAGCCAAGGGTCGTGTCGAACGGATGAACCGGACATTGCAGGATCGCCTGGTCAAGGCATTGCGACTGGCCAGGATTGATAACATGGAGGCCGGCAACGCGTTTCTGGCGAGTTTCATGAGCCGGTATAATGCGCGATTTTCCATCGTCCCTGCCCGTTCCGATGATTTGCACCGGCCGTTGAATCTGGCGCCGGATCGATTGACCGAGATCCTGTGTAAACGCGAGCAGCGTTACGTCGGAACACAGCTGACGTTTTCGTTTGAACGCAAGCGGATCATGTTGGCGGAGACCGAAGTGACGCGTGGTCTGGTTGGCCATTATGTCGAGACCTATGCCTATGCGGATGGTCGCCTCGATGTACGCTGGAAAGGATATTCCCTACCCTATACGGTGTTCGACAAGGACCAGCGTGTGACGCATGCGGCAATTACCGAGAACAAGCGGCTCGGTGATATTCTGGCTTACGTCAGGGAGCGCCAGGACCAGCATGTGCCGCCGGTCGTCAAGACCAACAGCGAGAAGATCGGTTACCAGCCACGGGGTCGAAAGCCGGGGCGGAGCACGGACTTCATGAATGATCCCGCGGTGATTGCGCGTCGCAAAAAGGCTCTGTTGAAGCAGCAAGCTGCGGAGTGACCTGAAGGTCGAATAGCCTCAAAGCTAAAGCCGAGGGGTGGTTCCCACCCGCCCCGATCTGATCTTGCAACCGGGATCAGCCGCTCAGATCGGGGCTGGTCGATGTGCCGTTTGGCGACCAGTCGGACATTTCTACTTTGCAAACAGGCGGACATTCCAACCATGCCGTCACAATATGTGTAGCCGGGTACATTCTATTTCCAAGTGCGACATGCCAGTAATTTCAATGGCTTCACTTTGGAGATTTTGGCATGTCCCGATGCTATACGCAGATCACCCTCGCCGATCGTCGGCGTCTTCATCACCTGGTGGCGGCAAAGGTTCCGATCAACGAGATGGCGCGCCAGCTTGGTCGCCATCGTTCGACCATCTATCGCGAGATCAAGCGCAATACGTTTCGTGATCGCGAACTGCCGGACTATGACGGTTATTACAGCACCGTCGCCGATGACATCTCCAAGGAGCGCCGCAGGCGGCTGAGAAAGCTGAGACGGCATCCGCAGTTACGCGCTCTGATCATCGAACGATTGAAAGCCTATTGGTCACCTGAGCAGATAGCCGGCCGGCTGCTGGCCGATGGCATCAGCCTCGTGCGCATCTGTGCCGAGACGATCTATCGCTTCATTTATTGCAAGGAGGACTATGGCCTCGGGCTTTATCGCTACCTGCCAGAGGCCCGTCGCAAACGCCGATCGCGAGGCTCCAGAAAGCCCCGAAACAGCGTCTTTCCCGCCACGCACAGAATATCCCAACGGCCTGATTACATTAAAGATCGCTCGCAGTTCGGCCATTGGGAAGGCGACCTTCTGATCTTTGAACGTGAACTCGGTCATGCCAACATCACCTCGATTGTTGAGCGCACAAGCCGCTATGTCGTGTTGCTGAAGAACCAGAGCCGGCATTCAAATCCAATCATGGACAGAATCATCAGAGCGTTTTCGCCTTTGCCGGCCTTCGCGCGTCAAAGCTTCACGTTTGATCGGGGTACCGAGTTTGCCGGTTTCAGGGCTTTGGAAGACGGAATTGGTGCGCGCAGCTGGTTCTGCGATCCAAGCGCGCCTTGGCAAAAAGGCGGTGTCGAGAACGCAAACAAGCGCATTCGCCGCTTCATGCCAGGCAGCACTGACCTCGCCAACATGCCACAACGCGCGCTCAATCAGTTGGCCCGCGATCTCAATGACCAACCGAGAAAGTGTCTCAATTATCGAACGCCGGCTGAGGTGTTTACGGATCGCTTGCTCGGTAGACGATGACGCCCTAACCTGCAAAACGGCTATGATGCACTTGGGTTAGGTTCTCCACCGCGCAAATGCCTTGGCTACCGAACGCCAGCAGAGGTCTTTCGAAAGAAACTGCTCGCCCAGATGCGACATGCCGGATAGCTTGATCATGCCCGCAAGTCGCGCCTTAGCATGAACTCACAATGACGATCTTCAGCCTGGTCGAGACCATGAGCGGTCGGAGTCGTCATGTCCTTTTTGATCACCATGTCGCAGAAAGAATTGCATCGCGTCGAGCAAGCGACGTACGCACTTTCCCGCTCTCGCTTAAGTCGTTGAGCATCGCGTACGCTGAAACAGTCCTTTCTGTTCGCGATCGTCATTCACGCGGCGAATGCCACTTCGACGCTCCGGCGATCCTGCGCGATTACCCTGCATCTCGTCCGGAAACCATCGCCTGGAATGGCCAGGACGAATTCAGGCGGAATCCCCGCCGAATTGGAGACCGACAAGCCCGCACCGTCTGCTCCCAAGGCCCGCACCGTGCAGTCGATCGTCGATCGCCGGTCGTTGAAGATGATGGATCCGGCTTTCAGCACCCTTCGGCGCTGACCGATCTGTGTTTGCCCATCGATCGCGCCCCACGCAAGACACCTGTTCCGGCCAGCCTGCTTGGCTTGGTACATGGCGGTGTCCGCCTGAGCCATGAGCGTCTCGAGGTCCTTCGCGACAATCGAAAGCGAAGCCATGCCAAAGCTGGCTGTAACCTGGAGCCCGCCTGCCGGCAGTTCTATCGTCAAAGACTGCACAAGTTCCCTCAGTCTCTCAGCCGTCGCAAGCGCGCCCTGGAGATCCACGTGTGGTAGAAGGACTGCGAACTCCTCGCCGCCCTGGCGGCTGAAGAGGTCCTCTGCGCGCAGCACTGATCTGCAAGAAAAAGCGACGGCCTGCAAAACTTCGTCACCTGCGGCATGTCCATGGGTGTCGTTCACCCTCTTGAAGTGGTCCACGTCGAGCACGAGGCAGGAAAGGTCGTGACGATGACGGGCGGCCAACGAGATCAGGCGGTCGGCCTCCTCCTTAAAGGCGCGCCTGGTCATGGCTCCCGTCAAGCTGTCAGTTGACGCCGTCTGGAGAAGCTCCACTCGATCCATCGCCGCGCCGGTCAGCTCTTCAAGAACAGTTAGATCCCTCTTGCTGAACGAGCGTGTACGGCGATCGATGGCGCAGACTGTTCCGACGACATGCCCCGCCGCGGTCTTCAACGGCACCCCGGCATAGAAGCGAATATGAGCTTCACCGGTTACGGCCGGGTTCTGCGAGAACCGCGGATCCTTCGTCGCATCCTGGACAACGATGGGATCTTCGGCTGCGACGACGTACTGGCAGAAGGTGTCCTGACGCGCCATTTCGTCTGGAGCGAGGCCTGAGCAGGCCTTGTACCATTGTCGATGTGCGTCGATGAAGGAGACGATGCCAATGTCGACGTCAAAGATCTTTTTGATGAGGCGGACGATACGATCAAAACCCGGGTCACGTGGTGTGTCGAGCATGTCGAGCTGCTGGAGCGCAGCAAGCCGTGCCGTCTCCCGGTCGACCATGTCCACGGATGATTTCCCAAATACTCGCGCTGCGGCCATGCGTCTCACTCAGTTTATCGATCGTACGAATCGTACCTTAAGGAATAGCGACGCCCCGTAACAGCGGCTTCTTTCATGCCACCTTCCGCCTGGTCGGATCCCTTCAAGCGCGCGGATACCGCATCTGGAGGAGATGGGAGGATTTAGCTGTCGAAATCTCACCAAAGACCCATATTAAAAAGTAATATTATTGATCGGAGGCATTTCGCAAATGAAAATCAACGGTAGCCTGCTTATCGCAGGTTCTGAGAAGCGCGGTTCGAACGGCGAATTTTCCGGAGTGGAGGCCGCTACCGGCGCTGTACTCCCGGTTTCGTTCGGCGGGGCGTCGTCTGCAGATGTCGGTGAAGCTACCCGCCTCGCCTGGGATGCCTTCCATGTCTATCGGGAAACTGATCTCGAGACGCGAGCATCTTTCCTCGAAGCCATCGCGACCGAGATCGAAGGCATAGGCGAAGAGCTGGTTGAGCGCGCAATGGCCGAAACCGGATTAGCGCGCGGGAGGTTAGAAGGCGAGCGCGCCCGCACGACCGGCCAGCTACGGCTGTTCGCTAAGGAGGTCCGCGAAGGCGGTTTTCGGGAGCTACGCTTCGATGCGGGCGATCCGTCGCGCAAGCCGGTTCCGAAGCCCGATCTTCGACTGCGCAATATCCCGGTCGGCCCTGTTGCCGTGTTCGGGGCATCCAATTTTCCTTGGCCTTTTCCGTCGCTGGCGGCGACACCGCTTCGGCACTAGCTGCAGGTTGCCCAGTCGTTGTTAAGGCGCACTCTGCGCATCCAGGGACGTCCGAGCTTGTTGGCCGCGCAGTCCAGCGAGCCGTAGCGAATGCATGCCTTCCTGCGGGTACGTTCGCTCTGTTGTTCGACACTGGCTTCGACGCCGGACAACAGCTCGTCGCGGATCCGAAAATCCGCGCAATCGGTTTCACAGGCTCTCGCCGCGGTGGCACCGCACTCATGAAGATTGCTTCCGAGCGTAAGCAGCCGATCCCTGTCTATGCGGAGATGAGCAGCATCAATCCGGTAATCCTCTTTCCACGTGCGCTGGGCAGCCGGGCCGAGGGGATCGCGGCTTCCTTTGTCTCTTCGCTGGTACTCGGTGCCGGGCAATTCTGCACGAATCCGGGCCTTATCTTGGCGGTTGATGGCGAGGGGCTGGATACTTTTGTAGCCAAGGCGCGAGAGTTGCTTCCAGAGACTGGGGCACAGACCATGCTGACATCTTTGATCGCAGAGACGTTTCGCGAGGGCGTGGGACGCCTCGAAAAACACGCCGAGGTGTCCATGCTCGCCAAAGGAAAGACCGGCGGTGAATACGACGGCGTGGCTGCGCTCTTCGAAACGTCTGCCAGCTCCTTCCTTGCGCATCACGAACTGCAGGATGAGGTCTTCGGTGCGGCCGGGCTTGTCGTGCGCTGTACGGATTTTGACGAACTTGAGCGTGTCATAGACGCACTCGAAGGTCAGCTTACCGTCGCGCTCCACGTCGATGACAACGACCACGACGACGCTCGCCGCCTCGTCCCGAAACTGGAGATGCTCGCCGGTCGCCTGCTCGTCAACGGCTTCGGCACGGGCGTCGAGGTGTCGCCCGCGATGGTTCACGGCGGCCCTTATCCGGCGACAGCCGATGGAAGATCGACCTCGGTCGGAACGCTTGCCATCTATCGTTTTCTCCGACCGGTGTCCTACCAGGACTTTCCGGAAGCAATCCGTCCGGCGCCCTTGCGATAGCTTGGCGAACATGTCGAATCCCGTCGATGTGGACGTTCAACTCGAGCGTCCCATCTGCCGTTCTAGGACTATTGCTATAGATTCGACGGCTGTGATGTGAGACCGATCAGCCTGAAACAGGTCAAAGAGCCGTATGAGCAGATTTGCACAGACTGAAGCGGCATTACTTGAGCGCCTTCGAGCCATGGGTGCCGCGCCAGACATGTCGATCAACTTGTTCGACATCGGGGTGCTTTTGGGTGCCTCTGGCTTCACGCAGGAACAGATGATCGGCGTCTTGGACGCGCTCGAGCAGGAAAAGTTCATCGCGTACGCCCCCGGAAATCGGCTGCAGATACTGAAGGAGCTGCCGGAAGCGGAGTGCTAAATGGTGGCGGTGGAGGCAACGAAAAAAGGCCGGGCGAGCACGCCCGACCTTCCTCGCTGTCGCCTGTTCACCAGTGCCATCACATCCATGGTCACAAGCGCCGAGCGACAAAGTAATTAATTCGAAACCCTAGTTCCATTGCATGAAGCCGACAACTCTTGGTAACACGGCCACTGTTTCAGCCACGGCTGAGCGCATGCCGCTTAATTGTCGAGATCCTGAGCCATCTTGTAGTGATGCTCCAGTGCAGGCAAGGTCTTTGCGGCCCAAGCCTTCAGCTCGGCGTTCT
Source organism: Hyphomicrobiales bacterium (assembly GCA_900469445.1). GTDB lineage: Bacteria > Pseudomonadota > Alphaproteobacteria > Rhizobiales > Rhizobiaceae > Neorhizobium. The sequence goes on from UBXM01000002.1 coordinate 115,514, forward strand.
CGCCCTCTTCCGCATATCGCTTAAAGAGGTCGACGGCGTCTTCGTGGGCTTCGACTTGGTCGTCGATATATTCCTCGTTGAACTCAGCGCCTTCTAGCTTGGCAAGTTCGTCGACTTCTTCCTTGTGGTCTTCCGTCAGAGCGGTGACGGGATTGCCCTGCACCTTGCCGCCCGCAAGAAGCGCCTTGAGCTCGGCCGAGGTCTTTTCGTGGTCGGTGATCATCTGCTGGGCGAACGCCTTGGTCGTTTCGTCACCCTTCTGAAGAGCGAGCTTGCTGGACTCGATCTCGAACATGTCGCTGGCGGACGCCTGCAGAATGAAGTCCTCAGTCTTCGGCGCGACCCCGAGCGCAGAGTTCACTCCAGTCGATTCCGTAGCGGACTGGGCGAAGGCACTAGTGGCCGTCATGACGAAGACGGAGGCGAGTAGGATCTTTTTCATGAGGTCTCTCCTGTTGTTTGCCCCTATAACCCGCGTGTGTCCCAACTGTTCCCTGTAAACATCTGTGACAAAAGAGTAATCATTCGAGTGGCGGCTTGCCGCGCCGACGGTACTTAGCCTTTTGCCGGGCGTCGCGAAGCTCATTAAGGGTAGGCTGCCACCAGCCACGTTCCCGCTCGTATTTCCCCGGTTCCGCTCGTGCGGGCCAAGTGTGAACGAGTTCGTCAGTAGTCGGCGTGCGCCAAAAGGCCCAGACGTGTTCGTCATCCGCGTGCGGGTACAGTTCGGCAACCTCTCCGGCGTCGACCAGTTCGCCCGTCACCTCGATGAAGACGACGATCCCGTATTTGAACGTCGCAACTGGCCGATCAGGTGGCGGCAGGTCGTCAGACGGTACGGGCAGGCGTTTTTTCCGGCGCTCCATGGACCGGCGTTTTGCCTTCGCCTCTTCCTCAGTCCCTTTCCGCGCCTCGGCACGCTTGCGTCGCTCGTCCGGCTCATTTCGTTTTGCAGCCGACTCGATCGTCTCCCATCGCTGCTGCAGCTCATCATATGAGGCGTAGGGAACCTCCCACACCTTCTCTTCTCCATTCCAACGCGCGAACGGGATCTGCCTGAGCTCTTCGACGACGGTCTTCGAGTAAGGTGTCCTGATCCGAAAGCCGCGGTCGTAGACCGTCAAGTAAGGACTGAGAATAGGTTCGAACTCGTAGGCGTCGCGCCCGCGCTCCTCCTCGTAGGGAGTCCTGCGGGCAGCTTCGCTCGCTAGCCAGCGGTTGATGCGTCGACGTGCGGTGGCACCGGGAACAGTCCATGCCTGGAGGGTGTCGTTCCAGCGGGCACGCGGAAACGTCTCCCGGAACCGCGCGACGGTCATCCGGTCGAACGCGAACGACACCGTTTCCGGCTCAGGATGGAATCCTTCCTCGTGTTCGTCATCACTTTCCATTGCGGAAAAACGTCGAGCAGCCGTTGCGGTTTCGATCACGCGAGCGACCACTGCAGGAATTGGAGCGCCCTCTCTGCGCCGCCCGGCGAAATCGTATGCCCGACAGCCGGCAGGATCTCAGCTTCGACACGAAAACCTGCTGCGCCGAGTTGGTTCGCCGCCATCGTTGATGCGACAGCCGGAATCGTCCTGTCATCCTTCCCGTGTAGCAGCAGGATTGGGGTGCGATTGCTCTTGGGTAAAAATTTAATCGGCGGGAGAAGGCCAGCGAAGGAGACGAGTGCCCCTACCTGCCAACGGCCGGAAGCGACGGCATCGAGAGCGACAATGGCCCCCTGTGAGACGCCAACGAAGGCGACCCGGTCTTGTGTGCTCCCGAAGCCTTCTTCGCGAATGATATCAGCCACCGTTTCGTCGAATCCGTCGCGGGCTGATCGGATGTTCTCCGGTGCAAGCGGATTGCCATCAATACGAAACCACTGGTGACCGCGCCAGTGTGTGAAGGGAGCGTCCGGGGCGGCGAAGCGGCTGTTGGGAAGTGCCGTACGCCAGGAGGTGGCGAGCGGCATCAATTGCGCCCCAGAGGCGCCAATGCCGTGGAAAAAGATCACGAGACTATCTTGTGCTGGCATGCCGATCCCGTGAATGATTGAAACAAAGCCGAGGGCGCTCGACCGTTTCCAGGAGCGCCCCATACCCCGCGCGCGGCCATCGACGTGCGACGGAGAGGTCGCTGCGGAGACTGCGCTGATTGCGGGGCGGCATGGATTAGATGGTGCTGGTAGATATCGCACGCAAGGGCGGAGCCATGCGCCTACGTGATGACTGCCATCGCGGGATGGCCGTTGAAGATGTTTGCTTCGGAACCGCTCATTAGAAATCCCTCAACAATGAGATGACCTCATGGTGAGTAGGGTCGGCAGAACCCCCACGTGCAGGAACGCGCGGCCGCATTCGAGCATAAGAATGAAGTGGCGCAGGAAACGGCCAAGTCGGCAACTTGATCCTGCCGCGGAAGTTCTGTTGGCCCGCACCTAAAATACCCTTGTCGGAACGCGGCGGTGATAATCGGTGCTCCAATTGCTACATCAACGCAGTGACGACAGCATCATCGGTTGCGCTAATTATGTCGGATTTACTACCGAAACTTTGAGATCATGTTTCCGTCCGAGAGTTTATTAGTGGTACCCTGGATGCATGTCGTGTCACGACAGCTCCGCTGCCAGAGCTCCCTAGAATTGCGGATCGGTGGTTCCATCATCAATCAGAGGTTGAGTGTTTAGCTACGCAATGGTTGGTGCGAATGATCTTGGCGCAATGGTGGCTTTCTATGATTCCGTTTTAGGCACGCTTGGGCTCGTTCGTGACCCGATTCGGCCGGTCGATTGCTCAGCCGGAGTGATCTGGCAACGGCGCGGACAACGATGGCCTCAGTTTGCTTTGAGTCGCCCCTTTGATGGTCGAGCGGCAACTATGGGAAACGGAGTTCAAATCATTTTTGCAGCGGCGTCGCGAGGGGAGGTCGTCGCGGCCTGGCGGACCGCGATCGGCAATGGTGGATCAGATGAAGGCGGACCTCGCATTCGCCCGCAATTTAGCGAGAACTGTTTCGCTGCCTGTTGTCGTGATAACGAGGGCAACAAATTGTGCTTTGTTCACGCCCATGATCATAGGTTCTTACGTTTGCAACCGGCAGCGCGGCCCGAGCCGAAGCTATTCATGAAACATGGTCTGATCGCTTGAGTTTTTGTGACGGTCCAGAAACGTCTCTCGCGCTCCGGACTTAGACGGAGCGAATGTAATCCGCTGCTTTAACGAAACCACTTCTCCGCAGCGGTGATCAGTGCGTGCTCCTCGCGGACACCATCCTGGAAGAGACGCACCAGCAGCATTGCCAGCTCCTCAGGATGCGTGTCGTGTTCGGGAATTACCTGAGCAAACACGCGTTCGAGCAGGGAAAGGTCATCCGGGCGGAGATGAACGTCTGAAGGGATTCGACCACGCATTCATAGACGGTACGGCTAGTTGTCAATTTAAGCAAGTGGGCAACGGCTAGGCCCTACCAGCGCGGACTTTCATAATGCGGATCTGCATGCCGCCATTGGTCGACGTGGTCAACCACCGTCTCGCCCGCCGTCCGGAGGATGCTAGGATCGTTCCATAGAACCCAGGCACCAATCGCCAGCCCGGCCATCAAAGCCGCGCCGACCAGCTTTCGGAAGACCAACATCACCAGCCACAACCCGAAAAGGATCACCACGCCCGTTACCAGCGACGAGTAGATATCATTTGGCAGGTTCGCTTCGATCACACCTATATCCCCTTCAACAGCCGCTCAGACGGATGTCGAACTGATATGGCTAAATCGAGACGTCATGGTCGGTTCCTGCTCCGCAGTCGCCGGCTCAGTTCGATGTCGTGAGGTTAAGCTAAATACGGAGAACGATCGCTAAGATCCGCCGGAACAAGTAGACTTCTGGAGGGTTCAACGTCCATGAAAAAGCTCAGTCTCGCCGCCCTCGGTTTCGCCCTGTTTAGCACAACAGCTCTTGCGGGAAATGTCACCGCCGACATGATCAATTCGGCCGCCCTCCAGACCCTATCACCGGAGCGCCCGCGTGAACCGCCGAATGAACCCCATCCGGCAATAGTCCGTCTGCAGGTGCTGCTCGACCGGGCCGGATCCTCACCTGGAGTGATAGACGGTTTCTATGGAGAGAATGTCAGCAAGGCGATCGCGGGTGTCGAGGCCATGAACGGACTGCCGGTCGACGGCAAGCTCGACCCTGATGTCATCGCGCTTATTGAGAACGACCAGCCTCTGGTCGGTAGCTATGAGATTACCGCAGACGACGCCAAAGGCATTGTGGCATCCATCCCCAAGGACTATGCCGAGCAGGCGTCGATGAAATACTTGGGGTTCACTAGCGTCGCCGAAAAGCTGGCCGAACGATTCCATATGGACATCGATTTGCTAAATGCACTCAATCCAGGATCCCGATACGCCGCGGGCGATGCGGTCTTCGTGTCGGCGCCGGATCGTCCCAAGGCGGGCAGCGTAAAACGTATCGAAGCGCATGGTGAGTCAGGCCAGGTCTTTGTCTTCGACGAGGCCGACAAGATCATCGCCGTCTACCCGGCGACGATCGGAAGCGAGGACAACCCCTCGCCGTCCGGCAGACATGAGATCAACGGTGTCGCGAAGATGCCAAAATACACCTACAACCCGAAGGTCAACTTTCAGCAGGGTCAGAACAAGAAGATCCTCGAGCTGCCGGGCGGCCCGAATAATCCGGTCGGCACCGTCTGGATTGATCTGTCCGAGCCGACCTATGGCATCCATGGGACGCCGGAGCCCGAGAAGATCGACAAGGCGGGGTCACATGGCTGCATACGCCTTTCAAACTGGGACGTCGAGGAGTTGGCCGCGATGGTGAAGCCCGGTGTAATGGTCGATATCCTACCATAGGGAAGAGCCAGATCTCCGGTCAAAGTGAAAAGCTATCTGTAGACGATCCGCCGTCGCCCCACCTTTTGATCCGACTTCCTAGCTACTGACGATATCCTTGGCCAGTTCGAGCTGGGCAGCGAGCCTCTCCTCCACCTGTCTGTCGATGTCCGGCAGTGAGCGACGGAGGCTCTCCCTCTCCTCCGGGCTGGCCGCTCGGAAATAATCGAGGCTGTCACCGCGCGCCACGCATACGGCACCGATCACCCGCTTGCCCTCATCACTGGTCATCAACGTCGAGCGCCAAGGAATTACCACGCCCTATCTCTGCTATGGTCGATGCCTGCGAGACGGAGACCGCCAACTGTATTTACTGGCAGATCGACCGTGCGTTCTTCTGAGTTCCGTCGCCTGATATCTCAGACAACGATGGCTCACTGGATAAGCACGCCGGCTCGCAGCCACGCGTGCGAAGTTGATTAACAACCGCGCAACCTTTGGTTAGCTTCTTGCTGTGAGCTACCGGCCTCGCGATAGTTTTCGCGCGGGGGCCTCTTTTGGAACATAATAAAGGCTCCTTCCGTTGCGGACCCGAAAAGCCGTTAGCTACAAAGGAGAATTTCATGCAGCGTTTCGTGGACAAGGTCGTAATCGTAACCGGGGCTGGTTCGGGCATCGGAAGAGCTACTGCCATCCGATTTCTGAACGAGGGCGCAAAGGTCACACTCGTCGGACGTACGAAATCCAAGCTCGACGAGGTCGCGAAACCCTACCCCGCCGATCAAGTCCTGATTGTCGAGGCCGACGTTTCGAAGGAATTCGATATCGACGACGTTGTTGCGAAGAGTGTCGAAAGTTTTGGTCGGCTGGACACTCTTGTCAACAATGCCGGTGTGGTTGCGGAAGGCGACGTTGAGTCGCTCTCAACCGAAGACTGGCGCAAGGTGATGGCGACTGATCTCGATGGAGTGTTCTTTGCCTCACGCGCTGCGATCCCCCACCTCAAGACGTCTGGTGGATCGATCGTTAACGTCAGCTCGGTATCCGGCACTGGGGGTGACTGGGGAATGGCTGCCTACAATGCGGCAAAGGGTGGCGTGACGAACCTTACCCGTTCGATGGCAATGGACCATGGCAAAGACGGTGTTCGCGTGAATGCAGTCTGCCCAAGTTTCACGGTGACAGGAATGACGGACGATATGGTTGAGGACGCAAAGCTCGTCGCGAAGTTCAATGAGCGGTTCGCACTTGAAGGACCGGGTAAGCCTGAGGACGTCGCGGCGGTCATCGCGTTTTTGGCAAGCGATGACGCTCGGTTTGTAACCGGTGTCAACCTGCCCGTCGACGGTGGCATGTCTGCGTCTAACGGTCAGCCGCCCCAATAAGGAATCTTCTCATGCCCGGTACTTTCACCGTCGTCTACATTGTGGCATTTGATCTGGATGATCGCAGTCAGGCCGTGCCCGCCTTCACGCCAAGGGTTGCCGCCAGTGAGGCAGCCGCCATCGAGGAGGCGGGGGAACTGGCGCGCCGGCATGCGGGCGTTATCGTGTGGCGACGAGCCAACGATCCTGTATCGGAGAGGAAGGCGATCCCGAGGTCGTATTTAGTTTAGGCAAGGTTGGGGATTTTGCCTGAAGCCAATGTCGGTGCTTGCCGACAGGCTATAGCGCTTGACACTCATTTTAGCCACGGATGAGGGCGACCCAAGAGAGAATATCCCAGGCGCTTAGGAAGCGCCAAATGGGTAACAACTAGCCGATGCGTGTTGCCTCGGCTGGATCATTTCGGAATTTCGAGGCTAGCCGGCCAATATTGCGGCATCAGCCGAGAAACGTGGAGGACGGCATATGAGCCACCAGACAATAGTGACGGGTCCCAAATGCGCAAAAACGACGATCATACTCGCGCACGGCGCCGGCGGGGCGATGGATAGCAAATGGATGGATGCCATGTGCGAAGCTCTGTCACAGCAAGACTTGCATGTGGTCCGCTTCGAGTTCGCTTATATGGCCGCTCGGCGAACGACTGGTAAGCGGACCCCACCACCGCGGGCCGAGCGACTGCAGGACGAATACAAGAGCATTGTCTCACAGGTCGGCAAGCATAAAAGGATCGTCATCGGCGGAAAATCGATGGGTGGCCGAGTTGCCAGCATGATCGCAGATGAACTCCGCAAAGACGGCTTGATTTCTGGCCTGCTATGCCTCGGATATCCCTTTCATCCAATCGGAAAGCCGGACGTGCCCCGTACTGCGCATCTTGAGCACCTACAAACGCTTGCGCTGATCTGCCAAGGCACCAGGGACCATTTTGGAACGAGAGAAGAAGCGGCTTTTTATCCTCTCTCGAAGTCCATCGAGCTTTGCTGGCTAGAAGACGGCGATCACGACTTCAAACCGCGGAAAGTAGTTTCTGAACTGACCCTGGATGACAACCTGCGTCGTGCTGCAAGAAAGATCGCAGAGTGGGCGGAAGGTCTAGGCGCGAATGTATCTGATGCCATCGCGGGCACCTGAGCCAGATCGCCCTCCGACGTTGACGGCCACATCAACTGGCTCAGTACCGTTCGGTCGTTCGGTCGTTCAGTCGCTGCCGCGCGGTCGTAAACGAGGTGGAGTGACCGGTCCAGAGCCAGACGCCGCTATCTTTGGCGTTTGCCTCGATCTACTTCATGGCTTTCGTAACGGGACACAACTCGAAGCGATTGCTGCCCGTTTCTTGCGGCCGTTCTTCTTGAAGACCGGATTTCCGTCTTCGAATACAATGAATGCCCACCCTCCTGTCCGCGCTGCGTTGAACGAGCCATCGATAAAGATTTGAAGCATCTCTCATGGGGCGAGTGCGTCACTGTGCAAGGATGGCCCCGCCCAGTCGGAAAGGGGCCGAGATCGCTCCGCCGACACCGTTGAGCACCAGCGCCCCAGTCCCGGCAACCGGATTGCTGAATCCGTGACGCAACTGCGGATAAATCGCAGCGAGAGATGCAAATCGGTCGTGGTTGGTGCCGTTGAGCGATGGGATGCTCGATATATCGATTACTTCAATGTTTTCTTTGACCGCGAGCTCACGCGTGCGGGGGTCGTCAATATCGAGGGATCCCGCAGTGGCGGCCGAGCCAGCAAGCCGTTTTGAAAGCGCCAGCGCGAGATCGTCCTTGGAGGCCAACACGACGATCGGTTTCGAAAGTCTTTCGGTGACTGACAACTGCTTTCGAAGCAAATCGATGTCGATGTCGGGAGCAGCAAGAACCATCTGGTCAATAGATCGTACTGCCACCGTATTTCCAGTCAGCGATAGCTGGCGAACAGCCTCGACCGCAAGCCAAGCCCCCATGCTGTGGGCGAGGATGGTTGATTTCACCCTACTCATGGACAGGTTCGACAAAACCGTGGTCAGATCGTCCCGGGCAAACGCAGCCGAATCCTTGTCGGCGACGTAGCCGGTCACTTGTGCCTGCGACGGCCAATCGAACATGATAGCGCGCTCCCCAACCCTGGAGTCCGCTGTCATCTGTGCAAGCCTGAACAGGGCCTCCTGATGGCTGTAATTGTAGCCGTGGACGAATATGCCGGCGTGACCGTAAGCGGCAGAATTTGCAGGACCGCGAGCCAGAGCTGCAAACTCCTGCGCCGTAAGTTCCCGCCTCGCGATGATCGCGAAAGTGTTCTGCGGGTCTGGCTTGGACGTCGGCCATTCGATCCTGGAGGGGCGATGGTCAGGGGGGACCGAAACGGTGACCTCCGAATAGCGTAATGTGTCGCCCCTACCCGCCGTGTATGCACCCGCCCTGCTCTGATCGGGAACGCGATCAGTTGCCACAAGGATCGACACAGCTGTTGCCGTCGCGACAGGTGTCACAATGGTCAAAGTTTCGGGACCGGGACGGGCACAGGAAGTTAGAGTGAAAAGTGTGATGGAAAGCGTGACTACGGGGCGCAACGGAAACGAGCTCGTGATTCTGATGTCTACAACCTAACGGCAATCAGTTTGCAGGAAAGTGGCGGGTTCGCCGGAATATCGCTATCTCCACCACTTTTGCACCCTCCCAACCGCTTGCCAACGCCTCTTGACCATCGGGTATGAGAAGAAGTGGAACCCGCTAAACTAGATGAAAACAGCTCGTCTGCTTGAAGGCTACGCCCAGGCGGCCCAGTCATCATCAATAGGTCGCCACTGACGTCGTTCTTCTTTCAGCATTTAAATGCAACGACGATCCGTTAGCCGAGCTTACTCGTCGACGCGCTCATTCAGAAGGTCCGACAAGCGTCCATACTCGTTCAGGCTCGATCAAAAAACTATTGCGACAGACCAAGAAAGCCGAAGGTGCGATAAAAACTTGATTGAACTTGAAGTTGAATACGCCATCACTAAAACCGATCATCGAAATGTTTTGGGACACCAATGCGCAACCTGCATGAGGTTTTGTATGTCGCCCAGACGACAGGCGAAGCGCCACCCGAAGTTGCTTCTTCGCTTGGGACGTGCCGGAGAATGTCCATTACGAAAATCGGCTTGCAGACCTTTTCGGACTGGATCCAACGATTGCGCCGCTGAGTTTACCAATCGAGGCGTACCTAGCGTGTCCATCCGCAAGACAGACCCCGATTAGCGAAGACGATCCGCGACAGCATCGTAACCGATCGGCCGCAGCAAGAGACCTACCGCGTCATGAACATCGGAGAGAACTACACTTTCTTCACTGGTTTCGGTCGTGCTTTTCGAAACCAGGACGGAGACATCGTACGCTATGTCGGAATTGTCGTGCCGATGAACCATAAGACCTCGCCACCACAATTCTCGCACTAGCTATCACCGAGCTGGGACGGCTTGCATAAAGCTCAGTGGTCCTCAGTTTTAAACTCAAGGGATTGCAGACTTTCTAAAATCTTTCGAATGCCTGGATGGCTTGTCGAGTAGTAGACGTTCTGGGCATCGCGCCGTGTTGCAACCAGCTTATCGCTGCGAAGTCTCGCCAAATGTTGCGAGAGCGCCGACTGGCTAAGACCTACCTCATCTGCCAAATCACCTACGCCCACTTCGCGCTCCGAAATGATCCGCATGATCTGGAGCCGTTTACTATTGGCGAGTGCTGACAGCAGCTTCGTATGGTGTTCAAGCGCGTCTTCCGAAACCACGGTATTCATCCTGATGAGAATAACTAATCAAGTGGCAACTCATAATGCATTTCTTCGAAGAAAAAAGAGGGGATCCAAGCCAGCGCCAAAATTTACCAGGCCGTTCCTCGACGGATAGATCCGGCACTTCGGTGGCTCTTGCATTACGCGTTTGTTTGCAGCCGGCGGGCCTCAAGGCAGGCGGCCGATGTCACTCAGCCGCCGGAACGCACGAACTCCATGCCGCATCGTTGCTCGACGTCAAGAAGACGGGCAACATCAGGAGCTGGTAGTGGATCAGGGAGGCTCGAGGTGTCTTGAGGCATCGGCTCTCCAGCTTCGGAGAAGAACTTAACATGCAAAGTGCCGGGCGTATTTAGTATCAGCAGCCGCCCCGGTTCATGTCCAATGTTTTTGAAGGTGTGGACCTCGCCCAGAGGCACACGCACGAAGTCGCCAGGCCCGGCCTTGCGCGTCGTCGTGCCGATGCCGAATTCGAAACTGCCGTCGAGCACAAAAAACGCCTCGTCATCGCTCGGATGGCGATTTGGCGGAGGGCCGGCTCCAGGAGCGACTAAGGCTTCGACAAGGCAATACCCAGCTTTCGGGTCTCGCTGCAGGAAACGCACAAGGGAGCCAGCCACGAGGTAGGTATCAGTTTGCGTTTCGGACATGATGTTTCAACTCTCTGTCTTATTCGATCGGCGTGACGGGTTTGCTGCTATTCGGCTTAGGCTGGCACCAGACCATGGTTCATCATGATTTGCTGGGCCTTTGCCAGGTCGGGTTTGCCCGGGACGTTAATCACCTCAGCCAACTCTTCGAAATAGGCGCGGGTAATTGCACCTGGGGTGATCACCACAAGGGTGCGTGAAAGCTCATCGCTGAGGTTCTCATGGTGGTGGACGCTGCCACGCGGGATAAACAGGCTGTCGCCTGGGCCGAGATCTTGGACCGAACCATCCACCGTCACCGTCAGGATACCTTCAAGACCATAAAGGATCTCGTCGGCTTCACGATGGTAATGCGGCGCGGGAACGCGTGCGCGTGATGGTACAACAAACTCGAAAACAGTCGCAGAAAGCTCACCGACTTTGAAGTACAGCTCGAGCTCTCCAATCTTAACGAGATCCATATTTACAGCTTCCATTACCACTCCCCCAAGCGTAAAGTCGCTTTACATACTGCGTAAAGTGACTTTACTTTTCTGTCAATGGCCTGTGGAATGGAAGATAGGACGACATTGAATAAGCTTACTCGCCCGCCAACCTTCGGCGCCCTCATGCGTATCACGTGGCAGCACGTACGGAGCCAGCTGCTCGGCGCTATCCATGAAGCGGGGTATACCAACTTCCAGGACGCCCACTTTGCCGTGTTCTCCTACCCGCTACCAGATGGTGTCAGGCCATCCGAGCTTGCACGACAAAAGAAAATGTCTCGTCAGGCGGTGAACTATCTTCTCGGCCAACTTGAAGGTCTAGGTTATGTTGAACGCCGCCCCAGCGAGACGGTTGAGCAGCGCCTCGTTTACTTGACCCCTGCGGGACAAGAGATCGCCGAGGCAATTTTTAATTGCCTGGAGAAGCTTCAAAAAGAGTGGTCGGCAGATGTCGGGCCTGAGCGGTTTGCAATCTTTCTTGAAGTTCTCAAATCGTTTGCGGAAAAAGCCGAAGCCGAGAGAGGGTGAGACTTAAGGGCGATCATCGCGCCGAAGCATTGAGGCTTGGTAGCTCCCTGAAAGTTCACATGGTGCCTAATTTACTGGCTGTCACGGCTTCGCCGATGAAGTTGGGACGTCGGTGGCGGATTCTGCGTCGGAAGGCTGGTCTCTCAGCAGACACACATGCAAGGACTCGAGAACATTTGCTGGCTCGTCCGTGGTAGACGCTCGGGTCGTCGAGGAGCATGTCCGTCGAAAAGTTGTTCTGTGTTGCATCCAATGCCATCGACGAAGCGGTGCCTTTTCTTGGCGTCGGGACCCGGTGTTGATACAAACTTACCACAATTGATCCCTGCTGATGATTGCAATATTCCTCGTTATTGAAGTGCATCGAGTGAAGCAATCATATGAACGACTATAAGGCCCTCCGCACCTTCCTGCTCGCCGCAGAGAAGCGCAACTTCGCCCAAGTCGCCCGCGAACTGGACATGACGCCCGCAGCCGTCACGCGCGCGATCGCGGCGCTGGAGGCGGAACTTGGGGTGCAACTGTTTGTACGGACCACAAGGCAGGTTTCGCTGACAACCGACGGCGCTATTTTCGCCGCCCAGATACAGCCTGCAGTGAAGACGCTCGAAGAAGCACGTCGGGACGTCATGAACGCGCATAAGGCGGACGAAGGACGCCTGCGGATCAGCGCACCGACGTGGTTCGGTAAGTCTGTGCTCCCGCCGATCTTGTCAGCTTTCAAGGAACGCTATCCGAAGATGAGCTTCGAGATCTCCTTGTCCGACGGCTTGGTGAACATAGTCGACGACGACTATGATCTGGCAATCCGCATCTCATCACAGCCTTCGGACAAGTTTACGATCTGGCGGAAGATCCGAAAAGTGCCACGCATCCTCGTGGCGGCGCCGGGCAGCCGGTTTGCGGATATGCAGCACCCGAACGAACTGAAGCCGGACGACTGTCTTGCCTATAGTGGAGAGAGCCGGCGCGAGAGCTGGGTGCTGTCCGATGGCGGATCGAGCATGACCATTTCGGCGGGGCGCGCCTTCAGTGCCAACAGCGGTGAAGTTCTGGCAGATATGGCCGCCGACGGAGCTGGTGTGGCCCTGTTGCCAGGATTCAATATCGCGGATCACATTAGGGCTGGGCGTCTCGTTCACGCCTTCAAAGGGTGGGCGCCGCCCGATCTTTGGCTGACACTGTTCTATCCACCTTATCAGGCGCTACCGCCCCGCATTGCTTCATTCTCGAAATTTTTTGAGGAGCAGGTTGCTGCACACATGGTCATGCTGGATTAACGAGAAGCAGTGTCGCGCTCTCCTCGGATCAGTCCCCCGATGGAAGGGCTTGCAGCCTTTCCGCCACAAGTTTCTGCAATCGCCACAGGTTTCGGTCGAAGATCCTACGCTCCGCCAGATCGAGAACCGTCCGATGCAAATATTCCGCGCAGGATCCGGCGGGACCGCATGCCTGGGCAATCATTTGAGCGGCCTCATCAAGCGGCACCTTGGCCGTCAACAAAGATCGTTGTGGGCTTGCCCAGAACGTCAACGCCCGGCGTGTGCCCGTCCGTGTCTTGACCGCAACCCAGCGCACCATACCGCAAACTTCGGCATAGCGGATCTCACGGGCAAGCAGCGTACACAGAACCTGATTCGTGGTCGCGCATGGAAGTTTGAGCAATAAACCGGAGCAGCTCCCTCCCGGCTGAAGCGCCAGCATGAGGCCCGGTGCATCCGACGTGGCACGGAGACGTTCGATCCTCAGCGAAAACGCACGGTGCCAGCCGAACGCGACAGCGTCTTCAATCGCCGCCACATCGAAACCCGGGTTCCACATAAGGGAGCCATAGGCGAACACCCAGATGTCCTCATCGCCAGCTTCTTCCTCTACCCGCCGGACAAGCTGGTCTAGCTGGTCGCGCGAGATGGGCGTCCAGTTCGGTTCCGGGCCTTCTTCTTCGACAACCCTCAGCGTCTTGGCGACTAGATCGGAAGTCAGATGCAAAGTGCCAGGCGGACGGGTTTTTCTGGATGACGCTTCCGACATTAGGAACTCACTTCAAAAATAGAGAGCCGCCGAACGTTCTCGCCTCATCGGCTCTTTGCAATTCGTTTTACGGGGCGGCTGGGGCATCGACTACCGCGCGAAAGGTGACCTCAACGATCTGTTCCGGAAAGGCCAGCGCGCTCACGCCGATCAGGTTACTGACAACAGCGGGCGTTTCAGTGCCGTACATTTCCTTGCGGACCTTGGATCCGGCTGCGAATGCACTTGGAACGTCGAGGACAAAAAGCGTCTCTTCGACAACGTCATCAAGAGTAGCACCGAACTCGGCGAGCAGCTTTTTGGTGTTGACGTATGTCTGACGGATCTGCTCTTCCATCTGCGAGAAGTCGAGGGGCCGACCGTTGCCATCAAGGGCGGCCGGCGCAACAAGCTTGCCATCGCCGTCATGGCTCAACTGTCCAGAGATATAGATCGTATCCTTCACCTGTACGGCTTGCACGTATCCGAAGGCCTGCTCCCAGGCGACGCCGTGGTTTAGGATTTTCTTGTTGGTCCGGGTAATCGTCATGTTCTTTTCCAGTTTAAAGGTAGCTTCGATCGCGCGGGCGGGCGCTTTGAGGCGGCGGATAGGTGGGAGGCCGCACCCGTTGCCAGTGCCGATCAGGCCTGGACGAATGTCAGCAGATCGGCGTTCAGCACATCGGCATTGACGGTGAGCATGCCGTGCGAGAAGCCTGGATAGGTCTTGATCTGGCCGTCATTCAAAAGCTTGATCGACTTCAGGGCCGCATCGGCGATCGGCACAATCTGGTCGTCTTCGCCGTG
>UBXM01000058.1 GCA_900469445.1 Hyphomicrobiales bacterium
TTCCGCTTGCATAAGGGCGGCCCATCCGATCACCGGTTCCGCCTCGCCGGTTATGCGGCCGGTGTAGCCGAAGCGGAACGGGGCAATTGTAGGCACGGGTTTTGAGAGCGGGGATGAAATGCGGCAGATTTTTCGCTAAGTGGCTGATCTTCCTGATGCCCATCCCGATCATCTTCCCCGCTCTGCAGCGGTGAACGGATGCACAATAGTTCATTCATGACCTATTCAGGCGCATGCTGGAACAATCGGGGCCAGTCGACATTTTATGGCGATATAGGCGATGTGGAAGCATCTCCGCTTCGAAAGTTTTCTCAGGAGGAAAACCCGTGAACAAGTTCTTGATGAGTGCTGCTGCCCTCTGCACGCTCATGGTGGCCCCATCGATCGCCGAAGCGGCAGTTCGCGGTTATTCCACCGCGAACGTCAATATGCGGTCCGGTCCCAGCACCGGCTATCCGGCGGTTACCGTGATCCCCTACGGATCATCGGTGACGATCAACGGCTGCATGAGCGCGGTCAACTGGTGCGATGTCTCGTTTGCCGGCGGACGCGGCTGGGTGTCGGGTAACTACGTGCAGGCATCCTATCAGTCGAACCGGGTCTATGTTGCGCCGGACTATTACAGCGGTCTCGGCATTCCATTGGTGACGTTCGACGTCGACCGCTATTGGGGTACCTATTATCGCGACCGGAATTTCTATCGCGATCGCGATCGCTGGCGTGACTATAACTGGCGTGCCCAGCGCCCGCTTCCGCCTCCGCCGCGCTGGGACGATGGTCGTCGCCCGCCGCCGCCGGGCTGGGATCGCGACCGTGATCGCGACCGCTGGGATCAGGGCCGTGACCGTGACCGGGACCGTTGGGATCAGGGCCGCGATCGGGATCGTGACCGTTGGGACCGTGATCGTGACAGGGATCGGGATAATGCCCGTGATCGGGAGCGTGAGCGCGATCGGGACCAGGCTCGTGAAAGAGAGCGCGATCGGGATCAGGCCCGCGACAGAGAACGGGCGCGCGACCAGGCCCGCGACAGAGAGCGGGCGCGTGACCAGGCGCGAGAGCGTGAACGAGATCGTGACCGCGAACAGGCGCGTGAGCGCCAGCAACGTGAGGAGCGCCCCTCGCGTGCGGACCGCGAGCGTCGTGACGAGCGTCGCGAGCAGTTCTTCCGATCTTCCCGCGAGGAAGGCAATTCGGAGCAGCGTCGTGACGAACGTCGCTGCCCTCCGGGTCAGTCCTGCTGAGGTGTTTTTCAGGAACTATGGTGAGGGGTCGCGCAAGCGGCCCCTTTTCGTATTGTTCGCCATCCGGCCGGCTATGGTACATTTATGTCGGCGTACCGTTTGCCTATGATCCAGCCATTGCGCGTTTCCCGCCTTTTCGCTAAGAGACCCCCAACTTGATACCGGCCCCTGCGGGACCTGGTATTGCGGGATGGAAAGCAGGCACCGCGGCCGAGCCGGGGTGAGTGGGTGGTTAAGGTCGTATGGCTCGCATCGTCATGAAGTTCGGCGGCACATCCGTCGCCAATCTCGAACGTATTCACAACGTCGCACGCCATGTGAAACGTGAAGTCGATGCGGGGCACGAAGTCGCCGTCGTCGTTTCCGCCATGTCCGGCAAGACCAACGAGCTCGTCTCCTGGGTGCAGGACATGCCGAAGGTCGCGGGCGCCAATTCACCGTTCTACGATGCGCGCGAATATGATGCCGTCGTGGCATCCGGCGAGCAGGTGACGTCCGGCATTCTGGCGATCGCGCTGCAGTCGATGGGCGTCAATGCCCGATCCTGGCAGGGCTGGCAGATTCCGATCCGCACCGACAATGCCCATGGCGCGGCGCGTATTCTGGATATCGACGGTTCCGATATCGTCAAGCGGATGGGCGAAGGCCAGGTGGCGGTCGTGGCCGGCTTCCAGGGCATCGGCCCTGACAACCGGATCGCGACGCTCGGACGCGGCGGTTCTGATACATCCGCCGTTGCGATCGCCGCTGCCGTGAAGGCGGATCGTTGCGATATCTATACCGATGTCGACGGGGTCTACACGACCGATCCGCGAATCGTGCCGGCCGCGCGCCGGATGAAGAAGGTGTCGTTCGAGGAAATGCTCGAAATGGCCTCTCTCGGCTCCAAGGTGCTGCAGGTGCGCTCGGTCGAGCTGGCCATGGTCCACAAGGTCCGCACCTTCGTGCGCTCCAGCTTTGAAGATCCCGATGCACCGGGCATGGGAGACTTCTTGAACCCGCCCGGTACTTTGATTTGCGACGAGGAAGAGATCGTGGAACAGGAAGTCGTCACCGGCATCGCTTACGCCAAGGATGAAGCGCAGATTTCGCTGCGTCGTCTCTCCGACCGCCCGGGCGTTTCCGCCGCCATCTTCGGGCCTCTGGCCGAAGCCCATATCAATGTCGACATGATCGTCCAGAACATTTCGGAAGACGGTTCCAAGACCGACATGACCTTCACCGTGCCTTCGGGCGACGTGCAGAAGGCGATGAGCGTTCTGGACGCCAACAAGGACAAGATCGGTTTCGACGTGGTGCAGACCGAATCAGGCCTGGCGAAGGTTTCGGTCATCGGCATCGGCATGCGCAGCCATGCCGGCGTTGCCGCCCAGGCTTTCAAGGCGCTTGCCGAAAAGTCGATCAACATCAAGGCGATCACGACTTCGGAAATCAAGATTTCCATTCTTATCGACGGCGCATATTCCGAACTTGCAGTTCGGACTTTGCATTCCGCTTACGGGCTGGATAAGAATTGATCCAATAGATTCCGGCATGATGCTCCGCCTGGTGCGTCGTCGCCGGGCCGGCTATTTATGGGCTGTAAGGGGAGCAATATGCCGCTGAGAGATCTGTCGGCCGGTCCGCGCGTTCTGTTGAAGCGTCTGCGCGAACTGATGGCCGAACCGCTGGATCCGCAGGAACGCCTCGACCGGATCGTCACCCAGATTGCCAGCAACATGGTGGCCGAGGTGTGCTCGGCCTATGTGCTGCGTTCCGACGGTGTGCTGGAACTTTACGCGACGGAAGGCCTCAACAAGGAGGCGGTCCACCTTTCGCAGCTGCAGATGGGCCAGGGTCTCGTCGGCACGATCGCCGCATCCGCCCAGCCGCTCAACCTTTCCGATGCGCAGGCGCATCCCGCCTTCCGCTACCTGCCGGAGACGGGCGAAGAAATCTACCACTCCTTCCTCGGCGTGCCGATCCTGAGGGCCGGGCGCACGCTCGGGGTTCTGGTCGTGCAGAACAAGGCGAGCCGGAATTACCGCGAGGACGAGGTCGAGGCGCTCGAAACCACTGCGATGGTGATCGCCGAGATGATCGCCACCGGCGACCTCAAGAAGATCACAGCACCTGGGCTGGAACTCGATCTCACCCGCGCCGTGACGATCCAGGGTAATGGCTATAACGAAGGTATCGGCCTTGGGCATGTGGTGCTGCACGAGCACCGCATCGTCGTCACCAATCTTCTGAACGAGGATTCCGACAAGGAAATCATCCGGCTGGCGGAAGCGCTGGGATCGCTCAGGATCTCGATTGACGACATGCTGTCGCGCCGTGACGTGGCGCAGGAGGGCGAGCATCGCGAGGTGCTGGAGACCTACCGGATGTTCGCCCACGACCAGGGCTGGGTGCGCCGCATGGAAGAGGCGATCCACAACGGTCTGACGGCGGAAGCCGCCGTCGAGAAGGTGCAGAGCGACACCAAGGCGCGGATGATGCGCATGACGGATTCGTATCTGCGCGAGCGGATGCATGATTTCGACGATCTGGCCAACCGGCTGTTGCGTCAGCTGACCGGGTATTCGGGACGCAGCATGGATGAGCTGCCGTCCGATTCCATCGTGCTTGCGCGCGCCATGGGAGCGGCGGAACTGCTCGATTATCCGAGACAGAACCTGCGCGGCCTGGTGCTGGAAGACGGGGCGGTGACGAGCCATGTGGTGATCGTCGCGCGCGCCATGGGCATTCCGGTCGTCGGACAGGCCGTAGGGCTTGTGGCGCTTGCCGAAAACGGCGATCCGATCATCATCGATGGTGACGACGGGCAGGTGCATGTGCGGCCGATGCCGGACCTGCAGAATGCCTATGAGGAAAAGGTCAGGCTGCGCGCCAAGCGGCAGGAACAGTTCCGGGCGCTGAGATCCGTCGAGCCGCTGACGCGGGATGGAAGGCATATCAGCCTCAACATGAATGCCGGTCTTTTGGTGGACCTGCCGCAGCTGGCGGAATCGGGTGCGCAAGGGATCGGGCTGTTCCGCACCGAGCTGCAGTTCATGATCGCCTCGACCATGCCGAAGCTGGAAGAGCAGGAAGCGTTTTATCGCGGTGTGATCAAGCAGGCCGGGGGACGTCCGGTGACGTTCCGGACGCTCGATATCGGCGGCGACAAGGTCGTCTCCTATTTTCGCGCGCAGGAAGAGGAAAATCCGGCGCTCGGATGGCGGGCGATCCGCCTGGCGCTCGACCGGCCGGGCCTGTTGCGCACGCAGTTGCGTGCGCTTTTGAAGGCGTCGGCCGGTACCGAATTGCGGATGATGATCCCGATGGTGACCGAGGTTTCGGAAATCCGGGCGGTGCGCGACCTTTTGCAGAAGGAAGTGCAGTATCTTTCCAAGTTCGGCCACGCGCTGCCGCGCAAGCTGCAGTTCGGGGCGATGCTGGAAGTGCCGGCGCTGATGTGGCAGCTCGACGAACTGATGGCGGAGGTCGATTTCGTTTCCGTCGGCTCGAACGATCTCTTCCAGTTCTCGATGGCGGCTGATCGCGGCAATGCGCGGGTGTCGGAACGGTTCGACAATCTCGGCAAGCCGTTCCTGCGCATGCTGCGTGATATCGCGCGGGCAGGCGAGCGCAACCGGACGCTGGTGACGCTGTGCGGCGAAATGGCGGGCAAGCCGCTTTCGGCCATGGCGCTGATCGGTGTCGGTTTCCGCTCGGTGTCGATGGCGGCGACTTCGATCGGGCCGGTCAAGGCGATGCTGCTCAGCCTCGATGCAGGCCAGCTCGAGGCTGAAATGAATGCCGCGCTGGATGATATCCGCTCGCAGGAGACGATCCGGGACCTGTTGCTGAGGTTTGCGGAAGCGAACAACATTCCGCTGTAGGTGGGGGCAGAGTTTATCCCCTCACCAACAAAATCTAAGACTTAGCCTTTGGCTAAGATCTTGATTTTGTAACCTCTCCCACATGGGGAGAGGTAGGGCGCCGAGGGTGCGGCACCGTTATCTCTCCCCATGTGGGAGAGAAAGCAATTTCGAAATCTTGGCCAAAGGCTCAGTTTCAGAAATTGCAAGTGAGTGGATGCAGCCCCAGAAACAAGGCTTTCCCTTCCTGCCCCGATGCTCTAGCAAGCAAAAGAAAAAGATGGAGTAACTGGGTGGCTAAGCTTCCTGTCGAAAAGATGCGCGAGCTGGAACGCCGGTTCGGCGAGATTGAGGCGCGTATGTCGGAAGGTCCGGCTGCCGACGTCTATGTGAAGCTGGCTTCGGAATATTCCGAACTGCAGCCGGTCGTGGGCAAGATCCGCGAATATGAAAAGACGCTTGCCGAAGTGGCGGACCTGAAGGCGATGCTTGGCGATAAGGGCACCGATCGCGAGATGCGCGAACTCGCCGAAATGGAGCTGCCGGAAGCGGAAGAGCGGATCGAGGCCTTGGAAAAGGACATGCAGATCCTGCTCCTGCCGAAGGACGCTGCCGACGAAAAGAGCGCCATCCTGGAAATCCGCGCCGGTACCGGCGGCAACGAGGCGGCGCTTTTTGCCGGCGACCTGTTCCGCATGTACGAGCGTTACGCCAGCGCGCATGGCTGGAAGGTCGAGGTGCTTTCCTCCAGCGAGGGCGAGGCGGGCGGCTTTCGTGAAATCATCGCCACCGTGACCGGGCGCGGCGTGTTTTCCAAGCTGAAATTCGAAAGCGGCGTGCACCGCGTGCAGCGTGTGCCGGATACCGAAACGCAGGGTCGTATCCATACGTCCGCGGCAACGGTGGCGGTGCTTCCCGAGGCCGAAGAGATCGATGTGGAAATCCGCGCCGAAGACATCCGCATCGACACGATGCGCGCATCGGGCGCCGGCGGCCAGCACGTCAACACGACGGATAGTGCGGTGCGCATCACCCACCTGCCGACCGGCATCATCGTGGTCAGCGCGGAAAAATCGCAGCACCAGAACCGCGCCAAGGCAATGCAGGTTCTGCGCTCGCGGCTTTACGACATGGAGCGGCAGAAGGCAGACAGCGAACGTTCGGCGGATCGGAAAAGCCAGGTCGGTTCAGGCGACCGGTCGGAGCGCATCCGCACCTACAATTTCCCGCAGGGGCGCGTCACCGATCACCGCATCAACCTGACGCTCTACAAGCTCGACCGGATGATGATCGGCGAAATCGACGAAGTAGTGGATGCGCTAATTGCCGACTACCAGGCCGGGCAGTTGGCCCAGCTTGGCGAACAGCAGGGCTGACGGGCCAATGACGACCTTGGCCCAGACGGTTGCGGGGGTTCGAGCGCGGCTTGCGGAAGCCGGGATCGCCGATGCGGCGATGGAGGCGCGCATCCTCGTCGGCGGGCTGCTCGTGCTTTCCGCCACCGAGATCTTTGTCGGCGGCGACAGGCTGCTCGATGCGGCCGAGATCGCCAAGATCGAAGATGCCGTGGCGCGCCGCTTGAAACGGGAGCCGGTACACCGCATATTAGGAAGACGAGAATTCCACGGGCTGGATTTCCTGATTTCGACGGAAACCCTGGAACCAAGACCGGATACGGAAGTTCTGGTTGATAGCATTCTCGATCATGTTCGCCAGTTTGGCGACAGAGATATCCGCATTCTCGATCTCGGCACCGGTACGGGCGCCATCATTCTGGCATTGCTGGATGGTGTGCCATCGGCCAGCGGCATCGGGAGCGACATTTCCGCCGATGCGTTGAATACGGCGGCGGAAAACGCAAGGCGGTTCGGCCTGGAACAGCGTTTCCAGACGGTGCAAAGCCACTGGTTTGACAAGATTGACGGGTCTTTCGACATAATCGTGTCAAATCCGCCCTATATACGTAGCGATGTCATTCCCGCCTTGGAGCCTGAAGTTCGCAACTTCGATCCCATGGCAGCATTGGACGGCGGGACTGACGGATTAGCTGCATACCGCGAGATCGCAAGCCAGGCCGAAGGTTTCCTGAAGGCCGATGGTTGCATTGCGGTCGAGATCGGTTTCGACCAGAGGCAGGCGGTGACCGAACTATTCGAAGCTGCCGGTTTCAAGCTGTTGCAGGCTCGGCAAGATTACGGCGACAATGATCGCGTATTGATATTTGCCAAGTCTGTGTTTGATGTTGCAAAGCAAAAGAAAAAGCTTGGAATTCCAAAGGAAGCGGGATAGCTTGCGCTTACGCATCGGGGCAGCTGGGAATGAACAGCGATTCGTTCGGGTTACGGGTCAATCCTTAATTGTGCTTTTTTCGAAGGGCCGGCAAGGTTGAGCACTCCCGGTGCGTGAATCAGGTAATTTGACTTTGAAAGCGGCAGGCCGCCTTGGTCGACCTGCGCGTAACACGCGAAGTCTTGTACCGGCTTTGACCGGCGAGCCGCGTGGCCCCTTATCAGCGAAGACAAGAGAGTTGGTGAACGATAAATGAGGCCAGGACAGCAGAACAAGCGTGGTCGAGGGCGTGGCAGTAACAATAACGGCGGCGGCGGCGGCGGCGGTGGTGGTAACAACAACTTCCAGCGCAAGGGCGGCAATCCGCTCAGCCGGACTTATGACAGTTCCGGACCGGATGTAAAAATCCGCGGTACTGCCCAGCATATCGCAGAAAAATATGCGACCCTCGCCCGCGATGCCCAGAGCTCCGGCGACCGCGTGATTGCAGAAAACTATCTGCAGCATGCAGAGCATTACAATCGCATCATTGCAGCAGCTCAGGCCCAGATGCAGGATCGCTTCCAGCATCAGGAGCGCGGCGAATTCCAGGATCGTGACGGCAACAGCGTCGATCAGGACGATATGGACGGCGGCGACGGCGACGATCTGGGCTACGCTCCGCAGCCGGTGATCGAAGAGCAGCAGCAGCGCCGCGAGCAGAACGCTCAGGGCAATGGCAATGGTGGCCAGGATCAGCCGCCGCGCGAAAACCGCCGCGACCGCAACGAGCGCCGCGAACGCCGCCAGGATCGCCCGGAACGGGGCGAGCGCGCCGAGCGCAGCGAACGTTCCGCCGAGCCGAAGGCTCCGGTCGCGCCGCAGGTGGAGGAAGCTGCCGAAATTTCGGCGCCTGTCGTCGAAGACGGTTCGGGTCCGCAGCCGGTGATCGAAGGTACGCCTGCCGAAGTTGCCGTCGAGGAAGAGGCTCAGACCGAGGCGGCTCCGCGTCGCCGTCGCGCCGCAAGCACTCGTCCCCGCCGCCAGCCGCGCAAGAGCGCGGATGCTGCGGAAGGCGATGCCGATAGCTCAGCCCCGGAAATGGCAGATGTCGCCGGCGAATAAGCCGCTTGCGATGAACGAAATTGAAAAATCCGGCCCTTTGGCCGGATTTTTTGTTTGGGGTGAAAAATCCGGCTTCCGTGATGGAAGTGGCTATCGAAACGATTGAATGATGTGTTTTTCGCCGAAACAGAACTTGCGCATGAAATCCTTCATCTGAAGCCCAATTTTTCAAACGATTATAATGTCTTACCGCATTGCGGAAATTCGTTGCGTTGTTGCAAAATTCCGCTCTAGATAGATTTTCAGACGGCACAGAGCCGCGAATTTTGCGCAAAATCCGCAGGGAGCGATTTCATGACGACATTCGAAACCTACCTTGAAACCCGCAACGGCACGGTGCTGGACGACGATCTCGTCGTTGTTCTTCGCAATATCGCCGAGGCGACACGGGAGATTTCGGACAAGCTCAGAACTTCCTCGCTCGATGGCCTGACCGGCGCGACTGAGATCACCAATGTGCAGGGAGAGGCGCAGAAGCCGCTCGATATCCTGTCCAACGAGATCATGCTGGAAGCCTGCCGCAAGTCGCCTTCAGTATCCTTTGCGGTGTCGGAAGAGCTGGATAGCGAAGTCGCCATTCATGGCGACGGCACATATGCGGTGATCTTCGATCCGCTCGATGGTTCCTCCAATCTCGATGTGAACGTCACTGTCGGCACGATCTTCTCGGTGATCAAGGCTTCGACCTCCGATGAAATCTTGAAGAACGGCCGTGGCCAGCTGATCGCCGGTTATGCCGCCTATGGGCCGCAGACGACGCTGGTGCTGACGATCGGCAAGGGCGTGCAGATCTTCACGCTGAATTCCGATGGCATCTACCTGATGACCAGCGCGGATGCGAAGATCGTGCCGGAAGCCAAGGAATTCGCCATCAATGCTGCGCGCCGGGCATCCTGGGACGATGCGGTTGCCTCCTATATCGAAGAGGCGATCGACACCGGCCACAACATGCGCTGGGTCGGCTCCATGGTTGCCGATACGCACCGCATCTTCAACCGCGGCGGCGTGTTTCTTTATCCGGCCGACCGCAACAAGCCGTCCTCGGGCGGCCGCCTGCGCCTGCTTTACGAAGCAAACCCGATCGGTCTTCTGGTGGAAGCAGCCGGTGGTGCAGCCATTATCGGCCGCAGCGCCATCCTCGACATCGAGCCGACCTCGCTGCATCAGCGCGTGCCGGTGATTTTCGGTTCCAAGACCGAAGTGGACAAGATTTCCGCCGCCTATGAGGCGCGGGTGCTGGAAGCTGCGGCTGAATAATCGCATCCAGCAGGTTTACATTGCAAAGGCCGGAGCATTTCGATGCTTGGGCCTTTTTTGTCTTCGTCGTCGACAAGCCGCAGCGCATCGGGAAAACTCTCAGGTGGAGTAACCGGGTCGGTCGCGGAAATTTCGATGAAACCACGCAATTCGGAGAGCGCATTCCTTACGCTTCATGCCGATCACGTTCTGGTTTTCGGCCTCAAGGCTTGGTCCTCGTCCAAAAACTGTTTGCCGCGTTGTTTGGTCTTGCCCCCGGTGAGATCGCAACTACAGACCCGCCTACAGGATCGGCGTGTCTTGTCATGCCGGCAATGCTGTTGTGCCCGACCTTTTCCCTCGACTGTCAGTTTACCTTTGAAACAGGCGCGTATTTCGGAATCTGACTATTCGAATCGTATTTTTGATGTTTATCTCGAAAGATAAACACGAGATCGAATAAATGTTTAAAGCGATAAGGTATTTTATTGCCTGGCCTATAGCGATTACCAACAAAACAACCGATTGGGCTCCTGCGGTATTCTTTCGAAAAAGACGTCTGATCAGCGGAGAATACGCTGCCGGATGCCTGATGATGCGTTTTATAAATGGAAAACCCAGCTATCGCGCCATGACAGAGGAAGAAGAACGGGATTTCAGGGAAGAGACATCGATCTGAGTTCCAAGCTCATGAGAGGCGGGAGCCCGTGCCTGACAACAGACGGTCGCGGTAGAGACTGGATAGGCTTTGCCCGAGGGCACAAGCCTAGGCCGGACATGGGATTGCCGGCCTGGGGCGATATCAGAACAGGGTGCTGGCGCTTTCGCATTCGTCGCGGGCTTCGTCGAATTCATCGACATGAGCTGCGGCGAGCGCCTGGAAATCGGGATCGGTAATGTCCGCAATCGCCTGCGGCATGCCGTGATCCATGATCAGGGTCTTGAATATTCCGATAAGCTGGGTGTTCTTGTCTTCCGACATGGGATTTACCTTCTGATGGTACAGCGAAGCTCACCCCCGAAAGCCTCGGTTAACGAGATAGGTGTGCGCCCCCTGCGACAAAATGACCAGTCACGAGTTTCTGATCATATGATCACGGCCGGGTGATCGCTGACGGTTGGGGCAAGGCCGATCCGGCCGGTTTCGACAAGCGTTAAAAGCTGTGTCGTGCTCCTTTAAAACCGGAAAAAACGCTCCCATATCTTGGCTGAAGCCGGAGGGTGCCAGACGGTACCCAGCCGGCAGGGCTTGCCTCGATGAGGGAGCTCGATCTCAATCATCGACCTGTGCCTTTTTGAAGGGCGGGGCGATATCTGGAGGTATCAGATGAATATCGAAAAATACTCCGAGCGGGTGCGCGGTTTTCTGCAATCGGCCCAGACCCAGGCGCTTTCCGACGGTCACCAGCAATTTTCGCCCGAACATGTGTTGAAGGTTCTGCTCGACGACGACCAGGGCATGGCTTCGTCGCTGATCGAGCGTGCCGGCGGCAGTGCCAAGGAAGCGCGGATCGCCAATGACGCCGCACTTTCCAAGCTGCCGAAAGTTGCCGGTGGCGATGGGCAGATCTATCTTTCGCAGCCGCTGGCCAGGGTGTTTTCCACCGCCGAAGATGCTGCCAAGAAGGCCGGCGATTCATTTGTCACCGTCGAACGGCTGCTGCTTGCGCTTTTGATCGAAAGCTCGGCTTCGACCTCTGCCACGTTGAAGAAGGCGGGGCTGACGGCACAGGGGCTCAATCAGGTGATCAATGATCTGCGAAAAGGCCGCACGGCCGACAGCGCCAATGCCGAACAGGGTTTTGACGCGCTGAAGAAATATGCCCGCGATCTGACGGCGGATGCGCGTGACGGCCGGCTCGACCCGGTGATCGGTCGTGACGACGAAATCCGCCGCACGATCCAGGTTCTGTCGCGCCGCACCAAGAACAATCCCGTGCTGATCGGTGAGCCGGGCGTCGGCAAGACGGCGATCGCCGAAGGTCTCGCGCTCCGCATCGTCAATGGCGACGTGCCGGAAAGCCTGAAGGATAAGCAGTTGATGGCGCTCGACATGGGTGCCTTGATTGCCGGTGCAAAATATCGCGGCGAGTTCGAAGAGCGGCTGAAGAGCGTGCTCAACGAAGTGCAGGCGGAAAACGGCAATATCATCCTGTTCATCGACGAGATGCACACGCTGGTCGGCGCCGGCAAGTCGGATGGCGCGATGGATGCATCCAACCTGTTGAAGCCGGCGCTTGCCCGCGGCGAGCTGCATTGCGTCGGTGCGACCACGCTCGACGAATATCGCAAGCATGTGGAAAAGGATCCCGCACTTGCCCGTCGTTTCCAGCCGGTAATGGTGGAAGAACCGACGGTCGAGGACACGATCTCGATCCTGCGCGGCTTGAAGGAGAAATACGAGCAGCACCACAAGGTGCGGATCTCGGACTCGGCCTTGGTTGCGGCAGCAACCTTGTCGAACCGCTACATTACCGACCGCTTCCTGCCGGACAAGGCGATCGACCTGATGGATGAAGCCGCGTCGCGTCTTCGCATGCAGGTGGACAGCAAGCCGGAGAAGCTGGACGAACTCGACCGGCGTATCATGCAGTTGAAGATCGAGCGCGAAGCCCTGATGAAGGAAACCGATATGGCTTCCGCCGAGCGTCTCGTTCGTATCGAGGATGAGGTGACTTCGCTCGAAGAAGAGGCCCATGCGCTGACGGCCCGCTGGCAGGCGGAAAAGCAGAAGCTTGGCCTGGCAGCAGACCTGAAGAAGCAGCTCGACGACGCCCGCAACGAGTTGGCGATCGCCCAGCGCAAGGCAGAATTCCAGCGGGCCGGCGAACTGACCTATGGCGTCATTCCGGACCTGGAAAAGCGTCTCGCCGAGGCGGAAGCACAGGATACGACCGCGAACGCCATGGTGCAGGAAGTCGTCGATCCGGATGCGATCGCCCATGTGGTTTCGCGCTGGACCGGCATTCCTGTCGACAAGATGCTGGAAGGCCAACGCGAAAAGCTTCTGCGCATGGAAGACGAGCTGGCTCTGTCGGTTGTCGGCCAGGGGGATGCGGTTCAGGCCGTGTCGCGCGCGGTTCGTCGCTCGCGTGCCGGTCTGCAGGATCCGAACCGGCCGATCGGCTCGTTCATCTTCTTAGGTCCCACCGGCGTCGGCAAGACGGAGCTCACCAAGTCTCTGGCGCGCTTCCTGTTCGACGACGAGACGGCGATGGTGCGCCTCGACATGTCGGAATATATGGAGAAGCACTCCGTCTCGCGACTGATCGGTGCGCCTCCGGGTTATGTCGGTTATGACGAAGGTGGTGCGCTCACCGAAGCGATCCGGCGCAAGCCTTACCAGGTCGTGTTGTTCGACGAGATCGAGAAGGCGCATCCGGACGTGTTCAACGTTCTGCTGCAGGTGCTCGACGACGGGCGTCTGACGGATGGGCAGGGGCGTACGGTCGACTTCAAGAACACGATCATCATCATGACCTCCAATCTGGGGGCCGAATACCTGACCAATCTCGCCGAAGGCGAGGATACGGACAGCGTTCGCGAACAGGTGATGAGCGTGGTGAAGGCATCTTTCCGGCCGGAATTCCTCAACCGCGTCGACGAGATCATCCTTTTCCACCGCCTGAAGCGGAACGAGATGGGTGCGATCGTCGATATCCAGCTGCAGCGTCTCCTGAAGCTTCTCGCCGACCGCAAGATCGAGCTGGAACTGGACGAGGATGCCCGCGAATGGCTGGCGAACAAGGGGTATGATCCCGTCTATGGCGCCCGTCCGTTGAAGCGGGTGATCCAGAAGTTCGTCCAGGATCCGCTCGCCGAGGATATTCTCGGCGGCAAGGTGCCGGATGGCTCGACTGTCAAGGTGACCTCCGGTTCTGACCGGCTGCTGTTTCGCATCAAGGGCAGCATGAGCGAAGCGGCGTAAGGCGGCTTCATCGTTGAAATGAAAATGGCGGCCTCGGCCGCCATTTTTCGTAAAGGTTCAACTCAGCCGGATTATCTGCTCGCCACTTCGTCGGAGGCTTGCGTGTTCAGCAGCGCATCGACGCGTTTGCGTTCGTCCTCGAAACGGGCGAGCGCCTTGCCTTCGAGCGATTTTCCGCCCGGAAGGCGAACCTTCATCGCATCGACCTTGGTGCCGTTGACCATCAGTTCGTAATGGAGATGGGAACCGGTCGACTGGCCGGTGGAGCCGACATAACCGATGACCTGACCCTGGGTAACCTTGGCACCGGCAACAACGCCCTTGGCGATGGCGCTCTGGTGGTTATAGGAGGAGACGTAACCGTTGCCATGGCGGATGATCGTCTGATTGCCGTAACCGCCGCTGTCCCAGCCGGCCTTTTCGACCACGCCATTTCCGGCGGCGATGATCGGTGTGCCGCGGGGGGCCGCCCAGTCGGTGCCGGTATGCATCAGCGCGCGTCCGAGGATCGGGTGGCTACGCATGCCGAAACCAGAGGTCAGGCGAGCATTCGGCACGGGGCTGCGCAGCAGGAACTGCCTTATGCTGCGTCCGTCCTGATCGTAATAGTCGACCGAATTTTCCTCGTCGGCATTCTGGAACCGGTAAAAGCGGGTGTCGTTATCGCCGAAATGGGCGTTGACATAAAGAAGCTCGGAATCCCTGGCGGCCTTGCCCTTGCTGTCGGTGACCGAAAAGAAGGCTTCGATCTTGTCGGTCGGACGCAACTGCGCCTGAAGGTCGACATTGCTGGCAAGCAATTTGACAAGCAGAGCCGTCATGTCGGTGCTCATGCCATAGGACAAGGCGGCGCGATAGATCCCGTCATAGACGCGCGGCAGATCACGGCCCGTCATGATCTGCGGCGGCTGGTCGCTGAAGGCCGATGCGACGGCATCGAGCATTGCCGGTTCTTCGGCCTCGACAAACCGGCTGCGGTCATCGAGCCCGACGGTGGCGCGGTGCTGGCCACGCTGATAGAGGCTGGCCCGGACGACCATGACCATCTGGCCTTGCTGGATCACGCCGATGCGGATGACATCGCCGGGGGCCACCTTGTCATTGCCCAGGCGGGCCTTGAGGTAACCGGCCATTTCCTTGGCCTTGGGTTCCGGATAACCAACCTCGGTCATCGCCTCGGCGATCGACATGGCGCGGCGAACGGGGATGATGTCGTCGGCATATTCGCGGGTATGCGGCGTGATCGGCTCCGGCGCGGTTACCGACATGTTTTCCTCGACCACACGGGCGGTCAGGCCCGAAGTCAGGTCCACATCCTCGGTGGTGGAGAAGCGCTGGGGATCGACATAATAAAGGGCGGAAAGCTGAGCGTCGCCGGATGTCAGGACCGAACCGTTCGACCGGACGTTCTCCTCGACTTCCTCCAGCGTCATCGGCGCCGCAAAGGCATAGGTCGTGGCCTTGGTGGGGAAGGCCATGGTCTGCAGGCTGACTTCGGATTCCACGTTCGACCCGTAGATCAGGCCGGTTCGATTGCCCGGCTGCGATGGCGCTTCGGCCGAGGCGAAGATCGCCAGAGGATCGAATTTCGGATAGGTCTCCGGCGCGACATGATCGGCCGCGAGGTTCATCTTCACATGGGCGAAGGGACGGCGGCGCACGAGTTCGCGATTGCCCTCATGCACGACGGTCGACACTTCCATGATCTTGCGATCGGTCGGCATGGCGACGATCTTGCCGCCCAGCAGGCGCTTGCCGCGCTGGACCGTATCATCGTCATGGTCGGTGGGAATGGAAGCGGATGCCTCGGCCGGGATCGCCAGCTGCTGGCGGCCATCGAGCGCTGCAAAAAGCGCCACGCCCATCAATACGGAAGAGGTGATACCGGTCAGAAACGTGCCGGAGAGCCAGCGGACCGAAATCTCCCGCTTATCCGGCGCCCGACGGCCATCCGCAAGGATGGGCGGTTCGTTGCCGAGCGTTCGGATCGTATTGCGGGCCGTGTTCATGCCGACTTAGCCAGTCCCTATATACTCGTTATTGCCGCAGGCAATTAGTCTTGCCTTCAGGACCTTGGGCCAAACATGTGCCCTTTTCCTCGAAATGAGTCAAATCTGCCGGCCGCTCTCAATGGTCAAGCGAAAGGCAGCCCGGTACCGATGCGGAATGCTGATTTGCTCAATTCCATGGGAATGTGAATTTGTCAGGGCGGTTTCAAGGCAGCAGAGACCTGTCCCGGCAATTCCGTCATTCGATGGAGGCGCTGGGGCATGAAAAAACAGGGAGATTTGATGGAAATCGAAATTTCTCTAGTAAAATCATTCGTTTGTCATTTTTCTGCAAAAAATGGAATCGAGCCTGTTGACGTTTTGTCTGAGTGTCCTCTATAAGCCCACTCACTGACGAGGGCGGCGG
>UBXM01000051.1 GCA_900469445.1 Hyphomicrobiales bacterium
CCGCTGTCCAATCTCGACGCGAAACTGCGTGTGCAGATGCGGGTGGAAATCCGCCGCCTGCAACGATCGCTCGCCACCACATCCATCTATGTCACCCATGACCAGATGGAGGCGATGACGCTTGCCGACCGGCTGGTCGTGCTGAATGCCGGGCGCATCGAACAGGTGGGAACGCCGATTGAGCTTTATGAGAAACCGGCCACCACATTCGTCGCAACCTTTATCGGGTCACCATCGATGAACCTGATCAAGCCGACAGGATGCCCCAACGCCAATTGGCCATCGGACACTGCGACCCTCGGTATTCGCCCGGAAGACCTGGTCATCGCCGAGACCTCGTCCGCCGACGGCTTCCGGGTCAAGGTACAGGTCATGGCGGTCGAACTGGTCGGTGCAGAGAGTTACGTTCATGGCATGACGGAGGATGGCGGCACGATCGTTTTCCGAGTTCCCGGTCGGTCCGTGATCGCCATCGGCGAGACGCTGGAACTCACGGCTTTGCCGGATCGCTTCCATCTATTCGATGCCGAAGGCAAACGGCTTTCACCATGAAAAGGTGGATGGGCAAAAAATCGGGATCGACGCTTGTGTCCCGGAAACCACCGAATATCATTCGTCGGCTAACCGATAGTCGATAAAATCCGACTGGAATATCCATGTCCGTCATCATAGCCCTCATCGCCCTTGCCGGTCATATCGCGCTGCTTTTATGGGGAACGCGAATGGTACAGACCGGCATCCAGCGGGCCTTCGGCCCCAGCCTGCGATCCTTTCTCGGCCATGCGCTGAGCAACCGCCTGAAGGCATTTGCGGCCGGCATGGGCGTGACGGCCGTCCTGCAGAGCAGCACGGCGACGGGATTGATGGCGACGGGTTTTGCCGCTGGCGGGCTGGTCGATCTGGTGCCGGCGCTGGCGGTCATGCTGGGCGCCAATGTCGGCAGCACGCTGATCGTGCAGGTCCTGTCCTTTAATGTCGCGGCGGCATCACCGGCGCTGATCCTCATCGGCGTCTTGATGTTCCGGCGCGTGCAGAACCCGCAGGTGCATGATCTCGGCCGCGTATTTATCGGCATCGGTTTCATGCTGCTGGCCCTGCATCAATTGCTGGACGTCTTACGGGAATATGCCGACACGCCCGGGTTCGAATATGTGCTCAATGCCATTTCCAAGGCTCCGGCACTCAGCCTGCTTCTCGCAGCGGCACTCACCTGGGCGGCCCATTCCAGCGTGGCGGTCGTGTTGCTGATCATGTCGCTTGCCAGTCAGGGCCTGCTTGATCCCTATCAGGCGTTTGCGCTGACCCTCGGCGCCAATCTCGGCACGGCGATAAATCCTGTCGTGGAGGGGAAGTCCGGTTCTGACCTGTCCGCCCGACGTGTGCCGATCGGCAATCTCCTGACCCGAATCATCGGCATTTCGATCGCGTTTCTGTTCCTCGACCAGATCGCCGGGGCGATGATCGCTTTTGATGGAAATGGTGGCCGAATGGTCGCCAATTTCCATACCGCCTTCAACCTGATCGTGGCGGTTCTGTTCATGCCGGTGCTGACACCCTTTGCCAGCGCGCTTGTCAGATACATGCCGCACCGCATCGATGAAAGCGATCCGGCCAATCCGCGTTATCTCGATCCGTCCGCCAAGGAAACGCCGATCGTCGCGCTGCAGGCGGCTGCCCGCGAGGTGCTGCGGCTCGTCGATATCCTGCAAGACATGCTGGCCGGCACCAAGACCGCGCTTGCCAGCACCGATCGCAAGGCGCTCTCGGCCCTGCGCAAGCAGGACACGGTGCTGGACCGGCTCAATACCGCGATCAAATATTACCTGACCTCGATCGACCCGGACGAACTCAGTGATGCGGACAAGCAGCGGCTGGAAGAGATCCTGATCTTTTCGACCGGGCTGGAGCATGCCGGAGACGTTTTGGACCAGAACGTGCTGCCACATCTGGCGAAACGCCTGAGACGCGGCATGAAATTTTCCAAACAGGCGAAGCGCGAACTTGATGACCTGTTTGATCGGCTGGCGGCAAATCTGCGCACGGCAGCCGCTCTGTTCATGTCGCAGGATGAACGCATGGCGCGCATGCTGGCGGAAGAAAAGGTGATGTTTCGCAAATCGGAACGCGAAGGCACACGGGCGCATTTCGAGCGGTTGCGACAAGGTGACCTAGCATCGGCCGAAAGCAGCTCACTGCATCTCGATCTGCTGCGCGATCTCAAGCAGATCAATTCCCATCTCGTGGCAGCGACCGCATATCCCGTGCTTGAACAACAGGGAGAGCTACTTCAAAGCCGGATAAGCGCTCGAAGCTGAGGCGCTGAACAATTAGGCCTATATGGGACTGATCTTTTTCAACGGCTCGCGTAGCGGAAAAATCCCGCGACAGAAGGTCCGGTCTCGCGGGAGAATGCTGTCGAGCACCATGTCGTGCAGCAGGTGCCATCGTTTAGAAATGTCGAGGATGTCCTTTGGCAACGGGTAGAGATGCGCCAGGAGAACCGGCGCGCGGTCCAGGACAGAATTTTTTCACCGCTCGGAGAGACGTTGCGTAACCGAGCGGATTTCTGGCGCGGAGATGGACGCTACTTGGATGCGTAGTCACCCCTCGACAACAAGGGCAACCCCTCTTGGCTCGATGCAGATCCATGCGGCATCGACGTCCCTGCGCTGTAACGACAAGGAAGGAGTGCTCGCGATCTGGTGAAGAAAGCGAGCCTTAATCGCCTTCAAGCTTCGGTCAGCCGCATTTTTATGTCCCGACGGGGCGCATAGCGGAACAGAGCGCCTCATCGTCAGTTCATACTGCGGCACGAGGAGCAAATGGATGAACGTTGCACACACGCGAGTAGTCCACGAAGGCGCAGGCAATTGGACAGTCGATTTCATCGGAGACGATGGTGAAGCTGTTTCCGTCAGGGTGACGGACGAAACCTTGGCGGACGACGACAAGGTGATCGAGCACGCTAAGCAGATCATGGGCGAGCTAGCCAACTGAGGCAATCGCTTCGACACCCTGAATCTACATCTTCCGGAAATACTAGCGAACAAGCTTTAAGCGCGATGCGAGTTTTCGGATTGACCCCTGCTCCTGTCGCCAGCTGCCGAGCCGTGGCTCAAATCGGCTCTGGTTAGAGGAAGCCTCGGAATTGGCCACACACACGTGATCACGCACCTGTAGTAATTGAGATGGACGACCCGAGGGAGCCAGAGCAATGAGAGGCACACCGCTTCAGTCAACGCTGCAAAATGATATTTCAGACTGGTTTAACACGTTAGAGCCTGTCGCTGCGGAGGAAATGATCGGCTTGTGGAAGGGCTCAGGTCACCCTTCGGGCCACCCTGTTGATGGGGTGCTTGAAAATCTCCATTGGTTCGGGAAGCGTTTTCATCCCGATATGCGAGCCGACGCGCTATTGTTTGAAGGTGATCCGGGAAAACTCCTCGCGATCGAGCCCGGCTTTTTCCCCATTCGCTGGGTAGTGAGATTTGCTGGGTTCGGGAGGACGGCACCTGCATGGAACCTGTTCTCTTACCTACGACCGCGACTCAGGGCAAAGAGCACGACTGCATTCCTCCAGCAACGGATGGACGACGGCGTCATGACAGCAGCAATGGTTTATAACCGGCAACCGATCGTCGACTATTTCCGACGCGCAGAGAACATCGTGTACGGTAAAATGGTGGTCGAGGGGGATGCGCGCCGATATTACTTCAAACTGCAAAAGGTCGATAGCGAAAGGCTCGGATAAATCGCGGCCGGACGCTGGGACAGAGGGGAGATCAAAAGGTTAACGCGTTTACGGCCATTTTTTTCTGGCAAAGTCGCCAAATTGTTCACCGTGGAAAAAGCTGAAAGAGTGCATCAGCTACACAGTCGAAGGACGGAGTGCAGCGGCTCCAAACGAAACCGAGCCACGACTGCGAAGAGAGGCGTGACCCGTGGACACCTGCCGCGGCAAGAATGGCTTCGGGATCAGGCTTTGAGAACAGATGCCTCGCCTATATGACGCTGCGATCTTTAGCGGACGCCAACCAGCACCATGATCGACAACCAGGGCAGCGCCGCTCGGCTGACATTTAGTCCAAGCGGCGTCAATTCCCAGTACAGCCCCCATGTGTGCTGCTCCCGGCTGAAGCACAAAAACTATGCGTTCAGAGCAGGGGCGCGTTTGAGAAGCTTCCAATTCGGACGCGGGAAATGGCAGGTATAGCCGTTTGGAATGCGCTCAAGATAATCCTGGTGCTCAGGCTCAGCTTGCCAGAACTCTCCAATAGGCACGACTTCGGTTACGACCTTGCCTGGCCAGATACCGGACGCATCGACGTCAGCAATTGTTTCGAGCGCGACCTTCTTCTGATCGTCCGACGTATAAAAGATCGCCGAGCGGTAGCTTGTGCCGACATCGTTCCCCTGCCGATTGAGGGTACTCGGGTCGTGTATCTGAAAGAAGAACTCGAGTAGGTCGCGAAAACTCGTCTTTGCCGGATCGAAGTTGATTTCGAGCGCTTCCGCGTGCCCTTCGTGATTTCGATAGGTGGCGTTAGCTACAGAGCCTCCAGTGTAACCCACCCGAGTGGAAGCGACGCCAGGGAGCTTTCGGATAAGATCCTGCATCCCCCAAAAGCAGCCACCCGCGAGCACAGCACGTTCTCTAGTCATCTCAAACCTCCGAGTGATATAAACAGCAGATATAGGTTCTTCCATGACCTTCTGCCAGTGCGCGGGCAAGCCTGCGACTGGCGTGGCAGCGATGGAACAATCGGTTGCCTCGCCCAAGTTAGCCACAGAAAACGCGGAGACTTCATTGAGACATACCGATCATTTTCGCCTTCCTCCGACCGAGTTGAAATCGTCCGTGCTTGAAGGGGTCTCCGTTTACGAGCCGATAATCATAAGGGTGAGCAAACTGGACCTTGTTCATGGTGCTGGTGTGAACAGCACGGCAATATCGACGTGGCCGACTTTCTGGCATCGGGGCCGAGCCAAATGCTGTCCTCCTGACTAACGCGCCCAACGCCTGAAGCCGACAGCTCTTTTTGCTTACGCTGATACGTCGAACGCTGGCGCCGTCTACTCAACAGTGTCCACAGGCTGGAAACAGCCAGATAATCGAAAGTGGCCCCTGAGGTGTGAGGCCCAGTGCCCTGTCGGCGCGATCCCATGACGGCGTGAAGGTCGAGCACGCTCATATTGTGATGTCTGCCCTTAAGGCATTGGCTTCGAAGAAAATCAGTTGGATCAAGGAGGTTCGGGAGCCGGCCGAACAACGAAGGCTGGAGGCGGCGGTAATCTCATCAAACGTTGTCGTTGGCCAGAAGGATTACAGAGGGCGTACTTGATCGGGGAGAGCTTGCTTTCACCCGAATTAGTGGCGACACATCAACGCTGACGCAGCTTGCGTATTTAATACTGGGCTTGAGCTTCGATGATCATGGTCGTCTCTAGCTATAAAGACGTCCGCTGAAACGCTGAGTTCACTACACTCGCGCAGGTTGAATATGTTATCCGCTCTCAGCGTCGACGAGCACCATGGGAAACAATTCCAAACGGGGTGTCGAATTTGCCTCTGGCCTTCGAGACAAATTAAGCTCCCTGATCATCACCTCTCCGAGCCTGTACCCATACGCTCTCAGATCCACCCGGAATGATGTGAGCGTTGGCGCGAGATATCGACAGACGGGATTTTCGCGAAATCCTATGACCGCCATGTCCTTCCCAGGAGATATTCCCGCCTGATTGAGTTTCTGGTAGAGGCCCATCGCCATGGTCTCCTGGATCAGAAGGACTGCGGTAGGCCTCACTTTCATATCCAGTAAAGCGCTCGCAATTTCGGCACCACCCGCAATTCGATCGTAGGGTCGCAGGACGAGTTCTTCGTCAAATGGCAGCCCTGCATCGGATAGACCTTTTTGATAGCCGTGCAGAAAGGCGAAGTTACTGTTCGTGTCCTGAGACGTGAGGCCGAGGAGGATGCGTCTGTGTCCAGCGGCCGTCAGGCGATCAACTGCGGCCCTTGCCACTCCCGCAAAATCAAGATCAAGCGCTGCATAATCCCCTTTTGTCTCACTGCTTCCCAAAGCGACGAATGGGACGTCTCCTCGCCGCAGATAATCGATGCGTGGGTCGTACCGCTGGACATTTGAGATGACAAAAGCATCCGCAAGATGTCTGTCGACGGCCCTGTAGAGGAACTCGTTCTGATCCTGATCCGACGAACAAGGAAGAATCAACAGGTCGAGGCCTGCCGACGACAGAGACGCCTGAAGTCCCTCGCTGAGCGCCATGAAAAACGTCTCTCCGGCCACGGTGCGTCCGATGTCGGTTCGCATCGTCAAGGCGACCGTGTTCGTACTTCCACTCCTAAGACTACGCCCCGACTGGTTGGGTCTATAACCAAGTCTCTCTGCTTCCGCCCTAATCTTGTCCTGCGTTTCCTTGCTGACCTCTGGGCTACCGTTCATCGCGCGCGACACAGTGCTAATGGACAACCCGAGATGGGACGCGAGATCGCGAATTCCGATGCCTGACCGCTTTTTCATGCTTACCCTTTTTGCCTCTCAGTACTATTGACACGGAGTAGGAGGCAGTGGCAACTTCCCGGAAACGTTTCCGTAAAAGAGCAAGACGTCGTATCTTGGCATGCTATTAGGCTGACTTTCATCAACCTGATACGCCTTACAAGGTTCGAATCATCGCAAACGTTTCCGAAAATCTGCTTTTGGAGGATTTATGGCAGACCTGGAGAAAGATGTTGTCCGCAAAATCACGCGGCGACTGTTACCTGTTCTAATTTTTAGCTACTTCATCGCGATCCTGGATCGCGCGAATGTTGGGGTAGCCGCCCTGACGATGAACCAGGACCTCGGACTGTCCACGGCTGCGTTCGGTTTCGCCGCGGGCGTGTTTTTTGTGCCTTACGTCCTGCTCGAGCTCCCGTCCAATCTTGCTCTCGAACGTTTCGGCGCACGGTGGTGGATTGCTCGCATCATGCTTACCTGGGGACTTATCTCCGCAGCCCACGCATTCGTATGGAGCGCCGAAAGTCTGTATGTTCTTCGAGCACTTCTCGGTGCTGCCGAAGCTGGCTTCTTCCCGGGCGTTGTTTTTTATCTGACGCTTTGGTTTCCGGCCGCCTACCGTGGCCGCATCATGAGCATGTTCATGACGGGTATTCCGATCGCGCTCGTTTTGGGCACGCCTCTGTCAACCGTACTCCTGGAACTGGATGGGCTGCTCGGCCTTCACGGGTGGCAGTGGATGTACATCATCGAAGGGATACCGGCCGTCGTCCTGGCAGTGTTTATCCCGTTCCTTCTCCCGAGCACTCCTGGGCAGGCCAAGTTCCTGTCTGACCAAGAGAAAAACTGGTTGGTTTCGCGGCTAGAAACTGAGCGCGCCGAGCGTTCGGCCAACAGTCAGGGTGGCCATGGCAAGCAACTGATGAAGGCGCTGCTAAGTCCGCAAGTCCTTCTGTTTTGCCTCATGTACTACGGTCTCACCAACCTCAATGGCGCGGTCAGCACGTTCTTGCCTCTGATCTTGAAGGAGTTCGGCTTCGGACAACTACAATCCGGCTTCGTTGCAGCAATTCCCTATGCGTTCGGCGCAGTCGGAATGCTTCTCCTTGGACGTTTGGCTGACAAACCCGGCAAGCGGGTGGCAACCAACTATCTCGCGCTGGGGATCTCGATTGTCGGCCTTCTCGTTACCGCATGGATCAACGACCCGACGCTCAAGCTGATTTCGCTATGCTTTGCCGCAATCGGCGTCTTCGGCGCAATGCCAGTGTTCTGGGGATTGCCAACGGCCGTCCTGAGCGGGGTTGTTGCGGCCGGCGGTATCGCGTTGATCAACTCACTTGGCAATCTGTCGAGCGTCATCAATCCATGGGTGATCGGGATCATCCGCGACCAGACGGGCAACTTCAATGGCGGCTTCTACTGGCTCGCACTGATGGCAACAATGTCGATCGTCGTCCTCACGGTCATAACACTCACATTTGGGCGGGCCGCTGCTGCCAGCAACGCCTCAAGGACATAAATCATGCAGATCACAGAAGTCCGACTACGTCAGCTCCACGGCACCCTGCCAACTAAAGGTGACCTTTGGGAGGAACGTCTCGTACGCCCTATCGACGTCTATCCCGAGTATCGGGATCGGAATGACCACGAAGGAGGCGTCCAGACACCCGACGGGTTCAAGATCGTCACCTACTTTGTCGAGATCCACACAGATGACGGCGTCTCCGGTCTAGCGGGCCCGATACCGGAAGGCGTGGCATTCATCATTGCTAAGCAGCTGCGACGTTTCCTGGTTGGCCAAGACCCCATTGCCGGGGAGAAACTCTGGGACCAAATGCACCGCGGCATGGTTCACGGAAGGCAAGGCGACGCGATGCTCGCGATCAGCGCGATTGACTGCGCGTTATGGGATCTGCGTGGAAACTGGATGCAGCAGCCAGTCTATCGCTTGATCGGCGGTCCGACCCAAACGAAGATCCCAGCATACGCCTCGATGTTGGGATTTGCGGTGCTAGACGCTGGCAAAGTTCGCGATCGAGCCATTGAATACAAGGAAAAGGGCTATCGCGCGCAGAAGTGGTTCTTCCGGCATGGCCCGATGAGTGGTTACGAGGGACTGAACAAGAATGTCGAACTCGTCCGGACCCTGCGTGAGGCGGTCGGCGAGGACTACGACCTTATGTTCGATTGCTGGCAGGCCATGGACGTTGGCTATGTCGTCGAGCTTGCCGACAGGATCCAGGAGTTCAAACCCCGCTGGCTCGAAGAATGCGTCATGCCGGACCGCATCGACAGCTACACGAAGTTACGCGACAGGATCCGTATTCCGCTCTCCGGTGCGGAACACGAATACACTCGTTGGGGCTTCAAGCGTTTCCTTGACACGGGGGCCCTCGATGTGATCCAGCCCGACATTTACTGGTGCGGAGGGCTGACTGAAACATTGAAAATCGCGGCATATGCAACGGCGAATGATGTCATCACCATTCCGCACGGCCATTCAACATTCGCGACGGCCCACTTCTCAGCAACCCAGTCTCCAATCCACACTCCGTATCAGGAGTATTTGGTTAAGTGGAACGCGGTTCATCAGCACTTTCTGGTGGATCCACTCGATGTGGTTGACGGCTTCATCGAAGTGCCGGATCGTCCTGGCTTGGCGATGAAAATCGATGAAACGAGAATAGAGCAGGAGAACATCGTTTTCCCGGCTTAAGGTATTTAGGCGAGAACGTCTTTGTGCACGATTACTGCTCCTCGGTAGTCCCCGAGGAGCAGTCTGGAATTGAAGCGCCGCGATCGATGTACTCTGTACCGATCAAGCCCGTGCCCACCTCAGAAATCCTTCAAATAGGAACAAGTTCGCTTTGACGATTCGAAGCCGGATGCGTATCCCAATTTTTGAAATGGAGGTGCCGTAAAGCTGGCGTACCATTACAACGCGACAGTTTCACTATTTACGTCTGCCGATCGACCACGATAAATTAGCAAGACCAGGGATAATAATCGTCATGACAAACATGGCTGTGTTCACAACAAGACTTCGAACTTCCGTAAATATGATCAGAGGGTAGAAAGCCAAAGCCGCAGACATGATAGCGATCGCTAGCGCGCCAAGTACTTCAACCCTCATATATTCGGTACATCATGAAGCCTTGCCGTAGTGGAGGTCGCTGTAAAGCCAAAAGCACGACCCCCGCACACTGAACCAGCGGTAGTTTCGCTAGGACATTCCTGGAATGTCACCAAATTCTCAATCGTGCAAGTGAAATACCGCAATCGTACGGCAGCGGACTGAGCGGAGGCGGCTGTCAAAACGAAAAACGAAAGACAGCCGCTAGTGGAAGCCGAGGGGGTAGTAGCTTCCGCCGCGCGCGTTATACCGTATATATGCCAAAATAAAGGCAGCGATGGTGGAGGCGAACAACTTACCCCTAAGTGTTCAAGCCCCCACCTGCCGAGCGCTTCTCTCGCTCGACCGTCATTAATTATGTCAAGACCAGAAAAAAGGAAGTTCGGACAACCAACGCACCTTCCCTCGGTTGCGCTCGCTTCCAGGAATAAGAAAATGCGGAACGTTTAGATGGCACTGAGAAACGTTTAGTGATCCCAGGCCGTCGCCCTCTGTGGGTTATCTTCAGTTCGATGCCGTTCATTATCGCCAGGCACCGGTGCTGAACCGTGAACCGACCAAGACAAACACGGTTTCAGCGAATCATGATACCCGCCTGCCGTACCTGCTTCCAATGCGAGGGTGTCAGGTTGGCCTCGCACTGGCCTCGACTATGACGTAAAAGCGGCTCTAAGACCGCCATTCCGAATGAGCCTTCGCTTTGTCGCTTGAAAGCAAAGTGCAATGGACGGTGGATGCCGACCTTGGCTTCCCTGCCTTCAACAACCGTTTACAATCGCTTCCATCGCTGGTCCGCCAAAGGGATATGGAGACGGTTGTTTGAAGCTTTGGTGCAAACGACAGATCGGGACCTCCATATGATCGACAGCACCACCGCAAAAGCACACCGCTCTGCCGCTGGCGGAAAAGGGGGGCTGATGCCGAAGCAATCGGCCGCGAGAGGCGGCAGATCGACAAAAATCCATGCTGTTGTCGATGGTTGCGGCCGTCCAGTTGCGTTGCGAATAACGCCTGGGCAACGCGGTGACGCTCCGGTTGCCATTCCACTGCTACAGCCTTTGCCTGCGACACACCTGTGTGCAGCAGATACGGCTTACGACAGCGACGCTTTGCGCGACTTCCTTGCCACGCGTGGCACCCAACCGGTCATTCCCAACAATCCAACCCGAAAGCGGATCAGGCAGTTCGATCCAAGCGTCTACAGACGGCGCAATATCATCGAACGCACCTTCTGCCGCCTCAAGGATTGCAGGCGTGTCGCCACGCGATATGACAAGCTCATGATCAACTTCGCGGCAACCGGTTACATGCAGCTATCGTCACATGGTGGATCAATTGAGTTTGAAGCCTAGTGCGAGCTGACGCTGTCTTGTCGCGAAGAGTTCAGGCCGGAACAGATGGGCAAGTTCGGAGGTGAAATCCTCGTATTGCTTTAACCCGCGTGTCATCACATTCGTTTTTTGCACATAAATGCTCACATCTGCAGATGCAGAACCTGTTTTATCGTTCTCTACACGCTTATCTGCTCGCGGGTAGCAAGCGTGGGATTGCAACCAGTCCCCACCGCGAGGAAGTTTTCCGATCCTTTTGGACGTTTTACGGCGCACCGATTTCAAGTTCTGATGGAACCAACTCAAAGAGCTTTAGTTTAATGGCTACCGTTCTCTGCTTCCCAGCATTGCGGTAGTGACCCTGCCTCGCGATTCCGCGCTGAGCGGGGTCATTTTCTATTTTGCCCTTATATTACCCGCGCGGTTCAAAAGGATCGCGGAGCAGGCTTTGATCCGCGACGTCGTTATCGTCGACTTGATCAGTTTCATGACGTCCAAGAGCATCTTGCCAAAAATCAATACTAATGATTATGAATCTCTCTGTTTAAATTTTGGAGCGGGAGAAAAGCGTGCAAATCCTCGTACGAGACAACAATGTAGACCAAGCATTGCGAGTTCTTAAAAAGAAGTTGATGCAGGAAGGCGTAATGCGCGAGATGCGTCTGCGCGAGCATTTCGAGAAACCCTCGGTGAAACGTGCTCGTGAGAAGGCGGAAGCAATCCGCCGCGCTCGCAAACTGGCACAGAAGAAGCTGAACCGTGAACTGGGCCTTGTCGCGAAGAAGCCGAGCAGGTCTGGCCGCCCGAAGTGATAGGGTTGAGGGCAGCCCGCACTGTCCCTCAAGGCGGTGCGTCAAAAGAATCTAGTGAAGTTTTAGCTCTGCCGTATCGAGCGTCTTGAGCGACGGCTTCGAGATTTTGGCGATCAGTAGTCGCCGCGTGTGGCGCACGGTCGCGAGGCGGCTTCGATCTTAGCCAACGCTGTGGCACGTGAAGACGAGCTGGATCTCCACTCATTGGCGCTAACTACTCGCCTGCCCAGTCGTCGGGCTTGAGGGGTGTGCTCCGGCCATACTCTTGCATCGGAACTGATCAAAAGTTCTGGTTGCCGGAGATCAAACTTGAGACACACCGGCTGTCGCTGCGAAGCGAACAATCGCCGCAGAGCTAGTGGCGCACCGGTCGCAGCTCGACGACATCACCTTCAGCGGGCCTAAATGATCGTTGTACGACAAGGGCCCTATACAGCGAACGTTCGGTCCAACATGCGGTTCCCAATCCGGTATCGCGACGCGCTCATTGGTGACCAGATCATTGTCATGATCGGCGCTATGGTTTATCCGGACCATATCCGTCGACCGTTCACGGCTATGTCGGATCGCAGTTGCCGTAACGACTTATGAATGATGGAGTCCCTCAATGGACGCCAATACGGTACCTCGCCCATGCGGTTAACCCCGTTGCGCCAGCCACTCTGGAGCATCCTTGTAGGTGAAAG
The DNA here is from genome assembly GCA_900469445.1 of Hyphomicrobiales bacterium. Classification (GTDB taxonomy): domain Bacteria; phylum Pseudomonadota; class Alphaproteobacteria; order Rhizobiales; family Rhizobiaceae; genus Neorhizobium. The sequence goes on from UBXM01000051.1 coordinate 12,487, forward strand.
GCCTAAGGACCTTCGGTGCCTCGGACGACGCTCGATGTGCTTCCTTCGCCAGTTGTTATGCCAACAGCAGGAGTGGCATGGCCTAGGCCTCTGGCCGTCCGAGAACGAACGTCATCCTCCCTATCGTCCTCATCGATCAGATCCTGCAGTGTCTCGTGCTCGTCGTCACCCAGTAGCTCATCAGTCGCCTGCGCATAATGGCGATCCGCAGCGCCATCTGGACGGCCCTCGTTTTCCCAGATCTCGTAAGCCCTCTGGCGGATCTTCTCATTTGTGTCCGTAGCCATTTCTGCTCTCCCTTCTTCAATTAACCGAAGCGCATAATCCACGCCATGTTCCCGCGATCCCTCTTCTTTAGTGATACTAGTATCGCTGCGCTTGGCGAAACGACGGTGTCTTCAGTCCGCCCATTCTAGGCAGGGAAGAAATCAGGGCCATGCGCTCCAAACGCTGCGGCCAGCCAACAGCCAGTCCTTCGGCAATATTGGAGCCCCAATCATGTCCGACGACTGAAAAGGTGTCGACACCCAGGGCGTTCATCAATGCGATCGCATCCATGGCCAATATCGCGCCGTTTGCGGTTCTGAGGGCATCAGGATTCTGGAAGACACTGGGGCCGATCCCACGAAGGTATGGCGCAATAAGCATCATATTGCGATTTGAAGGTGTTTTGACACCACCTCCCAGGTTGATGCGTCATCCGGCCAGCCGTGAAGGAGGAGAACAGGTCGACCATGTTTTGATCCGGATTCAACGAAAGAGATCCGCAGATTTTCGGTATCGACATGAGGCATGTCGTAGTCTTTTCGAGGGCGTCGTTTAGGTGACTGTGAAACTTTCGCTTCATCTTGGACATGTTCCTGCGATGATGCCCGTCAAGGACATGCGAGACAAGTTAGCCCACGACATTAGCGACCCTGTGAGAGAGCGACACGGGTTCCCCGAAGGCCGATGATGGAACGAAGCCTGAGCGAGTGGGTTGTTTACACAGCGGATTGATCAGCGCTCAACGATGGACTTCCCCGGCGTGTTGACCGGGTAGCGACTTGGAGAGCGCTTCGCTGCTTAAACGACAGGAGAATGTAATGGGTTCTATGAGCGACAAAATTTCTGGCAAAGCCAACGAAGTAGCTGGTCAGGCGAAGCAGTCAGTCGGTGACGCAACCGATAACCGCAGCATGGAAGCCAAAGGCGCTGCACAGGAAGCCAAGGGCGATGCGCAGCAGGCAAAGGGTCACGCCAAGGACGCTGTAAAGAATGTCGTCGATCGAGCCTAGTGCTCGAACAGGGAGATCTCTAAAGGCCCGTCTGAGGGCGGGCCTTTTGCTGTCAGCATACCTCAATGCAATTATTCTCCCAGACCGGTGGGCCAGGATGAAGAGACGCTGCTGTCTGCGCATTCCAGTGCGGAGTGACCAAGTCCCTGATGATTTCATCTCTCTCGGCCGAGCCCACTGAGATCATTGAGGCCTTGTCTATTTGTTCAAACAGCAGCCGCCCTTCCCATAGAAGTTGCTGGCCACCTTCGTCTCCATCGCTTGCTTTCCGTATAAACATGTCCGCATCGTGAACTACCAGCCGCGCTTGGATTCCGCTGTTTAAGCCGTTGCGATTGTGCCGGAACGATCGGCGGCGGCACTGGTTGTGCTAGTACAACGGAGGATTTCAGAATGGGAAAAACAAAACCGAGCGACGGCGCTCCCGGCACGACCGATCAATCTCCTCGATGGGAAGGGCCTCAAGAAAACAAACCACGCGGTTACATGAAGGCGAAGGACGATCCGGATAAGGATGAGGATGCCGTTGGCGAAACGAATGCAAATCCACAAAAGACAGGCATATCCGACGCCCTCAAAACGAAGGATGATCCAGATGCCTAACCCGGACGACGATGCCAAAGGTCAATACGCACCATCGCCAGCGGACAGAAAAGCCTCTGGAGTGCACAGCGCGTCGCCTACAGTCGTCACTGAGTCGGAAGATGCCACCGTGCATCGCGATCCACCCGCTAGGGAGGCAGGGAAGAATTGGGATGTGAATCTCAGTCCCGCAGAAAACAACGAGGGGAGCCCTGAAGGCTCGCGCTAACCTTTCCAAATTGGCAGCGTGAGAGCCAATCGAGCAGCTTGCACAGGTTACACGCTTTCAGCGTCAACGGAGGCCTGTCCAAAGACCAATCCTTGACTTGTGTCGCTATCTCGGCGAACACCAGCGTGGAATGCTCAACCTACGCCGTTGCGGGCTTGTTGAGGGGGTGGGAAATTATCGGTTGCAAGCCGATCGGCTGGCGCAGGTCGCGCAATGTGATAGCCTTGAAGATGATGAATTCCGTACTGTAGCATCAGCCGCTGATGTTCGATCGTCTCCACACCTTCAACCAAGATCCTCACTCCACAATTTCTCAGCAAATTAATTATGTCGAGGAGCATTCTCCTTCCTTTGTCCGTATGGGAGTCGTGCAGGAAGGAGCGATCTATTTTCACTATGTCGAAATCTATCAGGCGGAGCCAGGACAACCCCGCGAAGCCTGTACCAAAATCGTCGAGCCAGACCTGGACGCCCAGCTTTCGTAGGTCGCTGATGCATCGCACAAGGTCTTGATTGATCTCGAGCTCCACGCCTTCGGTAATCTCGAATGCGAGCCTTCCGCCATCTATCTCGAATTCCTCTAGCGTCGCTGCGACGTAGTCTGCGAAACCAGGCATTTTTAGCTCAATGGGGGACACATTAACGCTCGCAACACGAACCAAATCTGTCACCAATAGATCGCTACACGTAGTCCGTATTGCCCAACGTCCAAGTGCGACAATTGCGCCCGTCCTCTCCGCGATCGGAATGAAGACATCAGGACCGACAGGCGTCCCGTCAAGCATTTTCAAGCGCATTAACGCCTCCGCGCAATCAAGCATGCCTGTCTGCATGTTGCGGATCGGCTGATAGACCAGCGAGACCAGCTGTTGATCGAGTGCGATTTTGAGGGTTGCTGCAACATCTTCACGGTCAACGTTATACTTTGGATCCTTGGCATCGAAGACTGCTACAACGTTTCGTCCGCCTGCTTTGGCAGCATATAGAGCCCGATCAGCCTCATGAACAACCTTGTCGACCTGCTTGATTTCGCTGCGGGTATACGAAACGCCTACGCTTACAGTGATAATCGGAGCTCCATCTCGCCTATGCTGGTGCGGCAGAGCCATCTCCACAACTCCCCCGCGTATCGCTTCCGCAAGCTTCTTCACGTCGTTGAGACTGGATGCCGATTTGATAACGATGAATTCCTCGCCGCCGTAGCGCCCAATAACTGCTCCATGAGACGACGCTGTCTGTTGGAGATGTTCGGAAATCGTCACAAGGCATTGATCGCCTTGCTGATGGCCGTAGCAATCATTGTAGTGTTTGAAGTAGTCGACATCGATGAGCAGGACTGCAAACGATGCACCATCATCGAGCCACCGCTCCCAGTAGTCACGTAAACGTTGATCGATAGCTCGACGGTTTTCCAGCCCGGTCAATGAGTCAGTGTTCGAGAGATGCAGGAGTGCCTTGCCTCTCTCGTCGGCCGCAGCTTGCTGTAGGCTTGCCTCAAGGGCGTTGAGAAAAACCTTGTAGCGCTCTCTATTGAGCTCCAGGTTCACGTACGCGGTGAAAATGAAACACGAGATACAGAATGCACCCATGATCAACTTATGAGTGAGAGGCATCGGTGAGAAAACACAAAGAGCACCTAAGAAAATGCTCATATTAGCCGCCGACGAGGCAACTGCTACGTTGAATCGAAAGCGGAAAAAAAGATTGACGCTCATCATGAAGATCGCGCCGAAGACCATATAGTATGAAAATACGACTTGGTCCGCAGTCATCTGCGCTATGATGAGCCACACGAGATAGCCTGTCGAGACGGAAATAGCTGAGACTACGTCGATTGTGTTTGCTCTCGCTTTGCGGTGAAGCAAAAGTTCTAGAATGCATAGAGCACTGATACCGACAATGAACCGCCCGATGATAGTGCTTCGGGCGACGTCGGCGATAAACAGGCAATCTGTCATCGAATACGCTAGATAGGCACCTACAGCGATCCAGAGCCCTCTTCGCGTGGCCCTCTTTCGTTCAAGTTCGCTCTGCAGATCAAATAAGCCGCGCAGCTCCCTTGTCGAAAATTTCGAAGTCGGAGTCATAGCTGCGGTTTCGGCCAACACGTGCATCATGCCCTGTCACCCAACATCTGGCGCAGTCACTCGACACGGACCGCAAGCTGAAGGTGGATAGCCTCCCGTGCACGTCGCTTCAATCAACATCGGCGACGCATAGGCAAAAGCGCGAGGAATTTTTCCATCTTCGCTAATATTCTCTGAATGTTACCTCGACCTTGATCGAATCGTGCAACCGCCGGCTGCTTCGCGTCGGCACAGATGCCGACGATCTCAGCGTTTATTTTTTATCTTCATTAACTCTAGGGGTTCAGACGGCAGAGTCCGCATTCTCTCTCAATCGTCAAACCTTGATCACACCGCAATCCGTAAGCGAGCACCTTCTTCCTCTCACTGAGGCACAGGTTTCCGAATTATTGCAAACCGCACCCGCTGAGTTTGCGATCATCATCGAAAACCCGGATGCCTGCTTCCGCGATGGAAATTATATCCTCTTCCGCTTGGACCGTTAGGCTGAACGGCGTCAGTCGCGTCCGCGGCCGATCTGTGCTCGCGCTGTGGCTACTGCAAATAACTCATCCGCCGAATGGCTTCCAACGCCGCTTTCAATACCGTCGTCGACAAAGCGCTGCATCTCGGCGATCTTGTCCGTTCGAACTTGGTCTCTGCCTATCAAATCTCTGACGTAATCACTCGCATTGGAGTATCTACCGGTCTTGGCTTGAGCAACCCAATCTTTCATGGGGTCCGGAGTTGCGGAACCATCTTGGCCAGCGTTCATGTGCGAACGCAACAACAGGCCGGACATATTTATCCTGCATGTTTTTAACCTCCGGCAACGGAGTAAGGAGTACGGCCTCTTCGGTTCTTGCTCGCCGACAATCATGGCGCGCAGCCCTTTGGAGCTAACGCCGGTCTTGCGCTGTATGTCTCGCCGGAGACCATCAGCTTCCAGGCCGTACGCGCCATCTTGTTAGCGAGTGCTACTGCCGCCAGTTTAGGTGGCTTGCGCTTAAGCAGTTCCGTAAGCCACCGCGATGCATTACCAGATCTTCGTGCATGCTGAATGACAGCAGCTGCTCCAACCACCAAGGCTGCCCGCAGCGCTTCATTGCCTGCCCGCGTGATGCACCCAAGACGCAGCTTACCGCCGGTCGAGTGATCCTTTGGCGTCAGCCCTATCCAGGCGGCAAACTGGCAACCAGATTTGAAGAGCTCTGGAGCGGGTGTCTTCATGATCAAGAGAGCCGAACCGATTGGGCCAATACCGGGAATGGTGTTGAGGCGTATGCTGCGTTCATCGTTACGCTGCCATGCCTTTAGCTTCGCCTCCACGTCAGCAATGTTTTTTCAAGTTGAGCGTATTCCTCGGCCTGGCTCATGAACAATTCGTGAGCCGATGATTGTGGCACTGGCTCGCAAGCTGCTCGTTGCACTGTGGAAATACGTGAGCTCCGGCGTCGTCATCGAAGGTGCAATCATGAAAACTCCCTGAGGCGGGAAATGCCTGTGTTACGAGAATTCGAATCCTCAGGGTGTGATCAGCCCTGACGGATCCAGGTGAACGGACCGGGATTCCGTTTGGCTAAGAGCCGGTCTGGAGATTGGACCTGTTCTCCTGAGCCCGCGCCCGCGAAAGCGGGAAATTGGTGCTGCCGTTTGGAGCGGCGACCGTATGTGAGGTTGTACAGGCTCGATAGCGAGCCGGTAGAGCAATCGGCTCAGACCATCAATCCGCAATAAGGACGCTTTGTGATGACAAAAACATGAACCGTTGACAAAAAACCTAATGTGAGCGGAATCGAAACATCGACCTGCTGTTCAGGTTCTCAAGCAACTGAAACTTTGATGGCTCGGTGCATGCGGATCGGGGGTCCTACAAAAACATTCTGGAATAAGATGAAATAAGTCATTCGGACGCTTCTCGCAACCTTCGCTGATTTAGGGTGTCGAAAAGTGGCGGCGACTCTGTCCTCAGTGGTTACCGGTTATGCCTCAGTCAGGGCCGGAACAACGTCGCCGCCGGCTTCACAAAACTCTTGCGCCCGTGCTTGAAACCCATCATGGGATCGCACAGCCCGCCGAACACCTCGGCCTCCTCCTCGCCATCCATGACGATGATATCGGCCTTCGCCCCGATGGCCAGGCCATAGCCTTCGATCCGCATCAACCGAGCCGCGTCCTCCGAGACGAGGTCAAGGCATGCAGCAAAATCCTCCGGGCCTAGATGCATGAGATTGGCGTAGAGATTTGCCATGCGCAGCAGCGAACAGTCGCCGAAGGGCGTGAACGGATTGAGGACATTGTTGCTGGCGATGGATGCAATAATACCCCGCTGTTTCAGGAGATGCACGGGTGCTACACCGCGAACAGCGCGGAAGCCCGCGTCCCGGCCGTTGAGATAGAGATCCGTCGACGGCAGCGCCGTCACCGCCACGCCCGCCTGAGCGACGCGGGCGATAAGACGCTCAAAGACAGCCTCGTCCATCGCCGCGAGCTTGGTCGCGTGGCCGACTGCCACCCGCCCCTGCCAGCCGGCCGTCTCGGTCCGCTCACAGATTTCTTCAAGATGGGTCCAGCTCGGGTCGAGGTCGAAATCGACATGAAAATCGAGATCCAAGTCATGCCGCGTCGCCATGGCGAAAAGCCGCTCCATCTGGCCGGACGGATCGCTGTCCGTATAGGGGCAACCGCCGAGTAGGTCCGCCCCCTCGACGAGCGCCTGCTCCAGCAGTTCCTCCGTGCCCGGGTCGTTGAGCATTCCTTCCTGCGGAAAGACGCAGATGGAGAGATCGAGCGCGAAGGCATAGTTCTGCCTCAACTGCTTCATCGCCTCGAAGCTGCGCAGACCCGCACGTGGATCGACCTCCACATGGGTGCGCATATGCATAGTCCCCTTGCCGATCGCCATCTCGATCGTGCGCGCCCCACGGGCATAGACGTCCTCGACCGTATAGTCCTGCTTCAGCCGGGCAACCGCGGCAATCGCCCCCTTCAGTCCGCCCCCGGCATTACCGCAACGGCAGAGCAGGCAGGATTTGTCGAGATGCACATGTGTATCGACGAAGCCCGGCAGCACCAGTCGCCCGTCGATCGCCTCCTCCTGGCGACCCATCCCGGCGGAGATCCGGCCGATGACGGCGATGCGTCCATCGATGATGCCGATATCCTGCGGCACCGCATGCCCCCTCAGGTGCGCGTCGCGCAGCACGAGATCGAAGGATTCTTGAAACAACATATTGCAACTCGAGAGATAATTTGCGTAACAATTCTTGTATGCACATTTGGCGCACAATTCGCAACATTTCTGGAGATTTCCATGCACGAGAAAATAGATAGCGATCTACAGGCGGTGAAGGACTATCTCGCAGCTTCCATGGCACCGGATCCGGTTCGCGCCGCATCTTACGTCGCTCCCGGCTTCACTTGCCGCTTCACCGGCAACCGCGTTTTCGACACGCCGAGCGGTCCGACTGGCTTCAATGCTGCCCGCTACAAGTGGGTGAAGAAGCGGATCGAGCGTTACGATGTCGTGGCGGGTGAAACCGAAACCATCGTCTATAGCCTCGGCTATCTCTATGGTGAATGGCCGGACGGAACGCCCTTCGACAATAACCGCTATATCGACCGGTTCACGGTCCGCGATGGCCTGATCATCGATACCGACGTGTGGAACGACAGCGCCGAGTGGATACTAGACCCATCCGTCGCCCGCTGATGACCGCTAAAGGGGCCGCCAGGTCCCTTCAGTCCGCATAGGGTGCCAGGATATCCATCAGGTCGCGTGGTTTGGCACCCGAGCTTTGCAGCAATGCTCTTGAGGCGACCGCCTCGAGGTGCTCCGCCATCATCGCCTCCGCCTTTTCCGCCGGTCCGGTTCGGATCGCCTCGATCAACTCAAGATGCTCGCTTACAGCGCAGTCTGAAGAATGCGGTCGCCCAAAGGCGGCAAGCGACAGGCCAGCGCGATAGCATATTTCCGTGACATAGCGGATCAGGATCGGCTTGCCGGTCATCTCCGCCAGAAGCACGTGAAACTCGGTAGCAAGCCGGATCGAAGTGCCCTCGGATCCGTGCCGCGCATCATGCTCGGCCTCGACGATCGCACTCAACTGCTTCGCCTGTGCATCCGTCAGCCTTCCGGCAAGACGCCTCACCACCTGCTTTTCCAGGTCGAGGCGGATATCGAAGATATCCCGCGCATCCTCGAAGGAGGGCGTGGCAACGACCGCAATGCGGTTGCGCCGCAGATCGACGAGGCCTTCCGCCGCAAGCTGGCCGAGCGCATGTCGGGCAATGGTGCGGCTGACGCCAAAGCGCTCGCCGAGCGAGTCCTCCGGCAGCCTATCGCCCGGCTGCAGTGCCCGCTCGATAATGGCGCGGCGCAAAGCTGCACAGATCGCCGCGACGCGATCCCCTTCACTTCTTGTCGAACCCTTGCTGCCCGCCATCACGAACCCTCTGCTTCGGGGAATTCGATAAGCGAGGCGACGGCAAAGATCAACTCGGCGCGCTGCCGCATTTCAATGCAGACCAGTCCGGAATTGCCCAAAACAATCGCATGCATTTAGTGCATTCACTTTTTTGAATGAACTTTCGATCCTAAACGCCATCAAATTCGTATGCATGGCAATTGGCACGCTCATTGCATGCACTTTTCCGAGACGTTTTTCATGGTGACCCGATGCTGACTGTTTCTCAATCGACAAAATCCGCCCCTCCCGCCGTGGAGCTATCCCAGGCCGCCGTGTCCTTTGGCCGGCAGGAAAGCACCGTCGTCGCGCTGCAGGAGACCAGCCTGCGCATTGCCGATGGAGAATTCGTGGCGCTGGTCGGCCCGTCCGGTTGTGGCAAGTCGACCATTATGCGGCTCACCGCTGGCCTGCTGCAGCCAACCAAGGGTGCGGTCATCGTCGGTGGGCGGGAAGTCAGCGCCAAAGCGCTGCGCATCGGCATGGCCTTCCAGAACCCGACCATGCTTCCCTGGCTGACGATCGAGCGCAATGTCATGTTGCCGCTGAAGATCGTAAAACCCTTCCGGTCTGAGTATCGGGCCAAGAAGAACGGCGAATTCCGCGACCGGGTGCGCGCACTGCTTGCCGATGTCGGGCTCGACAAGTTCGCCAACCATTACCCGTGGCAACTTTCCGGCGGCATGCTCCAGCGTGCCAATCTCTGCCGTGCTCTCGTCCACGAACCGAGCCTGCTCCTGCTCGACGAGCCGTTTGGCGCGCTCGACCAGTTTACCCGCGAAGAACTATGGGGCACGATGCAGTCGCTTTGGATGAAGCGCCGACCGACAGTGCTGCTCATCACGCATGACCTGAAGGAGGCCGGCTTTCTCGCCTCGCGCATCTGCGTCATGAGTGCGAGACCCGGCCGCATCATCGATGACAGCGCCGTCAATTTCCTACGCCCCCGCACCGTCGAGATGACCTTTGAGCACGATTTCGTTGCGCTCAACCAGCGTCTTCGCGAACTCATCATCGATGCCCGGTCCGAAACCGCAATCCAGGGAGCCTGATCCATGAGCTACGAAATGCGCCGCCGCTTCTGGGCTACAGCCCTTATCGTCGCCTTTTTCGGCCTGTGGGAAATCCTCTGCCTCGCGCTGCAGGTTTCCGATCTCGTCCTACCGCGCCCGAGCCAGGTCTTCGCGACGCTGGTCGATCGCTTCCCGGTCCTCGTGCCGCATATCATCCAGACGCTCTGGACGACGATGGTCGGCTTTGTGCTGGGCGTTGTCGTCGGCGTCGTCATCGGCGCGGCGATCGGCGTGTCGCGCACCGCCTACGATACGGCTTATCCGCTGCTGATCGGCTTCTCGTCAATCCCCAAGGTCGCAGTCGTGCCGATCTTCGTCCTCTGGTTCGGCTCCGGCTCAGTGCCGGCCATCCTGACGGCGCTTGCCATGTGCTTCTTCCCGATCGTCGTCAACATCGCCACCGGCCTTGCGACGACCGAGCCGGAACTGGAGGACGTGCTGAAATCGCTCGGCGCCAGCAAGCTCGATATCCTCTGGAATGTCGGCCTGCCGCGCACCATGCCGTTCTTCTTCGCCTCGTTGAAGATCGCCGTCACCTTCGCCTTTGTCGGCTCCGTCCTGTCGGAAACGGTCGCGTCGAACCGCGGTATTGGCAATGTCATGATGTCGGCTTCGTCCAATTTCGATGTGCCGCTGGTCTTTGCCGGCCTCTTCATCCTCGCCCTGCTGGGCGTAGCTCTCTACGTCGCCTTCTCGCTGATCGAGACGCGCGTCACCGGCTGGGCCACACGCCGCCAGGATTTCACTGCCGCCTGAACATCTACCCAAACCGAACGGAGCCAGACATGCTGAAGAAACTGATCTCGACTCTTGCGCTTAGCCTTTGCCTAGGCAGTTCCGCCATTGCCCAAACGGATATCAAGTTCACCCTCGGCTGGAAGACGCAAGGCTCGGACGCCCCCTTCCTACTTGCCATGCAGAAGGGCTATTTCAAGGAAGAAGGCCTCAACGTTATGATCGACCAGGGCGAGGGTTCGGCAGCCACCGTGACCCGCATCATGTCGGGCGTCTACGATGCTGGCTTTGGCGATATCAATGCCATCATCCAGAACGCCGCCACGAGGCCTAACGAAGTGCCGGTGATGGTATACCAGCTCTGGAGCAAGCCGCCCTTCGCAATCGTCAGCAAGAAGGAAACCAATATCACCAAGCCCTCCGAACTCGAAGGCAAGAAGCTCGGCGGCGCACAGGGCACCCCGACGACTCGCCTCGTAACCGTGCTTGGCTCGATCAATAAGGTCGACATGACCAAGGTCGCGATCGAGAACATGGGCCCGAACCTGCAGGAGCCCATGCTAATAAAGGGTGATATCGACGGCGCTCTCGTCTTCAGCATCACCAGCTGGTTCAACCTCGTCAACAATCGCCAAGACCCCGCCAAGGATTACAACTGGCTCTCCTTCGGCGATTACGGCCTCGACCTTTACGCTAATGGCATGATGGTCTCACAGAAGCTGGTCAAGGAAAACCCGAAGGCAGTCGAAGGCCTCGTGCGTGCCGTCAACAAGGCCACCAGAGAAATCGCCGGGGATTCTAAAGCCGGCATAGAGGCCGTCATGGCTTACGACAATCTGGCCAAGGAGGAGCTAGAACTGGCGCGCATGAAATTCTCCTACGAGAATCTGATCGTCTCGCCGGAAGTCGACAAGCTCGGCCTCGGCGATGTGGACGACGCCCGCCTCGCCCGCTCGATCGATATCGTTGCCGAAGGCTACCAATTGCCGTCCAAGCCGAAGCCGGAACAAGTCTTCACCCGTCAGTTCCTGCCCGCGCTCGAAGATCGCAAGTTGGTCTACAAGGCCGACTGATCGGCGGATGTGCGCGTTGCTGGCCGGAAGTATCCGGCCAGCCTATGAAGAGAGGAAACATCATGTCGCTGAATGTGCCGCGCGCTGCCCTGCCAGGTATGGTTATCAGTCCACACCCCTTGGCAAGCGAAGCCGGCGCAGCGGTGCTACGACGCGGTGGTAACGCTATCGAGGCTGCCGTTTCGATCGCCGCGACACTTTCGGTGGTGATGCCACATTTTTGCGGTCTGGGCGGCGATGCCGTATGGCTGGTCGCCGATAGACAAGGCCTTCGCCGCTCCTTTCTCGGGATTGGACAGGCTGCAGCGATCCTTCCTGAATACGAGAAGCCGATCCCATTGCGTGGCCCCTCTTCCATGATCACGACCGCCTGCGCGGTGGATAGTTGGGGGCATGCCTTGGCTTTTGGGCAGCAGCATTGGCAGGGACGCGAGCGGTTCTCTGATCTCCTCACTCCCGCAATCGCTTTGGCGCAAAACGGCTACCTGCCGAGCCGCTCTCAAGATTTCTGGCTCGAATTCAGACGCGCCGAGATAACGGGCTGGCCGGGCTTTGCAACCGCTTTTGATCATACAGGAAGCAAAGACATCTTCACGCAAAGTTCACTCGCCAGGGTGCTTCGCCATATCGCCGAACATGGTCACCGGTCCTTTTATGAAGGAGAGTTGGCCGCACGCCTCGGCGATGCAATGGCCTCGGTCGGGTCGCCGCTCACTGCTGCTGACCTTCGGCAGACCCGCACCCGCGATGCAGAACCCATGGCACTGGACTATCGCGGGATAACGCTGCTCGCGCCCCCACCACCGACCCAAGGTATCTCGACACTTGAAATTCTTGGTATTCTCTCCCGGCTAGATTTGGCAGCCGTAGCGCCGTCAAGCGCAGCGCGATACCATCTTCTCGTGGAAGCCGTGAAACAGGCGTTTTTAGATCGCGAACAAATCGCCGACTCTGATTTCCTCGACGACAATGCCCTCGGCTTTCTCGACCCGATAAGGTTTGAAAAAAAGGCCCGGGCAATCGATAACGAGCGTGCCCTCGACTGGCCGTATCCCTACCAGCATGGCGACACGGTTTTCTTTGCGGCAACCGACGAGCAAGGACGCTGTGCGAGCGTGCTTCAGAGTACCTATTTCGACTGGGGCAGCGGCGTAGTTGTCGGCGATACCGGGATCATCTGGCAGAACCGTGGTGCCGCGTTTTCGATCGCACCCGACCACCCGAACGCCATCCAGCCTGGTAAGCGACCCTTCTACACACTCAACCCGGGCATCGCGCTCAAGGACGGATCGCCCCACGTACTTTACGGAACTCAAGGGGCTGATGGCCAGCCGCAGACATTATCGCTACTGCTTACAGGCTTGCTCGACTTCGGCATGACACCCACGCAGGCTCTGGCACAACCTCGCTTTCTGCTTGGGCGCACCTTTTCCGACGCCCATGACAGCCTCAAGCTCGAGCAGTCACTTGGCGAAAATATAATCACGGAACTCGCTGCGCTCGGACACGATGTCTCATCGCTGCCGGCACTTTCGCCAATTTTCGGCCAAGCGGGGATCATCTGCATGCACGATGATGGACGGATCACCGGGTCCCACGATCCTCGTGGGGAAGGTGTCGCCATCTCGGTCTAGCGACGGAGTGGAGTAAGTGACGCTAGCACGATCTCGGTTCGCGCCCTGACAGACATCGCGTCAGTACCAAGCACATCAGCTAAATCGTCCATGTGAAACCGAGCAGGGTAGCGAGGCGAGATGGACGGCTTCTTCGTGCCTCAAGGCGTCGATGCGATCGGCGTTATTGAGGGGATCTGAACCAACGACCCGCGATTGTGATTCATGTGCCTCATCAGTCGAGCTCAACCATCCTTTCCCCAACCGACTTGCAGAGACCACCATATCTGGCTATATTACTGGAAACATCCGGAGGATCCGATGGCCAGCGCTCAGACACGCGCAATTCAGAATTACAGAAGCCGCTTGGGCGACCGCGGCCTTGCTCGTTTTGAGGTACTCGGGCGTGACACTGATCGCGGTTTGATTAGATCACTCGCACGCAGATTGGCAGAAGATGGCCCGGAAGCAGCCAATCTGCGTGCCGTTGTCAGCGAAACGCTTGCCGGAGAGCCACCTAAAAAAGGTGGTATTCTAGCGGCTTTGCGTCGATCCCCGATGGTTGGAGCCGATCTTGACACAGCACGTTCACGCGAGGAAGGCCGCGAGATAGATTTGTGATGCGCTATTTGCTTGATACCAACATTTTTAGCAATATCGCCAAACCAGAGCCTTCGACGTCACTGATGGCATGGATGGCTGAGCAAGCCGACGAAGATCTATTTATCGCTTCGCTTACTGTCGCCGAGATTCACCGAGGAATACTGGAGAAGCCGGCGGGAAAGAAGCGAGCCGCCCTCGAAGCGTGGTTTGCCGGCAATGAAGGGCCGCAATCCCTTTTTGCTGGTCGCGTGCTTCCGTTCGACGAAAAGTCAGCCCTGATCTGGGGCGAGCTAATGGCACACGGAAAGGCGACGGGCCGCCCTCGGAGTGCCTTGGACACAATCGTCGCTGCGATTGCGCAATCCAACAGCTGCATCGTTGTCACCGATAATGAGCAAGATTTTCGGGGGATCGACATTATCAATCCTCTCCGCGCGACGGCAATCTAAGTCAACCTTCAAAGTTTAGCTCTTTATGACATCTGAACCGCTGACCCTATGATTAGGGATAAACTAATCGACTGAAATCGTTTGAGGTGCAGACACGAGCTGCTGGTATTGGAGACTACAATTCGAACTGGCGAGGAACGATTGCGCTTCTTCAAGCGGATCATCTTCTAGGTTCGCAGGGCGGGAATCCGTGGAACCTCTTACCAAGGTGATCCGTTTTCTGTTGACGAAAGCGATTGAGTAGTCGGCCACATCATCATCACAAGATCTCGGTCCTACATGTGTGATTATCGACGCATTGTCGTCATTAGCGACTTTCAGGACGGCGAGTGGAACACAGCGCAACTGCCCTCGGTTGGTGAATATCGGCAACGATGGCTTGACGGCTCGAGGGGCAGTATACCCGGGCCGGTGCGTCCAGCAGCCCCCATCCATGTTGACGGCGGTTACATCGAGAGACTTCCATTGTCAGCCTTACGTGCCGGGCTTGCCGATTGCGCAGAAATCTGGACGCACTGGCGCGGCGACATTCCGCCCGCGGACTGGACCGGTGATAGCCCCCATTTGAAACGGCGCGCATTCCGGATGGACGGTCCAGAAGCCCCGTTCGCGTCCAATGACATGCTTGGACACATCGCAGCGTTTGGACCGCCCGACATCCTTTGCGTTTGGGGGCTTGGTGTGAGCGAAGATATCCTCGACGCATGCAGCGAGAGCTTCAAGATCTACAATTCCATCGATGCGCCAGCGCTGCGCATTCCCCCTGAAGTAAGCCGCCATTTCGATCTGGTGCTAACGGGAGCGGAGTGGCAATCGGATGCAGTCCTTAGCCGTCATCCGACAATGATGACAGCAATCATGCCGGTGGGGCCGGAATTTGCCTCGGACACGACATTCAGGCCGCTCGATCTGCCAAAAATCTACGATGTCGTCTATGTCGCTGCCGCACAGCCTTACAAACGGCACGACATCCTGTTCGATGCTCTGTCCAGACTACCCCGTTCGGTCAAGGCGTTGTGCGTTTGCGGTTACGGCGAGATGATCCCGGAATTTCGCCGGCAGGTCGCCGACAAGGGTATCGACGTGGATTTCATCGAACCACCGGGCGTACCGTTTGCGGAGGTAAATCGGCTGATGAACTTGGCGCGTATGGGCGTCGTCTGCGGGGTCGACGACGGCGCGCCGGCCATCCTTACCGAGTATATGCTGGCCGGCATTCCAGTTCTAGCCAATAGCGGGCTGAGTTGCGGTCTACAGTACATTACTCCGCAGACTGGACTAACTGCATCGGCCAAAGACTTTCACCTCGCCATTTTGGACATTCTGGAAAACCTCGACAGCTTTTCCCCCCGTGAAACCGTACTCGCTAACTGGACCTGGCCGCACAGCCAGAAGAAGCTCGCGCAACTCGTCTCGCAGAAGCGGCGCGCCCACAATCCACCACCGATTTTACTTTAGGCGAAGTCTTATTTCGCCCCTCAAGGAACTTGGCTTCACATTCCTTGTTAGGTGATCAAATCATGGTGAGGTATTCGATGAATCTGCAGAGTTCGTTTACACTGTCCACCATCGCGACCGAACCGGCAGACATCCCCCTCATCTGTTTTTCGCATCTCCGATGGGATTTCGTGCTGCAACGACCGCAGCATCTTATGGAGCGGTTCTCCACTCAACGTCAGGTTTTATATTTCGAGGAATTCATCCCGACTGATCATCACCTGCCCTACCTCGAGATCCATCCTTTTGAAGATACCCGTGTCAAAGCAATCCGGCCGCGCGTGCCGCATTGGTGGAACGAAGAGGAACGCGAGAACGCCTTGCGCGGTCTTTTGAACGAATTGATCGATCTGCACCGCGCGAAACGGCCGATTCTTTGGTTCTACACGCCGCTGATGTTCGGCTTCGCGAAACATCTCGATGCGACTGCTGTGATTTACGACTGCATGGACGAACTTGCGAATTTTAAGTTCGCGCCTGCAAGCCTCAAGGATGCGGAAGCGGCCCTGTTGGCACGGGCAGACGCGGTCTTCACCGGCGGCATCAGTCTCTATGAGGCCAAGAAGCACCTGCATGACAACATCCATGCTTTTCCCTCGAGCGTCGATACAGTCCACTTCGGTACGGCTCGCATTATCGACGCTGAACCGTCGGATCAGGCATCCATACCCCGTCCGCGGCTGGGCTATTATGGCGTTATAGACGAGCGTCTCGATCTCGATCTGATCCGCGTGCTGGCGGCCGGGTCCCCCGATAAATCGCTCGTATTCGTCGGACCTGTCGTGAAGATTTTACCGGCGGAACTGCCGCGCGCCGCCAATATCCACTACCTCGGCCAGAAGTCTTATGCCGAGTTGCCCGCTTATCTCGCGGGTTGGGACGCAGCCCTGATGCCATTTGCGCTCAACGAGGCGACGCGTTTTATCAGCCCTACCAAAACGCCGGAATACCTTGCCGCGGGCCGCCCTGTTGTCAGCACTCGCATCAGGGATGTGGAGCGCACTTATGGCAACATTCCGGGCGTTTTACTGGCCGACAACGCCGATGACTTTGCAAAGGCCTGCGATAGGGCGCTGGACCTGATTCGATCCGGCACACTCTGGCGCGACGATGTCGATAAACACCTCGCAACGTCGTCCTGGGATACAACGTTCAAGAACATGTCGCTGATCGTGGAGCAAGCTGGCGCGCGCAGGCAGGTGCCAGCGGATAGACAGTCTCCTCGCGCTACCCGTTCAGGGTCCATGGCTTACGACTACCTGATAGTTGGTGCGGGTTTTGCAGGCTCGGTGCTGGCGGAACGGTTGGCGTCCGACAGTAACCTCAAAGTTCTCGTTTGCGATCGTCGGCCGCACATCGCAGGAAATGCCTATGACCACCATGACGCTGCAGGCATTCTCGTCCACAAATACGGCCCGCATATTTTTCATACCAACAGCGATGACGTATTTTCCTACCTGTCTCGCTTCACCGCGTGGCGACCCTATGAGCATCGGGTCCTGTCTCAGGTCGGCAATTTGCGCCTGCCCGTTCCCATCAATCGCACGACGTTAAATGCGCTCTACGGCGTCGATCTGAGGTCGGAGGAAGACGCCGCTCGCTTCCTCTCGGAACGAGCGCGACCTTGCGACCCAATTCTGACATCGCGCGACGTGGTGATTTCGCAGATAGGTCCGGACCTCTACAAGACGTTTTTCGAAGGCTACACCCGCAAGCAGTGGGGACTCGACCCGTCCGAACTCGATCGCTCCGTAACGGCCCGCATACCAACCCGCACCAACGAGGACGACCGGTATTTCCTCGATACCTTTCAAGCGATGCCTCTTGAAGGTTATACACGGATGTTTGAGCGGATGCTCGACCATCAAAATATAACGGTCATGGTCGGTACCGAGTTCGCCGATTTGGATCGCAAGGGTCTGGCGAAACACACCATCTTTACCGGCCCGATCGACGAATATTTCGACCATCGTTTCGGGCACCTGCCCTATCGCAGTCTGGAGTTTCGCCATGAGACGCATGACGTCCGGCGCATGTTTCCAGTCGGGGTCATCAACTATCCGTCCCAGGAGGTGCCCTTTACCCGCGTTACGGAATACAAACACCTGACCGGCCAAGTTCATCCGAAAACCAGCATCAGCTACGAATATTCCCGGGCCGAGGGCGATCCCTACTACCCGATCCCGCGCGCCGAAAATCAGGCGCTTTACAAGCAATACGAAGCATTGGCACGCGAGCACGACGACGTGACGTTTGCGGGACGCCTCGGTACCTACAAGTATTACAATATGGATCAGGTGGTCGGACAGGCGCTGGCCACTTACCGCCGCCTTGTTGCAAGGCACGGCGTCACCGGCAAACTGGCGGACGCCTCGCGTGGGTGATCGTCAGCGTATCCTCTTGGCGACCGAAAGTCTCGATCCGTCCGGCATGGGAGAACACATGCTGGCGCTCGGACAAATCCTGGCCGCGCGCTACGATATCACCATGTCGCTGGTCTCCCGGGATGGGACGGGGCTTCTGCCACGTGCTGCACGGGCTGGCATTGCCATCAAGATCTCTCCTGATCTCGACGAGTTCAGCGACTGGCTGCCGCGGGCCGGTATCGATCTCCTGCACATCCACGCCGGTATAGGCTGGGAGGGCCACGGTCTTGCGAAGGCCGGCACCGCTCACGGCATCCCGGTCATCCGCACGGAACATCTTCCGTATCTGCTGACAGATCCGGCGCAACAAGCGCTCTACGGGCATGAGGCCCGTAACGTTACGCATCACATCCTCGTCTCGGAGGCGTCGCGGCAAAGCTTTGACGGGCATATCGCGCCGGAAAAGCTGAGCGTGGTGCTTAACGGCATCCATCCGCTCGAGCCGACGAAGTCCGTCTCCGACACCAGACGGAC
Organism: Hyphomicrobiales bacterium; assembly: GCA_900469445.1. Lineage (GTDB taxonomy): Bacteria > Pseudomonadota > Alphaproteobacteria > Rhizobiales > Rhizobiaceae > Neorhizobium. The sequence continues at coordinate 31,050 of UBXM01000051.1, forward strand.
ATTGGGCATCAGCGATGAGGCTCTGCTCGTTACCGTCGCCCGTTTTACAGCTCAGAAAGATCACGAGACGCTGGTCCGGGCTTTGTGCGAAGTGTTGGAAACCTACCCGGCAGTTAAGCTGCTTCTCATCGGGTCGGGTGAAGAGCAGCCGCGCATCGAAGCCCTGTCGGACGAACTTGCAATCAGCAACAACATCCGCTTCCTCGGCCAGCGCACCGACGTCAACGACATATTGGCGGGGGCCGATATCTTCGTTCTGCCGTCGCGCTTCGAAGGCCTTCCGCTTGCAGTTCTCGAGGCAATGTCGCTCGGTGTACCGGTGATTGCAACCAGGATTGGCGGAACGGTCGAGGCCCTTGGCGACAATCATCCATATTATGCCGAACCGGGAAATCCCACCTCGCTCGCTGCCACAATCGGTCGGGCGCTGAGCGATCCCGCCCGATTGGCCGAAGCTGGGACGACAGGCCGCGAGCGTTTTAATAACCATTTTTCAGCCGGGCGAATGGCTGCTGAAACCAGTGCAATTTACGACCGGTTTCTCCCTATTCCAGGCAAGCACAGGCAAAGGAACAGCTCCATGCATAAGACACGTCTGGCCTTTATAGGCGCCGGCGGGATAGCCCGGCGCCACCTCGATATCCTCGCGGGATTCGACGATGTCGTGCTTGTCGGCTTTGCAGATCCCGATCTCGACCGCGCCGACGAAGCTGCCAAGCGCTTCGGTGCAAAATCTTTCGCGCACCACCGGGACATGCTGGATGCGGTGCGACCAGACGCCGTTTACGTCTGTGTGCCACCGTTCGCTCATGGTGAGCCGGAACGGGATCTGGTCGGACGCGGCATTCCTTTTTTCGTGGAGAAGCCCGTATCCCTCGACCTCGCGACGGCAGAAGAAATCGCCGAAGCCGTCGTGGCGAAGGATCTCGTCACCGGCGTCGGTTATCATTGGCGCTATCTCGATATCGTCGACGAGGCGCGCGCACTTTTGGCCGAAAATCCGGCGCAGCTTCTTTCCGGCTACTGGCTGGATTCCACTCCGCCGCCGCAATGGTGGTGGAAGCAGGACAAGTCCGGCGGCCAGATGATCGAGCAGACGACGCATCTCCTGGACCTCGTCCGATTTCTGGTGGGCGAAGTCACGGAAGTCTACGGACGTGTCGGACACAAGGATCGCGAGGAGTTTCCCGGGCTCGACGTCCCGACGGTGACCACCGCAAGCCTGACATTCGAAACCGGCGTCGTTGCCAACATCGCCTCAACCTGCCTGCTCGGCTGGAACCACAGGGTCGGCCTGCACATCTTTGCTGACAAGCTCGCGATTGAACTAACCGACCGCGACATCATGGTGGATGTCGGTCGCGGACGGCCGGTGCGCGGCGCGGATGGTGATCCGGTGTGGCGGGAGGATCGCGACTTTATCGATGCCGTACGCGGCGGTGAAAATCGCATTCGCTGCCCCTATGGCGAGGCGCTTGCCACCCACCGTCTGGCGCTTGCGGTAATGTCGTCGGCACAGGCCGGCGAGCCGGTCCGGCTCGACCCTCCACAGTTAAGGCGGGTGGAACCGGCTCCGCTCATGTTTCAGCCGCGACCGGAGGCTCCGCAGGGCACGCCGCCGGGCCATCGCAAGATCAGGTCGCTCGGGGTCGAGGCGCCCGGTCGTCCCTATCTATTCGAATACGAGGAAGGCCCTCCCGGCGAGGGTCAGATCCGGCTTGACACACTCTTTACGGGTTTTTCGGCAGGTACCGAGCTGACCTTCCTCAAGAACACCAACCCTTACTTCCGCTCCCGTTTCGATGGCGAGCGCGGCGTATTCATCGAGAACGAACCGGACCTGCATTATCCGGTGCCGTTCCTTGGCTATATGGAAGTCGCTCGCGTGTCGGAATCTTGTGCGCATGGGTTCAAGGAAGGCGAGATCGTCGCGACGACCTATGCACACAAGACCGGGCATACTGCGAATCCCTTCCATGACCTGCTCGTGCCGCTGCCGCCGCAGATCGATCCATTGCTCGGCGTGCTGGTCGCGCAGATGGGGCCGATTGCCGCGAACGGCATCCTTCACGCGGATGCCGACGCTTTTGGCGCCCATGTGCCGTCAATCGGCGCCGGCCTGAAGGACCGGCCTGTTATCGTTATCGGTGCGGGTGTCGTGGGGTTGATGACCGCTTTATTTGCCCGTTCGCTTGGAGCCTCTGAGGTGGTAATAACCGACCCATCCGAGTTTCGCCGTAGCAAGGCGGAGGCAATGGGCTTGACCGCCATGACGGAAGACCTCGTGTGGCAGCATGCCAAGGCCCGTTGGCATGACGGGCTGGGTCGCGGTGCGGAGTTTGTGTTCCAGACCCGCGCCCATTCCGGCAGTCTTCATACGGCGCTGAAAGCATTGAGACCGCAGGGCACCGTTATTGACCTCGCCTTTTACCAAGGTGGCGCCGATGCGCTAAAGCTGGGCGAGGAATTTCACCACAACGGCCTCAACATCCGCTGCGCCCAGATCAACCGTGTGCCACGGCGACTGACGGGGTCGTGGAATCGCCGCCGCCTTGCGTTGGCCACCGTTGATCTGCTGATTGCGGAGGGCGCTGCGATCCGCGAGCATATGGTGACGCATGTTGTGCCGATTGAAGACGCTCCGGCCTTTCTGTCCGAGCTGATCGAAAACCGCCCGGAATTTCTTCAGGTCGTATTCCAGGTGAGCGCATGACAGCGGAACCCGCGCCTGTCCGGATACTTTTCGTCTTCGCATGGCTGGTGGTCGGCGGTGAGGAAACCGAGGTCCGGTTGCTGGCGAAGAACCTCGATCCGCGTCGGTATCGTATCGATGTCGTGGCTTGCTTCCGCAAGTCGGGTATGCCGGAACAGACCCACGAACAACTTCACGCACTTGGGGTAGATGTGGATACCACCCCATACAAACTCTCGTTCGAGGACACCGTCGGCTATCTTGCGTCTAAAGTTCCGGCCTACGACATTGTCGTTTCCTGCCAAAATGTCGCCGATATCTATCCAGCATTGGAACGCCTGCACCTGCGTCCGCCACTGATCGAACATGGTGGCCTTGTTTCCGAAGCTCTTGCCGGCCCGAAACATCTGACCAGCCGTTATGTCGGCGTCTGCCGCTCAATACGCGATGCTGCTGCAACTCTTATGCCGGGCCGCGAGCAACATGCGATCGAAATCCCGTCTATGGTGGATCTTGCCTTGTTCGACCCAGCACGGCGGGCTGAAAAGCGGGCAAGCATCAGCATCGCAGAAAAACAAGTTCTGATCGGCTGGGTTGGCCGTCTCGATCCGAAGAAAAACGTAGAGCAGTTCTTGGAGGCTGCATCGATAACCTGCGCCATACACAACGGGGCGCGGTTCATCGTTGTCGGCGGGCCGGACGCGTTCATGCCGGACTATGCCGACCAGCTGAAGGCGCTGGCCGGCCAGTATGGGCTCGGAAACCGGCTGCAATTCCTTGGCGACCGCAACGATATTCCCGATCTCTTGTCCGCTTTCGACATATTCGTCTGGCTATCGCGTGGAGAAGGCATGCCGCATGTGATCGCGGAAGCGGGAGCTGCCGCCCTTCCCGTCATCGCCACGCCGGACAACGGCGTCATGCAGCAGATCGAGGACGGCATATCCGGCCTGTTCGTGCCTTATGACGATCCGGTCGCGGTGTCCCGCGCGTTAGGCGACCTGATAACCAGTCCCGAACGCCGACGCGTACTTGGGACTGCGCTGCGGCAGAAGGTCGAAACGGCCTACTCCGTGGAAGCCGTGCTGCCGCAATGGCAAAACTTGTTCAGCGACGCTCTGGTTGAGCGCAAGGCAGCCGCTCCATCCGGTGTGTTCCGCTCCTTTCTTCAGGGCGGCTTCGAGTGCTCGACGCATCGGCTTCGTCCGGGCACCGGCGAGGCCTTGGGCCGTCGCCTCGACATAATCGATGCGGTCGGTCACGACCGGCATGCGGCGCAGGATTATCGGCAACTAGCCGGCCTTGGTATCCGTACGGTACGAGACGGTTTCCGATGGCACTTGATCGACAAATCCGGCGGTTACGACTGGTCCAGCATACGCCCGATGCTGCGCGCCGCGACCGAGACCGGCGCGCAGGTCATCTGGGACTTATTGCATTACGGCTGGCCGGACGACCTCGACATCTGGTCGCCCGGCTTCGTAGACCGGTTTGCCAGATATGCCGGCGCTTGCGCAATCACGGTACGGGAGGAGAGCGACGCTGTTCCCTTTTATTGCCCGGTCAACGAAATTTCGTTCTTCTCCTGGGGCGGCGGCGATGCGGGCTACCTAAACCCGTTTGCCAATGGTCGCGGCTTCGAGCTGAAGGTGCAACTGGCCCGAGCGGCAATCGCTGCCATGGAGGCGATCCTGCAGGTCGATCCCCGGGCGCGCTTCGTGCATTGCGATCCGGTCATCAACGTCATTACCGATCCCTCGCGCCCATGGGAGCGCGGTCATGCGGAAGGCCACCGGCAATCCCAGTTTCAGGGCTGGGATCTGATCGCCGGCCGCATCTGGCCGCAGATCGGCGGTGATGAGCGATATCTCGACATCATCGGCGTGAACTATTATTTCAACAACCAGTGGATCCACGGCGGCCCGCCGATCGACATCGGCCATCCGCTCTATAAGCCCTTCTCCAAAATTCTCTTCGAGACATATGCGCGCTATGGCCGGCCGCTGCTGGTTGCGGAAACCGGCATCGAGGACGAACGCCGAGCGCCTTGGTTCTCTTATGTTTCAGACGAAGTGCGAGCAGCTATCAGATCCGGCGTGCCGATGGAGGGCCTTTGCCTCTATCCGGTCGTCAACCATCCGGGGTGGGACGACGACCGCGCCTGCGCAAACGGCTTGCTGTCTGCCGAAATTACATCTTCTGGCAGAGAGGTATATCAACCTCTGCAGACTGTGATGGTTCAAAGTTCCCAAATGAATTCAGCCGATTTCTAACGCCGAATTGCGTCTGCTTCAAACCGCAACTTTCTCCTTTCATGCGCGAAAAGGACCAGCGTCTGGCGGAATGCTAAGTCGCCGCGCCCTCTTAGAGCGTTTGGTTGATCGCGGGTGTTGAGGCTCTGAAACTTCATCGCTACCTCAGCGGGAATGTTCTCCAGCTGGAGTTGCGACAATCTTTGATTTCTGCTGCCGATCTTGCCCGGCGGCGAGCGATCGCCTTGGGCGCGCCGCCTCGGCGACCAAGCCATTCGTCGAAAGCTTTGGACCCAAGCGCTACTGGCGCGGCCCTTCCTTGGGCGATCATCAACTGGTTGCTGATCGACGGGTTGGCGCGCAACGATATGACCGAGATGGCTGCAGCCCTACGTTCGAACACCGTTAGTGGCATCGAAACGGAGGGCTTTGCCGAGTATTTCGATCCAACCACTGGCGAGGGATTTGGTGGTCTTGGTTTTTCCTGGACTGCCGCTGCCAATCCCTGCCTTGCGGAATAATAGCGCGCCGCCCTTGGCTGACCAATGCGGATCAGTTGATGAGCCAGACGATAGGTCAGTAATAGAGCCGCCATCCTGCTCCAGGGATTATGGGGCGGTCTGCGAGCCTCGCCCCATCTTGGCAAGATATGCGAAACGCTTGGATTGGGGGTATCGATGCATTCGAACTCCCATCTCGGCATCGCCCTCGCTGCTATGATCCATGTCGCGGCAGCCACGCCAAACCTGAGCTCCGATTGCGACACCCACTACCCGTAGACCGGTGTTGATGTGGTCGAGGAGAAGCCCATCATGTTCCATGACGGCAAACTTAGCCTGCCCAACGGCCCAGCCTTGGGTGTGTCACTCGATCGCCAAAAACTAGCCGTGCTTGCAGATCTTTATGAAAAATCCGCAGTCAAAGATCGCGACGATACCGCCTATATGAAACTCGTCGATACTTCTTATGAGCGGCGAGTACCACTGTGGTAGGACAGATGGCACGCAAGCTTACCTATTTGGTCTTGATAGGATTCGAGCTGCCGACCATTGCTTTGCGAAGAACTCAACCACGCGTCCCGGCTAAGCTCGAAAAGACAAATTAGAGGCGCCCTGCGTGCCTGTTGTCAGCCGCGCCATGGATCCACGAGGACAACGCCGGTTCCTTGGAAATCTTGGATGTTGCGTGTGACGACAACTAGACCGTGAACGATCGCCGTAGCAGCAATGAGTGCATCAGCTTCACTGTGGCGGTCGGGAATATGCAAGTGGGCGCACCGTGTCGCAACTGCGTCATCGATGGAGATAATGCGCTCACCGAAGCCCGGGCGAACCCGGCTATCCATCCAGGCTCTTAAGCGAGAGCCCTGCTCAATGTCACGCCGCTGGATGCTGAGTATCCCGCGCTCGAGCTCCAAAATTGTTACGGCAGAAATATAAAAATCACGGGAATCCTTCGCACTCAACCACGTCGTTACGTTCGGATCAGCTTTCCCGTCACCCACTTTACGGAGCTCGGAGACGACATTTGTGTCGAGCAGATACTTCAAAACAGATCAACTTCGCGAGTTGCAATGACCGATCGAGGCGGATCCAAATCGATACTCGACAATCCAGGCATTGATAGCGCATCGACGAGATCGTGACGTTTGCCGGTTAAGCGCTCGAACTCACCGTACGTCATCAACACATGCGAGGGTCTGCCTCGATCAGTGATAACGACCGGTCCTGCTTCAGCAGCTTTTTTAGCTCTGCCTACATCGTGATTTAATTCGCGGCTGGTCAAGCTGGTAGTAGCCATACTTACCTCCATGTAGGAACGTATCTACATATAGCGCCTCCGCTTTCACTACGCAATGCCCTCTTGGCACCTCGCGATGCCTACGCTTTTAAGCTCTTCACGGGAAGCGAACTGGCGAGCCGCGATATGCATGGTGGCAATGGCCGGCGTTAAGGGCGGACATTATCGCACCAATTGGTGCTATAATCATATCAACATTTGGGAGCTGCCTATGCGATCGACCATTAATCTTGACGACAACCTCATGGCACGGGCCAAGTCCCTCACAGGTACAAAGGAAACGGCGGCTCTTGTCCGTCAAGCACTCGAGACTTTGGTACGCGTCGAATCCGGCAAACGGCTGATCGCCCTTGGCGGCACTATGCCCGAGGCCGACTTAGGGCCTCGCCGACGGAACGAAGTGAACAAGTGATCCTTGCCGATAGCTCGATCTGGATTGATCATTTTCGACACGGCGACTCGGAGTTGACCAAAATCATCGGAGATGATCGGTTGCTTTGCCAACCTTTCGTTGTCGGCGAACTGGCCCGAGGCAAACTGCGAGATAGGGATGCGGTGTTAGCGTTTCTCGAAGCTCAGCGTGAGGCAGTGGTCGCGACCCATGCAGAGGTAATGACCGTCATTGACCGCTATTCGGTATTCAGTAAGGGGATCGGCTGTACCGATGCACATCTGTTGACTTCAACCCTCCTCGATCGACGATCAAGCTTGCGGACGAGGGATAAACGCCTGGGGGCTGCAGCTCAGAAGGTTGGCGCGGCGCTCTACCCTTCCGCGAATATTCCTCACTAGAAATCCAGCGACTTTCGAGCGCTGATAACTTAATGTTCCTGAGCGGATGTGAACCTACAACCATGCTACTCCAACTCCATCCGACGGATTGCCCCAGTGACGGTCAAGCGAGCCGGGAGATGTGCGCTGAAACGAAGAAGTTGCCGCGCTACTTGCCTGGTGGTAATAATTACAACCGAACAATGCCCAATGTTGAAAAAGTCAGCGTCTCGATGACCCGCAACTCGCAGAGCTGTTGCGCCAAGTTTAAGCCCCTCTTGAACTCAAGCTCTCGCGACACCCCTCCCTCCAGACCTAAACGAATCACCGTTGACATGACGCCTCTATTGTGAGAACAAAAAGAGAACATGATGGAGGTGCAGATGAACCGTACCGATGAAGTTGTATCTCGAGCTCTGGCCGTTGTTGCAGCGTCCCGCGCTCTGCGTGAAAAGCAAGAAAAGCAAAGGCGCGAAGTCTACGAGCGAGTTCAGATCGCGTCTCTCGCGCGCCCTACGATCCCGAAGGGCGTCCAACTGCGCCTCAATCTACAGTAAGCGAATGAGCCTGCCCCGATTGAAGGACTACCGCGCCGAGATAATTGATATGTCTTGCCGCCGCTGCGATCGACACGGCGTCTACGATCGCAAAGCGCTGGTCAAGAAGTTCGGCGCAGCGATTGAATTCGTCGAGCTTCGCCGGATCCTTGCAATCGGATGCGACAGGCGCGGCACGGATGGCTGCGAAGCCTGCTTTCCTTGCTTACTCACGGCGAACATCTTGATCGAGGCCCGTCATGAGCGATGAAGTTCGAAGTGCACGCACCGATTCCGTTCTCGTCGAGCACTACTGCGAGCACAAGGGATGCAAGGAGTGGGGATGCTACGGCTTTGAGGAAAGCCGTACCGTCACCCATTGGTTTTGCTCCGACCACCAGCCTCGGCTCTATCGTGGCCTGCCTCGTCATGGCGAGGCAAGGCTAGCTGCGGCTGAGATCGCCGACATGCTTCGGTGAAATGGACTGGCAGAAGGCCTATCAACGGCGCGCGACTTGGCCTGGCGAAGGCCATGATGATTGGTCAGGGTACGACGGCTCGATATATATTGGCCGGAAAATGCGCGACCTGACGACCTACACCAAGAGAGGTTGGTTCATGTGGTCCGGCGGCGCTCTCGGGAAAGACGGCTTAAAAAAATGCACATCATCATCCCCATCCTGGACGGGAGCCAGAGCGCTGGCAGGCCGCGAAAGCCGTCGAGGATTGGTATGATCGGATGCGCGAGGCGAACGGGTTGTCACCTCGCAAATGATTTCAGCGATAGGACTGCGCCGTTCGCTTTCCCTCATCGTGCTGCGTCGTTGGCTCCGTCAAAAATTTTGGAAGGAATCACACGCAAAGAAAAAGCCCCTCCGGTACGGGGCTTCTCTCAAATCTAATCAAACTAACAAGATGTCCCAGCGTTACCTGCGCCAGGATTGGTCGTGCCGGCGCCAGTGGAGCCTACCGGAGGCTTGCCATCTGTGCTTACGCCTCCGGGGGCGCCACAGTTGGTATTCGAACTACCTGCGTCACCTGATCCGCTGTTGCCTTTGCTAGCATCATTTGAGCCAGAACTGCCGCTACTTGCGCTACCACTGCCAGAGTTGTTGCCGCCATTTGACCCACTGTCACTGCTGGTCGAGCTGCTGTTTCCACCATTGCCGCTGTTGTTGCCGCCGCTGCCACCACTGCTGCTCTGGGCCATGGCCGATGTTGCCAGACCGATAGACAGCGCCGTTGCTGCATGAATCTTCATCATGATCGTTGTTTCCTCACCTGACCCTACGAAGAGCGAACAGGGCGAGGTCGGGAATGTTCCGAGACATGAAGCGCAATTCGGTTTACGTCAGACCGTTTGATCCGCTCATGCTGGCGGGTCGGTGATCGGCGCTTTGCCGTCTACGTCGCCGATGCGATCTGTCATCCATGTCTCGACAGCAAAAACAGACAGAATGATTGCGACCGAAAAGAAAATGGTCGCGACCAGGGGGTGACGCTCCAAAAATCTCATTTCGGTCCAACGTTGTCATTCGCGATGAGCATGCGATCAATATAAGGCGCATAGCCGATGAGCCAGATTTCCATTCGTTCGGGGTTGTCGTCGTCGGTGTGCGGGCACATCGACGCGGCATCTCCCCGCTCTGCGGCTTCCCTTCCCTGGTGAAATAAATGGATCCGCTCAATCGGTATGATCTCGGAACTGTCCACCGTCTCGAACCCTTCGACCCAAGCGTCGAGTTTGATCCCGGCGCGGTCTAAGTAGGGGTTGGCGTGGCGCGGCATTCCGATGCAAGCCGCTCTTCTACCCTCGTCAAAGCACTGTGAGTGTATCACATCGTCAGCAGTCATTGATTTTACCCCCGGTTTCGCTGACAAACCGAAAGTTGCTTACAAAGTTCCTTTCGCACCAAAAAAATCAGGCTCGGCCAACGATGGTGGCGCGTCACTATTGAACTTGCGCCGTGACCGACCGATCGCTATCCCAATGGAATGAAGCAGTCATCCAGACGAGAACTTTTTTTCAGCTTTTTGTTGCTTGCTCTCGTGGCAGCTCTGATCACTTTCGGCACAATCTGGCTATCATAGTTAGCCATCAGCTTTCTGTGAAGTGAAGACGACGCCTCGCATTTGACGTTGGGGCGGCAGCGTCCCTTAATCGTGTAAGTCGGTAACGGCGGAACTTCGGCAAGGGTGAAATGCTCTTTGGCCGCGTTATCCAAGGAAATATTCCCACCATGAAAAATACATTATCGCCGTGGCCCTCGCCACGCTCACCGCATGCAGTGCGACTGCTGATCCTGAACTGGTGGCACGTGACTACGGCGCCGACCTCGCGCCGATCTGGGGCAGCATCACATATGGCGGTCAACCTGAGAGCCGTCTAGCTAAAGCACCTGCTGGGGGCACATTTGGGCACGAATTCACTAACCGCTTCGGCAACAGCATTGTGACCCCGCTCCTGGAGCTTTAAGCCTAGGGCGAGCTTGAGAGAGTTTACTGACCTTTGCAGTTTGGCCGTGGAGCGATTAGTCTCTCTCGCCCAAAGTTGCCTACCTCTTGGGCGACAATTGGCTTGGTGCGGATGACCGCGATCAGCCGACTACATCCCTCACGTCCCAAGCCGTTGCTCGCTCTCCGCATCGAACACGTGGATATTCTTGCCCTCGAATGTAAGCCGCACCTTTTCACCAGCCTCTAAAGATGACCGCTCGTTCAAAAGGAAAGTGATTTCGGGCGTCGTGGCCGTCGTCACGAAGGTCGTCGCGCCGGTAGATTCAACCGCAGCGATAGAGACATCGAAGCCTGACTGGCCCGCGGAAGCTATCTTCAGATGCTCCGGCCGAATGCCGACAAGCACCGCATGACCAGGCGGCAGGCTGAAATCGATCGCCAAAACCTGCGAACCGGGCAAATCCAAGAGGACCGACCTTCCGTCTTCAGCCACTCTGGCCGGGATGAAATTCATCGCAGGCGAACCGATGAAGCCGGCCACGAAACGATTGGCCGGACGGTCGTAAAGATCGAGCGGTCTGCCCTGCTGCTCGATCACGCCTGCGCGCATGATGACCACGTGATCGGCCATCGTCATGGCCTCCACCTGATCGTGTGTGACATAAACGGAGGTCGCGCCCAGCCGGTCATGCAGCGCCCGGATTTCCTTGCGCATATGAACACGCAATGCCGCATCGAGGTTGGACAGCGGTTCATCGAACAGAAACGCTTTCGGATGGCGGATGATCGCCCGGCTCATGGCCACGCGCTGACGCTGGCCGCCTGAAAGCTCGCGCGGATAACGGTGCAGCAGGTCCGACAGGCCGGTGATCGCCGCGACCTCTTCCGCCGCCTTTTTCGCCTCGGCCTTTTTCACGCCCTTGATGCGAAGGCTGTAGGTCAGATTCTGCTCCACTGTCATGTGCGGGTACAGCGCATAGGACTGGAAGACCATGGCAAGATCCCGCTTGCGCGGCGGCATGTCGTTCATCCGCTCGCCCGCAATCACCAGATCGCCGCTGGAGATGGTTTCGAGCCCGGCCAATGAGCGCAGAAGCGTCGATTTTCCGCAGCCGGACGGCCCGACCAAGGCGACGAAAGCGCCTTTCGGAATGGCGAGGTTGATGTCCCTCAGCGCGTGATAGGCGCCGTAGTATTTGTTGACGCCGGAGAGTTCGATTTGCTGGGTCATTTGAGGGCTCCCGATGTGAGGCCGGAGACGATGCGCCGCTGCAGAAGCACGAAGATCGCAAGGATGGGGGTCACGTACATCGTGGCGTATGCCATGATGTTGTTCCATTCGCTGGTATTCGGCCCCATGAAGGAATTGAGGCCAACGCTTGCCGGCTGCAGGCTGACGTCCTGGATCATCGACTTCGAATAAACGAACTCGCCAAAGGCCTGCATGAAGATGAGGATGGCGCTGACGAGGATACCGTTGCGGGCAAGCGGCAGGACGATTTTGTAAAAGGCACCGACACGCGAATTGCCGTCGACCAGCGCCGCCTCCTCCAGTTCCATCGGAACGGCCATGAAAGTGGCCCGGACCAACACAACGAAAAATGGCATGCTTTTCGCGGCAATCGCCAGAATAACGGCAAACCGCGGATAGTCGAGCAGACCGACCTGAGTGAATCCGACGAAGATCGGTGTGATCATCAGCGATGCCGGCAGGACCTGCAGCATCAGGATGAGGAAGAGACCGATATCGACCCAGACATTGCGGTAGCGCGCCAGAACATAGGCACAGCCGGTGCCGAGCAACGCGATCAGGGCGACGGAACCGAAGGCGATGACCGTGGAGTTCCACAGATAACGCCCCATGTTCCGGCTTTCCCAGACAAAGGCAAAGGTCTGCCACTGTGCCGAGGACGGCCAGAAGCTTGGCGGGTTGGCGAACATTTCCGACCCGCTTTTCAGGGACGTGACATACATCCAGTAAAGCGGGAACAGATAGATGGCGGCCATGATGAGCGCGATTGCGAGCATCAGGCGATTGCGGGCGGTCTCGCTCATCCGCGCACCTCATGACGTGTGGAGCGCACATAAACGGCGGCGGCGAACATTACGAAAACGGTCATTATGACGGAGATCGTCGCGCCCCTGCCGAAATCATACTGACGGAAGGACAGATCCCAGGCCCAGTATTGTGCGACATTGGAGGAATTGTTCGGCCCGCCATCAGTGATGGCCGCAAACAGATCGAATTGCTGCAACGTGAAGATCAGGCCGAGCGCGATGATGGCGCCGATGGTCGAGCGCATCATCGGCAGGGTGATGGTCCAGAAACGCTGCCAGGCATTGGCACCGTCCATGTCCGCTGCTTCGTAAAGATCGCCGGGAATGGCGGACAGACCGACCGACAGCAGGATCATGTTGAAGGATGTGCCGAGCCAGATATTGGCGATGACGACGGCCCAGAGCGAAAAACTCGGGTCCGAGCGCCAGAAGATGTTGGCGGTGATCAGTCCGCTTTCGCGCAGGAAGAAATTCAGCACGCCGAAATCACCGGACAGGATCCAGTTCCAGATCGCGCCGACAACAAGGCCGGGCATCACCCAGGACACCAGAAAAAGCCCGCGCAGCCAGCTTGCGCCCGGAAAATTGGTCCAGAAGAACAGGGCGAGGCCGAAACCAATCACGAATTGCCCGGCAATCGAGCCGACAACGAAGATCAGCGTATTGGTCAGGATCGGCCATGTTTCCGGTTGGCGAAACAGCGCGACGTAATTGTCGACACCGACGAACGGCCGGATGACACTGCCAAGGCTGAACATATCGACTTCCTGAAAACTCATCAGGATGTTGTAGATCAGTGGCAGGCCGGCAAGCGCGAACAGAAACGCGAAGGGCACGCCGACAAGCACGATGTCGAAACCACGGCCATCCCTGACGCTCGAAAGAATCCGTCTCATCAAAACCTCATATGATCGCCCGGAACCACCCGGCACATTGGCGTGCCGGGCAGAACCGTCCGGGAGGAAACGGGATTTTTGGCCCGCAACAGCGGAGGCGGCGGGCCAAGGGTGCCTTACCCCTCGATCGACTTGATCTTTTCAGCCGCCTGATCGAGTGCCGCCTTCGGCTCCATCTGGCCGGTCAGTGCTGCCTGGATGGCATCCTGAATGGCCTTGGAAATCTTTGGCCATTCGGGTGACGGGCCACGCGGCTGGGCATATTTCATCTGTTCGAGGAAGGTCGCCAGCGCCGCATCCTTCACCGCATTGCCGGTGGGCGGGACGGGCAGATCGGCACGCGCCGGAAGCTGGCCGAAATCCTTGTACATGGTCGCATCCTTCGAGGCGAAGAATTCCAGCGCCTTGAAGGCTTCCTCCGGGTGTTTGGTGCTGGAGAAGATCGCCCAGTTGTAATCACCCATGGCCGAAGAACGCTGCGCACCTTCCTGCGGCACCGGCAGAAGCGCCGTACCCCATTCGAACTTGGCATCCGTCAGCATGCGGTCGATTTCCCATGGGCCGGAAATGGCCATGGCGGCATTGCCGGCATTAAAGGTCGCCGTAGCATCCCACTGGCTGCGGGTCAGCGTGTCCGGCGAGGTAAGCTTCTCGTCGAACAGCTGTTTCCAGATGGTGAGCGCGCGCACGGCCCCTTCGCCATTGATGGTCTTGTAGCCGGCGCCGCCCATCTGCGCCCAAGGCAAGAACTGGAAGGTCCCCTCCTCGTTCGCCTTGGCGCTGAACGTGATGCCGTAGACGTTTTTCGATGGATCGTTCAGCTTGCGGGCCGTCTCGACCAGTTCGTCCCAGGTCTGCGGCGGCTTGGTCGGATCAAGCCCGGCGGCCTTGAACAGGTCCTTGTTGTAATAAAGCGCGATCGTGTTGGTCGCCTTCGGCACGCCGTAATATTTTTCGTCCCAGGTCGCGGATTTCAGCGGCCCTGGAAAATAGTTTTCCGGCTTGATGACCGAGGATTTCTCAATCATGTCCGTCAGGTCGAGGAAGGCATCACGCGAGGCGAACATGGCGTGGTTCGGGTTGTCGATGGCGATGATATCGGGCGCCTTGCCGGTGGAAAAGGCGCGCATAGCCTCGCTCACCACATCATCGAACTGGATCTGCCGATACTCGATCTGGATGCCGTTTTTCTGTTCGTTGAATTCCTTGATCAGGTTGGGCGCCGGCTGAATATCGCGATCCAGCGACCACAAAGTCAGTTTCACGTCCTCAGCTTTCGCCTGAATACCAACCAGCGAGGCACATGTCAGAGCCAGTGCGATGGCAATCGAATACTTGCGGATACCCATGGTTCTCCTCCTTCTAGGTTATCCTTGACGTCGTCACGTCGCCGACCGCAAACCTCCTCATACGATCGGCGCGCATTTTTCCTTACGACGGGTCGATGACAAAATTTCCGCCGCGTGCCTGTTTCAGGTGATTGAGCGCATGGACCTGACCGGTCATTTCCAGTGCGTCGCGATAGACCGGATCATGCCAGCCCTCGATATCGATGGAACCGGACCAGCCGGCGAGCCGAAGCTCCGAAATGATGTCCGTCCAGTTGCTGTCGCCGAAACCGGGCGTGCGCATGAAGACAAACGGATGTTTGCCAAAAATGCCGTGTTCGCGGATCACATCCCAGCGGATCGTGGCATCCTTGCCATGCACGTGAAAGATCTTGTGCGCCCATTTGCGGATCTGCGGCAGCGGGTCGATCAGATAGACCATCTGGTGGCAGGGTTCCCATTCCAGCCCGATATTGTCATCCGGCGTCTCGTTGAAGATCATTTCCCAGGCATCGGGATTGTGGGCGATATTCCAGTCGCCGGTCTGCCAGTTGCCATCCATGGCGCAGTTTTCGAAGGCGATCTTCACACCCTTGTCGGCGGCGCGCTTGGCCAATTCGCCGAAAATTTGCCCGTAGCGCGGCAGGCTTTCCGGCAGCGGCTTGTTGCGGATGCGGCCGGTAAAGCCGGCCACGCAGGTGGCGCCGAAATGGTGGGCATTGTCGATGCAATCCTTCCAGCCCTGCAGGGTCTGAAGATCGATATCGGTGCCCTCTAGCGGATTGCCGAACATGCCGATCGTGGAGATCGTGATATCCCGGTCACCGATCGCCTCGACGCATCGTTTGCCGAGTTCGGCGATATCCTGGCCATTGGTCGTCTGCCAGAAAAACGGCTCGAAACTTTCAAAACCCATGTCGGCGATCTGCGCGATGCGCTCGGCCGCCTGCCCCTTCGTGGCGCTGACCATGGTGCCGACGCGAATGGAATTTTTCAAATCTACGCTCATCACTCTCTTTCCTATGCTGCAAGCTCGACACTGCGCCCAAGCCGGGCGCTTTCGATGGCGCCAAAAACCATGGCGAGGCTTCGGATATTGTCGTCACCGGCCGTTTCCGGTGGTCGTCCCGTGCGGATTGCGGTGAGGAAATCGGCAATGACGCTGGCGTGGCCGTGGGTTTCTTCCTCCCGCGATGGTGCAGGCACCTCAATCGGCGCAAAGCCGCGCAACAAGCCATCCTCATGTCCGGCGACTGAAGCCTTGAAAACATCCTCGCCGTCCCAGGTCAGCATGCCTTTCGTGCCGACGATGCGCCACGCGCTTTCCCAGCTGGTACGCTCGCCTTCGGCACACCAGGAACCACGATAGGTGAAAACGACATCATCGGAGAACCGGAACACGGCATTGGCGGAAGCGCCATGCGCGTACCAGGAACCCGACGGGTTGGTTTCGAGGCAATAGACGGAAAGCGGTGTTTTGCCAGAGACATAACGAGCGGCATCGAATGTATGGATCGCCATGTCGAGCAGCAGCACATTGTCCATCTTCTCGCGAAACCCGCCGAAATGCGGACCGATGAAGAAATCGCAATGGATCGCCGTGATGTCGCCGATCGCACCGCTTTCCACCAGACGGCGCATGCGGCGAACGCCGGAAATGAACCGTCGGTTCTGAACGACGGAGTGGATCTTTTGGGCCTTTGCTGCGGCGCGCAGAAGATCCGAGGCTTCCTCCATCGAATTGGCCATGGGTTTTTCGCTGAGCACGTGGCAGCCATGCGCTAGGGCCGTTGTCACAACCGCGTGGCGCGCTGCCGGAATGACGACGTCGAAAACGATATCGGCTTTTGTCGCCTCCAGCACTGTTTGCAGGTCTGTGCCGATCACAACATCAACAAGGTCAAACTCCGCGGCCAGCGCCTGCGCGACATTGTCATTCAGGTCGACAAGGCCGACGATGCGGAGCGTATCACTTAGATCAGGCGTGGATTGAACCGCTCGGAGCCAGCCTTTGGCCATAGCTCCGCACCCACACAAAACGACGCTGTATGTCACGATAAACCTCCCAAAGACGTTTACGAGCTGCGCCTCCTGCAACGACCGTAAACGTTTACGGAAACTATGGA
The DNA here is from genome assembly GCA_900469445.1 of Hyphomicrobiales bacterium. Classification (GTDB taxonomy): domain Bacteria; phylum Pseudomonadota; class Alphaproteobacteria; order Rhizobiales; family Rhizobiaceae; genus Neorhizobium. The sequence continues at coordinate 47,966 of UBXM01000051.1, forward strand.
CATGTCTGATATTTTGTCAATACTGGTTCTCAAGAGGATGATGAAAGACGGATATTCGCATGAAGGGCATACGCCAGCTGGCCGACCATCTCGACATATCGATCGGCACCGTGTCGCGCGCCTTGAACGGCAAGGCGGATGTCAATCCGCAGACGCGTCAGCGTGTGCTGGAAGCCGCTGAAAAGCTGGGTTATGTCGCCAATCAGTCCGGCCGTTCGCTGCGGAAGGGTTCGACCGGCGTCATCGGCTTCATGATGCAGACCGGGCCGGAGATCACTGGCCAAGGCGACACGTTTTTCATGAGCGTTTTTGACGGGGTTCAGACCGTTCTGGCGCGCCACAGCCTCGATCTTGTCGCACTCCTCTGCTCGTCCTCGGAAGATCCGGATGCCTATCTCCAGCGCACGGTGGCACGCGGGTTTGCAGATGCGATCATCCTTTCCGCGACACGCCGCAATGATGCACGTTTTGAACTGCTTGACCGCCACAAGATACCGTTCATCTCACTCGGCCGCAGCCTTACCGATGTCGGCCAACCCTGGATCGATCTCGATTTCGAGGGCATGGCGGACGCTGCCATGGAACGGCTTGTGCGCGCGGGGCACAGGGAGATCGGCGTGATCTGGCCGGATGGCGATCTCAATCTGGGTTATCTTTTTGTAGAACGTTGCCGCAGCGTTCTGGATGCGCACGGAATCCTCCTGCGGGAAGAGAATATCTTTCGCGCAAAACCCAGCGAAGCCGGCGGTTATGCGGTTGCCAAGGAGATCGCGGCACGGCCCACGCGCCCGTCGGCCATCGCTCTTGTCAACGAAACATTGGTGACCGGGCTCTACAAGGGGCTGGAAGAGGCAGGCATCCGCCCCGGCAAAGACATTGTCATTGTCGGCCGGCACAGCCCGCATACGCAATTCCTGTCGCCGACGCTGACCGGCTTCAGCCTTTCGCTGCACGATCTCGGCATCGCATTGGCAGAGTCGCTTCTGTCCGCAATGCCGTCATATTCGCACGCATATCACACTGCGCACCGAACAGTGTGGCCGATGGATTTGGTCGAAGGTGAAAGTGGATGAGTTGAAAGACTTGAGGTCTTGAAGGGATGTCAACCGCCGACCCGTTGGCCAGATCAGTTATACTTGCTGCCATCTTCCACTCGGAATGGCCGGCCTTAGCCCGCCCAAAAGGATCAAAACGCGTGCGGGCAGCCGAAGCAAGACAGAGTGGTCATCGTGATGTGATGAAGATTGGCCCTATTCAATCATTTGGATAACCACATTCAGGCCAAAAGCCTCAAGCAGCCATATTGCCCGATAACAACCGACTTGATATTTTGTCCCCTATAGGTTACATAACTCCATGTTCACGATTAGGCGCACCCGTGATTATGCGGACTGGATCAAAACGCTTAAGGACTTTCGTGCCCAAGCAAGAATTGCCGACCGCATTGACCGTCTCGCCGCGGGAAATCCCGGGGATGTAAAGCCAGTCGGTGAAGGCGTGAGCGAACTCCGCATTAATTACGGACCTGGTTATCGGGTCTATTTTGTCCGGGACGGGTCGATCGTTTATGTTCTTCTCTGTGGTGGCGACAAGAGTACCCAGGACAAAGACATTCGATTAGCTAAAAAACTAGCACAGCAATTGAAGGAGTAATCATATGCCACTTGAGACGTTTGAGTACGACTCCGCCGAATTCCTTGGAAGTGAAGAAGCGATTGCTGAATATCTTTTAGCTGCTAGCGAAGATGGAGATGCAAATCATATTGCTCGCGCTCTGGGTGTTGTCGCGCGCGCGCGGGGCATGACAGATCTTTCTCGGAATACCGGACTTACACGACCTGCTCTCTACCGGGCATTAAGTGGGGATGGCAATCCAGAGTTCGGGACGATCGCAAAGGTAGCTGACGCACTTGGTTACAGGCTAAATCTTGTTTTGAAATCCGACGGAGGATCGGCCGCCGCAGTGAAGTGAACAACATGTTGGAGCATTGGCTAGACGTTTTTTTGCTCGGTGGCGGAGCGAGTCAGCCTGTTTACTCGTGGTTTAAGGTCTTGAAGGGATCCGAACCTGTGATCCGATGTTGCTCGCTTCCATGTCACCCGAATTCTCATAGGCATCAGGGACTTAGAAATCTCAATTTTCGTTCTTGATCGCTATCTTCCCGCCGATGATGCAGACTGCGGAACCAACTCATCGAAATTGGATGGAAACGGATGGAGAAATGGTGCATGACGGTTCGTCAGAAAATGGATGGAAACGGATGAAAAAATGGAAAACCTAAACACGGCGACCGTCCGGATCACACCCGAAATTCTTTCGCTTATCGCGGAAATTGATGAATTCAAAGGTGCTTGGCGCGCGATTGGCCGGATCGCTCCGGAGCGGCTGTCCAGCCTGCGGCGCGTGGCGACGATTGAAAGTGTCGGTTCCTCCACGCGTATCGAAGGAGCGCGCCTCACCGATCGAGAGGTGGAAAAGTTGCTGGCAAACATTCGCCAGGGGTCGTTTACGACGCGTGACGAACAAGAGGTTGCCGGCTACGCGGAAGTGATGGAGACCATCTTCAGTGCTTACGAAGCTATCTCATTCACCGAGAATCATATCCGTCAGCTCCACCGCGACCTTCTTGCACATTCGACCAAGGATGAGCGGCATCGCGGTGCCTACAAAAATCTCTCCAACAACGTGGAAGCGTTTAACGAAGAAGGCGAGAGCCTCGGCATTGTTTTCGAAACGGCATCGCCGTTTGACACGCCGCGTCGAATGGAAGAACTTCTCGCCTGGCTTGACGAGCAGGGTCGAGAAAAGCGGCTCCATCCACTTTTAATCGTCGCGATCTTCGTTGTCGTATTCCTCGAAATCCATCCATTCCAGGATGGCAATGGCCGCCTTTCGCGTATCCTGACCACCTTGCTGCTACTGCGGGCCGGCTACGCTTACGTTCCATATAGCTCGCTCGAAAGTATCATCGAGCAAAGCAAGGAGAGCTATTACATCTCTCTCCGGCGTACGCAGGGAACGATCCGAAGCACAGAGCCCGACTGGAATCCTTGGATCGAGTTCTTTTTAAGAGCCCTGCATCGGCAGAAGACCCGACTTGAGAAGAAAATGGAGCGTGAGCGCATCATCCTCGCCGAAATGCCGGAACTGTCCGTCACATTGCTTGAGTTGGCGCGCGAGCATGGGCGGATCACGGTCGCGGAGGCAGCCAGGATAACAGTTGCGAGCCGTCACACCATCAAGGATCACCTCAAGGCCCTCGTCGATCAGGGTCACCTCGTCCTGCACGGAGCTGGCCGCGGTGCTTGGTACGGTCTTTCCTGATTAAACAGATGTCAGGCAAATTTAACTGGGTTCGCCTTGAAGGGAATCGAACCGCGAACCCGCATATTTAAGCGGCTGGCCTCGTTGATGCTCACGCGGTCTGGAAGAGTCCGAAGACTAGCAGCCAGAGGCCTGACAGGAGCGTCACCACATCCATCATGGCGCGAAAATGGTTGTCCCGGATGCGGGCCACGAGCGGACGAATGGCGAAGGTCCCGAGCATGAGTGCCAGTCCGATCGCCGCCCCCCTTGCCAGATCCACCAGGGAAATTGCACCTAACTCATGGAAACTGACGATCTTCGACATCTGAACGATCAGCGAGGCGGTCGCCTCTGTGGCGATGAAGGCACCGCGCACGAGGCCGAGCGCCATAAAGGCCGGCACGCTGAGCGGCCCGGTGGAGAGAAACAAGCCCGTCAGGAAGCCGATCAAGGCCCCCACGACGGCCATCTGCACCAGATTGATCGAGACGATGGCCTTCATCACCAGCCGGCGCAGGGGCACCAGAGCCATGATGAAGAGGCCAAGCAGCATTTCCGGCCATCCGCGCGGCATGTGAACCAGCGTGTAGGCGCCGAGTGCTGCGGCAGGAACGCCTGGCAGAGCGTACGCCATCACCGCCTTCCAGGCGATCGAACGCCACCACGCAAGCGCGCGTGACAGATTGGCCATGAAGCCGGCGACGGCCATGATCGGTATCGCCTCGACGGCGCCGAACATCGGCACTAGCAATGGCAGAAGCAGCAGGCTCGCACCGGTTCCGATCACACCGCTCAGCGCGCCGGCGCCGAGTGCTGCGGCGAGCGGCAAGATCCACTGTTCCTAGATCGGTCCTTACATGGCACGGCCCGGCATCAATTCGGGAAAGCTTCATTCAAATCGGCGATCGCCTCGAAGGTGAGGCGCGAGACGGGCCGGTCACCGATGAGAAAGAACAGCTTGGCCGTTTCCTCAAGTTCCTCATAGGCGTGGACCGCGTCCTGCAGGGATTTACCGGAAACGATCGGGCCGTGATTGGCAAGCAGCATTGCCTTGTGTCCACCGGCGATCTGGCGAACCGCATCCGCAAGCTTGCGATCCCCCGGCCGAAAATAGGGAAGAAGCGGCAATCGCCCGATCCGCATGATCTGATAGGCGGTGAGCGGAGGGAGCACGTCGGACGTGTCCTCGTGGCAGAGGCAGGACAGGGCAGCCGCGTGGGTGGAATGAAGATGGACGATTGCGCTTGCCTCTGGCCGCTCCTGATAGACCGCCAGATGGAAATAGGCCTCCTTGGACGGCGGATCGCCGGCAAGATGGATGCCTTGGGCCGAGACCTTCGATATCTGCCGGGGAGACAGAAAGCCCAGTGACGAATTGGTCGGCGTCACGAGGATCGTGCCGTCGTCCAGCTTCACCGAAAGGTTTCCGGCACTGCCATGTGCAAGTCCGCGCCCGTAAAGCAGCGCGCCGAACTTAACGATCTCGGCACGCAATTCATCCTCTTTCACTCACTGCCCCCTGTTTCAACGGCCCCCTGCTGCAACTGCTTGAGCGCCTTGGCGAAAAAGTCCGGCGCACCGAAATTGCCGGATTTGAGCGCCAACGCAATCCGGCCCTTACCGCCGATCAGGATCGGCACACCCGGATCGATCTCCGGGCCGATCGAAAGCGCGTCGAGATCGAGCGCCTTTGCGACTGCACCGGATGTCTCGCCGCCGGCGACCACCAGCCTGCTGACGCCGCTTTCGACCAGTGAGCGCGCAGTCTCGGCAAACAGGCCGTCGAGCGTCTCGGCCACCTTTTCGCGGCCGTAACGTTTTTGCAAGCGCTCGACTTCCAACGGATCGTCAGAGGAATAGATCAGCGGCGCCTTGCCGCGATGGGCGGCGGCGAACTCGAGGATCGCGCCGACATCGAGCCTGCCCGCCATGGCCGCGTCGATATCGAGCGCCATGGTCGGATGAGCTGCGGCATGGATGGCGATCTGCCGGCGGGTCGCGGCCGAGCAACTGCCCGCCAGGATCGCCTCGGGTCCGTCAACGCCGGAAAAATCGGTAACCGCTCCACGCGCCTTGCCGCTGCGCAGGAAATTGGCCGGTAGGCCGATCGCGATGCCTGAACCGCCGGTGACAAGCCGCTGCCCCGCCGCCGCACGGCCAAGCGTGACGAGATCTTCATCGAGCGAGGCATCGCAGATGACCATCGTCGTCCCTTCGGCGGCTGCGGCATCCAAGGCAGCCCTCACGGCCTCGCTTCCGGAACGGACGATTGCCGTATTCACCAGCCCGACCGGATCGCGCGTCTGCTGCGCCAGCCAGCGACGGATGTCGGAATTCGTCATCGGTGTCAGCGGATGGTGCCGCATGCTGGATTCGCTGAGCAACCTGTCCTGGACGAAGAGGTGGCCCTGATGGACGGTGCGGCCGACCGTCGGGAAGGCGGGGCAGGCAATCACGCCCTTGACCCTGAGGGCCGCGGCAAGCGCCTCCGCCACCGGCCCGATATTGCCTTCCGGGGTGGAATCGAATGTCGAGCAATATTTGAAGACGAATTGCTCGCAGCCCTGGTTGCGCAGCCATTCGAGCGCAGCAAGCGATTGCTCGACCGCATCCTCCACCGGCGAGGAGCGGGTCTTGAGCGAGATCACCCCGGCCTCAACGGATCGATCGGCCTTAACCTTGGGAACACCGAGATATTGCGTGACCGCAAGCCCACCCTGCCCCGGCAACCCTTTTGCAAGCGTGTTCGCTATATCTCCCGCACCGGTAAAATCGTCGGCGATAACTCCGAGCAGCATCGTCTAGTGCTCCTGCCAGTGCATCAACTGTTTCATTCGCGTCACCGCGCTGCTCGGCGCGGTCAGCACGGCGCAATCTACCTTCTCACCGACCGGACCGGCGGCGCGGGCGGTGGAGAAATGGGCGAGCATGATCGCATCGCAGCCGGCCAAGCCCAGAGCTGCATCGGCAACCCTTACATCGTGCTCGGCCGCATCGCCCTGCCTGAGCTTCTCGATCGCGCCATCTGCAATGATCGTGCGAAGCTTCGCTGAACTGCCGACCTCTGCCGCGAACTCACGAAACTCGTCTTCCATCGTCTCGACAGCAGGGGCAAAGGTCGCCACCATCCCGATATTCGAGCCCGCCGTGATCGCGGCGCGAAACATCGCCTCATTTGGCATTAGAACGGGTATCCCGATCTCCGAGGAAAGCCGGCGGATGGCGGGGCCGAAAGCCGAGCAGGTGATCAGGATACCATCTGCGCGACCCGAAACGGCCTGCCGTCCCAGAGCTACGAAACGCTCGCTGAGACCGGGCGACAGGTGCCCGACTTCCCGCGCGCGATCCAGTGACAGGCTCTCGTCGAGGATATTGACAGCCTCGGCCTCCGGCCAGAGCCGCCGCATGGCATCGGTCACAGGCGCCATGGCAGCCGGCGTGGCATGAAAGAGGAAGATGCGTGGCGTAACCGTCATGGCGATCTCACTGCCCGGCCAGGAAGGTACGGTCCTGCAGCCGGCGCATCTCCCAAAGCGACGAGGCCTGCGGCTCCTCCACCATGTCATAGGTAATCAACGTGCCGGCTGGGATATCCACCTTGGCGCGATTGCCGGTCAGAAGATGGGCGCAGGCGGGGTTTTCAAGCGCGACAGGTACCGCCGGAACGATGCGGGCCTTCAACATCGGGCTATGGTCATTGCCGAAGACTTCGCCCGCCTTGATGTCGCGCGCAGCGACTTTGACGAGATCGTAGCGGGGCCGGTAGTCCTCCGATCCGGTATCGATGCCGAGCAGACCCGCCATCAGCAGCGAAGTCGAGGTCTCGACGCCGCAAAGGTGATAGGGCCGATAGATGACCGCCGTCGTCTCGTCATAGTTCGGAATCTGGCCCTTGGTCACAAGGATATGGTTGGAATAGGCATTGTCGCAGCGCACGACGAGGAAGACGCCGCCGCCGAGCCCGGCTTCATCCGGGCGCCTCAGGCAAGTGGCGAGGTCGATCGTATCGACCTGTCCGAACAGCCCACCATTGGCGATTTCCGCATAGGCAACCGGAATTTCGGTGATGCGAAGGGCTGCATGGACGAGCGTGTCGACTGCAGGCTTCATGCCGGTATAGTTGGCGGCAACGGTGATTTCGCACAGATCATAGGCACCAGGCTGCGGCAGGCGCGCCAGAATGTCCTTGCGCCTTGCGACATATTCAGCGGCCTGTCCTTCGGGGATCATGGCGAGCCATTTGCGATCCTCATCGGAGACGGCAACCGTCTCGACATAGGGATCATGGATCTTCTTGTCGGACTTGATCGAGACCGTGCCGGCCGCCTCGTCATAGACGAATTCGCCATCGGTCGCCTTGCCGCCGGAAATCACCGTCAGGCCGACCGATTTAGCCCATTCATAGAACTGGATCAGCAGCCCGTGCTGGTCGCCATCGACCGGCGTGTAGATGACGCCTGCTTCCTTGGCGAGCCGCTTCAGCATCGGGCCGACCGCGACGTCGCAATCCTTCGTCACCATCGCGACATGCTTGCCGGCCTCGATCGCCTGCACGGCATATCTAACGCTTGCCTCTGGCACGCCGCTGCACTCGCAAACGATATCGACGGCACCAATCGCGCCGATGATTTCCGGCTTGTCGGTAAAGATGGAATTGCCGCGTGCAATCTCGCATTTGGCCTGCTCTGCCGTTCCGGCATAGGCGACCTTGGCCATGTCGAAGCCCGCCTTCTCATAGGCACCGCGCGCCGCCTCGATCGAAATGTCGGCGACGGCAACGACATTCAATCGCAGCGTGACGGGCGCCTGGGTGACGATGGCAGTGCCGTAATTGCCCGCACCGATAATGCCGACCCGCACTTCGGAGGCCTTGGCGAAGTTTGCGTAAAGATGGTGGTACACCATTGTTAATAATATCCTTTTCATGCGCACCCAGTGACGCTCTTGAGGCTGCTGGACCTGCCGCAAGGCCGCGTTGAATAGCGACGCTCGGCAAAAAGGCCTGCATCCGGAATGAATATGCGATGTGGTCAGGCAGCCCCGGCGATCCGTGAGACCGGATCGCCCCTTGCCGCCTCAACCGATTTTCTTGGCCTGCGGCTCGTCCATATGGTGTTCCTTGCTCGCACGGCTTTTGAACAGCCACGGTGAGACCAGCAGCACCACGGTGATCAGGATAATCACCAACGCGATCGGGCTTTGGAAGAAGACGGAGACATCTCCGTCCGACGCGACCAGGGTGCGGCGGATGCCACGCTCGAGGATGGGGCCGAGGATCATGCCGAGAACGAGCGGTACCGGCGGGTAATCCAGCTTCATCATCAGGTAGCCCAGGACGCCAAAGCCGATCACCAGAGCCACCTCGAACATCGAATTGTTGATGCCGAATATGCCGAAGGCGATGATGGCGATGACGGCCGGGAACAGGTAGCTCGGCCGCACGAAGGCACAGGTGGAGAGCACCGGGGTCAGGACGATGGTGATTGCGACCAGCGCAAGATTGCCGATGTAGAAGCTGCCGAAAATGGTCCAGACGAATTCCGACTGTGTCTGGAAGAGCATCGGCCCTGGCTGTAGGCCGATCATCAGCAGACCGCCCATCAACACCGCCGTCGTGCCGGAGCCCGGAATGCCAAGCGCGAACATCGGGATCATGTTGCCATAGGCGGCGCTGTTGTTGGCCGCTTCTGGCGCTGCAACACCTTCCATCGCGCCATTGCCGAAGCGTTCGGGATGTTTCGAGGTGCGCTTGGCGAAGGCGTAGGAGATCATCGTGGCAGCGGTCGCGCCGGCGCCGGGCAGGATGCCGATGAAGAAGCCGATCAGCGAACCGGAGCCCAGTTCACGCCAGCATTGCAGCGTGCCGCGCACATCCGGCAGGAGTTCACGGAAGCGGAACCGGTTGTTCTCCTCCGGCTTTCCGATCGAAGGCGGCGTGGCATACATTTCAGCGAGACCGAACAGGCCGACCGCGATGATGGAGAACTCGATGCCATCGAACAGCCGGACCTCACCGAAATCGAACCGCGGCAGGCCGACCATCGGGTCGAGGCCGATCGTGCCGATGAAAAGGCCGGCAAACAGCGACATCATCGCCTTGTTAAGATCCCGGCCGCCGAGCACGCTGACAAGCGACAGCGAGAAGATCATCAGCGCCGTCATCTCGATCGGCCCGAAGGCGATCGCCGCCTGGGCGATGGTGGTTGCAAAGGCGGTGAGCAGGATGAGGCCGATCAGGCCGCCGATGAAGGAGGCGGCAATACTCAAGCCGAGTGCCGCGCCGGCCCTGCCGTTTCGCGCCAGTTTATGGCCGTCAATAACGGTCATGGTGGCAGAAGCATCGCCCGGAATGCCGAGCAGGATTGCTGTGACCGCGCCGCCATATTGGGCGCCGTAATAGACGGCTCCGAGTGCCGCAATCGCCGCAGTGCCGTCAAAGCTGACGGCGACCGGCAGCAGGATTGCCACGCCGGCGGTTGGCCCGAGCCCCGGCAGGGCGCCAATGAAAAGGCCGATGATGGCGCCGACCATGATGGCGGCGAGAACGGAGGGTTGCGATGCTGCGACCAATCCCTCGGCAAGCAAGTGCCATGATTCAAGCATGATATCTTCTCTTCTTCAGGGATCAGAGCAGCGGGATGGCGAGAACCACGCCGAACACGAGATAGAGTATGAAGGCCATTCCAACGGCGATGGCGCTGACGGCCGCAATCGAGCGAGCGGCGCGTGCCCCGAATATACAACCGATGGCGATCATCAGCGGCACGGAGGAAACAAGCATGCCCATGAATTGGGAGAGCAGGACGAAACCGACCAGTGCCAGACTGACCAGCCCGACCCTGACCACTTCCATCCGCTCGACGCTACCGAGAAGGTCCGACTGCCTGATGACCTTGAGAAAATTGAGCGCGGAAAAGAGCGCCAGTCCTGCCCCGATCCAGACCGGGAAGAAGCCGGCCGAGGGCACGGAACCCTCTTGGTAGCCGTAACCGCTTCCCTGCCAGATCATGTAGAGGCCGAGCAGGCCGAAGATCGCGGATAGACCAAGATCGAATGAACGTAAGGGTATCATCTGCCGCGCCTCACAAGCGTAGAGCATTTGAATTCTTGTGGAACTATCGGCCCCCGAGCTGATCGGGGGCCGCCAATCTCACTTGATCAGGCCGAGCTCGCGCATCAGCGTCTCGTAGCGCTGCGAGGTTGCGACGATCTCCTCGCCGAACTGCTTGCTGTCGAGGAAGAGCGGTATCTCGTTGAACCGGTCGACATACTGGCTGCGCCATTCCGGGCTTTCCGCCACGCTCTTCATCACGCCTTCCCAGTAGGAGACCGCCTCCGCCGGAACATCCTTGGGCATGATGATGCCCCGAAGCTGGGTATGGACGATGTCATGCCCCAGTTCCTTGAAGCTCGGAACCTCCGGAAGAGAGTCCATCCGTTCCGCCGAGGTCACCGCCAGCGCCCGCATCTTGCCGGCATTGACCTGTTCGAGGATCTCGTTCGGATTGCCGAAGAGAAGGTCGAGATGCTTGCCGAGTACCGCCGCCATCACCTCGCCCTCGCCGTCATAGGGCACGACTTTGATCGAGCTGCCGAGCTGCTTGTTGAGGAGATGCGACAGAAGTGCCGGGTCGGAGACAGCACCGGCCGAACCGATGGTCAGCCCCTTGGCGCTCTTGAGGTCATCGATCGACTTGATCTTGGAATCGGCGAGCACGGCCAGGATGTAGGGCGAACGCGCGATCGCCGCAAGCGGGGTGAAATCCTTGTAGCTCAACGGCATCTTGCCGAGTAGTGGCGTGGTGAAGAAGCTGACCCCGACGCCGCCGAGATAATAGGGATTGCCCTTGCGGGAACTGATGTAGGAATAGCCGACGGCGCCCGAGCCGCCTGGCCGGTTTTCCACCAGCATCTTGACCGGAATGAGCTTCTTCTCGTCGATCACCTTGGCCATGGTGCGCGCGACGATATCGCTGCCGCCGCCGACGCCGAAGGCAACGATGTAATTGATGGTCTCGCTCGGATAGGCATTGGCGCGCGCAAGGCCTGATGCAAATGGTTGTGTTGCGACAAGCGCTGCGCCACATGCCAGAAGCGTACGCCGTTTCATGCCGCTGTGGGTTTCACTGGTGTCCAAGATATTTCCTCCCAATTTGAACCTCGGCCCTCCAGCCGATACCGCAATCCCTTCCCGATTGCGGTTTGACAAGTCTGGACCCGACAAGGGTGGCGAAGCAAGTATAATAATGATACCAATTGGTATCTCAAGATGACCAATCGGAGAACCGATGGATACGATCAACGACATCAATCTGCGGCTGCTTCAGACCTTTCTCGTCGTGGCAAGCGAAGGAAGCTTTCGGCTTGCCGGCGAGAAGCTGAACCGCGCCCATTCAGCCGTCAGTGTCCAGATCCGTCAATTGGAAGAACAGCTTCAGGTTAAGCTTTTCGAGCGTACGACACGCAGCGTCAAATTGACGGAAGAAGGCACCAAGCTGCAGGAAAGTCTGCGCAAGGCCCATTACGAGATCCTGCATGGGCTTCGTGAAATTCGAGAGGCCGCGGATCTGAAGCGCGGGCAGTTGTCACTTGCCAGTTCCTCCCATGTCGCATCCGTCCATCTGCCTCCTATCCTGACGCAGTTCGTCAGCGAGTTTCCGGAAGTGGCAGTGACAATCCGGGAACTGACCTCGACCGATCTCTACGCCGCGCTACGCAAACATGAAGTCGATTTCGCCATCGGTCCACACGGAACGGACCAGGCGTTCGACTTCAGTCCCATACTGGTCGAGCCGCTGCATGCGTTGGTCCACCCGCGCTTCTTCCATCCGAAGAAGAAGACCGTGACCTGGCGAGAGATCGCTCAGTTCCCGATCCTTCTGCCTGCGCCGCAAACAGCAATGCGGCGGATCGTCGATCAGGTCCTGCACGACAATGGATTGGTGGAGACAAACCGATACCAGTTCATTCAGGCCGAGACGATCATCGCCATGGCAGAAGCGGGACTAGGCATTGCCGTCCAACCCAGCACGAGGCTTGCCAAACACCCGCCACAGACCGCACGGGTCATAACCCTAACGGAACCGCATATCCGACGGGCCATGTCGCTGATCCGGCTGAAGAGGCGGGATCTTTCGCCGGCAGCAAAATACTTGGCCGATACCATCATTCGGGAGGTGCGCCGTGTTACCGACTACGTAGAGGGTGAGGCATTTTTTACGCCCTAAGACCACGAGAGCGACTTGAGCTCTTGAGTGGAATCGAACAGTCGTTCACCTAAAGAGAATGACCCTGGTTAAGGCATTTAAGCCGGAGAAACGATTTATTTCTACAGCAACAGCGAGTAGCGGGTATGCCGTCGTTCACCCGTACGCGTCAGGGCACCGATCTCCACAAGATGCTGAAGATCGCGTGTCGCTGTTGCACGGGATGTGTTTGTGATCGAGATGTAGTTTTCAGCACTTAGGCCCCCCTTGAAGCCTGCCGTGCCTTCCTTGAAAATGCGGGCAATCACCTTTTCCTGCCGCTCGTTCAGTTTGCCTCGAAAACGGTCGTAGAACTTTGTTTTCTGGATGAAGAAATCTACGCGCTCAAGCGTCGCACGTTGAGCATCGAGGATCGTTTCCGAGAAAAAAATGACCCAATCGGTGATGTCGAGTGTACGCTGGTGGCGCTCAAGTTCGGAATAGTAGTCCTTTCGGTTCTTTTCGATTGTGAAGGCGAGCGATATGAGACTTGGCTGCCCTATGTTTTGCGCTAGGGATTTCTCAGCAAGCGCCCGCCCAATTCGGCCATTGCCATCCTCAAATGGATGTATGCTCTCAAAGTAAAGGTGGCCGATAGCTGCGCGCGTCAAAGCTTGAAGCGGAGTTTTGCTGGTTGGCCCAGATTGATTGAACCATGCGATGAAGGTCTCCATCTCAACTGTAACCTGACGAGATGGAGGAGCCTCGAAATGGATTGTGGGCTTGTCCAATCGACCTGACACGATCTGCATGGCGTCTTCATGCTTGCGGTAAGCACCAACTGTGTCGATATATCGATTTGCTGCCATCAGCATTGAGTGCCAGTGGAACAGTGTCTCATGGTGCAGCGGCCCGTGCCAGCTTCGATAGACGTCAGCCATCATTTCGGCGATCCCCCGCTCCTGGGGACGGACCTGTCGATCATCGCTATTGAGCCCGAACTGCCGGCGGAGTGATGACTGGACGCTTACGCGGTCGAGAAACTCCCCCTCAATCTCCGAGGTCTTGATCGCTTCGTCGCTCAACAATTCAATGCGAAGCTGGCTGCTGTCGTCCTCGTTGAAATGCCGCACGGCACCGATGACTTCGCCGGCGGATTGCAGGAATTTCTGCTCCAATGGTACCAGGCTTGCAGCTTCGTACCTGAAGTTTGGCCAATCTGCGCTCTGCCAGTTCCACTGCATGAGTTATAGCCCATATTTCTATAACTCAGAAATATCCTCGTTTATGAGCCATGGCAAGCCTATCTATCGCTCAACTATAAAATCCTGCGTGCTTCACTGGAGAGTGACGATCTGAAAAAAGCTGCCTCTTGCCGAACATACTTTATTAAAGGGCACATCCTATTTCCGCTCGCCCTCGGTATTGGTGCCGAGAGATACGGAAGAAGCATGACCAAAAACGACATTTCATCACGCCATTTTCAGCGAAAGATATCCCAATTCTGCGAGCTACGTATTGCGCCGATTACATCCAAGCGGGTGCTGGAGAACATCCGGCCCTTTCTGGTCAGTTTGATTATCTACCGGAAATCGCCTCCGCTCCTGAATGGCTATATCGACTGGACGACGATTAGTCAGGCGTGCGGAATTGAAGCCGAGTTGACGGCAGAACTGAAAAAGCAGCTGCGGCCAGGCCTGGATGCAATCATCCGGTGGCTCGGTGTAGCACCAGCGGTCGAAGAGAGACGGCCGCCAAAGCAGACAGTTCGCCCGGACAAGATAACGCCTGCCAAAAAAGCAGCCTCCTCAACCTCAACCAGAAAGCCCCAACGTGCGACCGCGGATGGCAACTTTGCCCCGTCCGCATCTGCGCCACGTGGGCCGACGCCAAAACCGATCAGCCCTCTCCCGGAACCACTGTTCGAAGCGACAGAAGATCCGGCGCGCTTTCAGGATGCACTGGTCTATCATATGCGTCGGTTCGGCGACACCTATTGGCAGCTTTACCGCGCCGTTGTTCATCTGAATGAGTCCTTCGACAATAAGACGCTACTATCCTGGATCCAGGGCGAGCGCGTGCCCCGGTCTGTAGCCAGTTTCAATATCCTCCGCCGCATCGAGCGACGCTATCGACTTTCGGAGGGCTATTTCAAAGAGAAGCTGCCGCACCAGGCGCGCTCGCTTTATGGTCACGATCTCGGTGACATCAGCCCGGCTGAGCGTCGAAGGATTTCATTACATCTGCCCGAGGACTTCAACAGCCTGCCCTTTACCAAGCGCGAAGAGATCCTCGATTGGGTGCGCCGAGTGATCATTTCCGGCTCGACAGAATATCGCCGCTATCAGGCGGCAGCCAGTAAGCAGCGTTATGCGATCCGCTTTCCCGGCGTCACCTATGGCGGCAGCTTTCTTTCCTCTCGATCGTTGGCCTCCGCGGCCGGTGCCAATCAGAAACTCGCGGCAGAACCTGATGATCCGGATCTGCTCTCCGGCGTTGTCGACGCACCGCCGAGGCTTGCAATGGAAATGGCTGATCTCATCCGCTTCAAGACTTCGACGCTGACGGCTATTGGCTTTCAGCGTAATGGCGTCTGGGGTGAAGAAACGGCCTCCCAGAAAATCGAGCACCTCGGTCTGATGTTTGGTGCACTGGCCGCTTCCCCAAGCAGTGCCGTGAAGGGTTTCGGCGTGCCAGTCAGCCAGTTGAGCTTCGGCCTTCTCGTCTTCCCCGGTGTTTGGGATTGGTATCTACAGTGGCGGGAACAGCGGCGTGGTTTCTACACCAAATGGGAAGAGGACATGTTGATGGTCGCCCAAGCCTTATCTCGCGCGGACGTCGGCTGGATCCGGCAGCACCCGGAACTCCTTCGGAATGTCAGGCCCATCGCGGGTCTGATCGAACAGGAAGAAATCGATTTCGCGGCTTGCGACTGGCATGGCGCCTGCGATGCGTTTCATCGGCATGCCGCTAACCGATCCAAGGAAATCCAACGCGTCATGCGTGTCCATCGCGACCCGTTCGAACCAATCATGTGCGTGCTGGAAGCAGAAAGCCCGTTGGCGGAATATCGGAAGATCACAGATGAGATCGTGAGACGCGTGCCGGATGAAAGCCGATATCCACGGCCAGCGGCCGAAGCCGTCAGGGCCTTCCTGCTCCTCCGGCTTGGCCTCCATCTTGGGCTCAGACAAAAAAACCTTCGCCAACTTCGTGTCTGCCCCCGCGGACATTATCCGACATCAGAACGCCGGCTTGAAGACATGAAATGCGGCGAGTTGCGCTGGAGTGATCGCGACCATGGGTGGGAGGTCCTTATCCCATCGGTCGCATTCAAAAACTCTGGCTCCTCCTTCTTCGGACAGAAGCCGTTCAGGCTGATCCTGCCCGACTTGCTCGATCTCTATAAATACCTCGACGCTTACATCGACCGTCATCGTGGTGTTCTGCTCGGCGGCGCCAAAGATCCCGGAACCCTGTTCGTCAAGACGGTGAAGACGACCAGTATCGATGCAGCCTACAACTCAACCACATTCTACGAGGCTTGGCGGACGGTCATCCAGCGCTATGGCATTTATAATCCCTATACCGGACGGGGTGCGATTAAGGGCTTGCTGCCTCATGGTCCGCATAACCTGCGGGACATTCTCGCGACGCATATTCTGAAGCAGACAGGATCTTACGAGCAGGCGAGCTACGCTATTCAGGACACGCCCGATGTCGTGCAACAGCACTATGGTCGCTTCCTGCCGCAAGACAAGGCCGCGCTGGCGGCCAAGATACTCAATCAGGTTTGGGAAGCTGCATAAAACCGAATGAGATGCTCGGCTTGGATGTTAGCTACCCCCTACGTCCGCGCCGAGCTCGTCGTTTCGGTCTTGAAGGGATGTGAACCTGCGACCGGCTATGTGAGCTACACAATCTTGTCACAGTTTAAGCTACTTAGCTGGTGGATTGCTCTGCACACACGCAAGCTAGATGGTCAATGCAGTGGCTAGGGCCTACTCCCAGAATGATGCGTCCTCAGTGGCGTAATTCTCTGGCGTTCCGCCATCGCTCACGTAGACCAACCAATAGCTAGGAGCGACATCGGCAGCGTAGCCACCCGGATCGCGACCGAATGGCAGCCTGCCGTCCCGAAAGCCTATGGCGATCACTGCCCGGATGAAGCGGTTCCTGAATTGATCTTCAGTTAGATCAGGGTGAATTCGCGCGTAGGTCATGCTGCTGAACCGCAATCCGGTAACACGATAACGACAGCAATCCGCGACCTCTGACTTCGGACTAGCGAGGTGCCCCCAAAGACCAGGTCGACTGCGGCGTTGAAACTCGCCATTCGCATGCTCTCCGATTAAAGGAGGCAGCCTAGCTGTTTTGCAGTAGCTTATTTCACTGGGTACGGTGGCGTACATATGGTCGGAGATCGATCCAGCTTCGCGGTCCAGCATCAGTTAGATTGGTTGAGCGACGGGCTGACCGATATCTCAGCGCCTGCGGCACGTAATCCAGAGAAAATCTTTTCCTGGTCTATAGGTCTCGCCAGCCGCCCCTTTACCTGCGATCCGATGTTCTGCATCAAGCTCGGCGCATGTGCCTGCAACCAATCAAGTTCATGTCGAGCCTGAGATGTTTTACCGGATGCACCAAGGATCGTGACCAACACAACGCGATGCATCGGGTTGTATGAGAGGTCGGACATTCGTGACCAAAGCTCCGCAGCCTGGAGATCTCCCCGCATAAAGGCGCAGAGCGCCATTCCTACTTCGTAGTAGCCTGTGGGTCCCCCTCCATCGTTGACAGCCTTGCTGACAAGTTCGCACCCCGTTTCCCACCTGCCGCTGAAAGCGAGACGAAGTCCATATTCTCCTGCAACCTCCGTGTCGTTCGGGTTGAGGGCGTAGGCGGCCGCTCCCGCATCCAGGGCAGCATCAACGTTATTGTTGAAGAAATAGGACAGCATGAGTGCCTGCAGAACACGAGCGTTTTGGGGATCGATCATAGCGGCGCGTTGCGCAAGCTCTGCCGCTTTAGCAAGCACCTCCGTCGGGGCTGGGCTCCCGAGTTTTTCAGCAAAGCGCACCTGGTCGATCTGGGTGAGCGAAAGCAATGCCATGGAAGTCGCATCTTTTGGATTGCTTTGTCCTAAAGAGATGAGACACCCTTGCGCCGTCGCCAGTGCGGGCGCTGTCATAGCCCTACGATAATTGTAGTAGGCCAGCGCGCATTCATAAGCCTCCCAGCCAGTCGACACACTCCCGTCCGAGGAAAAAATCACGCCAAATGGCCGGGCGACTGCTGTCGCTATCTTTTCGGCGACCTCACTCTCGGCTTCCAAAGCGGTTTGGATTGTCAGGTCCATGTCATAGCTGGTAGCCCAAATAACCGCTCGGTCGGACTGACGGACCAATCGGACGCCCGATCGGAACTTGTCTTCGTGGTTTCGCAGAGTGCCTTCAAGTCTGTAGCGCGCGTCGAATGGCTGCTGCCCATCAGACTGGTCGGCCGCAGCGATCACGAGGACTTCGTTGAATTTCACCAGATTTGCCACAAGCTCGGCCGTTGTGCCTTGGGCAATTGACTGCAGTTTCTCGTCATCCGACGGGTAGCTGAAGGTCTCGACAGCGATCGTCGCCCGGCCGTCGCCGAAATCGGGGTTTGCCGTCTCATGGAAGAATGATTGAACGACGACAGCCAAGATAACTGCCGCGAAGAACAGAGACAGGCCAGCAGTGAGCAGGCGCGGCGCCGACCAGAATGTGTCTGAGACGGGCAGCTTAACACTGATCTCAGGGAGCGTCTCTACGGGAATGATCGGCGCAGGAGCAGCCTCTTCCATTATCGGAGTAGCTCGCGTCTCCATGCCCCACTCGAAGGCGGGGACGTAGCCGCCCTTTGGTATGGTGATTATGACCGGTTCGCCTGGACCGGAGATAAGATAATAGTGCTCGAGCCCACGCCTGATCCGTCCGGCTTCTATGCGTACCGCTGGATCAGACTGCGCATCGAAGTTGCGCCTGCCGAATACGGTGGTCGCAATCGTATATGCCTTGAGGTAGTGTGAGCGACCCTCAACAGTTTCAGTCACAACATATCGAAGAAATCGTTTTGCGCGATCCGGAAGATTGAAACTCTCGCTCGCGAGTATTCGCTCCAGTTGCGCAATGATATCTTCGGCTCGGGGTAATTCACTCCCCACGTCAATCTTCGCATTCTCCATCGCACCCCCTTACGTACTTTTCCAAGTACGGTGCCCCAGTCCGCGAGCGTTCAGATAAGCACAACCTCAAATTATTGACAATAAGTCATATTGGGACAACTGGCGCGGCAACTTCGGGCTTTTTCTGAGCCCGGGCACGCGCTTGCTCTGGGGGGTGCGACGGGTTAGCATCTCGCAGTCAACCTAAGGATGCTTCAGAAACGGTCCTAGGACTGGAGGACACGTGGACGCCCCACCAATTATCAACGAATACGCCGAGATAATTCAGACCTCGTTGGCACCCGTTTTTCTCCTTGCGGGCACGGCCGCTTTTGTCAGCATTTACAGCTTGCGGCTAGGACGACGGCTGACCGACTGAACGAGGTCGGTGAGAAGGATATCTCCGGTACCGAGGGTCGTCGGTGGTTGACCTACCTGAGGTGCCGAACGTTGATCCTGGAACTGGCCGTCGTGCTGGGGGTGCTCGCGGGCCTTTTTACCTGCGCAGCAATCCTGAATCTGCTCGGTGGCGCTCTCTGGATCCGTCTGCGGCCCGAGAACCTCCCTTGGTTTTTCGGCGGCGCGATTGTCTGTCTCATGTTCTCATTGCTGTCATTCCTAACAGAGCTTCTTGTTGCAGGAAGAAGTATGCTCGTTCAGATCCGAAAGCGCCCTTAGGGTCCTCGTCGGTTCAGCGCCGCGTCGGGCGATAACCGATCGCGAGACGTCAATGTCATTGCTCTTGAACGGAGCTGGACCCACGACCCAGCTATTTCCGGTGAATCGGACAAGATTTTCTAGAGGGTTCTGCGACTTAAAACGTTCCGTCCTCGCTATTATTGGAGTCGCGAACAAGGATTTCTAGTGTGCGGTGCGCTCAAGCTAACGAGGCATCCCGCGGCAGACTGCTCCAGAAGCCGAACGCCTGTCAAAGATGCTTCTCCGAGACAGTGGCGAGCGTTGCCGCATCCTGCAAAAGCGCCGAAGTTGCTCGTTCCCACGCCCCGTCGTCTGCTTTGAGAGCCGTCTGAAGCCAGGCAAGCGTCAGGCGCCGCGTCGCTTCCAGCACGTCTGGGGATTCTGTTTCTGTTTCCTTTGCGTCTAGTGCAGCGATCCCGCCTAGGCTGTGACCAACGCCATGCATGGTCAGCATTGCTTTAGCGCCCGGCGCATCGTGAAACGCATCTGCATGCCACTCAGGGCCACGGGTGGTGAAATGCGGATTGTCCATATCACCACAGACAACCAAGCTGGATGTCGCCAATGTCGAAAACTCGACATCGAAGAACGGAAACCGAGCAGCGTTCTCTTCAGTCATATCCTTGCCGCCGTGTCCCGGCGTTGTCAGGAGAATGCCCGCCGAGATGCGAGGATCGGAAAAATCCTCTCCATTGAGCTGCGCTCCCAGCAGAAGTCCAGCGGTATGGCCGCCAAGGGAATGACCGACTACACCGATGCGTGAATGATCCATTCGGCCCGCGACAGCAGGAGCCTGCCGCTCGACCTCGCCCAAATGGTCGAGGATTGCCTTTATCTCTTCAACACGCTCGCGCCAGAAAAATGGTGCGCCGGGTGAATCCTTCGGCAGGCCTCCAACTCGCGAACTCGCGTGGGTCGGCTGGATCACAACAAACCCTCTCTCCGCCCAGAACTGTGCAAGTGGCGCGTAGCCGTCCTTTGAAGGAACATAGTTGGACGGGCCAAAACCATGTGAAAGAATCACGATGGGCAAGTCGGCGCCATTGGCTGGTGCTGTCAAACGCAGCTCCAGCGGCTGGCGACCGGGAATCGAGAGGCGGATCGGCGTGTAGGCCACGGTGAGCGTGGCTTCAGGGGTCGGAATATGCTTCGCGAGATTGATCAGATTGTTCATGGGTCTCGATCTTCAAAAGTGGATTTCGGACGGTGATATTCAGGGGAGCTGATGACCCGCTTCGCGGAACGAGGTTTCCGCGTCGGCGCCGGCGGGGATCTTCATCGGCGCGTCGATCTCTGTCACAGACCGCCAGACGGCCTCTGCAACCGCTTCCGCCGTCGTGACCTCAGTGGCCGAGCGCAGCTTCGTCATGTAGTCGTGGACGAAAACTTCATAGGGCTCGGGGATTTCCATGCCCATGCGCGAGACGGCATTCTTGCCGAAGCCGGTCGTCGGTGCAGAGCCAGGTAAAACGATCTTAGCGCGGATGCCGAACATCGCCGCCTCGAGCGCGAGGCTCTCCGTGAAGGCATTGAGCGCCGCCTTGCTGGCGCTGTAGACCGAGAGTGCGGGCAACGGCCTTATCGTGACGGCGGAGCTGACATTGACTATGACGCCTGAGCGCCGGACCCGCATCTGCGGAAGGACGGCTTTTGTCAACGCCATTGCGCCGAAGACGTTTGTCTCGAACAGTTCGCGAACCTTCGACATCTCTGAGCCTTCGAGCACATTGAGCATGCCGACGCCGGCGTTGTTGACCAGAGCATCGATCGTGCCGGCAGCTTCGACCGCCTCAGCAATGCTGTTCGCGCTGGTGACATCTAGCGGCAGGACTTCGAGCCTGTCGTTTGAAGGAAGAAGGTCGTTTCGCGGTGTGCGCATGGTTGCGACGACGTCCCACCCGGCGTCCAAGAATTTCTGTGCGGTGGCGAGGCCGAAACCGGACGAGCAACCGGTGATGAGGATCTTTGGCATGTTCCGTCTCCTGACATTTGTCTAGGCTGAGGATGGACCTAACCACCCGGACTTGCTATATTTGTATGTCCGAGAGTGTTTAGCGGAAGTCCGAATTCATGACCGATCCGGTTGCCGAAGTTGTTTCCTTGTTGAAGCCGAGTCCGTCGATCTCGAAGCTGGTGACAGGCGGTGGTCAGTGGCTGGTTGAGCGCTCGGAGCTTGGAAGCCCCTTCTACTGCGCGGTCGTCGAAGGCCGCTGCCTGATGACGATCGCCGGTCGTGAACCAATGGTGCTGACTGCGGGTGACTTTGTCCTTGTCCCGAAGATCTTTTCCTTCACGATGAGCAGCACGGAGCCGCCACCACGCGGTGCACTTGCCCAACGTCTGTTAACAAGTCCCGGTGTCTTTCGCCTGGGCGACCCGGAAGCGCCGGCGGAGGTCAAGGCACTGGTCGGGCATTGTGCTTTCGGCTCGGATGACAAAGCCCTTCTCGTATCGCTGCTGCCGGAGGTCATCCATGTTCATGGTGAAGAGCGACTGATGGCTCTCGTCCGTATGATCAACGAGGAGACGAGGGCGGACCGTGCCGCGCGCGAAATGGTCCTCCATCGGTTGCTCGAGGTGTTGTTCATCGACGCAATACGATCGGCAGCGAGTGCCAAGGCGCCGCCGGGTCTCCTGCGTGGCATGGCCGATCCACTGCTGGCGCCGATCCTGCGACGCATCCATGCAGATCCGGGTCGCAGCATGACGGTGGAGACGCTAGCCCAGGAAGCTGCCATGTCTCGTTCGACCTTTTTCGATCGTTTCCGCCAAGAAGTAGGCGTCCCGCCGATGGAGTATGCAACCGGATGGCGCATGGCGCTCGCGAAAGAATATCTCCGCGAAGATGTTGCAATAGCCGACATCGCCGAGCGCGTCGGCTATGGATCGACAAGCGCCTTCAGCGTTGCCTTTAATCGGCATGTGGGAATGCCGCCTGGGGCGTATTCTCGCGCAGTTGCTGCTGCGGCTTAACACGTCCGACCCTTATCCACCGATATAGGCGGCCAGTTCTTCAGGTGTCCCCTTGGGAAGAGCCTGCTTCAGGAACTCGAGGAAAGCAGAGACACGCGCGCTCAAGAGACGCCGCGACGTGTAGAGCGCCCAGAGCGCGATCTCGGAATTCTCGACGCCTCTCCAGTGCATCAAGGTGCCGGCGGCTCGATCGTGGCTCACCAGCGAGATCGGAAGGCGCGCAGCCGCGACGCCTGCCCTCACCCCGTCGCGAACCATGATGAGGGACGACAGGACGAGGACGGGATTGATCCTGATCTTAGCGGGCAATTTGGGTCACGAAGTTCCAGGTCTCTCTGGACCCGCCCCTCTCCGAACTACGCGCGGAACGGGCTGACCGAAACTGGGTGGGACGATATCAGAGGTGCCACCACGACCAGCCGATCAAGCAAGAAAGCTCGACCGACCAGACTTTCGTCCGGAGCCGGGTTGACGCGGATGACAAGGTCATAGCCCTCCTCGATCATGTCGACGGCGCGACCTTACCCGTGAAGCCAGCGCTCGTATTCGTCCGGTTATGCAGAAAGGGCATGCGGTCATTGAACGGCCTGATCTTCTCGCTGGCGGTCATGGTCATGCCGGTGAAGACCGGTCCGAAGTCTGGAGTGTTCTTGGCAAACCCTGCCCAGGCCATCAAAGTTTGGCGGTTCTTCGAAAACCACGATCGGGTATCGCCCCTTTGACACCGTCGGGGTTGGCGAAGTGCGTCAGAGGAGTTGAACGGACGATAGTCGGCGTGAAGCGGTCACAGCTGCGAAAGGTCGCATCGTTTGGACGGGGTCCATGCGTAGCGCGATCACAAACGGATTATGGCAGGCCGAACGCTGCCGCAAACCGGTTATTTGGGTCATACTGTTTCTTACACAGCTGGATCGAATCGAGCGCCAGACCATAAAAATCGCGGGCGCGGTCAGCGTGGTCGTACCCTAGAACTGCCGGGTAGCCGCCATGCTGGACGAAAGGTCCAATCTCAATCCTGATCTGCTCAAGCCAGATCTCGGCGTCGCGCCTGCCTTTGGCATCTTCCGGCGCCCATCCCGCAACGACCTGAAGGTTGAAGTGGTCTTCCCTCAATGGAAATGCGGTCGAACTCGACGGCACTCTGGCGGCGAACCCATGGAAGTCGTGGAACATAATCGTATTGCCTCTCGATGGGGAAGCATTGGCCAGGTCAGTGACGACATCAATCAATGCTTCTGAAAGGCGCAGAATATTGAAAGCATCCATCTTGTAGGCCCGCCGTTTCGCCGCGCCGTCCTGATCATCGAAAACATCGCGATAGCATCGCCAATCTCGCTCAATGGTGACAGCGAAGTCGTTACCACACAGCCGATCGAACAGACGCTCCCCTTCGCTCTGGCCGCCGGTCCATAGCGGCTCTAGGACTAGGCCGAAGCCGATGTGAGGTAAGGAGAGAAAGCTAGCGAATATGCTCAGGTAGTCGCTCTCCTCATCGAGCGCCTCTTGCAGCATGAGCAGCCCGGCCCTGGATCGTTGTAGCGGATAGAAGATCTTCCCGGTCAAAACTTTCGGCAGGCTGAAGGCGGCATATTCAGCTGAGGTCACGATCCCGAAATTTTTGCCCGCGCCGCGAAGGGCCCAAAACAGATCGGGATGTTCGCTTTCGCTGGCATTGACGAGACGGCCATTGTCCAGAATGAGCTCGACCCGTTTTAGCGTATCGGTGACGAGGCCGAAGCGCGAATTCAGCTTCCCGTAGCCGCCACCCAAAGCCAGCCCTGTAAGACCGACGCCCTTGCTCACGCCAGTCACAACGGCATGATCTTCCGGCAGGCAGTTGAGGGCCGTCCCGACAAGCGCCCCGCCGCCGGCGACTACAATCCCGCGGGTACCATCGAATGAGGCCGTGTCCAGCGGCCGCAAGTCGAGCGTAACGCCGCCATTGCATACGGATCGACCAACCCAGTCGTGCCCGCCACCGAGCGCGGACACATTCTGCCCGTGATCACAAGCGATCCGGACTGCCATCACGACATCCTGCGGGGTTAGGCACTCCACCGAGGCCACCGTCTTGGTGTTCGCGATGGCGCTCCAGAGATGCGGTTCTAGAGATCGACTGGCTGTCTCGCCGAGGCTCGATCTGCCGGCAACATGATTTCGAAAATCTCGCAGAAGGTCTTCAAACATGACAACGATCCTCAATGTGAGTTTTCAGAGAATATGACGCGGGGCGGCTTTTCATCGCGCGTGACGAAAACTGTCTCTGACCTCGGTGGCAAACAGCTCGGGCTGTTCCCAAGCGGCGAAATGGCCGCCTTTTGGTAATTCGCGATAGTGAACGAGTGACGGATAGCGTTCCTCCACCCACCGTCTGCTCGTCTCGTGGATATCGCGCGGGAACTGGCTGTAGCCGACTGGTACCGCGATCCTGTGCTCCTTGAAGCTGCGCATGCTTTGCCAATAGATGCGCGCTGAGGATGCCGCGGTCGCCGTCAGCCAGTAGAGAGTGATATTGTCGAGCATCTCATCCCGGCTCAACACGCTTTCCGGCTCACCATCGTGGTCGGTCCACTGTTCATATTTCTCATAGAACCAGGCAGCCTGGCCAACGGGTGAATCGGTCAATGCATAGCCGATTGTCTGGGGGCTCTGGATCTGTTCGATCTGATAGCCGCTCTCGTTGTCTTCGAAGGCTCGCAATCGCGCCTGCGCTCGCTCCTCCTGGGCATCCCGCGCCGTCATGGTGTCATTGATGGGAAACATGTTGAAGTGGACGGCTCCGACTGCCGGAGCGCCGATACCGCCAAGCGCGTTGGTGATCGCATAGCCCCAGTCACCGCCCTGCGCGAAGAAACGGTCATATCCCAAACGCTGCATCAGAGCGACCCAGGCCTTCGCAATCCGTTCCGGCGTCCAGCCTGCCTCCGGCTTTTCGGAGAGCCCAAAGCCTGGCAGCGTTGGCAAAACGACATGGAATGCATCCCGCGGGTTGCCGCCACAGGAACGCGGATCGGCAAGCAGCGGCGCGGCCTTCAAAAATTCGAGCACGGAGCCGGGCCAGCCATGGGTCAGGATCAACGGCCGCGCATCCGGCTCCGGCGACCGGAGGTGGAGAAAATGAATGTCCAGCCCGTCGATATGCGTCATCGAAGGGTCGAGCGCGTTGAGGCGTGCCTCACACGCTCGCCACTCGTAGACGTCACGCCAGTGTTCGCAGAGCGACTGCATACGCTCCAACGGCACGCCCTGGCTCCAGTCGTCGACAGTTTCCTTGTCGGGCCAACGTGTTCTCCCCAATCGTTCGCGCAAATCGTCGAGAGCGTGCTGTGGAAAAGCAAATGGATGGGGTCTAATAGTTCCGGTCATGGAGTTCTCCTTTGGGATGTTCCAGCTCAGATCAAAGATGGCGTCGCAGCTCGCCGGGCTCGGTCACGCCAGCCCGACTTGTCGCTTGAAGTCGGAGAGCGACCAATAATCGGACCAGTGGCGGATCCGGCCATCGGCAAACTCGACCATTGCCGCAGCCCGCAGCGAAAACGACTTTCCGGTCCCGGGATGATCCTGAAACCCGCCGGTCTGCGTCGCCGTCATGATCCACTCCGCACCGCCGCGCCGATCGTCGGCCAGGGCAGAGACCAGCGTCATGGTGAAATCAGGCATCGCGGCCCAGGTCTCTTCCCAGAATGTCCGCATCTCGGTGTGTCCATGGGCCGCCGCTCCGAACGGAATGTCCTCGAACACGCCGTCGTCGGCAAACAGGGATGCCAAGGCCTCCGAGTTGTGTCTGGTCTGGAATTCTGCCGCCTGCTCGATAAGGCGAATATGATCTGCCGTCATGAGAACCTCCATGTTTGCGTTTGTCGGATGCGGCGGCCTGAGCGATCAGCCTCGCTCTGCCTCTCCGAGAAGACGGGCGATGTCGTCATAGCCATAGAGAAGGGCCAAGGCCCGCGGCGTCAGTCCCGCATGGGACTTCAAGTCGAGCCGAGCACCGGCTTCGACCAGCGCGTGCACGGCGTCGAGATGGCCATGCCACACGGCATCATGCAGCGCGGTGAGTCCGTTATAGGAACCCTGCGCATCGAGTTCCGGCCGCGGTGCCGCGCTTTCGACTCGGACCCGCGTCAGTTCCTCGATGACATGGGCATGTCCGAAATAGGCCGCCTCGTGAACAGGCGTTCCCTTCATCAAGCCCACTACCCGTCGCGGATCGGCGCCTGCACCTAGAAGCAGCCGAACGATCTCCCTATGGCCTTCGCGGGCGGCGATGCCGAGCGGCGTGTAGTCGTCGTCGAGGCTTCCAGTAAATGGTGCCCGTTGATCGACGGATGCGCCCTCAACAATCAATCGCTTTACTGTCTCGCTGTCCCCCGCTCTCGCAGCGAATACGAGCGCTGATTGGCGAATATGCTCGTCATTTTCACTGTCCCTGTTCCGGATCAACCGAGCGATGGCGTCGAGACCACCGTCCTGCGCCAGATCGAGTGCAGTCTGGCTCCAATGGTTCCGGATCGCCGTCTTCGCACCGAGCGTCAGGAGCACTCTCACCGCGTCCATTTGCTTGTGCAGCACCGCGTCCATCAACGCCGTATTGCCGAGGGTGGGAGACTGCTGGTCGATGAACGCGCCGTGCTCGAGAAGCAGCGCTATCACATCGGGAGCGCCCGACTGGGCAGCCTTGTGGAGCGCAGTTGAGCCCATACGCGGTTCCAGCATCAGGACGTCGGCTCCCGCGGTCAGCAACAGCTCCACCATCTGCGCCTGCCCCAGACCGGCCGCGACCATTAACGGGGTCAGGCCATCCGGGCCGCAGCGGTTCACATCTGTTCCCGAGCGCAGCGCCTCGGCTGCGGTGGCGAGATCGCAGGCGCGAATTGCGGCTTCGATCGTCATATCAGGCGTCCCCTGCTACATATTTCTGGAGAAAGCCGATCAGTTCCGCATTCACTCGGTCCGCAGCCTCGTGCTGCAGCCAGTGGCCAGCATTTTCCACGCGGATGACGTCGATCAGCCCCCGCTGGCTTGCGCGAAGGTCGTCGACCCTCGGATTGTCCGGATGGAAGAATTGGCACAGGCCATCCGCCGCGCCCCAGATGTAGAGGCTTGGCTGCCGGATGACGGCGCTCTTGAAGGCTGCCATCAACTCAAACGTTTTCGGGACGGCTCGGTAGTAGTTCAAGCCGGTCTCGAAGCCGGTGCTTTCGAATGCCTCGATCGTTCGACGGACATAGTCCGGGTCGGCCCAATCGGGAATGGCGACGGGTGCTGGGCGGAGCATGTGTTTGGCGGGGTCGATCGGATCCCAGCGCGCATCCGGCGGCGGACTGGTCGAAAGCCAATAAAGGATATTGGGTATGCTCCTGGCCGCGGGTAGAAATTGCTCACCGGCTCCAGACCTGTCGAAATCGAGCGCATAATAGCGGTCCCCCAGACCTCGCGCGCGCAAGTCGTCGTTGAGACTGGCGTCGCCGCGCGGCGCATAGGGAATGCTGAGGCTGATAAGGGCACGAAACCGATCCGGCCGCATGAGCATCGCCCTCTGGGCGTGATCGGCGCCCCAATCATGGCCGACGAGAACTGCAGACGAGATTTCCAGCGCGTCCAGCACCCCGACGAAATCACCCACGATGTAGGGCGAGGTGTAGAGATCGGCGTCTTCGGGGGCGTAGCTTCCACCGAAGCCGCGCATGTCGAGCGCGACCGCCCGAAACCCTGCCTTCGCCACCGCGGCCATCTGGCTGCGCCAGGTGTCTGCCGAATCGGGAAAGCCATGGGCAAACAGCACCGCTTCTCCTCGGCCCTGCTCAAGTATGCGGAACGTCTCGCCATTGACCTGGGTATTCCTCTCGTGCAGCGGATATTCGCCACCGGGGAAATGGGCTCCTGCTGACATTGACGCGTCTCCTTGTTAACCTGCCTTTCGGAAAAAACTAAGCTACCAAAATTAGGTTCCGTGAAAGTTTCGCAGTGAGCAGACCTAAAACTTCGACACAGATACAGCGACGCCTGCCTAAGCCGGAGAGACGGCTGCAACTGCTGAACATGGCAAGGACGATCGTCCGGGAAGAAGGCGCCGATCGCCTGACCCTCGGTCACTTGGCCGAACGCGCCGGCCTGTCCAAGCCTGTTATTTACGACCATTTTGAAACGCGATCTGTCCTGCTGATTGCGCTTTATCGCTTGATAGACATGGAGGTGGTTGATGTCTTTCGGAATGCGATGGCGCGTGATCCAAAAGGACCGGAGGAGACTGTGAGCATGCTTTCAGCCGCCTACATCCGTTGCGCCTCTAAAACCGATGGAGAGTTTCAAGCGGTCGGTGCCGCGCTGGCCGGAAGCGAGGAGAAGGCGGTCGTCTTCCAGGAACTTCTGGATAACTGCGTGCAGATGTTCGTTGAAGTGCTGTCAGCACACAGTCAATTGTCAGATTTAGAGCTCACAAGATGTTGTGTCGGACTGGTCGGTGCCGGTGAAGCGCTTGCGGGTAGCCTGCGTCGCGGAAGATGTAGGGAAACCGAAGCAATACGAACGTTCAACGCACTCATCCGAGCCGCCATCCACTGACCATAGCATTTGGCGTGGCGAAATGGGGTCAGGCCACTCGAAGCGGAGGGATATCTGCAACGACTGGAGTCAGCCGGCGGCAGTGTGTTGATGCTTAGCCCTGTTTGAGCGGAGGAAGTGGGTAGGGCTCAATATCCGCCGACCAGTATTGTTTGGCAATGCCTTGGCTGTTGCGTATGACATGGTAGGCTATATCCGCATCGCCTCCTTCAAATGTGTCCGGGTTCGCGCCGCATATCAGGCAATACATGCGCTGATGGATGACGCTGGCAAAATACTGGAGCGAGGGCGCGGCTTCGCCCTGCCCGACCTCCTGCATTTCTTCGGCAGCCTGACTGGTCACCTCCTGCAAGGCCCGGGACACAGCAGCAGCCACAGCGTGATCGGCGCGCTTTATGATGTCGACGACCTCTTTCTCGACCGGTGTGAGTACGGGACAGCTTTCCGCCATGATTTCACCTCTTTTGAGAGTGCGCATCGTCAGGAAGGGTTCTCACCGTCTATTTCGGCAGCCCGGTCAGGAGACGCATGTATCTGCGGGCATTTTCGGTGAACTCTCGGTCCGTCTCCGAAACATTCTCCAGGCGTTCATGGCGGGCGTCAATTAGCGCCTCAAAGCGCTCATCGATTTGCGGATTGGACTCGCGCGCATGATCGATTAAAACACGGATAGCGGTTTTCACGGTGAAGTCCCTTGCGGCGAGCGTCAGCAGCCGGCGTTCGCTCGCATCTTTTTCAATGTCTTCCGGCCGATCCTTTTTCCGCCGTATCACGGCGGGAACGCCTCGCTCCCTTTCCCAATAGCGAGCGACACTGCGGCCCATATAGAGGATTTCCCATGCCGCTTCGGGATCGCCGCCCGTATTGGTTTGCGGGTCGGCGCCGCATAACCGCAGAAACAGGTGCCGAAGTGCAGCATCCGCGAAGTAGTCATGCGGTGTCCTGCCGATACCAAGCGCTTGCAGCTCAGGCCCGGCGGTTTCAACGGCGCGCTCGATTGCGTCATCGACGGCGGCCAGAAGTGTGGTGTCGGCCTCCTGAAATTTGAAGGTTTTCTCCTGCATCTATCCTCCGACCTCGACGCAACCATGTTGCCCGGTGCGTGAACTTACCTCTTAAGAACATCCTGCCATTCAGGATGACGATCGATTTGCGCTTTCGCAAAAGGGCAAAGAGCAATGATGGCGACGCCGTCACGCCTCGCGTCCTCAATGGCCTGCCTCACCATCCGCTCCCCGATTTTTCGCCCACGCAAGGCCGAGGGTACATCCGTATGGTCGATGATGATCAGTGCCTCACCAGCTCGGCTGTAGGTCATCTCGGCTTCGAAACCATTGACGACGAGCCGGTAGCGCCCCTTCGATGGGCCATCTTCCCTTTCGACCTTCTCATTACCCGGCGCGGGAGCGGTGTTCAGCTGTCTTGCATTTTGACGGCGCACCACGCCCGGCCGGCTATGCGCACAGTCCAGCATGTCGCGATCCCAATTCCCCAGATCGGCGGCAGCT
>UBXM01000006.1 GCA_900469445.1 Hyphomicrobiales bacterium
GCACGTCCCCTCTCCCCGCAAGCGGGGAGAGGGTTAGGGTGAGGGGCAGAAGCGAGAGTTAGGCAGATCAGAAGATCTTCGAGAACTCGTCGATATTCTTCGCGTCATAGATGAACGGATCGGCCATGGCGGCCTCGCCATTGTCGCCGATCTTGATCTTGCCCATACGGCCGGCCTCGATTTCCGAACCCGGCTTGCCGTCGGTATCGCCCTTTACGAGATGATAGGAGATCTGGGTGGCGCTGTAGCCGAGATCGATCGGGTTCCAGATGGCGAATTCCTTGGTCGCACCGGACTTGATGGCGCCCGCCATTTCAGACGGAAGACCAAGACCCGTCACATAGACCTGGCCGATCTTGCCGGCATCCTTCACCGCCTGCGACGCCGCCAGCACGCCGACCGTGGTCGGCGCAACGATAACCTTGACGTTCGGCTGCGAGGTCAAAAGACCCTGGGCTTCACGATAGGATTTGTCGGCAAGGTCATCACCATAAACCGTGGTGGCGAGGTTCAGGCCGGCAAAATCCTTCAGCTGCTTCTTCATCTCGCCGATCCAGATATTCTGGTTGGTCGAGGTGGTGGTGGCAGAGAGAATGGCAAAGTCGCCCTTGCCGCCTTCGAGGTGGTTGGCAGCCAGCTGCAGGCACATCTTGCCGATCAGCTCGCTGGAAGATGGGTTGAGCTGCAGGATACGGCCTTCCGGTGCAACACCACTATCCCAGGAGATCACCTTGATGCCGCGCTGGGCCGCCTTCTTCAGCGCCGGCACGACCGCATCCGGATCGTTGGCGGAAATGGCGATTGCATCGACGCCTTGAGCGATCAGCGAGTTGATGACTTCGATCTGGCCTTCCGCCGTCGTCGTGGTCGGGCCGGTATAGATGATCTCGACACCGCCGAGTTCCTTGGCGGCTTCCTGTGCGCCCTTGTTGGCGGCTTCGAAGAAGCCGTTGCCGAGCGATTTCACCACAAGCGCGATCTTCATGTCGGCCGCACTTGCCGCCGACGACATCATGACGACGGCCAGAGCCACGCCGAGTGCCAGTTTTTTCGAAAGTTTCATGTCAATTCTCCTCCCAAAGATTGAACCCAAAAGTCTGAACCTATGTGCATTTCCTCCCGCCGGTGCTTCAAGCGACCGACGGGGTATCTTCCTCGCCTGCCTGCGTGGCGTTCCCCGCCCCCGCAATGATCAGTCGAACTCCGGCGTCCTCCACCATTTTCATGGCCTCTTCCGAAATCCCGTCATCGGTAATGATCGTCGTCACGCGCTCCAGCGGACACAGGATCATGCTCGACCGCCGCTGGAATTTCGATGAATCGACCATAACCACCAGTTCCTCCGCCTGGCTCATCAGCTTCTGCTCGCTCTGGATCACCAGCGCATCCGGTTCCATGATGCCCAGCGGACCGATGCCTTGAGCGCCGATAAAGATGCGGCGGGCATAGAAATTGCGGATCGCATCATTGTCGAAAGGCGACAGGATCAGGCTCTGCTCGCGATAGATCGTACCGCCCGGCACCGTCACATTGTTCTTCGAATGCTTGACCAGATGCTCGGCGATTGCGAAGGAATTGGTCATCACCTGCATGCGGCGCGCGGCCATGTAATGCACCATCTGAAAGGTGGTCGTACCACCATTGATGATGATCGAGTCACCCTCGTCACACAGATCGACGGCCTGTCGCGCAATTGAGCGTTTTTTATCGATATTGACGGATTCAGACACACGAAACGAGCGCGCCGCCAATTGCCCGATCTGCGGCGGATGCATCGCTTCTGCCCCGCCACGCACCCGGCGCAGCTTGCCCTGCACATGCAGAGACGCGATATCACGGCGGATCGTTGCCTCGGACGCATCCGTCAGGTCGGCAATATCCTGCACCGTGATCACAGGCTTTTCCTGGATCGCGCTCAAGATGATGCGATGTCGTTCGCGTTCGTGCATGGTCTCCTCCTGCGCTCAACTATTATCAGTTTCTAAAAGTTGTCAATCACAAACGATCACTAGGCTTTATGTTGCGACGCAACATGATCGAAGTTGATCAATTACGATTGACAAGCGACTAAACATCGCGCGATATCCTGTCGCACAAACGGCGCAGGAGGACCAGCGCCGTCACAAGATACCGTCAGGGAGGACGACATGTCGGGCCAAATCCGCCTTCTCGATAACCGCTGGGATGATGCCTATGCTGCCAAGCTCGATGAGCCGGGCAAGCTGCTTTATCGCTCCAATCTTCTGGGCAGCGACAAGCGCATCACCAATTATGGCGGCGGCAATACCTCCGCCAAGGTCATGGAAACCGATCCGCTGACCGGGGAGAAGGTCAAGGTCATGTGGGTCAAGGGGTCCGGCGGTGATGTCGGCACCATCAAGCTCGATGGTTTCTCCACGCTCTATATGGACAAGCTGGAAGCGCTGAAGGGCATCTATAAGGGTGTTGAGGATGAAGACCGCATGGTCGGTTTCTTGCCCCATTGCACCTTCAACCTCAATCCGCGCGCCGCTTCCATCGATACGCCGCTGCACGGTTTCGTCCCCTTCACCCATGTCGATCACATGCATCCGGATGCGATCATCGCGATTGCCGCCTCGAAGAATTCCAAGGAACTGACACAAAAAATCTTCGGCAATGATATCGGCTGGCTGCCCTGGCGCCGCCCCGGTTTCCAGCTCGGCCTCGATCTCGAAGCCTTCGTCAAGGCGAACCCGACCGCGAAGGGCGTCGTGCTGGAAAGCCACGGCCTGTTCACCTGGGCCGAGGATGCCAAGGATTGCTATCTGCTGACGCTCGAGATCATCAACAAGGCGATCGAGTGGTTTGCCAAGGAAACAGAAGGCAAGACGATCTTCGGCGGTGCCGTCGCAAAAAGCCTCGGTGCAGAAGAACGCCGTGCCATCGCCGCCAGGTTGATGCCGGAAATCCGCGGCCGTATCGGCAAGGCGGAGCGCAAGCTCGGCCATTTCGACGATCAGGATGCCGTGCTCGAATTCGTCAATTCGAAGAATTTAGGCTCGCTCGGTGCGCTCGGCACCTCCTGCCCTGACCACTTCCTGCGCACGAAGATCCGTCCGCTGATCGTCGACTTCGATCCGGCGAAGCCCGATGCAGACGCCGTGATCGCCGGTCTGGACAAGGCGCTGGAAGATTACCGCGCCGATTACACTCGTTATTACGAGAGCTGCAAACACGACAACTCGCCCAAGATGCGCGACCCCAACCCGGTCATCTTCCTGGTTCCGGGTGTCGGCATGCTCTCTTTTGCCAAGGACAAGGCGACCGCCCGCATCGCCGGCGAGTTTTATGTCAACGCAATCAATGTCATGCGCGGCGCTTCCACCGTTTCGGAATATCAGGGCCTGCCGGAACAGGAAGCCTTCGATATCGAATATTGGTTGCTGGAAGAAGCAAAGCTGCAGCGCATGCCGAAGCCGAAAAGCCTTGCCGGCCAGGTCGCTTTCGTCACCGGCGGCGCCGGCGGCATTGGTCGGGCGACGGCAACCCGCCTGATCGGCGAGGGAGCCTGCGTGGTTCTGGCGGATATCGATCAAAATGCGCTGACTGAGGCGGAAGCGGACTTCGCCAAGCGTTTTGGCGCTGACGCGGTGCGCGGTGTAAAGCTGGACGTGACCGATGAAAATGCGGTCGCGAACGCTTTCATCGAAGCTTCCGTAGAATTCGGCGGCGTCGATATTCTCGTCTCCAATGCCGGTATCGCCTCTTCGGCGCCGGTGGAAGACACCACGCTTGCCATGTGGAACAAGAATATCGACATTCTTGCCACCGGTTATTTCCTGGTTTCCCGCGAAGCCTTCCGCCTGTTCCGCCGCCAGAAGATCGGCGGCAATGTCGTCTTCGTCGCTTCCAAGAACGGGCTTGCCTCGTCGCCCAACGCGTCGGCCTATTGCACCGCCAAGGCTGCCGAAATCCATCTCGCCCGTTGCCTGGCGCTTGAAGGCGCGGATGCCGGCATCCGCGTCAACACCGTCAACCCGGATGCAGTTCTTCGCGGCTCGAAAATCTGGAGCGGCGAGTGGCGCGAACAGCGGGCCACCTCTTCCAAGATCGACGTGACCGAGCTGGAGGAACATTACCGCAAGCGTTCCATGCTCAAGCTCAACGTCTTCCCGGAAGACATTGCCGAGGCGATCTACTTCCTCGCCTCGGACCTCTCGGCCAAATCGACCGGCAATATCATCAATGTCGATGCCGGCAACGCCCAGAGCTTTACGCGCTAAGAACATCTGCCTGCCACCGTGGAATTCCATCCCGGTGGCAGGTTCAGGCTACTTGCGCAGGATCACCCAGATTGCGTGAATGATACCGGGAATGTAGCCGCAAAGCGTCAGCAGAATATTCAGCCAGAAATGCAGGCCGAGACCGACCTGCAGAAAAACGCCCACAGGCGGCAGGATGATGGCGAGAAGGATGCGAATAACGTCCATGAAAACCTCAACTTTCTAAAACAGCACGATACAACGCAGACGGCGCGAATTCGTTCGACTGCCAAGGAGGAAAAATGACCGAGACGATGATTTCGCCAGACATGATCGGCGAACACAACAAACGCAATGAAGCAGCGCTCGGTTCGGACTATGCCGCGCTTGGCGAAAACCTGTCGCGCCGCGGCGTCGATATCGAAGCGATCACGAAAAAGGTGTCGGAATTTTTCGTCGCCGTTCCGTCCTGGGGTGTCGGTACCGGCGGGACACGTTTTGCCCGTTTCCCGGGGCAGGGGGAACCACGCGGAATTTTCGACAAGCTGGAAGATTGCTCCGTCATCAATGAGTTGACCCGCGCAACGCCGACGGTTTCGCTGCATATTCCGTGGGACAAGACAGACCCCAAGGACCTGAAGGCAAAGGGGAATTCGCTCGGCCTCGGCTTCGACGCGATGAACTCCAACACTTTTTCCGATGCGCCCGGCCAGGCACATTCCTATAAATACGGTTCGCTCAGCCATACCGACGCCGCCACCCGTGCGCAGGCTGTCGAGCACAATATCGAATGTATCGAAATCGGTAACGCCATCGGCTCCAAGGCTTTGACCGTCTGGATCGGTGACGGTTCCAACTTCCCGGGTCAGGCCAACTTTACCCGCCAGTTCGAACGTTACCTTTCCTCGATGGCGGATATCTACAAGGCCTTGCCGGATGACTGGCGGCTGTTCTCCGAACACAAGATGTACGAACCCGCCTTCTATTCCACCGTCGTGCAGGACTGGGGCAGCAACCTGCTGATTGCCCAGACACTCGGTGAAAAGGCCTTCTGCCTCGTCGATCTCGGCCACCATGCGCCCAATACCAATATCGAAATGATCGTCGCCCGCCTGATCCAGTTCGGAAAGCTCGGCGGTTTCCATTTCAACGATTCCAAATATGGTGATGACGACCTCGATGCCGGTTCGATCGAACCCTACCGTCTCTTCCTCGTCTTTAACGAGCTGGTCGATGCCGAAGCTCGTGGCGTCAAGGGTTTCCACCCGGCCCATATGATCGACCAGTCGCATAACGTCACCGACCCGATCGAAAGCCTGATTGCGAGCGCCAACGAGATCCGCCGCGCCTATGCCCAGGCTTTGATCGTCGATCGCAACGCGCTGGACGGTTATCAGCAGGGCAACGACGCCCTGATGGCAACCGATACTCTGAAGCGTGCCTACCGAACCGATGTGGAACCGATCCTCGCCGAAGCCCGTCGCCGGGCCGGTGGTGCGATTGATCCGATCGCTGCCTATCGCGAAAGCGGTTACCGCAAGAAGGTCGCCGCTGAACGCCCGGCTGTTGTCGGTGGCAGCGGTGGGATTGTCTGATAATTCGAAACTTTGTTGAGGCCGTTCTTACGAAAGTGGGAGCGGCCTTTTTCTTGATCACAGTTTTCCCGGCGATACCGTTCCAAGCAGTACGTTCACATCCGGCCATTCCAATAAAACGAAGCAGTTTGTAGGAGTACTGCCACTGTTCAGCCTGATCAGCGGTCAAAAAATCTCTCTCACTTCCGCTTATCTATCGGAAATGTTTAAATAAAACTGTCATTTTGACTGCCGTCAACGACGAGTTTGCGCGGTTATCCCGTTCGTTTAAGTCCCTCACCGGCATTGGCCCGCATCAGAGCCATGAGCATAGGCCCGAGCGAGAACTCGGCACGCTCAGCTCTTGCGGTGAGGTCTCGCAGATAACCACCGGCGGAGTTGATATGTCCTGCACGTTCGAGAATGCAGGCCAAGGCCACGGCAGCATTTTCCTGCCCCAGTGTCTCGCAGGCCTGCTGATAGGCTGACGGGCTGACGCCGAGCATCGAGCGAACCAGCACGGCCGTCCCGATGAAATCGCGCCAATTGCCGATCTGACCGCCGCTGGCATAATCCAGCATTTGCGGGCAGGCTCGCAGCACCATGCTCAACGGGAAGGTTTTGGGCGTCTCGTGCTGCTTGAGCTTGGTTGGCTCGGATTTCGCTTCAAGCTCCTTCTCAGAGCCAGGTTCAAGTTCATAGATGGATTCGGAATCTGAATTCTGTATGTGGCATCCATTTTGGATGTCATTGGTGTCTGTATTCTCCGTTTTTATCTGTGTTTCCAAACGATTGACGATCTCCTGACGCAAGACCTCCAGATCGCCGAGCACGGTTTCGACCACCGTCCGGTTTGGAGAGCGGGGCAGACGCGAGATCAGGGATGCATAGACGTCCTCCATCATCTGCCAGTCGCCTTCGATACCTTCCTCGAGAGCGGCGGTCAGAAGTTTGCGGATGTCACGGCGGCAAAGGGTCAATGCTTCCTTGGCGCGCTTGAAGCGGGTCTTTTCGGCAGAGACCTGTTGTGCGAGTGCGGCAAGTTCACCGGCGCGCAGCAGCAGCGGTTCGAGATTGAAACCGAACGCTTCCTCGATTTGGCCACCATGTCCGCGATGGGCATAACGTTTGCCGTTCGGGCTGTCGCGACGATGGATGAGACCGGCTTCGACAAGGGCTGCCAGATGACGGCGCAGGGTGGTGCCGGTTATGCCATGGGCGCGAACCGAAAGCTGCGCATTCGACGGGAAGACGACAAGCTTGTCGCCATGCCCAAGTTCGTTGCTCGGATAGAAGGTCAGCAGGGCATCGAGAACGGCAAGCGCACGGTCATGCAGACCGAGCAACTGACGTGCTTCGGAAATGTCGCGAAACACTTTCCATTTCTCGACGGGGCGCCTCATCCGGTCGTCGGACGATTGAAGCTGGCCTTTTACCAAGGCAAGCGTCATCGGCCGCCGCCCGAAAGGCGTCGTCACAAGTCCAGTTCGCATCTTTCACTTCACCTTTCTTCAGGCAAAAGAAAGCCGCTCACCAAAACGGTGCCAAAAACTCTTGACTGTGATTCGTGGAAATGCGATTCTGCAGGTGCTTAATCAGAGAGAAGCTTCCACGACGGAAACGTTTTGGGGGCTTTTTTCTTTTGGTCGGTTCCTATTCCTTCATGAGACGACGATATTCGGCGTAAAGGTCGTCGAGGCTGTCGGCGATGAATTCACCAAAACCAACAGCGTCCCTGGCCTTCAGCGCCAAAGTGTAATTCTTTCCATCATTGCGGATCTCGGCCGAAACGGCCCGCGCAACGTTCTTGTCCTTCGGTACCCATTTCGACTTCTTCGGCGATTTCGCATAACCGACGATCTTCTTGCGGGTCAGCGCATCGAAAACGAAGGCAAAGCGGGCGTCGCCATTGAGGCCGGTAAGGTCGGTCGCAGCCAGAACCTCGCGCAACTTGGCGAGATTGGCAGGCTTTTCCAGAAGCAGTTTCAACTCGTACCAGCGGTCTCGGCCTGGCAGCTTGGCGCCGCCGATCGCTTCCAGAATGTCGCGAGGCATGTTGGCGACGGACATCATCTTGGACAATGTCGCCTTATCCACAGATAAGGCGGTCATCACAATCGTGCTGTCATTGTCGTAATGTAACTCTGAAAGCCGACGAGCAAAGGTTGCCTTTTCTATGAACGAAAGATTGGCGCGAGCGGAATTTTCCTGCCCCTGGGCAATGACATGCTCACGGTCGGAGATCGGCTTGACCACCGCGCGGACATTGCGCTCGAGCAGGGTTGCAGCCTTCAGCCGGCGATGGCCGAACACGACCATATAGCGGCCGTCATGATGCGGGTGAGGGCGAACAAGAATGGGGCTTGTTTGTCCATGTTCGCGGATCGCGGCAACGAGATCGTCGAATTCCTGCGGGTCTTCTTCAAGACGGTCGCGGATGAAGGATTCCTCGATAACGTCCGGGGAAAGCTCGACGACCGTTTCGCCTTCCAGCATCTTGTCGGCGCGCTCCGCCAGCTCGTCGATCGTCGAGATGATCGAGCGGGACGCGCCCTTGACCGTATAATCGAGTGCCACGCCGTTATCCGGCCGGTCCTCGTTCATCAGATTGGCAAACGGGTTCTTGCGCGCCATCACATTCTCCCCCAGGCGCTGTGGATCAGCCCCTGTATCTCGAAATTGACGCTGTCCATGCAGTCGATGGCGCGGTCATAGGTTTCGCGGGTGAAATTGGCGCGCTCGACTTCGTAAAGCGTCTGCTTGGTAAGGCCGGCATCGGAGATTGCCGTCGACTTGACCATCGGGTTCTTGAGAATTTCCTCCGCCAGCATCGACTGCATGAAACCGAGCATCTGCGCCTGCGGCACGTCCGTCGGCTCGTATCGGGTGATCAGGTAGCGCAGCCAGTCCATCTCGACATTGGCGCCGGCGCGCTTGATCGTTTTGATAATGTTGCCGAGCATCAGCAGGAACTGGCTCATCGACATGAGATCAAGCATCTGCGGATGAACGGTGATCAGCACCGAGGTTGAAGCCGTCAAGGCCGTCAGCGTCAGGTAACCGAGCTGCGGAGGGCAGTCGACGATGACGACGTCGTAACGGTCCTCGACCTCTCGCAGCGCCTTACCTAGCCGGGTAAAGAAGCGCTTGCCCTCGTTGGAGGTCTGCATCGCCAGTGGGGTATCGTATTCGTATTCCTGCAGTTCCAGATTGGCCGGAATGATGTCCAGGTCCGGAAAATTGGTCTGCTGGATGATGTCGGCAAGCGGCTTCTTCTCGTCATCATAACGGATCGCGTCATAAAGCGAGGGGTTCCTGTCCAACTCCGGCTGAAAACCGTGCAGGGCAGACAGCGATGCCTGAGGGTCGAGGTCGATGGCAAGAACGCGGTGACCGGTCAGCGCCAGATGCTGGGCCAGATGGGCCGTCGTCGTCGTTTTGCCCGAGCCGCCCTTGAAGTTGACGACCGCTATGACCTGCAGCTTGTCACCTTCCTTGCGGTGGGGGACGTATTTCTTGGCGTCGGATTTGCCGGTCTTGTCGAGGAAAAACCGCAATTCCCGCATCTGTTCGCCGGTATAGAATCGCCGGCCGCCGGTGGATGTCGTCGGCGTTGGTCCCTTGCCTTCAAGATGGAGGCGCTTCAAATTGTTCGGGCTGACGCCGAGATAATGCGCAACTTCGGCCATCGAGAACTTGCGCAACGTCTTCCTCGCGTTCGGAGGAAACTTTTCCATCCGAAGCTGGTCGAGCCGACGCGAGATCTCTGCACCTTGAAGCAGGATCTTCTCGTCAAACTCAAAGGATGGCAATTTCGAATGCGCGTTCATATGGAACCGTTCTGGCGACAAAACTCAAGTTTCTGGGAAACTGCCGCTAGTATCTGCGTTTCCCGAAAAGTGACAAGGAATTTCTGGTGAAGCGTTCCTTAATCCAAGAAAATCAGACTCCATGAAAATAAGTTCATCCTATTGAAGATAAAGGATTTTCCTGATTTTTGAAGGGTTTCCGGCGTGTCAGGCGCCTTGCATGCGCAAGGCATCTCCGGTGCCGAAAACATCCGAATCTGCCCTGCGAAAGCGAGAATCGGTCTCAAAGGAATCGCAGTGAGTCGCAGCGCTTGGCGGTGGACCGGTGGTCAAATGCCGCAGGCGAAAACTGCAGAATCTTTTCCTGCCCGCGTTTTGGGTGGTTGCAAAGACTCAATCCTTCTTTTAGAATCATTCTAAGATTTATGAGTTTGGGTCTCAGGTTTTGAGCCCAACATTTGAAGAAGGAGAGCCACATGTCCAAAGATAATTCCTGCAAGGCCTGCTCGTTTTATGAAGATCACGTCGTAAACGCCGGTGCGGCACCGGTTGACGCTGGCCTCTGTCGTTTCAACCCGCCGGTCACGCAGCCGGCGGCCGATGCCCGCGGCTTCTGGCCGGTGGTTTCCGCCAACGACTGGTGCGGCCAGTTCGACGGCGACGCCAAGGCTGCTTGATAGCGCCAGGTGATCGACAATCAGAAAGGGCGGCTTCGGGGCCGCCCTTTTCTTTTG
Organism: Hyphomicrobiales bacterium; assembly: GCA_900469445.1. GTDB lineage: Bacteria > Pseudomonadota > Alphaproteobacteria > Rhizobiales > Rhizobiaceae > Neorhizobium. Next base: position 10,341 of record UBXM01000006.1, read on the forward strand.
TCGAAGTCTTCGAAGTGGGAAGGCGCGGCGCTCCGCTCCGCCGAACTTCAGGGGTGATCTTTCGACGGCCGGAGACAAGGCCCTAGACCAGCCCGCCCGCCTCCGAATTTTTCAGACCGTGGGTGGGGGCATGCCGGAGCCTTCACGCGCAATCGGGGATAGGCCAACGATCCTCGTTGGCTTTCGACAAGGGCTCGGCTAGAACATCTGCATGAACGACAATGTCCTCAAGTTTCAGCGGCCGAAACAGCCGAAGCCACCGCGCCAGACGCCGCCCTGGCTGAAGCGTGTTCTCACCATTCTGGCCGTGATCGCCTTTTTCGGTGCCGTATATGCCTATTTCAGCCTGGCTGGAGCTCCTCCGCAGGGCCTTCCTGGCTGATCAGGCCTTTGCAACATCCGGTGAATTACGCTCTTTACCGGTTCATTTGCATCGACAATGGCCTCCCCGACGATATCTGATTAGACATTCAGATCGGAAGCGATGATCCGAAACGGACACGCTTCGATATCCGGGAGGAAACATGACTTTCAATACAGGGGCCAAGGGCGTCTATGCGATTGCCGCCACGCCGTTTCATGACGACGGATCGATCGATTTCAACTCGGTCGACCGGCTGACGGATTTCTATCAGGAGAGCGGCTGCACCGGCATCACCATTCTCGGCATCATGGGCGAGGCGCCGAAGCTGGAGCCGGAGGAAAGCCGGGCGATCATCAAGCGGGTGGTCGAGCGGGCCGAGATCCCGGTGATCGTCGGTGTTTCGGCACCGGGTTTTGCGGCGATGCGGTCGCTCGCCCGCAGCTCGATGGATATGGGGGCTTCAGGCGTGATGATCGCGCCGACGCCGGCGCTCAGGACCGACGATCAGATCATCAACTATTTCGCCGGTGCGGTGGAGGCGGTCGGCGACGATGTGCCTTGGGTGCTGCAGGATTATCCGCTGACGCTCAACGTCGTCATCTCTGCCGGTGTCATTGCCAGGGTGATTGCCAATCATCCATCCTGCCTGATGCTGAAGCATGAGGACTGGCCGGGCCTGGAGAAGATTTCGAAGCTGCGCGCGATGCAGAAATCCGGCGAGCTGCGCGACTTCTCCATCCTCTGCGGCAATGGCGGCATGTTCCTCGATTTCGAACCGGAACGCGGCGCAGACGGCGCGATGACCGGTTACGGTTTCCCCGACATGCTGACGGAGCTGGTGTCGTTGTTTGCTGCGGGCAAGCGCGACGAGGCGCATGACCTGTTCGACGCACATCTGCCGCTGATCCGCTACGAGCAGCAGCTCGGCATCGGCCTTGCGGTGCGCAAGCATGTGCTGAAGCGGCGCGGGGTTATTGCTTCGGACCCTCAGCGCAAGCCGGCGCAGATGCTGACGGCGACGGCGAAGGCCGAGGTGGATTACCTGCTGGCGCGGGTGGCGCGGCACGACAGGCGGGCGGCGCTGTAAGCGCTCGCGTAGGGCAACCTCCCTCTCGGTCGTCATCCTCGGGCTTGACCCGAGGATCCAGGCACGAACAAGTAACGCTCAGACCAAGGCCGATTGTTTCCTTCTAAGAAGGAACATGAGGAGAAGGTGCCTGCGTATGGATCCTCGGGTCAAGCCCGAGGATGACGGTGGTTGGGGTGGCTTCTTTGCCGAAAAAGGACCGGCAGGCTTCCTAAACAGAAGCTCTCCCGCCGGTTCTTCCCATCAATCCAGCGGCTTGTAGGCGATGACGTCCATCTCGACCTTGACGTCGACCATCATCGGGGATTCGACGGTGGAGCGGGCCGGCGGGTGGTCGATGAAGTGTTTCTGGAAAACGGCGTTGAAGCTCGAGAAGTCGCGGGCGTCGTCGAGCCAGACATTGACCTTGACCACGTGTTCCAGCGTGCAATCGGCCAAAGCCAGAACCGACTTGATGTTCTCGATCACCTGTTCGGTCTGGGCGACGATATTGCCGACGATGACTTCGCCGTCGACAGTCGGCACCTGGCCCGAAACATAAACGAAATCACCGGCGCGGACGGCCTTGGCGAAGGGGCGGCGCTGGCCGCCGGCCTGGGCGTCGGCGACATCGTAACGGATGAGTTTCTTGCTGCTCATGGGATCGTCTTTCTATTCCAGGTGGGTAGGGGCAGGGTGTTTATATGTTTCGCAATGCCGGAGGCAAAACCGCTTCACGCTTTTGCTGGCATTGCTTCAGCTCACATCCTGCACGAAATGACCGGGCGAAACCTCGCGATAGGTCCGCTTCGGCGCGACGTAATCGAAGGGCCGCACGGGGCTCTTGATCTCTTCGGTCAAAGGCGGCGGGGTCTGGCCGCGGCGTGACGGATCGGGGATCGGCACGGCGGAGATCAGACGCTGCGTATAGGCATGTTGCGGATTGTCGAAGATAGCGGCACGCGGGCCGATCTCGACGATTTCGCCGAGGAACATCACGGCGACACGATGGCTCATCCGCTCGACCACCGCCATGTCATGGCTGATGAAGAGATAGGCGAGGCCGCGCTTTTCCTGAAGGTCGAGCAGCAGGTTGGAGACCTGCGCCTTGACCGACACGTCGAGCGCCGAGACGGCTTCGTCGGCAACGATGAATTTCGGATCGAGCGCCAATGCGCGGGCAATTGAAATACGCTGTCGCTGGCCGCCGGAGAACTCATGCGGATGCCGATCGGCCATCGTGGCGGAAAGGCCGACCTGTTCCAGAAGCTCGGCAACGCGGGCCTTGGCATCCTTTCGGCCCATCAGGCCATGGGCGAGGATGGGTTCGGCAATTGCCGAGCCGACGGTGATGCGCGGGTTGAGCGAGGCGAACGGATCCTGAAAGATCATCTGCGAGGTGCGGCGCATGGTGCGCAGTTCCCGCGTGCCGGCCTTGGTCACGTCCTGACCGTCGATGACGATCGAACCGGCGGACGGATTGAGCAGGCGGATGATGGCGCGGCCGGTCGTCGACTTGCCGCAGCCGGATTCACCCACCAATGACAGGGTTTCACCGGGGCGCAGGTCGAAGGAGACATCTTCGACGGCATGGACGCGGCCATTCGGAAGATCGAAGCGGACGGCGAGATTGTCGACCTTGAGGATCGGCGCGACGGTTGACGCGACCGGGTTCATTTCGCGGCCATCGACGGCGGTGCCGGTCGAGGCATCGACTTCGGGAAAACGTTTTGGAGCGACGGCAGCGCCCATCGTGCCGAGGCGCGGGATCGAGGCGAGCAGCGACTTGGTATAGGTCGCGGTCGGCGCGGCAAAAATTTCGTCGGTCTTGCCGGTCTCGACCATGTCGCCGCGGAACATGACCACGGTGCGGTCGGCGATTTCGGCGACCACGCCCATGTCATGGGTGATGAACAGCACGCCCATGTTTTCCTCCCGCTGAAGCTCGCGCAGCAGGTGGAGGATTTCGGCCTGGATCGTCACGTCGAGCGCCGTGGTCGGTTCGTCGGCGATCAGCAGTTTCGGGCGGCAGGCGAGCGCCATGGCGATCATCACGCGCTGGCGCATGCCGCCGGAGAATTTGTGCGGATATTCGTGAAGACGGGTTTTGGCGGCGGGAATACGCACCCGTTCCATCAGCCGCACGGTTTCGGCTTCCGCCTCGCTCCATGACAGGCCGCGATGCAGCACGAGCGCCTCGGCGATCTGGTTGCCGATGGTGAAGACCGGGTTGAGCGAGGTCATCGGCTCCTGAAAGATCATGCCGATCGAGCCGCCGCGCACCTTGCGCATCTCGGCTTCGCTGGCCTTCAAGAGATCCGTGCCGTCGAGCAGGATGCGGCCTTCGGTACGCGAGCGACCGGCGGGCAGAAGCCGCATGGTCGACAGCGCCGTGACGCTCTTGCCGGAGCCGCTTTCACCGACGATGGCGACCGTTTCGCCGGCATCGACATGCAGGCTGATATTGCGGATGACGGCTTTCCAGCCTTCTTGGGTCTTGAACGAGGTCGTCAGGTTCTCGACCGAGAGCACCGGCTTTTTCGTGTTTGTGTCGGTCATGATCAGCTTTCCTTGGCGAGACGCGGATCGACGAGATCGCGCAGGCCGTCGCCCAGCAATTGCAGGGAGAGAACCGAGAAGACGATGGCGAGGCCCGGAAACACCATCAGCCACGGTGCGTTGTTCATGTATTCGCGGCCGGATGCCAGCATCGTGCCCCAGGTCGGCATGTCGGTGGAAACGCCGACGCCGAGGAAGGAGAGGCTTGCTTCGGCCAGCATCGCCGAGGCGAAAACGAAGGTTGCCTGCACGAGGATGGGGGAGGCGAGGTTGAGCAGCACGTGGCGGGCAAGGATCTGCCAGGTAGGCAGGCCCATGGCGACGGCCGCTTCGATATAGGGCAGCTCTCGCAGGACCAGCGTCGAGCCGCGGACGATACGGGCGAGACGCGGCGCATAGGTGATGCCGAGCGCCAGGATGACGGTTGTCAGCGACGGGCCGAGAGCGGCGACCAGCGCGATGGCGAGCAGGATGTCCGGAAAGGACATCATCGCATCGAGCAGGCGCGAAATCGGCGCATCGAGGCTGCGGAAGAAGCCCGCGGCAACGCCGAGGATGACACCGAGCACGGTGGAGATGACCACGACGCCGAGGCTGACCAGCAGCGAGATGCGGCCGGCAAAGATGGCGCGGGAGAAGATATCGCGGCCGAATTCGTCGGTGCCGAAGAAGTTCGTCATCGACGGCGGCTTCAGCTTGTTGATGATCGACAGCTTGTTCGGCGCATAGGGCGCGACCCAAGGGGCAAGCAGCGCGGCCAGAATGACGATTGCGAGGATGATCGCACCGAAAAGCATGGCGCGATTGCCGAAAAGGCGGCGCAGGCCCGATGCGAAGGGCATGGAAACGGAAGCCATCGTGGTCATAGGCGCACCCGCGGATCAACGAGAATATAAAGCATGTCGACGATGAAGTTGATGAGGACATAAATGGCGGCAACGACGAGAAGCGCGCCCTGAATGACCGGATAATCGCGACGGAGAACGGCCGAGACGACGAGATTGCCGACGCCGGGCAGGCCGAAAACGGTTTCGGTAACGACGGCACCGGCAACCAGCATGGCGATGGAGAGGCCGATGACGGTGATGATCGGGATCATCGCGTTCTTTAAGGCATGTTTGAGGATGACGCGGCCTTCACCGGCGCCCTTGGCGCGGGCGGTGCGGACGTAATCATCGCCTAAAACATCGAGCATGGCGGCACGGGTGAAGCGGGTGATCAGCGCCGAATTGACGACGCCGAGAGCCACTGCCGGCAGAACGAGATGGTGCAGGCGCTCGAGGAACGGGGTTTCGGGCCCGCCGTAACCTGAAGCCGGGAACCAGCCCTGACCGACGGCAAAGACCTGGATCAGGATCAGGCCGAGCCAGAAGCTCGGCACGCTGGCGGCGACCATGGTGAGCGTCACGACGATCTGGTCGAAGATCGTGCCGCGCTTGACGGCCGACAGGATGCCGACCGGAAGCGCGATCGCAACCGCGATCAGGATCGAGAAGAGGGTGAGGAAAAAGGTCGGTTCGGCACGTGCGGCAAGCGCTGTCGTGACCGGCTGGTTGAGGAAGATCGACTGGCCGAGATCGCCCTGCAATATGCCAAGCACGAACTGGCCATATTGCATGAGAAGCGGTGCATCGAGCCCCATCTTGGTGCGCAATTGCGCGATATCTTCCGGGGTCGCATCCGACCCCAGCATGACGGCGGCAGGATCGCCGGGCGTGACGCGGACGATGATGAAGACCACCGTCACGACGAGGGCGAGCACGATTGCCATGCCCCCCAGCCGTTTCAGCAGCGCCTGTACGATCCTTGCCATAGTCTAGTCCTTGGTTTCTGCGCAATTCCAGCAAAAACGGTGCCCGCTTCTGCTGGAATTGCTTTCAGCTTACTTCTTCGGGGTCACGTTCCAGAAATGCGGCCAGTAGGTCGGCTCGTAACCGGAAACGCCGTTGGCGAGACCGGAAACGGCATTGAAGTTGCCGACCTTAAAGAGCGGTGCATCATCATAGATGACCGTCTGGATGCCGTCCCATGCCGCTTTCTTGGCGTCGTCGGTGGTGGCGTCCATATAGGTCGCGACGGCCTTGGCCTTCTGATCGGAGACGTACCAGCCCGGATAGGTGTCGGTGATCGTGTTGATCGTCGTCGGGTCACCCGGGAAGTTGGAATGGGTGATGAAGATGTCCCATGCCTTCGAATCCGCGCGGCGGGTGGTCAGCGTTGCCCAGTCGACCACCTGCAGGTCGACCTTGAAGCCGGCGGCTTCGAGATAGGCCTTGGCGACTTCGCCGATCTTGTAGTGGAACTCGTACTGGCGGCTGGTCAGGAGGCGGATCGGCGTGCCGTCGTAACCGCCGGCTTCCAGGAGCTTGGCAGCTTCTTCCGGATTGCCGTCGCCGTAACGGGCGACACCTTCTTCGGTATGCCAGAAGGAACCTTCCGGGAAGATCGAGGCATCGACGCTGAAGAAGCGCGTGTCGGAGAAGGCGGCCATCATCATGTCGTTCGGGTTGAGCGCAACCTGAACCGCCTGACGCAGTTCCTTCTTGGCCAGCAGGCCTTCCTTCATGTTCATGTTCATCGACGCCCAGCCGGCATCGCGGAAGATGACGGGCTTGGCATTGCTGCTGCCCTCGACGCGCTCGAAGGCGCTGACCGGAAGCGAATCCGCATAATCGAACTGGCCGGAAATCAGGCCTTCGACGCGGGTATTGGCATCGGGAACCGGAACGAAACGGATTTCCTTGGCGATCGCCTCGCGCTTGCCGGCATAGTTGCTCGGCTCGCCTTCGGGCGATTTGTAGCCGTCGAAACGGACGAGCTGGGTGTACTGGTCAGGCTTGCGCTCTTTGAGAGCATAAGGGCCGGTGCCGACGAATTCGGTCAGCGTGTCGGCGATCTTTTCCGACGGCAGGATGACGGAGGCCTGCGACAGCGTGGCGAGCAGCGGCGCGTAACGCGACTTCAGCTTGAAGACGACGGAGTGGTCGCCCTCTTCCGTCAGGCTTTCGACGATACCGGCAACCTGCTTGCCCTTGGAATTGACCGCCATCCAGCGCTTCAGCGAGGCAGTGACGTCCTTGGAATCGAAGGTGCTGCCGTCATGGAAGGTAACGCCTTCGCGCAGCGGGATCGTGTAGGTGAGGCCGTCTTCGGAAATCTTCGGCATGCCGGCGGCCAGCAGCGGTACGGACTTCCATTCGGCATCATAGGTGTAGAGGGTCTCGAAAATGTGCTGGTCGATGGTCAGCACGATATCGGTTGCCGTCTGCATGACGTCGAGCGTCGGCGGCTCGCCAATGGTCGCAACGGTCAATACGCCGTCATTGGCCTGGGCCAGAGCCAAGGTGCTGGTGCCGGCCAAGGCCGCCAGCGTCATCAGAACAAGTGCACTCTTTTTCATAGCATTCCCCTTGTTGCGTTCGGTTCGGTCAAAGATTTCGGCCGGCTTTCCTGTCCGGCCGGAATGTCAGGCGTCCAGTCCCAGCGGATCGGCGACGCGCGGCCAGAGTTTCAGGCTCGCCTTGCGATAGGGCGTCGTTGCGGGATTGGTCGGATAGGAAGTCGGCGCGGCGATATAGACGATCTCGGAGGAGACCGGCTGGAAGCCCGCGTAGAAATGGTTGGTCGACTTGATCAGCATGAAGGATTTCGAGGCGAAATCGATGCCCTGATTGGAGAAGATATCCGGCTCATAAGTCTGGGTGCGGCTGGTGATCAGCACGATGTCGATATTGGTACCGACTGGGCGGATGACCGCGGCGCTGCCAAGCGTGACGCGGGAATTGCGAAAGCTCTGCCAGCCGGCATCGAAGACCTTTTGCACGGTAACACGCAGATCGAGCGGATCGCCGCCTTCCGGGCTCGACTTGCCGCCGACGCGCAAGGACAACTCAGCACCTTCGCCTGCTGCATGGCAAAAGGTGACGGCAATCGGATCCCAGATCGTGGCGACGGCGAAATCGTCCATGCCGCGTTCCATCATCCGGCGCAGGATATAGGTCGCGTCGCCCGCCACGCCGCCGCCGGGATTGTCCCAGACATCGGCGATCGTCACCGGCTTTTCAGGATGCGCGGCGCGGATGGCGATAGCCTTGTCGAGGCCTTCCTCGGTATCGAACATCGGCATCGCGGTGGTCTTGCGCAGGCTATAGAGTTCGCGGCCGAGCTTTTCCGCCAGCGCATCGCCCTTTTGCTTCTCATTGTCGGTGACGACGACGATGCGGGTGCCCATGTCGGGCAGGTCGCCGGCCATGAAACCGTGAATGACGGAAGCGGACAGGATGCCGTCCTTGCCTTCCATCGCCTGCATGCGGTCGACGAAGGAGCGCATCGGTTCGCGGCTGGTCGGGAAGATGGTGATCATCCGGCAGTCGAAGGTGGAGATGACCGGCTTGATTTTTCCACGCAACGCCTGGAGCGCCAGTTCGACCACATGCTCGCCGCGCTGTTCGAAATCCGTATGGGGGAATTCGAGGAAGGCGGCCATGATATCGAGGTTGGCGACGCGCAGAGCGGTAAGATGGCTGTGCGGGTCGAATTCGGCGGCGATCAGCACGTCCGGGCCGACGATTTCGCGGACGCGGGAGAGGAGATCGCCTTCGGGATCGTCATAGCCTTGGGCTGCCATCGCACCATGCAGGCCAAGGACCACGCCATCGACCGGCAGGGCGGCTTTCAGTTCGGCCAGAATCTGATCACGCAGCGTCTCATAGGTCTGGCGCTGGATGAGGCCTGCGGGTTCAGCCCAGCAGGACGTGCCTTCGATGACGGTAAAACCTTCTTCCCTGCCGCGGCGGCGCAGGATCGGGACGACGGAGGAGCAGAGCGTCGGCGTATCGGGATGTTCGCCCGGCCCGGCATAAAACGCCGCCTTGAAGGCGTTCATATCCGTTGGCACGGGAGAAAAAGTGTTTGTCTCGGTCGCCAGCGAGGCGGTGAAGATGCGCATGTCTCTGTTATCCGAATACACTTCGACCTTGGAGCCGACGCTGCCGTGGCTCGAATGCCGTTGCCATGTTGTGCTGATTTAAAGTCCGCCGGAGCCGCTCTTGCGACTGTCGCTCAAGGACAGTCCAGGCGCTCTCGGATCATCCGATTACCCATTTCCTCAGTTCGCCCGCTCACCGTTTCGGTGTAATTTATTTTCTTCATAATGCGGCAAATCGGCATGAAGTCAATGGAATTTCAGATTTCATACTATTTTGTGTAATTTATTTTCTTGTTTGTGAAATTTTGAGAAAATTTTCATGCTGGCTGGATTTGCCGGATTGCAGCGAAGCTCCAGTTGCAACTGCATTTCCGTTTTGAAAACAAGGACTTCCATTGCTGCAAGCAGCAGGCGGTCTCCATTAACGGAATATCCGACATGAAAAAGGGCGCCCTCGACGGACGCCCGATTTTCATCATGCCGCGCAAGCCGTGATGGCGAGGCCACCTTTCGCCGGCTTGGCGCGATAAAAATTTTCAGCGCAAACGGCTACCAGACGGTTCCGCGTGCATCGACATTTTCAACCCGCGTGACCACGCCATCCTTATGGAAGACCATGCGGTCGAAAAGATTGGTGACGACGCAGGTATGGTTCGGCACAACCTTTACCTGGGCACCGATTTCCGGGAAGGGCGTCGTGCAGGCTGAAATATCGACGACGGCGTGTTCTTCCGAGAGCGAAACGATGCGCGCGCCATCATAACCGGCGATCGAGCCGAAATCGGAAAAACCGAGAAGATCCGAGGTCAGCGCCTTCGAGCCGCTATCGAGCACGGCGCGATCCGGTGCGGGACGGGACACGACGGTCGCGAGGATATGCATGGCCAGATCATCGTTTGTGCAATGGCCGGCGCGGGCCATGCTGCGGTCGTTATAAACATAGGTGCCGGCGCGATGTTCGGTGGCCGACGGCACGAGATGGGCGGAAAACAGGTCCGGCGAGCCGCCGCTGGAGCGGACCGGGCATTCTATACCCTTTTGGCCAAGCAGTTCCATCGTGCGGACGATGAAAGCTTCGACCTGTTCTGCGCCGCCGATGGCCGGGTAGGTCATGATGCCGCCGAAACGCAGGCCGGGTGCGGCTGCGATCTTTTCCGCGAGCGCGACGGCCGCTTCCGGCGTCTGCACGCCGCAGCGTTTTGCGCCGGTATCGCATTCGATCAGCACGGTCAGCGGGCGGGAGGCATCGAAGGTGGAGGCAAGGCCAGCGACGGTGGTCTCGCTGTCGGCGACAACGGCGAGTTTCGCGACGCGGGCGTTGAGCGCCTTCAACCGGGCAAGCTTGGCTGCGCCGAGGATGTTGTAGGTGATGAGGATGTCATCGAAACCGGCATCGGCAAAAACTTCGGCCTCGGTGACCTTCTGGCAGTTGAGGCCGACGGCACCGGCTTCCACCTGCTGGCGGGCGACGGCTGCGATCTTGTGGGTCTTGATATGCGGGCGGAACGCCTTGCCGTGACTATCGCAATAGGCCTGAACGCGGGCGATGTTGGCGGCAAGCCGCGTCTCGTCGATCACCGGCATCGGGGTTGCAACCTGATCAAGGGGCGTGCCGGGTTCGGGCCACGGATAGTTCATGGATAAGACCTCGTTTACGGGAAAGGCGCCCTGGAAATGGCCTGAGCGCGCGGGGGTGGATTTGCTTTTATTTTCGCAGAAACCGCAAGTTTCATTGAAGCTGGCCCGTACTATGCTATCAAATTGCGTCTCAGTGAAATTCATTTTCATCAGCGGATGCATTTTTCTGTCATCCGCCAATCCGGGGAAAGACCGAATGGATCTGTTTCATGCCCTTTCCGATCAGGACGGCAGGCTTTCCGGTCTTGAGGCGAAGCTGGCGCAGTTTGCGCTGGAAAATGTCGATTTCGTCGTCAACGCATCGATCATCGAGGTGGCGGAAAAAGCCGGTGTTTCGCCGCCGACCGTGACGCGTTTCTGCAGGCGGCTGGGCTGCCAGGGCTATTCCGATTTCAAGGTGCAGCTTGCAAGGCTCGCCTATGTCGGCCTGCGCTACATGACGCCGGAAGCGCCGACTGCAACGGCGGAGGAAGTCGCCCAGGATATCGTCTCGAAAGCGCAGAATGCGCTTTTCGAAGTGCATCGCCAGCTCGATCTGCGCGCCATCGAAAAGGCGGCGCAGATGCTCAGGGCCGCCGATTTCATTCAGGCCTTCGGCGCCAGCGGCAATTCGGCGATGATCGTCAACGAGCTGCATAACCGGCTGTTTCGCCTGAGCTGCCGGGTCAATGCCTCCAATGACCATGCGATGAACCTGATGATTTCAGCAGCGGCCCAGCCCGGCACTGTCGTCTTCGGTTCGTCATTCACCGGCCGTGACATGGGGCTTGTCCATTGCCTGGAACTGCTGCGGGAACGCTCGATCCCGACGATCGTGATGACCCAGAGCGGTTCGCCGGTGGCGCAGGCGGCGGATCTGGTGATCGCGATCGAGATGCCGGAGGGCAAGAATATCTTCCGGCCGACCTCGACGCGCTACGCCTATCTGGCGGCGATCGATATCCTTGCCAATATGGTCGCTTATGCAGACCGAACGAGAGCGCTGAAATCGCTGCGCGCGATCAAGGAAGAACTGGTGCGCAACCGTGACGGGGACGATCGCCAGCTTCTCGGCGACTGATTGAAACCGAAATTCAGGCGATCGCGGATTATTGAATTTGCGACATGAAGATGCCGTTTTTAGGCAAGAAGTCTTGTCGCAATCAGACGACACAGGCGTCGAATTTTGAACACTGGAAACAGGATGCGGCGGCGGCCGGTTTCCAGCAGACTTGGGTTTATCACCGTGTAAGAAGCCAGGCATGAATGCGCTGACGACCACATGTCGATCAGGTCGAGAAATATCCCGCGGACTGCGCGCCGCCACAGCCAGGCGACATGCCAAATCGGCATCGGCCATTCTCCCAAAATCCTAAAACGAGATCTTCATGTCTAGGCAACTCCTGGCGACGGTTTTGGCGCCGCTTCTCGGCCTGTTCATCCTGAGCGTCGGCAACAGTTTTCTGTCTTCCATCACCACCCTGCGTCTCGATGCGGCCGGCGCTTCGCCGGCGATGATCGGTATCGTTTCGTCCGCCTATTTCGTCGGCCTGACGCTTGGCGCGATGTTCCATGACCGGCTGATCGTACGGATCGGGCATATTCGCGCCTATGCCAGTTTCGCCTCGCTGGGTGTCGTCAGCATCCTGATGCAGGTGCTGTCGACCGACTGGACCCTATGGATCCTCGTCCGGTTGATCTATGGCTGGACCACCGTCGGCGTTTTTCTCGTTATCGAGAGCTGGTTGCTGCTGGCAGCGGACCAGAGTGTGCGCGGTCGCTTTCTGGCGCTCTACATGATTGCATTCTACGGGGCGGGCGCGCTTGGTCAGGCGCTGCTGGGCACGGTCAGCGGTCTCGGAGACACAGCACCTTTCATTGCAGCGGCAATGCTGGCGTCATTGTCGGTTCTTCCGATCGTCATCCTGCCGCGGGAAATGCCGATGATGGATCGGGTGGAGGCGCTCAAACCTTTGCAATTGTTCAACATGTCGCCGAGTGGCGTGCTGGGCTGTTTCGGCTCGGGTATCGCGATCGCGGCCGTCTATACGCTGTTTCCGCTCTACCTGCAGAATATCGGGCTGCCGGTGGATGAGGTCGGCATGATGATGGCCTATGTCATTTTAGGCGCGATGGTGCTGCAATATCCGGTCGGGCGATGGTCGGACAAGCAGGACCGCCGCGTGGTGCTGATCACGCTCGCCTTGGCCTGCCTTCTGCTTTGCGGCGTCATACTGGCGCTGCCGCAGAATACGACCACGCTGATGATCACGCTCTTCCTGCTGGGTGGCGGGATCTTCGCGATCTATCCGGTTTCCGTCAGCTTTGCCGCTGACCGGGCCTCGGCGGATTCGCTGGTGCCGATGATCCAGGGCATGCTTCTGGTCAATTCGATCGGCTCGGCAATAAGCCCGATCACGATCTCGGCTGCGATGAGCGAGTTCGGCGCGTCGGGCCTGTTCTGGTCGCTTGCGGTGCTGAACGTGCTGATGGTGGTGTTCTTCATGTGGCGGCGCGGTGCGCGGCCGGAAGCCACGCAGGTTGCGCCATTTGCGCCGGCAACCGCGATGTCGCCCATCGGCGCCGAGATCCGTGTGACCGACGAGATGATCCAGGGCGTGCTGGATCACGACAATGCGGAAGAGGAAGCTTCGGTGAAAAAGGCCTCTTCGCCGGTGCCGTGACGGGTGCGTTTCAGCCGAGTGTTCTTGCCGTCAGCTTCGGCAACATCAGCCGGAAGGCAATGCTGCGGGCGCTCTGGAACAGAAGAAGCGCGATCCACAGGCCGTGATTGCCGAAGAGCGGCTGCAGCACGGCCCAGGCGGCAAAATAGGTGGCGAGCGAGAGCAGCATGAGATTGCGCATCTCGCGCGACCATGTTGCGCCGATATAGACGCCGTCCATCTGGAAGGCGATGGCGCCGACCAAAGGCATGATCGCGGCATAGGGCAGGAAGCCCTGAGCCAGAAGATCGACCGTGGCATTGGGGGAGGCCAGATCAATGACCCACCAGCCGCCGGCGAGGAATGACAGTGCGACAAGCGCGCCGAAGACCAGCGCCCAGAACGTCGTGAGCTTTATCATTCGCTCGAAGGCGATGCGGTTTCTGGCGCCAACGGCGCGGCCGGCAAGCTGTTCGGCGGCAGTGGCGATACCATCGAGGAAGGCGACGCCGAAGAAATAGAAACGAAGCAGGATCGTATTGGCGGCGAGGATATCGATGCCGAGTTCGCCGCTCTGGCGGGTGAAGAAGGAAAGCCCGATCAGCAGCGCAAACGAGCGGATCATCATGTCGCCATTGACCGAGAAAAGCCGGCGCAGGCTTTTCAGGTCCGGCCAGTTCCAGCTCGCCTTGTCGGTGCGACAGAGGATGATGATTGCACCGGCAATCGCGGTGACGATTTCCGAGACGAGGCTGGCAATCGCAAGGCCTGCAACGCCGCCATCGAGACCAAGCACCCACCAGATGCTCAAGCCCAGATTGAGGCCATTGAGCAATCCCTGCAGAAGCATGGCGGTGAGCGCATCACCGCGGCCGATGATCCAGCCGAAGGCGACGAAATTGAACAGCACGAAAGGTGCCGACCACACACGCCAGGATAAATAGACTTTTGCGGCATCCGCCACCGCGCCATCGGCACCGAGCACGGTGAGGCCGAGATTGCCGATGGGCACGTGCAGGAGCAGGATGACTAGGCCTGCGACCATGGAAATGGTCAGGCCCCCGAGCAGCATGCGCTGTTCGAAGCGGCGGTCACCTGCGCCAAAAGCCTGGGCGGTAAATCCGGTCGTCGCTCCGCGCAAAAAATTGAAGGTGACGAACAGCACGTCGAAGATGACGGCGGCAAGCGCCACGCCGCCGATCAGCGCCTCCTGCCCCAATTGCCCGATCACGCCCGTTGCCACGAGGCTGACGAGCGGGGTCGAAAAATGGGCGATCATCATCGGGATCGCGATGCGCAGCACTTCGCGATGGGTGACCTCGAAGGAGGGGGCGGTGTCTGCGGTCGTCGCGCTTGTCACTTAGTCTTTCCGGTGCGGTTCTCCGAGCGTGTGCATCAGCCGGTTGGCCCAGCCGAAGATCGCCACGGAATGGATGAGATCGAGGATTTCAAGATCACTCAGGCCGGTCTCGCGCAAGTGATAGAACTGATAGACCCCGACATTATCCGGATGGGCGGTCAGATCGACGCCGAAATTGAACAATGCCTGATCGTATTCGCCAAGATCGGCTTCGAGACCGTTCTGGTAGATCTCATCGACCACTTCCGGCCGCTTTTCCAGCTGGATGAAGCGGTTGGCGTGAACCTGGGCGCAATAGATGCAGTGGTTGACGAAGGAGGCGGCAAGCGCGCCGAGTTCGCGGCCGCCACGCGACAGGCCGCCATCGCTATACATGATGTCGTTGAAGAGCGGCGAGCGCTCGGCGAGCATCTCGGTCTCCTGCGCCAGAACCAGCACATAGGCGGAAACTTTTGTATTGGACGGCGTGACCTTCAGCGCGTCGAGCTGTTCGGGCGTGGCCTGCTGGAGGTCGACCGGCTGGACATAGGGATGCCATTCGAGTGCATCGAGGGTGAATTCGTGGACCGCGTCAGACATGTCAGTTGTCCCTCAGCATCTTCAGGCCGGCGACGACCAGAACCTGGTAATTGACGAAAGCGATGATGCCGGCGAGCGTGACGATATCGCGATCGTCGAGGCCGGCGGCATAGAGCTTTTCGATATTCTCGCGGGTGGCAGCCTTGGGGTTTTTCGTCACCAGATCGACATGGCGCAGGATGACGGCGAGGCGGCTTGCCTCGTCCTCCGGCTTCCATGTGGGGTCGGCGATGGAAAGCACATCGCCGCTCGCACCTTCCATCGTGGCGAGGTCGCGGTAATGGGTGAGAAGCTCCTGCGAGGTCCAGAGAGCGGCCATGCGGGCGGCGAGGGTGGCGCGTTCCGCGTAGGAAAAGTTGCGCGGATCGGCCGGGTGCAGTGCCGCGACATAACTGGTCTGGGTGAGGTGTTTTAGCTTGGCGCGCTGCTCGCGCAGGGCAAGTAGCGGCGAGGATGGGGTAAGGCCCAGAACCTTGTCGATCACATCGACAGTCGTTTCGGTCGTCATATGATTTTATTCCTCAATCTTGCGACAGGGCTTCGTCGAGAAAGTCCAGCCGGTCCTGACCCCAATAGAGCACGTCCTTGTAGATCCAGGTCGGAGTGCCGAAGACGCCGCGTCTGCCGGCCTCTTCATGGCTGTCGAGCCAGGCCTGCATGATCTCCGGCTGGTCTTCCATCGCCTGCAGTTTTGCGCCGTCGAGGCCGAGACGGTTGGCGACGTCGATACGGACTTCGGGCAATGTCACGTCCAGTTCCTCGCTCCAGAGGGCGTGAAGAAGGGCGTGGCTGAGATCGAGCGCCGGAAGGCCTAGCCTGTCGGCTGCGATCACCATGCGGGCGGAAAACTCATTGTTAGTCGGGTAATGTTTGGGTTTGAGCACTAGCGGCATGTTGAGGCGCTTGCGCCAGCGATCGAGTTCGACCGCGTGATAATCCTGCCGCGGCTGCGGGCGCGAGCGCAAAGGCACGCCGCCATTTTCCGTGACGATGCGGGTCGGGCGAACGACGACGTCGAGATCGTGCTTTTCGATCAGCGCCTTGAACTGCGGCCAGCCGAGATAGGCCCAGGGCGAACTGAGAGCGTGGTAATAATAGACTGTCTTGCGCATGAAAATCCTCAAGCTGTCTTCTGTTCGGGGAGATCGGCGTCGGCATCGACCCATTCGGAACCGTCGAGTTCCGGTTTTTCGTAAGCCAGCAGGGCTTCCCAGTGGTAGTCGATATCCTCGATGAACAGGCCGGCGGAAACACCGCGGGCAAGCCATTGCGCGCCCTCGCTGATCGCCGGGATATCGCCGCTGACCTTGCCGAGGCTCATCGTCGCGCCGTAGTTGAAGCAGTGGATGTTTTTGAGCCAAGGCGCCTTACCCGGCGTCTTTTCGGTGAAGGAAAAATCGTCTTCCAGCCAGGGGAAACGGCCAAGGCTCGGGTTCGCTTCGTCGGCCGGCGGCGTGATCCGGTCTTCCCAGCAGGCGATCTGATCCTTGTAGGGCTCAAGCTCGCTGCGAGCCAAAGGATCGACGGTAAAGCCGGTGCCGAGGATGACGAAATCGGTGCGGAAGATGCGGCCGTTGGTGGTGGTGATGACCACTTCGTCGCCCTCTTCCTTCATCGAGGCAATGCCGCAATCGAAATGGAAGAACGCATTGGCGTGGCGGCTGACGCGCAGCGTCGAGCCATGCGGGGCCGGGGTCTGCTGCCTGGTCGAATAATCCATCAGGCGCCAGCGCCATTTCGGATCGATCTTCGGAAAACCGGCGGTGACGCCGTAGGAGCCGATGCCCATCAGCTTGTTGATGGTCGGCATCTTCTTGCGGCGGGCGAGCAGGCGAACCTCTCCGGCACCGGCTTCCAGCGCTTCCGCTGCATTGTCGACGGCGGAGGCCCCGACGCCGATGACGACGACGCGCTTGCCCTTGAGGGTGGTGAAGTCGACCTCGTCGGCGGAATGTGCCCAGCTCTTGCCGCGCTGCATGCCCTCGACGAAACCGGGAATTTCGGCAGCACCCAGACCATCGCGGCCGGTCGCCATGACCAGCTTGCGGGTCAGGATCGGTTCTTCCGCGCCACCGGCGATTTCAAGCTCCAGCAGCCCGTCTTCACGCGGGACGATGCGGGTGACATGAATGCCGTTTTCGACCGGGATGGAGAGCACGTCACGGTACCAGTCGAGATAGTCCATCCACATCGGGCGCGGGATACGGTAAAGCTCCTCCCACTTGGCAATGCCGAAAAGTGCGGTGTACCAGGCGCGGAAGGTGAGCGAGGCCATGCCGGCGGCCGGGCCGAGCAGGGTCTTCGGCGAGCGCAGGGTTTCCATGCGGGCGAAGGTTTTCCACGGGCCTTCGCGACCTTTTGGTGCCTTGTCGATGATCCTGACATTGCGGATGCCGACGCGGGACAGCGCGAACCAGCCGACCAGACCGCACATGCCACCGCCGATGATCACCACGTCGCTGACCGGTTTGCCATCGACCTTTGCGGGGGCAGGCGACCAGTTGGCGGGCGGATAGTTCAGATATTCGAGGTCCTGCGCAACGCGGGCGTTGAGGTCTGAAAGCTTGGGATCGTTGAAACTGCGGATCGGTTCGGGACTCATGGGTTCAGGTCCTGTTCGGTTCAAATCTTCCATGGTTCCGGCCGCATGACACGGCCGGGCAAGGTGCCGGGGATACCGGCTGTAATGGTCAGTCGGCCAGCACCACGGCGTCGCTTTCGCGCCAGGTCAGCCACACGTCGTCGCCCGTGACGCGGGACAGCGCCACCGGATCGAGCTGGGCAACCAGCGACTGGCCGTTGGCGAGGCTGACCGTCAGGGACGTATGGTCGCCCTTGAATATGCGCTGGGTGATCTGGCCGGAGACGGCAATCGTATTTGCCGGCTTCTCCGAGATGACGGTAATCGCTTCCGGGCGCAGCGCCGCGGCAACCGTGCTGCCGACGGCCGGGCCATGGCCGTTGAGGTTGGCATGGACTACGCTGCCGTTCCATTCGATCGCGGCGAGCCCGCCATCGACTGCTTTCAGCTTGCCCTCGATGAAATTCGTCTCGCCGATGAAATTGGCGACGAAGCGGCTGCGTGGCTTGGCGTAAAGCGTATGGGGATCGCCCATCTGCTCGATGCGGCCGGCATTCATGACGACGACGACATCCGACATGGTGAGCGCTTCTTCCTGGTCATGAGTGACGAAGATGAAGGTCTTGCCGGTGGTCTTCTGGATCGATTTCAGCTCGATCTGCATCTGTTGGCGCAGTTTTGCATCGAGCGCGGAAAGCGGCTCGTCGAGCAGAAGCACGTTCGGGTTCGGCGCGAGCGCCCGCATCAGCGCGACACGCTGGCGCTGGCCGCCGGAAAGCTGGCCCGGCATGCGCTCGGCAAAATCGGTGAGCTTGACCAGCGACAGAAGCTCCATCGTGCGTTTGTGGATCGCATCCGACGCCATGCCCTTCAGCTCAAGGCCGAAGGCGACATTGCGGCGGACGTTGAGATGCGGGAAGAGCGCATAGTCCTGGAAAACGATGTTGACGTTGCGCTTGTTGGGCGGAAGCTGGCTGATCTCCTGGCCGTCAAGGAAGATTTCACCGGATGTCGGCATTTCGAAGCCGCCGAGCATGCGCAGCGTCGTCGACTTGCCGCAGCCGGACGGGCCGAGCAAGGTGACGAACTGGCCGGGTTCGATGGCGAGGTCCAGATTGTCGACCGCGAGCGAGGAGCCGTAATATTTGTTGACGTTACGAAAATGAACAACGGGCTGCATGGCTATCGGGTCCTCGAACGGCGGGTGAGATGTTCGGCGTAGAGCCCGATGGCTGCGGTCACGATCAGCACGAGGGTCGCCATGGCGTTGATTTCGGGTGACATGCCGCCCTGCACCTTGGCAAAGATCAGCATGGGAAGGGTGGTCTGGTAACCGCCCAGGAAGAAGGTGCGGACGAAATCGTCGATACTGGTCAGCACGCAGAAGACCATGCCGCCTGCAAGCGCCGGAGCGAGATAAGGCAGCGTCACGCGCATGAAGGCGACGAAACTGTCGGCACCGAGATCACGCGCCGCATCGACGAGATTGTTCGGCATCGACCGCAGCCGCGTCAGCACCATGATGACGACGAAGGGCACGGCATGCACGGTATGGCCGAGAATGATCGCGCCGGTGCCGGTCGGGATATCCAGAACGCGGATGAAGATACGCATCGAGATGGCGTTGATCAGGCCCGGCACGACGGCCGGAAGACAGGCGAGCGCGAAGATGACGGAGCGGGCAATCATGCCTTCGGTGGAGATCAGAAGCGCGATCCACACGCCGACGATCGTCGCAAATAGCGTCGTCATCAGGGCGATGAAGATCGAATAGAGGCAGGCCTCAAGGAATTGCCGGTCCTGAAGAACCTGCGCATACCATTTGAGCGTCCACTTATCGATCGGGAAGGCGACGAAATTGGCGTCCTTGAAGGAGATCGCCATCATCAGTGCCAAAGGCAGAAGCAGGTAGATCACGAAGAGCCAGTAGGAGGCCTGCAGCGCGGTCTTGGGAATATCTGAGAAATAGGAGCGCATGGGTCAGATCCTCACATCAGCTTGACGGAACGGCCGCCGACGACACGCATGAACAGACCGACGGTCGACAGCGAGACGGCAAGCATCAGCATGGAGAAGGCGGCGCCTTCCGGCCATTTGTCGCTCGACCCGTGGAACAGGCTGGCGATGATTTCCGGAAAGATCGTCGAGTTCGGCCCGCCGAGCAGAAGCGGGGCGGCGAAAACACCGATCGAGGTGAGATAAACGAGGCTGCAGCCGGAGATGATGCCGTCCTTCGACAGGGGCAGGATAACACGGCGGAAACGCTGCCATGGTCCCGCGCCGAGATCGGCTGCGGCATCGACCAGCGAGGTCGGGATCTTCTCAATCGCCGAATAAAGCGGCAGCAGCATGAACAGCGAGATCAGATAGATGACGCCGAAGCTCAGCGAGAAATAATTGTAGAGCAGGATGATCGGCCGGTCGATCAGGCCGATCTCGCGCAGGAAGACGTTGACCGCGCCGCGATTGGCCAGGAACATGATGACCGAAAAGGTGCGGATCAGCTCGCCGGCCCAAAACGGCGTCAGAAGCAGAAGCAAGGCACGTGTCCGGTTTTCTGGCTTCACCACCTTGGCGACGTAATAGGCGACCGGATAAACGACGATCAGTGTCGTGGCGGTGACGCAGACGGCAAAGATGATGCTGCGCAGGAAGGGCATGAAATAGAGCGGCTCGCGGAAAAAGAGCCGGTAATTGTCGAGCGTGTAGACCGCGCCTTCCGCAGAGGGCGGATAATTGTCCATCACGCTGATACGCGCCATCTGGTAGATCGGACCGATATGCAGGCCGATGATCCAGATGAGCGGGATCGCCAGAAGAAGCCCGAGGCGCGCCATACGGCTATTGGCGACAAGGCCGATCGTTGCGGCGTAAAGCGGCGAATTCACCAGCTTGCCGATCCATCCGGCATAGGACGGGCCGGCTCTCTGAGACGCTTTCGCGGTCTCGGTCATGCTACTGTCGACCATCATTTCGTTCCCATTCGTCTTTTTGCTTTTGACTGCAGTTCCGGGCGGCCGGTCCCTGTTGCGGGACCGGCCTTCGGTATTACGGATGGGCGGATCAGCCTGCCTTCACTTCGGCAGTTGCCTTGTCGATCATGTCGTTCTTCATCTTGCGGTTCTTCGAGCTGAAGAACTGGATGCGCTGCATCTGCTCGTCCGGAAGCGTCATGGCGGCGCGTTCCTTTTCGTCCAGCACCGTGTCGACACCGGCAAAGGCCGAGGCAAAACCGGACTGGCGGGTCATCGCCGCGCCGATTTCCGGCGACGCCATGATCGCGTTGAGGAACGTGTAGGCGGCTTCCGCATTCGGCGCGTTGTTGACGACGTTGAACGAATAGAGGAAGCCGTAGGTGCCTTCCTTCGGGATGGACAGCTCGATCGGGTGGCCGTCCATGATCAGCTTGGCGGCCGGGCCGGACCAGGCCTGCGCCACATAGATGTCCTCGTTGACGAACATCTGCTGCACTTCGGAGCCGGCATCGTAATATTTGCGGACCTGGCCCTTTTGCGCAATCAGGTAGTCGCGGGCCTTGTTGGTGGCTTCCTGGGCAATCGCATCCTTGCCTTCATAGGTGACGTAGTCGCCGTCGCTACCCTGATAGCGCATGACGATCGAGAGGAAGTCGGAGACGATGTAGGAAGTCAGCTCCTTGTATTCCTCGTCGAACATGATTTCCCAGCTGTCGGACGCCTTGGTGTAATCCGTGTTGCGCACGAGGCCTTCAAAACCGGCGAGAAGCGGCACGCCATAGGTCTTGCCGTCGATGGTCAGCTGCGGCGCGCCGGCATAGGCCGGCGCAAGCTTGTTCCAGTTGCCGATCCGGCCCGTGTCGAGCGGCGAAAGCAAGTTGGAGGTGATGAACTGCGACAGGCGGTGGCCGGTAACGGTGACGATATCGGTGGACGGCGCATTGCCTTCGGCGGCCAGCAGATTGTACTGCTTGCCCTGGTCGTCGGTGAGGCGGATGCGGACTTCGATGCCGGTGTCCTTCTGGAACTGGTCGATGAAGGACTGAGGCACGAACTTGTCGTAGGTGGTGATGTTGACCACCTTGCTCTGCGCCATGGCGGGGCGGACGATCGAGGGGGCGGCCAGGATGCCGGTCCCAGCGGCCAGCATCTTGAGCGTCGAACGGCGTGTCTGTGTGAAGTCTCGCATGTCAGTCTCCTTATTGTCCTGTCCGGGTTCCCCTAGGCATTGCAGACTTCACACCCCCAGCTAGTGTATCGGCGCTGCCAGCCCTGTCTCCGCCTTGGCCGTTCTGGCCGCCGCAAGTGATATGTCGACCGCCGCATCCGCATGCAGCAGGGTCGAATCGAATGTCGGAATGTCGAAATCCTCGGCGCTCACCAAAAGCCCGATTTCCGTGCAGCCGAGAATGACGCTGTCGGCGCCCGCCGCCTTGCCCTTCTCGACGATATCCAGATAACGCTGATGCGAGGCGCTCTTGACGACGCCGCAGCAGAGTTCGGAAAAGATGATGTCGTGCACGTCCTGCCGGTCTTCCGCATCGGGAACCAGAACCGTCAGGCCGAACTTGTCTTCCACCCGGCGACGGTAGAAATCCTGTTCCATCGTGTAGCGGGTGGCGAGCAGCAACGGACGCCTGCATCCGGCAGCCGTGACGGCCTCTCCGGTCACGTCGGCAATATGAAGCAGAGGCACGTCCACCGAGCTTTGCACGTCGTCCGCCAGACGGTGCATCGTGTTGGTGCAGATCAGGATCATGTCTGCGCCCGCCTGTTCCAGATCTCTCGCCACCTTGCTCAATTCGCCTGCCGCCTGTTCCCAGGCCCCCAGTTTTTGAAGGGTTACGATATCCTGAAAATTGACAGAGCGCATTACCACATCTGCGGAATTCAGCCCTCCAAGTCGCTCGCGAACCTGCTCGTTGACGCGGCGGTAATAAACCGCCGTGCTTTCCCAGCTCATGCCGCCGATCAGACCAATCCTTTTCATCTTTCCACCCATACGGTTGTTGTGTTTGGAAAGAGGGTAGACAAACGGGCATGAAGACGGATTGCTTTTTTTGACGATGATCAGATTATTGTTGCAATATGATCCTATCAGATCGCCTATTCGATAGGATGATTTGACAGAATTTCTCGATGGTTTAAATTTTGATCATCGCTGCACGGATTTTGGGCGGATATGCGTCCGCCAGGAGGGTGGGGTGAGCGCAAATTATCGCTACCGCCGGTCCGGCGCGAACAACCATTCTTTATTGCTGCCGCGTTCGAGAGAAAAATGTCCCACGCCGAAGTGTCAAAGCGCAATTTTATCCCGGAGCCGTCATGTTTGACCAAATAGACCGGAAGATCATCGAGATCCTTCAGCAGAATGCCGAAAAGTCGGTGGTCGAGATCGCCGAGGAAGTGGGTCTGTCGCATACGCCGTGCTGGCGCCGGATCAAGCGGATGGAGGATATCGGCCTGATCCGCTCGAAGGTGGCGCTGATCGACAGGCGCATGGCAAATGTGCCGATGACGATCTTCATCTCCGTCAAGGTGCCGCGCCACACGACCAACTGGCTCGATGATTTCCGCAAGGAGATCAAGGAGATCCCCGAGATACTTGAGGCCTATCGGCTGACCGGTGACGCCGATTATCTGCTGCGTGTCGTGGTGCCGGATATCGATGTCTACGACCAGGTCTACAAGAACCTGATCAGCCGGCTGGAATTCTCTGACCTGAGCTCTTCCATCGCCATGGAGGAAATGAAGTTTACAACGGCGCTTCCGACCAAATACATGTAACGCCACCCCTGCGTTTAAAAATCGTCTCAATCATCAAGGAGAAACCATGCGCGTCAGTATCCTCGGAGCCGGATCGATCGCATTTGGAATGGCCGCCTATCTCGCGAAGGAAGGCCATGATCCCATGCTCTGGTCGCCATCGGGAAGAAGCACCAAGGCGCTGGCTGATGGTGCCGAGCTGACCGCGAATGGAGCCTTCGAATTCTCCGGCCGGGTGCGGATCGCCAGGGATTGTGAGGAAGCGGTGACCTCGGCCGAGGTGATCGTCGTCGCGCTTCCGGGTTATGGTCACAAGGCCGCTTTCGATGCAGCCTTGCCGCATCTGAAGCCGGGCCAGCCGGTGATCATCTCCTCGCATTGCTCGTTTGGCGCGCTCTACCTGTCGAAAGGTCTGGCCGCGCGTGGCGTGAAACTGCCGATCAGCGTCTGGGGCACCACGCTTCTCACCGGCCGCCTGCAGCCGGACATGACGACGGTCAAGGTCAACACGGTTCGGCAGAAGGTGGATATCGCAACCCTGCCGAAATCCGAGATCGATGCCGGCCATGCGCTCTGCACGGAGCTTTTCGGCGATCGTTTCGTCAAGCGTGACGGGGTGATGGCGATTTCGCTGAGCAACCTCAATCCGCAGAACCATCTCGGCATTGCACTCCTCAACCTGACGCGCATGGAAAAGGGCGAGACCTGGGGACAGGGCGACAACATCACCCCGACCGTCGGCCGTGTCATCGAAACGCTCGACGAGGAACGCCTTGCGATTGCCGCCACGCTCGGCCTTTCGGTGCGCACCGTGCGCGAACATTTTTCGCTGTCCTTCCATGTGCCGATGGGAACCGTATCGGAGATGAACCAGCAGATGCATGCGGAAGGCCGCGGCGGTTTCGGCCCGACGACGGTCGACAGCCGTTATATCTATGAGGACGTTCCCTTCGGCCTCGTGCCGACCTCGCTGCTCGGCCGTCTCGCCGGCAAGCCGACGATGTTGCATGATGCGGGCATTGCCATGATGTCGGCGGCAACCGGCCATGATCTGCCGGGACAGAACGATCTTCTCCCGGCGCTCGGCATCGATGCCCTGACGATCGATCAGGTCGCAAAACTGTGCGACGAGGGATATTGAGTAATCGCGGATCAGCCGGACCGACAGATCGGTCCGGCCTTCATGTCACTGGACTTCGTTGACATATCTGTGGTTTGCGGTGGTGGCCCGGTGTGAAGAAATCAGCACTGGTACCGCCATCTGATCATAGGCAACTTCGTCGATGGTCAGCACCGCCGCAGGCAGTTTCAGGTTCAGCCAGCGGGCGTCGTCCTCATTGGCAAGGTCGGCGCCGATCTGCTCGCGCACTGCCGAGATGCGGATGCCGTGATGCTCCAGCAAGTGCAGGTAGAAAAGCGAAGGAATATCTTCTTTTCGCTCCGGAAAATTCGGCACTCTTTCGCCCGGCAGTGTCAGGGTTTCATGCATGATCGGCTTGTCATCGATGCTTCTATAGCGGTGGAAGCGGATGATCGGTGCGTCTTTGTCGATCTGCAGCTTTTCGGCTTCCCTGGCGGACGCCGTCGCGTGATCGAGTGAGGTCACCGTGGTCACCGACCTGCTGAGCGATCCGTCGAGCCCATGCAGGCGGAAATATTGGAAGAACAGGCGCAGGCTGTGCTGCGGTTTGCGGCCGGTGACGACCGTACCCGTCTTGCGGCGACGGCTGAGAATCCCGTCATTGGTGAGATCCATGAGGGCACGGCGAATTGTGCCGACGGCCACGCCGTAGGTTTGGGACAATGCCACTTCGCTAGGCAGAACGGAGCCGGGTTCCAGCTTGCCTAACATGATCGCTTCCGTGATCTGCCGTTTTACCACTTCATAGAGCGGCAAAGACAGCTCTCCGAGCTTCTGTGCTTCTGATGAAATATTGGGCAGTTCTGGCAATTATTTGCCTCTTCTTTAGAGTTGACTCATGAGCTCGATCTACGCAGATTACTATATAGTTTATATTAAAGCGCAAGCTGAGGAGGCGAGCGCTGGGGTGAGGATCCTCCGATGAACGAGCAGAAATCCGTCTCGCAGCACGACACCCTGATGTCTGCCATGACAGCGATTGACCGTGATGTCGAGATCGCCGTTCAGGATTTGGCACGGATGATTGCGGTCGATACCTCGTTTCCACCGGGCGAAGGTTATGGTCCGTTTGCCGATCTGATGGCCGAACTGCTTGCGCCTCTCGGTTTTAATTTCGACCGCGTCACCGTTCCCCGCGAACTCTGGTTCGTGCCCGGCGGCCCGGCATCGGGCGAGCGGACGAACCTTGTGGCGACCCGCGAGAGCGGAAGACCCGTCTGCGGGCTTTATTACCACGTCGATACAGTTCCGGTGGCGCCGGGATGGTCACGCGATCCGCTGTCGCTGACGATCGAGGGCGACAATCTCTACGGTCTCGGTGCTGCCGACATGAAGGGCACGATCGCCGCCACGCTTCTGGCATTGCGCGCGGCGAAGGAAAATGGCGTTGCACTCGCCTATGATCCGATGCTGCTGCTTTGCACCGATGAGGAAGGCGGGCTTTATCCCGGCATTCGTTATCTCGCCGAACAGGGCAAGTTGAAGGGCCATATCCTCAATTTCAACGGATCGGCCGCGCCGCGTGTCTGGGCCGGCTGTTTCGGCATTTTCAATCTGCAGGTGACGATTACCGGCCATGCCGTGCATGCCGGCGAAGGGAACCGAACCGGTGCCGGCATCAACGCCATCGAAGGCGCGCTGCCGGTGCTGAATGCGCTCGTTGCGCTGAAGCCGGAAATCGCCAAACGTTCATCGAAGCTTGCGCCGCCGCCGCATGCGACCGGACCGCTTCGGCCCTCGCTGACCGTGGCCGCAGTCAATGGCGGTACTGCGGGCGGACAGGTGCCGGCTGAAATCAAGATCCTCGTTTCGCGCCGTTACGCGCCGGAGGAACGTTACGACGAAGCGCGCGCCGAAATCGAGACCGCGATCCGCGACTGCCTCGCCGGTGCCGATCTCAAGCTCGCCATCGATCTCGTCGGCCACCTGATCCCGACCGATGATCCGGACGGGCCGCATTGGCCGCGCTGGCAGCAGGCGCTTTCGCTCGGCTTCGGCTACGAGCCGGAGGATTTTCACAAATGGGGTGCGGCGAGCTGCTCCGACTTCGGTTACGTACAGAAGGCAGGCTTCGGCCCGGAAGTGCTGCTCGGCGGTCTCGGCCGACCGGAAAGCTGCATCCACAGCCCGGAAGAACATACGACGCGCAAGGATATCGTCGCGCTCGCCAAAAGCATTCTCGCCTATCTCGCGGCGGATTTCGCCGCCGACTCGATCCCAGAAACACGAAATTCCAGAAAACCGTAACTCATAAAAAGGGAACTGAAACATGCTGGAAATGAAACGCCGCTTCTTCCTCGCCGGCACCGCCGCCATCCTTGCCGCCCCCTCGATGAGTTTTGCCCAGGCGGCGACACCTGTCCGCGGTGGTACGCTGAAGATCTCCGTCGACCAGGCGGCAAGCGTCATTCATCCGCTTCTGACGCGCGTCAACCCGGAATACATGGTGACCGAGCTGCTCTACAGCAATCTGACGCGCCTCAAGGTCGACATGTCGATCGAGCCGGATCTCGCCGAAAGCTGGAGCGCCAATGACGTGCTCACCGAATGGACCTTCAAGCTGCGCACCGGTGTCACCTTCCATGACGGTTCGCCCTTTACGGCAAACGATGTCGTCGCCACGTTCAAGGCAATCCTCGATCCGGCAACGGCCTCGCCCGGCCGCAACAATGTCGGCCCGATCTCTGATATCGTCGCTGTCGACGATGCGACCGTTCTGTTCAAGCTTTCCGGCGCCTATGCCGACTTGCCGGTCTCGGTTGCCTATACCAACGCACGCATTATTCCGGCCGCGATTGCTACCGGCGACCTGAAGAGCCTGTCGACCAAGGCTGTCGGCACCGGTCCGTTCAAGCTCGTCTCCTACGAGCCGGACCGCCTGATCGTGGTTGAGCGCAACGAGAAATATTACGATCCGGCGCGTCCTTACCTCGACCGCGTCGAAGTGCAGGTCTTCCCGGATATCTCTGCCGAAGGTTCGGCGCTGATTTCTGGCAATATCGACATCATCTCGACGATCCAGCCGACCGAATTCCTGCGCATCGACGGCACCGATGGTATCGAGACGCTGCGCACGCCGTCCGGTCAGTTCTGCAACATCAACTTCGGCTGCGACACGGCGCCGTTCAATGATCCGCGCGTTCGCCGTGCGATTGCATTGACGGTCGATCGCGAGGCCATGGTCGGCTTCGTTACAGAAGGTTTCGGCACGATCGGCAACGACACGCCGCTCAACCCGTCCTATCGGTTCTTCAGCCAGGTCAAGCAGCGTGAAGCCAATATCGAGGAAGCCAAGAAGCTTCTCACTGAGGCCGGATTCCCGAACGGGCTGGAAGCAACCCTGATCGCATCCGACCGTCCGGCCGTGCGCACTCAGCTTGCCGTTGCATTGCGCGAAATGGCCAAGGAAGCGGGCATCACCATCAATGTCCAGACCATGCCGCATGCGACCTACCTGGAACAGGTGTGGAAAAAGGGCGCGTTTTATGTCGGCTTCTACAACATGCAGCCGACCCCGGACGGTATCTTCAAGCTGCTCTACACATCGGATGCAGCCTGGAACGAGACGCGTTGGAACAACAAGGATTTCGATGCGCTCGTGGCTGAAGCCCGTGGCACGACCGACGAGGCAAAGCGCACCGAGCTCTACACCAGGGCACAGGAAATCATGAACGAGGAAGTCCCCTCGATCATCCCGTCCTTCTTCGACGTTCTCGCCGCCAAGCGCAGCTGGGTCGAAGGTTTCGAAGCGCATCCGCGCGCCTCGGTCTTCCGCCTCGACTACGCTTCGCTGAACGACAAGGCGCCGAAGCGCGGCTGATCCCGTCGTCAATATCGCCGGACGCTGAAACGAGCGTCCGGCCCTCTTGAGCAAGGAACACGCCCCTGTCTCCGAACTATATAGCCAAGCGGCTGGTGATGATCGTCTACACGCTTTTCGTCGTGTCGCTCATCGTCTTCGCCATCACCCAGATCCTGCCCGCCGACGCCGCCGTCATGATGCTGGGCGAAAACGCCACCCCGGAAGCGCTCGATGCACTGCGCCAGACCATGGGCCTCGATGCGCCGATATGGCAGCAATATTTCAGCTGGCTCTGGCATGTCGTGCAGGGCGACCTCGGCACGTCGCTGCGCACCGGCCAGCCGGTCGGCCCGGCGATGTTCGAAGCGCTTGGGCGCTCGCTGCTTCTGGCGCTGTTTTCCATCGGACTGATGCTGGTGCTTGCCATTCCGCTCGGCATCATCGCTGCGATCCGCCGCGGCAAGATCGCCGACATGGTGGTCAGCCTCGTGTCCTATGCAGGTGTGGCACTGCCGGAATTCGTCACCGCCACCATTGCGGTCCTCGTCTTTGCCGACTGGATGAAGTGGCTGCCGCCGACCGGCTACGTGCCGCTCACCGAAGACTTCTTCGGCGGTATCGCGCATCTGGTTCTGCCCGTCTGCGTCATCTCGATCATCCTGATCGCCCACGTTTCCCGCATGGTGCGTTCCGAACTCGTCGATGTGCTGCATACGGACTATATCCGCGCCGCAAGGCTGAAGGGCATGTCCCGCGGGCATGTGCTGCGTCGCCATGCGCTGCGCAATGCGCTTCTGCCGACCATCACCATCGTCGCGCTCGATGTCGGTTATCTGCTTGGCGGCGTCATCGTCGTGGAAGAAATCTTCGCCATTCCCGGCATCGGCCGTCAGCTGATCGTCGCCATTCAGGCGCGTGACCTGCCCGCCATCCAGGCCGGCGTGCTGATCATGGCCGCCACCTATTCGATCGTCAATTTCATCGCCGACATCCTCTATGCCTGGCTCGACAAGAGGATCCAGTATGACTGAGTTCTTGAAACGTCTTTTGAAGACGCCGCAGGGCGCCATCGGCACCTTCCTCGTGGTGCTGGTCCTGGCTATCGTCGTATTCGGCCCGATGCTTGCGCCCTACGATCCGGAAAAACTGTCACCGCTTGCGCGCTATAAAGGTCCAAGCCTGATGTATTGGCTCGGCACTGACCAGTATGGCCGCGATATCTTCAGCCGTCTGCTGATCGGCGCGCGCGCCACCGTCGTGATGGCGGTTCTGGCAACCATTGCCGGCACGTTGATCGGCGCCCTGATCGGCACCGCCTCCGCCTTTCTCGGTGGTCGCGCCGACGAGCTGATCATGCGCACGATCGATGCCGTCATGTCTATCCCGAGCCTGTTGTTTGCGCTTCTCGTGGTCAATCTTCTCGGCTCCAGCACGGTCAATGCACTGGTTGCCGTCGCCATCGCCTTTGCCCCCGGCATGGCGCGCATTACCCGAAGCGTGGCGCTTTCCGTGCGCAAGCAGGACTATGTAAATGCGGCAATCGCCCGTGGCGAAAGCTCCGCCTACATCATCCGCCGCGAAATGCTGCCGAACGTGATTGCGCCGATCATCGTCGAAATGACGATCCGCGTGTCCTTCGCCGTCATGCTGTTTGCGACGCTCTCCTTCCTCGGTCTCGGCGCACAGCCGCCGGCTGCCGAATGGGGCCTGATGGTCTCGGAAGCCCGCCGTTACATGCATATGTCGGCCGGCATCCTGATCTGGCCGAGCGTGGCGATCGCCATCGTCGCCGTCGGCTTCAACCTTCTGGGCGACGGTCTCCGCGATGCCCTCAATCCGCGGACCTGAGGTGACACCCATGAGCAATACGGAAATGACAAACACGGAAAACAACCCGGTCCTTTCGATCGAGAACTACTCGCTGGACTATGAGACCGCCAACGGCCCGTTTCACGCGCTGAAGACCATCGATCTTTCCATCAATCGCGGCGAGATCCTCGGCCTTGTCGGCGAAAGCGGATCGGGCAAGACCTCGCTTGCCTGGTCGATCATGCGCTACCTGCCGAAAAACGCCCGCGAGCCGGGCGGACGTATCCTGCTCGGCGGCGACAATCTGCTCGACAAGTCCGAACGGCAGATGGAGGCCATTCGCGGACGGCGTATCAGCATGGTGTTTCAGGATCCGAGCACGTCGCTCAATCCGACGCTGTCGCTCGGCACCCAGTTGGCCGAAGTCCTGATGCGCCATCGCGGTCTCTCCCGTCAGCAGGCGTGGAAGGAAGGCGAAGAACGGCTTGCCCATGTGGGCCTGAAGACGCCGGCGCAGATGATGCACCGCATGCCGCATGAGGCATCGGGCGGGGAGAAGCAACGCGTCGTCATCGCATCGGCCTTTGCCTGCAATCCGGAATGCATCATCTTCGACGAGCCGACCACGGCGCTCGACGTGATCACCTCGCGGCAGATCCTCGACCTGTTCGTCGAGCTGCAGGCCGAGACCGGTGTCGCCTCGCTCTACATCTCGCATGACCTTGCGCTGGTGGCCCGTACGGCAGGTCGCGTCGCCGTCATCAAGCGTGGCGATATCGTCGAGCAGGGGACGGTGCGTGAGATCTTCACCAATCCTCAACAGGACTATACACGCGAGCTGATCAACGCGGTTCCCGATCCCGCCCACCGGCTGGTGAAGGATGATGTGGCGGTTACCGACAAGCCGCTGGTGAAGGTCGAGAATGTCAGCGTGCATTTCGGCCGCAAATCGTTTCTCGCGGCGCTCACCGGCAAGAAGACCGAACGCGTCACCGGCAACAACGCGATCAGCCTCAGCGTCAATCCCGGCGAAATCCTTGGCATCGTCGGGGAGAGCGGTTCCGGAAAATCGACACTTGCCAAGGCGATGACCGGCCTCAACCGGTTCGAGGGAAAAATCTGGTTCGACGGACGTGAGATCAGAAATCTCGGCGATATGGACAATGCCTATCGCAAGGATGTGCAGATCATCTTCCAGCATCCGGATGCGTCGCTCAATCCGCGCCAGAAGATTTTTGAAATCCTCTCGCGGCCGCTGAAACTGTTCGGTGACGGTAGCGATCTCGAAAAACAGGTCGGCGACATGCTGGAGCAGGTGCGCCTGCCGCGCACCCATGCCAATCGTTATCCCCACCAGCTGTCCGGCGGCGAAAAGCAGCGTGTGGCGATTGCGCGGGCCTTCGCCTCGAAACCGAAACTGGTCATCTGCGACGAGATCACCTCGGCGCTCGACGTGTCGGTTCAGGCCTCCGTGGTGGAGCTTCTGCTCGACCTGCAGAAGGCGAGCGGCACGGCCTATCTGTTCATCACCCACGATCTCAACCTGATCCGCCAGATCGCCCACCGGATCGCCGTCATGTATCGCGGCGACCTGATCGAGGTGGTGAAGGCGGAAGAGATCGATAGTCCCGACCGGGCGGATTACACGCGCCGACTGATCGAAGCGGTGCCACGTGCCGCGGCTCAATTTCAATGACCGATACCTGTGATAATGCAGCAAGGAGCATGACAATGGACCCGAAGTCCCTGTTGGACCGGATCGACGAAAAGGCCTGCCTCGATTTCCTGTCGAAAATGGTCCAGCACAAGAGCCATTCGGAAACCGAGGGCGAGAAGGATCTCGCCCGCTGGATGGCCAAGGAGCTGGAAAAGATCGGTGTAGAAGCTGAGCTGCAGGCCTTCGATGACGGCAACCGCTTCAACACGATCGGCCGCCTGAAGGGCGAAGGCGGTGGCAAGAGCCTGCTGTTTAACGGCCATCTCGACACCAACCCGGTCACCGAAGGCTGGACGGTCGATCCCTATGCCGGTCTCGTCGACGACGAATTCATCTACGGCATCGGTGTTTCCAACATGAAGGCGGGTGACGCCGCCTATTTCTGCGCGGTGAAGACGCTGCTCGATGCCGGCGTCAAGCTGAAGGGCGATGTGGTCCTGACCTTCGTTGTCGGCGAGTTGCAGGGTGGCGTTGGTACTTTGGCAGCGATCCGCAGCGGCGTGAAGGCCGACTATTTCATCAATAGCGAGCCGAGCGATCTCGTTGCCGTCACCATGCATGCGGCAGCACTCAGCTATGTCATCGAACTGACCGGCGACACGCGGCACCTGTCGAAGCGCGAACAGTCCGTCGATGCGATTGCGGCCGCCTGCGACATCATTCCGCGCATCAATGCGATGACCTTCAGCGGTGCAAGGAGCGACGTGCATCGCTCGATCAATCGCGGCCATGTCGGTGTCGTGCATGGCGCGCTGGGCCGGGACCTCGAGGAGTGGCGCCCGCCGCAGGTGGCCGATTTTGTTCGCCTCAAGGGCTCGTGCCGTTATGCGCCGGGTCAGACACAGGAAGGCGTGCTTGCCGATCTCGACCGTGAACTGCGCGCGCTGGAAGGCCGTTTCCCCGGCCTGAAAGCCAAGCTTGTTCCGGAAATGATCGAAGGCCGTCCGCTGATGCCGCCTTTCGAGGTCTCGCCGGATAGCCGTATCGTCAAGTCGATCAATGCCGCTTATGAAGCCGTTCGCGGCGAAAAGCAGCCGACCGGTGCGATCACCCCGACGCGCTTCTATGGTACCGATGCCGGCCATCTCTATCATGAGCTCGGCATGGAAGGCATCGTCTGCGGTCCGGGCGGCCGTTACAACACCATGCCCGACGAGCGTGTCGATATCGTCGATTTCCTCGACATGATCCGCGTCTACATGCTGACCATTCTCGACATCTGCGAGGTGGCATAAGATGTTCTCCCGGGCGGAATATGATCGTCGCATCACTCTCGCCCGGGACGCCATGGCGTCTGCGGGTGCCGATCTCCTGCTCGCCGACAGCGGCGAGCTTCTGGCCTGGCTGACGGGTTATACCGTCTCCGAGACCATGTATCGCTCGGCCTTTTTGCCGCGCGATGGGGAGGCTTGGTTCTGCCTGCGGGCGCTGGACGAGGCTCCCTGCCGGGAAAAGAGTTGGATCACCGACATTGTCGGTTTCATCGATACCGAGGAAGCGCAGGCGGCTGTCGCTGCCAGCATTCGCGACCATGGTTTCGGCAGGGCGCGGATAGGTCTTGATACCAATTCCTACAGCCTGAGTGCGGCGACCTTCCTGCGGCTGCAGGCGCTTCTGCCCGGCGTGACTTTCGTGCCGATGCCGGGCCTGAGCGACAGGCTGCGCTGGGTGAAGTCGCAAGAAGAGATCACCGTTCTTGCCCAGGCATCCGCGATTGCCGACAAGGCGATGGCGGAAATCGCAAGACAGGCGAAGCCCGGCATGACGACGCGCGATGCGGCCGCCATCGCATCGGGTGTGTTCTTGCGCGAGGGCGCCGATACCGGTGAGGTCGGACCGGTGGTCAAGGCTTCCGGCAGCCATGAATTCCTCCACGGCGTGTTCAAGACCGAAGCGATCGAAGAGGGCGACGTGCTGCATGTCGAACTCATTCCACGCGTCGGAAACTATGGTGCGCGGATGATGCGGCCGATCGTGGTGGGCAAGCCCTCGGAGGTGCTTGCGGCGGCAGCCGAAAAGCTGATCGAATTGCAGGACCTGCAGATTGCCGCGATGAAACCCGGCGCGATTGCCAGCGATGTCGATGCGATCATGCGGCAGGGAGCGCTGAATGCCGGCCTGCGTCCGGTCTATGAGAATGTCACCGCCTATACGCTCGGGCTTTATACCCGCACGCCGCGCACGAGCGATTTTTCCGGGGTCTTCCTGCCGACATCGAACTGGGCGCTGGAGGAGGGGATGGTCTTCCATCTTTATGCAACGGCACATGGGCTGGGCTTCAGCGAAACGGTGGCTGTCGGCAAAAATGGCGGTATCCGCCTGACGAAAGCTCCGCGCACAATCATGCGTGCAACGGCCTGAAGAAATAAAGCCTCCGCATCGGTTCCAGTAATCCGCATTCGTCGCCGGTGTCTTGTTCGAGATGCCGGCGTTTTGCTGTGCGGATGTAACAGCTGGCTGAAGAGTGGCCAGCCGAGTGGGCGTTTGCTTACATTTTGAGCAGGGATGTGTTGAGCCTAAAAAATGGCTTGACGGGCGCCCGCAAAATCCTCCAGGATGAACCAATGGATGATTGGTTCGAGCGAATGGTGCGGCTTGGCAACAAACCCTAACGACAATTCCAACTTCGCCTTGGCAAGGCTTCGTGAGTTCATTCGGAACGGCGAGGTCGTGAAAGACGGGCGTTTGCCGACGGAACGGGCCTTTGCGGAGACCCTGAATGTCGGTCGCCGAGCAGTCCGTCGCGCATTGGAGGTTCTGGAAGCGGAAGGGCTGGTCTGGCGGCGTCAGGGGGCCGGAACCTTTTTGGGCGAAAAGCCGGATGGCTGGTCGGCACAGGTCGACGAACTGGTCGCCGGCACCGACTTCATGGAAATCATGGAAGTGCGCCTGCGCATCGAACCGCAACTCGCACAGCTTGCCGCCATGCGTGCCAAGCCCTCGGAAATCGAGCGCATGCGGGCACTAGCCGAAAAGACCGGCCAGAGTACCGACGCCGACAGCAAGGAATTGTGGGACGGTTCGCTCCACCGCCAGATTGCACAGAGCGCCGGCAACGGACTGTTCCTGTCGATTTTCGATGTGGTCAACCGCGTTCGCCAGGACGAGGCGTGGCAGTCCATCCGCGAACGCGCCCGGCGCAGCGGAACCAATGGGCGAACCTCTTACGAACAACACATGGCGATCGTCGATGCGATTGCCGCCCGGGATCCCGGCCGGGCGGGCGAAGCCATGCGCCAGCACCTTCTGATGCACCAGGAGCGGTTGATCCGCGCCACCTCACTTGAGTTTCTCGACGAAACCGCCGCGGCGGTATCGTCGCCCGATACGGAGGAAACCGATGGAGGCGATATCAGCGCCGCCTCGTAATCCGCCGACTGAAGACCGCTTGGCCCGTCGGGCCGGCCAACAACAAAAATAACGTCAAAGATAGTCAGACCAGAGGATAGAACATGAAGAGAATTACCGCTTTGAGTGCGGCGCTGCTCGCCAGTGCCTTGATGGCCATGCCGGCCATGTCGTCTGAACTGCGCATCGGTCTCAACGACGACGCGGACGTGCTGGATCCTGCCCAGTCGCGTACCTTTGTCGGCCGCATCGTCTATACCGCGATGTGCGACAAGCTTGTCGATATCGACCAGGACATGAAGGTCGTGCCGCAGCTGGCCACCGAATGGGCCTGGTCCGAAGAGGGCAAGGTTTTGACGATGAAGATCCGCGACGGCGTCAAGTTCCATGACGGCGAAATGCTCGATGCGGCGGCAGTCGTCGCCACAATCGAGCGCAACATGACCCTGCCGGAATCGCGCCGCAAGAGCGAGCTTTCCTCGGTCGCCAAGGTCGAGGCAACCGGCCCGCTGGAAGTCAAGTTCACCCTGAAATCAGCCGACGTGACGCTGCTTGCCCAGCTTTCCGACCGTGCCGGCATGATCGTTGCGCCGAAGGCTGCCAAGGAACTCGGCGCCAATTTCGGCTCCAAGCCGGTTTGCGCCGGCCCGTTCAAGTTCGTCGAACGCATCCAGCAGGACCGTATCGTGCTGGAAAAATTCGCCGACTACTGGGACAAGGACAAGGTTCTGGTCGACAAGGTGACCTATCTGCCGATCCCGGACACGACGGTGAAGCTCGCCAACCTGCGTTCGGGCGATCTCGACATGGCCGAGCGCATTTCCGCTTCCGATGCGGAATCGGTGAAGAGTGATGCGAACCTCACCTATGCCGACGTTATCGGTCCGGGCTACATGGCGATGTATGTCAACATCGGCAACGGCCCGCGCGCGGACAACCCGCTCGGTAAGGACAAGCGCCTGCGCCAGGCATTTTCGCTGGCGATCGACCGCGAAGCGATCGGCCAGATCGTTTTCGAAGGCACGTCCAAGGCCGGCAACCAGCCGTTCCCGCCATCGAGCCCCTGGTTCGACAAGGATATTCCGGTTCCTGCGCGCGATGTCGAAAAGGCAAAGCAGCTGATGAAGGAAGCGGGTTATGAAAAGCTCGACATCGAGCTGCAGCATGCCAACAACACCACCCAGACCCAGATGATGCAGGTCATCCAGTCCATGGTGGCGGAGGCCGGTTTCAACGTCACGCTGAAGGCGACCGAGTTCGCCACGCTTCTTTCCGAACAGACCGCCGGCAACTATCAGCTGTCGCGCTCCGATTGGTCCGGCCGTATCGATCCCGATGGCAATATCCACCAGTTCGTCACCTGCAAGGGCGGTATCAACGACGTGAAATATTGCAACCCGAAGGTCGACGAACTGCTCAACGCGGCTCGCGCCTCGACCGATGATGCCGTGCGCAAGGAAAAGTATGACGCGGCCATGGCGATCCTCGATGAGGACATGCCGATCATCTATCTCGGCCATCAGCCCTATGCCTATGCCCTTTCCAAGAAGGTCAAGGGCTGGGCACCGTCGCCGGACGGCATGATCCGCCTGCTCGGCGTCAGCAAGGACTGATCGCCGATTTCAGAAAGGCAGCCGCGCGGGGACAATCCCCGTGCGGCGCCCAGACTGACCAATACCGAGACCTGGCCTGAACGAGGGCGATGCCATGCCTGTTTACATCGGCAAGCGACTGCTGGTCGCGATCCCGACGCTGCTGATCATTTCGATCTTCGTCTTTTCACTGCAGAAGCTTTTGCCGGGCGACCCGGTTCTGGCCATGGCCGGTGAAGAGCGTGATCCGGCAACGATCGAATTCCTGCGCGAGAAATATCGTCTCAACGATCCGATGCCGATCCAGTACCTCAACTGGCTGGGTGGCGTCGTGACGGGCGATTTCGGCATTTCGCTCAGAACCAACCAGCCGGTGCTGGAACTGATCGGACAGAAACTGCCGGTCACCATCCAGCTTGCCGTCATGGCGATGTTCTTCGCGATGATCATCGGCATCCCGATCGGCATTCTGGCTGCGGTGAAGAAGAATACCTGGATCGACTACACCGCCAATATCGTGGCACTTTCCGGCCTCTCCATCCCGAATTTCTGGCTCGGCATCATGCTGATCCTGCTCGTCTCGGTGCAGCTGGGATGGCTTCCTGCCTCCGGTTATGAATCGATCTTCGTCGATCCGGTCCGGTCTCTCCAGACGATGATCATGCCGGCTTTCGTGCTCGGGAATGCGCTTGCCGCGACGCTGATGCGCCATACACGCTCGGCCATGGTCGCGGTCTTGAGCTCCGACTATATCCGCACCGCCCGCGCCAAGGGGCTGTCGCCACGCGAGGTCATCCTGTCGCACAGTTTCCGCAACGCGCTTCTGCCGGTCATCACGCTTCTGGCGCTGCTCTTCGGCGAGCTGCTTGCCGGTGCCGTATTGACCGAACAGATCTTCACCATTCCGGGCTTCGGCAAGATGACCGTCGATGCCGTGTTCACCCGCGATTATGCCGTCGTCCAGGGCATTGTGCTCTGCACCGCCGTCGGCTTCATCCTGATGAACCTTCTCGCCGACATTGCCTATGTCCTGCTCAATCCGCGCCTCAGGGCGACTATCTGAGGACGACGATATGACCGCCATCAATTCGACCATCCCCGTTCCGGCCAAGCGGCAGCAGAGCCGCGCCTGGAAGAAGATGAAGCGCAACAGGTCGGCGCTTGCAGGGCTGATCATCGTGCTGTTCTTCGCCATTCTCGCCGTCACGGCCCCGATCCTGCCGATTGCCGATCCGATCGCCACAAGCTGGGGGGCGATCCGCAAGGCACCGTCCGCCGCCCACTGGCTCGGCACCGACGACCTCGGCCGCGACATCCTCTCTCGCATGATCTACGGCGCGCAGGCCTCGCTGATGGCCGGTGTCGTCTCGGTCATGATCGCCGTGGTGATCGGGGTGCCCTTCGGCCTGATCGCCGGTTATTTCGGTGGCTGGGTCGACATGGTGATCTCGCGCGTCACCGAAGCCCTGCTCGCCATGCCCTTCCTGATCATGGCGATCGCGCTTGCCGCCTTTCTCGGTCCGAGCCTGACCAATGCGATGATCGCCATCGGTCTTTCGGCCATGCCGATCTTCGTGCGTCTCACCCGCGGGCAGGTGCTTGCGGTCAAGATGGAGGACTATGTCGAGGGTGCCCGTTCGATCGGTCTGAACCATTTCGACATCATGACCCGCTACATCCTGCCCAATGTCTTTGCCCCGATCATCGTCCAGGCGACCCTGACGGTGGCGACCGCGATCATTGCGGAAGCAAGCCTTTCCTTCCTGGGCCTCGGCCAGCAGGCGCCGGCGCCGAGCTGGGGTTCGATGCTCAACACCGCCAAGAACTTTCTGAGCCAGGCACCGTGGATGACCATGTGGCCCGGTATCGCGATCTTCCTTGTCGTCATCGGGTTCAATCTGCTTGGCGACGGCCTGCGCGACGCACTCGATCCTCGTGAAGCCTAAGACTGGGCGAAGCCTGAAATCTCATAGGGAATTCCAAGAATGTCCGATTTTACCACTCGCCCCGAAATCCTCGGCACCTTCGGCGTCGTCACCTCGACGCACTGGATCGCGTCCGCCGTCGGTATGGCCATCCTCGAAAAGGGCGGCAATGCATTCGATGCGGCGGTCGCCACCGGCTTCGTTCTGCAGATCGTCGAGCCGCATCTCTGCGGTCCGGGTGGCGACATGCCGGCTGTCTTCTATTCCAAGAAGACCGACAAGGTGGAAGTCATCTGCGCGCAGGGGCCGGCACCGGCCGGCGCCACGATCGAGCACTACACATCCGAAGGCCTGAAACTGATCCCCGGCGACGGGTTGCTCGCCACCGTCATCCCCGGCGCCTTCGACGGCTGGATGCTGATGCTGCGCGACTACGGCACGATGAGCGTCCGCGAAGTGCTGGAGCCGGCGATCTATTACGCCGAATACGGTCACCCGACGCTGCCGCGCGTATCGAACACGATCAAAGGTCTCGCCGAATTCTTCAAAAAGGAATGGCCGACCTCCTACGAGACCTGGCTGCCGGGTGGTTCGGCGCCGGAAGCACATGCCAATTTCAAGAACCCGGTCCTAGCCGAGACCTACAAGCGCATCATCGCCGAAGCGGAAGCCAAGACAGGCCGTGAAAATCAGGTCCAGGCGGCGCGTGACGCCTTCTATCGCGGCTTCGTTGCGGAAACGATCGATACCTACCTCAAGACCGCCGAAGTCATGGATGCGAGCGGTTCCAAGCACAGGGGTGTCCTGACCGCTGAAGACATGGCGAACTGGAGCGCCACCGTCGAAGCGCCGCAGACGCTGGATTATCAGGACTGGACGATCGCCAAGACGCCGGCCTGGGGGCAGGGGCCCGTACTTCTTCAGTCGCTCGCATTGCTGAAGGGTTTCGACCTTGCCGCCATGGACCCGTCCGGCCCGGATTTCGTCCACACGATCGTCGAGGCGATGAAGCTCGCCTATGCCGACCGCGAGGTCTATTACGGCGATCCGGAATTCGGCCAGATACCGACCGAATATCTGCTGTCGGAAAGCTACAATGCTGAGCGCCGCAAGCTGATCGGATCGACGGCCTCGCTCGAACTGCGTCCGGGTACGGTGCCGGGCTACGAGCGCCAGGTCGACGCGACGATGGCGATGCTGGCAGAGATGAGCGGCACGGGCACGGTCTACGAGCCGACCATGTCGCATCTGACCGAAAAGCGCGGCGATACCGTGCATATCGACGTCATCGACCGCTGGGGCAATATGGTCTCGACCACCCCATCGGGTGGCTGGCTGCAGTCCTCGCCGATCGTGCCGGGTCTCGGCTTTGCGCTCAATTCTCGCGCCCAGATGTTCTGGCTGAAGGATGGCCTGCCGACTTCGCTTGCACCGGGCAAGCGCCCGCGCACGACGCTCACGCCGTCGCTGGCGCTGCATCGGGGCAAGCCCTCGATGGTGTTCGGCACGCCGGGCGGCGACCAGCAGGACCAGTGGCAGCTGCCTTTCTTCCTGCGTTACGCCCATCACGGCAAGAACCTGCAGGCGGCGATCGACATGCCGCTCTTCCACACCTCGCATTTTCCGGGGTCCTTTTATCCGCGCACCAGTTCACCGGGCGAGATCATGGTGGAAAGCACGATCGGCGAAGCAACGCTCGAAGAGCTTCGTCGCCGCGGCCACAAGGTGAAGGTTGCCGATGCCTGGTCTGTCGGTCGCCTGACGGCTGCCCGTCGTGATTCCGATGGCCTGCTGCGTGCCGCTGCAACCCCGCGCCTGATGCAGGCCTATGCGATAGGACGATGAGATCATGACCAAGCCCGTCCTGTCTGTCAGGAACCTCTCGACCTCCTTTCTGGTCGACGGCGATTGGAAGAGCGTCGTGCGCAACATGTCCTTCGATGTCGCGCCGGGTGAAACCGTCGCCATCGTCGGCGAAAGTGGTTCCGGCAAGTCCGTGACCTCCTTGTCGCTGATGCGGCTGCTTGCGCCCGCCACCAGCCGCATCGAAGGCGAGGTCATGCTGAATGGCCGCAATCTTCTGGCGCTCTCCGAAAAGGAGATGCGGGCGGTGCGCG
This sequence comes from Hyphomicrobiales bacterium, assembly GCA_900469445.1. GTDB lineage: Bacteria > Pseudomonadota > Alphaproteobacteria > Rhizobiales > Rhizobiaceae > Neorhizobium. The sequence goes on from UBXM01000006.1 coordinate 51,249, forward strand.
GCAACGAGGTCTCGATGATCTTCCAGGAGCCGATGACCTCGCTCAATCCGATCTTCACCATAGGCCGGCAGATCTCCGAAGTGCTGATCCGCCACAAGAATATGTCGAAGACCGACGCGCGTGTGGAAACCATCCGGCTTCTCGAAAAGGTGCGCATCCCGAATGCCGCCGGTCGTTTCGACGAATATCCGCACCAGTTTTCCGGCGGCATGCGCCAGCGTGTGATGATCGCGATGGCGCTCGCCTCCCGGCCGAAGCTGCTGATTGCCGACGAACCGACGACCGCGCTCGACGTGACCATTCAGGGCCAGATCCTCGACCTAATCAAGGTTCTGCAGGAAGAGGAGGGCATGTCCGTGCTCTTCATCACCCACGACATGGGCGTCGTTGCCGAGATTGCCGACCGCACCATCGTCATGTTCCGTGGCGACGAGGTGGAGACCGGCCCGACGGAAGAGATTTTTCACAACGGCAAGCATCCTTATACGCGCGCGCTTCTCTCGGCCGTGCCGAAGCTCGGCTCGATGCAGGGCCATGACTGGCCGACACGGTTTCCGGTTCTCGATGCCGAAACGGGCAAGCCTGCCGAACCTGTCGAGGTGGCCGATACAGTCGTGCTTTCCACGCGGCCGGTTCTGGAGGTGAAGAACCTCGTCACCCGTTTCGCGATCCGCTCCGGTCTGTGGTCGCGCCAGACGGGGGCCGTGCATGCCGTGGAGAATGTCTCCTTCGATCTCTTCCAGGGCGAGACGCTATCACTGGTCGGCGAATCCGGCTGCGGCAAGTCGACGACCGGCCGCTCGATCATGCGCCTTGTCGAGCCGACAGGAGGCGAGGTCGCGCTCGACGGCTACGATGTCATGCGGCTCGACACGATGGGCCTGCGGCAGATGCGCAAGTCGGTGCAGATGATCTTCCAGGATCCGTTTTCCTCGCTCAATCCGCGCATGACGGTGGGGACGGCGATTTCCGAACCCTTCATCAAGCACCGTCTGGGCACGGTAAAGGAAGCCAAGGAAAAGACGGCGGATCTGCTCGAAAAGGTGGGCCTTTCCGCTGACATGGCGAGCCGCTATCCGCACGAATTCTCCGGCGGCCAGCGCCAGCGTATCGCCATTGCCCGCGCGCTGGCGCTCGATCCGAAGGTGATCGTCGCCGACGAAAGCGTCTCGGCGCTCGACGTGTCGATCAAGGCGCAGGTCTGCAACCTGCTTCTTGACCTGCAGCAGAGCCTCAATCTCGCCTTCCTGTTCATCAGCCATGACATGGCGGTAGTCGAGCGGGTCAGCCATCGTGTGGCGGTGATGTATCTGGGTGAGATCGTCGAGATCGGGCCGCGTGCGGCCGTCTTCGACAATCCGCAGCATCCCTATACGAAAAAGCTGATGTCGGCAGTGCCGGTGCCCGATCCGTCGCGCCGCGGCATTCGCCGTGGGATTTCCAACGACGAGCTGAAAAGCCCGGTGCGGGCAATGGGTTATGAGCCGCCGAAGCGGCAATATAGGGAAGTGTCAGCGGGGCATGTGGTGCAGGTCGGCTAACCACCGACCTGATAATGCTGCGGCAGCAGGATCAGGAGGCCGGTCAGGCCTCCTGTTTGCTCCGTCAGACCGAAGCCTTCGATTGCAGCATCTGCCAGGATTCATAGGCCGAAATCACGGTTTCCATCTGCGCCGTGTGGCCGGCGATGAAATCGTCGCCATAAATCGTTTCGTCCGGATATTCGGTGATCAAAGTCAGCGGCACGGTGTGGCGGTCATCGATCGACGACAGGCAGGGGAAACCGTTGATGATGCGGAAGCCCGTTTCTCCGGCATGGGTTTCGTAAAGCGCGATCTGGCGGTTGTTGTAGTCGAGAATGCCCGGAATGGCGCCGAGATGGCGGGTGACGTGGTCGAGCATCGCCTCCGCCTGATCCGTCCAGCCGGCGTGGTGGCGCATGACGAGGAAAAAGCCTTTTGGAAGCGTCCACATCGCGAAATTCCGCGGCACGTAACCGGAAAGCGGGCGCGTCCATTCATGCGACGGGTAGCCATGCAGGTTCACATGCAGTTTTGCGCCGCTGAGATCCTGCGCCGCAAAACGGATCGCCTTTTCGTTCAGGTGCTCGCCGGCATTTTCGCGGGTGCGGTATTCGAGGTCGTCACCCAGCGCGGCGTAACGGGCGGCGTGGTGCATGTGGCGCGGATTGTCGATGCGCAGGCGCTGATGCAGCGCATAACCATCGGGATTTTCCAGTGGCGAAATGGTGAAATGTGCACCCTCGCGTTTCTTGAGCGCGCGGGCCGCACGGATGGCGCCAACGATGCCGGTCGTCTCATTGGGATGCTGACCGCCGCTGATCATCACGGCGGCGTCGCTGCCCTTGATGTAGCGCGCGGACAGAACGCGGCCGGATCGAGCATTGGCGGAAAACTCTTCGCCGCCGATGTCGGCCAGCAGCTTTGCCATCTGCGCGGCTGCCGGCGGCTCAGTGGCGGTGTCGATGGCCTGTTCCTTGCCGTCGAGAAAACCGGTCGTCAGCGGACGGGTTTCGACACGAATGCCGATTTCGCCAGCGCTCTTTACGATCTCGGGCACGATCTGGCCGGGTTTTAAGCCACGATCACCCAGCGGGCGGCCGGATTTTTTCTGGAAAAATTCGAGCAGCGAGAAATAAAAGTCTTCGTGCAGCGCTTCGCGCAGGCTCACCACCTCGTCACCCACCGGCAGTTCCATATCCTCGGCCGGATGCGAAACGCGGATGTTCAGCTCTTCGAAATAGGGTTCGGTTGCACCCCAGTCATGACCGGCAATCGCATTGATGGCACCATGGAACAGGCGCTCGTAATCGGTTTCCAGACGCTTGCCAGTCGCGTCGCCTTCGGCACGGTACCAGCCGGTCGGCGAGACATTGGTTTCGCCGACGACGTCTTGATGCACGCGGTTCGGCACAAGCACTTTCAGCGTTTCGTTCTGGCCGTTGCGGGTCAGCATTACGTCATAAAAGAACGCGCCGTCTTCGCGGGCAACAAACTCGATCTTCGCGTCGCCAACGAGCGATGCCAGCGGGTATGCTTCCAGGCGAAAACGGTTGGCCGGGGCATTGGCATGCACCGGATAACGCACCTCGATGGCGGTAACGCCGGCAAGGTCGATCTCTTCGATGAAGGTGAAGAGTAGCGGCTTGTAAGCGCTGCGGATGCGGGCGGTGATGCCCTTTTCCTTTAGCGACTGTTCGGCGGCACGGCGGCTCTTCGTGTCGTCGAAAGTCCAGGCTTCGAATGACAGGCCGGGCTTGGCTCCCATGACCAGAGTTTCAAGAGTACGCTCAATGGAAGTCTCGAAGATCGTGGTCATGGGTGTCATGCCTTGCTGTGTATCGAAAAGTTTATCTGGAGGTGCGGCCGGTCGGGTCGAGGCTGTCGCGCAGCCAGTCGCCGAGCAGGTTGAGGCCGAGCACGGTCAACAGGATGGCAAGGCCGGGGAATACGCTGACCCACCATGCGGTCTGCAGATAAGTGCGGCCATCGGCCAGCATGCCGCCCCAGCTCGGGATGGTCGGGTCGACACCGAGGCCGAGGAAGGTCAGGCTGCTTTCAAGCAGGATATTGTTGGCGACGTTGAGCGTCATCAGCACGATTACCGGGCCGATCAGGTTCGGCAACAGGTGCTGGAAGATGATGCGCCAGTCCCTCACGCCGATGGCGCGGGCCGAAAGGATGAACTCGCGCTCGCGCAGCGTCAGAACGGAGCCGCGCACGAGGCGGGCATATTGCACCCATTGCGACACGATCAGCAGGATGATCGTGTTGGTCAGGCTGCCGCCGACGATGGCGATGAAGGTGATGGCCAGCAGGATGAAGGGCATGGCGAGCTGCAGGTCGGCAAAACGCATGACCAGCATGTCCCAGAAGCCACGGTAATAGCCGGCGATCAGGCCCATCAACACGCCGAAGATCACGGCGCCGATAACGGAGGTGAAGCCGACCAGAAGCGAAATCTTGCCGCCGGCAACAACGCGTGCCAACACGTCGCGGCCGAGCGGGTCGGTGCCGAACGGGAAAGACGGGTTGGTGAACGGCTTTGCCAGACGCGCCATCAGGTTGATCTTTTCAGCGCCGCCGGGAAACAGCAGGTCCGAAAACAGGACGGCGAGGCAGATGATGACGGTCAGCGAAATGCCGAGGATGAATTCGAGGCTCGCGAAGCGCGACAGGCGGGAGGTTTTGGTTGCCATTGTCGTTTACTCCGTGCGGATGCGGGGATCGACGAGGCCATAGGCGATGTCGACCAGAAGGTTGATGCCGACGATCATCAGCGAAAGAACAGTGATGACGGCCTGAAGCACGGGGAAATCGCGTGCGCCAACGGCGTCGAAGGCAAGCGTGCCCATGCCCGGCCAGTTGAAGACGCGCTCGATGACAACGATACCGCCGAGCAGGCCGCCGAACTGCAGGCCGAAATAGGTGATCAGCGGAATGGCGCAGTTGCGCAGCGCGTGCTTGTAGAGAACCTTGTTTTCGGAAAGCCCCTTGGCGCGGGCGACCATGATGTACTGCGACTGCAGGGTTTCCAGCATCGAGGTGCGCACGAGGCGGACATTCGTGGCCGTCAGGATGATGCCCATTGTAACGGCCGGCATGACATAACTTGCCCAGCCCGACATGCCGCTTGGCGGCAGCCAGCCGAGCGTGATGGCAAACAGCAGGACAAGCATGGTCGCCAGCCAGAAATTCGGGAAGGACAGGCCGATCAGCGAGAAGATGCGGATCGCCTGGTCGGCGGCCTTGCCGCGCGAGGTCGCGGCCTTGATGCCCAGCGGGATCGACAGCGCGATCGACACGAACATCGAAATGAAGGCCAGAAGCAGTGTTGCCGGCAAGGCATGGCCGATCAGCAGCGAGACAGACGTGCCGCCGGAAAAGCTGCGGCCGAAATCGAGCGTGACCAGACCTTTGAGGAAGTTGAAATATTGCACGAAGAACGGCTGGTCGGTTCCGAGCGCTGCACGAATGCGCGCAAGGTCGTCCTCCGTCATGCTGCCGCCGCCCTGAAACATCGTCACGGCGGGATCACCGGTCAGGCGAATGGCGAACGAGACGACGAGTGTGATGGCGATAACGACGAAGATCGCCTGTAGCAGTCGCTTGATGAGGAAACCGGCCAAGTTCTAGTTCCTAAAAGAGAAGTCCGGCCTCGCCCGCGGGGATGCGGGCGAGGTGATTTTTCGGATGAAGTCGGTCGAGGATCAGTCGATGGTGACTTCGTTCAGCTTCATGCGGTTGTCCGGAGGAGCGATGAAGCCCTTGACCCGCTTGTTGATGCCGAAGATGGCGTTGGTGTTGTAGAGCGGCAGTTCCAGCGCGCGTTCAGACGCATAGGCGCCGACTTCCTTGAGGATCTTTTCGCGCTCGGCACGGTCGGTCAGCGGACGCTGGGATTCCAGCAGCTTGTCCAGCTTTTCGTCCTTGTCGTAGGGGTTCCACTTTTCACCCGAGTGGTACATCGAATACGCCGTGTTGTCGTAATCGAAAGTCCAGCCGCCCCACTTCTGCTGGAACATCGCGCCGGTCTTGCCCTGCGGGATGATGTCGTTCAACAGAACGTTGGTCTCATAGGGCTTGATCGTTGCGGTGATGCCGACCATCGACAGATAGCTGGAAATGACCTGTGCCACTTCGTTCATCGTCGCGTCATTGCCGCGGATATCGATCTGAAGTGCTGCACCTGCCTTCACGCCGGCCTCGGCCAGCAGCTTCTTGGCACCTTCCGGATCGTAGGGGATCGCCTTCAGGTCCGGATCGAAACCGAAGGAAAGTGCGCTCTGGAAGCTGGTGATCTCGGATGCCTGGCCGGCAAGGATCGACTGCACAATCGTGGCGCGGTCAACGGCCATGATGATCGCCTTGCGCACCTTCGGATCGGCGGTGATGCCGTCGCGGGTGTTGAAGCGCAGCGCGTCGACGGTCGGGCCGGGAACGGACAGGATTTCGAGCTTGCTGTCACCCTGGATGACCGGGATCATGCCGATCGGAATGGTCGGCGGGATGACGAGATCGACGCGGCCGGCCTGCAGTTCGGCAACGGCGGTCGCCGGCTCAGCGATGAAGCGGAACTCCAGTTCCGACAGTTTTGGCGCACCACCCCAGTAATCGGCGTTGGCCTCCAGCTTGATGTTGACCTTCGGCTGGTAGGACACGAACTTGAACGCGCCGGTGCCGATCGGGTTGAGGTTGAAATTGTCCTCACCCTTTTCCTGGATGTATTTCGGCGGAACGATCATGCCGCCGTAACCGGCGAGCTTGGTCAGAAGAACCGGATCCGGCGCCTTCAGCTTCAGGTCGACCGTGTAATCGTCGATAACGTCGACACTTTCGATGGCGATATAGTTGGAACGCTGCGGGCCCTTGGCACCCTGTTCGCCGAGAAGGCGCTCGAAGGTGAATTTTACGGCTGCGGCGTTGAAGTCTTCGCCGTTGTGGAATTTGACGCCCTGGCGCAGCTTGAAGCGGATGCGCTTGCCTTCGTCCAGCTCTTCCCAGCTTTCGGCAAGGCCTGGCACGAGCTTCAGGTCGGGGCCGCGATAGGTCAGGCCGTCAAAGATGTTGGTGGCAACGGCTGCCCACTGAACGAGGAACGTGTCGATCGGATCCCAGCTGCCCGGGTCCTGCGGCGACGAGATGGTCATCTTGCCGGCGGCGAAGGCCGGGGCGGCGGAAAGGGCAGTGCCTGCGAGAGCGAAGGCTACGAAAGCCGACGCCAGTCCCCTTTTGAACGTTGTCATTTACCTGTTCCTCTTCAGATGCTTTGCGATTGTTTCGCGGTTTATGATCCGTGTTGCTTCAGGCGCTTTTGGCGATGAAATGGCCCGGATTGATTTCCTCATGGGAAAGGGTGGCCGGTTCGTCGCCGACGCGACGGACGGGATTGGGAATTTCGCCCTCGATCAGCGCCGTGTTGCGCGGTGCCGTCGGATCGGCAACCGGAACGGCGGAGAGAAGGCGGCGGGTATAATCATGGCTCGGGTTTTCGAACACCTGTTGGCGCGAGCCCATTTCCATGATCTGGCCGAGATAAAGCACCGCGACGCGGTGGCTCATTTTTTCGACCACCGCCATGTCATGGCTGATGAACAGATAGGCGAGGCCACGTTCGGCCTGCAGGTCCATGAACAGGTTGATGATCTGCGCCTGAATGGAGACGTCGAGTGCAGACAGCGCCTCATCGGCGATGATCAGTTTTGGGTCGGAAGCGAGTGCGCGGGCGATACACACGCGCTGGCGCTGGCCGCCGGAAAATTCGTGCGGGTAACGCGAGGCAACGGAAGACGGCAGACCGACGCGCTCCAGCAGTTCATCGACGCGACGTTTGACCGCCTTGCTGTCGTTGATCAGGCCGTGGGTGTGGATTGGTTCGGCGATAGAGAAGCCGACCGTCTTGCGCGGATCGAGCGAAGCAAAGGGGTCCTGGAAGATATACTGGACTTCCTGACGCATGCGAAAACGCTCGGCCGACGACATGGACGAATAGGTGCGGCCGTTGAAGGCGATCTCGCCGCCCATGGAGGACTGCAGCTGCTGGATGGTGCGGCCGATCGTGGACTTGCCGGAACCGGACTCGCCCACCAGCGCCAGCGTTTCACCCGGATGGATGTCGAAACTGACATTCTGCACGGCGCTGAGGCGATGTGTGGTCTTGCCGAACACGGTCTTTCTGATGTCGAAGCGGACCAGCAGGTCCTTCACCGACAGAAGCGGCTTTTCGTCGTATTTCGCGGTGTCCTGCACACGCTCTTCGCCGACCACCGTCGGTTCGCCATCCTGAAGAACGGTCAGCGGCATGCGCTTCGGGAACTCTTCGCCGGCCATGCTGCCGAGTTTCGGCACGGCAGAGAGAAGCGTGCGGGTATAGGGATGCTGCGGGTTGGCAAAAATCTCGTTGACCGGGCCCTCCTCAACCTTCTTGCCCTTCCACATGACGACGACATGGTCGGCCATTTCGGCAACCACGCCCATGTCATGGGTGATGAACACCATGCCCATGCCGAGCGTCTTCTGCAGGTCGCGCATGATGTTGAGGATCTGCGCCTGAATGGTGACGTCGAGTGCCGTGGTCGGCTCGTCGGCGATCAAAAGCTTCGGGCGGCAGGCAAGCGCCATGGCGATCATCACGCGCTGACGCATGCCGCCGGAAAGCTGGTGCGGGAAGCGGTGCAGAAGCTGGCCGGAATCCGGCAGGCGCACCATGTCGAGCAGGCGCTGGGCTTCCGCCATGGCCGCGGACTTGCCGAGCTTTTCGTGCAGCATCAGCACTTCGCAGATCTGGTCGCCGATGGTGAAGACCGGATTGAGCGAGGTCATCGGCTCCTGGAAGATCATGGCGATCTCCTTGCCACGGATCGACCGCATCTCTTTCTGGGATGCCTTCAGCAGGTCCTTGTCGTTGAACAGGATGCGGCCGGTCGCGTATTTCGCGCCCATCATGTCGGCAAGCCGCATGGTCGACAGCGATGTGACGGATTTGCCAGAGCCGGATTCACCGACGACGGCAACCGTCTTGCCGGCCTCGACCGTAAACGACAGATCATCGACGACGCGGCTGGAACCGAATTCGACGCTGAGATTTTCGACCGACAGAAGCGGTTTGTTGGTTGCGCTCATGTCCGTGTCTCCGGCTTGGTCTGTTCGGTCGTTGAGTTTTTGTCGCTGGCGATGCGGGCGATGATGGCGCCGGCGGTCTGGGAGGAACCGGCTTCGGCGAGGATGCTGATGGTGCCGGAAACCGGTGCGGTAACCGCCGTTTCCATCTTCATCACGTCCATCATTGCCAGAACTTCACCTTTTTCGACAAGTGCGCCATCGGAAACATTCCAGTGAACGAGAAGGCCGGGCACGGGTGCGGTGACCGCTCCGGCATCGTTATCTTCGCTTTTCGTGTCACTGCTCGAGGCCGATGAAAGCGGGCCAAGCAGGCGCAAAAAGGCATCTGGGATGCCGATTTCCACACGCTTGCCGTCGATTTCGACATGGCCGCGCAGAAGACCGGCGCTCACTGCCGGGGCAGGGCGGCTGGCAGCCTCAAGCGTTTCGGCAAAATCGGTTTCGATCCAGCGCGTGTGAACGCGGAAATCCTTGGCGAAATCGTCATGTGCGATGACGGCGCGATGGAAGGGCAGCACGGACGGCACACCTTCGATGGCAAATTCATCCAGCGCGCGGCGGGCGCGGGCAATCGCCTGTTCGCGGGTGGCGCCCCAGACGATCAGCTTGGCTGACAAAGAGTCGAACATCGGCGGAATGGTCGAGCCGGTGACGACGCCCGAATCCAGGCGCACACCGGGGCCGGAAGGCGCAGCGAATTTGGAAATATCGCCGGCGGAGGGCAAAAAGCCACGGCCGGGGTCTTCCATGTTGATGCGGAACTCGATGGCATGCCCGCGCGGTTCCGGCATTTCCGTCATGCTGACGGCCAAACCTTCGGCGATGCGGAACTGTTCGATGACGAGATCGAGACCGGTCGTCTCCTCCGTCACCGGGTGTTCCACCTGCAGGCGGGTGTTGACCTCAAGGAAGGAAATCACACCATCGGCGCTGAGCAAAAATTCCACCGTGCCGGCACCGGTGTATCCGGCTTCCGCGCAGATATCGCGCGCGGCGGAGTGAATCTTTACGCGCTGTTCATCGGAGAGGAAAGGCGCAGGTGCTTCCTCGACAAGTTTCTGGTTGCGACGCTGCAACGAGCAATCGCGGGTCCCCACCACCAGAACATTGCCGAGACGGTCCGCCAGCACCTGCGCCTCGATATGCCGCGGGCGGTCGAGAAACTGCTCGACATAACATTCGCCGCGACCAAAGGCGGCCACCGCTTCACGCGTGGCCGATGAAAACAGTTCTTCGACTTCGCCGAACTCGCGCGCGATCTTCAAGCCGCGTCCGCCACCGCCATGCGCTGCCTTGATGGCGATCGGCAGGCCGAATTTTTTCGCGAAAGCCAGTGCTTCCGCAGGCGAGGAAATCGCACCATCGGAACCGGCAACCAGGGGCGCGCCAACCTTCTGGGCAATGGCGCGGGCCTTCAGCTTGTCGCCGAGTGCCTCGATGACATCAGGATCGGGACCGATCCAGATGAGGCCGGCATCGATGACGGCCTGCGCAAACTCGCTGCGTTCCGACAGAAAACCGTAGCCCGGATGTACTGCATCGGCACCAGAGCGTTTGGCAATAGCGATCAGCTTGTCGATATCGAGATAGCTGTCCTTGGCTGTCACGCCGTTCAGCGCATAAGCCTCGTCGGCAAGCGTCACAAACAGCGCGTCGGCGTCAGCATCGGCGTAAACGGCGACCGAGGTCAGACCGTAATCCTTGCAGGCCCGGATGATCCGCACCGCGATCTCGCCGCGGTTTGCTATCAGAACCTTCTTCATGGGCATTTTCCTGGAATGAAACGGGGCGCGAAACCGCTGATCGCATTGAAGCGGATCTTTGCGCCGACTGGTATCTGGCCGGCGAGATCGAGATGATGGCCGGCGACATTGGCGATGACCGGATAACCGCCGGTCAGCGGATGATCGGCGAGGAAGAGCACGGGCTGGCCGCTGGCCGGAACCTGCAGGGCACCGCGAACGGTCGCCTCGCTCGGCAGTTCGCCATGGTTGGAACGTTCAAGCGCGTCGCCGGACAGACGGATGCCGACACGGCTCGATTGTGGCGTGACAGACCATTCCTGGCTCAAAAAACTTTCGACGGCGGCATCGGTAAACCAGTCGGTGCGCGGGCCCATGACCACATCCAGCACCACCGTTTCGTCGGTGCGCGGCATGGCGAAAGCAGGTTCTTCCGATGAAACGAACGCGTTTGCCGGTGCGGGCAGAATGGCGACGACATCGCCGGCAACAAGCGCTGCCGGACCGATCTGCGCCAGCGTGTCGGTTGCGGCGCTGCCGAGAACCGGCGCGACATCGAAGCCGCCGCGGAGAGCAAGATAAGAGCGCATACCGGCGACTGGTGCGCCAAGTGAAACCACATCGCCGTCATCAAGGGCGATTGCGCTGTGATGCGTGGCGGAAATTTTTGTGCCGTTGGCGCCGGTAATGCTGATCGGTGTTGTGGCACCCGTCAGGGCCGTGACGCCTTGTCCGCGCATGCGAAAGCTGAGGCCGCCGAGGGCTATCTCAAGTGCCGGAGTGTTGGCCGGATTGCCGACAAGACGGTTGGCGGCCTTGAAGCCTGCCCGGTCGGCGGCGCCGGAAACGCTGATGCCCTGGCTCGCCTGTCCGGCGCGGCCGAGATCCTGAAAAACGACCGGCAGGCCGATGGCGATGATCTCGATGGCCGAAGCAGCATCTTCGAGACTGACCACCTTTGGCGTTTCAGTGGCGGTGCTCGACGGCTTGATCTCGTATGCCGCATCTTTTGCCATGTCGCGGAATTTGATGCGGCTGCCCGGCTGCAGAAGCGATGCGGGCGTGCGGTCGATATCGAACATGGCGAGCGGCGTCGTGCCGATCAACTGCCAGCCGCCCGGGCTGGTTTTCGGATAGATGCCGCTGAATTCGCCGGCAAGACCGACAGCACCGGCCGGAACTTTCGTGCGTGGAGATTTGCGACGCGGCACGGTGAGGCGTGGATCGCCGCCCGAAAGATAGGCAAAACCGGGGGCAAAACCGGTGAAGGCGGCGACATAATCGCTTTCGCCATGCAGGCGGATGACGCCTTCGATGCTGATGCCGAGAATGCCGGCAACTTCGGCCAGATCCTCGCCGTCATAACGAACCGGAATTTCGACTAGCGCACCGGAGGCTGCCTTGCGTTCGCCACCGGCCAGAGCCGTAACGGCTGCGACCAGTGCGTCGTTGGAGATCGTGTAAGGATCGAAAGAGACGAGCAGCGTGCGTGCCGCCGGAATGATTTCGGCAATACCCTCGACCGGATTGTTTTCCAGCGCTTCGAACAAAGCCAGCGCCTCGCCGAGATCGGCAAGTTCCACGAGAATGCAGTCACTGCGCACCGGGAGGATGCGCATTGAGGTGTCTCGGGAGGAGGTGAGGGCGATGGGCTGCATGATGGTTCAGGCAGCCGCGGTAAAGGATCGGATGGTCAGGCCCGATTGTTCGAATTTTTCTCGCAGGCGCTTGGCCATGGCAACGGCGCCTTCGCTGTCGCCATGCACACAGATCGATTGAGCGTCGACCTTTGTCAACGTGCCGTCGATCGCCTCGATCACGCCTTCCTTCACCATGCGCACCATGCGTTCGGCAATCAGGTCGGGATCGTGCAGAACGGAACCTTTTTCACGACGCGATACGAGATTGCCTTCCGGCGTATAGGCACGGTCGGCAAAGGCTTCTGCCACGACGGTGAGGCCTGCGGCACGGGCCTGTTCGACAAGCTGCGAGCCGGCAAGCGCCATCAGCACCAGCGACGGATCGACGGCCAGAATGGCATCGATGACATCCTTAGCCTGGCGGGCGTCAATGGCGATCGTGTTGTAGAGCGCGCCATGCGGCTTGACGTAGGTGACGCGGGTGCCAGCGGCCTTGGCGAGACCCTGCAGGGCGCCGATCTGGTAGATCACGTCGCCGATCAGTTCTTCGCGGGTCGGGTCCATGTTGCGGCGGCCGAAACCGGCAAGGTCGCGATAACCGACATGTGCGCCGATTGAGACGCCGCGCTCGGCTGCTGCCTTCACTGTCTTGAGAATGCCGGCCGGATCACCTGCATGAAAACCGCAGGCGACATTGGCGCTGCTGACGATATCGAGCATGGCGGAATCATCGCCCATCTTCCACGCACCAAAACTTTCGCCCAGGTCGCTGTTGATGTCGATGTTCATCATGAACGCTCTTCCCTCGCCTTATTCTGAACAAAAGCTAACAAAGGAGAACAATGCTGTCTATAGTGTTGAACAATTTTTACATATTGCCCTACAAACACTCAATTGCTTACTATCTTTGCAGGTGCTGGGTTCTGCACGATTAAGTTCGCGTTTTACCATTGTTTGCGCTTCATTTCGCTTGTGGCGGGCAAGGAAGCACATTACCGGGGAACGAACCTCGTCCGAAACAAGGGGGTAAGGCTTGGCTGCACGTAAACCGCAAGGTGATGAAACGGGATACTCAAACCTTGTCGGCGGCAGCACGGCCGGATCGCGAGCGGCAGAGACCGTGCAGACGCTGGCCGAAACCGTTGCCGGGCGCATTCGTGAAAAGGTCATCTCGGGAACGCTCACGCCGGGAAGCCATCTTTCGGAGATGGCGCTTTGTGAAGAGTTACAGGTTTCGCGCAACACATTGCGGGAGGTTTTCCGCATCCTGACCCAGGAAGGATTGCTGCGTTACGAAGCCAATCGCGGCGTCTTCGTTGCCACGCCGAGCATGTCGACGATCATCGATATCTATCGCGTGCGGCGCTTCATCGAATGCCCAGCGCTCGCCCAGGCGCATCCGCGCCATCCGGGCACGCAAAATATGCGTGCGGCGGTCGACGATGCGCGCCGTTGCCGCGAAGTGAAGGACTGGCTCGGAGTCGGCAGCGCCGACATTGCCTTCCACTCGGCCATCGTCGAGCTTGCAGACAGCCCGCGGCTATCGAGTTTTTATGCCCATATCTCGCTGGAGTTGCGCCTCGTCTTCGGGCTTCTTCAGGATCCCGAGTTTCTCCACGGCCCCTTCATCGACCAGAACGTCGACATACTTCTCGAACTCGAAGCCGGGCGCGCGACGGCGGCTGCGGAAAAGCTGGAAGCCTATCTGCTGCGCGCCGAGCGTTTCATCCTGGGCGCTTATGCTCGCGTGGCGCCGTCGGCTTAAGATCGACCCCGGCGATTTGCCTCCCGGTTCCATGACGTCGTCCGACATCGATATGGATGCGGTTCATGTGACCGGAAAACACTTGCTGGTCGTTTATGCAGATGTGCCAGCGATGCCGCCTATCCGGGCAGAAATTGTGCCTGCCCGGATGTGTTGCCATGACATAGGTGCCCCGTCAGCTCTGGCTTTCAGCTCAATGCGCCGAGGGTGAGGTTAAGTCCCGTATCCGTGTCGAAGATATGGGCCTTGTCCATGACGAAGCCGAGCTGAATTGTCTGGCCGCGCTCAGCCGCATCGATCTCGCCGGCAAAATCCGTCGGGATACGGGCGGCGAAATCGTGGCCGCCGAGTTCGAAATAGGTATAGACCTCATTGCCCATATGCTCGCGCAGACGGAAGGCGCAATTGGCGACAGCGGCGCGCTCCTGCGATCCTGCGGCGACGATGCTTCGGGGCGTGCCGATATGTTCCGGACGAATGCCGAATTGCACCTTGTCGCCGATCCGGTTGCGCAGGATTTCTGCGAATGCTGTGGGAAGCGGCAGCATCGTGTCGCCGATCTCGACGCCCAGTCCGCCATCGCGCGCCACTACGGTTGCCGGGCGGATATTCATTTCCGGTGAACCGATGAACCCGGCGACGAAAGCATTGACCGGACGGTCATAAAGCGTTGTCGGCGTGTCCACCTGCTGGATGGTGCCATCCTTCAGGACGCAGATGCGCTCGCCCATGGTCATGGCCTCGACCTGATCGTGGGTGACGTAAATGGCGGTCGATGGCTGGCCGCGTTCGCGCAGCTCGCGATGCAGTTCCGTCAGGCGCACCCGCATAGAGGCGCGCAATTTGGCATCCAGGTTGGAGAGCGGTTCATCGAAGAGGAACACTTCCGGCCGCTTGACGATGCAGCGACCGACCGCCACGCGCTGTGCCTGGCCGCCGGAAAGCTGGCGCGGCAGGCGGTCGAGCAGGTGCTCCATTTCCAGCATCTTTGCGGCCTGGGTGACACGCTCGTGGATTTCATTCTTCGGCAGGCCCGCGAGTTTCAGGCCGAAGGCCATGTTGTCATAGACCTTCATATGCGGATAAAGCGCATAGTTCTGGAACACCATCGCAATCCCACGCTCCTTGGCGCGCAGGTTGTTGACGATGGTATTGCCGATCTTCAATTCCCCGCCGGAAATCGATTCCAGCCCGGCAATCATGCGCAGGATGGTGCTTTTCGAGCAGCCCGACGGGCCGACGAAGACCATGAATTCGCCATCGCGCACTTCAAGGTCGACACCATGCACCGCTTCGAAACCGTTGGGATATGTCTTGACGATCTTTTCGAGATTTACGCTAGCCATGATTGGCTTCCTTTCCTCAACCCTTGATGCCGCTCGAGGTCGCGCCCTCGATGAAATAGCGCTGCGCCAGGAAGAACACGGTCAGTGACGGCAGCAGGGCTACGATGGAAATTGCGATGATATTGGCCCACGCGACCTCGCCGGTGACGTCCATGCTCATCTTCAGAGCAAGCGACACCGGGTATTTCTCGACGGTGGAGATGTAGATCAATGGTCCGATGAAGTCGTTCATCGTCCAGATGAACTGGAAGAGCGCGACGGAGATCAGTGCCGGTTTCAAAAGCGGCACGACGATGTGCCACAAAAGCTGCAACGCGTTGCAGCCGTCGATGATTGCCGCCTCTTCCATGTCACGCGGTGTTCCGCGCAAAAACTGGACGACGAGGAAGGTGAAGAAGGTGTCGACGGCAAAGGCTGAAGGCAGGATCAACGGCCAGTAGGTATCGATCATCCCCAGCTCCTTGAACATCAGATATTGCGGCACGCGCAACACGATCGGCGGCAGGAGCATCGTGCCGATCATGATGGAAAACAGGAACTTGCGGCCGGGATATTCGAACCTTGCGAAGGAATAAGCAACCAGGGTGCAAGAGATCAGCGTGACGATGACCCGGGGAACGACGATCAGGAACGAGTTGAGGAAATAGGTGGCGAAAGTGAACTCGGTGCGCGTCATCCAGCCGTTGTAATAGGCGCTGAAATCGAGCAGTTGCGTAAGATCTTTGGGCAGAAACCAGATCGTGGTGAAGATTTCCTGGTTCGACTTGAACGAAGCGCCCAACAGCCAGAACAAGGGATAGAGCATCAGCAGGCCGACGCTTCCCAAAATAAGGTAGCGCAAGGCGAGTGAAATCCGTTCCCTGCGTTGCGTGCGCAGCACTTCCGCATTGGATGGAATGCGCGTTTTCGGCAGCGCGCTTGCGACCGTGTCACTGCTCATCGCGCTCTCTCCTTTTCACCCGAATAGAAGACCCAGTATTTGGAGGACCAGAACAGGCCGCCTGCGATCGAAACGATCAGGAAGAACAGGACCCAGGACAGCGCGCTGGCATAGCCCATGTTGAAATATTTGAATGCTTCTTCGTAAATGTAGATGGCCATGAAATAGGTCGAATAGAGCGGTCCGCCTTCGGTGATCATGTAAGGAGCGTTGAACTCCTGGAAGCAGTGGACGATCTGCATGATCATGTTGAAGAAGATGACCGGCGTGATGATCGGCAGGGTGACGTTTCGGAATTGCTGCCAGAACGACGCACCGTCGATTTCCGCCGCTTCGTAAAGCGATTTCGGCACGCCCTGCAGCGCGGCAAGGAAGATGACCATGGCCGCACCGAACTGCCATGTGTTGAGTGCCACGATGGTCCAGACGGCATAACGTTCACTGGCCAGCCACGGGATCGGATCGATGCCGACCGTATCGAGGATGATGTTGACCAGTCCCTTTTGCTGGAAAAGGAATTTCCACATGACGGAAATGGCGATCGAACCGCCGAGGATGGTCGGCAGGTAATAGGCAGCGCGGAAGAAGTTGATGCCACGCAGCTTGAAATTGAGCACCTGCGCGATGAAAAGCGCGACCGCCAGCCGGGCCGGTACGACGATGAGGGCGAAGGACACCGTGACCGTCATCGACTTCCAGAACAGGTCATCGTCGAAAACCATTTTCTCGTAGTTTTCGAGCCCGATATAGGTCGGCGATCCGATCAACGGATAATCGGTGAAACTCAACGCGAACGACGCCGCGAAAGGAAATAGATTGAAGGCCAGGATGCCCAGAATAAAGGGCAGCACAAAGAGATAGCCAAGGCGTTTGCTTTCATACATCCGCATCACCTGAAAAATGTTCGGCCGCTGGCCGTTTGAAGGGCGAGTGCTCCGACCAATTTCGGCGCACTCTTCCGGGAAATCAGACGGTTCCGGCCATTGCGGGCCGGAACCGCTGCCGCGTCAAAGGCGGGACAATACCCGGTTGGCTTCCTTGATCAGCTTCGGTGCAGCCTCCTCCGGCGTGGTTTTGCCGAAGGAAATCTCCTCGAAGGTGCTGAACAGAAGCTTGTAGATCAGCGGGTGTTCGAAATAGAGCGAGAAGCGCGGCACCAGCCCCTTCTCGTCAAGCTCCATGATCTGTTTGGTGCCGATTTCCTGGATCGGCGGGATCAGCTTTTCGTTGGTCAGAATATCCCATTGCGTCTTCGAGGCGGGAAGGCCCCGCGTCGCGCCGACGATACGGGCGGCTTCCGGATCGGTGGTCAGGAAGTTGATGAACTTCGCAGCCGCTTCCGATTGCTTGCTGTGCTTGCTGATCGAATAGATAAGCCCGGTGCGGCTCATCGTGCCCGCGGTCTTGGCCTCCGGCAGCATGATGTAGGGGCCGACTTCCAACTGATCGAGACCGCCCGAAAGCGTGTCGGCGCGGGTGGTTATCGTGGAGTCCTGAGAATAGACGCCGCCCCATTTGCCTTCCACCCAGTCGGGCATCTGAATGGTCGGCTTGTTGGCGCCACCCATGGCGGTGCGCGTTTCGATGCTGACCAAGGCGTGTTCAGTTTCGAGTTTCTTGAAGAAGCGCAGCCAGTCGGCGACTTGCTCCTCAGTCATGGAAACCTTGGGCTCGTTGGGATCGATGAAGTTGACATTGTATTTCTGCATCGCCCACGAAAGCGAAATGAGGATGCTGCCCTGCGTGGTCGGGTCGAGCGGGTAATAGTCGTCGCCGAGGCGTTCGCGCATCAGTTTGGCGGCTTCGAACAACTCGTCCCAGGTTTTAGGGTAGGCAATTTGCGCCTTCTGCCACGGCTCCTTGTTGTAGAGGAACAGGAAGCCGGTCGAGCCGATCGGCACGCCCTGAACTTTGCCATCAACCGTCACCTGCTCGAGCGTGGTCTTGGGGAATTCCTCAAGATCGATCAGGCTGGAGAACTGGTTGATATCCGCAAAGCCGTCACCCTTCTTCGAGAACATCGGCAGCCAGGCCAGCAGAACCTGCATGACATCAGGTTCGGTTCCTCCGGCAAACTGGGTGCTCAGGCGCGCCTGATAACCGTCATAACCCGCATATTCGGCCTTGACGGTAATACCCGGGTTCTTTTCCTCGAAAAGCTTGATGACCTTGAGCGTGCTTGCGGCACGTGCTTCGTTGCCCCACCAGGCAAAACGGATTGACGCATCCTCCGCGAAAACCGTTGTTGTCAGTGAAACCAGCGCCGTGAATGTCAGCGCCGCCAATGTCTTTCGTTTGAACATAGTCTCCTCCTTATTCTTCTCTTCAGCCTGTTATGATCGCCCTCCGGCGGTCAGATATGCACGCAGAAGGCTGCCGCCGGCGGGTATCGAGCCGATCAGGGCAGGCACTGCGGAATGGGGATGCATGAGATTGGTATTCGGCGCGCTGGGCAGAACGCGACGCTTCAGTCTGCCGTCGAGATCGCGCAGGTCGCTGAACAGCGTGACACCTTCGACCGCCGGCCTATCCTCGGAAGGTCCATCGCCTTCCAGCACCTGCTGCAACGACCGTGGTGCCACCCACAGATCCGCCGAGTGACCGGTGGCAAGAACCTGAAGCGGAAAATCGGTCTCCACCATGCTCTCGCGCAATTCTCCCGCTTCGCCCGGGCGCTGTCGTGTCGTCACGCGGCAGCCGGGGAAAGGCGACCAGACGGTCGTCAGTTCACCGTCTTTGAGGCTGGCTTCATCGACTTCCGTGCGAAAAGCCCAGTCGTGGCCATTGCGGCTGAAAGCGAGAATATTGTCGCCTGCGAAGCCGCTGGTAATCCAGTTCACCGATTCCACGCAGAAGCCGTGATGTGAGGAATAGGCGAACTTGGCGTATTTGTCGGAGACATGGCGGATCTCGCGATGCTTTGGCGGGGGCGCGGCCACGTAGGCGACGCCGTTGGTTCGCCAGTTGATCTGCCCCGTTGCTGCGACCGAATGCGTGGCAGGTGCAGCGGAAATGCCCTCCGTGCCCGTCCAGAATGGATGGTCGGCTGGAAGCGCCAAAGGAGCGAAGGCTTTCAGGGCCCAGAGCGGCGACTGCGAGCTGTTGTAGAATTCGCTCATCAGCAGGTTGGGATAGCCGTAGCCGACCGCCATTCGGCCGTCGCCATCAAAGATCGGCTGTCGAAGCCACCAGCGCATCGCCCGGGACCACAGCCCGCGAAGCGTGGCAGCGTCCAGATCGGGATGACCGATCTCGGCAATCAGCCCCCAGAAGCCGGCCGTACCGAAGCGATATGTCATCGATCGTCCATAGGCGATCGCCGCGCCATCCTCGGCGAACCAATGACGGTAGGACAAAGCAAATGTGCGGGCGCGTTCTATGAAGCGTGCCGCGCGTTCCGGATCATCGTCCGCGTGCCAGCGTGCATATAGGAGGCCGTAGAAATGGAAGGCGCAGGGGTTGTAATAGTCGAACCGCTCGGCCGCGCCATCCTTGTACCATCCCTCGCCGACATACTGGCTGTCGATGAAGTCGAGTTCTTTTGCAAGAAGGTCGAGATCGACCGGCCAGCCGACGCTGTTGAGGGCGTCGATCACCAGGATCCGGAACAGGCGCCAGTTGCTCGGGTTGATATGGACGTCCTGAGTACGAGACATCCACCGGAAGAGGTTTTCCCTGGCTGTCTGGGACATGAATTGGTCCAGTAAACCGGGCATCTCGCGAATAAGCACGGCTATCGCCGCCATTTCGACCAGACGCTGATCCATGTCGCCCGGCTCACCCCAATAGGCAGAGTGGCCAGGATCGCTGCCATTGGCGAGGCCGTCGATAATCTGCTCTATGCCGGCAAGAGAGCATCCGCCGGACAGGGCAGGAATCATGCCCCACAAAAGACGGGAAACTCCTTCAAGCGCCGCAGCTTTCTGATCGAAAGCCGCGGCGGTCTCGCCGAGCTTGAGGCCGGCATTACCGGGTGTGAATGTCTCCAGATGATTGTCGACAAGCCAGGACAAAAGCCGCGTTGCCGCATCCCGGTCTATGGCGGCAGCTGGATCGATGGGGAGCGGAGCGCGCATCATCGATCTCACCAGCAGAAACGGGAATGGCCGAGCGATCGCATGAGCGCTTCCATGAAATAGTAGTCACCATAAGGCAGCATGTTGCGCACGGAGCCGCGCCGTACATGCGCTGCGCCATAATCAAGCAATCCCTGGGCACCTTCAATTTGCGTAACGTCGCAAGTCTCGATCAGACCGTCGAGCAGCCGTTCGGCGAAGACGCGCCAACGGATCTGCTCTTCTCCGCTGGTCGCATCGGCCAGGATGAAAAGGCCGGCGGACAGAATGGCGCCCGCCGAACTGTCGAGATATTGCGGCTCATCGGTCGGCAGGCGCAGATCCCAGAGAGGGACGCGGTCATCCCCCAAAAGCTCTTCTGCCTTGGCCGCCACGAGCCGTGCCGCAT
This sequence comes from Hyphomicrobiales bacterium, assembly GCA_900469445.1. Lineage (GTDB taxonomy): Bacteria > Pseudomonadota > Alphaproteobacteria > Rhizobiales > Rhizobiaceae > Neorhizobium. The sequence goes on from UBXM01000006.1 coordinate 71,788, forward strand.
CGAGATAATCGGTATTGCCTGTCGTGCGATAGCATTGGGCAAAACCATGGACCAGCCAGGCCTGTCCGCGTGCCCAGCAGGAATCATGCGCATAGCCCTGATGCGTTTCACCGCGAAGCGGGGCGCCTGTCGTGGGATCGAATACGAACGTGTGGAAGGACGTGCCGTCATCGCGGATCAGGTTGCGACGTGTGGTTTCCGCATGTGCGTCGGCAACCGTTTTAAAGTCAGGCGTACCGGTCTCCGCATGCGCCCAGTAGAGCAGCGCCAGATTCTGCATCGTATCGGCAATGATGCGCCCGGCAACGAAGGCGGAGCGAGCCGTATCGGCAGTTTCGCGAGGGTTCCAGGCCTGGATATAACCGCCGGCTGGTTTGAAGCGGGCGCGCAGCGCTTCGGCGGCGCGCAACGCCATCTGTCGCGCCGTCTGTGAGCCGGTGAGTTTCCAGTCGGCGACGCAATTCAGCGAAAAGATGAAACCGAGATCGTGGTCCTGCGCGGCCAGATTGGACAACAGCAGGTTGAGATCGGCCTGGCGGGCGCGGGCCAGGTTGGCCAGTGCCGGCTCGCCGTTGAACTGATAGGCCAGCCAAAGCTGGCCGGCATAAAAGCTGATGACCCAATCGAACGGATTGCAATATTGCCAGCCGTTTTCGACGCTGCCGATCTGAGGGTTTCGCAGGCCGAAGATGCGGGACGTGGATCGAACCCGCTCGACACACCGCTCAAGGACTGCCTGGCGATCAGTCGGCGTCGCCAAAACAGGAGATGGAGCGGAATGAGAAAGGGTGGCGGTGAGCATGCAGAGTTCCTCGCTGACTATGAGGACAACTTTGGCATGTGCGAAAATTTTGTCAATTAAGAAAACTTTTCGCACATGCGGCAAAAGGATCCTTTTAAAGATTGACTTTTGTTGGGTATCTTGCGTGTGGAATTCAGTTTCGACTATTGATTTAACTGGGAAAATTAACGAAAACTCCGGAACGGGGACTTCAGCTTTTATCCCGAAAATTTTCGTGATAGACATTGTGTCGCGGAAGCGAGCATGGCGATGACGAACCGCAGAAGCAAAGTGAGCGATGAGCGATCCAGACGCGTATCTTTCGACAGCGACACTTCATGATGTTGCCGCCGCAGCCGGGGTTTCTGTGGGAACAGTCTCGAAGGCGCTCAACAGGCGTGGTGGTGTCAGCCAGGCCGTTGCCGCGCAAATCATCGATACGGCGCGCCGGCTTGGATATCACAAACGGCAGCTGCCGCCCGAGCCTGCCTATACCGTGGCGGCCACAACGATCATCACCTTTGACCGTTTCGTTGTGAGTGGTCAGTTCTACGGTGAAATCCTCGACACTATCCTGAAGGAGGCCGACAGGCGTGGTATTGCCACCAATGTCGAGCTTCTCCCCTCGGTTGAGGTTCCAACACTGCTTGCTCAGGAGAATTGGTTCGGACGGGAGCGACCCGAAAGCCTGATCGTACTTGGCATCGACACGCCGGAAATGCTGGATGCTATCAGTGAACTCGGTTGCCCGGCTGTAATCGTCAATGGCGCCGACCGTCGGATGCGGATCCCAAGCGTGTCACCGGATTATCATTTCGGCGGATGGCTGGCCGCCCGGCATCTTCTGGAACAGGGTCATCGCAAGATAGTCCATGTCACCCATCCCTGGCGCGTTTCCTTTGCGCTCCGGCTCGACGGTTTTCGCGATGCGTTATCCGACTTTGGCATAACCTTCGATCCGGATGTCCATCTGATCGATACGCAAAGCCGGGCCTTGATGAGCCTCGACGCGCGTCGCGCTGTCGAGGAGAGATTGGCGGCCGGCACGCTTGATTGTACCGGCTTCGTCTGCGCCGCCGACATGCTGGCGCTGGGCGTGATACAGGCTGCGACTGCGGCAGGTCTCTCCGTTCCCGGGGACATTTCGGTCATCGGCTTCGACGACCTGCCCGTCAGCAGCCATTCCACGCCTCCGCTCAGTTCGATCCGTATCGACAGGCAGGAGGTGGGCCGCACTGCCGTTGATCTGCTGCTTGAACGGGCTGCCATGCCGGATCGCGTGGCGCGCCGCGTCGGTATCGGTGTCTCGCTTGTTGCCCGCGCCTCGGTCAGGTCCATATAGGCTGCGCCGCATCCCATATCGCCGCAGACGGCCATTCGTGTCGATAGCTGAAGCGCCGGTCACGCTAACGCGCAAGCCGAGATATTTCGTGTTCCCGTAATTTTGGATCATTCTTCTGCCACATGCGTTAGTCAACGCTGTGTGACATCCGCACCCGAACGGATGGACATATATTATAAGGAGTACAGGGATGAAAAAGACAATCGCCGCGGCTCTCGCCGCTCTTCCGGTCGCATTCGTTGCAACGGCAGCCCCGGCCGCCGACGTCATCAGCCGACGCGATGCTGTGCCGACCTATCAGGAGCCTGACCAGCGCGGCGGTGTCCGGATCGGTTTCCTCGATTGCTCGATCGGTGGTGGCGTCGGTTATGTCCTGGGTTCTGCCAAGGAAGCAGATTGCGTCTTCAAATCGACCATGGGCAGCGAGCCGCTCGACCGTTACACCGGCGTGGTGCGCAAGATGGGCGTCGATCTCGGTTTCACCACCCGCAGCCGGCTGATCTGGGCGGTCTTTGCACCGACTGCAGGTTATCACCATGGTTCGCTCGGCGGCCTCTATCAGGGCGCGACCGCGGAAGCCACTGTTGGTGCAGGTGTCGGCGCCAATATCCTCGTCGGCGGCACGTCCGGATCGATCCACCTTCAGACGGTGAGCGTTACCGGCCAGCTCGGCCTCAACCTTGCTGCTACCGGCACCTCGGTAACGCTGTCGCCAGCAGCGATGTAAGCGCATAAGGCGGCCTGCCTCGCCATTGCTGCGGGGCGGGCCGAATTTTCTGGCATTGCCGTTGGATTTCCGGCTGTGTGTCAGGCCGGAAAAGCCCTCTTATTCCGGCACCTTCCTGCCCAACAAGCCGTAGGCGCTATCCGTATCGGTGATGACCGTGGTTGCAAGCCCCGCAGCGAGGCATGCGCCCAATATCTCACGTTTATGAGTCCCCCCGGACGCGATGATACGCGTCGGAATTCGGCTGTAGTCGGCTAACGACGGAGATATGACCTGTCGGTTCAAGGGGTGGTCGACCTCTTGGCCGTTCAGGTCCAGATAGCGCCCCAACAGATCACCGACAGCGCCGGCAGCCGTCAGTTCGGCAATATCAGTTCCTGTCGGCAGGCCATATCGGACCTGTAATGATTGCGATGAAACGTCGCCGATGCTGAGGACCGACACGTCTACAGCAGTTGCTTCGCGCAGCAGGCTCTGGAACACCGTTTGTGCAACGATTGTATCGCGCGAAGCCGGGTCGTCCGCATAGATTGGCGCTGCAAGATAATGACATTCCGCGTTTAACACCTTGGCAAAGCGCCGCACGATCTCGAACGTGTTGATCTCGGAGCCACGTGTCAGCCCGCCCATCATGGATCGGACTTTGACATTCGGCACGTTGGCCGGTGCCATGTGATGGACCGTCTCCCGCAGTGTCGCGCCCCAGCCCACGCCGAGTGACGTCGGTTCGCTCGCCTGTATCAGGCGCTCCAGAAACATTGCTGCCGCGCGACCAATCACGGTCGCCATCTGTAATCTGTCCTCTGGCGTTGGTACGATGACCACATCAGTCAGGCCGAACCGCTGGCGCAACTCCGCCTCCAGCTCCACATTTTCGGTCAGCGGAGAGTTGAAGCTGATCTTGACGACGCCCTGGTCAAGCGCTGCGGCCAGAAGTTCGTTGACCTTGCGGCGCGTCAGCAGCATGCGCTCGGCGATCTGCGCCTGCGTTAATCCCTCGACGTGATAGAGCCATGAAGCCCTCACCATGAGCTGTTGATTGGACACGTTACCCATCCCTCCCAAATGTCACATCAACGTAACATTTGTAACCTAGAGCTACGCGAAGTCAGAGGGGCGGTAAAGCGGCTTTTTACAACCGCAGCCTGCTGACGAAATTTTGTCTGTCGATTTCCATGCGACACCCGACGCCGAGGTCCTCCCGCCCGGCGAAGGTGTCCGTGCGCCCATATCGTTCATCTGGTTTTACAGGAGAAATCCATGCTTTCTATCAACCGCCGCCATGCGCTGGGGCTGATGTCGGCTGCAGCCGGCACCATCATCCTGCCGCGTATGTCGTTCAGCCAGGGCGCACGCCCCTCCATCACGATCGCCGTACAGAAGATCACCAACAACAACACGCTGGATATCTGGAACGAGCAGTCCAACGTCGGCGAGCGGATCTTCTATCCGAACCTCTGGGAAGGCCTGATCAACCGCGACTGGATGGGCAATCAGGGTCCTGTTCCGGGCCTTGCGACCGAATGGAAGCGCATTGACGACAAGACGCTTGAACTCAAGCTGCGTCCGGGCGTCAAGTTCCACAATGGCGATGAGCTGACTGCGGAAGACGTTGCCTTCTCCTTCTCCAAGGAGCGCGTATTCGGCAATACCGAGCCGGTCGGCGGCAAGACGATCTATGAGGCCGACAACAAGCCGACCACCGTCAAGGAACTGCCGGCAATCGTACCGGGCGTTGCTCGTCGCCTGTGGCCGGCGCTGACCGGCGTTGAAATCGTCGACAAGTACACGGTCCGTTTTCACAACGCGACGCCGGACGTAACGCTCGAAGGCCGTCTCTATTCCGGCGGCAGCCAGATCACCAACCGCCGTGCCTGGGACGAAGCCAAGAGCTACACCGAATGGGCTCGCAAGCCGATCACCACCGGCCCCTATATGGTCAGCGAATTCAAGCCGGACGTCTCCCTGACGCTGGTCGCCTTCGATGAATACTGGGGTGGCCGTCCGCCGCTGCAGCAGATCCGTTTCGTCGAAGTTCCGGAAGTCGCATCGCGCGTCAACGGCCTTCTGTCGGGCGAATACGATTTCGCCTGCGACCTGCCGCCGGACCAGATCGCTGCCATCCAGGCCGCTCCTGGCCTTGAAGTGCAGAGCTCGACGATCTGGAACCATCGTGTTTCGACCTTCAACACGCAGAACCCGATCCTGGCCAATCCGCTGGTTCGCCGCGCCATGACCCATTCGATCGACCGCCAGGCGATCGTCGAAGCGCTCTGGGCCGGGCAGACCGCCGTTCCTGCCGGCCTGCAGTTCGAATCCTTCCGCGCCACGAACATGTTCGTCGAAGGCTGGGCCGCGCCGGAATATAATCCGGAACTGGCGCAGAAGCTGCTCAAGGAAGCCAATTACAAGGGCGACGCGATCCCCTATCGCCTGCTCAACAACTACTACACCAACCAGACTGCCAATGCGCAGATCATGGTCGAGATGTGGAAGCAGGTTGGCTTGAACGTCGAGATCCAGATGAAGGAAAACTGGGCGCAGATCCACGATCCGCAGGGCGTCAAGGGTGTGCGTGACTGGTCGGCTTCCAACACGATCAACGATCCGATCACGCCGCTGGTCGTCCAGTTCGGCCCGAACGGCGAAGCACAGCAGAAGAAGGACTGGAGCAACGAGGAGCTGAACAAGCTCTCCGTGGTCATGGAAACCTCGACGGATCGCGATCTGCGCAAGAAGGCGATCACCCGCATGCTGGAAATCGCCGAGCGCGAAGACCCGGCCTATCAGGTCCTGCACCAGAACGCCGTCTTCACTGGCATGAAGAAGTCGCTGAAGTGGAAGGCAGCCCCTGCCTTCGCCATGGATTTCCGCGCTTCGAACTGGAACGCCTGATCTCCGATTTTCCGCGCCGGCCGCTTCCAGCGGCCGGCGTCTTCTATTTCTGACATGGAGATGCGCTCCGATGATTTCCGACAACCTTGTGGAACTGCGCGGCCTGACGGTCGCTTTCGACGGTGTGAAGGTGCTGCACGGCATCGATCTTACCGTCCGCCGTGGCGAGGCCATCGGCCTTGTCGGTGAATCCGGCTGCGGCAAGTCGGTCACATGGCTTGCGGCACTGGGCTTGCTGCCCGGAAAGGCGACCGTTGCCGGTTCGGTGCGTGTCGACGGACAGGAAATCCTGGGTGGTCCGCGCACCGTTCTCGAAGGTGTGCGCGGCAAGCGCATCGCAATGATCTTCCAGGATCCCTCAAGTTCGCTCAATCCCGTTTTGAAGATCGGCCGGCAGATCACCGAGGCGCTCGTCCTTCACCGTGCACTGACCGGTGAGGCGGCAAAGACAGAGGCCCTGCGGCTGATGGACATGGTCGGCATTCCCGATGCCCGCCGCCGTTTCGATCTTTTCCCGCATGAGTTTTCCGGCGGCCAGTGTCAACGCCTGATGATCGCCATGGCGCTGGCCGGCGAGCCGGACCTGTTGGTTGCCGACGAACCCACGACCGCGCTCGATGCCACCATTCAGGCGCAGATCCTCGACCTGTTGATCGAATTGCGTGCCGAAACCGGCATGGCGACGATCTTCATCAGCCATGATCTCGGTGCGGTCTCTCAGGTCTGCGAACGCGCCTGCGTCATGTATGCGGGCCGCATCGTCGAGCAGGGCACGATCGAAGCGCTGTTCGACAATCCGCGCCATCCCTATACCCGCGGTCTGTTCGATGCCATTCCGCGGCTCGACGGCCCACGCGATCGGTTGATCCCCATTCCCGGCACCGTTCCGCATCCGCGTGACCTGCCGGAAGGCTGTGCATTTTCACCGCGCTGTTCGCATGCCGCTGTCGACTGTCGCAGCCGCAGGCCGGATCTTTCCGCAATGGACGATGGCCGCCTTCTTTCCTGTTTCCACCCTGTCGGTAATGCCGTTGATCTGGCGCCCGCTGCCGAAAGCCGCATTGTGGAGGCCGTATCGTGACCGCTCCATCTGTGAATGCGCCGCTGATCGAGGCGAAGGAACTGGTCAGGACCTACGAGGTTCGCCAGGGCATGTTCGGCAAGGTAACCCCGGTTCGGGCCGTCGACGGCATCAATCTTACCGTCATGCCCGGCGAAACGCTGGGCGTGGTCGGTGAGTCCGGTTCCGGAAAATCCACGCTCGGCCGCATGCTGCTCGGCATCGATCCGTCGCAGGAAGGCGAGACCTTCTTCGAAGGCAAGCCGATGCCGAAGCTCGGTACGCCGGAATGGCGAGCATTGCGTGCGAAGATGCAGCTTGTCTATCAGGACCCGCTGGCAGCGCTCGACCGGCGCCTGACGATTGCCGAACAGATCGGCGAGCCGCTCGCTATCCACAAGCTGGTGCCGAAGGAACATCGCGCGGCCCGCGTTGCGGAATTGATGGTGGCGGTAGGCCTGCGGCCCGACCAGGCGGACCGTTATCCGCACGAGCTTTCCGGCGGTCAGCGGCAGCGTGTCGTCATCGCCCGCGCACTTGCCTCGCGTCCGAAACTTCTCGTCTGCGACGAGCCTGTTTCGGCGCTCGACGTGTCGATCCAGGCGCAGGTCGTCAACATGCTGCGCGACCTGCAGGAGAAAAACCGCATCGCCATGGTGTTCATCAGCCATGACTTGAAGGTCGTGCGCAACATGGCCGACCGGGTTGCCGTCATGTATCTCGGCCGGATCGTCGAAGAGGCGTCGTCCGACGTCATTTTCTCCGCGCCGCTGCATCCCTATACCAAGGCTCTGGTCTCGAGTGTGCCGGTGCCGGGTAAGCCGCTCAAAGGACGTATGATCCTGCAGGGCGAGCCGCCGAACCCGGCCAATCGGCCATCCGGATGTGCATTTCATCCACGTTGCCCGCTGGCCACCGATATCTGCCGCACAAGCGTGCCGCAGCTTCGCCAGGTCGGCGATGGCCGCACTGCCGCCTGCCATCTGGTGGCCGGCGCCGATCAGCCCGTTGCTGCATAAGGAGCGCCAAGACCATGCTGCGTTTCGCTTCCATCCGCCTTCTTCGGGCAATCATCACCATTCTTGCGGTCGTGACCTTCGCCTTCGTTGTCCTGCGCATGTCGGGTGATCCGGCACAGGTCATGCTCGGCCCGGACGTGCCGCAGGAATCCGTCGATGCCTTCCGCAAGGCCTGGGGTCTCGATCAGCCGCTCTGGATCCAGTATCTCGCCTATATCAAGTCGATCTTCAGCGGCGATTTCGGCGTATCGATGCGCGACAAGGCCTCTGCGATGCAGCTGGTCATCGACCGCATCCCGGCCACCCTGCAGCTGACCATTCCGGCACTGTTCCTGAAGGTGGTGATCGGCATTCCTGCCGGCGTTTATGCCGCTCTTCATCGCCAGAGCGCGGTTGATCGCGGCGTCATCCTGGCGGCCATCTTCGGCTTCACCATCCCGTCCTTCGTCATGGGTCTGCTTCTGGTGCTGATCTTCTCGATCACGCTCGGCCTGCTTCCCTCGGGCGGCCAGGATACCTGGCAGCACGGCATCCTGCCGACGCTGACGATGAGCATCGGCGGCATCGGCATTCTCGCCCGTTTCTCGCGCAGCGCGATGATCGAGGTGATGGGGCAGCCCTATATCCGCACCGCCTCGGCCAAGGGGATGGCATGGCAGGATGTGGTCTGGCGGCATGCGCTTCCGAACGCCGCCGTGCCGATCGTCACCATTGTCGGCTTCATGGTCGGTTCGCTGATCGCCGGCGCGGTCGTGGTGGAATCGATCTTCTCCTGGCCCGGCATCGGCCGCCTTCTGGTCGTCTCCGTGACCAATCGCGATCTTGCCGTCGTCCAGTGCATCCTGCTGATCATTGCCGCCACCATGGTCGTGTCGAACCTGATCGTCGACCTGCTCTACGGCTGGCTCGATCCGCGGCTTCGTGCCCAGAACGCCCATTAAGGAGGAACGGACATGACAATCGTCGATACATCCCGTCAGCCTGCGGCCGAAATGTCCTTCTTCACCCGCTTCATCAAGCAGGTACGCAAGGTGCCTTTCTCCGTCGGCTTCGGCATAACCTGGCTTGCTGCCATGGTATTCGTCGCCTTCTTTGCAGACATGATCCGTCCCTATGGCATCACCGCCATGGACCTGCGTGCCCGCCTGTCGCTGCCGGGCAATCCGGCGCATCTTCTCGGCACGGACGAGCTTGGCCGTGATGTGCTTTCGCGGCTCATCCAGTCCATCCGCGTGTCGCTGGCAATTGCCTTTGGCGCAACGATCATCTCTGCCGTCTTCGGTACGACACTCGGCTTCCTTGCCGCGAAATTCCGCGGTGCAGTCGAACATTTCGTTCTGGTTCTCGCCGATTTCCAGGCGGCGCTGCCGTTCCTCATCATGTCGCTGGCGGTGCTTGCCTTCTTCGGCTCCTCCATGCCGCTGCTGATCGGCCTGATGGGTTTCTACGGCTGGGAGCGTTATGCGCGTATCGCCCGCGGTCTGGCGATCTCCGCCAGCGCCCAAGGTTATGCCGCAGCCGTCGTGCAGCTCGGCGCCACGCCGGGGCGCGTCTACATGAAGCATATCCTGCCCAATGTCGCCTCGACGCTGATCGTGTCGATGACGCTCACCTTCCCGGAAATCATCCTGATGGAAAGCGGGCTTTCCTTCCTCGGCCTCGGCGTGCAGCCGCCAGAAACCAGCCTCGGCAACATGGTGGGTTTCGGCCGCGAATATCTGACGCGCGCGCCGTGGATCATGCTCGCCCCCGCCTTCGTCATCATGATGACGACCCTGTCGATCTCGCTGGTCGGCGACTGGCTGCGCGACAAGCTGGACCCGACGCTTCGCTGATCAATCCTGTTTCGATCCAAGGAATTTGCCATGACCAAAACCAAGATCACCGGCCATCGCGGCGCCCGCAATCTGTGGCCGGAAAACTCGCTGACCGGTTTTCGCAACGTGCTGGCGCTCGGCGTCGATGCGATCGAGTTCGACGTGCATCTGACCGATGCAGGCGAACTGGTCGTCATTCATGATGCAACGCTAGAACGCACGACGGACAAGGCCGGTCTCGTTCGCCACCTGACGCCGCAGTCCCGCACCGAAGCGCATCTCGAAGGCACCGCGGACACCGTGCCGACGCTTGCCGAAGTGCTGGCCATCCTGGTCGATGCCGGCGAACGACAGCTGCATGTCGAGATCAAGTCCGACGAGGAAAAAAAGCCCTATCCAGGCATTACCGAGAAGGTTGTTGCCGAGATCGAACGTTTCGGCCTCGCTCATCGCTGCCACCTGACGTCCTTCGACGTCTCGGTGCTGGAAGAATGCCGTCGCGTGGCACCCAAGGTCGATCGTCTCGTGTCGGTGAATGCCGAATGGGCGGCGAAGCAGGGCGGGCTTGAAACCTTCATCGAAAATGTCGACGGCCTCGTCGATATCGTCGCCATCCATCACGAACTGATGGCAGCCGAATGGACGCTCATCACATCGAAGCTGCCGCTCGACCGTCTCTGCGTCTGGACGCTGAACGATGAAGCGCTGATCCAGCCTTGGCTTGAGCGTGGCATCGGCCATCTGACCTCCGACAGCCCCGATCTCGCGCTCAGCCTGCGCGGAAAAATCCAATCGCAATCCGAACCTGCCTGAAGAGGAATTCATCATGGGCAATATCATCGGCACGGGCTTCAATGCCGGCTCAGTAAACGGCGAACTGGCAAGCCTCGAACAGGAACTGCGCATTCTTGCCGATATCGGCGTCGATACGGTCGAACTGGGCCTCACCAGCCTCGACCTGATTGCCGGCGGCCGCATCATCGAAGAGCGCGCCGAGCGGCTTGTCGCGATCACCAAGCAGTTCGATTTCCGCTACACGGTTCACGGCCTCGTTTCCTCCAACTTCATGGATCCGGACACCTGCCGTTACCAGATCGACGCCGCAAAGGCTCTCGCTGTGGTCTGCGATCGGATCGGTGCGCGTATCCTCGTCCAGCACGGTGGAAACCTGCGTGCGGATCAACTGGCTGAGCGCGCCGATGCCGATAAACGCGAGCGTGAAGCGCTGTTCGAGCTTGCCGAATTCTGCAAGCCCTATGGCGTGCGTATCGCCTTCGAGAACATCTTCACCACCGAGCTTGGCCAGTATCGCCAGACGCCGACGCAGGTTGCCGAAACCGTCAAGGCGGTCAATCACCCCAACCTCGTGGCACTGATCGACTTCAGCCATGCCTATCTCGAAGCCACCTATCGCGGCCTGAATTTCCGCGAGGAACTGCGCGCCATGGCGCCGGTTGCCGGCCATCTGCACGTGCATGACAGCTTTGGCCGCCCGCAGGCCTTCTATAAGCCCTACCATGTGCAGGAAAACACCGCACTCGGCATCGGCGATCTGCATATGCCACTGGGCTGGGGCGATATCGACTGGGAAGATATTTTCTCCGAACTGACCTTCCTGCCCGGCACCGTGCTGATGATGGAAATCGGTCGCCGTTACCACGCAGAACAGCCGGCAAGCCTTGAGCGCGCCAAGCGCCTGATGGCTCTGAATGCCAATCAGTCGGCCATTGCTGCTGAGTGAAACGAAGCGATGGCCTTCCTTCTGTTCGAAGGAAGGCCATTCCTGAAGGCGGGCCGTAATCGCCCGCGTTAGGCGGATTTTGCCGGCTGCGCGCGTTCGACGATTGCCGCCAGATGATGGGCCAATCGAACCCCCAATGCGACCGCTGGAAATGTCGGATTGGCCTGGCCTGACGTCGGGAATACCGAACTTCCGGCAACGAAGAGATTGTCGACATCGAAGGTGCGGCAGTTGGCGTCGACGACGCCATCGCGACGGGTGTTGCCCATTCGGGTCAGTCCGATCTGATGATAGCCGTCATGGGACTGCGATATCACCATTTCCTCCAGATCACCCTCCAGAAAGCGCAGTGAGCCGAGGCCTGTCTTGCGCAGCCACTCGTCAAAACTGTTATGGACGCGCAGCACGGACTGATAGTCTTCCAGGCAGTAGCTGAACTCGGTGCTTATCCCGAGTTGATTGTCCTGATCGGGATCATTGATCAGATGTACGCGGCTCGATCTCCTCGGCGCCTGCTCCGCATGATAGCGAAGGTCATATTCGTTCTGGGCGTCGCGTACCTGAAGATGCGGCAGCCCGTAACGGTACCGGTCATGGGCAATCTTGGAGAGCGACGCCAAGCCGTTGATGGGATGCCGCATCAAAAACATTCCGTGGGTGATGCAGTCCTGTCGCGACGCATTGCGTTGACCTTTGAGAACTTCCCGAAGAAAGACTGCCGAAGCCAAAGCCTGACGAGGAGGAAGCTTGCCGACATCCGAATTGTGCGGCCACATCACGGTATTCAGCACGCCCAGATTTCGTTGGGTCTGTGCGGCGGGCTGCAGACGCCTGCGAATGAAGCGGCCGTCCTGTTGTCGCTTGAAGAAAAACTGTTCTGCGATCGCTTCTGACTGAAATCGTATCTGGGCGATCTGGCCGGTCAGATGGCCCATGTAGTATCGCCCGAGCGGGCCTTCCTCCCCGGCAAACAGGTCCGGGAATTGCGCCTGCAGGTTCAGCAGGATGCGCGAATTTTCGCGACCCCCGCATGCCAGAATGAAGTGGTTGGCACGGACCGTGCCCAATTGCCTGTCGCATCGAATGGTCGCGGACGTAGCCCTGCTTGTCGCGCTGTCAAAATTCAACTTGATCAATTGTGTATCGAGAAGAATGTGCAGCGATTTCGAGGAAAGCAGAGCCGCCCTGTTTGCTGTCGCAGTGTTGCGGGGAAAGGCCCAGCTTTCGACCGACTCGACGAAGGCTTCGTTGGACATGGCTCCATTGTGCGGGCGAGCAGCCTTCATCAGTTGCGCCGCCTCGGCGTAGTGGGGCTCCAGTTCGCCGTGACTGATTGGCCAGCGCGCCTCCTCGCCAAGATAATCGCGATATTCGAAATCGATATCATCGAGTTCGACGCAACGCCCTCCCCAGCGGCTTGAGGTTCCTCCCAGGCCAAATGCCAGCGTATCGTGATCGGGCGCATGAGGCACGGCATCATCCAGCCGTACACCTTCCTGCCTTTTTGGTGATGTTGCGTTTCTTGCCCCGCGTTCAAGCAGGATTGTTCGGACGCCTGACCGACTGAGCGTGAGGGCGATGCAGACGCCGACAGGTCCGGCTCCCACAACGCATACATCGAATTCACTATTCAGGATATCGCGGCTGGACAGCATGAAGATACACTCCCATCACCAATCGGATATCTGGCCATGCGCGTAGATGACACGCCCGCATGGCCGATATCGCCTCGTTACACGGCTGAAGGCGTGCCGCGACGCCTCCCTACTCTCATCGTTTGTCCCGGAAGAAACATTGCTCCGCGCGAGCAGAGAAAATGTCTCCATGCATCCGTAACAAGAAACGTAAGTTGTACAGATTCTAAGTGAAATTCTTGATTTAATTCGCTTAAAGCGAGTTTAAGTCGGTGCCCGTCGAATAGATGATGAAGTGATGATGATGAAAACGCAAGATTAATTGGGACTCTTCTTGAATTTTGTTTCGTTGCGATCCAATCTGAGGCCCTGCTTCCTTGGCGGTGAGACATCTGTGGTTTTTTGCTGTAAAGCTTCCGGTTGAAGCGTGTTTAGAGTGGAGTTGTTTGCTGGGGCGTTTGTAAAAAACAGAGGAGCATCAATGTCAAACATAGGTGTGACCAGACAAAACGCTTGCGAAATAGCCGGAGTGTCAAAATGAAACGCCGGCCGAAACTATGTGCTTTTCTCACCTTCTGGTTGGCCTTGGCTTGCCCCGGCCATACGGCGGAGTATTTCTGGTCAAGCAGCAGCGCATGCAGCGAAAGGCAGTTACAGGTCCAAAGGATAAGGGAAGGCCTCAGAGCAGGGTTCATCGAACTTCGTTTAGCCGAGCTTGGGCATGCCGGCGTCAAGAACGACCGGAATTGGACGCCTCCCCAGGTGATTGAAGACACGACTTTCAAAGGTATCGATCAGTATATCCTCAATCTCCAGGCCATCTGCAGACAACGATATCCCGACTGAGTTCTCCGGGGTGTCGAGCTGTCGGAAACGAAAAGTCCGGGCTTCCTGTGTCTGACGGCGGGAAGTGTGCCGGCTCTGTAATTTCCTGATGTCCCTTCCCATATTACCTTTCGAAAGCCGTTTCTGGTTTTCGGATCGATACGTTGACTTGAGCTGCGCGTAGCGCAGTTCAGGGATAGGTCTCAGTTGCCCCCGGGATGTTTTTCCGGTTTGTGTTCAGGATTTGCACTATGGATCTCGAAAAAATCTTGCGGTCGGTCGTGGCTGTCCGCGCCTCCATTCCGGAAAAGGCTTTTACGGCCGACACACTCGGCACGCGCCGCGAGGGCAGTGGTGTCGTCATCCGTGATAACGGTTTGGTCCTCACGATCGGCTATCTGATCACGGAAGCGACCGAGGTCTGGCTGACGCGCCACGATGGTCGCGTCGTGCCGGCCTATGTTACGGCCTATGATCAGGAAAGCGGTTTCGGTCTTGTCCAGGCACTCGCGCCGCTCGATCTGCCGGCACTGCCTATCGGCAATTCGGATGAGACGTCGGTCGAAGACGCCATCGTCTTTGCAGATGGCGAGGGACAATATGTTCGCGGCAACATCGTCGCAAAACAGGAATTCGCCGGTTACTGGGAATATCTGCTCGACGAGGCGATCTTTATCACGCCGGCACATCCATCCTGGGGTGGGGCAGCGCTGATCGATAGCGAAGGCAGGCTGATCGGTCTCGGTTCGCTCAGGCTGCAGATGAGCCGCGGCGGTGAAATCGCCGACATCAATATGGCGGTGCCGATCAACCTCCTGAAGCCGATCCTCGATGACGTGCTGAGCCAGGGGATTGTCAACAAGCCGCCGCGCCCCTGGCTTGGGGCATATTCGGCCGAAACCAACGGCGAAGTCGTGGTCATGAGTGTCACGGAAAACGGACCGGCCGCAAAGGCGGGCCTGCGTAGCGGTGACGTGATTTCCGAGATCCGGGACGGTGAAGTCGATGGACTGGCGGACTTCTATCGCAAAGTATGGGAGAGCGGCTCGCCGGGTGCCGAAATCCCGATGCGGATACTGCGTGACGGGCGCGAGGCCTGGCTCCGGGTCAAGTCCGCAGACAGGAACGATTTCCTCATCAAGCCTTCGCTGCAATAGTCGTTCAGCGGATCAGGACCGCTCTGAAATCGTTGACATTCGTTCCGGTCGGGCCGGTTTCGAAAAGGTCTCCGATCGCCGCGAAGCCGGAATAGCTGTCGTTTCGCTCCAGCAGGGCGCGGCCATCAAGGCCGGCGCGCAGCAGACGTTGCGCCGTCGTGCCGTCGACGAAAGCACCGGCATTGTTTTCCGAGCCATCGATCCCATCGGTATCGGCTGCCAGTGCGACGACCTCCGTGCCGCCGATCGCCAAGGCAAACGACAAGGCGAATTCTCCGTTTCGTCCACCTTTGCCGCCCTTGGAGCGAAGCGTCACCGTGGTTTCCCCACCGGAGAGCAGCACGGTCGGTTTGGTGAACGGACGATCCTTCAACGAGACTTCACGAGCGATGGCCGCATGTACGAGGGCGACATCACGCGCTTCGCCTTCGATGGAATCCGAGAGGATATGCGCGTCGACGCCGCAGGTGCGGGCAAGCGCAGCCGCAGCTTCGAGTGAAACCCCGGCAGATGCGATGATATGGCATTCGTTTTTCGCAAAACGAGGATCTTCTGGACGGGGTGCGTCGGCTTCCGACGAATTGAGATGCGAGATGATGCTCGCCGGCAGGTCCATCCGATACTGCTCGATGATTGTGAGCGCTTCCTTTCGCGTGCTGCTATCGGGTACCGTTGGACCGGAGGCGACGAAGGCGGGATTGTCGCCGGGTATATCCGATACGATCAGGCTGACCACACGCGCTTTCGTTGCCGCGGCCAGTCGTCCGCCCTTGATCGTAGAGACATGCTTGCGCACCACGTTCATGGCCGAGATGGGCGCGCCGGAAGCAAGAAGCGCCTCGTTGAGCGCGATCTCGTCCTGAAGGGTCAGCCCCTCCGGAGGTGATGGGAGCAAGGCGGAGCCGCCACCGCAGACAAGTGCGATGACCAGATCACCTTCTCCAAGGCCCGACACCGCCTCCATCAACCGGCGGCTTGCAGCAAGGCCAGCCTCATCCGGTACAGGATGGGCGGCTTCGATGATCTCGATAGTTTTCGTTTCGCAGCCGTAGCCGTATCGGGTGACAACCACGCCGCTCAGCGCGGGCCCGTTCCACAGCGTCTCCAGAGCCGCCGCCATCTGTGCGGCTCCCTTGCCGGCACCGACCACCACCGTTCGGCCGTTTGCAGGTGGTTGCGGCAGGTGCGTGCGAATGCCGTTAAGGGGATCCGCAGCCTTCACGGCAGCCTCAAATAGCAACTCCAGCAGCTGGCGTTCACCGGTCATCGCATGTCCTCATCCTGACGAACTGTTCTGACCATGGCGGTCGACATGCGTCAACCGCAGTTTCGGTCAGCCGAAGCTGAAAGAGAGAGGATTTGAACCGGTCCCTGTGTCCGGCTACCAGGCACCGGCGAGAGAATTTCCAACAAGCGGGATGTCTTTGATCGTTCCCTGCTTCTCCTGAACGGAGATCGATGCGGGAATCTGCCTCGGCGATTTGCGGAACCATTTTGCCGCGACGGTTGCGAGGTCTCCGATCATCGCGTGCTTGCGCCAATCCGCGAACCGCCGAGCGGTCGCTTCGGGTTCCGAGCGATAGAAGAAGTCGCCCGACCGCTCGAGGCCGTTGATCGACGTTGCCATCTCGGACATGGGGCGCTGGAACATCTTGGACGGCACCGACAGGTCTTTTGCGCTTTCCGAAAAAGCCGGCGCCATGAAATCGATAGCCCAACCGTCGGCCTCAACCCAGCAGTGAAAATTCTCCCCGGCGCCAGTGACGAAGCCGTCCTCGCGATGATCGGCAAAAAGAATGACGGTGCCATCGAGATTATATGCCGCAAGGCCGCCCTTCGGCGTCGCATCGAGCTTGTAGTGCTGCTTGAGGATGAAGGCGCCGAATGTGCTGAAATACATGGCAGCCGTCGCCGGGTCGGCATTCTCATTGACCAGAAGGCTGTTGATGACCTTGTAAATCCGGTGATAGTCACTTTGTTTGATCAACATGTCTGCCTGCCCTTCAAGTCTCAATCTGGGGCGCCATTAGCGCATCGTTCCGACAATCGGAATCTGTTTTCGGCGGGATCGGTCCGCAGTCTTGATGCTTCCATCCGACAACGAGCATCCATGCGGCCAAAAAAATGGAGCCGCGTTGTTTGCAACGCGGCTCCATCGAGCATCAGATGTCAGTGATCCGCTTACAGCGGGTTGACGTTTTCAGCCTTAGACTTGCCGGTCTTGCGATCCTGGCCGAGTTCGTAGCTGACCTTCTGGCCGTCACGCAGAGCGGCACCGTAGGCGACCGCCGAAATGTGCACGAACACGTCCGCGCCGCCGTTTTCAGGCGTGATAAAGCCGAAGCCCTTGTCTTGGTTGAAAAATTTTACAGTGCCGGTCGCCATCAGAGTTCCCTGTTCAATTGGAGCATGTGCCCCACAAAATCATATGCCGATGCAGAAGTGCCCCGTCATACAGATACCACGCCGCAAGACGCTTGATCGTTACATATCCCGAATTTAGGGCTCAGGTAAACCTTATGAAAGCAACCTCTAGCAAAATCCGTTCAGCTTCAGGATTTTATGTGCCTCGATGGAGGCCCGAAGCAGGTCTTCGGAATTGCGATTTCCCTGATTTGCGTCAGGATGGTGCATCTTCAGCCGTTCTTTGTAACGGGTTCTGATTTCCTCGGGCGTCGCATCCTCCGAAAGCCCAAGCGTCTCGAAAGCCTTGGCTTCGAGAACCTTCAGCTTGCGTGCCTGGAAAGCTCGTTTCTCCAGCAGGCGCTGCGCCGCCGACTTGCGGGCATTGATAGACTTGGCCGAGCCGGACCTGGAAGTGGACGGAAGCGGCGCTTCCTTTGCCTCGGTGAAGGCCGTGCCTGTCGTCACGCGGCTCCCGGCAGCCGCTTCCTTCTGGTAGCGGGCAACTTCGGGACT
This sequence comes from Hyphomicrobiales bacterium, assembly GCA_900469445.1. Lineage (GTDB taxonomy): Bacteria > Pseudomonadota > Alphaproteobacteria > Rhizobiales > Rhizobiaceae > Neorhizobium. Next base: position 89,705 of record UBXM01000006.1, read on the forward strand.
GGAGAGGGCGGTGGAGTAGTTATAGCCCTTGTTGTATTCCTTCACGTGTTCGAGACAGAAGGAAAGATACAGTCCATCCGCCGCGCCGCCGACGGGCGCGCGATGCGGACCAACCTTTTCGCAACCGTCCCACTGGCACTTCGGGCCAACGGGTTCGGTCGGTTTGGCCACCCGCTTCTTGGTGGACTTGAGGCTTACGAAAATTTTTGAATCAGACGTCATGGCCCGTATATGACGACAACATCGCGGCATGGCAAGAATGCTCGAACATGCCTGCGATGTCGATTCGTCACAAATAGCTCCCGTGATGCAAATGAGCTTGATGCAATCAGCTCGCAGGAGTTGGTTCGCCGATGGAGAGCATCAGCCTGTTTGCCCAGTTGAAGAAGGCCGCCCCATGCACGACGTCGGAGATTTCCTCGTCTGACAAGCCAACGTCACGGAGACGTTTTGCATGATCCGCACTGAAGGCGGGCGGCGTGGCACTGAGAGCAACGGAGGCCGCGACGATTGCATTCCAACGGTCGCCGAGATCAGCGGTAACGCCTTCGTCCAGAAGCTTCTGCACATCGGCTTCGCGCTTGGAATATTGCGAGGCAAAGCGTGAATGCACCGAGGCGCAGAGAATGCAGCCGTTCAGCCGTGATGCGGCGGTGGCAGCCAGTTCCCGCTCGGCGCGGGGCAAGCCATCCTTCGTGTTATAGAATATGTCGTTGTCGGTCTTGGTGCGGGCTTCCAGAATATCGGGATCACGCACCAGAAGCGCAAAATAGGCGGATTTGGCTCGCGCCTTGTCGACCAGGGCCTCATAGTGGCGGTCGGTCAGTTCGACTTCGGCCAGCGGCTGCAACCATGCAGTCCAGCCGATCTTGTCCTGGGTGAAGACGACAGGCGGGTATTCGACGGCGGGTTCGATAACGGTATCAGACATGAAATGTTCTCCGTTAGGCTGCAGCCAGGACCCGAAGGCCGGCGGCGACGCGGATCTGGAATGCGAGGAAGGAAACGAGCTGCGACAGGGTGACAGTGCCGGTCGTGCTCCATCCGGCGGATAGCAGCTTCTGCAGTTCTGCGGGGCTGGCGTCACGCGGGCGATATGTCAGGAGATGGGCATGTTCCAAAGCTGCGGCGAGCCTATCCCCAAGGACGGCACGGTCTGCCGGGCCGAGTTTCAGGATCAGGCCATCGGTATTTTCCGCACTCAACGGTCCGTCGGGATAGTGGCCATAGGGGCCTTTGGTTGCGTTAAGCTCGGCTAGTGCTTTTATCGTTGCCAGAACCACCGCCCCGTTTTCGAGGCCAGCCAGCTTGTTGCCGTAGAATTCCGCGATGCCCTGGTCTGCGTGCAACGCTGCGACGAAGGTTGCGACGGCAAAACGCTCGACACGCGATGCCTGACTTGCGTCTACGGGTTCGAAAAGAGCGGTCCAGCTTTTATGTGCATGTTCCCTGGTGATCGGGCGACGACCACGCAGCGCATCGGCTGGCGTATCCGGCGTGATCCCGACGAGATGGTCGATAACGTCGATTGTATCGGTCATGAATGTCTCTTTCGATTATCGGCTGTTACTGAGCGGCGACGAGCTGCGGCCCGGAAGATCTTAACCAGCCGAGGGCCGGCGCGACTTCCGCTGCGATCAGCTCGATCGAGCGCAGGATTTCGGCATGGGGCGGGTCGATGGAATGGACCTGAAAGACGATGTCCGTTGCGCGTGCGAGGGCACTGTCCTTCTTCAACGATGCAATCACATCGTCCGGCGTGCCGACATGGCTGTCCAGCGCCTTGATCAGGTCCTCAAGCTTGTCACCCTCGATCCGGTGACCGGCAGCAGCGAAACGGTCGGCAACACGCCGAAGGCCGGTTTCGGCAAAGGCGAGTGCACGCTTGCGGTCGTCGGCAACGAAGAGGCTGCGTGAACCGAGAATGCGTGGCGCGCGGCCCGCCGGCAGGCCGGAGAGGTAGGCGTCGATGATCGGGTTCTGTATTTCGTCCAGCGTCGCATCGGGAGTGTCTGCCGGGCGCGGCTGGGTTCTCGACAACATCAGGCCGTCGCCGCTCAGGCCCGCGAGACGGGCACCATTGGCTGAAAAGGTTGCAAGCCATACCCGGTCGAGCAGATGCGGAGCATCGGGATAAAGGTGGTTGCCGCCATGCAGAACCTTTCCGGCCCAGGCATCACGAACGACCGCCAGGTTTTCGGCATAGACTTCGCCGCGACGGTCGGAATTGATGCCGAAGGCTTCGAAGGATTCCTTCGTGCCGCCGGTGCCGAAGCCCACTTCCAGCCGTCCGCCTGACAGAAGGTCCAGCACGGCCGTGTCTTCAGCCACGCGCAGCGCATTTTCCATCGGCAGGGTGATGACGCCTGTGCCAAGGCGGATTTTCGATGTGCGGGCCGCGACATGGGAAAGAAAGACCGCAGGCGAGGGGAGGCCGCCTTCTTCAGCATGAAAGTGGTGCTGGGCAATCCAGGCGCTGTCGAAGCCGTTTTCCTCGGCATGGATGATCTGTTCCGCTGCCAGGCGATAGCGCTCCCCTGCGGGGACGTCGTCTAGCAGGCGTGTGAAAAAGCCGAGGCGTTTTTGAGCAATCTTGCTGGTCATGACAAAGGTCCTGTTTTTATAGGCCGCCGTGATGTTTCGGCGCGTGGAAATTTCTGTCCGGGAATGGCCTCGATGAGCTCGCGCGTGTAGGCGGTGGAGGCAGAAGAAAAGACGTCTTCGACGGTGCCGTAATCGACCTGCCTGCCATTGTGCAGGACGGAAACCGTGTCGGCGATCTGCCGCACGACTGCGAGATCGTGGGAAACGAAGACATAGGTCAGACCGAGATCCCGCTGCAATTCGGCAAGCAGGTCGAGGATCTGCGCCTGAACCGTGACGTCGAGCGCCGAAACCGCCTCGTCGAGCACGACGACTTCCGGTTCGAGCACCAGTGCGCGGGCAATCGCCACGCGCTGGCGCTGACCACCGGAAAGGGCGTGTGGCAGACGGGAGAGAACCGTCAGAGGAAGGCCGACACGTTCGATGATGGCGCGAACGCGAGTTTCGCGCTCGGTCCGCGGCAACGGATCGAAATTGAGCAGCGGCTCCTCGACGATTGCCTGCACCGTCTGGCGGGGATCGAGCGAGGCCCAGGGGTTCTGGTAGACGAGCTGCACTTTGCGCCGGAACTGTCTCAAGCCTTCGGCACGGAGGCTTGCGACATCGAGATCGCCGATACGGATTTCACCGGATGTCGGTTTCTGGAAACCGGCGATCGAACGGATTGTCGTCGTCTTGCCCGAGCCGCTTTCGCCAACCACCGCATGGGTTGTTCCGCGTGCAACGTTGAACGAAATGCCGTCGACGGCACGAAAGTTCTTGCCGGTCGGCAAGGCGAAGTTCTGGACCAGATTGGTGATGGTCAAAGCGGCGGGCCGGCCTGGCTCGACGGGCGGACGAGGCTTGGCGGCAGCAAGTGATGGCGCATCGGAGAGCAGCTTTCGGGTATAGGCGCTCTGCGGCGAGGCCAGCACGTCTGCAGTTTTTCCCTGTTCCTGAATACGTCCGCCCTGAAGCACGATGATGCGCTCCGACCGATCGGCGGCAACACCGAGATCGTGGGTGACGAGAAGGACGGAGGTACCGTGCTCGCGGCGCAGGTCGTCGATCAGGTCGAGGATGCGGCGCTGCACGGTGACGTCCAGCGCGGATGTCGGCTCGTCGGCGATGATCAGCGCAGGACGCAGGGCGATGGCGATGGCGATCAGCACGCGCTGCTTCATGCCGCCGGAAAGTTCGTGCGGATATTGGCGTATCCGCAGCTCCGGCTCCGAAAGGCCGACATTGGCGAGAAGTTCGATCACCCTGCGATCTGCTTCGCGTCGGTCGAGCCGTCCGTGAATTTCGAGGATTTCGCGTACCTGCGCGCCGATGGTGAGAACCGGATTGAGCGAACTGCCCGGATCCTGCGGCACGAGGCTGACGACGGCGCCGCGGATCGAGCGCAGGCGGCGGGCGCTCCAGTGGCTGATATCCTCGCCATTGAGAAGGATGGAACCGTTTTCGACGCGGCCGTTATTCGCGAGCAGGCCGATCACGGCCTGGGCGGTCGAGGTCTTGCCGGACCCGCTTTCGCCGACCAGCGCCACGACTTCACCCGGCGCGACGGTGAAGGATACGCCATGCACGACCGTCGAGCGTTCATCACCCTGGCTGTAGGAAATGTCGAGATTGCGGACGTCCAGGACGGGATTGGCGGAAATGCTCATCGGGTGCTCCTTCCGATCGACTGGCTGATGCGGTTGGCCGACAAGACGACGGCGACGACGATGAGGCCGGGAGCAGCCGTCAGCCACCATGCCGTGGCGAGATAGTTGCGGCCTTCGGCGATCAGCAGACCCCATTCCGGCGTCGGCGGTGGTGCGCCGTAACCGAGGAAGCCGAGGGTCGAGATCTGCAGGATAGCCCAGCCGAACTGGACGGCGGTATAGGCGACGACCGAGGTCAGCGAATTGGGCAGGATATGCCGCCACAGGACCTTGCCGAACGTGCCGCCGCTGCCGAAGGCGGCTTCGACGAATTCGGCATTGCGCACGCGCACGACTTCCGACCGCATAAGGCGGGCAAAACCGGCGATTGCCGTTGCACCGACCGCGATTGCTGCATTGAGCGTGCCGAAGCCGAGCAGGATGATGATGCTGAGCGAAAGCAGCAGGGTCGGGATCGACAGAAGCACATCGACCAGCCGCATCAGGATTTCGTCGACACGCCCGCGAACCGACCCGGCAATCAGGCCAAGCCCGCTGCCGACGACAAGCCCGACGCCGACGGCGGCAATCGCGCCCGACAGCGAATGAACCGCGCCATAGACGATACGGGCAAACAGGTCGCGGCCAAGCGAATCCGTGCCAAGAATATGCAGTGCTGACGGTGCCTTGAGCTGTCCACCCGGTGTGCCCTGCAGTGGATCGTAGCTGGTGAAGATCCCCGGCACGACCGCCCAGAGAAGCACGAGGCCAAGCACCAGCCAGGCAAGAGCAAGGCCATAAGGGAAGTTGCGCAGGATGCTCAAAACATCACGGCCACTGCCGGAACGGCTCGAGGTCTCGGCCGTCGTTGTTGGGGTGAGGTGAACGAAAGTGTCGAGGCTGGTCATGCTGCAGCTCCGCTTCTGTTTCTGAGGCGTGGGTCGAGCAGCGGATAGGCAAGGTCGACCGCGAGATTGATGGTGACGAAGGCGGCGGCTGAGATGACGACGACGGCCTGAAGCACGGAGAGATCCTGATTGCCGACAGCCTTTTCGGTCAGTCCGCCGATGCCGTTGAGGCCGAACACGGTTTCGGTGACGACGGCGCCGGCGATCAGTTCGCCGAACAGCACACCGGCGATCGTCAGCGTCGGGAGGATGGCGTTGCGGGCGACATGCCGCCACAAGAGCCGCGTTTCGCTGGCGCCCTTGGCGCGGGCGACGGCAACGAAGGGGCGGGTACGGATTTCGTCGATATTGCGGATGAGGATCTGTGCCAGCGGGGCGGCGATCGGCACGGCAAGCGTCGCGACCGGCAGGATGAGGCTTTCCCACGGGCCGGGATTGATGACCGAGACCAGCCGGAAGCGGAAGGAGAAAATCTGGATGAGCATGATCGCCAGCCAGAAGACCGGGACCGAGATGAACAGCGAAGGCAGCGACTGGATGGCGTTTCTAAGCCATGCGAAAGGCGCCATCGAGGAAAGAAAGGCGATGAAGACGGCAAGCAGGGTCGCTGCAAGGAAACCAAGGCCGGCAAGTTTCAGCGTCGGCGGCAGGTTGGTGGCGAGCTGTGCCGAGACCGGCACGCCGGCCTGCAGCGAATAACCGAAGTCCCCTTGCAGGAAATTGATCAGCGTGTGCCCGTATTGCACGACCAGGTTCGAATCCACCGCATAGGCTGCCCGGATTTCCGCGACCTGATCGGCGCTCAGGCCGAATTCCGGATTGAGGAACTTGATCAGCACCGCATCGCCGGGCATGGCCTGCAGCATAATGAAGGACAGCGTGAAGGCAGCCCACAGAACGAGCAGCGCCTGGCCGATCCGTCCGATGACATATCGCGTCATATCATATCTCCTGGGAAAGGTCGGGTGGCGGCCCGGAGGCCACCACCCCTTCGGCTTGGGAGGCCTGTTATTTGTCTAGTCCAGTCACTTATCGAGCCAGGTGCTGTAGAAAGACGGACGACCGACCGCCTCGAAGGCGACGCCCTTGACGTAAGCGGCGCCGGCAAAGGCCTGCGGTTCTTCGAAGATCGGAACGGCATAGGCCTGATCGAGAACATAGGCCTGCGCATCGGCCACCGCCTTCAGGCGCTTTTCGCGGTCCGGCTGCGAGGCGATCTCGTCGAGAATGGCATTCAGCTTGTCGTCGGAGAAGGACTTCACCTTGTCGCTGACGCCACCCTTTTGCAGCAGGAGATTGCGGTTGGTCGGGTAATACTGGCTCTTGACCACATCTGGATCGGCGCGTCCGACCATGGCGACGGCGACCGGTGTTTTCAGCGGATCGAGCTCGTCGACAACCTTGCTGCCGGCGTCGCCGGCCAGCACGTTCAGCTTCACGCCGAGCTTCGACCATTGCTGCGCGATCAACTGCAGCACCGCGCGGCTCTGCGGCTGGGGCAGCGATTCATAGGAGGTCAGCACCAGCTTCTGGCCGTCCTTGGCACGGATGCCGTCGGCTCCGACCTTGAAGCCGGCTTCGTCGAGCAAGGCTTCCGCCTTTTCCGGGTCGTAGGCGAGCTTGTCTTCCTGCGGCACATACCCGATCGCGGTCGATGCGATGATCGAGGTTGCCTTCGGATAGTTCTTCGAGAAGATCGTCGAGAGGATTTCGTCACGATTGACCGCAAACGACAGCGCCTTGCGGACCTTGAGGTCGGCGACCAAAGGATTGTCCGGGCGGAAGACGATCGAGTTGTTCACGCCGCGCGTGCCGGGGGCGTAGATGGTGAAGCTCTGGGCTTCCACCTGGCCTTCGTCATAGGCCTGGATCTGGCGGATGAAATCCGCCTGGCCGGCGAGAAGTGCGCCGATGCGCACGCTGTCTTCGGCGGTGATGATGTAGTTGATCTCGTCGAGATAGGCGCGGCCCTGATGCTCCAGCTTGGCGGGACCCCAGTTATAGTCCTCGCGAACCGTCAGATCGAGCGACTTGCCAAGCGTCTCGGCGCTCACAACGAAGGGACCTGATCCGATGATCTTCGTCGCATCGCCGAGCTGTTCGAAGGGCAGCGCCAAAGTCGAGAGCGAGACGATGCCGGAGCCGATCACCGACGTGCCCTGCAGGAATCCGGGAGAGGGTTTCTTGAAGGTGAATTTGACTGTCAGCGGATCGATGACCTCGCTGCGGTCGTAATTGTTGACCACTTCGGAAACCGGCTGCTTCAGTTCCTTGTTGCCGAGGCCGAACGTGTCGAAGTTCTTGGCGACGGCTGCGGCGTCAACCGGCGTTCCGTCGGAGAAGGTGACACCGGGACGGAGCTTGAACGTGTATTCGGTGGCGCTTTCGTTGATGGTCCAGGATTCTGCCAGCCAGGGCTCGATCTCCAGCGTCTTGGGGTTCTGGTAGGTCAGCTTGTCGGTGATCTGGTTGAGAATGCCGCCATTCGGGTAAAAGCCGCCGGCCGGCGGGTAGAGATTGGTGTGGGCCTGCTGCTCGAGATAGACGAGCGTGCCGCCCTTGACGGGCTGGTCTGCCGCGTGGCTGGCCGTTGCAAAAGTGGTCGCAGCCAGCAATCCGAGGCTGAAAGAAAGCAGTGTCCGATAGCGTGTCATGGGGTCAGGTCTCGCGGTTGATCGATAACCATGAGCCTATCCACTCGCATTAGATTTCTATGGATTTGCTATTCTATTTTAGAGGCAAGCGCGGAAGTTTCTTTGCTGTCTGAAGGCTTCTTGGAACAATCGCATTCCGGTCTGTGCACTGCAGCGTTCTTGCCGCTCACGCGGATGCCGGACGAAAATCCGCGGTGACGACGTGGCGATTGCCGGGATAGGTCATGCGCACCCAGGTCACCGCTCCCGATGTATTCCAGGTGCGGCGCTCGATGACGAGGCAGGCCTCTTTCGGTGTGAGGTTGAGGAGCTTGTGTTCCTTGCGGTCGGCAGGCACGGCCTGGATACGATGCTGGGCCGTGATCCAGGGAATTTGCGAGGAAAGCCATGGACCGGGCGCAACAGAAGCAAAATCGTTTTCAAGTGCCGCCGGTACGGTGACAAGATTGATTGCGCGCTCTTCCAGGCAAAAAGGCTGGTCTGCGGCAAGATGTAGGCAGGTGACGAAAAGGACGTCACCGGACGTGCCGGTCGCAAACCATGCAAGCTCTTCACCGATCGCCTTGCGGCGGGTAATCGACAATCGCTGGTAGGAATATTCGAGGTTTAGGGAGCGCACTTCGTCGGCAATATCGTGGATCTCGAGGACGGCCGATTGTGCCTTGGGCTGGGAGACGAAACTCCCGCCCTTTTTCCGGCGCTCGATCAAGCCCGCTTGTGCCAGCTGGCCCATCACCTTGTTCACTGTCATCCGCGAGACGTCGTAATGCGCGGCGAGATCAACCTCGAAAGGGATCCGGTGGCCGGGTGGCCAGATGCCGGAAACGATCTTTTCCTCGATATCCGCCAGGATCTTGCGGTGATGGGTGAGGGTCTTGGAAATGCTGATAGTCTCCGTTCTGGCTATGTCGCGGCAGGTCTACACTGCGGTCCTGCCGCGTCAATCGTGCTTCAGGCGCGCAGCAGGACCTGCATGGTTTCCGCAAAGCGTTTGCGAATATGATCGCGGGCGATGTGGCGACCGTTGATGACCTGCTTTTTACCTGCGGCCCAGACGGTGTCGACTGCGACATCTCCTCCGAAGATCCAGTTATCGAGCAGGTTGTCTTCCGCGAGATAGGGCGCATTGGCGGTATCAAGAGCAACGATATCGGCAGGCGCTCCGATGACAAATCCTGCCTTTGTGGCAAGAGCCTGTGCGCCGCCCTCGATAGCCGCATCGAAGAGGCGGCGTCCGGTCGAGCCGTTCGGTTCGGCAATCACGTTGCGCGCGCGATGGGCGAGGCGTTGCGAATATTCCAGCTGTCGCAATTCGCCCGGCAGCGAGATCAGCACGTTGCTGTCCGATCCGACGCCAAAGCGGCCGCCTTTTGCGAGGAATGCGGAGGCTGCGAATGTGCCGTCGCCGAGATTGGCTTCGGTGATCGGGCAGAGGCCCGCCACCGCGCTGCTCGCTGCCATGTTCGTCACTTCCTGATCGGTCAGGTGAGTTGCATGGATCAGGCACCAGCGATCATCGACCGGCGCATGATCCAGCAGCCATTCGACGGGGCGCGCACCGGACCATGCGATGCAATCCTCCACCTCTTTGGTCTGTTCGGCGACATGAATATGCACGGGGCCACCTTCGGCCAGGGGCAAAATTGCGGTCAGTTCGTCGGGCGTTGCGGCGCGCAGGCTGTGCGGTGCTATGCCGAGCTGCATGCCGGGAAGCGAGGCCTGTATCTTTCGGCAGGCCTCCATCAGCCGACCAAAACTTTCGACCGAATTGATGAAGCGCCGCTGGCCATCGATCGGTTGCTGCCCGCCGAAACCCGAATGCGCGTAAAATACCGGCAACAGCGTCAGGCCGATACCGGTCTGCGAGCTCGCAGCGCCAATCCGCTCGGCATGTTCGGCGATGTTGGCATAATGTGAGCCGTCTCGATCGTGATGCAGATAGTGGAACTCGCCGACACGGCAGAAACCGGCCTCAAGCATTTCCATATAGAGCTGCGCTGCGACCGCCTCGATCTGTTCCGGCGTCATCTGCAGGGCAAAACGATACATCAGGACGCGCCAGCTCCAGAAACTGTCATCGCTTGGCCCGCGAAGCTCAGCCAGCCCCGACATGGCGCGCTGGAAGGCGTGGCTGTGGAGATTGCTCATCGCCGGGATGAGGACCGAATGGCGCTCATCGCCCGTCTGGGCGGTCACGCTGATGTCGACGCTGGAGATGGTGCCGTCGGCAATCGACACGCGCACATTGGAAACCCATCCCTCAGGCAGAAGAGCCGATGCTGCGTGAAGCGTCGAAACCGCGGAATTGGTCATGATTGCCGGTCCGTCGTTGGATTGTCTGATCGAGCGCGTATCGTCGAGCGAAAGAACGCTCTTGCCAATACGCTTATTATGTATATACATGTTTGATCATAATGAAAGGCACAAACAATGTGCGGGAGCGAAAACTTGGGCAGTGTTTTCTCCACTCATTCCGAAGCTCACACGGGCGTAACCGTATGGACGAATGCACGTCTGGCGACGCTGGCCGAAGGTTGCGAGGGGCTTGGTGTCGTTGAAAATGGCGCGGTCGCAGTCAAGGACGGCGTAATTGTCTTCGTCGGCGCTGAAGCCGAGCTTCACGCTGATTTGAAGAGCGATGCCTCGATCATCGATTGCGAAGGTCGCTGGATCACGCCGGGCCTGATCGATTGCCATACGCATATTGTCTTTGGCGGCGACCGTGCGATGGAATTCGAGATGCAGCTCGAAGGCGCGAGCTATGAGGATGTGGCGCGCGCGGGCGGTGGCATCGTGTCCTCGGTCAAGGCAACCAATGCGCTCACCGTCGAAGGACTGGTCGGGGCCGCGCTGCCTCGCGTCGATACTCTCCTTGCCGAAGGTGTGTCTACGCTTGAGATCAAGTCCGGTTACGGGCTTTCGATTGAGGGCGAGCTCAACATGCTGCGCGCCGCACGTGCGCTGGAAAAGGTCAGGCCGGTCCGCGTCGTGACCTCTTATCTGGCAGCCCATGCAACCCCGGTCGAATACAAGGGGCGCAACGGCGATTACATCACCGATATAGTGCTGCCGGGCATGGACAAGGCCCATGCGGAAGACCTGGTCGATGCCGTTGATGGTTTTTGCGAGGGCATTGCCTTTTCGGTCGATGAAATCCGCCGTGTCTTCGATCACGCCAAGGCACTCGGCATTCCGGTCAAACTGCACGCAGAACAGCTGTCCAACCTCGGTGGGGCAAGGATGGCAGCCTCCTATGGCGCGCTGTCCGCGGATCATCTGGAATATCTCGATGCCGAGGGTGCCGCGGCCATGGCCGAAGCCGGCACTGTGGCTGTCATCCTGCCTGGTGCCTTCTACGCCATCAACGAAACGCGAAAGCCGCCGATCCAAGGACTACGCGACGCCGGTGTGAGGATGGCGATCGCCACCGACTGCAACCCCGGCACGTCGCCACTGACATCGCTGCTTCTGACGATGAACATGTCGGCGACGCTGTTTCGCCTGACGGTGGATGAATGTATTGCCGGCGCGACGCGCGAGGCGGCGCGTGCGCTTGGGCTTCTCGCTCAAACCGGAACGCTGGAGGTCGGCAAGTCCGCCGATCTCGCCATCTGGAACATCTTGCGCCCTGCGGAGCTCGTCTACCGCATCGGCTTCAATCCGCTCCATTCCCGCATCTTCAAAGGCCAGACCATCGAAGGCCAGCAGGTATCCGTATGACGATCACGCTTCATCCGGGCAGCGTTGTGCTTGCCGATCTCGCCAATATCTATTGGAGCAACGAGCCGGCCGTTCTCGACCGTTCCTTCGATGCGGGCATAGAAAAAGCAGCGCGGCGCATCGCAGAAATTGCGGCCGGCAATGCGCCGGTCTATGGCATCAATACCGGCTTCGGCAAGTTGGCCTCGATCAAGATCGACAGCGCCGATCTTGCCACGCTGCAGCGCAATCTCATCCTGTCGCATTGCTGCGGGATCGGCGCTCCACTGCCGGAAAACGTCGTGCGGCTGATCATGGCGCTGAAGCTGATTTCGCTCGGTCGCGGCGCGTCCGGCGTTCGGCTGGATCTGGTGCGCCTGATCGAGGGCATGCTGGCAAAGGGCGTTATCCCGGTCATCCCCGAAAAGGGTTCGGTCGGCGCTTCCGGTGACCTTGCGCCGCTTGCCCATATGGCCGCAGCGATGATGGGTGAGGGCGAAGCATTTTTCCGCGGTGACCGAATGGCTTCTGCCGATGCGCTTGCCAAGGCGGGACTGTCACCTGTCGTGCTCGCCGCCAAGGAAGGGCTGGCGTTGATCAACGGCACCCAGACTTCTACGGCGCTGGCACTGGCGGGTCTCTTCCGTGCCCATCGCGCCGCCCAGACCGCGCTTGTCACCGGCGCGCTCTCCACCGATGCGGCGATGGGGTCTTCCGCCCCTTTCCATCCGGATATCCACACGCTCCGGGGCCACAAGGGGCAGATCGATGCCGGTGCCGCCCTGCGCCAGCTGCTGACCGGTTCCGAAATCCGCGAAAGCCATATCGAAGGCGACGAGCGTGTCCAGGATCCCTATTGCATCCGATGCCAGCCGCAGGTGGATGGCGCCTGCCTCGACCTGTTGCGCCAGGTTGCCCGCACGCTGGAAATCGAAGCCAATGCCGTGACCGACAATCCTCTGGTTCTCTCAGATGATGAAGTCGTTTCGGGCGGCAATTTCCATGCCGAACCTGTTGCCTTTGCCGCAGACCAGACGGCGCTCGCCATCTGCGAAATCGGCGCGATTGCCCAGCGCCGTGTAGCACTTCTGGTCGATCCTGCCCTGTCCTATGGCCTGCCGGCGTTTCTTTCCAGGAAGCCGGGCCTGAATTCCGGTTTGATGATCGCGGAAGTCACATCGGCGGCACTGATGAGCGAAAACAAGCAGATGTCGCATCCGGCCTCGGTGGATTCGACGCCGACCTCGGCCAATCAGGAAGACCATGTGTCCATGGCCTGCCATGGTGCCCGCCGGCTGCTGGCGATGACCGAAAACCTGTTCGGCATTCTCGGCATCGAGGCGCTTGCCGCGGTTCAGGGCGTCGAGCTGCGCGGTCCGCTGAAGACCAGCCCGGAACTGCAGAAGGCTTCAGCCGTGCTGCGTTCTGCCGTGCCGTCGCTCGAAGATGATCGCTACATGGCGCCGGATCTTGCTGCCGCAGCAGGGCTGGTCGCTTCCGGTGCGCTCGCCTCCGCCATTTCTCCCGGCATCCTGCCGATGCTCGACATCTGATTGCAAAAGAACAACGGGAACAGAAGTCATGACCAATCCGCGCCACAACATTCGCGACGTCCGCTCCCCGCGGGGCAATGAGCTGAACGCCAAGACCTGGATGACCGAAGCGCCGCTTCGCATGCTGATGAACAATCTCGACCCGGACGTTGCCGAGAACCCGCATGAACTGGTGGTTTATGGCGGCATCGGCCGTGCCGCCCGCACATGGGATGATTTTGACAAAATCGCTGCGACGCTGAAGACATTGACGGAGGAGGAAACCCTGCTCGTCCAGTCCGGCAAACCGGTCGGCGTGTTCCGCACCCATAGGGATGCGCCGCGTGTGCTGATTGCCAATTCCAACCTCGTGCCGCATTGGGCGACCTGGGACCATTTTAACGAACTGGATAAAAAGGGTCTGGCCATGTACGGCCAGATGACCGCCGGTTCGTGGATCTATATCGGCACACAGGGCATCGTTCAGGGCACCTACGAAACCTTCGTCGAGGCCGGCCGCCAGCATTACAATGGCAGCCTCAAGGGCAAGTGGATCCTGACCGGCGGCCTCGGCGGCATGGGCGGCGCCCAGCCGCTCGCCGCCGTCATGGCCGGTGCCTGCTGCCTTGCGGTCGAGTGCGACGAAACCCGCATCGATTTCCGCCTGCGCACCCGCTACGTCGATGCCAAGGCGAAAACGCTCGATGAGGCACTTGCGATGATCGCCGAATGGACGGCCAAGGGCGAGGCGAAATCCGTCGGCCTGCTCGGCAATGCCGCCGAGATATTTCCGGAACTGGTAAGCCGCATGCAGGCGGGCGGTCCGCGGCCCGATATCGTCACCGACCAGACCTCCGCGCATGATCCGCACAACGGTTACCTGCCGATTGGCTGGACGGTCGAGGAAGCCAAGGCCAAGCGTGAAAGTGATCCGAAATCGGTCGAAACCGCTGCCCGCGCCTCGATGAAGGCGCATGTCGAAGCCATGGTCGCCTTCTGGGATGCCGGTGTGCCGACGCTCGATTACGGCAACAATATCCGTCAGGTTGCCAAGGACGAGGGACTTGAGAACGCCTTCGCTTTCCCCGGTTTCGTGCCGGCCTATATCCGCCCGCTTTTCTGCCGCGGCATTGGTCCGTTCCGCTGGGCGGCTCTTTCCGGTGATCCGGAGGATATCTACAAGACCGATGCCAAGGTGAAGGAACTGCTGCCGGACAACAAGCATCTGCATAACTGGCTGGACATGGCCCGCGAGCGTATCGCCTTCCAGGGCCTGCCGGCGCGCATTTGCTGGGTGGGCTTGGGTGATCGTCACAAGCTCGGCCTCGCCTTCAATGAAATGGTTCGCAACGGCGAACTGTCAGCCCCGATCGTTATCGGTCGCGATCATCTCGACAGCGGCTCGGTCGCCTCGCCGAACCGCGAAACGGAAGCGATGAAGGATGGTTCCGACGCCGTCTCCGACTGGCCGCTGCTGAACGCGCTGCTCAATACCGCCTCGGGCGCTACCTGGGTGTCGCTGCATCATGGCGGCGGCGTCGGTATGGGCTATTCGCAGCATTCCGGCATGGTGATCTGCGCCGATGGTTCGGAAGATGCCGACCGCCGTCTGGAGCGTGTTTTGTGGAACGACCCGGCGACCGGTGTCATGCGGCATGCGGATGCGGGTTATGAGATCGCCGTTGAATGCGCCAAGGAAAAAGGCCTGCACCTGCCCGGCATTCTCGGGAACTGAGCCGATGCGCATTCTTCGCGCGGGCGACCACAAGCGCATGCCTTGGAAAAACGGCAAGGGAGAGACGATCGAGATCGCCGTCTTTCCCGAAGGCGCAAGTGTCGACACGTTCGATTGGCGCATCAGCATGGCGGCGGTCGCATCCGATGGGCCGTTCTCCGTTTTTCCGGGCGTCGACCGGACGCTGAGCATCCTCACCGGAGACGGCATGATGCTTTCTGTTGAAGGCATGGCGCCGAGGGTACTCGGCCGAAAATCGGTGCCGTTTGCATTTCCGGGCGATGCCAAGACCGAAGCCGTGCTTCAGGCTGGGCCGATCACCGATCTGAACGTCATGACTAGGCGTGGGCGCTTTTCGCATCGGGTGACGCGGACAGAGCAAGGCGGCGAGATCGGGTTTTCTGCGGATGCGGCACTCGTTATCCTCGTCATGACGGGCAAGGCGCAGATATCGCAGGTCGAGCTTGGCCCGCTCGACGCAGTGATCCTTGATGATCCGGCGCATAGCCGTGACGTGAGGCTCGAGACCCGAGAGCCTTGTTTCGTCATCGAGATCTTCGGGCCGGCGAGCCACTGACCTTGGCGGGCTCGCAACGGCGCGTGTCGGTCAGCCGTCAGTAGACATCCCGGAGATAGCGTTTGTCCCGCTTCAGGCCGGCCAGATAGTCCGCCGCCTTTTCCGCAGTCATGCCGCCGTGTTCGGCGATGATCTCGCCGAGAGCTGCATCGACATCACGAGCCATGCGGCTGGCATCGCCGCAGACATAGAAGGAGGCGCCGTCCTCCAGCCAGGAAAACAGCGCCTTGCCGTTTTCCTTCATGCGAGTCTGCACATAGATCTTGGCATCCTGATCGCGCGAGAAAGCGAGATCGAGGCGGGTAAGCAGGCCGTCGCGGCTCATCGTCGAAAGCTCGTCTTCGTAGATGAAGTCGCTCTCGCGGCGCTGGTCGCCGAAAAACAGCCAGTTGCGGCCTTTGGCGCCGCGGGCACGACGTTCCTGCAGGAATGCGCGGAACGGCGCTATGCCGGTGCCGGGCCCGACCATGATCATCGGCGCATCGTCATTGCCGGGCACGCGAAAAGCCTTGTTCGGCGAAACGAAGATGCCCGCGCTGGCGCCTTCCGCCACGCGGTCGGCCATATAGGTCGAGCAGACGCCGCCGCGATCGCGGTTGGCGGCGTTATAGCGGACGCTGGCAATCGTCAGGTGGACATGGCTTCCGGCTTCCTTCGGGCTGGATGAAATCGAATAGGCGCGGTGCTGCAGCGGCTTCAGCAAACCGACAAACTCCGCGGCATTCAGGCTGTTTTCGGGAATGAGCGAAATCAGGTCGAGTGCGTCCTTGCTCCACAGGAAGGCTTCGAGTGCTTCCTTGTCGCCATTGCGGACGACATGGGTGAGTTCCTCGTGGCCGGCACGGCGTTCGACTTCGGCAATCAGGTCGCGTGAAGGCGTCGAGATCTCGTATTGGGTCGAGAGAAGCGGGCCGAGGGCTGCTCCGCCGACCTCTGTTTCAGCCGAAGCGCCGAGCCTAGCGATCAGCAGATCGACCAGTGCCGGATCGTTGACCGGCATGACGCCGAGCGCATCACCCGCCTCGTAAACGAGACCGCTATCGGCAAGATCGAATTCGAAATGACGGATTTCCTTGGTCGAGGCTGCACCGGAAAGGCGGCGATTGATCGCCATCGTCGAGACGTAGGGGGTCTTGCGGCTCCAGCCGGTCTGTTCGCGCGATGGAGTTGGCGCCACCGCTGCGCTCGCAACAGGTTTTTCGGCTGCAAGCGGCAGAGTTTCCCCAAACCATGCGGCGGCGGCATCTTCGAAATCGATGTCACAATCGAGGCGGGCCGTGATACGGGTGGCGCCGAGCTGTTCGAGGCGTGTGTCGATCAGTTTACCCGCCTGGCAGAAACCGTCATAGCCGGTATCGCCGAGTGCAAGCACGGCAAACTTCATGCCCTCGAGACGGGGTGCGGTATCAGCGGACAATGCCTCCCAGAAAAGTTGGGCATTGTCGGGCATCTCGCCCTCGCCATAGGTCGAGGTGACGATCACCACATGGCGCATGGCGACGAGCGCGTCCATCTCGATATCGTCGAGGCCGCGCACGTCCGGCGCCATGCCGAGAGCCTTGGCGGAAGCGGCCGCATCCATGGCCAGATTTTCGGAATTGCCGGTCTGCGTGCCGTAAAGGATATGGATCGGCTGCGCAGCATTCGAGCCTGGCGCACTGGCGGTATTTTCTCCGGCGAGAAGGCGTGAGTTGAGGCCTGCCATGAAGCCGGAGAGCCAAGCGCGCTGATCGCTGTTGAAGGGAGCATCCTCAGGGATATGCGGGATCATCATCGGCGCTGTCTCAGGCTCTGGCTGTTGCAAGGCCACCAATGGCCTTGGCTGCAAAGAGCTCCTCGAAGCTCGGGATGCGTCCGATCCGGTCGCGGTTGCTTTCCGTCTGCTGGATGATCCAGCCATAGGTGCCGGGGCTGTCGATCGACAGGGTGTTGCGGCCGGCAAGCGCCTGGCGATAATCCGACAGCCGCTTTTCCGAGACGAGAACCGCAAGGCCCTGATCGTCGTAATCGGCAATCGCCTCGCGGGCATAACGCGAGAGCTTCTGCATCAGCGCGAAATCCTCGGTCAGGATCAGGTTGCGCACCGCCTTTTCGACCGCCGGTTCTGACGGGCCGAGTGCGTTCGGAACCCGCGCCATCGCAAGCGACTGCGCCATGGAAAGCACCGTGTAATTGTTGATCAGCGTGAACATCTCTTCGGTGTCGGTCTCGCCATGGCCGGGAGCCTTGCCGTTGAGGATCGGCTTGCGGTCGCGATAGGCCAGCTTGAACTTGCGCACCTGATGGCCGGCTAGTGCGGTCGAAAGTTCCTCGATCAGGTCCTTGCGGCTCTTCGCCTTCAGGATCGCATCGCTATCCTGATAGAGAAGCAGCGCACGCGGCAGGCAATAAACGAAATTCGAGCGTTCGCTTTCGAAATTTTCAAGCAGCCAGCGCGCCTTTTCCGATCCCGTCGCTTCGACATGCCATTGCAGCATCATACGGATCGCGTCCGCATGGAAGGCCACATAGGGGTCTGTCGGATCGGCGATCGAGCCGATCAGGATGGAATCGTGGCTCATCTTCTTCGGCAGGTCGCGATAGGGATCGTACTGGTAGAAGAAGCCGCCGCTCATGCCATTGCCGACGCCCTTGCCGAAGGCGCCGAGATTGAGCACGGCGCCATTGGTCATGTATTCGCAGCAGAAGTCGCCGACACCTTCGACCACGGCGGTAGAGCCGGAATTGCGCACGGCAAACCGGTCACCCGCCTGACCTTCGACGAACAGACGTCCGCCGGTGGCACCGAACAGGGCGAAATTGCCGATCAGGACATTGCCGCCTGCCTCTGCCGAGCCGCCGCCCGGCGAGCGCACCGAAATCGTGCCGCCATTGGCGCTTTTAGCCACACCGTCATTGCAGGTGCCGGTATGGGAGAGCATCATGCCGTCATTGCAGAATGCACCATAGGACTGGCCGGCCGAGCCGGATGTGGCGATCTTCACCGAACCTGCGTCGAGGAAACGGCGGCCGCGCTTGTCCTGACGGACGGCCGGAAGGTGACGTGTCTCGTCTTCGCTGAGCTCGTGGTTCAACATCCGCTCGATATCGACCGCAAGCTGGCCGCCGACGCTCTTGTTGCGGTTGTTGAGATGATGGTTGCCGCCAAGTTCGACCACCGGCAGGCCGCCGTCGATCAGCGCCGAGCGCACCATGTCGATAAAGGCGTCATCGACCGCGTAATCCTTCTCCATATAGACGGGGTCAGCGATCTTCACCTCCTCGACCACCTGCAGCATCGCACGGAGGTCGAGCTGTCCGACGCTCGCCGGATGATCGAGAAGGTGAAGAAGATCGCTGCGTCCCCGTGCTTCGCGCAGGGACTTGAAGCCGAGCGAGGCAAGGATTTCGCGGGTCTCATGGGCGATGTTCAGAAGATACTGCGCCAGTGCCCGCGGATCGCCGTCAAACACTTCGGCATTGGTGGTGAGGCCCGCCGGGCACTTGATGTTGCAGTTCTTGGCCATGACGCATTTCAGCATCATCAGCGCCGTCGTGCCGAATTCGAAACTGTCGCCGCCGAGCAGGGCCGATTTGACGACATCGCTCGCCGTCTGGTGTGCGCCGGAGCAGCGCAGCAGCACCTTCTGGCGCAACCCGTTGGCGCAGAGTGCCTGATGCACTTCGGCAATGCCGATTTCCGCAGCACGGCCGGTATATTTGAGGCTGGTGACGGCCGCTGCCCCGGTGCCGCCGGTATTGCCGGCAACGTTGATGACATCCGCACCCGCCTTTGCGACGCCGACCGCGATCGTGCCGATACCTTCCGACGAGACGAGCTTGACGATGACGCGCACCCGCGCCGCCTTGCAGTCGTGGATCAGCTGCGCCAGATCCTCGATCGAATAGGTATCGTGATGCGGGGGAGGCGAGACCAGCTCGACGCCCGGTGTGCCGCCACGGGCAGCGGCGATTTCGACCGTCACCTTGGCGGCCGGCAACTGACCGCCTTCGCCGGGCTTGGCGCCCTGGCCGATCTTGATTTCCAGCTCTTCCAGCATCGGATCGGCAAGATAGCCTGCCCAGATGCCAAAACGGCCGGAGGCGAACTGCTTGATGCGAGAGGCGCGGATCGTGCCGTAACGCGAGATATGCTCGCCGCCTTCACCGGAATTCGACATGCCGCCAACCATGTTGGTGCCGTGGGCGACAGCTTCGTGGGCGGTTGCGACCAGTGCGCCGTGGCTCATGGCTCCGGAGGCGAGGAGCGGCGTGATTTCGCTCGCCGGCTGAACCTCATCGAGCGCAATGCCGGTGGGCGCGGTGTCGAGCAGCGTCAGATAGGCGAGTGCCTGGCCGCCCGCATGAACGGCAAGCGCGCCGCCTTCCAGCCAATGGCCGAGGATATCGCTGCCGAAACGGGCGACGAGAGACTGGCCGAGAGCTGCAAGCCTGGCAAGATCGCCACCCTGCGGACCGGTCAAAGTCAGGCAGAAGACGTCGTCGGGCAGAGCCTCGCAGCTCAAGCCGCGGACGAGGAAGCTGTTGTTCCCCTTGCGGGAAAAACGCTTCATTTCCTTGCGGAAGTCGTCCGGGGAGCCGGCATGGGTCACATCGGCCGGGAAGGCCAGAACGTCGCGAAGGGCTGCGGGTCGGCGGGCACGCTCTTCCGCCATCATCCGTGCGAAAGCGCGATAGCCGGGCGTGATGGCAAAGCGGTCGATTGCTTCGGGAGACAGGCGATCGTAGCTCGTGTTCGTATAGGCTGCGTCATCGATGCCGAAGGCGTCATCGAGACGATTGAGGGTGAGCAGGCGCAGGAACGGATCTTCTTCGCCATCCGGCTCGGCGAAGGCGGGCTTTTCCTCCGTCATGTCGACGAAACCGCGCACGGCGGTGGTGCCGAAGGAATGACCGGCACCCTCTGCGCGCTCCTTGAACAGGCCAAGCAGTGGAATGTCGTCTTCGCCGTTTACCGTCAATGCCTTGGCATGCCAGTCGGCAACCGCCTGGGCGATGACCTTGAAGTTGACGCCGCCGACCGGCGTCTTGACGTTCGGGAAATAGCGCTTGAGCACCGGATCGCTGGTATCGAGGAAATTCGGCTCGAAGAATTCACCGGCGACATAACTTTCGGCGGTGCAGAGACCGACCTTGCCCATGGTCTTCGTCAGTGACTTTTCGGCCGCCTTGGCAAACCGCTTGAATGCCTTGTCGGCTTCCGCCCCGAACTTTTCCTCGGCGCGGAACTGCACGCCGAGCGGGTAGACGGCCGAAGCGCCGAAGCCGAGCGCTGTGGCAACATGATGGGAAGAGGAGATCTGGCCGCTTTCGACCACGAGGGAGATCCGCAGGCGCGCGCCTTCCTCGATGAGCTTCTGGTTGATCGCCGAGACGACAAGGATCATCGGCAGTGCTGCGCGGTCACGCGCCACATGCCTGTCGGTGACGACGGCAATCCCGCCTTCGTCGCGGGCGAAGGCTGCGATCGCATCGCAAAGCTTGCCGATGCCGGCTTCCAGCGCCTGCGCATTGGCGTCCGGATCGTCGAGGATCGGCGTGTAGAGCATTTCGAAGCGACGGAAGGGTGTCTCCGTCTGTTCGCGCAACTTCAGCATGTCGAGATGGGTGAGGATCGGCGAGGGCACCACGATCTGTCTTGCAGCCTTGGCTCCGATATTCGGCTTGGCGCCGAGCGCGATACGGAGCGTCATGCCGTCGGCTTCGCGAATGCTGTCGAGTGGCGGGTTGGTCACCTGGGCGAAGCGCTGCGAGAAATATTTTGCCACACCGCCTTCCTGATCGGACAGCGCGTTGATGGCATTGCCATAACCCATGGCCGAAATCTTTTCCGCGCCGGTTGCCAGCATCGGGTCCATCAGGAACTTGAAGCTCTCCTGATTGTGGGAATAGGCGACATAACGCTGGTGGCGTTCCAGATCGCCCTTGTAGCGCAGCGGCGATCCCTGAGCCTCGGCCGGAATGTCCGGCAGGTCGGCAAGGCGCACGCGGGCATCGACGAGAAGATCGGGATAGGGCCTGCGGGCCGCCAGCATTTCCAGTGCTTCGACCGTGCCATAGCTGCGTTTCTCGACGTGATCATAAACCAGCATGCCGCCGGCTTCGATGCGGCCGCGATTGAGTACGGTTTCCGGTGGGAAGGCGATCTGGCCTGCTTCCGACATGACGCAGAGATAGTCGTCGGTTTCGACGGTGCGCAGCGGACGCAGGCCGAGCCGGTCCAGTCTTGCGCCGATCACATCGCCATTGCCGAAGATCAGCGCTGCCGGACCGTCATTCTTTTCCTCGTAGAGCGAGAAGTATTCGAGCATGGCGGTGACGCCTGCCGACAGCGTATCGTCGTTTTCCCATGCCGGCGGCATCATCGAGACGACTGCGGTGACGAGATCGAGGCCGTCTTCCAGAACGCGGGACTGCAGCGTCTGGTCGAGCCGGCAGCTGTCCGACTGTCCTTTGGGGCGGATGATCGCGGCGTTCTTGGCGGCCGCAATCGCCGCCTCCGACAGACGGTTCTTGCGGTCGGTATTCAGCTCACCATTGTGGGCCATCTGCCGGAAAGGCTGGGCCATCGAAGGATGCGGGTCGGTGTTGGTGGAAAACCGCGTGTGGAAATACATGGTGTGGATCGTGTGATCCGGGTCCACCAGATCGCGGAAATAGGGAATGACCTCGTCCGAGTTAAGCCGGCCTTTCAGCACCTGTGTGCGAGCGCTGAGCGAAATCGGATAAAGACCGGCAAGTTCTGCCCGCGTATAGGCTTCCGCCTCGATCGAAAGCAGCGCCTTGTGGATGCGGAAGTCGAACTCGGCCTGCGACGCGGCTTCACTGTGACAGCCGAAGACCCACTGGCGGATCGTCAACTGGTGCCGGATGGCGGCGGGCCGGATCGCATCATTGTCCACCGGCACGTCGCGCTTCAGGAGAATTTCGAAACCCTGTTCCGCCAATACAGTCTCGACGACACGCTCGGCTTCCTCATGGAATGCGAAATCCGCCGGGAGGAAGAAATTGCCCACACCGAAGCGGCGCGGCTGAAGATCGGGACGGCCGGTGAGCTTGC
Organism: Hyphomicrobiales bacterium; assembly: GCA_900469445.1. Classification (GTDB taxonomy): domain Bacteria; phylum Pseudomonadota; class Alphaproteobacteria; order Rhizobiales; family Rhizobiaceae; genus Neorhizobium. Next base: position 112,102 of record UBXM01000006.1, read on the forward strand.
GGAAGAAGCCTAGAGATAGGTCCACGGAAATGCCGGCTCCGTCACCGACGCCTTCCGCTGACATGCCGCCGCGATGGGGAACGGCACAGAGAGCTTCATGGCCTTTCAGCAAGACGTCATGGGTCTGAATACCGCTCTTTCGCGTTATAAAGCCGACGCCGCAGCTGCTTTTTTCCTCTGTAGGATCATACAAACCGAAGCCCTGATTGATCGCTTCCATGCTCAGTCTCCCACGGAAAATAAGTCAACTTTGCTGACCTATATAATGTGATTTACCGAGTCAAGTTTAAACGTTTTTGCGCTGCACAACGAGTGTCAGCTTTGGTGGGAGGAGGTGCCGATTGGTTCGGATTCAACGAGCAATAAAGCCGTCTCCGACGGCCAAAGGCTTGTCTTGAAAACCGTTTACGTTAGATGGAGACCGCAACCGGTGGAGCACACATATGAACGAGACGATGGAAATCGATAATCGCGGTGACTTCGGTCTCTGGGCAATAGAAGTCGCAAAACAGGTCGTGGCCGACCAGGGGTTTGAGCTCGCACGCGCTGCCCGCGACGGAAACGACGACGACGTTCGCGCTGCCGGAAACGCGCTAGGCCAAGCCATCACCAACGCCCTTATGGAAGTCTATGACGGCCTGACGGAAGGCATCGAAGAAGATTAGCCGGAAGGCCTCATCCTCTTTTTTCGGCAAGGAGGATAAAGCATGCTGCCGGAGCTCTTGCCGACAACCGATTGTTGAAGGTTTCACCGCGGTCCTGTATCCGTCATTGTAAGCTGGCGATCATGCCGGCAAACCGGACTTTCAGGCATCGATGCTGACAAAAAAAGGAAAATACGGGCTTAAGGCGCTTGTTCATCTGGCGCGGATCGAACCCGGCAAGACCGCGTTCGTGAGCGACATTGCCGAGCAAAACGATATTTCCAAGAAATTCCTCGATGCCATTCTTCTGGAATTGCGCAAGGGCGGGATTTTACGCTCCAAGAAGGGGCCGGGTGGTGGTTATGCCCTGTCCAAGCCGGCGTCGGAAATTTCCATTGGTCATGCGGTCCGGATACTCGATGGCCCGCTCGCGCCGATTCGCTGTGCCAGCAAGACGGCGTTCGAGGCTTGCGACGATTGCGACCATCCGGAAGACTGTCAGGTCCGTCACTCCATGGTGGAGGTCCGCGATGCCATTTCCGCTGTGCTCGATAATATGACGCTCGAGCAGATGGCCGCAAAACAATTGTCCACCAAGGCAGAGACCGCTGCAGGTTGAAGCGTTTCACAACGGCTGCTTTGTTATGCGGATGTCTCGCCAGCTTTGATAAAACCGTCTAAGAGGCCTGCGAACGAAGCGATGGAACGAGGTTCATGAACACGCCCTGGAAGAAACCGGTTGTCGTTTCCGTTGGAGAACCACCGGAAGAGACCGTGATCGAGACGACGCAAGCGGCCGCCTGGGCGATGATCGAGGACTGGCCGACTGAGGACGGCACGTTTCTGGACAAGGCGCTTGAAATCTGTGCCGCCGTTGATGCCGGCAAGAAAAAGCCCGAAGACGCCCGGCAGGCCTTTGTCGAGGCGGCCCGCGAGGCGGATATTCTGATCCGGGCGTAATCCAAGCCTGTTCTCGTTGGCTCTAGGCCTTGTCCAGCGCTTGAACGAGGTCGGCGATCAGGTCGTCGGGATGTTCGATGCCGATCGACAGCCGGATCGTCGAGTCGAGCACGCCGATGCGCTGGCGCACATCGGCCGGCACGCCCGAATGGGTCATTGTGGCGGGATGAGAGCCGAGAGATTCCGTTCCTCCGAGACTGACCGCGAGTTTGACGATCTGCAGCGCGTTCAGAAACCGGAATGCGGCCGGCTGCCCGCCCTCTATGTCGAATGAGAAGGTCGAGCCGGCACCGCTGCATTGTGCCGCGAACACGCGACCGACCGCCGATGCCGGGTCCGCGAAGCCGAGATAGTGAAGTTTCGCGACCTTGGGATGCGTTTTCAGGAATTCGGCAATCGCCTTCGCGTTGTTATCGGCGCGCTCCATGCGGATTTGCAGCGTTTCCAGCGAGCGGCCAAGCATCCAGCATGAATGGGGATCGAGCTGCGTTCCGATCGACCCCCTCAAAGACCGTATCTGGGTAATGAGGGCTTTGCTGCCGAGAGCCGCTCCCGCGATCAGATCCGAATGGCCCCCGACATATTTCGTCAGCGAGTAGAGTGAGATATCGGCGCCATGCTGAAGCGGTCGCTGAAAGACCGGGCCGAGCAAGGTGTTGTCGCAGGCGACGATGGGCCGGTGTCCCTGCTGCTCGCCGATCCTGTCGGCGATCCGCCTGACCAAGGCGATATCCACGAGACCGTTGGTCGGATTGGCGGGAGTTTCGATAAGCACCACCGAGACGCGCCCCTTCGTCATCGCCTCTTCTGCTGCTTTAGTCATCGAGCTTTCATCAACCCCGTCGGCAAACCCCACCGCGGCGACGCCAAGGTTGGAAAATGTCTTGGACAGCAGGGTTTCCGTTCCGCCGTAAAGCGGCTGCGAATGGAGAACCACGTCGCCCGGACGCACGAAGGCGAGCAGGGTCGTCGAGATGGCCGCCATGCCGGAGGCAAATACCGCTCCGCTTTCCGCACCCTCATAAATCGCGAGCCGATCCTCGACGATTTCGCTGTTGGGGTGATTGAAGCGGGAATAGACCAGCCCCGCGCCGCGCCCTTCCGGCGGCATCTTGCGGCCGGATACGTAATCGAAGAAATCGCGGCCATCCTCCGCGGACTTGAAAACGAAGGTGGATGTGAGGAATACCGGAGGCTTGACCGCGCCTTCGGAAAGGTCCGGATCGTAACCGTAATTCAGCATCTGTGTTTCCGGATGCAGTGCATGGTTGCCAATGCTGGTTTTCGACGGATGCGGCGAGGTCATGGTGGTCTCCTGGCTCGGCTGGCGGCGAGTGCCACCTGATCATGTCTTTAAATCTGGTGCGATTGGACGCAGTTGGAAGATGATGAAGTCTGCATCTTTTGCAGAAGCCACGCCAATCGAAACTGAAACCGCGCATAGGCAAGCCTGCCGAACCAGTCACGATCCGGCAGGTTTCGTGCAGATATTTTGCGGCTCAGGCGCGCTTGGCGCCGGACGAGACGATGTCGAGATAGACGGCGATGACCAGGATGATGCCCTTGATGATCTGCTGCCAGAACGTATCGACGCCCAGCATCGACATGCCGTTATCTAAGCTCGCCATGATCAGTGCGCCGACAAGCGCCCCGATGACGGACCCGACGCCACCGCGCATCGAGGTGCCGCCGATGAAGCAGGATGCGATCGCATCGAGTTCGCCGCCGAAGCCGGCGGACGGGGTGCCGGCGGCAAGTCGCGCCGTCGTGGTGATCCCGGCCAGCGCCGCCATCAGGCCCATCAGGCCGAATACGACCATCTTGACCAGATTGACGTTGACGCCGGAGAGCCGGGTGGCTTCCGAATTGGAGCCGACCGCATAGATATAACGGCCGAACACCGTTCCCTTGGCGATGATCGTGAAGATGCCCAGCACGAAGAGCAGCATGAGTACGGGCACCGGAATGCCCTGATAGGAATTCAGCACCAGCACGAAGCCCAGGATGAACAGGCCGATGACGACGAGCCTGACGGCTTCCATGACCGGTGTCGGTACCTTGAGATTATGCTGGAGACGCTTGCGGCGGGTTCTGAACGCCATGAACAGCAGAACGAGGAAAAGCAGGATGGCGCATGCGTTGCCGAGCCAGCCGGGCAGGTAGCCCTGGCCGATATAGCGCAGTTCGGGGGAAACCGGGGCAATGGTGATGCCGCCGGTGAGACCCAGCACCGCCCCTCGAAAGGCGAGCTGGCCGCCGAGCGTGACGATGAAGGAGGGGATACCGAGATAGGAGGTCATCCAGCCGTTCATCAGGCCCAGTGCGGCACCTGCCAGAAGGACGAAGGAGACCGTCCCGGCAAGTGGCCAGCCATAGACGACATCGAGGATCGCGGCGATGCCGCCGAGCAGACCGAGAAGCGATCCGACCGACAGATCGATCTCCCCGGCGACGATGACGAAGACCATTGCGGCGGCGAGAATGCCGGTGATGGCCATCTGGCGCAGCAGGTTGGAAAAGTTGCGGGCCGTCAGGAAGCCGGAGACGCCCGTATCGGTATTATAGGTGAGATAACCGAACAGAAGCCAGATTAGGGCGACGACGATCAACAGCGCTACAATCTTGTTTTCGGAAAGGAATTTTCGAAGATTTATATTCGTCATTTATAAAACGCCTTCTGCAGCCGTGGCCGTGTGTTTCAGGCCATTTGCTTGGCCTGGCCCAAAGCCGCGGTCAGCACATGTTCCTGGGTCAGGTTGTCATTGACGAAATCGCCGCGCAGCTGGCCTTCCCCGATCACAAGCACACGATCGGAGATGCCCAAGACTTCGGTCAGTTCTGACGACACCATCAGAACCGCTACGCCAGCCTTGGCGAGCGCGAAAATTAGTTTGTAGATTTCATACTTCGCGCCGACATCGACGCCACGGGTCGGCTCGTCGAGGATGAGTAGGCGGGGTTCCGGCAACATCATCTTGGAGAGAACGGCCTTCTGCTGGTTGCCGCCGGAGAGCGATGCAATGGGCAGCATGGGATCGGCGGTCTTGATCTTGAGACGCAGAATCTCGGCCTGAATTTGCGCGAGTTCCTCATGTTCATCGATCAGGCCGAAGGCCGCGAAACGGTTGAGCACCGAAATCGTCATGTTGTGGCCGACACCGATGATCGGCAGGATGCCGCTCCGTTTCCTGTCTTCCGGCACCATGCAGATGCCGGCCTTGACGGCATCGCGCGGTGACCTGATGGTGATCTCCCGGCCGTCGAGATGGACGCTTCCCTTGTGGTTGCCGCCATAGGCCCCGAACAGGGTCGAAACCAGTTCCGTCCGACCTGCCCCGACCAAGCCGGCTATGCCTAGAATCTCTCCCTTGCGGATCTGGAACGATACGTCGTCCACGACCTTCCGCTCGGGATTGGTGACATCCCAGCAGGAGACGTTGCGCGCTTCCAGAACGACCTCGCCAATCGCATGGTCCTCCCTCGGATAGAGGTTCCTCATCTCGCGCCCGACCATCATCGTCACGATACTGGCGGTTGTCAGTTCGCTCATCGGGCGGGTGGCGATATGGGTGCCGTCGCGAATGACCGTGACCGTGTCGGAAATTTCGGCCACTTCCTCGAGTTTGTGGGAAATGTAGACGCAGGCAAGCCCCTCTGCCTTCAGGCTTTTCACGAGGTCGAGCAGGGTGCGGATCTCGGTTGCCGTGAGCGCCGATGTCGGCTCGTCGAGGATCAGCAGTTTGGCATTCTTGTTGAGTGCCTTGGCGATCTCGATGAGCTGCTGCTTGCCGCCGGAATAGTTGAGAACGGGCAGCGCCGGATTGATGTCGTGGACATTCAGCTTGGCGAGCAGCTCCTGGGCCCGGGCATTCATCGCATCGTAATCGAGAAAACCGCGATTGCTGATCTCGGACCCGAGGAAGATGTTTTCCGCCACCGAAAGATGCGGAACCATCATCAGTTCCTGATGGATGATGGCGATACCGGCCTTTTCCGTTTCGCGGATGGACGAGGCTTTTAGCTCCCGGCCTTCCCACAGGATTTCGCCCTCCCAGGTGCCATGGGGATAGACCGCCGACAGGACCTTCATCAGCGTCGACTTTCCGGCTCCGTTCTCACCGCAGAGGCCGACACATTCTCCACGGAGGACCTTGAGATGAATTCCATCCAGAGCCTTCACACCGGAAAAGCTCTTGGAGATATTCTTCATTTCGAGAAGAAATTCAGGCATCGTACCCTCGTAATGGTCGAAGGCCCCGAAACCATTCCGTGGTTCCGGGGCCGTTCCCTCGTTTACTTCAGGCCGATCTGTTCCTTGGTGTAGAACCCATCCTTCACATAGACGTCGATATTTTCCTTGGTGACGGCGGTTGGCGTCAGCAACAGAGTATCCACGTCCTTGGTCCCGTTGTTGATCTTCGAATTGAACGCCGGCGTTTCACCCTTCACCATCTGCACCGTGAGTTTTGCAGCTTCGGATGCAATCAGCTTCAGCGGCTTGTAGACGGTCACGGTCTGCGTTCCATCAAGCAGCCGCTTGACGGCAGCAAGATCGGAATCCTGCCCGGAAACCGCGGTCTTTCCGGCAAGGTTCTGGGCGGCGAGTGCCTGGATCGCGCCGCCGGCAGTGCCGTCATTGGAAGCAACCACGGCATCGATCTTGTTGTCTGCAGCCGTCAGTGCGTTTTCCATGATCGAGAGCGCTTCAGTCGGGCTCCACTCCTTGACCCACTGGGAGCCGACGATCTTCACCTTGCCGGCATCCACGGCAGCTTTCAGGGCTTTTTCCTGGCCGGCGCGCAGATATTTGGCGTTGTTGTCGGTCGGCGAACCGCCAAGAAGGTAATAATTGCCCTCGGGTTTCACCTTCAGGACGTTCTCGGCCTGCATGAAGCCGACACGTTCGTTGTCGAAGGAGATATAGGCGTCGATATCGGCATTGAGGATCAGTCGGTCATAGGAAAGAACCTTGATGCCGGAGGCCTTTGCGTCGGCGACGACCGCATCGAAGACCTTGGAATTCATCGGCACGATGACGATCGCGTCGACGCCCTGGGCGATCAGGTTTTCAACCTGCTTGACCTGTTTCTCCTCATTGCCGTCGGCGGACTGGACGCTGACCTTGGCGCCCAAGCCCTCGGCTGCGGCAACGAAATAGTCGCGGTCGCGTACCCAGCGTTCAACGCGCAGGTCATCGATCGAAAAGCCGATCACCGGCTTGTCGGGAGATGCATTCGCCACACCGGTCATGGCATGAAAACCGGCCGCGATGCCGAACGCCGCAGTCGTGAACAAAAGAAATTTCTTCATAACTCAAACCTCCTCTTTGATGGCGGCCGTAACCGGCGCGCTTTCCAACACCAGTGCCCTGTGGGCACGGGTCCGCAACCGGAGGAATGCTCCGTTGCGGTCGTTGCCTCTTGATATGGCGTGTCGCCACCTCCGTAACTTCTCCGCGAAAACGCGGCAGTTACCTCCTCAAGGTGCATTTGATACGGCGCTTTCGGTGGGTTGCAAGGAGGATGTGATGCACGTACCTCAATCGCGACAATCTATCGCATTCATTAGCTACGGCATGTTCGGGAGAGGCTTGTTGAGGCGCCAGATACGCGCATCCATGACCCGGCTCTGGGGTGCCGGATCAATCAGCGACAGTGTTTCTCTGGTATTCGCGCGGGCTGCATCCAAGTTCACGCTTGAATACCGTGTGCATGTATTGATTGCTGGTGAAACCGCTCAACTCCGCCACCCTTTCGAGCGGAAGACTGAGATCCGCCAGCAGTTTCTGGGCCGTTTGAAGCCGGTAGGCCAGCATGTCGTCATGGACGGTATAGCCGAAGGCGCGGCGGAAATGCGTTTCCAGTGTCGTTCGGGAAACCCCGACATAGGCTGCCACCTGGGCGACCTTTATGCCTTGGCCGGCGAACTGGCGGATATAATGGCGCGCGCGCATCACATAAGGGTCGTAGATCGGCTGGTATCTGGAGGACATTTGCGCGTTCAGCCCGGCTGGCGGGATGATCACGCGGTTCTCATCCAGTGTCGCACCGATCAGGCGGCGATGCAGCATCGCAGCGGCCGTCTGCCCCATGCTGCGCGTACCCTGCCGCACGGAGCTGATCGGTATGCGGGTCAGCATGCGCAGCAGTGGATCGTCGTCGATACCGACGATCGAGACCTGTTCGGGAACGGCGATATCGGCAAGGATGCAGGCCTGCAGGATATGGCGCGCGCGAGAATCCGTTACCGCGATCACACCGATCGGCTTTGGCAGGTTTTTCAGCCAGGCGATCACGTCGGTCAGGATATCGTCCCAGTCCAGCCCGAACGTGCCTTGGCCCTTGAAGATTTCCGGCTTGGCGCAATCCCGTGCGCAGAGCTTCAGATAGGCTTTTTCCCGCTCCTCCGACCAGCGGTAGGAGCGGGTTTCCGGCAGGCCGTAAAAGGCAAAATGCGGCAGGCCCATATCGACGAGATGGGTATAGGCTTCGGTCACCAGCTTTTCGTTATCGGTCGCCACATAGGGAAAGTTGCGGGGATAGTCGGCATTCCGATGATAGGAGCCGCCGACACCGATCACCGGTATCGACACTTCCGACAGTGCCCTGACGAAATCTGGATCATCGAAATCCGCGATGATGCCGTTGCCCGACCAGTCGGCGATCCCTGCGACGCTGTCGCGAAAATCCTCATGCAGCAGCATGTCCCAGACGGCGCGCGTCGATTTCACGTAATCGCAGACGCCGGCGATGATCTCCCGACCGTAACTTCCGCGCGCCTTGAAAAGCAGCGCGACCTGATACCCATTGCGTTTCTTCGCGGTCATCTCATCCTCCATCAGACCCCGATTCATCAGCGCTATCAACTTGTCGGCGTTTGCAAGAAAAACCTTCGCATTCATCAAGACTGTTAAAAATTATAACGGGGGGTGCAAAACAGCATGGTCTAGGCTCCAAGCATGAGCCGGGTGTGGAGCCTCGGTTCGGAGGGATCTGGCGTCATCTGCCAGGCATATTGGAGGAAATTGTCATGAAATCATTTTGCCTCGGGGCCGCAGCGGTCCTGGGATTGACTTTGGCTGGCTCTGCGCTGGCGGACGACGTCCGCATGCTGGCGATCGAGCCGAATGTTCCCGAAGGGCGGCAGTACTACCTCGACGTCGCAAAGGCGTATGAGGCGGAAAACCCCGGCACGAAAGTGCAGTTCGACTTTCTCGACGACACGTCATTCAAATCCAAGCTGCCGACGCTTCTTCAGTCATCCGCGCGTCCGGATGCCTTCTTCACCTGGACAGGCGGCGTGTTCGCAGAACAGGCCAAGGCCGGTGTGCTGAAGGATATCTCGGCCGATTTCACCGATGCCGACCGCAAGAATTACTCGCCCTCCGGCATCCAGTCGATGAGCCATGAGGGCAAGCTCTACGGCGTGCCGATGTATGCTGCGAGCGTCGTGCTCTGGTACAACAAGGCGCTTGTCGAAAAGGCTGGTGTCGACCCGAAGGCGATCAAGAACTGGGAAGACCTGCTTGCCGCTTCCAAGAAGATCCAGGGCGCCGGTATCGTGCCGATCGTGATGGGCGGCAAGGACAAATGGCCGATCGCTCTCTTTTATGGTCAGCTTGCTGCCCGTATTGCCGGCACGGACGGCGTCGCCGCCGCCGACAAGGGCGAGAACGACGGCTTCAACAACCCGTCCTTCATCCAGGCCGGCGAAGCGCTGAAACAGCTGGCCGATATCAAGCCGTTCCAGCCGGGTTACATGGATACGACGCAACCCAAGGCGGCCGGCCTGTTCGGTGACGGCAAGGGCGCCTTCTATCTGGCCGGCAACTTCCTGGTCGGCGCGCAGGCGCAGAACTCGGCCACGGGCAAGGGGCTTGGTGACGATCTCGACTTCATCACCTTCCCGGCGATCGAGGGCGGCAAGGGCGATCCGGCCGACACGTTTGGCGGCGTCAACGGCTGGCTGGTGACCAAGGATGCGGGCAAGTCGACCGTCGATTTCCTCAAGTTCCTGACCAACAACAAGAACCAGACCGAAGGTGGCCGCCTGAAGATCTGGCTGCCGATCGGCACGAATGCCCAGTCCGGCATTGCCGATCCGCGTCTGCGCCGGATCGCCGAGGATCTTTCCAAGGCTCCGCACCACCAGCTTTATCTCGACCAGATGCTCGGGGCCAGCGTCGGTGCTGCCCTGAACGATGCCGCAGCCCAGATCGTGACCGGCGACATCTCGCCGGAAGAGGCCGCAGCACTCGTCGAAGAAGCACGCGAGATGCGCTGACACCTCGCTTGATGTGGGCGTGGCGATCCGTTCGCCACGCCTCACGCAACACCGGACATATCGAGGAATGACATGACGACCATGACCGGCTCACGCCCGACGCTGAGCCCGGCGGCGCGCATTGCGCGCATGCACAGACAAGGAAAGCTGACCGCTCTCCTGCTGTTTTTGCCGCCGGCCCTGGTACTCTTTACCCTTTTCGTCATCTGGCCGATTTTCAACGCCGCCAATCTCAGCTTCTTCAAATGGAGCGGTTATGGCGCGATCGACAATTTCATCGGCACCCAGAACTATCAGCGGCTCGCCAACCACTCCGTCTTTCACCAGTCTTTGTGGAATTCGGTGAAGCTGATCCTGGCCTCGCTGTTCATCCAGATTCCGCTGGCGCTGACACTTGCCCTGCTCATCTACAAAAAGACGTCGGCCAACACGGCGTTCCGGCTGATTTTCTTCGCTCCCTATATTCTCGCCGAAATCGCCTCCGGTGTGATCTGGAGCTTCATCTTCGATGGTGATTTCGGGGTCTCGGGCCAGATCGCCGCAGCACTCGGGATCGATCCCTTCTACATCCTGGCCGACCGGCAATTCGCATTCCTCGCCATCATCACCGTCGTCGTGTGGAAATATTTCGGCTACCACATGATGATCTTTATCGCAGCGCTGCAGGCTGTGCCGGATGACCTGATCGAGGCCGCCGAAATCGATGGCGCGGGCCGTTGGCAGAAGGTGTTTTATGTCAAGCTGCCGCTGATCATGCACGCGATCAAGCTGTCGGCATTTTTTGCCATCGTCGGTGCGCTGCAGGTCTTCGATATCATCATCCCGCTCACTAACGGCGGTCCGTCGAACTCCACCCATTCGATCGTCAGCTATCTCTACACCTATGGGCTTGCGCAGCTGAATGTCGGTTATGGCGCGGCTGTCGGCGTGGTCCTGTTCGTGCTCTGCATGGTCACGGCCTTCAGCTACAGACGCCTCGCCATGGGCAAAGGAGGTGCATTATGAACCGCCCCGGCTTCTTTCTCGCGCTTGTCCGCGCAGCCGTCCTGTCGATCGTCGCGGCGCTGGTCGTCGTGCCGCTCCTTGCGACCTTCCTCGGCGGTTTCAAATCCGTCGGCGAACTGAGGGCGTCGCCTTTTGGCCTGCCGCCGATCTGGCGGGTCGAGACCTATACCGAAATTCTCGGTGGTTCAGTATTCTGGGGGTACATCCAGAACTCGCTGATCATCTCGTTTTCGGCGGTGTTCCTGACCCTGATGCTGGCCTCGATGGCGGCCTATATCTTTGCGCAGATCCGTTTCTTCGGCTCGAAATATATCCAGGCCTATCTCCTGCTAGGGCTGATGTTCCCGTTTGCCACGGCCATCGTGCCGCTGTTCCTGCAGATCCGCGATTTCGGGCTGCTCGATAATCCGCTCGGCGTGATCCTGCCGCAGACGGCGTTTTCGATGGCATTCGCCATCGTGCTTCTGCGTAGTTTCTTCCAACAATTGCCGAAGGAGTTGTTCGAAGCCGCCTATGTGGATGGCTGCGGTTATATCGGCTTTTTCTTCCGCTTCACCCTGCCGCTGTCGACACCGATCCTTGCCACTGTCGGCACCTTCGTTTTCGTCCAGAGCTGGAACAACTATCTCCTGCCGCTGGTCGTGATCAACGACAGCGCCGGCTACACCTGGCCGCTCGGCATCATGCGTTATCGCGGCGAGTTCATGGTCGAGTGGAACCGCATTCTCGCCTTTGTCTCGCTGACCATTCTGCCGGCGCTGATCTTCTTCACCTTCACCCAGAAATACATCGTGGCCGGTCTCACCCGCGGCTCCGTGAAAGGATGACATCATGACACCCGTAATCCGCAATCCGATCCTGCCGGGCTTTAATGCCGATCCATCGATCTGCCGCGCCGGCGACGACTATTATATCGCCGTCTCGACCTTCGAATGGTATCCGGGCGTGCAGATCCATCATTCGCGCGATCTCGTGAACTGGCGTCTGGTCACAAGGCCGCTCAACCGGGCTTCGCAGCTCGACATGCGCGGCGATCCGGACAGCTGCGGCATCTGGGCGCCGTGCCTGACCTATTCCGATGGTCTGTTCTGGCTTGTCTACACGGACGTCAAGCGCAAGAGCGGCTCGTTCAAGGATGCGCATAATTACATGGTCACCGCGCCTTCGATCGAAGGTCTGTGGTCCGATCCGGTCTACATGAATTCCTCCGGCTTCGATCCGTCGCTGTTCCATGACGATGATGGCCGCAAATACCATGTGAACCTGCTCTGGGATCACCGCGGCCGCCCGTCGCGTTTCGGCGGCATCGTGCTGCAGGAATATGATCCGGTAGAGAAGAAGCTGGTCGGGCCGATCTCCAACATCTTCAAGGGCTCGCCGCTCGGTCTTGCGGAAGGACCGCATCTCTACAAGCGCGACGGCTGGTATTATCTGATCGTTGCCGAGGGTGGCACGGGTTACAGTCACGCGGTGACGATGGCGCGTTCACGCAATCTCACCGGGCCTTACGAACTGCATCCCGACACCCATGTCGTCACCTCGCGTTTCCACCCGGATGCGACCTTGCAACGCGGTGGGCATGGCGATTTCGTCGAGACGCCGGATGGCGGCACCTACATGGTGCATCTGTGCAGCCGCCCGTTGCCGGGTCTCTACCGCTCTGTTCTGGGGCGCGAGACGTCCATCCAGAAATGTGTATGGGGTGATGACGGCTGGCTACGTCTGGAAGGCGAAAAATTTGTGCCGCAGGACGAGGTGCCGGCTCCTAACCTTCCGGCCCATCCTTTCCCGGTTGAGCCGGATCGGTATGAGTTCAACCCGGAAAACGGATTGCCGCTCGCCTTCCAATGGCTGCGCTCGCCCTATCCCGAACGGCTGTTCTCGCTGACGGAAAGGCCCGGTCACCTGCGCCTCTTCGGGCGCGAGTCGGTCGGCTCGTGGTTCGAACAGTCGCTCGTGGCGCGGCGGCAGACGGATTTCGACTATGATGCGGAGACGGAAGTCGATTGCGACCCGACCTCGCATCTGCAGATGGCCGGCCTGATCGCCTACTATAACCGCTTCGCCTACCACTATCTGTGCCTCAGCCATGACGAGAAGACCGGACGCTCGCTGCAGATCTTCTACTGCAACGGTCAATGGCCGAACGGCATGACCATGCTCGGGCTGGACAATCCGATTTCGGTTGCGGATGGCCCGGTGCGCCTGCGGGTCGAGGTACGCGGGGCAGCTCTCCGCTTCTTCTACATGAAGGATGGTGCCTGGACGCGGATCGGGCCGGTTCTCGACAATTCCGTCCTTTCCGACGAAAGCGGGGAAGGCGAGCAGAGCAAGATTACCGGCTCCTTCGTCGGCATCGGCAATTTCACCGGCGCCTTTGTCGGCATGGCGGCCCACGATCTCGGCGGGCTGGCGATGCCTGCCGACTTCTCACATTTCACCTATAAAAACCTTCCCAAGGAATGATCCGATGGCTGTTGTCGAATATCGAAACATCAAGAAGGATTTTGGCGCGGTCACCGTCATTCCGGATGCCTCTTTGCATATTCCGGATGGGTCCTTCACCGTTTTCGTCGGACCATCGGGCTGCGGGAAGTCGACGCTGCTGAGGTTGACGGCGGGGCTTGAGGAAGCAACCGACGGGCGGATTTTCATCGATACGCGCGACGTCACCGAAGAGCGTCCGACCGAGCGCGGCATCGCCATGGTCTTCCAGTCCTATGCGCTTTACCCGCATATGGATGTGGCCGAAAACATCGGCTTTGCGCTGAAGATGGCGAAGGTGCCGAAGGCCGAAATCAAGGCGAAGGTTGAAGCTGCCGCCGATGTGCTGCAACTGACCCCACTCCTGAAGCGCAAACCGGCGGAACTTTCCGGCGGCCAGCGCCAGCGTGTCGCCATCGGCCGTGCCATCGTGCGTCAGCCGAAGGTCTTCCTCTTCGACGAGCCGCTATCCAACCTCGACGCGGCATTGCGCACGCAGATGCGTGTCGAGCTGGCGCAATTGCACAAGCGGCTTGGCGCAACGATGATCTATGTGACGCATGACCAGGTGGAGGCCATGACGCTGGCCGACCAGATCGTCGTGCTCAACAAGGGATTGATCGAGCAGGTCGGTGCGCCGATCGATCTCTACAATAAGCCAGAAACCCTCTTCGTTGCCGGCTTCATCGGTTCGCCGAAGATGAACTTCTTTACCGGGCCTCTGGCGGCGGCGGTTGGCGCACATACGCTGGGGGTCAGACCGGAACATCTGGAGGTCGATCGCAAGAGCGGCGTCCTGTCGGGTGCCGTGCAATTCTCCGAACGCCTGGGCAGCGATACGTTCCTGCATGTGGCAGTCGATGGCATCGGTATCGTCATTGCCCGGGCCGTTGGGGATGCTGTCTATGCATCGGGCGAGACCGTCTGGCTGTCCTACCTGCCCGAGATGACCCATCGTTTTGATGAGAATGGCAGACGTCTACTCTGAAGGCCTACATCCTGCGCGCCGTTCAGGCGCGCAGGGCTGTTGCCGGAGACTGGCGATAGGCGAGAAGCGCTGGAATTGCCGCAAGCACGGCGGCAAAGCCGAGGAATGCCAATGCCAGACGCAGATCCTCACGGATGAAACCAACCGGCAGGATGACGCCGCTTTTGGCCGTGAACAGCTGCGCGCCGACCTGGGCGGCGCCGAGACCCAACAGGAAGCCGATGCCGATGCCAAGCGCCACGAGCAGGAAGAGTTCCAGCCAGACGATGGTGAACACGGAGGCGCGCAGTGCGCCGAAGGCACGCAAAGCCCCGATCTGACGGCGCCTTTGACCGACATGGATGACCGTGACCAGAACCAGCGCCGCGGCAACCAGTCCCTGCGAACCTGCCGCGACTGCGCTCAACACCATCTTGGCGTCACCAAGCGTCGCATAAAGGCGTGTCAGGACTTCACCCGGAAACACACCGAGCGTATTGCCGGTACGATATTCCTGGCGCAACCGGTAGGCATCGGCAATCGTCTTCGGCTTGACGAGGATCGCCGGCAGGCCGGGAGTGGATGCACCGAAGGTTTCGACGATCGGCGCATCGGGATCTATGCTGCCGTGATGATCGCTTTCGACATGGGCGGAGGACGCGGCACCGAGCGCGAAGGCGTATTTCTGCGGCTGTGAAGCCGGCATCTCGGCTACGGGCTTGGCGTCATCCGCTTCAGCATCGGCATGGGCGGCCTCATCGTGCTCTTCGCCCTCATGCGCGTGATCGTGACCATCCTCGTCGTGATGTTCTTCCTCATGACCATGCTCCGCGCCGAGGCCATGGACATGCCAGACGGCCTGGATCGGCACCAGAATGGCGCGGTCCCAGGGCGTACCGGTAGGCTGCAGCTTGCCGACGACCTTGTAGGGTGCGCCGGCATGGGTGTGGCCACCGGTCTCGGCGGTGCCATGCATGGGTTTGATCTCCGCGCCCAGCGGCAGGTCGACCGCCGCACCGAGAACCGCTTCACCCTCCAGCGCAAACATCTTGCCCTCGGCAAAGCCGGTCGTGGTGCTGTCGACGAGTTTCGTGGTGGTGCCGATGATCGGATAACCCGCAAAACTGTCGCCAAAGCCGACAGGGGCCGCCCAATCGACGCGGGGATCGGTGGAGAGCTTTGTCAGGACGGCACCTTCGACGAGAGGGAGAGGGGCCGGCTGAAGGAAAATAGAGGAAAGGACGAGCTGCGTTTCGCTGCCGGCGGCGCCGACGACGAGATCGAACTTGTCGGCGGCACGGGCGCTACCGAGGCGCAGCGACCGCTCCTGCAGCGTGACCGCCACTCCGAGCGCGGTTGCCAGCGCCACCAGCAGCACGACGACGGCTCCGCCGAGCCAGAGACGGCGCAGATCCGCGAGAATGAAGCCGATCATGCTGCAATGTCCTTGGCTTGCGTATCGCCGGTGATCCTGCCGCTTCGGAGTGACAGGCGGCGGTCAAGCCGTTCGATGAGGCGAGGGTCATGGGTGGCAATGATCAGCGTGCTGCCGGCATCCGCGGCGACGGAAAGAAGAAGGTCTCCCACCGCTTCACCGCTTTCGAGATCGAGGCTTGCCGTCGGTTCATCGGCAATGATGACGCCGGGCTGGCGTAAAAGTGCCCGGGCGATCGCGACACGCTGCATCTCGCCGCGCGACATGGTCTCGACATGCTGTTCAGGACGCTTCAAGCTGACGGTCGAAAGCAGCGTATGAGCGCGCTGGACGAGATCGGCATTCGCGACGCGTGACAGACGTGCGGGCAGCAGGATGTTGTCGAGCGCCGAAAGGCCCGGAAAGAGATGAAAATCCTGCATGACAAGGCCGATATTGGCGGCTCGCCAGCGGTCGCGGCGGCCTTCGGAGAAATCCGCGATATTGTCGGATCCCCAGACGACGCGGCCGGTTTTGACACGTTCCAGTCCGGCGATGACGTTGATGAGCGTGCTTTTGCCCGAGCCGGAGCCGCCCGTCAGTGCAACACGGCTGCCAGCGGCGATCTCTAGCTTTTCGATGGCAAGCACTGGTGTCGCCAGGCCGGGGAAGGAAACGGCCAGATTTTCGATTTTCAGCGAAAGCATGTCTTCAAACCGTCGCGTATTCGGCCTGGCGGATGCGCAGCAGGCTGACAAAGCCGGTTTCCGGATCGGTCCACGATCCCATTTCCAGCGTGCCGCGCACTTCGATCGTTTGACTGGGCTGGGTGAAGGTCTGCTTTTCGCCGAGATAAACGACGACGATATTGTCCGGCCAGTCGCTATCGGTAGAGCAGAAGGGGCAGATCGACATCGGGATTTCGGTCAGTACGAAGAACTGGGCTTCGGCCTTCAGCGGCGGCGCCATGAAACCGCGCATGGCGATGTCCTTGCCGCTCAGCTGCTTGACCTTTTCGGAAAATTCCAGCCCGAGAACG
Source organism: Hyphomicrobiales bacterium (assembly GCA_900469445.1). Classification (GTDB taxonomy): domain Bacteria; phylum Pseudomonadota; class Alphaproteobacteria; order Rhizobiales; family Rhizobiaceae; genus Neorhizobium. Next base: position 128,898 of record UBXM01000006.1, read on the forward strand.
CTGACCTTGCCGTACAGCTCATCGAATGTGATGTCGCTATTGGCCTGTGCGCGTGTTCCGGTGGCCAGCAGGGGCAGACCGGCGATAAGGCCCAAAGTCATGGTCTGAAGGGTCTGGCGGCGATTGAACCGCACCCGCTCAGGCTTGCTCATGACCATTCTCCTTCGTGAAAATGTCTGTTCATTTCATGCGTGCAGGCCCCACATTACAACGGTTATGCGAGAGGCCCGAAAAAAATCGTGAGGGCACGCCATAACGGCGTGCCCTCACGGCATCCAAGTCTTAGTTGGTCTGCTTTGCTCCGAGAGCGAACGCTTCGGCGAGGCCCTTGTAGACATCGCTCTGTTCCATGTAGCCGCGGAAGCCTTCGGCGCCCGGGCCTTCGGCCTGAAGGACGACGTCGTCAACGGCATGAACGCCGCTGTCCGAGCTCTTCGGGATGATGCCCTCTACGAATACGGCGCCGGGAACGTCCTTGTACTGTTCGTTGGCGATATATTCCTTCTTTTCGTTCTGGATGGCCGGTGCGAACGGGGCATCGAGCTTCGGGCGGAAGGTTTCGTAGTGGTCAGGGCCGTTATTGGCGTTCAGGAACAGGCGACGCGTAACGTCGACCTTGTCCGGATAACCGTCGCCGTCCTTGTCTTCGTAGTTCGGGAAGCCGGCTTCGGCATAGGTGCCGACCTTTTCGCGCATGATATCGCCCGGCTTTTCGTCATCGACGGTGCCGATGATGGAAACGCCGTGGGTATGGTCACCGGTGACGACGATCAGCGTGTCGGGGTTCTTGGCTGCGAATTCGCGGGCAACGCCGATGGCCTTGTCGAATTCGATCGTGTCGATGACGGCACGATCCCAGTCGAGCGGGTGGGACATCTTGTCGACGTTTGCGGCTTCGACCATGAGGAAGAAACCGTCAGGGTTTTTCGACAGGTTGTCGAGAGCAACCTTGGTCATTTCGACGAGACCAGGCTGTTCCGGAAACTTGGAAACGGTGCCCTTCTTGAGGAACTCGCGATCAAGCGTCGTGTCCATGTTGCCGGTGTGGAACAGGCCGAGGATCTTGCCGCTATTGCTGCCGGCAGCCGTTGCGAGCTCACCCTTGCTGGTTGCCAGCGTGTAGCCGGCTTCCTTGAACATGGCGACATAATCCTTGTCGTCCTTGCGCTTCGAACCGGGAGTTGCCTGCGGCAGGAAATAGGCCGAACCGCCGCCAAGCACGACTTCCGGCTTCATGTCGAACAGCATACCGTTGATCTCGGCCTTGTCGCCACGCTTGCGGGTATGGGCGACAACGGCAGCCGGCGTTGCGTCCTGCAGTTCGGCGGTCGAGACGATGCCGATCGACTTCTTGGTCTGGCGGCGCAGGGCTTCGGCGAGGGTTTCAACCTTCGGGTCATCCGTCGACGAAGAGGTTCGGTCGGCATAAACGCCGATGGCGTTCACGGCGGTCTTGTGACCGGTCATGTAGGCCGACATGGTGTTGGCGCTATCCGTGGCGATCGCGTCGGTGGCGGAGGTGCCGATGAAGGCGACCGGCGGCACGTCATCCATGTTGAGGCGGCCGTTGGCCTTGCCCTCGGTCATGCCCTTGGACATGATACGGGCAGCGGTGCGGTGGGCGACAGAAAGGCCATCGGCGATCAGGAAGATGACGTTCTTGGCTTTGGCCTGTTCCGGGGTGCCGTAAACCGTCCAGGTGATGTTCTTGGTTTCGCTGCCAGCCGCAACTTCAACCTTGTAGTCGCCTGCATTGGCAAGCGTCACGCCGCGCAGAATGACGGCCGAACCGAGGACCTTGTCCTTGTTCTTTTCCTCGGCGACGAACTCGGCTTCCTTGCCGAGTGCAGCCTTGTAATCCTGGCCGTTGACGGTGATCTTGACGTCTTCCGGCTTCACGACGGTATCGAACTCGACTTTGAAATCAAACGGCGAACCGGTCAGGATCGTCGCGCGGTCAAGCGGATAAACTTCGGCAGCCTGAGCGGCGCCGGCAAGAATGGTCGTGGCGACCAAAGCGGAAAAAAGAGTGCGCATATTCCCCTCACGGATATGTGAAAACGACGCTACTTCCCTAGTCCCGCCATGTGACAGTCGCATGACTTGAGCGGCAAAATTGCTTGCGGCTTTTCGCCGGAAGGGACGATCCGACACGCGCCGTCGGGCATGAAAGGGCGCCCAAAAAACCTGTTCTCAACCTGAGCAGATCTCATGGTTGCGGGTAAATATGTGGGAATTTCTCCAGATTTGCGGTCGCCTTGGCTTGTTTCATCCGGACCTGTCACCTAGCCATCGGTACCGCAGAGAAATATCGACAGGAAGATTGGCATGATCGACGGTACCGGAAACTACGCGATGCCCGGAACATGCTTTTTCGATCTGTCTCCGGCAGCAGGTGGCGAACCTTATCGGATATTCCTTTCGGTCCCCGCCGGCGAGCCACCAGCCCAAGGTTGGCCGCTTCTTGTAACGACGGACGGCAATGCGACCTTCCCATTTGCAGTTGCCAGCCTCGTCACGCAGGCGCCCTATCCAGCGGCAACGAATGTCGGCTGGGGCGTCGTCGCAGCGATCGGTTATCCCGGCGACGAACCGTATAATGCGATGCGGCGAGCATGGGACCTAGGGCCGCCGCCGGTCAAATCCTATCCGCCTTACTTTGAGGGCGGTCCTCCGGTTCTGATCGGAGGGACAGGGGAATTGCTGCGTTTTATCGAGAGCGAGTTGCTGCCCAAAATTGCGGGCATGGTCCGCATTGACCCGGCGCGCCGATCGCTTTTCGGCCACTCGTTCGGCGGTCTTTTCACGCTTTTCGCCTTGTTCGAACGCCCGCAACTGTTCGTCAACTGGATTGCTGCCAGCCCCACCATCTACTGGGAAGGAAGCGAGATACTCAACAATGAAGCGAGGCGTCAGGCTGCGACCGGCAATGCGCCTTTCCTGCATCTCTCCGCCGGTGAGTACGAGGGTGATGAACTGGCTCCGTTTCAGTATCGCAACGAGGATGCCGCCTCGCGTCTGGAGAAGCGGAAGATGGAACGTACCGTCGCGCTTGCTCAGGAAATGGCCGAACGACTGAACGGAACGGCCGACGGGATCCGAACCCAATTCGAGCTTTTTGCCGGTGAAACGCACATGTCGGTCGTCGGACCGGCCGTCAATCGCGCGATCAGCATCGCTTTCGCCGTCAAGACATGATCCGTCAGCCGCGTAGTGTGGCAATTTTGTGACCCGAGCACAAAAGTTGATTTGTCCTGTCATGTTTCATTGATCCTCCCTGAACCGGCTCCTATAGCTGCCCTCCAGTGAGTTCGCTCATCCGGCGAAGTTCTTCAATTCGCTTATCTTCTCATTCGTGATCCGTCCTGGATCGCGCCATCCCAGCTTGCCGCTTGCCAAAAGGATCGGGCAATGACATTCCCTTTTCATCAGTTTCCTGCCCGCCGCCGTCTTCTCGGTTCCACCATACTGGTCGGTGCCATGACTGCAGCACTCATGCCGATCACGGCTTTTGCGCAGGATGCTGGTGGCGCGACGCAGCTTGCACCGATCGTCCTTCAAGGTGGCGCCCAGACGATCGGTGAAGATAACGACACGATCGTGCCTGAGCGCACCGTTTCAGCGACGAAGACGGATACACCGCTCGTCGAGACACCACGTTCGGTTTCCGTCGTGACCCGCGCCGAGATGGAACAGCGTGCCGTGACCGACATGATCCAGGCGACGCGCTACAGTTCCGGCGTTGCGACCGGTGGTTTCGGTTACGACCCGCGTTTCGATCAGATCACCATCCGCGGTATCGAGACGACGATGGACGGCGATTTTCGCGACGGGTTGCGCCAGCCGGTGATGACCTATGGCGCATTCATGACGGAAATCTACACACTTGACCGTGTGGAGGTTCTGAAAGGACCGGTCTCAGTAATGTACGGTGCGGCAAGCGCTGCCGGCATTGTCAACAAGATTTCCAAACTGCCTCAGAAGGAGGCTCACAACGAGGTCGAGCTTCAATACGGCACGATCGGCCGCAAGCAGGCAGCCTTCGATTTCGGTGGCCCGGTCGGCGAAAATGACGACCTATTCTATCGTGTGGTGGGCCTTGTCCGTGAGGGTGAGAGCAATTTCGACATTCAGGACGACCGGTATCTGCTGCAGCCGTCCTTCACCTGGGAGCCGACCGACAGCACCAGGCTCACCGTCTACGGTCTGGCCCAAAAGAGTGAAGGCGAAGCAAGCGCCTGGACAAAGATAAACGACGGCGAAATCTTTCGCGTCAGCGACCCGGAATACGATTATCAGAAGGTCACTCAATATCAGCTGGGTTACCAGTTCGAACACGAGTTCGACAACGGCCTGACTTTCCGCCAGAACGCACGTGTGAGCGATCTCTCGCTCAAGGCGCGATATGCCGACCGGTCGACGATGTTCAGTGATCCTACGGCCCGCTGGGATACTTCGGCGGTTACAGACGATGTACGGGCCTTCCAGATCGACAACCAGCTCCAAGCCAAGTTCGATACAGGAGCCATGTCCCACACCGCTCTCTTCGGGCTGGATTACACTGCGGTCAACTCCGATTATGCTGTTGGTTTTGCCGACACGCTGCCTTCCGACATCGGCAGCGCACCGACGCCTGAGCTGGCGAGCTTTACAAGCAACGATCTTCGCCAGACAGGTCTTTATGCCCAGGACCAGGTGGAGCTTGGAAACTGGCGCTTCGTAGGCGGCCTGCGATACGATTGGCTGCATCAGGAAACCTGGGACAAGACCAACGTCACGGGTGCGCAGAAGGATGACGGCGCATTGTCGGGGCAGGTTGGCCTTCTCTACCTCTTCGACAACGGTATTGCGCCTTATGTGAGCTACGGAACCTCGTTCGTGCCGTCTTCGCAGCGCTCCGCTTCAGGTGGTTTGCTGGAGCCGACGAAAGGCCGCCAGATCGAAGCCGGTATCAAGTACCAACCGGAGGGCGGGGACGTCTCGCTCAGCACAAGCGTCTATCGTCTGGTGGAGACCGGAAAACCGCAATATGTCGGGGCGAACGGCCCAGTCTACATCTACGAGAACTCGGGTGAAAATACCTATACCGGGTTTGAAGTGGAGGGCCGCAAGACCTTCGAAAACGGTATCAGCCTGATTGCTGCCTACACTTACACGCACTCCGAAATTACTGACAATGTTACAGGCAGCCTCATCGGCAACACGCCGACGACCACGCCCCGCCATATGGCTTCGCTCTGGGCAAATTACGCCGCACCCGAAGACATGGCGATCGGCGGTCTCAGCATCGGTGCCGGTATTCGCGCGGTGAGCAACTCCTATACCGACGACGCCAACACGGCCAAGAATGGCGGTGCTGTCTATTTCGACGCGTCTCTATCCTACGACTTCGGGGTGAAGTCGCTGGAACTGCAGGGACTGTCTCTGGCGGTCAGCGCAACGAACCTTGCCGATCGCGAGGAACAGGTCTGCAATGGCGGATACTGCTATTTCGGCCAGGGCCGCACGGTTCTGGGTTCGCTGAAGTATAAGTGGTAAGACTGGCAGCCGCCCACCGTATCTCATTCTTGACATAGGGGGCGGCATGAGCTCGGCTCAGCTTACGCAACACGCGCCGGAGATGATGGAAACCTTCACCGTCCACAATGTCGGTCTTGCGATCGATGGAAACGCGATCCTGTCGGATGTCAGTCTCGACTTTCCGGCAGGGGAGGTTGTGGCTCTGGTCGGTCACAACGGTTCGGGCAAATCCAGCCTGCTGAAAATCCTGGCCCGACAACTCGAACCCAGTTCTGGAGCGGTCGCTTATGGCGGCCGCGATCTCAACACCTATAACGGGCGCGATTTCGCCCGTTCTGTCGCCTATCTGCCACAGGACCTGAACACCGGATCGGACATGACGATCCGCGAACTCGTGAGCTGTGGACGGTACCCCTGGCATGGCGCGCTCGGCCGGTTTTCGGCAATCGACCGGCAAAGGGTGGAGGAGGCGATCGACGCCACTCACATCGGCAAGTTTGCCGATCGCATGGTGGGTACGCTGTCCGGCGGCGAGCGCCAGCGGGCGTGGATCGCCATGCTGATCGCGCAGGATGCCCGCTGCTTGCTGCTCGACGAGCCGACAGCGGCTCTCGACATTGCCCATCAGATCGAGGTCCTGTCGCTGGTGCGGCGGCTGGCTCATGAGGGTGGCAGAAGTGTCGTCATCGTTCTTCACGATATCAACATGGCGGCCCGCTTCTGCGACCGGATCCATGCGCTGAAGGGAGGGCGTGTGGTCGCGAGCGGTATTCCCGGAGATATTCTCGTGCCCGAAAAGCTGCGTGCCATCTACGGAATAGACATGGATGTGATTGTCGCGTCGAGCCTGTCGCATCCGCTTGCCTATGCTCGGTGAGGCCCGGGGAATAGATGGCGATCCCAAGACGATCCTTTCTACAATGCGCGGTGATGGCTAGTGTCATGCCGAGGCCAGCGTTTGCCGAGGTAGCCGGGCTTCGGATCGTCAGTCTCGATTACGGGCTTTCATCGACGCTTTTGTCTCTCGGCTTGCCACCTCTCGGCATCTCCGATCTTGCCGACTGGGGCCGCTGGGTTGTCGAGCCGGTTCTGCCGTCCTCGGTGATCGATGTTGGCAGCGCCTATGAGATCAATTTCGAAATTCTCGTGCAGCTTAAGCCCGACATCATTCTGACGACACCCTATCTCGATGAACTCCTGCCGAAGCTGCAGCCGATCGCCAAGGTTCTCCGTCTGGAAGTGTTCACGCCCGATGCCGGGCCGATCCTGCCGGCGGCGACTGCCGCGACACGCCGGCTCGCAGCCGAGATCGGACGGCAAGATGAGGCGGAGCAGTTTCTTGCGCGGGCCGATGCCCTCTTTGCAAATTGCCGCCAGCGTCTGGCCGGAAAAGATATCCCGCCACTGGCACTGGTGAATTTCGAGGATGCCCGTCATGCCCGCGTCTATTCGGCGCCCGGCCTGTTTCACAATGCGTTGGAACGCATCGGTCTGCGCAATGCCTGGACACGGCAATCGAACTATTGGGGTTTCGAGACGATCGGCATCGAGCAACTGTCGACGATAACCGCTCCCGAGGCGCGGCTGATCGCCTTCGATCCGGTTCCGCCTGATGTTTTGCCGAAACTTGCCGAAAGTCCGCTCTGGCAGCGTCTTCCTTTTTCACGAGCAGGTCATTTTTCCGTTCTCCAGCCCGCGCTGATGTTCGGCATGGTGAACGAAGCGATGCGTTTTGCCGCTCTGCTGACCGACCTCCTGGAACAGGATGCATGATGCCGTCCAGTCGCCACAATCTCGGCCCGGCTGTTGCCGTCCTCTTCCTCCTTTGCGCTGGCGGGGCAGTCTCCTGGCTGCTTGCCGCGCCCGCCCTCTCCGGGCCTGCCGAGCCGGGCTACGATATTGCGCGGATGGTGTTCCATTATTCGACGCTTCCACGGCTTGCCACTGCGCTGCTTGCGGGTGCTGCCCTTGCTCTGTCCGGCGCGCTGTTTCAGCAGGTTTTGCGCAATCCGCTTGCGGATCCGACGACGCTCGGCGTTTCGGCCGGAGCAAATCTCGCATTGGTCGTCGCGTCGCTTTTCCTGCCCGGCCTGCTGGGAGCCGGCCGGGATGTCGTCGCTCTGGCGGGCAGTGCGGCTGCGGCTGCGGTCGTGGTCAGTCTCGGCGCGCGCCGCGGCTTTTCGCCGTATTCGCTGGTCCTTTCGGGCCTTGTCCTGAGCCTCTGGTGCGGCGGGCTGGCCGCGATCCTGACCTATCTGAACCAGAAATATCTGGCGAGCCTTTTCATCTGGGGCGCCGGTTCGTTGGCGCAGCAGAGCTGGGCCATTCCCCTGTCGCTGCTCTGGAAGGTGGCCGCTATCGCCATCATCTGCGCCCTGGTCATCCGGCCACTCTCCCTGCTTGATCTGGGTGAAAGCACATCCTCCGCGCTCGGGGTGAAGCTGGTGCGCCTGCGTGTCATCGTCATCGCCTGCGCCGTTACGCTTGCCGCCTTTGTCACCAGTGCCGTGGGCGTCATCGGGTTCATTGGGTTGGTGGCGCCGACAATTGCCCGGCTTGCAGGCGCGCGACGTCCGGCGCAATTGATCTTCTGGTCTCCTCTGATCGGCGCCGCGCTGCTGTTTTTTGCCGATGCCACCCTGCAGTTTGCCGCGGGAGGGCTTAGCAATTTCCTCCCGACCGGGGCCGTGACCGCGATCTTCGGTTCGCCGCTGCTTCTGGCGCTTCTGCCGCGCCTGAAAATCCGCCACAGGATCCAGCAGGCACCGCTTCGCAAGCGGTCACGCCGATGGGATGCAAAAGTGTCGATCGCCATTGCGGCCGCTGTTCTGACCGTTTTGCTGCTGCTCAGCATCTCTTTAGGGCGAGCGGTCGGTGGTAGCTGGACGCTCGTCTTTGGCGATTATTTCCGAGATATTCTGGTGATCAGATTGCCAAAGATCTTCGCCGTACTGGCTTCCGGTGCCATGCTCGCTGTTGCGGGGGCGATCCTCCAGCGACTGACCGGCAACGAGATGGCCAGCCCCGAGGTGCTCGGCATCAGTGCCGGATCGACATTCGGTGTTGCAATCGCCCTTTTCGCAATCGCACCGGGGTTTTCCGGACAGTTCGCCTTTGCGGTGATCGGCGCAACCCTCGTGCTCCTGGTCATCCTGCTCGGGGCTCGGCGTGCCGGATTTGCACCGGAACGGGTATTGCTTGCCGGTATCGCGCTCAGTGCGATGGTCGATGCGGTTGTCGGCGTGCTGAGTTCGACGGGCGATCCGCGTGCGGTTCTGCTGATGCGCTGGATGAGCGGCTCGACCTATCTGGTGGATGGCACGTCAGCTGCCCTGGAGGTTGCGATTGCTGCCGTCCTCATCACGCTGGCGCTTGCTGCACGACGCTGGCTCGATATCCTGCCGTTAGGCCCCGCGCCGTCTGTTGCGGTCGGCATGCCGCTGGCAAAAGCCAGGCTGGCACTTTTCGGGCTTGCCGGATTGCTGACTGCGGCAGCGACGCTAACGGTCGGCCCCCTGTCCTTCGTCGGCCTCATGGGGCCGCATCTTGCGCGTGAAGCGGGCCTGACGCGCGCCATGCCGCAGATGATCGGTGCTGCCTTGATCGGCGGAGGTCTTATGGTTGCCGCCGATTTCGTCGGCCGGACAATCGTGTCGCCCTACCAGATTCCCGCCGGGCTCGTTTCGGCGCTCATCGGCGCACCATTCCTGATGTTGATGATGCGCCGAAGGGCCTGAGCGTTTCCGAGTGGAATGATGCCCGCTGCTGAGCAAAGCAGGCATCACAACAGAGCACACATGTCTTGAGCTACGGCTTGGCTAACGCACGGTCTGTCGCTGCTCGCCCAGGCCATCGATGCCGAGTGTCATCACGTCACCGCGCTTGAGATAGGTCGGCGGTTTCATGCCCATGCCGACGCCGGGCGGCGTGCCTGTGGTGATGATGTCACCGGGTTCCAGCCGCATGAAGCGTGACAGGTAAGAAACGATATGCGCGAGCGAGAAGATCATCGAGCTGGTTGAACCGGTCTGCCGGCGTTCGCCGTTGACGTCGAGCCAGAGGCCGAGATTCTGGACATCGGCAATCTCGTCGCGGGTGACGAGCCAGGGGCCGACGGGGCCATAGGTCGGCAGGCTCTTGCCCTTGATCCACTGGCCGCCGCGCTCGATCTGGTAGGAGCGTTCGGAAACATCGTTGCAGATACAGAAACCGGCCACATGATCGAGCGCCTGCGCCTCGGAGATGTTGAAGGCGGCGGTGCCGATCACCATCGCGATTTCGACTTCCCAGTCCGTTTCTCCGAGCCTTCCGGCATCATGACATCGTCAGCCGGCCCCGAGATGGAGGAGGGCGCTTTGCTGAACACGACGGGTTCGCTGGGGATCGGCATGTTGGATTCATGCGCGTGATCGACATAGTTCAGGCCGATCGCGATGAAATGGCCCGGTTTGGCGACGCATGAGCCGAGGCGTACATCTGCTTCTACAAGCGGCAAGGCCGCGAGATCGGCTTTGCGGATACGCTCCAAGCTTGCAGGCGACAACGCCTCGCCGGCGAAATCGGCGACCAGGTTGCTCACGTCGCGGATGCAGCCGTCACCATCGAGAATGCCAGGGCGCTCCGCACCCGGCGCGCCATAACGAACCAGTTTCATAGTCTCTCCTGAAATGTAGGGGATTGGAGGCAGGCCGCGTCACGGCCCGCCTTGGATGATCAGCAGCCCATCCGGCTTACTGGTTGAGCATTTCTTCCGGCAGCGACTGCTTGAAGTAATGTTCGTAGACCTTGTTCAGCTCGCCATTCTTCAGGTTGGCGGTGATCCATTCATTGACCCAGGCTTCGAGCTCCGGCTCCTTCTGGCGCATGCCGATGGCCATGGGATAGGCGGCGAGTTCGACCTTGATGGCAAGGTCGCGACCCGGGTTCTGGTCGGCAACGGCCTGGGCGGTGGAAAGTGCTGCCGACATGTAATCCTGCTGGCCGGTGCCGACTGCCGTATTGGTGGTCGCCTCGTCCTCGTAACGGACGATATTGGCACTCACGCCCTTTTCCTTCGCCGCCTTGGTCAGCTCGATGTCGGCCGTCGTTCCGCGAGCAACCGCGACGCTCTTGCCATCGAGACCGGAGGCATCCTTCAGATCTTCGGCCTTGGGGCCGAGAATGACGACCGGAATGACGCCATAGGGTTTCGAGAAGGTGATGACCTTCTTGCGTTCCTCGGTGATCGAGAACGAGGCGATGACGAGATCGACCTTGTTGGAGATCAGGAACGGCACGCGGTTGGCGCCCGAAACCGGCACGACTTCAAGCGTCACGCCGAGATCCTTTGCCAGCAGCTTGGCCGTGTCGATATCGAGACCGGTCTGCTGCGCCTTGTCGTCCAGCATGCCGTAAGGCGGATGGCCGACATCGACGGCGATCTGGATACGGCCGCGCTGCTTGATGGTTTCGAGTGCGTTGGCGAATGCTCCTCCAGCACCGCCGAGCAGAACAGTCATGGCAAGGCCGCAGGACAGGACGCGGCGAGACAGTTTGATATTCATGCTTTCTCCTCCTCCATCCGCCGTCCCATGACGGCGGCAAAATCAATCCCGATCCGTTAAAGACCGCTGCCGACGAACTGCCTCAGTTCGACGGTTTGCGGATCGTCGAGCATCGTGCCCTTGCCGGCCTCCCAGACACGGCCCTGATGCATGTAGACGACGAGATCCGCGACCTGCCGGGCAAAGGCCATTTCGTGGGTGACGAGCACCATGGTCATGCCACCGGCGGCAAGCTTGCCGATGACGCGCAGCACCTCGCCGGTCAGTTCCGGATCGAGCGCCGACGTCACTTCGTCGAACAGCATCAGCTTTGGTCGCATCGCAAGCGAACGGGCGATCGCCACACGCTGCTGCTGGCCGCCGGAAAGCTGTTCGGGATAGCTTGATGCCTTGTCCGACAATCCGACCTGTTCCAGCACTTCTGCCGCCAAGGCTCGGCTTTCGGCAGCATCGAGACCGTTCACCTTTCGCGGTGCGAGGGTGACGTTCTGCTCCACCGTCAGATGCGGAAAGAGATTGTAGCTTTGGAAGACGATGCCGACTTCCTTGCGCAGTTCCCGCAATTCGAAGTCGCGGGCGCGCAGATTGCGGCCGCAGACGGTCAATTCGCCGCCATTGATCTTTTCCAGTCCGTTGATACAGCGCAGCGCCGTGCTCTTGCCTGATCCGCTTCGGCCGATCAGCGCCGCGACCTGGCCGGGCATGACGTCGAGATCGATGCCCTTCAGGACTTCCAGCGCGCCGAAGCTTTTGCGGACATCGCGAAAGGAAACCATCGGCTGGACGCCGTCTTGTGGTGCGGCCGGGGTGTGGACGGAGTTCATCGAAATGACGGTCATGCATTTCTCCTGTGAAGGCGCAGCTCAAACCGGCGGGCATAGCGCGACAGCGGGAAGCAGATGGCGAAATAGATCAGCGCCGCGGCGGTGAAGATGACGAAGGGCTTGAACGTGGCGTTGTTCAGGATCTTGGCCGAGTAGGTGAGATCGAAGAAACCGATCACCACCGAATAGGATGTGTTCTTGACGATCTGCACCAGGAAACCGACCGTCGGCGGCACGGCAATGCGCAATGCCTGCGGCAGGATGATGTAGATGAAACGCTGCAGGTTGGTGAGCGCCAGGCATTCGCCGGCTTCCCACTGTGTTTTCGGCACCGCCTGAATGCAGCCTTTCCAGATTTCGCCCAGATAGGCGCTGGAATAGAGCGTCATGGCGATTGCGGCTGCGACCAGTGCATTGACGTCGAAACCATAAATGCTGACGCCGAAATAGACGACGAACATGATGACCGGCAGGGGAATGCCCTGCACGAACTGCACATAGAGGCTTGAGGCGCGACAGAGGAACCAGCCGCGTGATATGCGGGCAAGGGCGACCGGCAGGCCGACAATGGTGCCGCCGACAAAGCCCATCAGCGAGAGAACGACAGTCCAGAAGGCGCCCTGAACCAGAAAGCCGTATTGATCGAGGCTCACACCAAGCATGGGTGGTCTCCTTTCAGCTGCGGGGAAATGCAGGTGGGACAGTGGCTCATAGCGGCGTCCTCAGCTTGCGCAGGCGGGTGAAGGCGAGCTGGGCCGCGCCGTGCAGACAGAGCCTGAGCATGGTGGCGAGCGCGAGATAAAGCACCGCAATCACCAGATAGACGTCAAAGCCGCGGAAGGTGATCGACTGGACCTGGTAGCCGACGCCCGTCAGCTCCTCGACCGAGATTTGCGACATGATCGAGGTGGCGAGCATCATCAGGATGAACTGGCTGACCAGAGCCGGATAGACCAGTTCGGCGGCTTGTGGCAGCTGGATGTTCCAGAAGATCTGGCGGCGCGTCATGGCAAGACAGTTGGCTGCTTCCAGCTGCCCTTTGGGGATGGCCTGAAAGCCGGCGCGCATGATCTCCGCCGAATAGGCCCCGGTATTGATGACCAGCGCGATGACCGCCGCATTGAAAGGCCCGATGCGGGCGCCGAGCACGGTCAGGCCGAAAAACAGCCAGAAGACCTGGATGATCAGCGGCGTATTGCGGATCGCCTCGATATAGATGGTAATCGCGGTCTGCAGCCAGCGCGGGCCGTAAAGCCGTCCGACGGCGCAGGCCGTGCCGAGCGCAAAACCCGGCAGGATCGAGACCACCGTGAGCATGACGGTCAGGCGCACGCCGTTGATGATTTCGGATCGAAAGCTCTCGAGAAAGCTGAAATCGAACACATAGTCCAAGCTGTTCCTCCTCCTCACCATCAGGTCGGCTGCAGCATGTTTCGTGTCGCCCTCCTCGACGACGCGAAACCGGAAATCCTGCTCCGATTGATTGCGCTCCGTTGGTTTGTCCACGCAGTGCGGTAACCCTTTGATTTCCCTATAGCTGAATCCAATTTCGTCGGGCGGTCACGTAAAAACGCTCCGATAGCTCTGTCCTGATTTTCGATACGAAATAAAAAAACACCCGGCGAAGCGGGTGTTTTGGGAGGATCGTCCGATAAAATAGTTAGCTGGCTACGTTATGTCGTGATGTGATTTAGTGAGACGGAAATCGTATCAATGAAGGCGAGCTAGGTCGCTACGGCTAACCCAGAGGTTTGTGAAATAGCTACCACCGTAGCGAACGACTTTAAGTTCCCCAGTGACAACCGCTTGTAGGATTGCTTCCAGGTTCCCGTTCCTATTCGTTGCAGCCTCGCGAAGTGGGACGTGATCTGTGAGCTCTGAGGCTGCAACGACGTCCCCGTCGATTTTGCGCTTCAGATCCTCGAACACTTCCCTATTGACGACAATCCGGGATCCTGCGCGTCCGCCGCTTCCTTCTACTTTTGGGAGAAAGCCATTGAGCACGAGCGCACGAATTTGGGATTGAGGTAGCCGCCACTCTCTGTGGATGTCCCGGATCGACATCCCCGTCTGTTGCTTGCCGAAAATAGCATTTGCAGATGCGGCGTCGAAAAGGACGTTGTTGTGAGGCAGGTCGCTCCTTTCGATCACGCCAGCGTCTTCGAGCATTGTCCGAACAATCTTTTCAGTCAGACCCCACTGGCTGCTCGCGGTCGTGATCGAGTGAAGCACTCTCTTCTTTGTCGGGAAAATGAACACTTCATCGACACCCAACGGAAATGATCTCTCGGCAATGCTTTGGAATAGCTCGGCCACCTCTCCAAAATTCGGTTCGCTTCGGTGGAGGGCCAACCATGATCGCAACGATCCGAAGAAAGTTCGGAAATCTCGCGTTGATAGTTTGGTAGATGCCAGGATACTCGTGACGAAGTCCTCGATGGCTCTCGGGCCCTGAGAGGCAATGTTGAAACCGAGCGTGACGTCATTGTTGGCGTCCAACACTTCTTGGGGCGCAGCCTTGTGACGTCTGACGACCTCACCTAGTCTGTCGCAGAGCTCGAAAGCTACCATCGACTCAAGTCCGTCCAAGAAAATATTCGAGAGATCGCCGCGAATTCGCGCAATGACGTATCGAGCGAGATCAGCGCCGGCAGCATTGGTCGTGCTTTCCGCCTCCTTTCGTAACTGGGCAAGATTACTAACAACGAAGCTAGAGAAGTCGCTCGCATCAGTTTTGCTAGCCTCGACTTCAGTAAGGGGGCATTCGTGCACCTCGCATGTGTTCACCAATCGGACGCACCAGTATGCCCGAACGTAAGGCGCGGCGTTTGGTCTCCCAGCTGTCTGCGAGTAGTCATCCATAACGCACTGGGGGCAGAAACGGTGACGGTTCCCTGGGCGCATTTTCTTCGTGAGGGTAGCATCGCCTAGCCGCCAAGAGCCTGTGCCGCCCAGGATTTGGTGGCGGACGAGCCGGGATTTGGGAATCCCGGACCAAGTTGAAAGCTGCTCGATAGCACCCTCTTCGCATTGCCGGATAGCTGCCGCTCGCACATCAGTGCACGACAGAAATTCCGCCAAAGAACGGTATCCGTTTGCGATCGCGAGACGGGACGCCAAACTGAGTGGCGTCTCGTCATCGTGGAAGGGAACTGTGACTGGAAGCTGCATTAGTTGGCGCTCCTCCGACGGCTAATTGGCATGGCAGGAGCGAGGTCGGCCAAAGCGTTTGCCCTGTCGATGTCGCGCCAAGCCTTGGCTTTAAAGATATTGTCTGCAGGCCTGCAGCCCGAGTAGCGTTCGTAGACGCGTGCGAAAGCGCCTGGCTCCAGCTTCTTCTTACTTACCGCAAGGGCGGTGAAGCAGGCTTCCCTGATCATCTCAATCATGGTCCCATACGAGCCCTGGGTGGCTGAGCAGAGGCGGCCCAAAAAGTCATCAGTGTCCAGTTCAGGTGATAACGAGAGCCCGCAATGGGTTTCAGCAATCTCCTTCAACACGCCGCGCATGATGTGTTCATCCCCCGGGCACGCGAGTGCTGAGAAACGCATTACCTCGGCTCTGTTCGGTAGTTGCTGATCACCACTGAATAGGGCCGCAAGTTCCGGCACACCGCTGTAGATGGTGTGAAGCGGCCAGTCAGGCACGGACAGCAGGCTTTTCAAGCGTTCCTGAAGTTCGAACACGGCGTTGCGGGTCTTTGCGCGCAAAAGAGTTTGTGCCTCATCAAGGTGTAGGAACAGAACGCCACGCGCTTTGAACTGCTGTTTTGCAATAGCGAATAGTTCATGCTCATTCTGACGGCGGTTCACAGGAAGCTGCATCTTTTCTAACACCTCGATTACGAGATCTTTTGTGGAGCTCGGGCGCGGCACTTCCAAGCTGATAAGGGGTTGGATCATTTCACCGTACTTGTTTACGTACGGCTGGAACGCATCGATCTGAGCGAATGCTTGCTCGAGCGACGTCGACTTTCCAGAGCCGGACGCTCCGATAACGGCAAAGGTGCGGTGGCGAGTGCCGCCTCCTTTCAGGCAGTCGTGGGCGTTCTGAGCGAATTCCCGGAGCCGTTTTTGCAATTCGGCGCACCGGGCGCTCTCGACGTAACGGCTGGCTTCGCGGACACGCAGTTCGGATAGTTCTTCAGTCATCTTAATACTCCTGATCAAAATCGAAGGCGGACGTGGCTGCTTCGGTGGTAGTTGCGGTGGTTTCTTCATCGTCTGAAAGGGCTGCTGCCGCCTTCTCGGCCGCGATGGCTGCCTTTCTGTTTTGGGTGAAGAGCATCGCCAGATCTGCGACGTTTCCATCCCGAAGGGGGTTCTCCGGCAGAATCCCACTAGTGTTCAGTGCCGGCTTATTTTCAGAAGCAATCGCCGCCCAAGCGCCGTACAATTCGGCGTCCCAACGATCGTAATCTTTGGCGGTTGGTGCGCTCGGTGTGAGGCCGGCTCGCAGCGTAGCTGCTTCGCCAATGCTACGAAGACGGTTGATCGCGTCGTACATGACGTTGAGACCCTGTTGGTTGGCGGTCTCGTAGTGGTCCTTCAGCTCTTTGCGGGCCGCCATCCATTCGGCAATAGTGATGTTCTCGTCGAGATCGATGGTGTTGCGGACTACGAACCAACCCTTGTCGCCTTTGACAGAGATGTGGGCGACGCACTCCGGGTCGTACTTGATTTCAACTTCTGCGAAGCTGGGCTTCGTGCGAAGACGCTGGAGCTCTTCTTTGCAGTAGGTGATGCCAAATACGGTGATCCCGTAATCCGACATCGGGCGTTTGGATTTCACACCGAAGATGTGCAGCATCTCTTCCGGCCCTGGCGGATACAAGATCGGGAAGTCGCGGCTAGCCTGAACCCACTCGTTGTGGGGTGTATTCCCGCCAAGACCGGAGTGCGGTTTGTTGTGATAGATGTCGCAGATCGCGAAGATGTAGATTTGGATCAGCTCGTCGACCAACAGTGACGCGTGTAGCTTAGGGTCGTAGTCGCCCTTTTCCGAAACCGACGAGAACGTCCTGCCTTCGAAGTAGGGAGCGACCAGATGACCAATTGAATGGAAGAGGCTCTCGATAAAAGGCCGAGCGTCAGGTTCCCCTGCCGGCGGTTTCGTGCCGTCTACACGAGCAGCGCGAAGGACGCCGTTCACGAGCTCATTTGCGAACTCCGGACCGTTATCGGTGTAGATAGCCAGAGGGCGAAGTTTGCCGATCCAAGGGGTCTGTGCGCTGACATAGGTCGACAAGTGACGCTTGTCCGACATGATCATACGAATGCACGCAACCGCAGAAGCAGCGTTGGGATTCGTACTGGCTTTGAAGCCTAAAATGTACCGGGTCGCGACGTCGATCGCTGCACAGAAAGTGATGCGAACGGTCGGGATCTTCGTCTGGATGTAATCGGGTAGCGAGGCCCAAACGCCACTCTCTACAAGGTGCGACATCAGATCGACCGTGACGAAGTCCATCTCGAGGCGTTGCCCTGGAGCGCGGATGGGGAAGCTCTTCCGGATGTTCTTGAACTTGTCCAAGGCCTGCTTCTCGCCGAAGCGGCTCGCATGGACGTGGTAGCGATCAAACCTGCCGATGATGGATTCGAATTTCTTGCGAGAGACTTTCGAAATCTTCAGAGGAGTAATGGCGGTCGTGTTGTGTGCCTGTAGTGCGGCAAGGTAATTACGGTAAACAAGCGCCATCGTTGGACGCTTGCGGTCCATGTATCCCATGGCCTGCTCGAACGCGAAAGTGAGGGCTTGCGGGGAGATCGAAGACATCTTCTTTCCCGGGCCATGATGACGCGGAAGGAGTGCCATGACATCGCGGTCAGCGCCTTCGTAGTCATCGTAGTCACGCTTGAAGGTACGGGCACTAGGGCAGGGGTAAAGCGACACCTGTGTAACTTGATCTGCGCGATTTTCGTCAATGCTTGCGAACAGTTCCTCGTTGCATTTCTTCGTCCATGTACGAAGAAGGCCGCCGATCTTGTCTTCAGACATAGGGATCCGCTTGCCACGACGCATGGCCTCTTCGTCGTAGAGCAAGATGAGCTTCTCCTTATGGAGAGCTAGGCCACGAGCATCCTCGGGAAAGTCGTCCCAGGTTTTATCTCCGAAAACGGCACGCATCTTGGCGCGGGCAGGGGCGTCGAAGTTGTAATCAATCGTGGCCTGCCGGCTATCTAACGCGTCGTAGATTTCCTGATGGCTCAGGAAGACCTTGTTTTCCTTGTCGCCTTCAGCTTGGACGACGTAGCCTTCCGCGGTGCTTTCCACAGGCTTGAAATTCACGCCCTTGTAGATGAAGCGATCGGCGCGGCGGAGGCCGATAATTGAATGCATGAATGCGCGGGCTGGGATCGGACGGGCTTCCAATGTTTTTCCTTTCTGTCGTTCGGATGGTTTTAGAGGTGATGAAGCTCGAGGATCAGCGCGACGAGCGCCGCGTTAAGTTTGAGCCGCAAAAGAGCCTCATCCCCAAAACCATTGCTGGTGATGTTGGCTTCCAAGCTGCAAGAGTTGCGGCTGACTGCGGAAGGCCAGGGAGCGGCGGCGCGGGCAGGTCGCGCATCATTTCTGTGAGGGAGCGATTATCCATGTTAAAATCCTTTCAGGTGATTGATAGAGTCGTGAGGGAATGCGGGACGGCTGACACGCAGCAATGACAGTTCGTCGACCCTGCCATCATTGACGGGTTCGATTAGGCGCAGGTCGATGAGACGCCAGATTGCTGTCCGGCGTTTAGCTGGCGTGGATACGTTGAGGAGAAGCTGCCCGAAGCGAAAGCTGCCCGGCATACGCTGGACGAGTTTTGCGACTACGGCGCATTCGGCATCATCATGATGCGGTCGGGACGCAACGATAGCTGTCGCGTTCTCGAAGCAGGCAAATGAGGCTTCGAGATTCGTGGCTACGAAGACAGCATCGGCAATGGAAGGAACGAGCGTTCCATCTTTTTCGATACCCGTGATGCCATTCGCAACGATGCGACCCATAAGGTCATCCATCGCCGCCTTCTTACGAGCTTGTTTGACAGCGATCGCGATGCGTGTCCCGTCACGGTTGACGATGAAGAAGTCAAACGTATGCGTGCGCAGAACGCCATCGGCATCTACGTATTCTACCTTCGGATACTGCGAGTGGATTTCGACAATATCACAGTACGCGCTGAGGATCGTGCTTACGCGATGCTCGAGTTCGCTCTCGTGATATACGACGACGTCGCCGAAGAACGTGTGACCACGGGCCGTCTTCGCCTGTTTGGTCGGAGGGGCTCGTTGTGCGAGACCAGCATCGGGTTCATGCCAATAGGTGCTGGCGGCAGAACTCTGCTTGGAATTAGGTGATGCGCAATATTTCAAAGCCCCCGATCAAGGTCGCGATGTGAGCGTCCTTGTCGAATGTGGAATGGGGCCGAGTAAGGGTGGCGAGGCCGGCTTTCTTAAGCCGCAAATGTAAGCTGACTTGCTGTGAAAAAATCATTGCCTTCTCCTGATTGCTTTGTGTTCTTGGACGCAGCCAGGAAAGCAATCAAAGAGAGCTCACCTGACCAATGTTGTATTGTTGTCGGCTATCATCATCTAAATTCCGCTCGAGCGAATATGGTCTTGCCTTGCTGCAGGTGACAGCTTGGTAAGCACTCGAATTTTATGTGGAGGATATTGACCGTACGCGTGACCGGCAGCTCTTAAAAGCTGCGGGATGTCATATTATGGTGCGTATCGTTTTGATCATGCGAAGGCAGATAGCCTGAGTCGGTATCAGAGTCGATCGCTTATCAGATTTATAGTTAATTTCGGCACCGGCACCGGCACCGGCACCGGCATTTTGGACTGTCGGCGCGGCGGAAAATATGGCGTCCGCATTCTGACTCACCGGCAGCGGTCCGAGAGCTTCTGGGATACGTTTGTTGTGAGAGCCCGCACTGAGGGGGTCTCATGCTGCCGCCGCCACGCTCGATGAGGTGTTGATGTTCAGTCCCCCGAAGATCTGCCATTCTCGAGCGAGGCTGGGGCAACTGATGATTCGATATGACGGTCAGTATTGAACAACTCGAAGAACGCGCGAAAGCGATGGAAGCGCGCTGCCAATATTTAGAAGAAATGGCGACTCGACAGAATGGCAGCCTGAAGCGCCATGAAATTTGGCGACATGAGTACGCTTGCTTTCCCTATCTCCTGGGTGCCCCTGACGATCGATTGGCTGCCCGTTTCAAAGACGTTTTTATCAATCAGCACGAGTTAAATCCGTACGCGCAAATTGAGCCTCGCCCGATCCTTGGTGACGAACATGCCTTCATGGTGAAGTTCACCCATCTATTGGAGGAATACGCCCTTAGGACAGGTGGCCCGCCTGTGTCGGTGATCAGCGCTGCCAGGCTTCCGATGTTGAAATATTTTGAGAACGGCGAGCCGATTGCCACAAAAATCTTTGAGGGATACACCCCGCCTTCGACACCTTTCACAGTGAAATATGGCCGCAGAGAATTTTTAGAACCCATGTTGCACACGGGCCGACTGCGCATTTGTCCTGCCTCTTTTTACAACGACACCTCACACAATGCGGCCGTCAAAGATGACGAGATCCATCGGACTTTTTTTATTCCAACGTTTCGAGACCGGCTCAAAGGCATTCGTCACACGATGGTTCAAGGGCACCGGCTCGAATTCGGTGACGACGATATTGTCCTTCCGGTGCAGGCGCAGGACTACTTTCTCTTGAGCCTATGTGACAGCATCTACTATCGGATGCCTACTGATTTTGACGCGGACGCTGCTCTCATTATCCGTGACCCGATGAGGTTTGCACAGCGAGTGATTTCGAGCTTTCTAGCGAGGTATCCAGGCTGGAAACCTCTCTATGGTCCGGTCACCTATTATGATCCTTACCGTGACTACAAGAAGATGCGTGTCCATCAAATGTCCAAGCCTTTCGGCTACGCTTATCAGCGGGAAGTGAGGATTGTGATGGAAGCGCCGTATGGTCGGCCCCGAGCATTAGCTCCAGAGTTTTTCGATATTGGCCCCATGGACGACTATGCGGAACTGCTCTGTGCTTGACTTACCGATGCGCTGACGAAAGCGATGCGTAGAGCAAAACCCTAATCGAAATAAAATTTACGTTTTAAGTATCTCAATTCGATATTGTGTTCCCGCTTATACGAAATGTCATCACTGACACGTAGACGGCTTACCGCCCACGAGCACAGGAGAACTTTAATGGCTGATGAAATCGATGTCACGACCGCTAAAAGCGTCGAGACTACTGAGACCGCACCGGCAGTCAAGAAGACACGCAAACCACGCCGTCCTAGAGCGTCCGCTGAGGCTACTGTCGGCGAAGTAGTAGCTGCCGAAGCTCCAGCAAAGAAAACCAGAGCCAAGCGTACCCAGAAAGCTGCTGTCGTGAATGCGCCGAAGGGCGTGCGGAAGTATGCTGCCAAGTCCGTGTCGACAGCAGAAGCAAACTCTGTTGCTACTGCTGTAGCCGCTATTGACGACATCGCCGACCTGATCAAGCTTGAGGAAGAGAACAAGAGCCTGCGTATGCAGCTTTCCGATAAGCTGCGGGCAGAGAACGCTGAACTGCGCAAGAAGCTTGGCCAGTAAATTACCGCAGCATCTTGTTGCCTCATCACCCAACACGACAAGATCTGTATAATATCCATGCCGGACCATTCTGCCGTCCGGCATCTCGCTTGGATGTTGTGAACGCCTGTTGGGGAGCGAACGTTATGAAGACACCGTGGAGGTTCCTTACCGACCTGGTTTCACGCAAGTCTGACGTTCCAGACGTTAGCCCGGCCGCGAGAGATGAAATCAAAGCGGTTAACCACGTCGAAACTTCGGTCACGGCGGTGAAGGAGCCCGAAGATGGCCCATCTGACAGGCATGGCGAAGAATCCGTCGCCGTTGCAGTAGAAACGCTACCTGAAGAATTGGCCGATCAGGGCGCGCCTGACGAAATCGATACCGGTAGCGCGATCGACATGGTGCCGGAAGATGACAATGGCGCTATTGCGGAATCTCCTAGTGAAGAGCAGCTCGACACTGGACATGTAGATGTCCCGGACCGCATCCCGTCCGAAATCTCGGCAGATGAGAGCGTCGCTTCAGGGAAAGAAAGCTATTCGAAGAGAAAAGCGAGAGCGAAATCGTCGAATGACGGTGCGGGCGGAGAGCGGCAGGCTGAGGTGCTCGAACCCGTCGTTTCGGCGACCTCGCCAGAAAAGTCCGCTTTCGACGAGCTAGTCGCTTTGGACACCGAAATCTCGGTTTTGAGAGCTGCTTTGGCCAAAAAGCTTTCGGTTCAGAACGAGCAGCTGAGACGCATGCTTGCTCGCTATGACTAGCGATCGCTGACCATTGCCAGTGGTCGTAGTGCGTTCCCTCTTGGGAAGAGAGGCACTGCTTGAGGAAAGCAGCATTTTTTGGCATGGCTACATTTGTCAGGTTCGATTGCGGTTAAGGACTATGAGCTCGCAGATCTGCAATTTCATCTGGCTTGGTATCTGCTTTGAGCCTGCTACGAGTGGCGCTTTCGACCAGATCTTTGGTATCGCGGACTTCCTTGCGACGGTCGCAATTTTCGTTGTCGCATACAGCCTGTCGGAGCCTCGCTACAAATTTCGTGCTGCGGCCTCCACGTTTGCCGACACTTATCTTCTCTTTGGCGCGACATTGGTGAGTGGCGTAGGCCTTCTTGTTTCGAGCGTTTGGTTCTCGCTCGAACTTCCCATTCCGGTGACGCTGAACAGTCCCATCATCTTCCAAGCGACGATTGCAGGATTGCTCATCGCGGTCTTGGCGTTTTGGATGTACCGAACCTTCGTCAAGCCTCCGAGATTCTCCCGCCGAAACGCGATCCCATTTTCGAGACAGGTTTACCTTAGCATCACTGATGGCGACGAAGCGAAGCTGTTAGCTGCTGTGCACGAGATAGGTCGTTCTGCGGAGATCCTGGTTAGAGAAGCCTCGAAGTTTGATGTCCGAAGAAATCTCATAAAAGGTGGCTTCGAAGACTACCGTCCAGAAACCTCTCAAATCGCTTACGACATCCTACGCCTCCTCGGCGACCGGCGTTTCTGCAGGATAGTGGCCCAGAAGAGTCCTTGGGTTGCCGCCAAGATTTTCCGCACGGCTGCTGAGGACGGCATAGATGTTCGGCCTCTTGTACCATTTGCGCGGAATGTTTCCGATGAATTCTTCCTCGACGAAAATTCCGCAATTCATCATGAGGGCGATGGCTATTATTCGGGGCTTATCGGGCACTTGAAGCCGGTCACGACAGCTTTCTTTGGGAACTCTGATTTGATCGACCGGCTCGCCCACCACAATGGCTCGCCTCTTGAGCTTATGTGGCTCACGAGTAAGCGTTGGAAGATCGCTAGCTGGGAGACGTATAATAGAGTTGCGCTCCTCTATGTCCGCGATGGCTTGACGAAGGGGCAGGGGGCCTACCTAAATTTTGGCCTTAGCCAAATCTTCTCCGGCTATGAGCACGTCTGCAGCGATATTTACCGGGTCAACGAGATGACGGACCGGGATTACTATGAGTCCCTCGAGTTCCAAAAGTTTCGGAATACGGTCGACTTCGTTCGAGAGATCATCGCTTTGCTGGACAAAAGCAAAGTGTTTGGTGCGCGGCAGCCGGAGATGAGACATGACCGTCCGGATATGGACGACATCTACAATCAGCTTGCGAAAATTGCGCTTTCGCTAACGGTAGGCGCAGGTTCTGTTGATACTCCCGACTTCCGCGGCTGGACTGTTCAGCACAATACGCTGTGGGTCAACCTCGCGGGAATACGACGGACCACCGGCACGCGCTGTCTTGCGAGCGCGATTGCAGCGCTTGATCTGGAACGAGGTTTCCCAAATGGAAACGATGCCCAACTACGTAGGCGCTAGAGTTCTCGCCGTCTGCTTGAATACGATGGGATTCCGTCTCGATCACAAGGTGCACAAACCAGCCGCGACGCGTGCCCTTAAGCGCTTGGTGTTGATATGGGTCAGGAAGAATTTCCTCGCATTGCATCGTGATTATCCGGACGTGGCGCGAGCATGCTTAGGTGGGACGATTTCGTTCGATCAAGAGAACAGCCGCCTCATAAAGACGTACAGAGGCAGTCTTGGGAATGAACCCATCCGAGAGTTTCTGGAGCTCGAAGCTGTGGCACCGGAGCAGCACTCGAACGGGAAGGGGGCTTGAAGTCGACTGCGGACTTCGAGGATCCCCAAGCATCTCGACGTTCGCGACTGATAGCGCAATAATGAGTAACGTCGTATAGCTTACGGTAGTGAAGCACCGCAAGGAAGTTCCGTGGATACTACCGCCAAGGGCAATCGGCTCGAAGACGCTTTCTATGAATATCTTCTGGATCAGCAGCGACGTGGTGTATTGGTCTACGACAGCATCCCGCCAGATCATTGTAAGATCTTCAAAAAGAAGACGTACTTCTGCAAGGAGCGCGGATCAGAGGTCGAATTCGACATCGTAATTGAGCTTTACCGTCCTGGACGGCCCTCACCACACTCTTATACCGTGTTTGAATGCAAAAACTATGAGGGCGGAATTCCCGAAACACAAGCAGTCGACTTCTCTGACAAACTAAGTCGCTTGTTCAGGCACGCGGCAAAAGGTGTCCTTGTCGTTTCCTCGCGGCTTCAGTCCGGTGCAGAAAATTTGGCTCGAAGCCGAATGCTTGCGATAGTGAAATACGATGAGCACGGATTGGAAGTCGTGGCGGACCGGAAGGGTGGCCTGCGCCTGGAAAGCCGCTTTTTGGAATCGCAGCTATTCACTAGCATGCGGCGATCAAAATCGCTCAAGTTTTCGGCTTATCACGACGGAAGAACATATGGGGCGCTCAATCAACTACTGAGAGACATTAATCCCGAGCTGTTTAGAGATCATCCGGATGAAGGCCGGGTGGATTCTGTGCCATTTGTAACGTTGGGTGCGCTGAGAAAGTCGGCGTTGAGGCTTTTGGAAAGGATCGACTACAGGAGCGGAGCTGTCGATCTGCACAAGGTTTGCGCGCTGCTCAGTATCGACCTCGTGTTTTTCGGAGGCTCTGTTTACGACGAGGACGGAAACCCTGTTTTGGGATCTGCTAACTTCGACGCGCGATCTATACAGCTGAACGTACACGCAAATGAGCTGAGACGGCGGTTCACACTCGCTCACGAAATCGGGCACTTCGAGCTCGACCACGGAAAGTACCTTAGGTCGGACACATTCGTGCAAGATGATCTCTTAATGGGAATAGATAGTAAAGCAAAATTCGAGTACGAGCGGCTAGAGGTCCAGGCGAACGCTTTTGCCTCCGAACTTATCCTTCCTGAGCACATATTTCGGAAAGCTGTTCAAGTCGCACGAGAAAGGGCTGATATCCGAGACCGTAGCCACGGATACATCTACGTCGATAACCAGCCGTGCAACATCGAGCCTTATGATCACCTGCTAACGGATATCTCGGATTATTTCGAGGTCTCGAAGCAAGCAATTGAAATCAAGTTGCTAAGAATGGGTCTGCTTACGGACGCTCGGCAGAATGTCCGTGGCGAGGTTAACGCTCAGCATTTGGGAGCATTCGTGCCTCGGCTGCCAATCTTGCGTCACCGGCAGTAGTCGCGTTGAGAAGCTCGAAACTGGTTCCGATTCTGATTAGGTACCGGCAGCAAGGTTTCTTGCTGCGTTTTCTTCGACCACCGCAGACCACGCGTCCCAAGGTTCGTCAAGGGGAGGAAGAGAGCGCATGGTATCTAGTGTTCCGACCAACTCGCGCTGGTTTGCAAGATACTCACTATAGACGCACATCGCCCGTTTGAACGCCGTAGTGACCGATGGATCGCTGACCATAAGAGCCTCACCATCGTCAATTGACAGTTCCTCATTCTGGATTTCGCCGATCACCATCGCACTCGCATTAAGATACAGTTTTTCGATCTTGTCCGTTGCACGTGACTTACCGCCCCGACGGCATACGGCAATCAGCGTGATTGGCGGCATATCGTCATCGTTCTGAGGTCTCGTTGGATTGACATAGACGCCGTCGATGAATTCGCCCGGCAATTCAGCAAGCGCAAGACCATGTTCGCGGCCGAAATGGACGAAGATGGGCGGGCAGAATTCGCTCGTTAATTCAGGTGCCGCGAGATCGAATTCGTCGTTCGCCAAGTTCGTATTCTTGGAAATGTCGACGATGATGCGTCCTTGCTTTCCCCACCATGTGTGTAGTTCAGAAAACTGCGCCATTACGCTGAGGCGATAGTCCAGATCGGCACTCGAAATGGAGCCGAATTCCACGTCCAGTTTCCTTTCGTGCTTCTCTTTTGCACGCCTGTAGACGCGTCCGCTCAGTCGTTCGATCTCGTCGCCTTCACGATCGAGCCTGTTATTTCTGATGGTCGCAGCCTTTAAATCTTCAAAATAATAAACCGGATGGAAGGTATTGTTTTCGCTCATTTAATTACTCCGAGAAAAATGCAAGTCGCTAGCTATCCATTAAAATGGTCATCCGGATTTCCACGACCGTCAATTGGGTTCGCGACAAAAGAGTGGTTGGCGGGGTGAGTTCGCGTCAACAATGTTGCCGAGATCGGTGCGCGATACGGAAAAAATCGAGCGTCGGACTTTTTGTGGTTGACGGCATCCGAAAACCGCCGGCCAACTACCTCTATCGGTGAAAGAGGAAACGAATATTGGACGACATTTTTTTGATAGTGATTGGCGACGAGATTTTAGAATGGGGAAAGCACGAATGCTCCGAGGATGTTTTGGATGCGCTTTTTCGGTATGACGCGGATCGCCTCGGTAAAGACTATTGCAATAATGCTTTCGACTACCATGCGGTCCTTGGAGAAGCGCGTGGCGCGCCACACGGTCAGAGCTACGACGTCATTCACGCACCGTTTGCCGCCACTCCGGTCGTTGAGAACACCCGGAGCTTAAAGGCTGTCGCGAGTAAGTTTCTTTGTCAGAAATATTATCGGCTGGTTAGGTCCGGAAAGAAGCATGACTTCTTGGAACGCGATTGTGCCGCTAACGGCTCAGGCATTGATGACGCCGAGGTCTCTCGTTCCGATCCTAGCAGCGATCTGCTCGACGTGAAGTGGGGGAGCGGCGACTACATCGGGACGCAGACGAAGCCGTTTCTGATGGGCGCTATCGGCTCATACGCATGTTTCGTCGATAGTGACAGGACATTGGTGCATTGACCGTGGTTCGTGATGAGGTGAGTTGGGGCGTTGAGGTAATCCAAGACCATCTGCGCTTTCTTGCGGAGTGCGAGCGGCGTTTCGGTCCAGCTCAGGCGTTGTTGCAATTCGGAAGGGGTTTCGGTGTCGGAATCGGGCTTCCTATCGGCCTAGAGCTCGGACGTCGAAAAGAATGTTTCAAGAATGCTACCCACGTTATGCTGAACCGTGAGAACCTCTTCTACGTGGAAGGCTACGCCATCAACGTAGTCGATCTCCCGATACCGATTGAACATGCTTGGGTAGTCGATGGAGACGGCACGGTAGTCGACCCGACATGGCCGAACGCCGGCGACCACGTCTACTATGGTGTTGCCTTCAAGCGTGAAGTGGTTGAGCAAGCGATAATCGCGACAAACGGCGACGCCGGCATTCTGAGCGATCCGGAGCTATCAAGGCGGCTTTGCGCGTCGCCCGAGCGATTTGGGGAGTGTCTGGTTCCGTCGCTTACCAGCCAGGTTTGCCGACCGGGATGAGGTTGTCGGGTTCCGGTCCGAAGCGATCCTCCTCGTCCTTGCGGATCGCTGCCTTCCATTCGTCAATTTCGATGCCGTTGTAATCCGATGAGGTCGGCGGCTGGCATGGCGGCGGCAAATGGTCGGATGGCTCCAAGGCTTACGTAGTAGGATAACCCAGAAGGCGAACGACAACAACGCGACGCCAGATGGAGGTCTGCCAGAAGTCCAACTGCGCAGGATAGGTGTGCGTAGTTAGACTTCGATCGTGCCGCCCACATAGGCTGACGGTTCAGCAGGCACAGAAAGGTGCGGACGCCACCGTTGGTCCTTTTCGCTTGCGTTTCAAGGTTAGCTGCAGTTCCTGAAGGCGCTCGGGGGAAACCCGTTTTTCTTGCAGGAGTTCTTCGATGACCAAGTCTCCTAGTTTCCTTCGTGTGGTAATGAGATCTTTGGCGCGATTGAACTGGTGCTCCAAGATTTCTTCGACGCGCTTTCTCAGGTCAGGGTCGCTCTGCCGTAAGGCTTCCAGCTCCTTGTCAGTCTCTGCCACGCTGTAGCGGTAGGTCGACCCCATTCCCAACGAGGTTTCCATCAAGGTTGCGAAACGTGTTGCTGTCCCTAAGTCAGACGTAGAACTGCCGCCTGCTCCGTCACAGAAGGTGCCGAGCCAAAGTTCCTCGGCAGCGATCCCGCCGAGCAATACTGCAATTTTGTCTAGGATGGCCTGCCGATTTTGGATCGTGAACACGGACAGTGCGAATTGGGCTAACCCGCCCTTGAACCCTGCATCAGAGATGGGCAATCGGTCGAAAATCATGGTGCCGCCGAAATCACCACAACGGAGAGCCACCCCAACTAGTGTATGTCCTGTTTCGTGGATGGCGACTAACCTGAGAAATTCCGGTGTCGGCGTAAGCAGCTTCGGTAGCGAAGCGATTACATCTTCCGGCTGCAACGCCCGCCGCTTGGCGCGGGCAAGTCGACGCCCATCGCGAACTGCCTTGGAAATGTCGGCACCGGTCATTTCAAGCGTGGATAGCAGGAAATCATGACGGTTCTGACCTTCGAACGTGAGCTCCGTCATCGACTCTACGATAGCAATGCGGTCGAGTGGGCTGGGTTTCGCGATGGCAACATGCTTGTCCAGCCGTCCGGCTCGCAGTAGGGCCGGATCGATGCCTGCGATATTGTTGGTAGCTCCCACAACGATCACACCCTGTCTGTCACCGAGACCATCCAGGGCTTCTAATAGCCCGTTGACGACCTGGAGGGAGTAATTGTTATCGTCTTTGCTGAACCTTGCTCGGTCACCCACGGAGTCGAGCTCATCGATGAAGAGGATCGATGGTGCCGCATTCCGAGCATCGGCGAATGCCTTACGCATGGACTTTAAGAGGTCACCGAGATGACCTGCTGCTTGCCACTGTGCAAGGGAGGTGGCCACGAGCTTAACATTACATTCTTGAGCGAGCGCTCTGGCAAAAATTGTCTTTCCAACGCCAGGCGGTCCACTCAAGACGATTCCGCGGTCGACGTCGCACCAGTCGATCTCACGACGTTGCCAGGCCTTGATGTCCGCGGCCAGTTGGAGCCCCCAAGTCTTCGCCTCACCGTAACCATGCATTTCGCTAAGAGCAGGGGAGTCGGCCGGACGAGGCGCGATCGCTTCGAAAGTGTCTTGAGATTCAAGACGCTTGAGGATGTTCGAGATATCTCGGCCGGGACGCACAGCGGCCCATAAGAGGTTCCTTGGATAGGCGAGTGCTTCGCGAGCCTGAATAGGGTGGACCTTGATGCCCAGTGCGTTCTGGCAAGCAAAGATGAAGTCGGATGCGTCGATGATCGGTAACTCGATAACCCTGTCGGCAGCAACACTCAGTACCGGCGGCAAATACGCTCCATGTTCCGCGACAACCAGAATTCGATCATTGTTCTGCAAATCTTCTCTGAAGTTTTTCCGAGATCGTGGGCTTTTGTCATTGGCACGGACGTAAATGAGCGCGCCTTCACGGTCCCCCCATTTGCCGCCCGTGCGTTCCGCCAGAGCCATCATGATCTCCAGATAGTCATCGATTTCATAGCCATCCGGGGCGGTTAGGATGACCACGCCGGGCGCTCCTGCCGCGAATTCTGGAGCGTCCTCCATGGCGCGGGTTACGCTTCTCGCTAGCGCAACCCGGTAGCAGTCGAGCTTGGTATTGTCCTTATCGAGGTCAATCATCTTAGATCTCCAATCTCTGAGCTAACGAGGGATCACTCTTTGGGGGCAGGTTGGCCGAGCGCGTAGAACCGCGATCTGGTCCGTGCGAAACCGCGTCCGACATCAATGGCGATCAATTCGCTTGTGACGCCGATGTACCCGCTCGGGATCGTCGGGTGGTCGAGATACACGCCCGCCAAGCAGGGCACGGGGCGCGTCGACAGCTTCCAGCCCTCTAGCGTTGGGCTTTTCTTCAGGATCGCGGGGCTCGGCGCTTGGTCCCGTTGAAGAGTTTTGAGGTCTTCGAGAAGCTTCGAAAGACGTGCAATCTCGCGATCGAGGCGGGCAGAATCCCAGTGTGCATATTCGAACATGGCATGACTCCTTGAGCGGTGGCTCGCTGCGACCGCTGATGAATGGGTAAGACTAATGGTTTGAGGGAGAGAGGCATCAGACCCGGCTTATGCGGGTGTCGGGACCGATAGGTTCATCGTCGAGGTCCATTTCGACAATTCGTCGAAGCACCATCGAGGCAATGCTCCCGATCGGATCCGATGTGTTTTGAATGCTCGGTGCGCAGTCCTTGATGGACATCGGACCGTATTCATCGAGGAGCGACAGGAGACGGATTTTGTCGCCCAGGCTCACGTTGTATGTTGCGTATCTGAGTAGGTCTCGAGCGTTGGCGAGGCGTTGCGAAAGGATTCCCAGATCGTAGGGATTTGACCGATAGTCGTAGCCGACAGACGAAGCTGCTTCACCTGCCCAAACAGGCGGGTGGTCGACATCCAACAAATAGCTGGTGTCCCCGCAAATGACTTCAAAGTCCGGAACGTGACGTAGGCTTCCGGCCTGAAGCTCAAGCGGTAGGCAATACCAGGACGTGACCTCAGGGTCGACGTCTAGGAGGCAAGCTACATCACGCGCGACCGCACTACGGAAGAGCGGGGAGTTGGCGCAACGGACAGTTCCCCGCGGATAGTAATTGTGCGTGCAAGCGGTAAGGCGTGTTTCTTCAAGATAGGACCTTAGCATTCTCGAGCTTTGGCTCATGGTACACCTGACTTCGACGCCGACGTTTTGTCGGCAGATGAACGCGTGGGGTTCGGTGAGTTCAGAAGACGGATATTCGCAAATCGCCTGCATAGTTGTGGCAATTTTTCAGTCTCGGACGTCGTGGCTCGGCTAGCAATTCTCTCATGACGCGATACCCGTTGCGCTGGAGTTGAGATGTACCCTGCATGCATGTCTGCTGCTGCGGACGTTCGGTCCGCAGCAGTTGTCCGGTTTAAGCTCGAAGGATTGTGATGTGGTCGATATCGCCGATATCGACCGGGAAGACCTTCAGATAGCCTTCATCAACTAAACGCCAAACAGAATGTCGTCGCACCTGCGGGCGGTCAGCATACCGAAGAACCTGCGACAGCCGCACGGGCAGCCGCATAATGTCGATATACGATCTCGTTTTCTCGACATCTGCTGGCTCGGCTTCTGTGCGGGAAAGCAGAATCTCGTCGGCAACTTGAAGCTGCTTGTGAGACACGTCTCTCTCCGTCCAAATCCGAGCGAAGTCAGCAAGTCGCTCGGTGGAGCGACCGCCTCCGATCCCGCGGAGGCCGCGGCGATTGAGAAGGTCCATGAGGGGAGAAAGACGTTTCTCGGCCTCGTCATCGCTAGCAACCGATACTGCCACGCGATGTCCGTATTGGCTGACGGAACTGAAATCGAACGTGTGCTGACGGAGGATCCCATCGCTATCGTAGTAGTCAACAGTGGGATAGCCGAGGAGCACCTCCCGGACACCCGGAAAGGTTTTTACGACGAGTGACGCCCGTTCGATGAGATTGGCGGTCGCGGCAGCCTCATATTTCAAAGCCTCGTGCCGAATTATCGCCGTGACCACCGTTGGCCAAATGCGACGAGGCGTCCGTAGCAGAAACGAGGGATGAGGAAAGGGTCGTGATCTTGGTCATTTTTGCGCTCCTAGCGTTTTGCGATCTTAACTTTAAGGTCGCTAGCCGAGCGTGTAGTCCGCATCGGCTCAGCGAATTCGAAATCCTATTCGTATAGATATGAGCATTGCGGTTGACCTCATTAGGCAGCGAAGGACATCTCCGGTGCGGACGCGGCTTATACACACGATGATTGCCGCAAAAGTTAACGAAATCGTTAAAGGTTTAACGACTGGAACATTTTCCCACCAGCCGCCGCTTTCGATGAGCGTCAGTTCGGATCAGCCGTACAGCGTCCTGATATGTGCACTTGATCGTCGTGGGCTCCGGCGAAACAGTCGGAGCCCAGATGATTTTGCTTGGAAGCAGGCTACCTAATGTTATCGACCCTAAGCCCTCTTCCGGAGAATGCTGTAGATGATGTTGCGATTGCCGCCATACCAGACTGCGGTATCCACCGTATCGGCTGTGGCACAGGAATTGGTTATCCGCCACATATCGGCTTCAGATCTCTGCAACAGCTCCCAATTCATGTAGGATTCCATGTAGCCATCGTCGGCCATTTCATCGGAGAAATTTGCGAACAAAAAAGTACCGCCGGGTTTCAACATCTCCATACAAAGCTGTGTCAGTCGGATCGCTACTTTGTCGCTGAGATAGTCATAAAGACCGGCTGCATAGATTAGATCGAATGAGCCGACTTGGTGCTTCCTCGCGAGAAGGCCGCGTACCGACCCATCGATAGGCTCGACACGAGTTCCGCTGAATTGGGTTGCGATGGACCCGATGCTGAGAGGATCTTGATCGAGAGCAATCCAGCGCTTGAGGCGGCTCTCATGCAATGCCTTAGATGTCTCCGCCTCACGAAGGTGACCGGCAGCAATTGCGAGAATTTCCGCATCAGGGCCGACTCGGTCCGCGGTTTCATCGACGAATTTCGTCAGAATATCGCGCCGTTCTCTCACCGCAACCGGACCTGGAGCATTGATGGTGTATTCGAAGATGTCACGGCCGAGCGGTGTGGTTTTTGCGACCTCTTCGGCTATCGCAGGATGCTGATAGATAAAATCGATGAGCGTCGCGTCTCCGGAGTAGCCACGTGGCTTGTCGAAAGACCACTTGGTAAAAGGGCACTGCTGCATGATCTCGGCAGAAGAATGGGACCTAATTATCGGTGCCAGCTTCTGCCATACGGCTGGCCCATATTTCAGGCGAACATCGTGAAGTTGAGCAATAAGCCACTTCACGGCATCCGCGCGGTTCTGTGTAGACGATAGTCGCTGCATCGCGACGTTGATGATAATCGCGAACTCGGCCGCAGCGGTTTGCACCACATCGGCTAGTTGCGCGTCGGTTTGCGGATTCAGATGCTCGCTGACGGATTGTGGAGTGATCAAGCTTCGGCCGTCGAGTGAAAATGCGGGCTTTGCCACGTGCGCCTCTTAAGTAAATGAATAATAGAAGAAATCGCTAAAATCTTCGGGATGTGTGCCAAAGACAAGCACCTAAAGGATCGCACGCCTTCATTAAAGCCCGTCTAAGATTCAGAGAATGTTAGCGAAGTCGGAACAATTCCGTGCGGTTTTAGCGACGCCTCACCGTTCTTAATTGATGTGAAGTGAACGCGAAGCTATCCAACCTACGCGAGCGGTCCATGTGTAGTGGCTGCGCCAGATGTTGGGTAACAGGGCATGATGCACGTGTTGGCCGAAACTGCAGCTTCAAAACCCAGTTCGAATATGTCGGCGAGGGAGCTGCGTGGCTTATTTGATCTGCAGACCGAGATTGAGCGAAAGAGTGCCACGCGAAGAGGACTCTGGATCGCTGTTGGCGCGTACCTTGCGTATTCGTTGACGGACTACCTATTCATCGCCGACGTCGCGCAAAGCACAATCATCGGGCGATTTATTGTCGGTATCAGTGCTCTGAGCATCTTAGAATTTTTGCTTCACCGCAAAGCAAGAGCAAACACGATTGACGTGGTCTCAGCTATCTCCGTCTCGACAGGCTATCTTGTGTGGCTCATCATAGCGCAGATGACTGCGGATCGGGTTGTATTTTCATACTATATGGTCTTCGGCGCGATCTTCATGATGAGCGTCAATCTGTTTTTCCGTTTTCGGTTCAACGTAGCTCTAGCTTCGTCCGCAGCTAATATGGGCATTTTCGTAGGTGCTCTTTGTGTTTTTGAATCGATGCCTCTCACTCATAAGTTGATAATGGGTGCCTTCTGTATCTCGTGTTTCGTTTTCACTGCGTACGTGAATCTTGAGCTCAATAGAGAGCGCTACAAGGTATTTCTGAACGCCCTTGAGGCCAGCCTACAGCAAGCTGCGGCCGACGAGAGAGGCAAGGCACTCCTGCATCTCTCGAACACTGACTCCTTGACCGGGCTGGACAATCGTCGAGCTATCGATCAACGTCTACGTGACTACTGGCAGCGCTGGCTCGACGATGGCGCATCGTTTGTAGTCCTGCTCATCGACGTCGATTACTTCAAACACTACAATGATTGCTATGGGCATCAGCAAGGCGACCAATGCCTGGTGACGATTTCCGAACATCTCCAACAGACGGCGTCGTCTCATGGAGCAGTGATTGGGCGCTACGGCGGTGAAGAGTTCATCGTAATCAAATCGGCGTCCAGCTTCGACGAGGCGAGGGCGCTTGCAGAAGCGATACGTCGGGGAGTTGTGGAGATGGCTCTGCCGCACCAACATAGGCGCGATGGAACTCCGATAATCACTGTAAGCGTGGGCGTCTCGTATACTCGCAAGGAAATCAAGCAGGTCGACAAGGTTGTTCACGAGGCTGATCGGGCGCTTTATGCCGCCAAAGCAGGCGGACGCAATGTTGTGGCGGTCTTCGACGCTACGGATCCAAAGTATAACGTTGACCGCGAAGATGTTGCAGCAACCCTCAAAATTGCACTCGATCAAAAGCTAGTCTCTTTGGTCTATCAGCCGATCCGCAATATGCAGACAGGCATGCTTGATGGCGCAGAGGCACTGATGCGCTTGAAAATGCTTGATGGGACCGCTGTCGGGCCTGATGTCTTCATTCCGATCGCGGAAAGGACGGGCGCGATCGTCGCGCTTGGCCGTTGGGCAATCCGGACTACGTGTTGTGATCTACTGGTGACGGATTTGGTTCGTGTTGCTAGCGTTAATGTGTCCCCGATCGAACTGAAAATGCCCGGTTTCGCAGACTACGTCGCGGCGACCTTGGCGGAATTCGAGATAGATGGCGGGAGGCTCGCATTCGAGATTACCGAAGGTGTGGAGCTCGAACTCGATCAAGACCTTGTCCGCTGCATTAGCGACCTGCGAAAGCTGGGCGTCCAAGTTTGGCTCGATGATTTCGGTACAGGCTTCGCGGGTTTGTCGTGGCTTCGCCTGATAGATTTCGACATAGTGAAAATCGATCGCTCTTTCCTGCATGACTCCCATACGGACAGAGGCAGGAGAATGCTCCTTGATATCATCAACCTGCTGCGAAATCGCGGGGTAAGGATCTTGGTAGAAGGTGTGGAGACGATAGAACATCAGCGACTGATGCTGCAGTACGGCATCCACCATCTTCAGGGCTATTACATTGCACGACCCGCTCCGGCAGGTCGGCTTGCAACCGATAATGTCCTACCGTTTCAACAAGCCAGAAACAGCGTAGGCTAAGGGCCGTCGGTCTTTGGGATAGCGAGGGAAAGAAAGGCCCGCTCTTTCGACCGGGCCTCATAACGCTACCTAATTATGCTCACGTTCTCGGCTTTCGACTTGCCCGTCTTCCGGTCCTGGCCGATCTCGAAAGAGACCTTGGTTCCGTCCTGAAGCGACGCGCCGGGGGCGACTGCAGAAATGTGCACCGGCAGCGCCCGCGACAACGCCGAAGGTTTCAGGCGAGACAACCGCGTCGACCACAACTGATACTACTGCCACACCTCCAGCCGCGACCCAGTCTGCCGAGACCGCCGCAGCCGATACCGCTGTGGGCCCCGATGGACTTCCTGAACGTATCGCTCTGAACGTCACAAAGCAGCAGCTCGAAGAGGCTCCGGAATTTGAGGGCGTGAACGCGCAGCAGTAAAATCAAAGAGCGTTCCTACTAAATGTAGGAGCGCTCACTTTTAATGAAGCGTGGCGCTAATGTTCGCCGTCCGAGTGGTACGGTTCCCTTGTGCGGTAAATTGACACGCAAGGTCGACCACTTGGGCAATCGAACAATGCGGAGAATCGTACGGATCTTGCTCGAATAATCGCAAGATTTCTATAAGTTTGCGGGCGGATCCCGCCAGGCGACGTTTTGTCGTCGGGTCGAAGCCTTTAAAGGTCTTAACGACTTCCATACGCAAGGCCTCAAAAAACATCCGTTTTTCTTTTGTGCTTAGGCGAGTATCAAAACGCTCGTTGTCTAAAGCCCCAGTCACAGTCGCCTCCCAATATTGGTATCAATTCCCGCCTTGTGAGATTGCCCTAACGTCGCACAACCTACCCAGCCCGAGGTCACCTTTGCCATCGCGACTTTGACTACGCGTCGGTCGGACGGTTCTGAGGGCTTTCTTTTAGGCATACACCAACAAAGTCCGCCTAAGGTCGATTCGTACTTCCCGAGGGCTGATTGCTTTCTGAAGGCCCCCCTGTACCACCGTCGGGGTGTGGCGTTTTATCGGTGGCAGTAGGTACCGCTGGCTCCACGCTCGGAGATTCAGTGGCCGTAGGATTATTGTCCCCAGCAGGTGGGGTAGCTGTTTGAGCAGCTGGCGCGTCAGTCGTTTCTCCCCAGATCTCTGCGCCTATCCAGGCAAGCAACGCAAGCGTCAAACCTGCGATCAAAACGATAAGCACTGGTCGGCCAGTGCGCCCCTGTCGAGCGTCCGTCGCATTTTCCGTGACTTTAGGATCGGTCATAGCGCGTCGCCTTTTGGGTTGTTTCTCCGAGCCTCCTTAAGGCCCTTTTCGGCAGCCTTCGAAAGTTCTTCGCGGTTCTTGTCCGCATCGTCGCCGCTGCGAGCATCATCGCTTTCAGGGTTGGGCTTCTTCTCCGTCATCTTGCTCTCCATTTGGGGATGCACGCAAAAGGAGCTCTGTAAGTCCAGACCATCCCTTGGAATGCGCTAACTCAAAAGGCTATCGATAGTCTCTTTGTTTGGCTCGGGTACAACGATGATGTCGACCACCGCTGAAGAATATCGACAAGATCGCGAATAATTTGTCAGAACGCCGAAGAATGTCCGACTAAAGCGAGAGAAGCTCGGCGGGATAATGAACGACTACGTTTAAGTACGCGTTGGTCCATCTTGAGTCATCACGACGGAAACATCCCTGCAGACGCAGCAACTTCCTTGCGCATCGCGTCCAGTGACCCCCGAAGAACACGGATCTCTGCGCTGAGCGCAGGAGCCGCGTCTTGCTCCTCCCAGTAGAGAAGGGTGTTGTGCCAACCAGTGGTGGTCTCGATCAAACCGCGTACACGCTGCATCGTGCGCTCGTCTACCTGTGTTGCAGCTCGCTCCGCGTTGCAGGCCAATTCCACGAGATCGTTGGCTTCGACCCCCCAGATTGGCAGCGCCGTACGAAACTTCAGGATCTGCGCAGCGATGTCGTCGATCTGAGATTTTTCCATAAAAGTGATATGGCCTTAATCTTTGGACCTTCAATGGGTGTCCAAAACTAAAGGTTGAAACAGGCGTCCTGAGCTGCAGCAGAAAATTGCGTCCAGCGCTTGGTCCGCTAGCGTACGGGGAGGGAACGCGCGCTGGTTTGCTTCGTTCAGGAGCAGCACAGCGCATGGCGGTGCGAGGAGTTCAAATGAATAAACGCATCGCAATCGTCGGATCTGGCCCGACAGGCATTTATGCACTTCAAGAATTACTTACCTGTAGCGCTAAACTTCATATCACGATCTTCGAGCGGAGTGAAATCGCAGGAAAGGGAACTCCTTACCAGCGCGGCATCAATGACCCGTCGATGTTATCGAATATTCCCAGCGTAGAAATCCCACCACTACCTCAGACTTTATACAGCTGGCTTCTTCTGCAGTCAGATAAGTACCTTGCCGATTATGACGTCACTCGAGATCAGATTTCCGATCGTGCCTTCTATCCACGTGTAGTTGTCGGCGACTATTTCAGATCGCAGTTTTCCACGCTGATTGATCGTGCCAGCTCTACTCGTCATGAAGTCCAGGTGTCGGAAAGCTGTGAAGTAGAGGATATCACGCCTGTCGACGATATGTTCAAACTGACGATCGCAGGGGGTAATCTCGAAGACAATTATGTTTTCGACTACGTCGTGGCGGCGACGGGCCACAGCTTTCCGAACAATCCTGAAACATCACCTGGCTTTTTCGAGGCTCCATGGCCTGCAACTGCCCTGAAAACCATCCCGAGCGGCGAGGTGGCTGTTCTCGGTACGTCACTGAGTGCGATCGATGCGATCATGACCGTGGCGACGACGTATGGCAAATTTC
Organism: Hyphomicrobiales bacterium; assembly: GCA_900469445.1. Lineage (GTDB taxonomy): Bacteria > Pseudomonadota > Alphaproteobacteria > Rhizobiales > Rhizobiaceae > Neorhizobium. The sequence continues at coordinate 167,117 of UBXM01000006.1, forward strand.
GGCGGACGAAAAATGGGATTCTGGAATACAGAGCAAGCAAATCCAGCAGCCGCCTTCATATGACAATGATGTCTCGAAAAGGTTTGCTCCCAGAGGCCGACTTCTATTTTCCTATTCCCTATCTTGAGCCGCGTTTTTGTACAGAGCAGGCTGTGGGTGATCGGATCAGGCTAGGCTCTAGCGGGCTATTGGACGATCTCTTCGATCTGTTCAAACAAGAGGTTGCTATCGCCGATCCTGAATACGCTGCAGCCATCGGCCTGGACGAACTGACAGCCGACAACTTCGCTGAAGCTTACTACGGCGTTCGGGATAAAATTGAGCCTTTTGAGTGGGCTAGGCAAAATCTTGTTGAGGCACGCCGAAACTATAGCGATAAGCGTACCGTACAGTGGCGGTACGCCATCCTGATTACACATGAGATTATCGAAGCTGCGGTCGATTGTCTGAATGCCGACGATCTAGAGCGCTTCAACCGCTCATTCAAAAGTATCTTTGCAGATGACTATGCGACGGTGCCGCATCTTTCGATTGAGCGTCTTCTTGCTCTCCACGAGAGTGGCCATCTCGAAATCCTCGCTCTCGGAAACGATTCGGAGATTTCCAGTGACGGGCTCACACGTGGCGTGACTGTAAATTCGGCTTGCGGACGAAGGGTATTTGACACTTTCATAGATGCGACAGGGCAGAAAAATCGCTCAGCTGCCGACCTACCGTTTCGAGGGCTGGTAGAGCGTGGCCTCATTTCTGAGGGATGGACAATTACCACCACAGGTAACCAACGAAGAACTGGCGGCATAGATCTCGACGCACAATGTCGTCCGCTGATCTCAGGCACGCAGCCAATCCGACGCCTCTTCTTCCCCGCGGTAGCATACCTGCTTCACAAACGTCCCTTTATCCAAGGGATTACGAGTGCGGCCGAATTGGGCAAAGTGGTCGCGCACTCGATCATTGCGGACGTTGACAGGCCCCAGCGTAGCAGGCGACGGAGTGTTAAGAAGGTCCAAATCGTACCGTTGGAAGCGGCTGCCTGACACACTACGGAATATGTGATCGTACCGCGAGCCCACTTTATATGGAAACGCTATCAGCGAAGCCCAGCTAGTCGAGTTCTAGGTCAAGCTTTTCCTCTCGTTATCGGCGTTGGAGTCCCGCTCTGACTGCGTTGCTCCGTAGAGCGGTTTGTCTCATCACGAGTTCTACGACGGCCGCTTTACTGGCTCTTTTCGAGCGATCAGACGCATCGGAGCGTTGGCTCCGTCGTGTCCTCGCTTCGGCCTGCACCCTGGAAGTTATTTAAGCTCCCAGGGGTTTTGACGCGCGTCCCGGTCATTCGAAACGAACGACCGACTTCAGTGGCACTTTATCAAGGATTTCGCCCTGTTCGCTGGAGATCTCAAAAATCTGGCCATCAACAACTTCCCCTTGAAGTATTTTGCGCGCCAGTAACTCTCTCGCAGCGTGTTGAACTTCCTCGACGGCAAGGTCCAATGTCGCCAGCTCAGTTCCTTCTGGATCTCGATCTAGGCGGTCCCCGTCACGAAGATGGAAATAGTATCTTGGCATCTGTCACCCATGAAGTTTAGCATGTTGTGAGCGTAACCCGGCTGGCCCCCACTTGTTCCGGCCGCTCGGATGAGCAAGACGCCCATATTGCAATGCTGCTTTTCGTGAGGGGGAACAGAGGGATGCGGATTGATCTCAATTCGACGCGAGGCAATAAGTTGCTGGCGCTGTTGCCCAGTGATGACCTTGAGGACGTCGCAAACCGGTTAGAGCCAGTCAACCTCACCCATGGGTTGATGCTTGGTGAAGAAGGCCAGCCGATTGAGCATGTCTACTTTCTCACTGAAGGCATTTGCTCTGTGATTGCAAAAACACCTGAGGGCGCGCGGGCGGAGGCAGGCATTTTTGGCTACGATGGATATATTCCAACTTCCGCCATAGCTGATGTCGATGTGTACACGTATGACGTTTACGTGCAGCTGGATGCGGCGGGCTATCGTATCCGGTACGATGACTTTCGCCATCTGATGGAAAATCGGCGCAATTTTCTCAAAGTTATAATCAGGGCGATTGAGGCATTCGCTGTTCAGCTTGCATATACGGCTGTCTCCAACGCTATCCATGATGTCAACGAGCGCCTCGCAAGATGGCTGCTTATGTGTGATGACAGAATTGATGGAAACGAGCTGCCGCTCACCCATGATTTCATTTCCATGATGCTCGCTGTCCGTCGCCCAAGCGTGACCACCGCGCTTCACGTGCTAGAGGGAAACGGTTTCATCCGGGCAGACCGGGGACTCGTCACGATTAGAGATCGTGAGAGAATGGAGCAGTTCGCCGCCGATGCCTATGGGAAGCCGGAAAAGGCGTATGAACGATTAATGAGCGGGCTTTTTTGAAAAGTCGCCGTGTCGTTGGCCCGGCCAGAGAAATCCAGGCACGATGCCGCCACCTAGCGAGTTGGCAGATATAAAAAGGGCGCTGTAGGGCTCACTCTCTAGACATGTTGGACGGCTGGAACTCCAATTGTGTGAGGTACTCTATTCCTGGACTGGTTTGATAGTGTCGAGACGAACAAAACCTTCGAGGACTCCGCGCTGGATGTTTGTTCTTCCATGCTCGATTTCGATAACAGTGTAGAGTTTGTCGTCACGAAATGCGCTGGCATGCTCTGTCGTTACTCCCTCTGCCGGGGCGGCATCGATCTCCTTGAAATCTAGTTCCCGAGACGACGCTACGATCCGAGCGTCGCCTGATGTCCTGGCCGCCACGACCACGACGCCGTGTGACGGCGAATTTTGCCAACGCGGATCGTCAGGGTTTGCGATGGGCTCAAGCCTATAAACATTTAGCGGCTCATCGCCCGTTTGCTCGATCGCTGACGTATCGCGGATCTGAGCTAGACTTTCTTGCGATTGACCGAACGTTGTGTCGGATGTCGTGCTGCCTGAGAACTTCTCGCCGTGAATGTCTTCAATGCCTGCCATGTGTCTTGCTCCCGTCTGCTGAACCATATGTGCGCCTTGGGCTCTGTGACGCGCTAAGCCGATGAGGGGTCTACGCCTCACGATAAGTGAACGTCTTCTTGCTGAAGCGAACGAAGCCGCGATGTTTTGGTTGCGAAGCGGTTCGACAAAATACGATCACTGCACCATCGGGGGACGCATAATCTCACTTACCGGAAAAGGTCGAGCCGCTGGAACTCTAGCCAAGCTGTTTGGTTTAGGCTGCCTCAGGGAGGATCACAAATGACACACGAAATCGTTCGGAACGCAGCAGATGCGCGATGGGAAGCGGAAGGCCGCCCCGAGGCACAGCACGAGAAGCCCCGTCGCGAAGTTGAGCCAGAATTTCGAAAAGGATCAACGCAAACGTGGTTAGCTGATCATGGCGGTGGCATGTCACCTCCGACAAGTACCGGATCTATTGAGGAAGAACAGGTCCAAGAGCCGTCCAACGACTGGCCAGCCGCCGACGGCGGAGGACAAACAGACGGTATCCCGTCGCCAAGCGGCAATCCTGCTGATCGCGATATGTCGAAAAAAGTAGCGACGGCAGTCAAGGTTTAAGCGCCACACTTGCTTAAAAAGGAAGTTTTCATGCCACAGATCACTGACACCTTCGTAGACGCCATACACCTCTTGGAGAAGTCCGGAGACATTCAAGTCATTTCCGATTTGTTTTCCGAAGATGCCGTACTTTCCAATCCGCTTGTGAAGAAGTCAGGCGGCAGTGGCAGCGCGGCTGAGGAGTTCTGGTCAAGCTATCGCAGTGCGTTTCAGGAGGTATCCTCTGAGTTCCTCAACATCCTGGATGCCGATGACGTATCAATGCTTGAGTGGCGCAGCGATGCCGTAATCGAGGGCCGAAGGGTTTCCTATGGTGGTGTGAGCGTTCTCGAAACATCAGGCGATAAAATAACCGGTTTCCGAACATATTTCGACCCCCGCCAACTCACTGCCCGCATCGGCAGCGATAGTGACGGCGCAAAGGAGATGGAATCTGAACCAACCGAACCGTCTATCGACGCACAGCAAGAGGCCGGAGCGGCGCGATCTGAGGGAGGTTATAGCTGAGGCTTTTAGCACCCGGGTTAGCGTCGCTCGCACTGACCTAGTCCGGTCCAAGTTAATCTCGTCGACTTGAGGTTGGGCCTACTGACGCTCAGATTTGACGCCCTAGCTCATTTTGATCGCCACCTGGGAAACCTATGATCCTCGAGCTCCGCAACGTCGGTAAGTCATATAGCACAGCCGAAGGACCAATCACTGTCCTCAAGGCTATCGATCTTAGGCTTGCTCGAGGAAAAAGCGTGGCGCTCACTGGAGAATCCGGCAGTGGCAAAAGTACCTTGCTTCACCTAGCTGGGGGCCTGGACAAACCTGATACGGGATCCGTCCGCGTGAACGGACGGGATATCGGGCAGCTCGATGATAGTGGGCGCGCTCGGTATCGAAGGCTCGAGGTCGGCCTAGTTTTTCAGCAGTTCAATCTGATCCCGTCGATCACCGTCGCGGCGAACATTTCATTTCATGCTCGACTTGCCGAACGATACGATCCGAACTGGGAAGCGGAACTAGTGGAGATGCTAGGCGTAGCCCATCTACTGGGCCGCTACCCGGAGCAGTTATCCGGAGGGCAACAGCAGAGAGTGGCTATCGGACGGACCTTGGCCGCCCGTCCTACGCTCATCCTAGCGGACGAGCCCACCGGAAACCTGGACGAGGCAACAGGAGATTCAGTTCTCGACTTGATGCTCGCGCTTAGCCGTCGAGCCAATCTGGCCTTATTACTTGCCACCCACTCAGTTCGCCTTGCCAACAAGCTCGATGAAAAGGTTGTTCTTCGCGGCGGAATGATTTCTCAATGACGGCTGCCGCGTTCAACGTATTGTTCTCGCATTGGCGCTATCGTCCCTTGCAGCTTGTCACCCTGATCATGGGCGTAGCTTTGGCCACGGGCTTGTGGTCAGGGGTGCAAGCAATTAATGCCGAGGCGCGGGCAAGCTACAGTCGTGCCGCTTCAATCTTGGAACAGGCTGATCTTTCCCAGTTAATTGCCAGAGATGGCGAAGGCATTCCCACTTCAGTATATGCACGACTTCGCAGGGCAGGCTGGCAGGTTTCCCCGGTCATAGAAGGCAACCACAGGTTTGGAACGACCTCCGTCAGACTCATTGGGATCGATATCCTCACGATGCCTGAAGAGGGCAGGGGATTTGCTGTTTCAGGTTCGCCCGATCTTGTGGCCTTCGCGAGTGGACAGGGCCAATTGCTTGTTTCCATGAACACGGCGGCGCGATTACAGGGTGTGACACAGATCCCGTTACGGATATCGCCTGACCTTCCCGACGATGCCGCGTTTCTCGATATCGGCATGGCGGATCGGCTGCTTGCTCGCAACGGCGTCCTCAGCAGGTTGATCGTAGCGCCTCAGAACCCTGGTTTACCAGCGTTGGAAAGTGTTGCTCCGGAGCTTGTATTCAAATCGGGGGGGCAAGCCAACGACGTTGCCAGCCTTACGGATAGCTTTCATCTCAACCTCACGGCTTTCGGATTCCTCGCGTTTGTGGTCGGCCTATTCATCGTTTACTCTGCGACTGGGCTCTCGTTCGAGCAACGAAGATCCACCTTCCGAACGCTCAGATCGGTCGGGGTTTCACTCCAAAGCTTGACCTTGATGCTGCTGGCTGAGTTGCTGATGTTGGCTCTCCTGTCGGGCGTTCTCGGGGTAGCTCTTGGGTATGTGCTGGCATCCACTCTTCTTCCAGGCGTTTCGGCGACCTTACGCGGGTTATATGGTACGTCAGTTCCCGGATCGCTCTCGCTGAGACCTGAATGGTGGGCAACCGGACTAGGCATGGCATTTTTTGGAACGGCAGTGTCCGCATCGCAGAGCCTTCTGCGGCTCTGGCAGATGCCGATCCTAGCGTCTGCTCAGCATCGGGCTTGGGCAATGGCATCCAATGCCGCTACGTTTATTCAGGCGGTTGGTGGCGCAGTCCTTTTAGGTGCTGCCATCTTGCTGGCGCTGCTGGGTCATGGGCTGGTGGCAGGGTTTGCTGTGCTTGGCTCACTGCTGATCGGGGCGGCGCTTTTGCTGCCTTTGGCATTGTCAACGACAACCATGATCGCACAGTCTTTGAGCCGAGGGGCTTTCACCTCGTGGTTTTGGGCCGATACCCGTCAGCAGCTTCCCGGGCTATCGTTGGCGTTGATGGCTCTCCTATTGGCCCTCTCCGCAAACATCGGCGTCGGAACAATGGTTTCCAGTTTCCGACAGACTTTTCTAGGGTGGCTTGACCAGCGCTTGGCCGCCGAGCTCTATGTGACCGCTCGCACTGAGGAGGAAGCATCGCGACTGCGTGATTGGCTTCCAGGCAGAGTTCGTTCGGTATTGCCCGTTTGGAACAGCGAAGGCGAGGTTCTCGGGCAGCAAATTCAGATCTTCGGTGTCGCCGACGACGCAACCTACCGTGATCATTGGCCGATCCTTCTCGGAGCGCCTGATCTCTGGGATATGTTAGCCACCAAGGACGCGGCACTCATAAACGAGCAGCTCTGGCGCGGCAGCGATGTGGGGCTCGGTAAGATGATAACTTTACCCGGGGGCTGGGAAGCACGTGTTGTGGGCGTCTATTCGGATTATGGAAACCCCAAGGGACAAGTAATCATCGGGCTGGGCTCTCTGATTGCTCACTATCCCGCAACAGCCAAGCTTCGTTACGGCTTGCGAGTTGAACCCGAGAGGGTCGATATGCTTAGACGCCAGCTCGTGGACGACTTCGGTTTGCCCGACGAGAATATTGTCGATCAGGCCTCTCTAAAAAGGCAGTCGCGTGTTGTGTTCGAGCAGACATTCGCGGTTACCGGAGCCTTGAACCTCCTAACGCTTGCGGTAGCAGGGTTCGCGATGTTTTCAAGCATGCTGACTTTATCAGGCCAACGTCTGCCTCAGCTCGCCCCACTATGGGCAATGGGACTACGCCGCCGAGACCTTGCACTACTCGAAGTCATCCGAACGGTAGCGCTATGGTTTGCGACATTTCTCGCCGCCGTTCCAGTGGGACTTCTGCTCGCTTGGGTACTTCTCGCCATCGTGAACGTAGAAGCGTTCGGTTGGCGTCTTCCTATGACGGTGTTTCCATTCGATTGGTTAAAGCTAGGGGCGGTAGCGCTCGTGGCTGCGTTGTTGTCCGTTCTAGTTCCGGTACGACGGCTTGCGACCGTCAATCCTGCGGACCTGCTAAGGGTGTTTGCCAATGAAAGGTAGCCGCATCGTTCATTCCATCGTCGCGTGTGTCATGGCTTTGACGCCGCTGAGCGAGGTGGCGTCTCAAGGTTTCGCAGGGTTGGCCTCGGGGGCAGAAGGATTCGATCAACCTCGAAGAGGGAATCAGCTATCGTTTCCGCAAGACCACGGAGCCCATTCTGACTTCAGGATTGAGTGGTGGTACGTGACCGCGAACCTGACCGCGCAAGACGGTCGGCGTTTTGGCGCTCAGTGGACCTTGTTTCGCTCGGCCCTTGCTCCCGGTGATAAGCCTGGTTGGTCAGATCCTCAGATCTGGATCGGCCATGCGGCCGTCACGAGCTCGGAAAGACACTATGTCTCCGAGAAATTGGCGAGAGGCGGAATTGGCCAAGCTGGCGTCACGACGACACCTTTCGAGGCATGGATTGACGACTGGAATATCAAAGGGCGTCAAGGAACGAGCCAGGACGAGCTTGATCAACTTCAGCTCGAGGCCGACGGCGACGACTTCTCCTATAGCCTTGCGCTCGCGACCGCGAAGCCGCTCGTCCTTCAAGGTGACAATGGCTTCTCGCTAAAGTCTGCGTCCGGTCAGGCCAGCTACTACTATTCGCAGCCATTTTACGACGTCCAGGGAGACATCAAACTTGAGGGCATTGACGTCACTGTTAGCGGCAAAGCATGGCTTGACCGAGAATGGTCGTCGCAGCCCCTTGCGACAGATCAAACAGGTTGGGATTGGTTTTCCATCCATTTCGACGATGGATCGAAGCTGATGGCATTTCGACTGCGAGATAACGATGGTGGATTTGTTTCTGCAAACTGGATATCGGCAGATGGGAAGACCGAGATTCTAAAACCGGAGGATGTCCGCATGTCTCCGTCGCGATCGGCGACGGTGGAGGGCAGAGCCATCCCGGTTGCTTGGCGCATAGAGATCCCAAGCAGGAAACTAAGCATCCAAACCGAGCCGCTCAACGAGCAAGCATGGATGAAGACAACGACACCCTACTGGGAGGGACCGATCGCCGTTTCCGGGACTGCGTCCGGAGTCGGCTATCTTGAAATGACGGGCTATTAACCGAGCTTATGACGGATCGCGTAAGGTCGGCATGGCGCAGGGTAGTCTCATCAAATTTCTTCTACGGCATCGGCGCTTCAGGCGCGCAGTTGATGCCTCTCGCCACTTCATGGCGCTCAAGCCTGCTGGACAGCCGCTGTATGCCCCTCGGGAGTCAGTCATAGCGCAGCCAGGTCTCAAATGATTGTCCGGCCACATCTAAGCCCTCGATAATTCCTAGTTCGTACATCCTGGAAGGCTGAGAAGGCGACTTCTGTCATAGAAAACTCGATTTGACATTGGCTTCACGTCTTGTGCTCGTTCTGATCAGACCGAAACGTCTGCAGCAGACGCAGCGCTCCTACCACTACCGCTCCGACAGCGATCCCGAGCAGGCCTTGGAGCACGGAAGTCGTCAACCATGCAACGATCGCGGGTAAGATTACCAATGCGTCGCGTACATGCTCCGCTGCGTGCTCAACAAAAAGCTCGGGACCATGCACACCCAGTTCGGCAAGCCCATGGATAATGATGCTGCCGCCCACCCATAGCATCGCCGCTGTTCCGACAACCGCCAGGATCTCGAGCACGACCGGTGTGCCAACGACAAGGCCGCGGCCGAGTGCCCGTGTTGCGCCGGATCCGCGCTTGACGAGATGAAGTCCTATGTCGTCCGCCTTCACGATGAGAGCGACAACCCCATATACAGCGACGGTGATCAAGACACCCACTGCCGCGAGAACAGCTGCCTGGGTGGGCAAGTTCGACGCGGCCACACCCGCAAGCGTCAGCGCCATGATTTCCGCCGAGAGAATGAAGTCCGTGCGGATCGCGCCTGCGACTTTCTGTTCCTCCAACTGCGCCGGGTCGACCCCGCGGCCACTTGCCTCAGTGTGCTCATCTCTGTGTGAGCTGAACATCCCGTGTAGTTTCTCCGCCCCTTCGAAACACAGGTAAGCTCCACCGATCATAAGCAGCGGCATAATGATCCATGGTGCGAAGTACCCAAGGAGAAGGCAGATCGGCAGGAGGAATATCAGCTTGTTCCTAAGCGACCCAAGGGCAATTCGCCCAATGATCGGAAGTTCGCGACTAGGGGAAAGGCCTACGACGTAGGTAGGTGTCACGGCCGTATCGTCGATAACAACGCCCGCCGCCTTGACGCTGGCCTTGGCCGTCTGTGCTGCGACATCATCCAATGACGACGCTGCGAGTTTGGCTATGGCCGCCACATCGTCTAGAAGCGCAATCAGCCCTGTCGCCACGTTCATCTCCTACTTTGGTAACGTTGCCGTATGTAGGCGTTGGGTAGGAGATGGGAAGGCGGACGATAGGTTTGCTTTTGGCATGTGCGCTCCCCCGCGTCACATGACACGATCGCCTCCTAGCCGACAGCGGTGGCAACCGAGCGGGGCACGGCGTCAACTGCAGCCGATGGTAGGAAGGTCTCGGTGGAAGGAGAGCCCAGTCCCGCGGTCTGACGAAGGCGTTACAGTTCTTCTCGCCCAGAGCGGGTGTTCGCAATGAGGTCACCGAAATGATCGGGCGGTTTCTGGCCATGCACCCAGTTTGTGACGTGGCGAGAGTTGGGGCCGCACAGCAAAAATCCGATGTGTTGCTCCGGCGTCACTTCACTCCGGTGTTTGGTAGTGCTTGATATAGGCAGCGATGTGTTGGAATTTTTTTATGCATTACGAATGGAATGTTAGCAAAGCTCGTCGGATCCACGTCGTTAAGATTCTCATGACTTGGTTCGCGGCGATCGCGGCCTCAACTCTTCCCGTGATTATGGCAGTGAACGCCCTCACGTTTTAGGTTCGGAGAGTTGGGACGACTCCACTCTCGGCGTCGACACGCTGGCGGCCCGAACAGCTTCTTGAGCTACCCAATCTTGTAGATGTCCGCGTTGTCCTGCCGCTCGCGAAGGCCCTTGTAAGAGGCGTGCCTCAAGCTGCGGTCGTTCGTCCAACCACGAAAGTTGATCTCAGCAATCATGGTAGGGGCCGAGAACACCAGATTTTTCCCCTTCAATGAGACCACTGGCTTCGTTACCTTTAGCTTGTCCAGCGTCGCTCTCAGTTCGACGGCATCTTTCTCCTTGAAGCCCGTGCCAACGGATCCGACCGACACCCACCCATCGCCTTGGCGCGCGGCGAGCAATAGGCTCCCGATGCCACCCCGTGCGACCGGGGACTTCTCGTATCCGACAATGACGAAGCTCTCGCTCTGGACGCATTTGATCTTCAGCCAATCGCCGCCTCGGCCAGATCGATATTTGCTGTCTCGGTCTTTTGCGATGATGCCCTCGAGACCGAGCTCACAGGCCGCGTTCAATAAATCCGTGCCGCTGCCTCCGAGTTCCTCGGAGAACCTGATCGCGCCATCGCTTCCTTCGCCTACAAGGTCCGCTAGCAAATGTCTGCGAACTGAAAGTTCGGTCTCGGTCAACAGGTGTCCATCGAAATACAGGAGGTCGAAGGCATAGAACACTGCTTCTGAAGAGGCCCTTTCGCCGCCTCTGCCGCCAAGGGAGCGTTGCAGGGCACCGAAGTCAGGACGCCCTTCCTCATCTAGGACAACAGCTTCCCCATCTAGGATAGCGGTCCCGACGCCAAGGTCGTTAGCGGCCGATGCGATCTTCGGGAAGCGATGCGTCCAGTCGTGGCCCCCACGAGTGAGGATCCGGACGCCTTTCGGCTCGACATGTACCGCGAGGCGGTAGCCGTCAAATTTCAACTCGTAAAGGAAGTCGGTTCCGGTTGGAGCCGTTCCCTTTAAGAGCGCGAGCGCGGGCTCTATCCGGTCAGGCATTTCGTCGAATGGTAGCTGCGGTTGCGTCGGATCTCGTCGCTTGCGGGGCTTCGACTTTACCACGCTGTGATCTCTCAGGAGTGGTTTTGGCTTACTACGCATGACTTTGCCCTTCTCACTAAGGTCTACTGCTCCAGTCGTCATAGCCCTGCAGTTGGCTGCGTCACCTCGAGCTAACCCGCTTTCGCTCTACGAGGCGCATTATAGTCTATCATCTTAGCGGGGAGACCCGTCGCATCGATGGCATCCTGGTCTGAGCCATCGCGTGCTCGGCTTTTCCCTGTGTCCTCTCACCTTTGTCGCCAGCGCGCTGCAACTCCTCCCAGCGGCGAAATTCCTCCGCTATCCTCTTGCGACGCTCTTCCTTGGCCGACTGCACGAGTTTCTTCTTTTGCGAAGCTGAGACGGCCTTTGGCGCTGCTCGACGTTTGTCCGATTTAGTTGCAGGCTTCGATACCGGTCTCTCAGCAAACCTTTGCTTCTTAAAATGCCACTCGACATTGCCGGGGACGATGCCCAGTGCCTTCTCTCGAGGCCCCAAGTATCTCGCCCCGATCCATTTAGGCGTCATGTCCAAGATGTCTTCGAAGAACCTTTCGAAGTCAGATCGCCATTCGGGCCAAAAAATCTGCCCTGACGTCAGAATCCGTTCGTGCTCGGCGAGGAGGAATTGACGCTTGTCCATCGATAGGACCATGGGTTCTCCCTGCGGTTAGGCGAGATTCTTAAATGCTTCGGCGATCTCAGCAGCGTCGCTTCGAGCTTGGTTTGGTTTATGAGGATAATGTTCCCAACACCACCATCGGGTTGGCTCGCGGCCTTTCGCGAAGCCGAAGCCGCCCCACTTTTCGCATCCCTGTATGCTGCACCAATGGTTCTCGAGGACGCTCTCACCGGGCTGGCGGCTTCTGCTGACTGTGTCCAAGCTCATGAGGTGATCCTCGGTAACAATTAGAGGTCGGCCGATCCGCCTTCGATCTTGAGGCCAGCTGATAACAGGCACGGGAAACTTGCTTCGCATCCATCGGTTCCGCGTCTATCGCAGCCGATGGCCAATATTCTTCGCAGCTCCAAGAACTCGATCGATAGCCCAAACTTTTTGACCAACTGCTTGCGTTCATACGAACCTGCCCGATCGCAGCGCTTGCAGACCATGTCTACGGTCGTAATCTCTCAAGCTTGGAAGAGACATGCCTCAACTCTTTATCGTCGATATCTGTTCACTATATGTTCCATTTGTTGTTGCTCGAGTCAAGAGTGGGAGCGGCTCGGCCTGGTCCGAAAGTTTGCTTCACCGTACTAGCAATCTTGAACGCGGCGGCCTGAGCCCACATCTGTATGTAACAAATTTCTTTCCCACCCTGTGAATTTCACTATCGCTGTACTTCGACATTTGCCTTCTTGGAGTTTGGAGGCAGACTTGGGACGTGCCGATTCCTGTGGCTTTCGCAGGTCGGAAGGGCGAGAGTTGGTTTCGATACGGAGCAGCGATGACTGATTTCTTCAGTACCACTCAAGGCATCATGACGTTAGGCGCACTGATAGGTGCGGGAGGCTTTGCAGCGGGTGCCAGCAGCCGTCACTGGCTAAAAGTCGGGAAGCATCTTCTGAAGCCGGGACAAAAGGCTAGAGATAGTCGGAACTTGGCAATGCTGACGGTTCTAGCTTTGGATGACTTTGTCGGTGCCTGCTACGCAGCCGTCCACGATAGGCCAGAGTTCAATCCCGCAGACGAAATCGAGTTCGCGTTCCATGTACCGGAACCGGTTTTGGCGCTGCCGAAGGATGCCGATTGGCACCTGCTCGGGGAGGGCCTCGGCGATCAGGTGATGTGGCTTTCCAATCGTGCCCGAAATCTCGAAAACGCTTTGGATAGCCTGGATCTCTCGAAAGCTGATCACGACGGGTTTTTCGAACGGAGGGTCGAAGGGTACGCTAGGCTTGCAGCTTCCGCGTTGGATCTTATCGCCTGCATCAGCGACCAATTTCAGCTGACCTTACCTGAGAAGCCAGCATACTACCGACAGGCTGAGGGGCTTTCGAAGGTGCTGCACAACGTTGAAAGCGTCGCGCAGCGTAGGGCTGAAGCCTTGAAAGGCAGCGCTGGGCAGGAAACCAATGTGACGCCGCTATTTCCGAAGTCCTCGTGAGACTTAACCGCCGTTTTCGGTGATGGCGTTCTAGCTCATTACTTTTTGCGATAGTGATGTCGGACTAATCGCCAACCATACGTCATCCTTGGATTGGAGGAGAGAACGTATGTTGACAATGCCCAAAATTATCACCCGGGAACCACAGCGTTATGTGGCTGTGCGTCTCCCGGTGGTTATTCCATTTGATCGTGAGGTCGACCCGGCCTTCGATGAACTTTTCGAAGCATTCGCTGGGGTGCAGGTAAAGCCGGATGGCGTTGAATTCATCAAATTCAATGTCGTCGACATGCCTCGGCTCGAGATAGAGATCGGTATGACAACGGACGCAGCCATTCCTTTGACCGGTCGACTGATTGAAAGCGTTCTCCCCGCGGGGCGCTTCGTAAGTATGACCTACACCGGATCATACGACGGCCTATACGACGCCACCGCTATGCTTGTCGGTTGGGCAAAGGAGAAGGAGCTTCGATGGGACTCCACCAAAACCCCAACGGGTGAGACCTTTGCTTGTCGTTTGGAAGTGCACGACAACAACCCCTCTATCGAGCCCGATCCAAGTAGGCTGGTGACGACCTTGCTCTTCAAACTGGCTGATGCTTAGGTGTGTGGGCCTTTTTATGGTTTGATCAGTCGCCCGCTAGCTGCTGCAGCCTCGTCTTGCTGAGTTTGACGACAAGGCATTGTCTACGAAGCTCTCCGATATCATGAGACATCCCAGAATGCAGGAGAGCAGCCCCTAACGTACTCATGCATGGTTCCTGACCAAGGGCACTGGCGACAGTTGCTTCGCCAAGCAGTGACCGAGCCGCATACGCTGCCAGCTTCGCATCTTCTGCGTGCCCGTCCGACACGCCTGTGGTGACGAACGCTTCAAACACCAAAATCTCGCCTGCGGACCGTGGAAGACGGGTCCAGTCTTGCCAGGCGGTAGCACCCGGTACAGCGGCAGCAATCCGATCCAAGATGGCTGGAACGAGGGCAAGTGCCATAGCGGTTACGCTTGCACCTGCGCCCGCGCTCCAAGGCCTACCTGCTTCACCGGGACGTTGTTGTATGGTGGCTTTTATATCTCGTTTGGCGGGCACATACATCGGGGCCTCGAATCCGAGAACCACGGGCCCGGTGCGAACAGCTTCACTTAGTGCCGCCATCATCTGCTCGGGTCCGGTGCCGCCATCTTCAATAAAGGGTCCTGTCACCCACCACCCAAGATTTCCTTGTTTCGGTGAACCGATGTCAATTACGGCGTAGTGCATCTCAACTTCAAAGGTCCTGTTCCCAAGATGACAAACGAGAGTACCGCGTACGCGGTGGGAAGCCAGTGCTTGACCGCGAACTGGCTGTATCAAACATTAACGAGTGTCTACTGCGTTCAGGGTTCCAAGGGGGTGAATCGGTATGGACGCCATGAAGATGCCCCGTGATCCCTGCCTACATCGACGCGTGTGGAGGCCTATGAGATTGCGTTGGCATCGAAAACACGCTTACCTTCGTGGCCGTCCTTCACATGTTGGAGTGGACATCAATGTATGTTCGGTGGATATCCACGTTTTATTCTGTGGACGTTCGCGCATTAACAGATATTTTTAATATCCAACCAAAAAAGAGCCCGACCGCACGGTCGGGCTCTGTAGGGAATGCCACATCTCCCGGATCGAGTGCGTCAATTAGCTAGCGAGGGGCAACTGATCAAGCATAGCTTTCAGCTCGTGCGCGGACCTAAAGCCGGAAAGCCACAGATTTATGAGATCGTGAGCGACGGCTTCGGCGCTTTCGGTCTTAGCATCGATATGCTGTTCACGGCATATCTCGTCTAATACGGCGCGCAACAGCGTCAGATCTTTAGGCTCCAGCGCCTCATGCGCTGCGTGAGTTGAGAAATCCATTTAACAGCCCCCGCTCACATGGACGGTAACAGCGATTGGCGGACACGACTAGATGCGAGATTTCGCCACTACCTGCGTACCCGCTGGATCCACACTTTAGAGGAGTGAGTACAAAAAGAGAACGCTATCGTCAAGTGCGCTGAATGATAGATCCAATCGATCGGAATTCGGTCGGGAAAGCCTGTTGTGATCCGCCAGTTCAGCGTGGTCTTGACCCTAGTTGGGAACTATCGCCTTAAGATCGGTGCGCTTTTTCCCGTCTGGACGAATTGCTTGTCGAAGTTATGACATCTAGCGCGCTCGAATCGCGCTGTGATCGTGCAGACGTTATCTGACTGTAGTTATATCCAGTGCGCTTGGAGGCGATGGTGGATTGGCTGGTAGATGGTGGGGGTATCGGTCGTGCTCACACATCGTCGCATTGACGCTGCTGACTTCGCGCCTAAGTCCACCGTTGGAGGATGAGGAATGATTTCTGCACGACGGTTTATTGATCCAGACGCGTCCATGCTCGCGGAAGCCGTGCAGAAGTGGTTCGAATTCTACGATGTTGAGCGAACTCGACCGGTCGACAAATTGCTATGTCAGGCTGCAATGCGGATCTACCAAGAAGGATACCATTCGGTGGATGAGATCTCGACCGTTCTCATCGCGACCTACGTAGGCATCCTTGCGACAAGGATAAACGCCCCATCGTCCGCCGCGGTCCACTGAGACCTGCGGCCATTTTGCATATCATCTTGATCATCGCAGGACGGACGTCTTAAACGCGAAGAGAGCCTCCGTCGCCGCGGGATCAGTGTCTGACGACGCCATCGCGGTTGCGGTCTGCCCAAGGATTGCGCGGCCGAAATATGAGGATGCTCGCGCTCTATTCGCACTTCGAAATGACGCGTCGCCGGAGCCGCGGCGGGTCTCAATTGGTAGAAAGGCGAGTTCGCTTACAAGCTGTTCCAAATACACCATTCGAAACAGTCTTCGGCAGGAAAACCTGAAAGACAATCAGCGACAATCCCCACCTTGATCGCAGACAGAGAAGCCGTAGCGTCGTACTGCTGTCCATCACCTCACCGCAGTCTTCCTCAGCCTCGCCTTCGAGAAAGTATAGGGTAGGGAGGTGGGGTTATGTACCGCTCCGAAGCATCGCATAGTAACCATCGGTCCACGCGTTGAACCGTTCAGAATCGCCGTTCAAAAGAAATGGGTTCGACAAAGCAGAAAGGCCCTGTCGCGCAGCATCGATGCCAGCATTGAAGATTGACTCTAGTTCAGACGCATCAGTCGTTGAAACACTTTCTAGAGTATCCACCAAAGAACTTTCACTGCTTCTCATGAGATCGATCCCGTTGATGGACTTCACATAGCACACTCGTAAAAAGCGAAAAGGGTCACATGGCGGATGTGAACCCTTTTCTCGGACGCTGTAACTTGCGGCGGAAACAGATGTCCTGATCACCTAAGCCGTTGTTTTTGATTCAGTTCCCGCCGCGAGCGGCCACGTCGAGAGTTATCCACAATGATCTTTGAAATCTCGACCCTATTGGCGAGTGTCATCAACATGGCGACGACCATTGTTGAATCGGCTGCTTACGCTGCTTACGATGCCGCCTGTGCGGTAGCCTAAGCTCCTCATCAAGCCGATGCATTATCGCCAGGTCACAAAGAGACAGCTTCAACTTAAGTCTTGTCCTCGGAAGCTAGGCGTAGCTTTCGCAACCGCTCGGTCTTTGCCTCGCGCTTTCTTCGCTCCTCGTCGGCCGTCTCGCGTGCAACAGTGCTAGTGTGCTCGAACGCAGCCACCCGTTCACTTACGGTCAGCGTTCTTCTGATCCTTGATACCATCTTGGCTATCTCTGTGAGTATATGCAGATATATGGTGCTTGCCGCATGCTCATCAACTGAGTTCCTCCGTACAGTACCAGACTTACCGCAGCTAGCGCGACGGAGGCCCGACATGTGGGGCTTCGCCGCGCATGGGATGTCGGTTGCGGGACAGCCCGATGCTACGTGTAATGGGGCCGCCGCCGATAGGATGTAAGTGGTGACCTATTGCGGAGGCCGCCCGTTCGAAGCTGACATGCCGCCGTCTACAGGCATGTAGCCTCCCGCGTCGGCAACGGAAGGCCCCGTCGATTGTTATTCGAGCTTTAGCGGGTCATGCCGACGATGAAACCGACCACAGCTGCCAAACCGACAGCCTGCCAAGGGTTAGCTTGTATCCTGCCTCTTACATCCTCGGCGGCTCGATAACGAAGGCTTTCGGCCTCGTCCCTGAGTGCGGCAAGCTGCTCACGTGGCTGGACGTAAGGATCATCTCGGTGCTCGCGTATGGATACAAAAGCTTCGTCGACGCGTGGAGCATCGGACGGTTCTGCCTTCCGATGACTGCCGGAGGGCATCGCCGTTGTAGTCGCCGACACAGGATCAGATGCCGGGAACGTATCTTCCAAGCCCTCATCCAACGGATTCACAGATCTCTGCCGTGCCTGTTCGGCTTCAAGTGCCTCGACCGCAGGTGATTTTTCGTTCGCCATTTTTGCCTCCTCAAGTCTCTCTGACCAACGGCTATATGCGCTGCCGCGGAGTCCAGCCCGCATGCGCTCTGCTGGAGGTATGGAATGCACGAATCCACGACAGCGATATCCAAACCCGCTTGGAAGCTGTCCGTTGCGCTTCGTCGATCACCGTACGATAGCGTACTATGACGCCTATTCGTGGAACGTGCCGAGCCATCATGTCTTTTCCCCTCCTTCAACATCCAAGGGAGAAAAAGATGGTCACCATGGTCGGCAACGAGAGCGATTTCGGCAAGCTCGTGAAGGATCTCATCTACCTCGAACACGATGCCATTGCAGCTTACGAATCCACGATCGAACGCCTTGATGACAAGACGCTGAGCGCCAAGGTCGCTGAATTCCATCAGGATCATCTCCAGCATCTCTCGACCCTGAACGAGATCGCCGCCGAGGCAGGCATCGACGCCCCGCAGAAGGGCGATATGAAGCAGATGTTGACAACGGGCAAGATCGCGCTTGCCGATATGTTCGGCGACAAGACTATCCTGAAAGCGATGAAGACCAACGAGGACGATACCGTAACGGCCTACGAGCGTGCCTCGCGGCATGAAGAAGCGCGACCGGATACGAAGGCTTTTTTCATGAGGGCCCATCAGGACGAAGTTCGCCATCGCGCCTGGTTCGAGACGACTGCCGAGCAGCTCTGATCTTGCAATCGGGACAAGCCGTCATCATCTAGGGTTCAAGCCCGTGATTGATGACGAGACGCCGTGACCTTGGTCGCGTTGCGTCGGTTGTCCGGGTTGAAGAGGGCGCTCCCCGATTGGGTTGAGCGCCCTCTGTCTTTCATCGATCATGAAGTGCGAGAGCGCGTGGCAACCAAGCGTAGTCTGATCATTTGTTTCCATGGCATTGGCGCATCTGGTGCACAAATGATGCCGCTCGCTTCATCATGGAAAGCCGTACTACCAGAGACCCGCTTCGCTACCCCGAACGCGCCGTTTCGCCGCCCGAGTCGACCAGGCCACCTCTGGTTCCAGGTCGACGGCAATCAGCTTCGACCCGAACGCCTTGCCGAGATCCGGAAAGCATTCGATCAAACAGTCCAAGAGGTCATCAACCGTGAGGAATTCGACGGTCAGCTCAATCGCGTCGCTTTTGTTGGGGTATCGCAGGGCGCTATAGTGGCGATGGATGCGGTCGCCTCGGGACGTTGGAAGATTGGGGCATTGGTGGGATTTTCGGGTTTGCTTCCCCCCATCCCGGTTTCCCCTGACAGCAAAGACACTCCCATCCTTTTAGTTCATGGCCAGAACGATCGAACCATCCCGCCCTTCGCGTCCACCTTGGCGGCCTCATAATTTCAAACCGCTGGTTTCATGGTTGAATTGAAGATTGAACCAGGCGTCGGCCACACGATTTCGATGACTGGGGCCCGGCTCGGTCTCGATTTTCTCCGAACCCAGCTCGCCTGATCTCCAGCAGGAAAATCATATGCTCGAACTACTTCAGGCCAATGCCCCGATTGTCTCCGCTGCGGCCAGCATCGGCACCCTTTGCATCTGGGCCGTATATCTCCAAATCTTCGTCGGCGGGCATCGCAGGCAGATCAAGCCAATGCTTGTGATCAACCACGGGGAGGGGCGAGCACTCAATGCGCACTGCCTCGTTACCAACATGAGCAAGGACCCCGTTCATATCCAGAGCGTCGTCGCCAGGGTGCTTGCTGGCGGTAAAACCTATTCCGCCTACATCACAGATGCAGAAGACATCCGGCGATCAGGCATCGACACCGGTTGGCAACGAATGACTCGCCAAGGTCCTTTACAGGCCGGAACGATGGCTGACATGGGGACCTTCGATTGCATCATTGAATACGCGGAGGCGTCTGCTCTCGATGCAGGTGAACACTTGTCCGGGAGACTCGACGAGGCAGCCGAAGCGATCGAAATCACCATTCTTGGAATCTACGGTTCTGAAGACTTGCTGATCGGCGCAACGCGGAAGTTCGAGTTGGCGAAGTCCCATACGGGGACCGGGATCCGTGCGTCAGAGGCTCTAACCCGGCAGATCACCCGCAGGCACGAGCGCAAGAGGCTTCTCAAGGAGTTGAACGAGCAGCTTTAAGACCGTATCTCCGTTGGGAAACGGGCAGAGAGTGGGGAGATACGGATGAGCACTACTCAAGAAGATGCAGACTACTCGATCGAGCGACAGACGCCCGACCTCGACGTCTACATGCATCTTCGAAAAACATCAGGCCTGACGCCATTCTCAAGACACGCCGCCGAAGTTGGGCTCAGGGGAACGATCTTCGCTGTCGTCGTCTTTCACGGTGGTCAAGCTGTCGGTATGGGGAGGCTGATCGGCGACGGCGGGTGCTTTTTCCAGGTGACTGACATTGCTGTCCTCCCCGATCACCAAGGGCGTGGCCTCGGGAAGATGATCATGGACACAATCATGGTATATGTGAACAGCGAGTTGCCGAAGACGGCTTACGTGAGCCTTATCGCTGATGTCCCTGCCAACAAGCTGTACGAGAAGGTCGGTTTCAAAGAAACTGCCCCAAGATCCGTGGGAATGTCCTATATCGTGAGATAACTCACACAAGGGACGAAAGCTTCAGCGGAACCATATGATCTCTCCGATTGTCCGACATCAGCGCCCTTGAGACAGAATTGGTTTAATTGAGAAGAGAGGATTTTCGGCTCATCGTAGCTCTATCAAAGGAAGCGAAGATGAGACAGAAAACCGGGCCGCAGACATCGTCGGCCGAGAAGACGATCAAGGATATCCGCCGGGCGACGCGCAAGCACCATTCAGCCGAGGATAAAATCCGCATCGTGCTGGAAGGCCTGCGCGGTGAAGACAGCATTGCCGCGATATGCCGCCGCGAAGGGATCGCCGAGAGCCTGTATTATAGCTGGTCAAAGGAATTCCTCGAAGCGGGCAAGAAACGACTTGCGGGTGACACCGCCCGTTCGGCCACCAGCGACGAGGTGAAAGCGCTGCGCCGTGAAAGCCGTGACCTGAAAGAGGCGCTGGCCGACCTCACCCTGGAAAACCGCCTGCTCAAAAAAAGCATGATCGCGGATGGGGGCGACGACGAATGAGATACCCCACCACCGAGAAACTGGAAATCATTCGGCTTGTCGAACAGTCGCATCTGTCGGCCAGGCAAACCCTCGACAAGCTCGGCATTCCAAGGCCGACCTTCTATCGCTGGTATGATCGCTTCCTGACCCATGGCGTCGAAGGCCTTGAGGACCGGACGTCCGCGCCGTCACGGGTGTGGAACCGCATCCCCGACGGTGTCCGCAGCCGCATCATCACCATGGCGCTCGATCACGCCGATCTGTCGCCACGCGAGTTGGCGGTGAGGTTCACCGACACGGAAAGCTATTTCGTCTCAGAGGCTTCGGTCTACCGCCTGCTCAAGGCCCATGACCTGATTACGTCACCAGCCTATATCGTCATCAAGGCCAACGACGAGTTCAAGGACAAGACCACGCGGCCGAACGAGATGTGGCAGACCGACTTTACCTACCTGAAGGTCATCGGCTGGGGATGGTTTTATCTGTCGACCATCCTCGACGATTATTCTCGTTACATCATCGCCTGGAAGCTGTGCACCAGCATGAAGGTGGAAGATGTCACCGACACGCTCGATCTGGCACTGGCCGCCTCAGGCTGCGACAAGGTCAAGGTCGAACACCGACCGCGACTGCTGTCGGACAATGGCCCGTGTTACGTCGCCTCCGATCTCGGCGAATGGCTGGAGAAGTACAAGATCGACCAGGTCCATGGCGCTCCCGGTCATCCGCAAACGCAGGGCAAGATCGAACGCTGGCATCAGACGTTGAAGAACCGCATCCTGCTCGAAAACTACTTCTTCCAGGAGGACCTCGAAGCCCAGATCGCGGCCTTCGTCGAGCATTACAATCACCGCCGATACCACGAGAGCCTCGACAATCTCACCCCGGCCGACGTCTACTTCGGACGCGGCCAGACCATCTTGCTCGAACGCGAAAGGATCAAACGAGACACGATCAAACAGCGCCGCTTGAACCACCAGGCCAAAGCGGCTTAAATCAACCCGCAGACCGAGCCGGAAACTCCATTCTTCCAGAGCCCAAAAAGTCTCAAATCATTCGACGACGGACACACGACGATGAACCAATCGCCCACCAGCGAGGCGACCACTGCTGGCCCATTCGTGACCGTTCCTGAAACGGGTGCCTGGCGCGTAAGCGACCTGGACGGTAAGGATGTGTACGGGGCGGAGAACGAAAGCATCGGAAAGATCAACGATGTGCTCGTCAGCCAAAACGGCAGCGTCAATGCGGTCATTGTCGGTGTGGGTGGCTTCCTTGGCATGGGCGAAAAAAACGTAGCGGTTGATATTAGCGCACTGCAGCTCGGTCCCGGCAACATGGGTAATCAGGCTTCGGCAGCGCCCGCGACAACGCCGGAGGTTTCAGGTGAGACAACCGCGTCGACCACAACTGATGCTACTGCCACACCTCCGGCCGCGACTCCGTCTGCCGCGACAGCCGCAGCCGATACCGCTGTGGGCTCCGATGGACTTCCTGAGCGTATCGTTCTCAACGTCACTAAGCAGCAGCTCGAAGAGGCTCCTGAATTTGAGGGCGTGAAGGCGCAGCAGTAGGTTAAGGCGTGCGCTTCCGCCAACCGGTGGAAGCGCTTCCCGCGCCGTAGTCATCTAAATCAGGAGTTCGAGCAGATGAGCTGTAAAATCCAAGGCAATGCCGACGAAATCGGCAAGTGCGTGAATGGAAATCAGCTTGAGCATGGCCGTCCGACACTCCTGTTGTCACGAAGGCCTCGAACACTAGGATCTCGGCTGGGAATATCGGACGCCGAGTCCAATCCTGCAATGCGTCGCACCAGGAACGTTAGCCGCTACCCTGTCTAATATTGCGGGGACCAAAGCCAAAGCCATCGCCGTTACACTCGCGCCTGCGCCAGCACTTCAGGGCCTGCGTCCTTCGCCCGGACGCTGCTGGATCGTTGCTTGGATGTTGCGTTTAGCGGGAACGTACATCGGAGCCTCGAACCTAAGAACCAGAGGTCCCTGGTGGAACGCCTCAGTTAGAGCTCTGTCCACCAGCCAAGGTTGCTCTGCTTCCGTGAACCAATATCTACAACCGCGTAATGCAAGCGCACCTCCCGTCTGATCCGGCTCTATTGGTTTTTGAGGTCTCGCCCAATGAGCCAGCGTGCCGAGATTTGACGTCCTCGGCGACCAGTATTCGCAGCGAGTGGCATGTGGACTTGCAGTTAGGCAGCGAACCGGTCGGAGAGCTCCTCTATGCTCTCGGTTCCATCAGCCTCTTCTAGCAGCCGTGCTGCTATCCTCAACGCCTCGTGCCCCTTCGGATCAATTCTCCTGTCGTGGCAGACTTTTCGGAAGGCGGTCGTTAAATGATCAAGCTGTTCGTTTGTTAGGTGAGGGCGGACCATATGAGCTTCTCGTTCTGCTTTCCTTATAAATGCCGCATTCAAACAAAGGTTTCTCACCGGTCTTTTCGATTGATGTCGGAGTTACCAAAATGTTTAGTATCGCCCCAATGGCCAAAGAAGCAGATAGCCTTCACGATTCATCGAACTGAGATCGCGCTTCCGGCTGTGGGATGAAGCTGGTTCTTCAAAGTCCGGAACATGCTTTTGAACGTTTTAGCTGCATCCGTCCGTTTCCGCGTAGAGTGCATCTTGTTTGGTGAAGCCTCAGCAATGGTACCAAATAGCTGGGAGAGCTGCGGTTCGGCGACCATGCCCGCGGCAATGGAGGGGTGGACCCAAGTCAGCTGGCGAGCTCCGCGTTCGGTGAACTCCTTCTCTGTCGAACGCGTACGAAGCAGATGGACGCCCACCCTGGTCGGTTTCACCCTGTCTTTCAGATAAACATAAAAGCCAACGGGTTTCTTCTTCGCATTTCCGACGACACCCGCTTCCTCAAAGGCCTCCCGCTCGGCGCAACGAAAGGACCGCTCTTTCGCATTCAAATTGCCTTTAGGGATAACCCAACGACCAGTATCAAGGCTGCTGATGAGCAGGACTTCTAGCTCACCTCGATCGTTGTACCGACAGCAAATTGCAGCGGCTTGCGAGGCGACATCTGTGGTGGAAGGTTGGTCTGTGTAAGCTTCCACGATATCTCCCCTCGGTAGCATCGCAAATATGTAGAGCGCCCAACGAATAAGGGAATTGTACGAAACCGTACGCGATCTAGCAGTGCGGGGATTAGATGTTGGTTTTGAGTTTTGTCTCCTCATTCCCTAGTTAGCCGTGAGATCCGTTTCATGCATAAGGCGTTGGGGTGCGCCGATGACTTTCGTGACGTGGAACCAGCCAGAGGGTCGCGGGTTAATGCGGTGGGTGCGAGGGGGGCCAAGTTGCGGGTTATTGCCATTTTCAATCAGGAGGGAGGCACCTTCCGAACAACCGATATGGCCGAATATCAGTCGTCGGTTCTAGAGGTATTCGGCAAGGCTGGGCATCAAATAGAATGTCACCTTGTGCATGGCGAAGAGCTTGTGCCCACTCTTGAAAGGGTGGCCCTGTCGGGCGAATTTGATTGTCTCGTCGCTGGCGGCGGTGACGGGACCATATCAGCGGCGGCCCGTGTCGCTTGGAAGAGTGGGCTGGTGTTGGGTGTTGTTCCGGCAGGGACCATGAACCTGTTTGCTCGGTCCATTGGGTTGCCGTTGGACATATGGGAAGTGTTGGAGACACTCGCGGGCGGACATGTCGCTCAGGTCGATATCGCCTCTGCAAACGGCCAGAGTTTCATCCACCAGTTCTCAGCAGGCATGCGCCCTCGAATGGTCCGCTTACGCGATGCCATGAACTACGGGTCTCGACTTGGCAAAATACGGGCGACTATCCGTGCCGCTTTCACGGCAATGTTGAAACCACCGCGCTTTGACGTTGATTTCCAGGTCCATGGCGATCGTCATAAGCAGATAATCTCCGCTATTTCGGTCTCGAACAACGAGTTTGGGCAAGATCCACTCATGTTCGCTGAACATCTGACGGGCGGGCATCTCGGAGTGTATCTCGCAGAACCTCTTTCGTTTCGGACGGCAGCGCGTCTCGCTTTCGATATTGTTCGGGGGCGCTTGAAAGAAAACGACGCGGTCACCGCGCTGAAAACAACGGAAATACATTTGCATTTTCCACGGCATCGTCACGGGATCCGCTGCGTAATGGACGGAGAATTGCTTGCGATGGATCAGGAAATCAGTTTGAAGATTCATCCAGGGGAATTAAAGGTCCTCACCGGAGCGGCAAGGTAGTCCTCGATAGAGTTGAGGCTGGAGTTCTGAGCAAGACCAGCGAGTGGTGGTTCGGCTTTCCTCGAACCCATAGCATCCCATTTGTGCAGCAATCAGACTCGCAAAAGTGGTTCAATGAAAATGGCGAACGAGGGACAAATCCCGCTGATATCCGGCCGCCTTCGACCGTGGCTCCGGATTGAGCTCAGTCCTGGGAGGGTGCTGTCCGCGCTGCGGGTAGCGCCTTCCTCTGTTTCACCGCGAACAAATGCTCCAACGATATCGGCTTCAATTCCTGCGCATCGACGCCGACATCGAACTGCCGCGGCGCAGGTTTCAACCGCCCGTGGGAATGTCCGTGCAGATTGATTGATCCCTTGCCCATCTGGTTCCAGGTCCGGAACGCGTAGTGGCAGAGGATGAGGTGGTGGCCGTCTGCGCGTATCTTGGCGTAATGCTGGACACTGGCCCAGCCATCCGCACCTGAGGTTGCTGTCGGATCGTTGTTGCCCACGATCAAATGCTTGCGACCATTCAATCTGCCAAGAAGCTCGGTGCAGTTTCCAGCCTTAGCCGACATGAAATCACCGAGGTGCCAAACCTCGTCATTCCCGCCGACAACCTCATTCCAGTTTTTGATGAGGGCAGCATCATGTTCCGACATGCTGTTGAATGGGCGGCGATCGATACGGAGAACCCGTGGGTCTCCGAAGTGGGTATCTCCGGTGAAAAATATCATGGTGGCGAATTAACCAAAGTACCGGGCGACCATGTATCCGCAGGCACTTGCCACGGACGTAAGGATCGTACCCCAAACGAGATCGACGATTGAAAGGGAAATGGGCCACCCCTTCAGCGTCGACAGGTTCGTCATGTCATAAGTTCCATAGGCGGCAAGCCCAAGAACGGCTCCATAGCCGATCGCCGACCAGATCGCCCCCCCATCGAGCGCTGGACGAACCGCGAGTGCCACAATGGCCGCTGCGAAGAAGAGATAGAAGACAGCAGCTACAGTGAAGTTCGGTGACGGAAGCATCAACTCGCCAAGCTGATCCCGATAGAAGTTCTTGGCGACCACGCCCAACCAAAGGGCATCTATCAGGAGAAAGGAAAGCAGTGTCCCTGCGTAAGCGATGCCGTAAGTCTTCATCATTTGGTGTCCTCGACCGGTTCCTATTGGGAATTGAACATGGCAGCACGCGTACGGTTCCAAGACTTGTCAGACCGTCTCGAACCAGTCGGCATAAGGCGTGTTGGACACCATGTGGCGATTGTAGTCGGGCGCTCCATCATCCCACCAGACCGGACCGCGTTCGCCGAGCTTCGTCTTGGCGTCGTCCACTCTTCGCCTAGCAACTTGCGTTGCGACGCGATCTCCTTTGGCGTCTCGGACTGCGCGTCGTGCTGACATGAGTTCAGAGACCAGCTCTGCTCGCGTTGCCTCATCGAGGGCAGGGTTGCTCAATCGCCACAGCCGACCGCGCACCACGAAGTACCGCCCGTCCGGCGTGCTGGGATGTGATCTCGAACCCGACATAGTAACCTTTTGCACCATTGTGCGTTTCCCTGTCAGTCACATAGGAGAACCAGATGTCAAAGCGAGAGCTGATCGATACCGGAACCGACAAGCGCTACGTCCGCCGTGACGAGGAAGGCAAGTTCAAGGAGTCTGTGGACGTAGGCAGGTCGTTGTCGGCCGATAAGCGCCACGACGCCAAGAACGTTGCGAAGCCGGGTGAGGGTGACAAGGGCGATCACAAGAAGTAGCCGTGCGCATAGCGACCTATAACGTCAACGGGGTGAATGGGCGGCTCGACGTCCTGCTCCGTTGGCTCGAGGAAGCGGAACCTGCTGTGGTCTGCCTGCAAGAACTGAAAGCGCCTGATAGCAAATTTCCGGTGAAAGCAATCGAAGCGGCTGGTTACGGCGCTGTTTGGCATGGACAGAAAAGCTGGAACGGAGTGGCTATTCTCGCCAAGGACGCTGTGCCGCTTCAAACCAGGCGCGGACTTCCCGGCGGAGATGATGACCTCCACAGTCGCTACATCGAGGCTATCGTCGATGGGATAGTAATCGGCTGCCTGTATCTACCCAACGGCAATCCATATCCAGGACCGAAATTCGCTTACAAGCTTCGATGGATCGAGCGCCTGACGGCCTATGCGCGGGAGCTGCTCGATCTGGAAGTCCCGACAGTTCTCGCGGGTGATTATAACATCATTCCGACCGACCTAGACGTCTATAAGCCGGAGAGGTGGGTTAATGACGCGCTTTTCCGCACCGAGGTTAGAGACGCCTATCGGCAATTGATCGATCAGGGATGGACAGACGCGCTCAGGCATCTTTTTCCAGACGAACGCATTTACACGTTTTGGGATTACTTTCGGAACGCTTATGGAAGGAACGCGGGCCTGAGGCTCGATCATTCCCTTCTCAGTTCCAACCTCGCCGACCGCCTCTCGGACGTCGGTGTCGACAAGCACGTCCGCGGATGGGATCACACGAGTGACCACGCGCCTACCTGGATCGAACTATCAGATAAGCCCCATATAAGGAGAAAGCGTAATGGATTATTGGCGCGGTGAAATTTCTGATGGCCTCGAGAAGCTGGTGGACCGCGCGGTTACCGCGGGTGCCAAGCAGGAAGAGGTTTTCGCCGAAATAATGAAGGTCGTCGGGGAGCTTCAGGTCGCCAACGAGCGCGATCCCGATCCTGCTGATGCACCGTCGGAGACCGTCCTAAATGAGCCCGCCAACGATTGGCCTGGCGCAGATAAGGGATAGATCAACATGCTGTTTCGCATTGGGGGGTAGGATGGCGACTAAGCGGTGGTCATGTTCATGTCCACCGCTTCATTTTGCCTTAGTGTCGGCGCTTATCGAACTGCTTGCGAGCCTCGGCAGCAGCCGCAGCGAATGCGACGCGTGCTTCATCGACGGTCTTGTGACCCGCAATTGCTCCACGGCACGCGCTGCGGGCGCGGACGAAGTCGAGGCCCTGCGGAGCGGGCCAATTCCCCGTCATATGTGCCAGAGCTTCGAAAGGACCGCTTACGCTGTGCGAACCGGACGGTGAAGCGATTTCAACAGGCTCTTCCCATCGTGCGTTTGGACCAGACATCATTCAACTCCCTACATATTGGCGGCAAAAGAACGTCGAACGACGGGGCAAGTTCCCGTTGCAGTATCAATATTAGGCAGATGGAATAAAAACAAAGGCAAGCAGCAGACGACGACCACTTCGGTAGCGTCAGTGTCGCCGACCTTTTGATGGCGTGTCACTATCGAAGTTGCCGTTGCTCAGCACGTCGTAGCTGTTGACGCCCGGTCCACCGCCCCGTGTCCCAAACGCGGTTAGCTCGACCAGGATTTGCTTGGCGTGCGCGACGACCTCCTTCTCGCTCGTAACCGCTTGGTCGACCACCTTCACCGAGACAGCTTCCCCGTCGTCGCCGACAAAGTCCACTGTCCAATGACCTGCGCCCTCGTGGATTATGCGTGTGTGTATGAGATCCATCAGCTTCTCCTATTGATGCACGCAACTCGGTCGCGCCCACTTCTGTTCCTCAGGCAAGACGGAACCGAGCCGCCTGCTGAGATGTTTCAAGTCCACCCGCATCAAGGAGATCGAAATGTCCGACACGAGCACGCAAACCATCACGGCATCCTTCAAAACCCGAGAAGCCGCAGACCTTGCGGTCGAGCACCTGGTTCAGAAATTGGGAATTGAGCGCGCCGACGTATTCGTTCAATCCGTCGGGCCTGCCAATGCGAGTGGGGTAAAACCAAGCGGTGGCGATGCGCCGACGGCGACCGAGGAGGGAAGAATTGACGCCCAGCTATCGTCGGAAATCGAGGTATCCGTCGATATCGACGTCGATAACGCAGACCGCGTCGATGCTGAGATGAAGGCGCTGGGCGCTGCCAATGTCGTCAGGTCTTGACCTAATCCTATTCGATCGCGGGCGACCGCAGCATCCAATTCGATCGAGATCGAGAGCCACCATGGTCGACAATCTGAGCAAATACCGCTCGAAGCGCGATTTCAAGAAGACCAGTGAGCCGAGTGGCGATCTGGAGGTGAAGTCTTCCAACAGAATGCGGTTCGTTATCCAGAAGCACGATGCGAGTCGTCTCCATTACGACCTGCGCCTCGAACTCGATGGCGTCTTCAAGTCATGGGCAGTGACTAAAGGACCTTCCCTCGATCCTCAGGACAAGCGATTAGCGGTCGAGGTTGAAGATCATCCACTGGACTACGGTGACTTTGAAGGCACCATTCCTAAGGGAGAGTATGGCGGCGGTACCGTCATGCTGTGGGACCGCGGATATTGGCAACCGGAAGGAGACAAGTCGCCGGAGCAGGCTCTGCAAAAGGGCGACTTCAAATTCAAACTGGAGGGCAAGCGTCTGCGGGGAAGTTTCGTCCTCGTGCGGATGCGCGGCAGGGAAAGCGATAAACGAACCAACTGGCTGCTGATCAAACACAAAGATGAGCACTCGGTCGAGGAGAACGGGGCATCCATCCTCGAAGAGAACGATGTCTCCGTTGCGTCCGGCCGGGCGATGGCCGCGATCGCATCGGGAAAGGGTCGGAAGCCAAAGTCGTTCATGACCAAGGGCAACCAAGTCGAGGCGGACGCGGTTTGGGACAGCACGGAGGGGCTTGCTGCAGACGAGCGGAAGGCCGCGAATAAATCCGGCAAGAAAAAGAGGGCGGCTCCCACATATCCCTCATTCATCCCGCCACAACTTTGCGACACTGTCGATCGGCCGCCTGCGGGCAAAGGCTGGATCCACGAGATCAAGTTCGATGGCTACCGGATACAGATGGGCGTCGCCGATGGCGAGGTGACATTGAAGACCCGCAAGGGTTTGGACTGGACAGGCAAATTCCCTTCGATCGCGTCCTCGGCCTCACAGCTTCCCGATGCGATCATCGACGGCGAGATCTGTGCTCTGGATGAGAATGGTGCTCCGGATTTCGCAGCCCTTCAAGCCGCGCTTTCAGAAGGCAAAACGAACGATCTCGTCTTTTTTGCTTTCGATCTTCTCTTCGAAGGCGACGAAGACCTGCGGGAATTGGCTCTTACGGATCGGAAGGACCGCCTGTCCAAACTGCTGTCTGAGGCTGGTGACGATCCAATCCTTCGGTTTGTCGAGCACTTCGAGACAGGCGGCGACGCTGTCCTGAAATCGGCATGCCGCCTTTCGCTGGGAGGCATCGTTTCGAAAAAAGCTGATGCCACGTATGAATCTGGCAGGACGGCCACCTGGGTGAAGTCCAAATGTCGCGCAGGACATGAGGTGGTCGTCGGTGCCTATGCCATGACAAATGGCAAGTTCCGCTCGCTTCTCGTCGGCGTCTACCGCGGCGATCACTTCGTCTATGTCGGGCGTGTCGGAACGGGGTATGGGGCAAAGGTCATCGAGACCTTGGCTCCGAGACTGAAAGAATGCGAAGCGTCGAGATCGCCGTTTACCGGTATCGGCGCACCGAAGAAGACGCCTGATATCGTCTGGCTGAAACCGACCCTTGTCGCCGAGATCGAATTTGCCGGATGGACGGGCGACGGCCAGGTCAGGCAAGCGTCATTCAAAGGTCTGCGGGAGGACAAGCCCGCCAGGGAGGTGGAGGCCGAAAAGCCTGCCAAACCAACGAAAACAGAAATTCCCGACGCTGAGCCGACACGCGCAGCTCCCTCAAAACATCGCAAAGGCGCGAAGGTGGAGGTGATGGGTGTTCTGTTGTCGAGCCCGGATAAACCTTTGTGGCCTGATGATGGAGGCGGGGAGCCTGTCACCAAACTGGACCTTGCACGCTATTACGAGGCCGTTGGACCTTGGCTGATCGATCACATCAGAGGTCGCCCTTGCTCGATCATCCGAACTCCAGACGGGATCGAGGGCGAACAGTTTTTCCAACGGCATGCTATGAAAGGCACATCGAACCTCGTCGAGCAAGTAAAGGTCTCCGGCGACAAGCAGGCATATCTTCAGATTGACCGTGTGGAAGGGCTTGCCGCCGTTGCCCAGCTTGGTGGAGTGGAGCTGCATCCCTGGAACTGCGAACCTGGCCAGCCGGATGTGCCGGGTAGACTGGTATTCGACCTCGATCCAGCCCCGGATGTCGATTTTGCGGCTGTCATCGAGGCTGCCCGTGAAATCCGGGATCGACTTGAGGAGCTCGGCCTTGTCAGCTTTTGCAAAACGACAGGCGGAAAAGGTCTTCATGTCGTGACGCCCTTGGCTGTTCCAAAAGGACGAAAGTCGAATTGGGATGCCGCAAAGAGTTTTGCGCATGATGTTTGCGAAGATATGGCGAGGGACAATCCCGAGCTGTACCTGATCAAGATGTCCAAAGCTCAGCGCAACGGCAGGATCTTTCTCGACTATCTCCGAAACGATCGGACATCGACAGCGGTTGCGCCATTGTCTCCTCGCGCCCGCCCCGGCGCAACGGTCTCCATGCCGCTCAACTGGACACAAGTGAAGACTGGATTGGATCCAAAGCGCTTCACGATTCGATCGGTGCCGAAGCTTTTGTCTGGAAGCACCGCGTGGCAGGATTATTGCGATGGTGAGCGATCGCTCGATCAGGCTATCAAGCGCCTTCAGAAATCGCGGAAGCGAGCGGCATGACGTTGAGACAACTCGAGCTGATGCGAGCACCAATCCATCGGCGCATTCGCGAAAGCTTGTGCGATCGCGGTCAAGGGACACTTTGATGGCTTACGAGAAGAAGCCGGGAGACGTGAGCCTGTTCGAGACCGAAAAGATGGGACGAGAAAGCGCTCCTGATCATCAGGGCTATTTCATCGCGCATCGCGATATCAAGGCAGGTGAAAAGATCGCCATTGCGCTATGGGCTGGAAGGCAAAACAGCGCCCGTTCGTTCGGTGGCAAGGTGTCAGACTCACCTAAGCCTCAACCGAGCCAGCCAAAGCAACCTACTGATCTGTTCGGAAATCCGGTGTCCATCGAAAAAGACGGCAAAGGAGGGCGCTGACGCGACCAGCACCCACTCGTCATCCCACGAGGCGGAGCGGCCACCTGGACCGCTCCTCGTTGCAATCATGCAATTCCGGCTCCGCCTGTCACGCCATAGACTTCACCGGTGATGTAGCTTCCTTCCTGGCTGGCCAGCAGGACATAGATCGGAGCGATCTCGACGGGCTGGCCGGGGCGGCCAAACTTGCTCTGTTCACCGAATTTTGTGACCTTCTCCTGCGGTTGGCCTCCGGAAGACTGGAGCACCGTCCAGAATGGGCCCGGCGCGACGACATTGGCCCGAATACCTTTTTCGATCAATTGGGCGGCGAGTGCCTTAGTGTAGGCGACGATGCCAGCTTTCGTGGTCGCGTAATCGAGCAATATGGCCGAAGGATCATAGGCTTGAACTGATGCGGTCGTGATCACGGATGCGCCAGCGGGAAGGTGTTTCACGGCTGCCTGCGTGATCCAGTGCATCGCATACAGATTGGTCTTGAGGGTCTTGTCGAAGTCCTCGGATGAGACCTCGGAAACATTGTCGCGGAACTGCTGTCGTCCTGCGTTGATGACGAGGATATCAAGTCCTCCAAGCGCGGAGTGGGCATCGTAGACAAGCTTCTTGCACCAGGCTTCGCTGGTTATGTCACCGGGCAGGGCGACGGCTTTACGTCCCTCAGCCTTGATGAGTTCGATGACCTCGCGAGCATCAGCCTCTTCGCTCTCAAGGTAGGATATGGCGACATCCGCGCCTTCTCTCGCATAGGCAATCGCAGCAGCTCGCCCAATCCCACTGTCGCCGCCAGTTATCAGGGCCTTGCGGCCGACCAGCTTCTCAGAACCTTTGTAGCTCGTCTCTCCATGGTCCGCCTTGGGTTCCATGCGACCTGCAATCCCTGGGACGGGTTGCGGCTGTTCTGGAAAGGGAGGCTTGGGATATTGCTGGCGCGGATCCTGCATCTTCAAACGATCGGTCATTGGGTCTCCTGTTTTTGTTCCTACGCCCTTGCAGAGACATCAATTCTCTTCCCAACTTTAAGGGTGGCGATGACGTTCAGCGAATGGTGCAGTCAGCCCAACGAACGGCACGGGACGTCGTTCCACCGGACATTGCCAGAAGTACGATACCGTACGCCGTCAGTAATTGGAGGTTGAATAGGTGGACGAAAAGCCCGCTGTCCGTTTAGTGACTGCTCATTGTCGGATCAGTCTGTGAAGGGTGAAAACCCGAGGACTTCGCGGCCAGCACGTCCGCCTCTTGCACCCAAACCTTGTTGTCGGTCGCTTCCCCGCGCTCGATCGCGGCTGCTGCAAGGTCTCTGTAGAATTCGGCGTAACGGACAAGCCTGTAGAGATTTTTGACCGGAGGGGTCGCGGTCGCCTTCATGGCTTCACATGTCACGATCACCATCCAGACCGCCGAGCCGTCCGTCACAGCGAGTTGCCCGTTCTCATAGTAGATAAAGGGAGCTGGCTCACACAGATCGTATTCCTTCACATCGGTCATCCTGATTTCCGATTTTTGAGCTCGTTAGCCACCGACTTCTTGAGCGCATCCATGATGTTGATGACGTTGGAAGCGGGCTTTGCGCCGTCTGTCTTGCTGCTCTTTGTCGCTTTCTTCGGCTTCAAAGCCCTCTTTTTCTGGGCAATCAGCTTGAGCAGGCTTTCCTGAATTGGATCGCTGACCATGTCAGGCGACCAGCGGGCGGTCTTCTGCTTGATCAGCTTCTGCACGAGCGGCACGAGATCTGGATCCGCCTTATCGTCGATCTCCTCGAAATAGAAATCTTCCGGCCGCACCTCGTCGCCGAAGCGCAACGTCCAGAGGACGATCCCGTCATCGCGCGGTTCCAGAACGACGGCGCGCTCTCGACGACCAATGACAAGCTTGGATATACCAACGACCTTGTCCGACTTCATCGCATCCCGAATGACAGCGAACGCCTCGTTGCCCACCTTGTCGTCAGGCATGAGATAATGCGGCTTCTCCAGGTAAATCCACTCGATGCTGTCGGACGGCGCGAACTTCTCGATGTCGATCGTCCGCACGGTGTCCAATGCCACGGCATCGAGATCGTCATCGGTGAGGACGACATAGTCGTTCTCACCACGCGCGTACCCCTTGGCCTCGTTCTCATCTCGAACCGCCTTGCCCGTAACAGAGTCCACATACTGGGAAACGACCCGGTTTCCCGTCTCCTTGTTCAAGGTGTGGAAGCGTACCTTTTCGGCTTCGGACGTTGCGGGCGTCATGCTGACGGGACAGGTGACGAGCGAGAGCTTGAGGTATCCTT
This sequence comes from Hyphomicrobiales bacterium, assembly GCA_900469445.1. Lineage (GTDB taxonomy): Bacteria > Pseudomonadota > Alphaproteobacteria > Rhizobiales > Rhizobiaceae > Neorhizobium. The sequence continues at coordinate 201,391 of UBXM01000006.1, forward strand.
TCCAGAATGGACGTGGTGCCATTGTCGATCTCCTCAGCCTGCCTTGCGCTGCGGGGCAGCCTTCGAAGAGGCGGACTTCGACGCCGCCCCGCGCGCTGCGCGCTGCCTGCCTCCGCCCTTGTTGGCGTTGGCGGCAGTGCGTTTCGGGTTATCTTCCGCCTTTTTGCCCATGCCAGCGCTTTCACGCAGAGCCGCTAGCAGGTCGTTCGGTTTGGAGACTTCAACCTTCTTGCGTTTCGGAACAGCCTTGCCCTCAATCTTTGCCTTCACGAGTTCTCCAAGGGCTGCTTCGTAACGGTCGTCAAACGCCGAAGGATCGAACTCGCCTTTCTTGGTAGAAATGATGTGCTTGGCCAGATCGAGCATTTCGCCCTCGATCTTGATCTTAGGCATGTCTTCGAAGGCTTGCTTTGAAGAACGGACTTCGTAGTCGTAATTCAAAGTGGTGGCGATTAGCCCTTTGCCATGAGGGCGTATCAGGACAGTGCGCATCCGACGGAACAGAACGGTCCTAGCGATCGCCGCGACCTTCGACTTCTTCATACCGTCGCGCAGGGCGGAGAATGCATCCGATCCCATCTTGTCCGGTGTAAGATAATACGGCTTGTCGAAGTAAACATCGTCGACGTCAGTACACGGGATGAAGGCTTCGATCTCGAGGGTTTTGTCGCTCTCCGGAATGGCAGCTGCGATCTCGTCGGGATCTATGATGAGATACTGGCCGTTCTCGATCTCGAAGCCTTTGGTCTGAGCCTCTTTCGGAACAGGCTCCTCGGTTTCGCTGTCGATGAAGACGCGGTTGACCCGGTTGCCAGTCGCCTTGTTTATCGTGTTGAACGTGATCCGGTCCGAGGTAGAAGCGGCAGTGTAGAGCGCGACCCCGCAGGTAACCTCACCGAATTTTACAAAGCCTTTCCACTGCGCTCGATGCCCTGCCATGACGCGATACTCCGACTCGATTAGTTCGCGACTCAATCGTTACGGATGCGATTCGTTCCCAATCAAAAATGAATCCGAAATCAAGGGGTTTGGCTTGCCAAATGTATCAACTTCTTGGGATGTCCACCGACCATTTGTGACATTCGGAAGTGTCGGCACTCGTTTGTCCCACGAGAAACAGTAGAGGACGTTCGATGACTAAACGCATCCTGATCGTCCACACGAGGCGCTAAACGCATTGACGGCGGCCGATATGTTGGAGGCACTCGGATACGAAGTTGTCGAGGCGCACTCGGATAAGGACTATGTCAGCCGCGGTGTCGTCTTTCTCCGCACTGTCAGCGCAAATATCCCGGAGCCGACGACGACAGCGGAGCCAACCATCGTCCATAGATCCGGACGCTCCTGAAAGACGAAGAACCCAGCGATTACTGCGAATACCAGCCGGGTGTACCTGAAAGGCGTGACTGCTGCGATCTCGCCCGTCCTCATAGCAACGGTCAGCGCAGTGTAGGCAATGATCCCCGATGCAGATCCGAGAAAAAGTATCCAGATCGTGGTCGTATCCGGTACTATCATTGGCCTCGTGAACGGAGCTGCCACGAGACCAGCGGCGATGAGTACCATGAAGCCAAGGACCCCGAGTTGACGATGGGACATATGCAACGGCGCAGCTCGCGTTGCTAGGTCCCGTCCCGCAAACCCAAGCATTGCGATCACTGCGAGCAATGAGAGCAAACCGAAACCTTCGGTGCCGGGACGCAGAATGAGTACCACTCCGGCAAATCCGGCGAAGACGGATATCCATCGCCTCATACTGACGCGCTCGCCAAACAGACCCGCGCATCCGATCACGACCAGTGGCGTAGCCTGGAGTATGGCAGACGCGGTGGAGAGTGGCGTTAGCGCGATGGCCAACATGTAGAATAGCCGTCCGATGATCTCGGAAAGACAGCGAGCCAGGATCAAGGGAGAGAAGACGTTGGCCGGGAAGGGTTTCTCGTTCGCCAGTAGAGCGAGCCCGCTGAAAACGATCACTCCGGTGCTTCCGAACAGGATGAGGATCTCGCTGACAGGCAGCGAAGCCGCGACGGCTTTCAAGCAAGTATCCTCGACGGCGAAAAACGCCATTGCGGCGATCATGAAGACCGCGCCACGCGAATTCTTTGCTGCATCACGTTGTGTTGGATGTTGGCTCATCAGCAGGTTCACGGTTGATTTGGCGAAGAATTACTTCACCCTCTCGAGAGATAAAGACCGTCAAAAAAGCGGCTTGTACAGATGGGTCGTAAGATGCCTGAAGGCCGGATGGCTTTTTACTTCTAAAGGACAAGGTGCCGAACATCGGGCTATCTGAGGTTCCCCCCATACACCCAGGCCGAAATCACGAAACTACCGAGCGCGATAGCCGCGACTGTGAATGCTCGGTTCATTGAGGCTCGCTCTCGGCTGGCAAGAGCAGCACAAAATGAACCCAGGGCTAGTGTCCCGGTGAATAGCAACAGCAGTCCCGTGTAAACGAACCTGTCGAGACTATACCCTCCGCCTCCGATCGAAGGCGGACGGACGGTTCGAAAGTCAGTCAATAACGAGACGAATACTGAGACCGCCAGGCCCAGAGCCAGAAGAGCAAACTTAAACACGGATGACTTCATTGTCTGACATGTACCATATGACGATCTGGGACGCAGGTGTGGAGAGCTTCCGGCGGTGGGGCGCGGCCACCCAATGCGGTTCTGTCTGATATGGTTGGAATGTCAACGTTAAACGAGGAGGGCATCTGCTATCGAGCGTCCGTGCTTGTCGAACGTTCGCATTTTATTAAATATGTTCGCAAAGAGTAGTCGTCGGGGCAGGCCGAACATCGGTCCGGACGAGTTGTGATTGAACTGACGTCAATGGAGGCCTGCCATGTCTACGCGTTCTGTGCTTTTGGTCGAAGACGAACCCCTGATCCGCTTGGTACTTGCGGAAGCACTCATCGATGAGGGCTATCATGTCTCCATGGGCTCCAATGTCCTTGAAGCGATCGGAGTGATCGGTCGCAACCGGACCTTCGACGCACTGATCACCGACGTTGATTTGCCGGGCGGCCTCAATGGTCTCGATTTGGCGTCGATGGTCGCATCTCATGCGCCGAGTACGGCAATCATCGTGACATCTGGCCGAGCTGTGACCGAAGGCCTGCAAGCAGGCTGGACATTCCTTCCAAAGCCGTTTGGCGTGGAAGGTCTCCTACAATTGCTTGACGAGCGATTTGCTGGCGAGATTTTGCCCGCAAATGATTTTGGCTTCGCTCGAGCGTCATAACGTACCCGGGTCGATCCGAGGAAGGCCTTGTTTTTGACTACGGAAAAACCTTCTACTGATGGCTACCTCAAGATCGAGACGGTGATCAGCAAGCACCCGGAGGCGCGTGATGTACTCGATTTCGCTGTCGTTCTTCGGAGATATCACTATGGCAATGAGGTTGCCGGGCCAAGCCTTGCCCATCTAAAAGGCGTACTTGTTCAGAGAGGCTACCTACCGAACGATGGAGAAGGCGAGGACTATTTCGAGATCTTCGATGAGCGCAGCCACCATGCCGCGATCGGATACCGGGTCCTGCTTGAAGATCGGGGGCTCATAGCTAAGGCTCTGGAGGAAGATGCCGATCTCGACCAGCTTTCCTCTGTCGCGTACCTAGAACGGCTTTGGGTAAATCCATCTCTGCGGGGGCACGATATCGCTCTAAGGCTCCTTCGTGAGGCCCAGCATGTCATCAGTCGTGATGGCCTGCTCGTGCTTATGAAGGCTCATCCGGATGAGTTTGATGATGGCGATAACGAAAAGCTGGCATCCTACTATCGTTCTGAGAAGCAACTCGGTCTGCGGGAGATCTCGAAACAGCACGCAGGTTGGCTGGTAGCCGCATGGCAGGAGCCTTTAGTAAATGAAAAGGACGGAGCCTTCCTCCATCTGGAGGTAGAGGAAGTCGCGGCGAGTGATGAGAATGGGTAAAGTCGGTCTTCTCATCCTCGTCTCGCTTCCTGCGGCTGCTATCCAGAACACGGTTTGTCGACTGCCGTTACTGATGCGTACGCGGTGTATCCCCGGCAAGTTCACCACGTGCGACAAGCAGCTCTGAAGGCTACCGTTGCGACATAGATGGCCGTAATAATGCGCCACAAGTGGCCGATACGTAAAAAATGTGGTTGCACTCCATAACCATGAGTGGCTGCCGTACTGGGAATGCCTGCGGGCTTCCGCACGTTGCTATCCGATTATGGGATGCTCAGGTCTAAACCAAGAGCCGCGCTAAGGGAGAATGCGATTAGTAATACGACGACCAGAGCTATCATGAAGACGGCGACCATCTTTCCGCTCGTGCGCAACAAAGCCAACGTCTGCCCTTTTTCGCCTTGGTCATAATGCCATTTGATAGCGTAGAACATGGCCGTGGCTAGGGCGACAAATTTGAACGTAGCGAAGACGATAGGAACCCAATCCATAATTTAGACCCTTACGCAGATCAGCATGCGTGTTATCGCGCAGCTTCTGTCGATCCTACTTTCGGTTGATCACTAGTGCTTTGGTGTCGCTCGTAAGCCAGCCGTTCAACAGCCGTAGAAGACAAGCCAGAAGCACGGTCGGAAGCGCAATGAAAAGGTGCACCCAGACAGGGGGCGAATACGAGACCTGAATTCGCCATGCTAGGACCAGACCGATTAGGCATATGAAGCCGATCACCAATAACGCCAGGTGATCAATCGGAGCGGCGGACGAGGGGCTGATTTCCACGGGCGACAGCCGAAGTTTGCGAGGCTTGTGGTTTTTCATTGTTGTAATTTCCGCAATTTGATTGGATTTGATTTACATACAAACTCCGATCAAAAATCCCATGATGCAGATTGTCGCAGGTTGACTGGTGAATACACTGTGCGACGGAGGCGATATCATCGAAACCTAGCGTTTATCGCCATTATCTACAGTTATCAGCTTGATTTCGTAAGCGAGTTCAGGATCCCTGGTGGGCGGATCCGTGTTATTTTGAGCGCGACTTTCTTGACATAGCTGCAACCCTGCTATCCATATAATTCATACATCATGGCGATTGATTGGAAGGCGTGAAAAGTTTAATGGGTGCGAAATCATGGAGACCGAAGGTCAGCTCACAGGACGGCCCGATTTATCTTGCGATTGCTGACGTAATCGCGGCCGACATCGCCAGCGGAGAGCTTGCCTCGGGCGCTCGCCTCCCGACGCAACGCAGGCTGGCAGAAGACCTCGGAATCGACTTCACAACGGTGAGCCGCGCTTACGCTGAAGCTCAGGCTCGGGGCTTGATTGAAGGAAGGGTTGGTCAGGGAACCTTTGTGAAGGCCCGGCGGATGGCGGCATCTCGCGTGCAGCCTTCGGGCCTCGTCGACATGAGCATGAACCTGCCGCCGCGTTTTCATAATAGCTCTCTTACTCATAGCATGTGGGACGCGGTCAGGGACCTTGAGGATCAAGGGCTTGATCTCTTGATGCGATATCAAGAACCGGGCGGGATCATAGATGACAGGATGATCGCGACTTCATGGCTTTCTCGGAGACTACGTAACGTCACTCCGGATCGTGTCCTTGTCACGGCAGGTGCTCAGGGGGCGATCCATGCCGTACTGAGTGTTCTGACGGAACCGGGCGACCTGGTGTGTGCGGAACACCTTACATATCCAGGGTTTCGGTCTGTTGCGTCACATCTCAGGTTGAAGATCGCGCCGCTGGAAATGGACGAATACGGCCTACGCCCAGAAGCGTTCGAGCTGGTATGCCAAAAAATGACGCCGAAGGCGCTGTATTGCATGCCGACGTTGCATAACCCGACGACACGCACCATGCCGCTCGACCGCCGTAGAAAGCTTATCGAGCTGGCGCGAGCGTATGACGTTCCTGTGATAGAGGACGATGCCTATGGTGCTTTGGTTCCTAAAGCCCCCGCTCCACTTGGCGCGCTCGCTCCGGACATCGTGTACCATGTGGCAAGCCTGTCGAAATGCCTGTCTCCTGCCTTGCGGATCGCCTATGTTGCCGTACCGGACGGACGTACACTCAGGGTCGCCAACGCGATCCGGGCGTCTGCATCTATCGTCTCGCCGCTCACGAGCGCAACAGCTTCACGGTGGATCGAAACCGGGTTGGCTGACAGGGTGCGGGACGAGATCATGCGGGAGACCGCAGCAAGGCTGCAGGTCTTCAATGCAACACTACCCAGCAATGCCGACACCTCACCAGGATGTTTCCACGTCTGGCTAAGGGTGTCTGAGCCATGGACTAGGGGTGAGCTGGTGTCGAGATTGCGATCGATTGGAGTTGGCGTCGTCGCCAGTGACGCCTTCGCTGTCACGGAAGCTCCCGAGGCGATCAGGATCGGACTCGGTGCTCCGGCCACCGTTGAGGAACTCAAACGGAGCCTGTCAGTCCTGTCCGACCTCCTGTCGCAGCAGCCAGCTGTTTCCACGATAGTTGTTTGAAGAGGTTGCCTGACCGCTTGGTGGCGAACTGCATTTACTGCTCACGGCTTCAACACGGATCTGTTATAAAGCGTTATGTCTCTGATAAGGAACGGAGAACAGGGTTCCCCGTTGCTGACCTGTCAACACAACGAGGAGACTTCCATGTTCAAGCGGACTATTTCGGCACTTATCATTTCGGCAGCGATCCCAGCAGCAGCTCTGGCGCAGACGGGTAACACAACGCAGCCTGCGCCCGCCGCGCCGTCCGCGACCGAACAGCCCTCAACCTCCGCGCCGATGACTCAGTCGCCCACCAGTGAGGCGACTACCGCTGGCCCATTCGTAACTGTTCCTGAATCTAGTGCTTGGCGTGTAAGCGATCTAGACGGGAAGGATGTGTATGGAGCGGAGAACGAGAGTATCGGCAAAATCAACGATGTGCTCGTCAGCCAAAACGGCAGCGTCAATGCAGTCATTGTCGGTGTGGGTGGCTTCCTGGGTATGGGCGAAAAGAACGTAGCGGTTGATATCAGCGCACTTCAGCTCGGTCCAGGCGACATGGGTAATCAGGCTTCGGCAGCGCCGGAAGTCTCAGGCGAAACAACTGCGTCGACCACGACTGATACTACCGCCACATCCGCAGCTGCGACCCCGTCGGCCGAGACAGCCGTAGCTGACACCGCTGTGGGCTCCGACGGACTTCCTGAGCGCATCGTACTCAACGTCACAAAGCAGCAGCTCGAAGAGGCTCCTGAATTTCAGGGCGTGAACGCGCAGCAGTAATACGAAGAGGGCGCTTCCACTACCGGTGGAAGCGCTTCTCGCGATGTGAATGTTCGACGGTAGATTGGCGGATGACAACTTAGCTGCGAAAGATTTTGCTCTGCGGCGAGAGTGAAGATATCCCATCTCATTTTGCACACCATCGAAAACTACGGGCCGCCTCTCAAAGATATCGACATCGTATACGGATGTTGTTCCCTTGCGGCTGTTTCCCCTTGTATTGAGCGGCGGCCTTCCGCTATCAAGCGCGTGTCGAAGGCTCTCGCCAAGGAAGCTTCCCGACTAGCGGAAGGCTTTCATTTGAAGCTGGGATGCCTTCCGCTTCAAGCCACCTAATCAAACGAGGAGGTGAAGTGTTCGCTGCCCGGTCTGACCCGCCGCGCTCTCGGCGAAAGTGGCCCGCACTGCGCGGCTACATGGGAGGTTGCTCAATCGTTGAGCGCAGGCCGACTGTTGTTGTTAAGCTGCTCAATGCTGACGCGAATATCGCAATACTCTAAATCGCGCCGAGCGATCAATTTAAAATTTGGGAAATTTTTCCGAGTAAGTCGAGCCGAATATTTAACCAGTCCAACAGCTTGTGCGCACTATTAAGACATACTTTATCTAAATTTCTAATGACTGCCCTCACCGTATCGCTGGGGGCAGCAAGACATGAGAACGAATTTCTGGAAGGACCGATCGGGCAACTTCGGTATCCTTACCGCTTTGGCTTTGGTCCCACTTGTTGGCGCAGCCGGATTGGCTATCGACTTCGGCAGGGCGCTAGCCTTGCGGAGTGAATTAATGGGAGCTGCAGATGCCGCAGCGCTCGGCGCGGTGGGGCAGACATCGCCGGGGTTCATCGCCATTAAAAAGATGAAGGAAGACGGCAAGGTTACCCTCGCCGAGGATGATGGCAGGAAGCTCTTCCTCAGCCATCGAGGTATAAATGTTGGTGAGGATGTCAGCGAATGGCCGCTTGAGGTTACCGTCGCTGTCCAGCGAACGAGCGGAGCAATCACCTCGACAGTCGCCTTCAGCATGGGGATGCCGACCACCTTCACCAAGATATTTGGCCACACCCACATGACGGTGACAGGTGAGGCGGCCGCGGTATATGGCAGCGAGAGCAAGACGTATACCGACTTCTATATGCTGCTCGACAATACGCCCTCCATGGGCATCGCTGCGACTACAAAAGACATCCAGAAGTTTCAGGCAATCACGAAGGGAAACGGACAGCGCGGATGTGAATTTGCCTGTCATCTCGGATGGACAGGTTCCAACGGAAAGTTCAACGAGGATGCAAACAGCTCGTACCTCGTTGCACGGAAGAACAATATCACCCTTAGGATCGATGTCGTCGCCAAGGCGGCACAGAGGCTGATCGATCGGGTCCGTGAAGAGATGGCGACCTCCGTCGATCAGTATCACGTAGCTGCATACTCGTTCGGCAAGGCGGCTCTCAAGGACGGCTACAAGATTGAGAAGGTGTTATCCTCTACTGTGGACATGTCTACTGCGTCACAAGCTGTTGGCAAAGTGGCGATCCAGACCACCGATCACGATCACTTCCACGAGAATGCGCTCACGAGCTTTGACACAGCGCTGACTGAGATCGGGAAAGAAATCATCGGGAATGGTGGAAGCGGGACCAACCGGATGGATCCGCAAAAGGTTGTCTATTTCGTCACGGATGGTGTCGCGGACAGCTTGAAGCTGGGAGGAGCCTGCGGCGGAAGCTGGTACCAGGACAAGGGTCGCTGTCTTGAGCCTATCGACGTGAAATACTGTAAAGCTTTAAAGGACCGTCAGATCAAGATCGCCGTCCTATATACGACTTACATTCCGCCGGATGGCGATCACATCTGGGAGACGTATATGAAGAAGCAGTTCGCCAAGCGGATCGCTACCGCACTGAAAGACTGCGCGAGTGACGATTTGTTCTTCGAAGTCGGTCCAGATGACGACATGAGCCAAGCCATGGCCAACCTCTTCACCAAGGCAGCGAACTCGTACAAGGGCCTACGGCTTGCTTTCTAGACATCGCGGCTCCGTCAACTGGGCATCTTCGACAAGAATTGATTGAGAGCTCCCGCTGCAAGAAGCAAAAAGCCGCGAGGGGCGCTTCCGAAGATCGCGAAACCAGTAATTGGCTTCATGGGTATCAGCGTCGGAGTAGATAGCCAAGCAGTGCGAGATTTCGGGTATGGGAATGCAGGACCGAGTCTGTCAGTAACTTGATTGAGACGACCCGATCACAAATAAGGTCGATTTCTTCGCGAATTGGGCAGGCTGCAGTTGTATATTGAAGCCACTCCAATTCGCGATCGCCATTCTAGCAAGTTCAGGAAGGCTACAGGAACGCTGGAGGAGATGCCGAATCCGGATATATCTCGAACCTAATGTGCGAAAAGCCGCAATATATACGACTGTTCTTCGGAGCCGTCGCACTCGTTCAGTAGGCGGATAGCTATGTCATAGCCGAACGGGCCGCGTGGATCGACGTTCCGGATGTCGCATATCACCTTATGAGCATTGACCAGGCGTTGAAGCTGCTCAGCTGAATAGACTTGCCGATCGTTCATCAAGAACCTCCCTCGAATTGAGCAGTTTCTCGAAACGTATGACTTTGCCCGATGATCACAAGTGACGATTGCGTATGTACGGTATCGTACATAATGGCCGATCAACGCTCGTGGAGTGGAGTGCTTGTCTGAGCACATACCGCTGTCGTCCTTGGGGATGAGCGATGATTCGGATCCAACCAACAGGACGGTTTCGTCGAAAAAAATCTGAAATCAGAAATCGGGGTTCTTCGTTCGTCGGATCATGCCATCCACATTATCGACCGCGGACTGCGGTATCCGAAACAGGAGATGACAATGGCCGATAACCTGTCGCTTGCCGAACACCCCGAACATATTGTTCCCTCACTCCGATTGCACCTCAATTCCCTTGATGTCGAAACCATGCTGCGTTTCTATCATCCTGACGCCGTTATCATCGATGCAGCTGGCAACGTGCACAGGGGACCTGAGGCAATCGGCGTCGAGTTGGACACTTACTTTAGACTTGGCCTCCAGATGTCTATTACACAGAGGCACTTATTCGTGACAACCGACACTGCGCTTCTCATCCTCGACTGGTCATATATCGGGACTGCGCGGAACGGTGCGCAAATCAACATGGTTGCAACGGCGACAGACATTGCGCGACGCGGGGATGACGGCTTCTGGCGCTATCTTATCGACAATCCGTTCGGTGCCCAACTTCGGGAGCCGATTTGATGGTGGATCCGTCGATCTACATGGAGAATTCGGCAGACATACCTGGCGCTCCATGGCGGGGCGTCCTCACCACTGGAATCTATTGGATACCCGGATTGAAATGTGGGATTGGTAGACAAATAGGAATTCTGTCGGCGTTTGACACCATCTGAATTCTCGGTGTCTCATAGATACATAGGCCCGACAATGTTTCCTTGCAGACTATTTCATTTCCATATGCTTGTTCCGATGAAGATCGAGAATTCCTGAGAAACGTACGGCGCGTTTACTCCGCTGCTGTGCGGACGGCGTATGCGCAGGCGTCGCCGAATGGCATTCCTCTGCGACAAAAAGAATTGCGCGATCTCGTCAAAGGGCGGTTTGCAGGTGGGATCGTCGACGCTTGGGTTCTCCACTGTGCCACCCTTGAAGGACTGGGTCTGCGCAAACTCAATCCGGATGGAGACATACTTTTCGGCTCGCGTAAGGAGTTTGTCCGTCGGTCGAAAGGACTGATCACAAACGCAGAATGGAAAGAGCGGCGACTGGGGCCATTCTGTTCGAGGGGGGACGCCACACAACTCGGAAACAGGCACTTCCGTCTATCGTCCGATGGGCGAACTTGCATTTTCCAATTGTACGGGCGGAAGATTACACTGGCGTTGCCCGAGATGTTCGGCAATGCAGGCAGGGTTCTGCGGGAAGCAGCGGCCCTCGCGGCAGCAAAGAAGATCAATCTGACCTTTAGGATCGACAGCCAGAAGCTCCACGTCACGATCGACCCGCAGGATCTGCCCAAACACCCGGAGCGACGTTCGCCCGTGGCTGCAGTACGAGGTCGCGCCCTTGGCATCGATCTGAACCCTGAGTTCGTCGGTCTATCGGTCGTGTCGAACACCGTTGACCCATCCAAACTTTCGGAAACGACTTTGCTGGACCATAACCTTGTGCAGGTCGCTAAAGGTGGCACGCTCCCTGCGGAACTTGTTCGTGAGACGCTGGCCGCGATCTGCGATCGCGCCATTGGCATGTGTCGCAAATGGGGTGCGAACCTCATCGTGTTCGAGAAAGGCTTGGGCAAGCTGCGCAGCGGCGGCCGCAACCGCTCTCTCAACCGTCTGCTGAACTTTTGGACACGCTCGTTGCTGATCAACATGATGAAGCGCAAGGCTGGCCTCGCGGATATCACAGTTGTCGAGGTTTGGGGTGGATACTCGTCCACTATAGGTAATTTGGCGTTTGAGGCACCTGATGCGTGCGCCTCCGCCGCAGAGATTGGCAGACGAGGCTTGGCCTTGTCTGCCAAAAGAAAGGATGTCCTTCCAGAGTTCGAGGAAGGGTGGTTGTCAGGCCGATGGAAGGATCAGACGCTGCCCGTTGAATTCGGATCTTGGAAGGATCTTCATCAGGCAATTAAAACGGCGAAAATTGGCTACCGCCGTCCGCATCCGACACCGTCGGATCCTGATACCGTCTGTGGACGGTACGCGGTGCGTCGTCTGAAACATCGTCATCGGCCAGGTCTCGTTTACCTGGCTCGTGACCGTGTCTCGGACGGTGCGAGTAAACGGTTATGTGCTGGGAGCGATTTTAGTGATCCCACATTTAAATCCTGATAGCCAATCTATTGCCGCCTGAACTGCGGTTCACGCAGGCCATCCGATAAAAACATTCGCTACTTTCATAGTTCCGACCAGGCTGAGGAAGCTGGCTTCAGGCCTTGTAAGGGCTGCAAGCCAAACGAAGGTTCACATGAAGATCGAAACAAGGACGCGATTGCAGAAGCCTGCAGGCTTATTGAGAACTCAATGCTTGCCGTCTCGGTTTCGGCTTTGGCGCATTCCCTGGGAATGAGTGAGGGGCATTTCCATCGAACGTTTCGTAAGTACACGGGGCTGACGCCTCGGGCTTACGCGGAAGGAAAACGTGCGGCTGACCTTCGAGGTAAGCTGGTCAAAGGCAAGTCTGTCACTGAAACCCTGTACGACGCGGGTTTCGGGTCGAGTGGTAGGTTTTACGCTGTCACGAACAAAGCGCTCGGAATGACTCCGACGCATTTCGTGCAGGGAGGTGTGCACGAAACCCTCTATTTCGCAGTCGGAGAGACCACTCTAGGCTCGATCCTAATCGCATCGAGTCAGAAGGGAGTCGCGGCTATCCTGCTCGGAGATGATCCCGATAATTTACTTGTCGACCTGCAGATCCGATTTCCGAACGCGGATCTCATCGGAGGCGATGCCGAGTTCGAGAGCACTGTGGCGCTTGTTGTCGGATTGGTTGAAAGCCCTCAGAACGCATCTGACCTGCCACTGGATATTAGGGGAACCGTATTCCAGCGGCGTGTATGGCACGCCCTCCGCGCCGTGCCTGCAGGCAAAACGATCTCCTATGACGAACTTGCGAAGCAAATTGGGCATCCAAGAGCGATCTCGGCTGTTGCGAGCGCTTGCGCAAGTAACCCACTCGCCGTCGCGATCCCATGCCATCGCGTCGTGAAAAGCGATGGAAGGTTCTTCGGATATACCTGGGGTCTAGAACGGAAGCAGGCTTTACTGGATCGCGAAAGCAGTCAGGTTACCCAGGGGGCTGAAGGCGGAGCAACAATGTCGCCCCGCCAGGACCAGCACTAGTTCAAGCAGCCTTAGCCGCTACAGGTAGCCGGAACGGTGCTCCCAGTCGATTGAACGCGTTCATCGCCGCGATCGTGATCGTGAGATCAACAAGATCTTTCGCTTCGAACGCCGCACTAGCCGCAGCATAGGCTTCGTCCGAGGCGTGGGTTTCGCTGACTAAGGTGACTTCCTCAGCCCAAGCCAGAGCGGCTCGCTCTTGATCGGAAAACAGATGAGGAACTTCATCCCAAACGGGTACCAGTGCGATTTTGTCCACAGACACAGTCTTTCGCAAGTCGCGGCTATGCAAATCGATGCAATGAGCGCAGCCGTTGATCTGCGATACCCTTAGGAACACCAGGTGGATGAGCTCTTCCGGGAGGTTCGTGTTCTTCATGATGTAGTTGTGGACGCCGTACAGAGCTTTCGCGCCTTCAGGTGCAACTTCGTGCCATTTCAAGCGGGTCATTCGATTTCCTTTCCTTGTCAGATGTTTGCAGTTCTTCGTTCGCCGCCACCAATGTGTCGTCGTCCGGATCTCTTGGATGCCTTAGGCACTTAGCGTGGTGAGCGCCGTCCTTCCTTGAGCGCTGAGACTCGTGCTGTTTCTCGCGCTGTAGCGCGGTCACGAAACCAGTCCGCGACCGTATTCTCGAACTCTTCAGGTCGGCCTCCACGAGCGAGGTCGGCTAGGGTGGTTTTCGCCAACTCGGATCGCATACGTTTTTCCGCTCTCAGCATGACGGCATGAATGCGACAGACACCATCCACCGACCACGATGGCGGCGCGCCCGCGAATAGGATGCAGCCACGTCGGACCTCCTTGCAGTCGAACAGTTTACGGTCGCCCTCAATGGCATCCACGACTTCAAGGACGGAGATTACGCCGGGCGACTTCGCTAGCTCGTAGCCGCCTGTGATGCCGTCGCTCGAATTGACGATTCCGGCTTTCTCGAGTTTCGGCATTATTTTCGCCAGCGTGGCTGCTGGAACTCCCTGCATTTCAGCGAGATCTCGGCTGCTCGCGCGTTTCGGTGTCTCGGTGACGAGCCAGAGAAGAGTATGGAGGCCATACTCGACGGATACTCCAAAGAGACTTGCCCCTTTCCGACGATCGGATGCCCCGTCCTCCGAGAAGACCAGGTCACCGTGGCTTCCACCATCGTTACTACTCGCAGACATAACTGAACCCTATCGCATCCGCGTTAAGTTTAACGCAACCTACGTCCATCCGCGTTAAAGAGTCAACTCGGGCTTGCACCTTTTCGTGGTCGGTGGCTGAGGCTCACTCTGATTATCCGCCTGCTGGGCGGGTTTATTACCATTCGCAGCATCGGACGAATTGTAGGAAAGGCGCATCTCGATCACTGGATAAGGTGACCGATAGCCACCATATCGTAGGCATCAACCTTACGGAGATTAATCATGGCTAGTGAACGCGCTGTCTTGGCAGGCGGGTGTTTCTGGGGAATGCAGGACCTGATCCGCAAGCTCCCGGGTGTCGTTTCGACTAGGGTAGGATACACAGGCGGTGACGTCGAAAGTGCAACTTACCGAAACCACGAAGGTCATGCCGAGGCGATCGAGATTGATTTCGACCCCACTCGCATTGGATATCGCGATCTCCTCGAGTTTTTCTTCCAGATCCATGATCCAAGCACGGCTGACAGACAAGGAAACGACATCGGAACGAGCTATCGGTCTGCTATTTTTTTTACGACAGATGAGCAGAGGGCCATCGCAGCGGAGACTATCACTGATGTCGACGCGTCGGGACTTTGGCCCGGCAAGGTCGTGACCGAAGTGGTCGCCGCCGGGGATTTTTGGGAAGCTGAGCCTGAGCATCAAGACTATCTGGAGCGTATTCCCAACGGGTATACATGCCACTTCCCGAGGCCCGGCTGGAGGCTGCCCAAGCGCACGAACGACGTCGCGAATTGAGCATTGTAGCTGCGGATTCGTCGACGAAACCAACGGCGGAGGTATCGTCAGCTGTCGTTGGCCGTTAAAGCTAACGGGCACGGGATCACGTGCTTTTGCTCTCATAGTCGATGGCGGCCGACCGTACTCGGGGGCGAACGATATTTACGAAGGTATTGACGCGTTCCGCCAACCATTCGAACGCCTCGGCCTTACCCTGCGGAGTGCTGAGCGCGGGAAAAATTTTGCTGTCTGAAACTGTCTTCCGGCCGTCGCGGTCAATGATCTCAGCGGTGCCACCGAACTCACTCCTGATCTCATCCCAGGCGTCAGCGACGGTCTGCATCGCGAACTCGCCCGCAGTATTCCTGCTCGCAGACAGGAAGATGCCTAATGTGTCCTTTGCCTTCTCTCGATACACGGTAAGCCAAGAGCTTCCATTAGGAGCAGGCATCATAACCGAGATATAGCCCAATTTTGCCGCCTTAGGCATCGGCTGTTCCGGGTCGTCGAGTCGTAGGTGTCCGAGGAAATCGGTCCAAAATTGGAAGCGTTCGGCGGCGATGGCTTCGCGATCCGGATCTATATCGCCATTAGCTTCCGCGCCAGTGGGACCATCAACCACTACATACCCATCCGGTGCCGAAACCACGGTCCTGGAGATCGTGGCCGTTTTTGCCAACACACGCGGCGTAACAAGCAGCCCGCCGTCAGGCATGGCAAAAATGGGCATCTCGACAAGGCCGAGCGAGAACTGTAGTCCCGCGTGGCGCTGAAGGTATTCGGCGATGGTCTCGACGCCTTCGCGAATGCCGTCGCCCACGATCAATAGTAGAAAGCGTCCTTTCCGAAGGTTCAAACTCAAAGCATCGTTGAAGGCGATTTCATCGACTGAAGGGTCAATCGCTCTAACTAGGTCCAGTACAACATTGCCGGGTAGCTGGAGACGGCGGCTGACCTCGCGTTGGACATCCGAGGAGGTCCAACGGCTCAGCTCTTTCGCGTAGTCGATGATTTGTCCTACGACCTCCCTGCGGCTTTCGGGATTCCGCCAAAGCTTGCACTCGACGATGATGGGCAAACCCGACGGTGTCACCAGAAAATTATCGATCGGTCCTGCTGGTGTCATCAACTCCCGGCAGATAGCGACCGGTGATTTGTAAGCCGGATCGATCTCCTCTATCGGTAGAGTGCTGGGATGCATGTGTATCAGTTTCTGGATATCGGCTTCACTTACACCATCCTGTGTTGCGCCGAGTCTCACCTGACGTAGAGAAGTCGAGGTGCCCTGAGTGATTACGACGGGGCTGGCATGCTGTCTGGACAAGATCGTACTCCGTTGTGACCACCGCTGTAATATTCGGCGCGGGTTGCAATGAATGCCGCGAGTTATGTGACTTCCTGTCTGACTTGATATGGGATGAGCAGACGCAAGCATAGTTCGCCTGTTCAGATTTCAGCGTGTAACGCCCATTTCGAGATGAGCCAATGTCGATCGAGGTCTAGAGGGTCGTCTCACACCTGATAGAAATGAGCCGGAGCGGACGAAAGTATACCTTGCTCACTTGCGTTGCGTGGACCCCGGAACGCCGATGGGTAAGGGTGGCGGATAGAAGTTCTCGCCACTTCGATCTTGATGCACCCTGCGAAGAGACGTGTTGGGGGGGGGCACGGTCCAGTCATTCCGATCAGAGCCAAAACACCGTCCCTGAAGCGACGTCAGGCTGCATTACTCCGTCCAGAATGACGATGCTATTCTCTTGGCTACTCTGTAGCCGCGGCGCTGAGATCAAAAGCATGCCTGCAACTTCCGGGCACGCTGAGAAGCCGACGTAAACACAAGTGTATGTTGCTGCCACTGCCAAGAAGGAGCAATCGTCTAATGGCGTTACAGCCTTCGTTTCTTCCTGACCTCCGATGAACGTCTCCATCCTGACCCACACCACCTTTGCAGCAGCTGATGGCGGCGGATAGTGGGGCCGAAGGAGCCTGCAGCTGCGAATGGGTTAGATGAGGCGAGTGCGCTTCCATGTACGCAGCCTACGGTCAATTTTTATATGGAGAGAAAAATGCGTTCACTTAAGATCTCAATTCTCAGTGCCATCGTAACCTTGTGTAGCGGCACTGTACTCGCTGTGGGCTCCGCTAGTGCGGAGTCGTATAAGGCACATCTAACCAGTTTGAATGCGGACAAGATCGGCTCGGCCGCCCAAGGGGATGCAATTTTGACGGTTCAGGGCGAGCAACTCGAAGTTCGTATCGTCATGAAAGGCGTCCCGGCGAATATCGAGCATTGGGAACACTTTCATGGATTCCCGAATGCCAAAGACGCGACTTGTGTGACTGCAAACATGGATAAAAACAGGGATGGCTACATCGATCTGGGCGAGACAGAGCCCCAGTCCGGGACAACGATGGTTCCCTTCAACGATAAGCCCGAAGATATGGTCATACCGACCCATACTTATCCTCACGCGTCTGCGAAGGGTGATTTCGAGTACACGAAAATGGTGCCCCTGAAGCAGCTCGAGCAGACATTCGGCCGCGTTTATGATGGTGCATCACTGGAACTCGACAAACGGGTCATTTACGTTCATGGCGTTCCAAGTGACAGTGATTTGCCCGCATCGGTCGGGTCGCTGGGAACTGTGCCATCACATGTTACGATCCCAATAGCTTGCGGCAAAATCGAACGTATCGACTAGTAGATGGTCCGATAGATCGTAAGCGTGGTGGCATTGACTTAACCCGCTAGCCCCAGGAAAAAACCAGCGCCCCTCAGGAATTTCAGAGGGGCGAATGCGACATGTGCGGTGATATTCGGACGCGTGACGACCGCCCGAGCCGTACGAGGCGAGGGCAAGGTCCGGGCGGGGCCATACTTCGAGATCGACGGTGTTTCGTCAGCGCACAGCAATGCCCAGAAGCTATACCTCGGTATACGTAGATCGAAAATCTGATCGTCTGTTATCTATCCCGCATTCTGATTGGCGTCGGCGGGCGAGTGGATCGCTCTGGCTGCTGTCGATAGCTCTTGTATTTCTTCTGAACTCTGCTCGTCTTTCCGAACGAGACGGTTGACATGAACCTTTCAAATCTCGCCCTGGGCCTCTGTTGTATCTTACTCCTAGCTGGAGCTTCACGCGTCAGCGCAAGTGACGACGCGCAGCGAGAGATGGCTAAGCGCCTTGAAGCCTGCACCCCGTGCCACGGTGCGGCGGGGAAGGGAACAGACGATCCCTACTTCCCGCGTCTTGCTGGGAAGCCTGCAGGCTATCTTTATAATCAACTCCTGGCTTTCCGTAGTGGCAGGCGGAAGTATCCGCCTATGAATTATTTGCTTCATTTTCTCCCGGATACCTACCTAAGGCAAATCGCGGAACACTACGCTAGCCAGAGCCCACCACTCCCTGCTCCCGATCCGAGTGATGTTAGTGCCGCAATCTTGGCCGAAGGTGAAAAGCTAGCACTAGCAGGTGACGCAGAGCGAGGATTACCCGCATGTGTCAGCTGTCATGGAGCATTCTTGACGGGCCAGAAGCCCGGAATTCCCGGCTTGCTTGGCCTGAGGGCGAGCTATATCAGCGCCCAGCTCGGCGGGTGGCGCTACGGTACGCGTACTGCAAATGCACCTGATTGTATGCAAGTCGTCGCGGGAAATTTGTCGGAAGATGATGTGCGGGCTCTTTCCGCCTGGCTGGCATCCAGACCAGCGCCTGCTAACCGTGATCCTGAACCCGAAGGCACATTCGAGCTTCCGTTAACGTGCGGCAGTCAGGTCATGGAGGGACATCAATGAGGTCTTCCTTCAAGCTTTTATCGGCCTCATGGCTAGCAGCAATGGCGGCTTTCGGCCTGAGTTCTCAGAACGAGGCGCGCTCGGAAGAACGGCTGGCCTCGGTCATCGAAAAGGGCGAATACCTAGCTCGAGCGGGAGATTGCGTCGCTTGTCACACTTCGCCAGAAGGCAAACTATTCGCTGGCGGGCTGGCGATGCCGACACCGTTCGGTACACTTTACACCTCGAATATTACTCCTGATGTAGAGACCGGAATCGGCAGTTGGACCTCTGACGATTTTTACCGAACCATGCATGAAGGCAGGTTTCCGGACGGTGGTTTGATTTATCCCGCAATGCCGTTTGCTTCGTATACGAAAGTCTCCCGCGAGGACAGCGATGCCATATTTGCGTACCTGCGGACAATCGCTCCTGTCACTCAGCACAACCGCGAGCATGATCTCGACTTCCCGTACAATAACCGATCTCTGATACTTGGCTGGCGCACGCTCTTTTTCGAACAGGGTAACTTCAAACCTGATCAATCGAAGTCTGATGAATGGAACCGAGGCGCATACCTCGTCGAGGGCCTTGGGCATTGCGGTATGTGCCACACTCCGATCAACGCTCTTGGTGGCAATTCAGAAGCCGATGCTTTCAAGGGTGGCTTGATACCAATGCAGAACTGGTACGCTCCCTCTCTAACATCGAACAAAGAGGCCGGGCTCGGCGATTGGAGTATCGAAGATATCACCGACCTGTTGCAGAAGGGGATTTCTCATCGTGGTGCTGTCTACGGGCCCATGGCAGACGTCGTCTATAATAGTCTGCAGTATCTGAACGATGCGGATACTCGGGCAATGGCGGTATACCTCAAGAGCATTGCCCAGGATTCTCCTAAACCCGCGACATCTCGACTGCCTCATGCGGAGAGCAGCTTGCTGTTGAGCCTGGGAAAGTCTGTCTACGATCGTGAGTGTGCGGTCTGTCACGGTGCGAATGGGCAGGGCGAACCGCCTCATTATCCGCCTCTTGCGGGAAATCAGTCGATCCAGATGGATTCCGCGGTAAACGCCATCCGTATGGTCTTGAATGGAGGTTTCCCACCGGGAACTTTCGGCAATCCGATGCCGTATGGGATGCCTCCGTTCTCAATAACATTGTCCGACGATGAGGTAGCTGCGGTCGTAAGTTATATCCGTACGTCGTGGGGCAACTCTGGAGCGCCTATCAGTGCTGCAGAGGCTAATCGACTACGTTCAGCACCTTTGCAGTGAGGACACTATGATAAATAACGAGCTATTGGAGCAGGACGCTTCGGCACATGATGCGAAAGTAGATCGCATCGTCGCGAACGGACCTCGAGGAGCGATAGTCGTGGCCGGGATCGCTACAGCGATTGTCGTAGGTCTTTGGATCCTCTTTTATCTTCTCGTTTTCCTACCGCGGAGTTCTACTCCATGACATCGGAAGATCACGCCGCGAGCGCGGTAGTCGCGCAGAAGATCGAGCGGCGCTGGGCTGCAATCTCGATATTGATAGTTGTCTTCCTGACTGCGATGGCAGCGGTCGCCGGAATACACCAAGCCACCATGCCTCAGGCGCGTGTCGAAATAATAGATCCTGAAAAGATCCACCTATCCGGTGAGTTCGTTGAGACGAATCTCGGATCCGCGATCGAGCCTGATGGTTCGGTGACGGTCCGAGCCGTAGGCCAGCAATACTCCTTCACCCCGCAGTGCATTTTGGTCCCGGTGGACACGAAGGTTACATTTCGAGCTACGAGTGCCGATGTCGTGCACGGTCTGTTGATACAGCAAACGAACGTCAACACGATGCTTGTACCGGGGTACGTATCAGAACAGGTGGCGCGCTTCTCGCGTGTCGGAGATCACCTCATGCCGTGCCAGGAATTCTGCAGCGTCGGCCACGAGGGTATGTGGGCGATGGTAAAAGTCATAGATCGCAACGAGTTTATGTCGCTCGCCGCGAGCAAGCGGAGGGTTAGCTGTGTTGAATAGTAGACGGCTAGTCCTTGCGCATTTCTGGATGGCGTTCGGTGGTTTCGGCCTAGCGCTTCTGCTTGGTGCTTGGCAGATGTTTATCCGCAGCCCGTTGGCTGGTTGGATCGGTAATCCAGAATGGTATTACCGGTCGGTTACAGCCCATGGCACCATCATGGGATACGTCTTTCCGACGCTTATCGCTATGGGTTTCGGCTATGCGATTACCGAGACCTCACTCAAGGCACCTATCGCTGGCGTCCGCTGGGCTTGGGCGGGGATCGCTCTTATTTTGATCGGGTCCATTATGGCTATGATCCCGGTCTCCGCGGGCCTTGCTTCGGTTCTCTACACCTTCTACCCACCGATGATCGGAAACCCGTTCTACTACATCGGCGTTGTGCTGGTCGTCGTGGGGTCCTGGATCTGGGTGGCGCTCATGTCCATCAACCTGATCAGATGGAAGCGCGCCAATTCCGGAAAACCGGTACCCTTAGCGATGTACGCAAATGTTGCAGGATCATACCTTTGGGGATGGACAGCGGTCGGGGCTGCGCTCGAATTGATCCTGCAGATCATTCCTGTAGCTGTGGGGCTTCGCTCAACGATAGATGCAGGCCTCGCTAGAATTTTCTTCTCCTGGACGCTACATGCGATCGTGTATTTCTGGCTGATCCCGACTTACATCGCCTACTACACGATAGTTCCCCGAGCGATCGGGGGAAAGCTGTATAGCGACTCCATGGCTCGTATATCCTTCGTGCTGTTCCTCGTCGTCGCGATGCCGATCGGTATCCATCACACGTTCGCCGATCCGATGGTTGGCGCTGGATTCAAATTCGTGCATTCGGTGTTTACTGCGATCGTTGCATTGCCGACGCTCCTCACCGTGTTCACGATCTGCGCATCGGTCGAAATTGCTAGCCGCTTAAGGGGTGGGCGCGGGCCATTCGGTTGGCTTGTGGCGTTGCCCTGGAATAATCCCACTATGCTCGCGGTGACTTTTTCTTTCATAATGCTCGGCTTTGGCGGAGCAGGTGGCCTCATAAACATGAGCTACCAGCTCGATGCGTCTATCCACAACACTCAATGGATCACGGGTCACTTCCACCTGATCTTCGGCGGTGCCATCGTCATAATGTACTTTGTTATCGCCTACGATCTGTGGCCGCATTTGACTGGTCGTAATTTGGCGAATCTGTCTCTTATGCGCTTGCAGCTCTGGCTCTGGTTCATCGGAATGATCGTGACCACCTTCCCTTGGCACTACGTAGGGATCCTGGGCATGCCTCGACGGATGGCATACTATGACTACACTCATCCGGCGATTGCCGACCAAGCGCTCCCTGTTATCCTCTCGGCGACAGGCGGATTGATACTAGTAGTCTCGGCGGCGCTTTTTTTCGTCATTTTGATACGAGGTCACCTTTCCGAAAAGGCGGACCCCGGTGAATACCGATTTTCGGTCGCGGTACATCCGCCGCAAAGGGTTCCGGTGGCGCTTAACAGCCACGGTCTGTGGGTGGGACTGATGATTGCGCTGACTGCTACCAATTACGGGTTCCCGATTTTGCAGCTTGCCGTGAGAAGCGACACCTCGGTCCCGGCTGTCTACGTGGGAGTGAAATAGTGAACCCGGAGCGCCTCCTCAGCCTCACAAATCGATGGTTTTCAACGAGCGTCGGGCTAACGCTGGTGATCTTCCTATCGTCAGCAATCTGCGGATTTCTCCTCCTTCCTTACGCAGATGCTGATAGTCGCTTCTCGGGGATTTGGGATGCGATTTGCAATGCTGCTGGCTTTCCGGTGAAGTCGTCGGCAACCGACATAATCCAGCCGGAGTTCAAGATCTCAGGAGCCACATTGGGTCTCGCTGAATTGACATCTCCATCACCGCAATCGATCGGGCGAGGTGCAACACTCGCGCAACAATGCGCTATCTGTCATGGGCCCGAAGGCGTCAGCCGCGCCGATGCTCCCAATCTTGCAGGTCAATACGCACAGGTCATATACAAGCAACTGCACGATTTTCGTTCTGGTGCCCGGACCAACGCGACCATGGGCCCGTTTGCGGCGCACATGAACGACCGAGACATGATCGATCTCGCTGCGTACTATGCCTATCTTCCACGTATCCCTTCCAGTCGAGATAGCGCTGAAGTGCCATTGATAGTCGCAAGTGGTGCCCCGACACGGGGTATCGCTCCCTGTGGATCATGCCATGGGACTATTGAGAGAAAAATCGGAAGTCCCTGGCTGAATGGCCAGCCTGCCGCCTATATCGAGGCGCAGCTCAGGTATTTCGCGTCGGGAGCACGTCGCAACGACACCAACCAACAAATGCGGAATATCGCCAGGGCGTTGACGGATGACGAGATCAAAGCCGTAGCCTCGTATTATGCTGGGACACAATAGAGCGTCTGCGACAGGCTATTGAAACCGCATAATTCCGATCCAACTCCTAAACGGCAACATTGATCATGTTCGGAGGGGCACTTGGGACAGATTTGGCGTGGTTTAACGGGCTTCCTGCTTGCCGGGATCGTTTATGCTTTTGCCGATAAGGTGCCGTTACCCGGATTGGATGTCGAGGCGGCATACCGCTCGGCGCACATCAGTGATCGACTATCCATAAACGCACTCGGTTTGACGCCGATTTTCACCGCGTTGGCGTATGCCGAGATAGCACGCCTGATTTTTTTCCATACTCCGACGCCGGGAGGCAGCACGCTTGGGCGGCTTGCCACTTGGTCGCTAGCGCTCATGATAGCCGGGCTTCAAGGATATGGTGTTGTATCAGGGCTCTCGTCGGCAAATCTTATTAGCTCACCTACGCCTGTTGTTGCCATCGTCGGGACGCTGGTAGGAGCCACTGTCATTCTGATCATGATTGCCGAGAGGTTAGAGCTATCGGGCTTTCGGAATGGCTTTTGGACGTTATGGGTCATAGCCTACCTGCTGGTATTGCCTAGCGATATCAAGAACTCAGTCAGCGCGACAGTTACTGGTATGGCCTCAATCGGAGAATGGCTGGTTATCCTGGCATACGTTTCGATAATTGTCTGCGCGGTCTCCATTGTAAGAGCAGTTTGGATATCCTCACTCGTAAGTGAGAGGCAGTGCGGACCACAAGAGGACGGGTTTGGGATTTTGGTTTGGCCACCTTATCTGGCAAATCTCTGTGGTGGCTATCTAATCATGGGATTGGCCGTAGTGAGCCCCGCCGCTATCGATGCGCTCATGCCACATGCGAGAGTAATGGTCTTTGGAGCGATGTGCGCTCTAACACCGGTCTTCACCTACGGGTATTTTAGAAGGGTGCAAAAACGGGCGAATACTGCCATTCCGATCGCGGTTTTCGTCCTGATTTCTGCTGTCCAGGTTCTAATCGTGGCAGTCGGAGGAGTGATTGACGCCTATCGGACATTACCTATTTGGGTCAGTGGGCTATCGCTCCTCGTTTTGACGATAGTGATCTTAGACGTCGGGGGTAAGTTGCCGGGTGTGCGATGGATCCGTAGTACAGGCCGAACGACAGGTGAAACTGGCGTCAATCGCCCAGCCTAACCACCTCTTTCAATGGAATGGCGGGGCGTCAGAGGATGTCTCTAAGCGCCCCGCCTCCTTTCAGACTTCCACGATGGATTTCAGTGATACGCTCTGCTTGATAGCGTTAGAGTAAGGGCAGATGCCGTGCGTGGCGGCCACCAGTTCTTCCGCTGTGGCTTTGTCGAGACCAGGGAGTTTTACGAGCAGTTCAGCTGTGATTCCGTAACCGCCTTCAGAGCGGGGACCCATGCCGATCGTAGCTTCAACAGACGAGCCGTCGGGGATCTTGGTGCCCGATTTCTGCGCTCCGATACGCAACGCGCCCAAAAAGCAAGCGGAGTATCCGAGGGCGAAAAGCTTCTCCGGGTTTGCTCCATCACCGCCCGGCCCACCAAGCTCACGGGGTACGACTAGCTGGAGAGAAAGCGTACCGTCGGACAGCGAAGTCTTTCCGTCCCGTCCCCCTCCGGTAGCGACTGCGCTGGTAAAATATTTCGGATCAACTGACATTCCAAACCTCTATCTGTCGAGTGGCACGCTTCATACTGCGTGAGCAAACTGATCGTGGCTCATCAATGCAGCAGGTCCCAGATATACGAAAGGCTGTCCTGCAGAAGTTGCGCCCGTTAGCGAGTACCTCGGTGTCGTCACGACGTCGGAATACCAAAAGGCTAATCATCCGAAGCGGTCTGAGTCTCGATCAGCCTGGCTTCCACTGCCGCGCGATGCGCGTCATCCATAAATATATCGTAGCCGATGGAATGATCGGCATATTTGAATGCCAGGATGCTAAGGATGGACAGGGTCATAGCCGTGAGCACGAAGCGCATAGATTGGATCCATTTTGATCGGAGCGTGTATCGCAAGCCGGAAGCCGCTAGGGCGCACCGACGCATGTCCCGTAAGCTGGATCCATCAGCCCGTGCCTGCGTCGGGCGGGTGGCAGAACACGGGATGATGGTATCGAGCAAGAGGACTAACCTGCTCTTTTACCGCTAGGACTGAACGCTACTCCAGCGGTACCAAAAGATGCCCAAAACAAACGAGGCACAACAGCTATACCAAAGCTATCATCCGACGGGCGGATCGATAATCTCGTCACAGGGACTGGCTCCCGAACTCTTGGATATCTAAGTCCTGCTCTAGCTTCCGAAGAATAACGTCACTGATCTCACCGGTACGATACATTCTGAGCAGTTCCAAACGCCCGGCCTTAATCGCCGCTAACATCGCTGCTGAAGGGCGAGTTGAGCTGCCGTCGGACTTCAATTCTTCTTCCAATACGCTCGAGAGTTGGCGGGCAGCTCTATTGTGATAGTGATCCAAGAGGCACTTTTCTTCGTGGGTAGGCGGAACGGAACTGAGGGCAGAGAAGGCAGCGAACTGCGCGTCCGATACGTTCATCCTGGCCAGAGCTTCATCTTTTGCAAGACGTGTCGAAGTCTGTAATCCCGTAGAAGGCAGGACTTTCACCACCAGAGGTAGTGACGCGCCCTGAGCCAAAACTGTCACAAATATGACTCCGAAAGCCGAAACCAGGATCACGTCGCGGCCCGGAAAACTCTCCGGCAACGCTAGCGCCGCAGCCAACGTGACCGGACCACGAATTCCAGCCCAACCAAGGATGAGTGTCACGGATAACGCGGGTGCCCTTTTTACGGGGAACCCGATCCGGCCCAGCGTGAACCAAAGTAGATCGGAACCGAGAAGCCATACAAAGCGAGACAGTAAGACTACCACCACGATGATAGTCGCGGGCACGATCAGATCGGAGATCGCCTGATCACTGGATTCGATCCTGTCCAAGATGCCTCTCAGCGACAGCCCAACGAGAATAAAAAGCATCGACTGCATCAAAAAGATAAGGATTTTCCAGAAGCTCCCAGCAGTTATCCGTGTTGCTGCTGAAAAAATCTCGTGCTGCCGCCAGCCGAGTAGGAGACCAGTCGTGACGGTCGAAAGGACACCGGATAGTCCCAAACGTTCGGCAACGATATAAGACGATGCAGCGAGGAGCATCGTACCTGTAATCACCAGCTCGCTACTAGCAAGCCTCTGGAGGATCAGTACCCCCACGTAGCCCAGTAAAAAGCCGATTGCGATACCTCCGGCAGCTACCAAGGTGAACGTGCCAAGCGCATCTAAAGTGCTAAAGGATCCAACGACGGTCCAAGCGACGGCAAAATGAAACAAAACAAGTCCGCTCGCGTCGTTCACGAGGCTCTCACCACCCAGTACGGTGGTGATCCGCATAGGTAGCCGAAGTTTCTCGAGAACTGCTTTAACAGCAACCGCATCGGGCGGTGAGACGGCAGCGCCCAGCGCGAGACCCGCCGCCCAAGGGAGATCCGGAAACAGAAAATGAAAAGCAATGCCGACAGAGACCGACGTAAAGAAAACAGCGCCGACAGCAAGCGAAATGATTGTCGCGGAGTGGCGTTTAAAGTCGCGCCAGACGGTCGCGTATGCGCTACTGAGCAGGAGGGGCGGTAGAAAAACCACTAAGACAAGATGAGGGTCGAAGACGATGGTGGGTAGACCGGGCACGAAAGCCAAAGCCATGCCGCCAACGATGAGAGCTGCAGCAGGCGGAAGGTGAAGGCGTCGCGCCGCCAGCTCCAAGACGATGACCGCCATGAGCAAAAGCACAAGGAACTCGTATTGTGATTGCAATGACATCAAAGCGGTAGTCCTTCGGTAGACAATGATCGCGAAAGTTGGGCCAACGGACGACGGTCTACCGAAACCACATCACGCCCCGTCTATCATCTCGAGCCGGGCACATCGGCTACGTGGAAGCGCGGATAGTCACCGGCGTCGCCTTGTACGATGGAGTTCCCGACTTCTTGTCGTAGTGCCCGAAAGCCACCAAGCTATTCATCTCCGGATAGTAACCGGCTGCCGTTCCACGAGCTATTTGATACTCGACCGCAATAAAGCCGCTTAGAACACGTTGCGAACTTAGACCTTCACCTTCGTCCGGGACCGCAGCAATGTCTATTCTCGATCCGTCCGAGAGCCCGCGCTCCAAAAGATCATCAGAGTTCATGAACAGGACATCCCGACGACCAAAGACCCCGCGATATCGGTCATTCAATCCGTAGATGGTTGTGTTGTACTGATCATGGCTTCTCACGGTAGTCAGAGTAATTATGCCCGGAATGGAAAGACGCGTGTCTTCGCTCAAGCGATCGGCGATTATGAAGCGCGCTTTCCCATTTGGTGTTTTCCACTCCCGTCGTGATGCGGGAATATCGAGGTGGAAGCCGCCTGGGTGCCTAACACGCTCGTTGAAATCGCAGAAATTCGGAAAGACCTTTTCGATCTTATCTCTAATTCGGTCGTAGTTAGATACCATCCCTCGCCAATCGATATTGTATTTGCCACCCAAGGTCGCTTCGGCAATGCCCGCAATAATAGCGGGTTCGGACCGTAGGTGTTCACTCGGCGGGGTCAGGAAGCCTTTGGAGGCGTGGACCATGCACATCGAGTCCTCGACCGTTACGGCCTGGCGTCCGTTCTCCTGGATATCGATGTCGGTGCGTCCTAGAACAGGCAGGATAAGGGAGTGTTTCGCGACCAGCAGGTGTGAGCGGTTCAACTTTGTCGATAAATGCACTGCCAGTTCGAGGTATCTCATTCCGGCAAAAACCTTGTCAGGATCAGACATCGCGACGGCCAGATTGCCGCCGAGGCAAATTAATGCCTTCGATCGGCCGCCAGCGATGGCATCGATCGCTTCGATAGCATTGTGACCCTTGTCCGATTTGGGCCGAAATCCGAAAGCGCGCTCTATGCCATCCAATAGGGGTTTACCGGGGATCTCCGTGATGCCGACTGTTCGATCACCTTGGACATTCGAATGACCTCGAAGCGGACAAATGCCTGCGCCGGGCTTGCCGATATTCCCTCGCATGAGCAAAAGGTTTGCCAGGTGTTGGACATTGGACGTTCCGTTCCGATGCTGAGTGATGCCCATGCCATAGCAAACGATCACCTTCTCCGAGCGGACATATACGTCAGCAACACTCTCTATTGCCTCCTTCGTCAAGCCTGACGCCTTCGTTATATTTTCCCAACTGGTCTTTGATAAATCCGCAAGAAATGCATCGAAGCCGGAGGTGTGCTCGTCGATGAAATCCCAGTCGATGAAGCCATTTCCGCCCGCTCGCATGTTCTCGTCGTCGAGTTCTGCTACCCGCTTCATGATCCCTTTTAGAGCAGCAACATCACCTCCACTCTTAACTTGGTGATAGGCGGACGCGATAGGCGTGGATGACAGAGTTACCATTTCCACTGGGTTCTGCGGCGCGGCAAACTTCTCGAGAGAACGTTCCTTCAGCGGGTTGAATACGATTATGGGTACGCCGCGGCGAGACGCATTGTACAACGTGGTCATCATCCTGGGATGATTGGTGCCTGGATTATGACCGAAGCTGAAAATCGCATCGCACTGATCGAAGTCCTCTAGCACCACCGTGGCTTTCCCGACGCCGATGGATTCCGGAAGCCCGACGCTTGTTGCCTCGTGGCACAAGTTAGAGCAATCAGGGAAGTTGTTCGTGCCATAAGCCCGAACGAAAAGCTGGTAGAGAAACGCAGCCTCATTAGATGCGCGTCCGGACGTATAGAATTCCGCCATATCCGGGCTAGGAAGCTGTCGGAGTTGAGCTCCGACCAAAGCGAAGGCCTCGTCCCAAGCTATCGGAATATATCTGTCTCTATCGCTATCATAGACGAGAGGGTGTGTAAGACGCCCTTGGCCCTCCAGCTCGTAGTCGGTCCACGTCCACAATTCGCTGACAGTGTGGTTCTCGAAGAATTCAGGGCCGACCCGTTTCGCTGTCGATTCCCAAGTGACGGCTTTCGCGCCGTTTTCACAGAACTCAAACGAGGAAGTGTGTTTGGGGTCCGGCCAGGCGCAGCCGGGACAATCGAAGCCGTCGGGTTGATTGGACTTCAGGAGTGTCAGCGAACCCTTGATGACTACTTGCTGGCTGGCGAGTGCTTCTGCCGTAGCTTTTAAAGCATCCCATCCACCAGCTGGTCCTGTGTAGTCCTCGATACCTTCCGGACGAACGTCGCTCATTTAGATCTCCCTATCTTTTGTAAGGAGATCACAGTGGGTTAGTCTTCGTCAGCCATACTCAGGTATGCGTAGAGCAGACAGCAGTTTTGAGGATGTCGATACCGCCCACATTACAGAGAGCTCGCATATGGCGTGATCAGTTTCACGGATGATCTCTGCGCGTCGACTAGCACGCAGAAAGTCAGGCTCACACAAGTTTGCACGCGCACTCATCGTCTGCAACCATTGAGGGAGATTCCCATGCGGGTCGGTTCATCTTCAGATATTTATTCACTTCTGGTTCCAAGAGCCAAATCAAAGGACAACAGTGAAGGGCCATCCGAGTCCGTTGCGTCTCTGATGGGCAGAAGCGGGAGTGCCGTAGGCAGCGTTTCGGTAAGCAATGACGATGCTGCTGCAGCATTCTTAGCTC
Organism: Hyphomicrobiales bacterium; assembly: GCA_900469445.1. GTDB lineage: Bacteria > Pseudomonadota > Alphaproteobacteria > Rhizobiales > Rhizobiaceae > Neorhizobium. The sequence continues at coordinate 231,204 of UBXM01000006.1, forward strand.
GGCTTGCAAAAAACAATTTCGAGCGTAACGACACCAATGGCGATGGCATCGTCGAACGTCAAGAATACATCGACCGTGCAATGCAAGCGCGCTCCGATGGATATCAACCTGATCTGGCCGACGTCGAAAAGACTTGGAGTGAGCTGGACAGAAATGGAAAAGGAAGTCTCACCGAGCAGGACTACGCTTCCGGTTTTTCCTCCGTTTTCCAAGCAGCCACAGGAAGTTTCAGTAAACCGCTGCGTTAAGCATCGGATGCCAAGGCAGGGGCACGCGATCTCTTTTCGCGTCCCCTCCAGCATATCCGCCGCCTGACGAGCCCGCTCACGCGAACCTTATGCGCTCATCATAAGGCATGCCGATAATGTCGTTGGTTCAAGGTCTGTTCGAATCGACGACAGCAGCTTAGGCGAGAACCGGAAAGCAGACTTTGGAAGATCGCAAGGCCTCCTTCAAGGCAGCAGCGGCGTTAAGTTCGTACATAATATTCCCGTTAGATTTGGCGATTTCGCAAGCATGCCGTAAGTCCTCTAATGCCTCAGCCTGCGCTGCCGGATCCGATACTCGTATTCCTCCTCTGATCCGCAGCAAATCAGATAACTGAAATATCTCTCCACCTTTTTCCGCCATGCCGATCGCCACATCAATCTCGACAACGGCTTTTTGCCGTTCACCGAGAGCCATATGAGCTTCCGCCAGTGATGCATGGAAACTCACGAGCATATGCTCGTGGTTGCGTAAGGCCATAATGTCTATCGCTTGTTGGATCATGTTTACGGCCTCTTGCGGGAAGCCTTGCCTAATCCGGATTTCTCCTGCTAACGCTTTACTGACGGCTTGAAATCCGTGAAGTGAATGGCGTTCGGAGATCAGAGATAATTCGGACCTCATATCTTCCGCGCTGGTGAGATCCTCCAACCAAATCGCCGTAGATGCTCCGTAAGCCAGCGCAATGCAGAGCGGTATCGGATGTCCATATTGGGACGCGGCGTCTATCGCGCCTTTAGCGGCGAACAGTGCCTGCTCGTCTGAGCCCTGAAAGAGCAAGACGCGAGCGAGCTGAACCTTCGCTCGGATGTACTGGGTGAACACCACGAGGGTCAAATCGAGAGGTGCGAGATAATCGGCCGGGCATCCATTCTCCAGAACTTCTCGCGCGCTTGATACGTGCCCAGCATAGGCATAGCTAATACCTTTCATCCACAGGACGAGGCGGTTAGCCAGTTCGTCGTTCGAGGTGCTGCTTGCACTTTGCCCCTCATCCGCGATTCGAGAGCCGTGATAGCAGTCGCCCGCTCGCATCACGAAGATATTGTATCCCGCCATCGTATCGAGCCGGAGGCGGAGGTTATCGTGGTTCTTGGCTATCTCCAGAGCCCGCTCGAACGAGGCCGTCACAGTTTCTCGCGCATCCTTAACGATGATGCCCGATACGGCTCGGGCCTGGTGCAACATAGCTTCAGCTATACTGCCACTTAGGACGGACGGTAGCGCGGACAGCGCAAGATCACACCATCGGAAGCATTCATCAAGCAGGGAGAGTTCAAGGAACAGTGGAGACGCGTACGCGACGAGACGCGCGCCGAGGATAGGGTCGTCACCGTCGCCGTAGCACCAGCTGATCGCGGCCCTAACGTTAGCTAGAGCATCCGGATTTGATCTCGACATTCCTGTCAGATGAAATGAATCTGCCTTTTCGGCGTGACTCTTCATGAGGTGGAGGAAGTAAGCTGCATGCGCGGCCGCCACTTCGAGAACCTCGTTTTGATCGGCTTGAAGCCTTTCGAGTGCGTAGGCTCTGGTGGTTTCTGCCAGGCGATATCTTGGAGCAGCGTTCCGATCTATGATCCGCGTGATCAATGACTTGTCGGCCAATGTGTCGAGGACTGATTCGCTATCGCCGCGTGACAGGGCCGCTGCTGCGTCAGCGGTAAATGTTCCGCTCAACCATCCAATTCTCCTGAGAAGAGCTTTCTCCTCCAAACTGAGCAAATTGTAGCTCCAGTCGTGCAGGGCGAGTAGGGTTTGATGGCGTGGAAGAGCTGTGCGCCGACCACCCCAGTGAATGCCGAAGCGCTGCTCGAGCAATTCGAGAGTTCGTGCTAAGCCATGTGAAGCGGCCCGGGCAGCCGTTAGCTCGATCGCCAACGCCATACCATCGAGACGGCGGCAAATCTCAGCCGCCAGTTCCAATTCCGTGTCGTCGAGCTCCTGGTTGGCCCCCGCGGCGAAGTGCCTATCTAGAAAAAGCTGCATCGCCGGGTATGACCGACTATCCTCGGTCGAGCATTCCGGTGTCGGCGTCTGCAGCGCTTCGATCTTGTAGATATATTCGCCATCGGCTCGTAAAGCCTCGCGGCTTGTGGAAAGGATGCAGACGTCGAGGCAGTGGGTGTGGATCATCTCCGCGAGCGCGGCAATTGCGTCGACAACCTGCTCGCAGTTGTCGAGAACCAGGAGCAGCTTTTTCCCGTTTAGAAATGAACAAATAACCGAGGCAGCCGTATCGACGGGAACGGCTACGCCGAGGTTCGAGGCTATGGTAGTACTCAAGAGGCGTCCGTCATTCAACGGAGCTAGATCAATGAATACTACACCGTCAGGAAAGGATGTAGCCAGACGGTTTGCGACGGATACTGCCAGTGTCGTTTTCCCCATTCCGCCCGCACCGAGCACTGTGACGAAACGATGTGCCTCAATCCGGTTGGCTAACTGGGTGATAGCCTCGCTTCTTCCCACGATACGCGCCAGCGGCGGGGGAAGGGAGTTTCGTGCAGCTGTGGCAGAGACCTCATGGGATATCGCGTTTCCATCCCGCTGCATAACCGCGGCCAGCATATACCCTCTACCGGACACATTGGTGATATAAGGATTGCCCGCGTCGTTCTCGCCCAGTATCTTCCTAAGACCTGAAATATGGACCCTGAGACTCACTTCATCGACAACGGTGTCCGGCCATGCCTTGGCGGTCAGCTCCTTCTTCGTGACCACGGCTCCGGCGTTCTCGACCAAAACGGCCAACAAATCGAATGCCCTGCTACCGATAGAAACAGAAGCACCGTCTCGCTCCAAGCGCCGCTCGCTCGGCGACAGTCGGAATGGTCCGAATTGGTAAGCCATCAGCCTTCTCCACAGCAGCGAAACTGCATTCGGCCCGCATTTGGGCACTAGGAGATGCAAATCCCTGTCGGTGTGCTCTCGCGGCAGAAATAGTACCGCAAGGATCAAAAAGTGAGACTAACCGACAGAGATCGCGGAGACGATGTAAACCAAAGTATACGCTAGCCAAAAACTCCTAGTTGAGGGCGAGCACGTCCAGCGATTCGGAATGGCTACCCTTGATCGCCTGAACGACATCATATTTTCTCACGAGATCGGGGAGGGTACGGGAGCCCATTTTTCGCATCACTCTTCCCCGATGAATCTTCACCATGATCTCGCTGATGCCCAGCTCGTAGGCGATCTGCTTGTTCATCAGACCACTCGTGACCGCCTTGAAAACTTGACGCTCACGAGGGGTAAGCTTTTGCTCGCTCAATGAAATGGCCTCCCTAGCCACGCGGCGTTCTCGGATCCTGCCCTCCATCTCGAGAGCGACACCGATGGCGCGAAGGAGCGCGTGACCGTCGAGTGGCTTCATGAGGAAATCTACTGCGCCAGATTTCATGGCGTCGACGCTTGCGCGTACGTCCTCCACATGGCTGATGACGATCACGGGCAACGGCAAGCTCGTGTAAGGCACCATGCCATCAGCTTCCGCAGTCATCACAACACAACCACCGTGCATCTCAGTGGGGCTCATCACGTATTCCTGCTGGTCGTCATATTCAGCGACATCGTAGCCGTTATCTCGTAGAAACTGAGCCATCGTGTTCCGCGCGTCGAGATCGGGTTCGATGAAATGAACGGTCTGGCAAGGTGTAGGAAGCTGGTTTGCAACATTGATACTGGTGCTGATTTGCATGGTCGATCTCCAAGCTCTTGGTTGCGTTGCATGATGACCTCATTGTTGGCGACCGAAGATCATTGAGCGAGTTCAGAGACGTTAGGGTTCGATAAGGGATGTTGGCCGTCGAACATAATTGTTGCGGTCGTAAAAAAGGTTGGATGCCTTAAAGTGGCAAGGATATTAACTGAAGCAAATCAATGGAATAACGAAATTTAACGAGGATTAACTGCACGGCAGAGCACTTGTCGCGATATCTCTGGATCACTGAACCCGGAGATATCGAGATGGCATTACTGACATCGGAAAGACACGTTCAACACACTCAAATGGACCCTATGCCACCTTTGATTAGGTCTTTCTTTTCCACGCTAAATGCCGGGGATATCGAAGGTCTTCTCGGGCACTTTACCTCGAACACGGTCATCAACGACCAGATGTTGGAGTTGACGGGTGAGAGGGATCTTAGGAGGTGGGCGGAACGAGACGTCGTCGGTCTTGATATGAAGGCCGAGATACTTAGCGTTCGTGCCCGGAAGACGGGGGCTATCGTCTCTGCAAAGGTAACCGGGAACTTCGACGCGCCGGGTTTGCCGGAGCCACTGGTTCTTCTTTTCTACTTCGTTGTCGGCGTCGAAGGCATCGAGCAACTTATTATTCTGCGAGCCGATTTTTAGCTGCGCTGTCTTGCTATCCGGTACGATCTCGATCGGCCACGGTTGGTTCCACCTAAAACATCAACAAAGGAGAGTGAACATGTCGAAAGTCATGAAAGCCGTCGTTCTCGGCGGTAGCGGTATGATCGGGTCGATCGTTGTCCGGCGGCTTAGGGAGTCCGGTATAGAGGTCGTTGCGGCATCGCGTCGATCAGGTGTCGACACCATGACTGGTGTGGGGCTGGAGGCCGCTTTCTCGGGAGCCGACGTTGTGGTCGACACATCTGATGTTCACTCTTTCGATGAGGCCACGCTTCGCGAGTTCTTCTCGGTCTCCGGCGAAAATGTCTCCAAGGCGGAACGACAAGCTGGCGTGAGGCACCACGTCACTCTCTCGATAGTCGGTGTCGACCAACTCCCAGGGAACCCTTACTACAAAGCTAAGTTTGCGCAGGAGAACGTCGCTCGGGCATCCGGCATCTCATGCACCATCGTGCGGTCCGCGCAGTTCTTCGAGTTTCTCCCGACGATCGCTGGAGGTTTTACCAAAGGCGTTGCAGTCAATCCGCCGGACGCGTTACTGCAGCCGATCGCTGCGGAAAACGTCGGAGAGATCCTTGCCGACGTAGCGGTTGGACAGACCATCGAGAGCTTGCTCCAGATTGCTGGACCGGAACGTGCCTCGATCGGCAACTGGCTTGAACGTGCATTTGCCGTCACGAATGACGGTCGAAACGTTGTTGTCGATCGAGACGCAACATGGTTCGGCGCGCCGCTCGAACAGGGATCACTGGTTCCCAAGCATCCTGACCGTGTCAGTGCTACGCCGTTCAGCGAGTGGGTTTCGACGAGCGAGGCAAAACGTGTACTCGGCACCAATCGGTATGCTGAGGCCTCTGTCGATCTAGCGAAGCAGGTGGTGAAGTAGGCCATCGCAGTCACGTAGAGTGCGGTAACTTCATATAACCGCCGGAGGACGGCACTCGCCCTTCGGCTGCACGATCAAGGTCCGTTAATTCCCTTGGCGACGATCCGAATACCCTTTTGAAGGCCGCCCCGAAAGCTGCTTCCGAGCCATAGCCCATCCTTTGCGCCACCTGGGCTATCGTACCTGACCTGCTGACGAGAGCATCGCGCGCGAGCGCCATTCGCCATTTAGTCAGATACTCGAGCGGCGCTTGTCCAGCAACATGCGCGAACCGTGCTGCGAACTGCGATCTAGAGAGGCCCGACAGTGAGGCCAACTCGTCAAGTCTCCATTTATGGCCGGGGTTGCCGTGCATAGCTTGTATGGCCTTGAAGATTTTTCGATCCGACTGAGCAGCAAGCCAGCCGCTGGCTAGATCCTCCCTTGGGAACACCCTGATCATTTCGATGAAGATCATATGCATGATTTGCTCCGACATTGCCTCAGAGCCGAGTCTCCTAGAAGAAACTTCGTCCTTCAACCTATCGAGCAGCCATCTGACTTTCACCGCTGCCGGGTCTGTGTGCCTGAGAACAAGGACAGGAGGCAGTCCTGCGGTCAGCAATGACATGCTGCGGTCGGAGGTCATTTTACCGCCTATGAATGTCACTTCAGGTGCGTCACCTGTCACGAGCGACGCGAACCCATCTGGTGCATTGGCGAAAACTTCATCCGCCCGAAGGGGCCAGCAATTCGGATCGTTACCGACGATAAAAGGTAGCCCTTTGGTCAACAAGAAGCAGTCCCCTGGAGAGAGATCATAGACTTTCCCATCGTCCGTTCGCAAAAAGCACGAGCCATCGGTAACCGCGTTGAACTTCATGCCCTCATGCATATCCACCCTGACGGCAAAGTTTCCACGAATCCTCAAACCAGTCGAATTAACTCCGCGTGCCTTGGTCAACTTGAGTATGTCGGATAACGGGTCGGTAGTCATAATCGGACGTTCGCTATATCAATCAAGTATCCCGAATATAGATAATCCGGATTTCGTCCGCCATATCTGTGACGGAACAAAAGTGAGGCTAATATGTCAAATCAACAGATTCCTCTTGGTACCAATTGGGGGCCTGCGGCTACGGCTGAGCAGGTAGCTGAAAATATCGACATGACCGGGAAACTTGTGGTGGTCACCGGAGGTGCGTCCGGGCTGGGCTTGGAGACCACTCGCGTACTGTCGTTACTCGGTGCGCAGGTCGTGGTTCCAGTGAGACGCGTCGCTGAGGCCGAGAAAGCCCTCGAGGGGATCTCACGGACGGAAGTGTACGAGCTAGACCTCGTCGACCGCGGTTCCGTCCGAAGGTTCGCTAGCGAATTCCTGCAGTCTTCCCGCTCGATCGACAGGCTAATACTAAATGCAGGTGTCATGGCTACCCCGCTTTTCAGGGATAACGAAGGCAACGAGGGACAATTCGCAACCAACCACCTCGGCCACTTCGCGCTCACCGTAGCTCTGTGGCCTGCCTTACTACAAGCGAAGGATGGGGCAAGGGTGGTCGCCCTGTCGTCAAGAGGACACCATATCTGCGGGATCGATCCCGAGAATCCGAATTTCTTGCAGCGCCCGTATGATAAGTGGCAGGCTTATGGTCAGTCCAAGACTGCCAACTCTCTTTTCGCGGCCGCCGTGGACACTCGGGGACGCAAAAACGGCATCCGGGCATATTCGGTACATCCGGGCTCGGTGGTCGGCCCATTGGCCCGACATCTATCTTCCGAAGAGATCAATTCTTTCGGAGCGCTCGATGAAAATGGCTCGCCAGTAATTGATCCGAAATCGGATAAGAAAAATTTTGCGCAGGGCGCAGCAACGTCGGTTTGGTGTGCGACTTCCCCGAGCCTCAACGACATCGGAGGCGTCTATTGTGAGAACAGTGATGTCGCTAGCCTTGAGGAAACAGTGCGCAAGGGTGTACGTCCATATGCGGTAGATCTCGAGGAAGCGGAAAAGCTCTGGAAGCTGAGTGTAGATCTGACCGGGGCCAACATCAAATAAGTGCGGGGAAGCTCTCCGATCAATCGAACGGCACCATGTTCGTCGCGATCTGGCGATATTTCGCTGGGTCGCGCGACGCGTTTTCCCGAGGACTGGATTGGGCTCGCTGTAAAACAACCACCTGAGACGGATCGGCCGATTCCCATTCCTCGGCTAAGTATACCCGCGTACGCTGGGTTCCTTTCGTCGAGGAGATAAAAATGGCTGCCGAAGCCATAGCTATCATTACGGTCACGAGCGCTAGATAGGCCGATGTCGGAATGAGAGGCTTGCCGGACTTCAATTCATAATGTCTGCGCATGCTGCCGTACTCCCGAATGGTCGTGAGCGTTGAACATCTGTGCTTGTTTTGATGGATTTGTCAGCGTGACGGTCTCACCGTCACGGGAAGCCGTGCTTAGAATGACGGAGATCTCGGTGTAAACGTATCTCGGCTACGGCGATTGGTATGCGGGTCCGTCTTCGCTAGATGAGCCAACTGACACCACATCCTTGCCGCTCCGATCGCGAGGACCAGCTTGGCAATGTCACTAGGAATGAAGAGGTGCCGAAGGGCGTCGTAGGCATAGTCCGTCACCTCTCCTCTGTTGATCGCGATGTAATCGGTGAACTCCAGGACGGCCTGCTCGACGGGAGTGTAGATCGAGGATTTGCGCCACGTTGCCACGGAAGCAACCCATTGAGCCGACTTGCCCATCTCCAGAGCTCGTTCCGTGTAATGAGCTATAGACGGCAGGCTGCCATCGAGTTCGGAAATTCTCAGGCTAACCAGAGCCACAAGCCCGTCGTTTAGCCCAGAAAAATCAATAAAGCGGTCGAGAGCTGCTATGGCAGCCAGGCTGTCCCTGCAGTCTTTAAGGATGTCGAAACGTCGTGTCATGGGGTGTCTCCGCAAGCGCATTTCCGGCGCTGCACGGAGGGTTCCGCGGACGATCGCTAGATAGCTGCATTAGGTGTGCACGCAATGGGATATTTCCGTAACTATACGTAGGTTTGCGGGTCGATTGCTAATTGGGAGTACCGCCGAAAAATCGGGAGATAGCTGGATAAGGTTGTCGAAACATCTTGGGCGGCAGGTCGTCTGAAGTACGGTGCATCCGGGCCAAGGGGTAGTCTTGGCGACGATACCTGTAAACAGAGGTATAGGTCGACCAGCGCCGTATTCCGACTATCATCTTAGGTAAAGAACGTCGTGATCTGCGGACCGCTGATCCGATACGTCAAGCTAAGGATGAGCGAGCGATGACCGCACTTTCATACCGAGAATATGCGACGGACCTGCACAGCAGGATCAGGCAACTCCGTACTTCGGAAGATGCTTCCGCGTCGATCGAGATAGCGATATGTCGCAACGCCTACTGCTACAAAAGCGAAGAAGTTACTGGCCCAAAAAGCTTCAGTCGTTGTTCGACCGGTCCGCTCAACTCCGCCGAGGGCCTCGTCGAGCGGGATAGCACCGAAACAATGAATGAGATCGAAGCTTTTTTCTCTCTCTCGGAGATCTACGCCTATTCGGATGTCGCACTCGCCAATGGCAACTCGCCATTGTCGCGGTCTCACTGGGATGGGACAGTCGCCTTGATAGAGGTTACCTACGAAACCGAAGTTACCCGGTGGCATCAGCGTATGCTCTTCATTGGCTTCTCCGATCCCATACATGCGGATTTCACAGTCGGTCTCAACCGCGACCTGTTTATTCATGAGCACAACACTGGAAAGCATCTCTTCGAGTGGCGTAGTACCGAGGTCCCTGCTGCGGTTCTTGAGATCGTCGCCACCGGTCCGGGATCCGTGAACGAGATCGCGACGCCCCATACGTCCGGGCTTTGGAAACGCCGGGCTACGCCCGCGAAACAAAAATGGCTCGATGCAACGCAGACCATTAGCTAAGTGTCATCGAGTCTAATGTTCGGTGCGAAGATGCTGACCTATGAAGCTCTAAACGTTCCATAATTCGGCCACTGGCTCACATCAGATGGCGATGGCTTTGTTTATGGCAGCGTTTTGCGGACGAAGGGCGGCCAGACGAACAGCTTGCAGGATTCAAGTTGGTTATGGCGAGGAACAGTCATGCAGCGAAGCGCGGGCTTCATATTTGTCGCCGTAACGATCATCTTCGTCTCGATCGGGGGAAAGATTGCCAAGGCGGTCGAGGAGCCAACTATGGTCCGGGTGATCTCTGTCAAATCGGTCACGTCGTCTCACGTCGCCACTTTTTTACTTGTGAGATAGGAGCTTGGGTCAGGGGTAGGTCTGACCTTTTATTAGTCTGTTGACTGCAGTCACCAAACCCGCAGCTCCGCCCATCGCCCACGCCTCAAGTTCGGAAACATCTCGACCGCGTCGCTTCGCCGCCGCGGCAAATTCCTCTACGTCGGCCCGGTTCAGCGTTGCGATATGCGATGCGATCTCGGGCGTGACCTTGGTTCCGAGCGCGTCGAGTATGAAGCTGCCTCCGCTGCTATGCGCGAAAGCCTTCTGAAGGCTCGCGGGTTCGATCCCGAAGGCATCGGCGATCGAGAACACCTCGACAATGTTGCGGAGATTGGAGACGGTTAGCGCATTATTGCACAGTTTCGCGGCCTGTCCGGTTCCGGCGGCTCCCATATGCACGACGTGCTTACTGTGTGTGGAGATAACCGCTCGGCACTTCTCCAGTATATCGGGAACCGTGCCGACGAAGCATGTCAGCGTCCTTGCCAAAGCACCCGGACGCCCACCGCTGACGGGTGCATCGACAAAGGAGATACCTTTTGCGGCGCAGAGTTCGCGGAAGCCATTGGCCTCGCCAGGATCACCTGTAGCGTGGTTGATAACAATGGCGTCGGCGGGCAACGCGTCCAGGACACCGTTACTCAGCAACTCAGTCAGGTCGGCGTCTGTTCGTAAGCATACGCACAAAATGCTTACGGCAGCGGCCAGCTCTACTGCGGTCGTGTGCCGAGTAAATGGCACGTCCCCGAGTGCCGCATAGGAAGTATCGCGTCGCGCCCAAGCATGCAGCCTGAAGCGCTCCGCGATTGCCGCGGCCATCGGAGCACCTTGGTCCCCCAGACCGATAAAACCTACTTCCGGCTCGTTACTCATGCTTTTACGCCTAGCATGGCGGTCGCCATATCCCACAGCCTCGACGCATTACCTTCATTGATCGCGTACGGTGCCACTCCCTTAAACGGCCCATTGCCGCGCTCTTCTACGACCGGGGCCTGCTGGCAGTCGTCGTAGTATTTACCGGAAACACCGTCGATGATCGGCGAAGCCGTCAAAAGCACTGTAGTCGAAGCGCCCTGTTCGGCGGTTTTTCTCAGGTGCTCGGGTGTTCGCAGGCCACCGGTATGTTTCTGGAGATTGGTCGCGATAGCTCCAGGGTTCAGGGCATTCGACGTGATGCCGTCGTCTGCCCACTTCCGAGTGATGCCTACCGACATCAGAATGCACGCGGTTTTGGACTGTCCGTAGCCGAGGAGGGGATCATACGGAATAAAGCGGAAGTCCGGGTCGTCCCAGAAGACCGGTGCAAACAGGCTTCCTACAGACGCCACCGATACGACGCGAGCCCCATTCGCTTTTGCTAAGTGACTGCGCAGACCGATAGCGAGCGCGAAATGGCCGAGATAGTTGGTCGCAAACTGCATTTCGCGACCTTCTGGCGTCCGCTGCAACTCGGGAATTGCCATCACGCCAGCATTGTTGACAAGGGCGTCTAGCTTCTCGTCCCAATTTTCGACGAACGATCGAACGGAGGAAAGGTCGGCTACGTCAAGCTTGCGGACGTGGACCGATCCTCGCGGTGTTTCCGACGCGATCTTATCTGCGAGGGTCTGTGCTTCGTCCGAGCGACGCGCGGCGATTGTCACGGCTGCTCCTGCTTGGACCAGTGCTCTCGTGGTCTCCAAACCGATGCCGCTCGCACCTCCGGTGACGATAATCGTTTTCCCCGACAGATCGACGCCTCCCAAAACTTCCTTTGCCGTGGATGAGAATCCGAATGGGTTAGTCGCGGTCATGGCTTTCTCCATTTGTGAAAGTGGTTGCCCAACACATACTCCTGTGACATTCGTGAACTAGATGGCAAAAGATACACGCATTGATGAGATATATCGGACAGTGAGCTCATTGCCGCCCGGTGAGCTTGCAGCCTTCCTTGCTGTTGCGGAGAACGGGGGATTTCGAGCGGCGGCGAGGACGCTCGATCAAAGCGCATCTGCCCTCAGTCATTCCGTTGCGGGCCTTGAACGCAGACTTAAAGTCAAACTCTTCCATCGATCGACACGAAACGTATCCTTGACCGAGTCCGGCAGACGTTTTGCGGCGCGGCTGGTGCCCGCGATCAGCGAAATAGGCCAGGCAGTCGAGGAACTTGGGGACATGAACGCTGCCCCTACGAGCCTGCTTCGGATCAATTCTGACGCCAACGCGGCCGAGCAAGTTTTGATGCCGTTGCTCACGAGCTTTCTGGCGTCCCACCCGGATATGCGTTTCGAAATTGTGTCCGACAGTGGGTTGGTCGATATTGCAGAGGGAGGGTTCGACTGCGGCATCCGGCTTAGAGAGTTGGTTCCGGATGATATGATCGCTATTCCGATTGGTCGTGAGCAGCAGCATATCGTCGTAGGCTCCCCGTCCTATCTCGAAAACGCACCCGTTTTGGTCCAGCCTTCTGATGTGATCCACCATCGATGCGTTCAACTTCGTATGTCGAGCGGCGCGATCTACAGATGGGAGTTCCAGCGCCGTGGTGAGGCCTTCTCCGTGGATACCGTGGGCAATATCGTCGTTGACCATTCAAGGCTCCTTTTGGCCGCAGCGGTAGAAGGCTACGGCTTGGCTTACGTCACCAAGTGGATGGCAATGCAGAGCTTGACGAACGGCTCACTGAAACAGGTGCTGGTGGACTGGACGCCGCCGTATCCCGGCCTCTGCCTCTATTATCCCCGCCACCGTCACATCAGCGCCGGGATGAGGGCTTTTCTCGATTTCCTGAGGGCGGCGCGCTAATATTTCGAACGGCCGCCCCAATAGACAGCAAAAGGTGACGCTAAAGCCGTAGTCCGCACATCGCGAGCATGATGACTGTGGAGAGTAGAGCGCCGCCCGCCGTCCCGAGCCACCAGATACGATTGGCAAACGGCTGTTGCCCACCATGAGCGAGCATGACCACCCGAAGTCCAGAAAATAGGTGGCCGATGACCAAGAAGACAGCCAAAGCGTAGTGCGGGATGAGACGAGCGCTCCACCAGTCGTGAATAAGACCGTTCGGCGCTCCTGTCGCGAAGTCCCATCCTGTGGGAATGCCGAAGTAGAGGCGGGCGAGGACAAACACCGAATTCATATGCCCGAGAATGTAAATAGAGAGGAAGAACCCCGACGCGACCTGAAACGTCTTATAGAAGCCGAGTCTGTGGGAACTCCAACGCCAAGCCAGAATGAGGCCTGAAATTGTCTGGAAAAGCATAGCTGCAACCAAGATTGGCTCGCCGATAGGTGATCTATACACCTTGCGGCCCATCTCCATTACGGTGGCGTGGGCGTCTTGGCCGCTGAGTGCGAACAAGTGGTTAGTGAGGTGGAACGCGATGTAGATCAGGACGATCAGCGCCGATATCCCATGGGCAACACGTAGCCACGGAAGTGGATGTGCGGGCGCTTTTGCGAGCTGCCGAGCTTCCTCCGGCGTGGCCCAAAGCCAAAGGAGACCAAGACACCATAGTGCGCCCCAAGTGACTTGGTCGGGTATAGGGCTGGACACCAAGATTTGGATCACGCCGACCATACAATACATCGTCGGTGCGGCAACAACTGCGTAGGCCATGCGCCTTGCGCGCGTCTCGAACAAGGGACAGTGGGACGACGCAACGCCGCGAACGGCGAAAACGAAACCGGTCAATGGTACGGAAAACATTAGGATCAGCATAAGGGCGGCAGTCACTCCTCCGCTTAACGAAACTGCGCTGCCCGCGTCGCCGACGGAGTAGTGGAAGATGTCGATGAACCCCGGATAAAACAGGGTGTAGATGACAGGTATGGCCGCCCGCAGTAAGGGGCGATGCCGAACATCCGGCTTTGCCAGATTACCTTGCAGTCTCTCTGAATAGGCCACAGGTTTCTCCTTGATGCACCCTCACGCAATGAGTTTCGCGCTAGTGAGTTATCAGGAGACTGCCATATGTCTTGGGGACGGTTAGCTTATACCTTGGTTTGCTTTAGAGATGGCTGAGGGGCCGACATCGGCCGAGGACGCGGCTCACCCGAACGCGCAAACCAACGTATATCTGAACACTTTCATCACTCCACCTTAGGTTCGACAAGTGAGCCGCAATAAGCGGACCTGACCGTTTCAAAGGAGACACCCATGCTTAAAAAGATCGCACTCATCGCGGCAATTGCATTCGTCGCTGTCGGCCCAGTGTCGGCGCATGACGCTGGCAAGAATGCCAAGGTTACGCTTGTTTTCGACCATGTGCTACCTAATGTTCCGGGAAAGAGCATGCGCGGCGTGCTCGTCGAATATGGACCCGGCGGCTATTCGCCCTCCCACACACATGCCAAAAGCTCGTTTATCTACGCTACTGTTCTTGAAGGTGAGATCCGGAGCCAGGTCAATAAGGGCGAGGAGAAAGTTTACAAAGCTGGCGAGAACTTCGTCGAAAATCCCGGTGATCATCACGGCGTCAGTGCGAATGGAAGTGACACGAAGCCTGCTAAGCTGCTGGCGGTATTTGTGGTCGATACGGATGACACGGAACTCACGACACCCGACAAGTGACCTGATTTCATGGGCGCTCACAGCTGACCGCCCATTCATCAGCACCCAGTCTGTGGCAAGCGGTTTGTGTGGTGCCGTTTTACATAATCTAATCGGCCGGGTTATTGACCTGGCCGATTATCGTGTCTGAGACATATCAGATAGGCGATGGGCTGATGGGAGCAATTTATTGATCCCAATTCTCGACCTCATGGCCGAAGTTCGGTTGGAAGACGACCTCAGACGGCAGGCGTTATGGAGCGCGCATACTCGCGTATATCTAGGTTCGTGCACGAAAGCGGGAAATCTTAAGCTGCGGCTGCCAGCTTAAACCCAACCTCGAAGCTGGGAAGCCGACGATCCGCGCAGATAGTTGCAGCGGGCAGGTTCAGGGAGATACCCAATGAAAATCGTTGTTGTTGGTGGAACCGGATTTATCGGGTCCAAAGTCGTAGCAAAGCTGACAGATCTCGGCCATGAGGCGATCGCGGCGGCTCCGAATAACGGTGTCAACACTGTCACCGGTGAAGGTTTGGATGAGGCTATGGCGGGAGCGCACGCCGTCCTTGACGTGACAAATTCACCGACTTTCGATCCGCAGGGTATTCTCGATTTCTTCCATAAATCCACATCGAACCAACTTGCCGCGGAAAAAGACGCCCACGTTGGCCATCACGTGGTGCTGTCGATCGTTGGCACAGAGAAGCTTCCGGACAACGCATATATCAAAGGCAAGGCCACACAGGAGAATTTGGTCGAGGGGTCTGGTATTCCTTACACGATAGTCCACGCCACGCAGTTCATGGAGTACCTTGGGACGATTGCCGATCATGGTGGCTCGGGCACTGAAACACACATCTCGACAGCAAACGTCCAGGTTATCGCCGCGCAAGATCTAGTAGATGCTCTCTGCGACATACTCGTTGGAGAGCCAGCAAACGGTATCGTGCAGATTGCTGGGCCAGAACGTGCACCGATGAGCGATGTCGTGGCTCGCTATCTGAGGGCGAAGGGTGACCCCAGGATAGTCAAGGCCGACGCCGACGCGCTTTACTTTGGATCGCGGCT
This sequence comes from Hyphomicrobiales bacterium, assembly GCA_900469445.1. Classification (GTDB taxonomy): domain Bacteria; phylum Pseudomonadota; class Alphaproteobacteria; order Rhizobiales; family Rhizobiaceae; genus Neorhizobium. The sequence goes on from UBXM01000006.1 coordinate 246,582, forward strand.
GGAGCCGAACATGTTGGTCCCGGAAGGAAAAGCTCTCCTCGGGCACACCACCTTCGATCAATGGATAACCAACATTCGCTAATCGGTTATAGATAGCTATCGCTCGACGGGCAGAGGGTAATCGTTATTTATCCTCTGCCTTCCAACGTCAGATACCCATTTGTGATCTCCGCCCGTACCTCTGAGGCATCTGCTCGTCCGGTAGCGCTCTCACATCATTTTCGGCCAATCGTCCGGGAAGCGCGCAGATCTTGAAGTGTAATCTTGAGAGCGGCACGCCATTCATGTTCGGCAGCCATCATCACCTTATTGATTGGGCATAATGAGGCTGCGGTCATACTGGTCGTGAGCTTGCCTATTCCGGTATCTTGGAAGAGCGGACCGTTGCCCTCGATCGCTTCCACAATGTTCAGAACTGTGATTTCATTGTCCTGCCTGGCAAGGCGGTAGCCGCCCATCGGACCCATTGCTTTAGCTAAAACGCCTGCTCTCGAGAGTGCCTGTAAGGCCTTGGCGAGATACGGCTTCGGCAACCGGTAGGCTAGTGCCAGATCTTTTGCCGATAGAAACTCGTCATGCGGCAACTCGGCGAGGGTTAGGCAACAATGGAGACCCCACTCTACTTGCTTTCTAAGCTGCATTTCTGGTGCCACTGACGCCGATCATTTCTGACAGGTTAGAAATTACCAACTCAGTGGCGAAAGGTGTACGAGAGTTTGTCTTGACCGTTCCCGCGACATTAAATGTGTGAGACGGAGGCAGTGGACACTCCAGCCTAAGCCTTGACATGAGGGAGGCGGTATCTTCCTGTGTTTTGCATTTTGTTGCGGGGAGACAAGAGGGTGGTGGCATCGACGATCTCGGTCGAGGAGATCAAGGCGCTGGTAGATGCGATGCCCGGTCTCGGGTGGGCGGCTTGGCCTAATGGCGATTTCATTTGCCAGAGCGCGTCCATGGAGGAGTACACGGGCTTCCCGAGTTCAAGGTTTGTAGAGCGCGAGCCCCACAGCGGAGAATTTGCTTGGAGTGAGTTGCTTCATGGCGATGACTACCCCCGGCTTGAAAAGGCGTGGTTGACCGCAGTTGGAAGTCAAGGGATATTCGACGTCGCGCACCGAGTTCGAACGGGAGAAGGGGGCTTCCGCTGGCTTCGAACTGCCGCCCGCGCTCAGAAGGACTCAGCCGGAACGATCATCTATTGGCTTGGTACGTGCTTGGATATCCATGACGCCGTCTCCGAGATGCAAGCATCCAAAGAACGCGAAAGGGCGCTTCAAAATTTTATCGACGCCGTACCTGTCCCGATTTGGGCGGCGGATGAAGTCGGCGATCCACTATATTTCAATCAAGCGCTAAAAAGCCAAGTCGGCATAGACGCTGGAAATGCCGAACACAGATCCTCACTCACCTTGGACGAAGTGCTGTCGAAGGTGATCCATCCTGAAGATCTCCAAAGCGTTTCGGAAGCGCTCAAAGCTGCCTTTGCCGGAGGCGAGCGTTTCAAGCAGAAATACAGGCAGGTGCGCGCCGACGGGAGCTTTCGATGGACAGCGGGCGAGGCTAATGCCTTAACCGATAAGCAGGGCACCATAGTGCGGTGGCTTGGCGTAGCACACGATATCGACGATGAAGTCTCAGCTCAGACAGCGATTCTAGAGCGCGAAGCAAGGCTTGCTTTGATCATTGAGACTATGCCGGGTTTGCTTTGGGTCTCGTCGCCGGATGGGCAGCCCACCTATTTCAGTCGACAGTTGGAAGAATGGTCGGGTCTGACGATCGACCAGATCGCACGCGACGACGTCGATACGTTGACGGCCATCATAGAGGCAACGATACATCCAGAACATAGACAAGAGGTCGAGGCTACGATCCGCAGGAGCTTCGAAACGGGCGAGCCGTGGTTCAGAAGGTTTCGACAGCGTCGGTTCGACGGTACGTGGCGGTGGTTAGAGGCGCGAATGGAGCCCCTGAGGGACGATAGCGGCCGCATAATCCAATGGTATGGGCTCCAAGTTGACATCGAGAATGAATTCCGTGCCCAGGAATCCCTCAGGATCTCGCAAGAAAAATTGACGCGAGCCTCAAGCTATGCCGGGATGGCGGAGCTGTCAGCGTCGATCGCTCACGAGCTTAGTCAACCTCTCGCCGCCGTCATTATGAGCGCGGATGCGTGCAAACGCTGGTTAGATTCCGATCCGCCGAAAATCGAAAAGGCAAGGCACAGTGCGGATTGTGTCGTTAGAGACGCTAACCTAGCAAGCGAGGTTGTTCGGAGGATTAGAGCGCTTTTCCAGCGAACGTCGGAGGAGCGACAGATCGTTGATATCAATCAGCTTGTACACTCCGTCACGAAACTGATGGCTGATGAATTGAAATCCAGCAGCATTCGGCTTGAACTGGATCTCGATAGTTCGCTGAGGCAGCTTTCGGTTGATAGTATGCAAATCCAGCAAGTTCTCGTAAACCTGATTCACAATGCTGCAGAGTCTTTAGCGGACGTTACAGATCGCGAGCGCCTGATCACCGTGAAAACCTCCGCATCCGAAGCAGGTGCACGCGTCGAGGTCACTGATGTTGGTCGTGGGATTGAAGATATCGAGCGGATTTTCATGCCCTTCTTTACCACCAAGTCCAGCGGCTTAGGGATGGGGCTTTCGATTTGCGAGACGATAGTGCTATCGCACGGCGGAAGGATATGGGCTGAAAACACGGCGACAGGTGCGCGCGTGCTCTTTACGCTCGACGACGAAACTGCAGAAATGCAACTAAGCAGCACCCAGAAGCATTCGTAGTTCCGGCTTCCGTATAGTCAGGTCGGCAACCGTATATTTGTCGAACACAGCTGCAAAGGCTGCTGAAGCTTCCGCCAAAATAGGGGGCAGCCCACATGCTGGCCTTACCGGGCAAGCCCCGCAGACTATCATTTCGTCAAGACCTTCCGTGTGACGAAGGACCTTCCCAAGGTTGATCTCCTTGGCAGGCCTTGCCAAACGAATCCCTCCATTTCGGCCTCTTACAGATTCGATAAAGCCAGCAGCAGAGAGGTCCTGTACGACCTTTTTTAGGTGATCTTGTGAGATGTCGAACGCTTGCGCGATGCCACGGATCGAGCCTAGCCCCTCCGCTGTACCAAGGTGTATCAAGACCCGGATGCTGTAGTCGGTGTATTTGGTTAGTCGCATAAGACCCTGCGTCAAAACGCCCACATTTTAAAGGTGTATTTTAATAGCACCTTTTTGCGGAACGTAATAGGTGTATTTCAGATGCACCTTTTGGAGGTTGACATGCCGCTCAAACTTACGGAAGCCGATATCTCGCTCGTGTTGAGCCGTTTTTACGATCGGGTGAAAGTTGACGATCTGATTGGTCCGGTTTTCGCCGTCGTCCACGATTGGGACGAACATCTCAACAGACTGGCGGAGTTCTGGTCATCAATGATGCTGACCACAGGTCGCTACAAGGGCAACCCCTTGTCGATGCATCTTGCCCACGCGGAAAGATTTCAGCCGCAGATGTTTGTTCGCTGGCTCGATCTCTGGAAACAGACGACCGACGAACTCCTCGTTCCCCAAGTTGCTCGCGAGATGCAGGCAAGAGCGAAACGGATCGCGTCGCGTTTCTCGGTCATAATCTGCGGTCAAGAGCTACCTTCGCTCGAGCCGCAAATCACCGCTACATCAGCAGCGCCTTACAGGATTTCAAGTTTGTTCAATGAGCAAACACTGCCTCGCGCGCTATTGGGCCATCATGCACTTAAACCGGGAACCTGGGCGGTCGTCCGAGTCGAAGAGGGCTCGATCCTATACCGCGATCTCGATGCATCATCTTCGACTACGCTGAAGCCGGACATGCCCGGGCTGGTGCCGCCGGAGATCGCCCACAGTCTCGAGCTCACCGGTCCGGTGCAACTGCGCGTCGAATTCTACGATCGCCGCCCTTTGGAACCCCATCAGAAATGAACATGAAAGGAATAGAAATGCCCCGTCAGCTTTCCGCAGAAACGATCGAACTCGTGAAATTGAGTGTCCCTGCACTTGAAGCGCATGGCAGCGACATCACCAAGGCCATGTACGCTCGTCTTTTCAAGGATGACCACATCAAGGGTCTCTTTAATCATGCAAATCAGGGTGAGGGTGGCTCTCAGGTCCATGCCCTGGCTGCCGCGATCTTGGGGTATGCCAAGAACATCGAAAATCTTGGCGCGCTGGGCCCGGTAGTCGAACGCATCGCTCACAAGCATATCGGCTACCACATTCTTCCGGAACATTACCCGTATGTCGCGACCGCCCTTTTGGCAGCAATCGAGGAAATTCTAGGAGACGCAGCGACTCCAGCAATCCTCAATGCTTGGGGGGAGGCTTACTGGTTTTTGGCCGATATCCTCAAAGGGCGAGAAGTTGAGCTTCGATCGGATATAGAAAGCCGAACAGGCGGCTGGAATGGATGGAGGCGATTCACCATCGCGTCGAAAACGAAGGAGAGTGACGTCGTCACTTCATTCGTGCTGAAACCCTCTGATGGAGGCCGCGTCATTAGGCACCGACCGGGTCAGTATCTGACTTTCCGGCTTCCACTTCCTGATGGTACGGTAGTTAAGCGCAATTACTCGATCTCCTGCGGACCGAATGACGAACATTACCGCATCTCGGTCAAGCGAGAAGCTCTGGGACAAGGTGGCTCGCTATATCTCCATGACCACACGGAGGTAGGTTCGGAGATTGAGGCTACTCCGCCCGCCGGTGACTTTTTCCTTCCGGACGAGCCCAAGGCACCGGTGGTATTACTCTCCGGTGGGGTTGGACTGACACCGATGGTCAGCATGCTCGAAGCGATCTGCCGTGACTATCCGGAACTCGAAGCACACTTCGTCCACGGCGCATTGAACAGCTCAACTCACGCTATGGATAAGCACGTCAGAACCCTAGCCTCAGGCAGCGCGCGTTTGAATGTGAAAACGTTTTACAGTGAACCGGGCGATGGTGACGCAGCCGGGCTCTCACACGATTTCGATGGATTTATCACCATCGATTGGCTTCGGGACCAAACGCCATTCGAGATTTCCGAGTTCTACCTTTGTGGTCCGAAGCCCTTCCTGCGCGCATTGGTTCCCGCTTTGGCGAGAGCTGGAGTGTCGCCCGACAGGGTCCATTACGAGTTCTTTGGCCCCGCCGACGAGCTGATCGCTGCCTGAACGGCGGTGGCATATTGCTGACAAGAAAGCGTTTCCCATGAGGAACTATTATCGCGTGCTGCGGGTGATTCCCGCAGCGGCCCTTTCGACATTGCTCCCGCTTCCCGCCGAAGCACACGTGAAGTGGTTTGCGCCCTACATTGTAGGCGCTCCACCTCAGCCGATCAGTCAGACACTCGCGAACCCATGGTTTTGGGCTGGGATCGCTTTGGTCCTTCTATTCTTCGTGACCACTCGTTTGGTCGAAATCTCACCAATAGGCGCAAAGGTAATTGCTAGCCTCGATCGGGCAACAGATCCCTTGTGGGTGAGACAAGACGACTACGTAAGGTCGATCATAGCGGCTTTCTTCGTTGCTATTTTCGCGGTCGGTGGAGTCTACCTCACACCCGATCTGAAGACGCCTGCCGAATGGGTCTCGTGGATGCAGTTATTGATCGCATGTTGCATCTTCTCTCGGAAGACGATGCCCGGCGCAGGCGTCGGGATTGTTGCTCTCTGGATTTTGGCCCTCCGCGACTACGACCTCTTCCACCTATTCGACTACCTTGCACTCGGTTTGGGTGTGGCTGGGTATCTGATACTTGAGCCACTCGAAAACCGTGAGTTGAGAGATCGCCGTTTTGAAGCATTGAGGTGGGGCCTCGCCATCGCACTCATGTGGTCGAGCCTCGAAAAGTTCGCGTTCCCAAGCTGGTTCTATCCGCTGGTCGTCGAAAAGCCATTTCTGACGTTCGGGATGCCACGCGATGTATTTATCCCAATGGCTGGCGTCACGGAGTTTACTCTCGGTTTCGGCCTACTTTGGACGCCACTGATCCGCAGATTATCGGCTGTCGCCCTGCTAATTATCTTCACCGCGGCGGTTTGGCCATTCGGTAGGGTCGATCTGATAGGTCACGGGCTCATCATGGCTATCCTTATCGCTGTAGCGGCCGACCATCGGACTGGTGTTGACTTGATGACTAAACTCAAGCGGCGCTCGGTGAGCATCCCCGTAGGATTATCGGCAGCACTTGTCGTGTTCTGTACAGCTTACTGGGGGCTGCACTTAGCCTTCTATGGAGGCGACGGGCGACCTCAGATGAGCGATCTGCCGAAGACGACCCACAGTTACAGCGAGGAACATCCTCATGGACCTGGTGGACCCTCACATACGGAGACTGCGCCGCACACGCATCCATAAGGTCCGAATGGTCCTTCTGCCCAATGGTGTCGGAGGGACCATCAGCATCCGGACGTATATCTAGCGGCCAGGGCCGCCCCGGGCGATTTTCATAAGCCATGAGCGGAAAGCCATCATGAAATAGTGGTCGCTCAACAGTAAGCTTCTATGGAGAAAATTATGAAAATCGTTGTTGTAGGCGGGACGGGGCTGATCGGATCTAAAGTCACCTCTCTGCTGTCGGCTCGCGCTCACGAGGTCGTCGTCGCTTCCCCCAGTACCGGGGTAAACAGTGTAACAGGTGAAGGCCTTGAAGCGGCGCTCCGAGGCGCTCACGTGGTGGTGGATGTCACGAACGCCCCGTCATTCGATCCGGGTGAAGTGATGGAGTTCTTCAAGGCGTCCACGCGAAACCTTATGGCGGCCGAAAAGACGGCGGGCGTCAAGCATCATGTACTGCTGTCTATCGTCGGTACCGACGGGCTTCCCGGCAATGGCTATTTCGTTGCGAAGGCGGCTCAAGAAGCGCTGATCGAGGAGTCGGGGATCGCTTACACAATTGTTCGTGCCACGCAGTTCATGGAGTTCATGGGAACGATAGCCGATGCTGGGACGAGTGGATGCGAAACCCGGCTTTCGATTGGCCATTTCCAGCCGATTGCAGCCGATGACTTGGCGGAATTGCTGGTGGAAGCGGTCACGAGCCCCCCTGTGAATGCGATCGTGGATGTCGCAGGGTCTGAGCGCGGGCGAATGTGCGACATCATTGCGCGGTATCTCGAAGCGATCGGCGATCCTCGCAAAGTAGTAGCCGATCCCGCCGCTGGTTACTTCGGCTCTCCGCTCGCTCAGAACTCCTTGGTTCCCCTTGGAAAGGCACGCCTCGGTGCCACAAAACTGGAAGATTGGGCAACTAAGCGCAAGGCCGCTTAAAGTTGAAATCGGGCTGGCTGTCACGCGTGACCTGCGAGACCGCTGGCCCCCTCTAGGCTCGGAAGATCGTGTGCGTGCTCCGGACCCAGGGGGCCAGCCGCCAACTCCTTGAGACGAGGGTGGGGAATAGGCTCATTGAGGGTACGCACGGCTGCATCCCAAATGAATTTCTCATTACCTCATCACGCCTTCTAACCCAAATCCACTAACCAATACCCTATCAGAATGCCGCTGCGGCAATATTTTGCGTCGGCGCAGGCTTAGGTTCTGCATCGCTAAACAGTGCCTGTCGGTCTTGAGATGTAAGCGCAGACTGGATTTCCAGTGAGCCAAGTAATGTCTTGAGTTCCGGTTCGTCGACCAACAACGATGCATCGTTTGGCGCAACCCAAACCTTCCTTCTCTGGCCTAACTCAGGGTGTATTTCGTTATCGCTAAATACTTTTAATAAGTGGATTGCGACGGTCAGTTCATTTCGCCCGTCCTTTTTGTAACGGAAATACCCAACCGCTTTTTTACGGATTTTACCGGATATCCCTGCCTCCTCGAGAGCTTCGCGTTGTGCAGCGCGAAAGGATAGCTCCCTCTTTTGCAGATGACCTTTGGGTACTATCCACCGACCGCTTCCCAAACTCGAGATCAACAATATTTCGATCTCACCCTGTTGCGAAAGCCGCCAGCAGATGGCGGCTGCCTGGTCAGGCTTCGACGAGGCGATATTTGATTGGTCGCCCTCTAACGGCTCGTTTGATATCGCTAGTGTCATAAAGACCCCCCGGATGGACAGATTAGGGCATGCAATAATCCCGAAAATACCCGGATGAAGAAGGCGCGGATGTTTAGTCTACATCACCCGGGTTGTTTCGAAAGTCGCCCCGATTACTCTGCAGCCGCTTTGGCGACGTGATCGATCGGATGCTGCAAGCGCAATGCGAGCGCCATTCTGTTCCAGACGTTGATCGTACTGATAGCGGTGGACAGCTTCGCAATTTCGGCTTCCCCGAAATGGTTTTTCAGCTGATCATAATCTTCGTCTGGGGCCCTCGTAGAGGCGATGTTGGTGATCGATTCTGCCCAATTCAGTACCGCGCGTTCTTTGTCGTCATAAAGCGCAGATTCATGCCAAACGGCAATCAGCGCGATCCACTGGTCTGAGAAACCTGCTTTCTTGGCTTCTTTCGTATGCATGTCGACACAATAGGCGCATCCATTGATCTGTGACGTCCTGATCTTGGCGAGATGTAGAAATCGCTTTTCGATGCCCGACTTCTGGACGTACATCTCGAGGTTCATGATTGCCTTGAAGCAGTCAGGCTCGACAGCGTTGATATCGAAACGTGGTTGCATGCGAAGTCTCCCGGTTTTGGACAAATTACGGAGGGTTTCTCCGAGACGCAAAACCTACGAGTGACGAGGGGCTTCAGGAAGGTATACGAAATATACGGCTCGCGGCCTCCGACGGCCCAGCATTTTCGGAAACCGTGACCTCGTCTCGACCGCATACAGATGTATAGCTGCCCCGTTTCCCGATCCTGCGTCATCTTTCCCGTGCCGAGTTTGGCTCCGCCTATAAGCGCCGCGGCCGTACTCAACAACGCCGGATCATGGAGAGAACAATGGATGACGAAAGAATGCGGGGACATGGTCCGTCGCGAAGAGAGGTGTTGGCGCTTGGGTTAGGAGCCAGCGTTGCGACTGCAATTCCACATTTTGCGATGGCTGCGACCACGCATAGCAACCCTGAAAGGAAATACGACATGGGTATTGTGAAAACTAAGGACGGCGTAGAAATTTTCTACAAGGATTGGGGCCACGGCCAGCCGATCGTATTTCACCACGGGTGGCCACTGAGTAGCGACGATTGGGACGCTCAGATGATGTACTTCCTGGATAAGGGCTTCCGAGTTGTCGCGATTGATAGGCGCGGACACGGGCGTTCGGCTCAAGTAGCCGAGGGTCATGACATGGACCACTACGCCGCAGACGTTGCTGCGGTCGTGGAGCACCTCGATCTGCGCAACGCCGTGCATGTCGGTCATTCGACCGGTGGTGGTGAGGCAACCCGCTATGTCGCGAAATACGGCAAGGGGCGGGTAGCCAAGCTGGTCTTGATCGGTGCGGTTCCGCCGATCATGGTAAAGACTGCGGCAAATCCGGGCGGCCTCCCGATCGAAGTTTTCGACGATTTCCGAAAGCAACTCGTCGCCAACCGCGCTCAGTTCTTCCTCGACATCCCAACCGGACCGTTCTACGGCTTCAATCGTCCGAACGCCAAGGTCTCCCAGGGCGTTATTCAGAATTGGTGGCGGCAGGGTATGGCTGGAGGTGCTAAAGCGCACTATGACAGCATCAAAGCCTTCTCGGAAACCGATTTTACGGACGATCTCAAATCGATTACCGTGCCTGCGCTCGTAATGCATGGGTCGGACGATCAGATCGTTCCTGTCGACGACTCGGCGAAGCTATCGGTGAAGCTTCTGAAACATGGTACTCTCAAAATCTATGACGGGTTCCCTCACGGTATGTGCACGACACATGCGGATGTGATCAATCCCGATCTTCTGGCTTTTATCCAGGCAGCAGGCTGAATGAGGAGGGGGCAGGCATTTAGCCTGCTCCCAACTTCGCGGGCGGATAGCTCTACCATCCCACCGAACTTCGAGATTTTCCACGTCTCCGACTCAGGTTTCGACGCTTCCTGCGCACCTAGAGCCTTGCTGGAACCAGTGCACGGTCAGCCAACACGGCAACCGTTTCTGATCTAATATCTGTCGCCTTACCCATGTGGCCACATATCTAGACTGTTTCGAGACGGCTCTACGTGGGCGGTGTCTCGCCGCTCATCAGCATGACGTTCACCCCCCAAACTGTCGGTTCATTACGCGCTAGGCGGCCAGGAGAATGCCCGTTCAGGCCTTTTCCATCGGAAAGGCACGAGTCATCCTTCTGCTGTCTCAGCGGGGTGACGCGCTATTGCCACCTCGCCGATCAGCTTTGCCGCAATAATCAAATTTTCCGAGTCAGAGCTCGGTCGGGGCGTCACCTATCCGTCGGTATAGGTAGACCACAGCTATGAGAGCGGTAGCGAAAGCAGCCAGCCGGGATTAATTTTCCATAAGACAGAAGCCAAGGTCTGTGACGTGAGGTCCCGTCACCGTCATCAATGGCGGTGGAAGGTAGTTTACTGTTCGGCGAGGGAGACCGATCGGCATAAGCCCGTGACGTAAAGCGCAGTCTTTTCGACTGCTTGCACTGCAACAAAAACGCGAGGACGGTGCGGCGCTGTCCCTGTGGTCCTGTAGATCGGTTTCGAAGATAAGGAGCGCGCCAATGTCCGCCACAGTCGAAAATGTCGAAGCGTTGCAGCGCGTCTACATCATAGACGATGAACCGAACCTCAGGTCATCGCTACTCAATTTTTTCGACTCACTGCAAATCGAGGCCATAGGCTTCGGTAGTGCAGAAGAGTTCCTCGAGGCCGAGCCCGGCAGTGCAGGATGCATTCTTCTCGATAATCAGATGCCGGGCATGACAGGGCTTGAGTTACAGGCCGAACTTCGAAGCCGCTCTAATCCTATGCCGATCATCTTCATCACCGGAAATGCAAGCGTCGCGGTGAGCGTCTCGGCCATGAAAGCAGGGGCTTTCGATTTCCTACTCAAGCCCTTCAATTCCGAAGCTGTTTTAGATGCCATTAACAGAGCAATGGAATTCGATACAATAGAGCGAGCGAAAAGGAGGCAAGCGGAGACCATCCAACAGCGATTTTGCCGACTGACCCCGCGAGAAAGTGAGGTCTGGGAATACGTGTCTCAAGGCCTGATGAACAAGCAAATCGCTTTCGAAATGAGTATCAGCGAGATTATGGTGAAGCTTCACCGTGGCCGTATGATGAAGAAAATGAATGCGAAATCAGTCGTCGATATCGTACGCATGTTCGATAGTTTGGAAGCTCGCGGTGAACATCGATTTATCGCGCATCACTAGGCTCCGCCCGGGCGAAGCCCCGTATGCAAGCCTTCGAGTTCACAACGGTTCGAAACTGGGCGCTGTCGCTACTGTGTGGAACTATCTGACATCCCGAGATCAATCGAAACGCAAATTATGCGTTGAAGTGCGGCCGAGATCTTGCAGCTCTTTGTGTCTCCACTCGCTCGGCGATATGCCCTCGAAGCGGCGGAATAAGCGAGAGAAGTGGGAATGATCCGACAGGCCGCACTGCTTCGCTACGAACGAGAGCGGCCGATTGGATTTCGACATAAGATCCTTTGCTTTAGCAATTCGCTGCGTCATAATGAACGACGAGGGAGACGACCCGAATGTGATGTTGAAGCCACGAGCGAAATGTCCCACGCTAATTTTCGCCTCAGAGGCTAGCTCGCTAACACTTATAGGGCTTGCGATATTTTCTGAAACATAAGCGCAGACGCGGCGGCATTGCCAAGGCGTCAGCCCGCTTCTGCCCCGTACTGATCGTTCGATCGGCGGACTAGTGCTTGAAGTTGAAGACGCTGTCCTCAGAGGTGTGGAACTGGATGTATAGGCCATGACCGTTCGCGGTGTTGAACTTGCCGAGTGAAAGTGCTGCTCGTGAAGGTGCGATTTTGCGGCGATTTTGGGAATGTATCCAAACGTCGCTACATCCTATCCTCGCGTATAGGTCGTCAGATCAGCGGCTTTGGACCGATATTCGTGGATCGGCGATTTGTTGCGCTATCCTGACGGCAGTGCCTACGATTATGTAAACCGTTCCAAGTAGCAGGGCGACCCCGAGTATTGCCGGAAGGTCGGAGTAAGCGAGTGACTGGACCATGTACATGCCAAGGCCGGGCCATCCGAATACCCTTTCGACGATGAGCATATTGCCGAACATCAAGCGAGCCTGAAGCCCGCCCATCGTTAGTGCGCTGTTTGCAGCGTTGCGAAGTCCGTGTCGGACAATCACCACTATTATGGACAAACCTTTACCGCGCGCAGTCCGGATATAACCTTGTCTCATGACATCGTAGAGCGAACTGCTGAGAGCCTGGCTAATGGCAACAGTGATCGGAAGAGCGAGGACCAGAGCGGGCAGAATGAGGTGAGAGATAGCGTCGACGAAAAGGCGCGGTCCTGCGAGAAGCGCAGTGTCGATAAGGAGGATCCCGGTCTGGCCGTTGAGCCGAACGCTGAGGCGACCGGAGCCCGGCAGCCATCCAAGTTTAAACCAGACTACATAAACCACGACTAATGCGGTGAGGTATACCGGTGCGGATCCGATGCCGACAAAAAAGATGCGCAAGATCCGGGTGTGTGGGTACGCTGCCTGAACAACGGCTATGATAGTCGCGAACAATATACCGAGCGTCATTGCCACTGCCGCTAGTTCGAAAGTGGCAGGGAGATATCGGGCGATATCGTTGACCACTGGCTGTCTGGTTCGAACGGACTGTCCGAGATCGCCCTGTGAAAGACGGTGTAGAAATCGTCCATATCGAGTGACTAGATCGTCATCTAACCCCATCTCGGATCTGATTGCCTTAACCGTGCTTGCTGGCGCAGCCGGGCCAGCAATCAAGCGAGCAGGATCAGTCGGTACCACGCTCTGCAAGCAAAAGACCACAAAGGTCATCAAGAGTAAGGTAGTTATCCCACCAACGATCTTCCGTACGAGGAACGTCATTAGTTAACGCCCTCTCATGTTCGTTCGCACCGCAACGCCGAATAGATTGGCGAGAAAGCAAATGAGAAAGATCACGGTTGCGGGAAGGATCGGAAGCCACCAAAACATGGTCAGACTGTCTAGCGAACGTGATACGAGCGCCCCGAGTTCCGGCGCAGGGTCCGGTTGGCCAAGACCCAGGAACGACATTAATGAGAGCGTCGTGACGACATTTGCGACGTCGACCCCCGCGGCAGTTATCAGTGACGGGAAAACTCCCGGCAAGCCGTAGCGTAAAATTTGCCTTGGTCGTGACGTGCCAGCAACGAGCGCCCCTTGAAAATGAGGGGAGCCTTTGATGCGAACAAGTTCATCACGTGCAATCCAAGCGTACCAAGGCCACCAACAAATTGCGACTGCAATGACAGAGTGATCGGTGCCCGGGCCCAATATTGCTGAAAATGCCATAGCGAACAACATCGACGGCACCATGAAAAACACGTCGATGATCCGCTGTAGCAGCTCGTCGATCCACCCGCCCACCAGGCCAGCGATCAAGCCGATTACGGATCCGAACACCGATGCTAGAGCTATAATTGCTATTGCAGGCAACCACGTGAATCGGACGCCGAGAATGACACGAGAATATAGATCGCGCCCGATATCATCTGTTCCGAAGAAGTATGTGGTCGACGGCGGGTTCAATGAGGGGCCGACCCGTAATTGAGCGTCGAAGGGCATGAAGGAATGCGGAAAAAGGGCTACTATTGTGACAACCACGAGGCCGCCGAGGCCAATCAGGTCGGCTAGGCGACGGCCGCCCCCATTTCGCTCCTCTCCGCTGGCCGGGTGCTGCCGCTTGGGTAATCCTATCATGGCAAATTCTTGACTTGATGTAGGCTTTCACATTGCGATGCGTCGCCTTCTAGCCTACACAACCGTCCATCACGAAGACTGTAAATCCGGTCCGCAACTGCATTCGCCGCCGCGTGATCGTGAGTGGCCAAAACGATCGCTGTGCCAAATGCGCGGCGTATCTCTTGAAAGAGACTGAGCGTCGACGCGGCAAGTACCGTGTCTAGGGCGCTGATCGGTTCGTCGCACAATAATAGGTGAGGTGACCCAGCAAGGGCCCGGGCTATAACCGCGCGCTGACACTGACCAACCGATAGCTCACCCGGCAATGCCTCAGCTTGTGGCCGTTCCAAGCCGACGAAATCCATCATTTCAAACAGTTTGTACTGACGGGCTCGGGCCGAGACGCTACGCGACCTTAGTCCTTCTGTGATCTGCTCGCCGATCGGGATCCAGGGTGTCAAAAACGACTTTGGATCCTGGAAAACCAGCTGAACAACGTCTTTCCGGCAGCTATTCACGAGGCCGGAGTCCGGTTTCATTATTCCAGCTGCAATCTTGAGCAGGGTAGACTTGCCTGCGCCGCTATCTCCGATAAGACCTACGCACTCCCCGGCGCTAACGGTCAAATCGATCGACGAGAGTGCAGTCACTGACTTGCTATGAAAAAAATGTCGTGTCGCGAACGTCTTTGCCACTCGGCTCATATTGAGTACGATGCTGCATGCACCCGTAGGGAACGAATATTCCGAGCTCTTTTCCCCGCCCGATTCATCAAGGTCGCCCCAATAGGAGACTTGTCTACTCTTCGGTTTGGACGGGATCCTTGGTCTCGACGAGGGGATGTCATACCGAGCGGCGAGCAGCGAGGCTGTCGCACGATGTATTGGCTTCGTCATGAGTTCGGAGGTTTTCCCGGTCTCTACTAGAACGCCCGAGTCCAGAACGGCCATCCGGTCCGAGGCCTCGGCAAGGCCAAGATCATGAGTGTTAATCATTACAGCCGTCCCCTGGGATGCGAGCTCTCGCAGGAGTGCAACGACACGTTTCTTATTGTGAGGGTCAAGACCGGTCGTCGGCTCATCGGCCACGATCAGTGGGACATCTGCAACCGTAGCCATCGCGATCAGCACCCGCTGCCGCTCACCACCGGACAATTGGTGAGGAAAGCTCTGCATAACACGCGCCACATCGACTATTCCTGCCCAACGGAGACGCTCTCGTGCGACATGTATGTTGCAGGCTTCTACGAGCTGTCGACGAATGATCATGGTCGGGTTGAGGGAGTCGAGTGGGTCTTGGGCGATAACTTGAACGAGTGCCTTCCGTACCGCTCTCAGCTCAACGTCGGTTGCTCCGACGATTTCCTTGCCCGCCACCCGGATCGATCCGCCCACGACCGGTAAGCTTTCCTGGGGCAGCAAACCATTGATGACGTGCGCCAGGGTCGACTTTCCGGAGCCGCTTCGGCCCACGATCGATACGATTTCGCCAGCATTTATTTGTAAGTCGATGTCCTGTAAAATGGGCGTCCTATGGTCGTTTCGCACCATCGAAACGTCAAGCCCGCGAATGAGGAGTGCCGCAGGGTCCGAAACGGTTGAATTATGCTCCGTCCTTGCGATATCCGTCATTACCGAACCGATCCGAAATCGATGTTTCCCGGTGGATACACAGGTATCAAGCCTAGATCCCGGATCGCGTTCGAGTGGACCACCACGTCGTCGACCTCTACCAGCGGTATCGCAATCCCTGCTTCGAAAATCATTTTACCAGCCTGCTCATACAGCGCGTTCCGCAGAGGGATGTCGTTCGTGGAGCCAGCCTCGTCGAATAGGCGATCAGCTTCATCTAAAAAGCGGCCGAAAAAGTTTATCGGCGCGTCCTTGGTAAAAAATGCCTTGGCTTGATTTTCGGGATGTGCAGCGTCGGGGCCAGCTATGGTCAGAAGGAGATCCGGTTTTGTTTCCGCCGTCCGCAAGTTGAACGCTGCACCCTGCGGAAGCGGATAAGCGGTCGCTTTGATGCCAATGGATGCCAACTGGGCTATCAAGTGACCAGCAATGCGCTGATATCCCGGCGATGCGCTGTGAAGAGCAATCGTTAAGTTCACCGGGTCCTTGCGGCTGATGGATACCCTCGCGTCTTCGAAGTTTGTCGGGAAGACAATGGGGCTCGCAGGATCGATGACGACGCGGGGGTAGACCGATTTTGCTATCGTCGCGTAGCCCCCAAAGGCGTCTGCTGCCCAATTGGCAGGGTTGATTGCGGTGAGGACAGCTTCTCGTATCTCCGGATCGTCAAGTGGTGACCCCGCATTGGCAAAAAGCGTGTAGAGAGTGACACTGGCTGCCGAAGAGATGCGAAGGCTTGGAGGGACTCCCGCCAGTTGCGCGAAAGGATATCCGGTGGGAACCGCGTCGATATCGCCAGCTTGTAACTGCAAGATTTGTTGGCTCAAATCAGGAATGACAGGTAGCTGAATTTCAGAGAAGTGACTTTTGGGACCCCAATAAGCCTCGTTTCTCGTGAGTACGTAGCGGTCGCCTCGATGAAATTCCGAAAGTATGTATGGTCCGGTTCCGTCCGCGTGCTCGTTGAGCCATTGCGTCGCCTTATCGTTGGCTTCATGTTCAGAGATAGCCCTCGGGCTGATAACCTTTGGTCCCCACGGACTAGCCAAGCTGTCCAGAAATGAGGGTTGGGCCCGTTTCAAGACGATCCGAACAGTCAATTGATCAATAGCTTCGGTTCTTTCGACATTGGCGAGGAAATACGAAAGGGCTAGCGCGCCATTACGTCTGCGTTCAAGGGATTTGACGACAGCCTCCGCGACCATATCGCCCCCACCGTGGAACTTAACGCCGCTGGCTAGATGAAAGGTGTATTCGCGCCCGTCGTCGGAGATTTCCCAGCTTCGCGCCAGCTGTCCTACTACCTCTATGGTCCCGGCCTTATAGCGGACTAAACCTTCGTAAACGCTGTTGATTGCGCTCATGGAGCCGATCTCGAAACCGTTATCCGGGTCGAACGTCGATATGTCCACCAGATACGGGACTCTAAGGGCGTCTTGTGGGAAAGCGGGCTGCGCAAAGAATGTGATGGCTAAGATGCAAGCGACCAAACGCGCAGCTCTCACCGCCAGCTTATCCCATGACATTCTTTATATCCTAATTGAGCCTTGTCCCTCCAATGGACATGCACTCGGAGTATTAGCACCTGGCTTTAAACAAACCAGCGATTGAGTTTATTGGGCTTGAACAAATCGCACCAAAAGTCTCGAAAGCGGTCCCTAGTAGGGGCTGCATCCCGTTAGACTTCTGTACACTGACAAAGCTCATGCTCCCGTGAAAGCTGACTCGGGCTTTTAAATCGCCTCGTACCTTGCTAACATTGTTTCGCGTTTTGGGGCGTGTAGTTACTAAGGGGATGACTATGGAGGGGGCTGCCACGCGGCCGTCGGAAATGCCGATCGTCACTCTGGTCGACGATGATGCGCATGTCCGCGAAGCTATGGAAAACCTTCTGTGCTCCGTTGGTATAGACACTATTTGCTATGCATCGGCACGAGAAGTGATCGAAGCTACTTTGCCCGATCGGCCCGGGTGCTTCATCCTTGATGTTCGTATGCCCGGGTTGAGTGGCATCGACTTGCAGGATTACCTGCTCAAACAAGGCAACCATACACCCATCATTTTTCTGACAGCCCACGGTGATATCGCTATGAGCGTGGAAGCTATGAAAGCCGGGGCGGTCGATTTTCTTACGAAACCGGTCCGAGATCAGACGTTTTTGGATGCGGTTTCGAAAGCTATCAGCGCTGACGTCGCGCGGCGAGAAGCTGAGTCCAGTTCGAAGAAGCATTCCAGACTTTACGAGAGCCTAACCGCTCGCGAGCGGCAGGTTTTCCGTTTTGTTGTCGAAGGTAGCTTGAATAAACAGATCGGGTTCGAGCTGGGCATTTCTGAGGTGACGGTAAAATTGCATCGCAGTAACTTGATGAAAAAGATGCAGGCCACGACTTTCAATCAGCTCTACAATTCCTGGCAAGCTCTGCCCTCTCATATCCGCCAGAGTTCCGACTGACACCACTCGCCGGGTACCAACCTGACCTACAAGATAGGTTTCGACCACTATGAGTAGGGTATAGGTTCAGGCCGATCATCGCTTGATCCGCTACCGTAGCCCGGCGCGTCCTCTCATCCTCCTCGGGAGGGGTGATGGAATTCAAGACATCAAAGCAACGTCGCTATTTTGCATCTGCGGCGAGTGCGGTCGGCGCTGCGGCTGCCATTGTCCTGAATGAACCGATGGGGCTCTTGGTGGCAGTAGCGTTTGCTACCATTTGTTTCGGGTGGAGGTGGGGTATAGCCGCCGCGGCCGTAATGAGTGGTGCTGCTGCCGTGCTTTTCTGGTACGAGGGGGAACTTGCCAAGCACGCTCCCGGGGCCTGGGCGACGTACGTTGCCACAGCTGTCGGGATTTGGGCGGTGATAACCACCTTCCGTACGATCTCGTTTTACGACCAAGTCTACAAAACGGTTCGACCCACCTTGGAGGAAATTCCTGGCCTTGGTTGGTCCGCTTACCCTGATGGTCGCATGCGGTTCGTCAACCCCGCTGCTACGGAGTTCGTAGGCATCACCCCGGCCGAAATGAAGGTGAGAATGGAAGGGACCGACACCGCTTGGTGGACTCCATTCATTCATCCGGATGATAAGGAACGCAGCTTGCAGCTGTGGAAACACAGCCTGAAAACCGGAGAGCCCCTAATCGACGAGCAGCGGGTTCGCAGGTTCGATGGGACATACAGGTGGTTCAGAGATACTGCGATAGCGTCACGAGACGAGCACGGAAACATTACTGCTTGGTACGGCTCCACTCAAGATATCACTGATCAGAAGAATGCCGAAGCTGCTCTTAGGGCAAGCGAACAGCAGCTCAGAGAGCTTATCGACACTGTTCCTGCCCTCTTGTGGCGAGCAAGCCCCGATGGCAGGACGGCTTACGTAAATCGACAGCTGGTTGAGTGGTTTGGTCTTGGGACGGATCAACTTGATGGCCAAGCGCTTGATGACCTTCTCATGAATGCCGTGCATCCCGATGAAAGGAAAACGGTTGAACACGCCATCCAGAACTCATTCGCCTCAGGGAGGCCTTTTTGTCTGAAATACCGTCACAGGCGAGCTGACGGTGCGTACCGCTGGACAAATGCAAACGTTCAGCCCCTGGTAGGTTCTGATGGCACAATTGTTCAATGGTATGGCGTGTTCCTCGATATCGATGACGAGATAGAGGCCTTGAACGCGTTGCGGCGAAGCCAAACGGAAACGAGGCTGATAGTCGATACTGTGCCATCGTTGATCTGGCTCATGTCCGCCGAAGGCATGGTCTACCACTTTAACAAGCGGATGGTCGATTGGACCGGGATCAAGCCGGAGGAGGATGCTGTTTCTTCTGCGGCGCGTCCGACCTACGAGGAGCTGATACATCCGGAAGATAGGAAACGCATTGCTGCGGAGTTCCGCAGTGCTTTCGCGTCGGGGGACGCTTTGCAAACGAAGGGCAGGCTCCGCACAAAAGACGGCCAATTCAGATGGTTGGATTCTCGGGTTGAACCTCTTCGAGACGAAGAGGGCGCTATCATCCGATGGTATGGCGTTTCCATCGATATCGAAGAGGAAGTCAGAGCTCAGATTGCATTACGAGAGAGCGAACGTTATCTACAGCATATGATAGATACGGTCCCGGTAGGTATCGTTCTATCCGACAATAAGGGGCGGCCCGTATACGCGAATAAGCGGCTGAACGATAATAATGGGATACATGCAGTTCGCCAGAGCAGTGACAGCGAGATCAAGATGTGGCCGTCTCTCATGGATCTCGTCCACCCCGATGATAGGGAGGCAATGGAAAGCCGCTGGGCGCTTGCAAGACGAAAAGGAAGATCTTTTGCTATGCGCTACAGACAGCGGCGGGCTGATGGCGTTTACCGATGGATAGAGGACCGAAGTGAACCTTTCCGGGATGACGACGGAAACATCCTGCAATGGTATGGCGTGAACCTGGACGTCGATGACGAAGTTAAGGCGCAAACTGCATTGCGGGTGGCTGATGAAAGATTGGCGAGAGCCTCACGAACAGTAAGCCTATCAGAGCTATCTACCTCGATAGCTCATGACTTGAACCAGCCGCTCCAAGGGGTCGTTTCAAATGTGACAGCCTTCAAGAATTGGCTGAACGCCACACCACCGAACTACGACCGGGCTACGCGTACGGCTGAGTGGATCATCCGCGACGCAGAGGCCGCAGCCGAAGTCGTTCGCCGGATCCGAGCGATCTTCTCGCAGACTGAATACCGGAGAGAGACATTCTCTATTCTGGGTATCATCGAGGATGTTAAAGGCTCTCTCGCCGACAAGCTTGTCGCAGCTAAGATCAAGGTCCTAGTGTCTGTGGGTGACGGCCTTCCCGATGCGTTAGCCGATCGCGCACAGATCGAACAGGTCATTTTGAATCTTCTCAAGAACAGCATAGAGGCATTTGAAGGCACGCGTCCTCGAGGGCGAGCGATCGAAATACGGGTCATCGCCGCACAAGGTGATATCTTGGAGGTTAGCGTCAGCGACAATGGCTCGGGTATGTCTGATACGGAGAAAGCCTTCGACGCGTTTTACACGACAAAAAGCGACGGGTTGGGGATTGGACTTGCGATTTGCCGTTCGATTATCGAAGCACATGGCGGCCAACTAGACGCAACCAATAACGAAAGAGGAGGCACAATGGTCAGCTTTAGGCTGCCTATCAATGTAAGAGATGAACGCCAAGGCGTTGGGGTCGGCCAAAGAGGTCGCTCCTTGTCAGATAAATCGGGGCTGCAATAGAACGTTCATTCGGGTGCCGCTTTCGAAGTGGCTAGTTTCAGCCAACGCCTCGATCTTCGTTTGTGCTGAAACGATCGGAGTTCACATACAAACGCTTGCTTATTATGCTTTAGGGTGATTGGAGTGGTGGTTAGAAGGATCCCCTATTGCAGATATCGCGTCCGACCACCTATGAGCCAGCGAGTGTCGCCGCCGTGCGGACTGATTGATCGCTTGTCCGAAATGCCTGTGCGAAAAGTGATGATTTTCAAATGGTACGTACGTGGACAGCGCATGTTGCGATTATAGAAGATGACCATCATCTCAGGAACTCGATTAAGGATCTCATGGAGACTGTGGGCTACACGAGCGTACTGTTCGAAAGCGCAGATCTGTTTCTGGAAAGCAACGAATATAATTCGGTCGGATGTATTCTAGCCGACGTCAGAATGCCGGGAAGATCGGGCATCGATATGCTCAGGGAATTGAAAGCTCGTCCCGAATGTCCGCCGATCTTCATCATGAGTTCCTATGTTGATCAGCATATGCAAGCGTTAGCAGTCAGGTATGGAGCTGACGGTTTTTTTCCGAAACCGGTCGACAGCAATCTCCTCCTGAATTCCATTCAAAGTATCATCGGGAACGCCGAGTGGCCTGAGGCATAGGTCGAGACGGGGTCAAAAAGACATCCGGGCGGTACCCCATCGTATAGCTACCTGCCTCCAGCTATCTTCGCGAGAATGCGCACCAGGATTTGGATAGGAGTATTCCAATGGCTGAGGCGTCGTTTGAGACTTCCCCTGATGTTATTAAGGTACCTTTTGGGGATGCGAAGACCATTTCGACTGGAGGATCGACGGTTTCGAAAGAATCGCCGAGACCGAAATCTCCGATTGCCCGACGCGTTCTTCTAGGTAGTACCATGCTCGCCCTACTGGCGTTCGTGGCATACGAGGGATACAGTTACTACTCCACAGGCCGCTTTATCGAAACGACCGAGGATGCCTATCTCAAAACTGACTTCACAGCTGTGGCTCCTAAGGTTTCGGGATACGTCAGCCAGGTATTGGTCGAAGACAATCAAAAAGTGGTCGCCGGACAGGTCGTTGCGCGCATTGACGACCGTGACTTTCGAGCGGCGCTAGCTCAAGCCCAAGGTGATCTAGCGGCCGCTGAAGCGGCAATTCGAAATATCGATGCCCAAATTATCCTCCAGAACTCGCTCATAGCCCAAGCAAAAGCGGTACTTGTGTCGTCAGAGGCCACCCTCCAGTTTGCCTTATCCGATGCGCGTCGATCCGAAAGCCTGTACAGCAGTGGCTCGGGTACTCTCTCGAGGGCGGAACAGACCCAATCTGTCCGCGAACAAGCCGAAGCCTCCGTAGAAAGCAGCAAGGCATCGGTTGTGGCGACAGAGAATAAGATCCCGGTTCTGTCGACGCAGCGGGATCAGGCTGTAGCGCAGAGAGATCGAATGGCTGCCGCAGTTGCCCAAGCCCAGCTGAACCTCTCCTACACCAATGTTGTTTCTGCAATCGATGGGACAGTAGGGGCCAGAACGATCAGGCTTGGTCAGCTAGTCAATGCGGGCACGCAATTGATGGCTGTGGTTCCGTTGAACGCTATTTATGTGGTCGGAAACTTCAAGGAAACCCAACTGACACATGTCGTGCCGGGCCAGAAGGTCTTGGTCAAGGTCGATACCTTCCCGGATGCGCGCATTCAAGGCCATGTCGATAGTGTGTCGCCAGGGAGCGGGCTTGAGTTCTCTTTGCTTCCACCTGACAACGCAACGGGAAACTTCACCAAGATTGTCCAGCGGATACCGGTTAAGATCGTCATTGATGACGAAGAATACGCAGGCCGACTTCGGTCTGGAATGTCTGTAGTCCCGAGTATCGATATTAGGACGACACCCGAATAGGAACGAGCTGTTTGCTAAGCTGTAGACTGAAGTCACGATCAGACTAGGATCGATACTCGGGCCATCGAGAGACATAGTCGTTCCCACCCGCTCCTTCGGTAGAAAGTCGGGGAGGGGACGACGTCATGCCGATCTGGCAACGATACCAGTTCGGTGAGGATCTCAGATGCGGATCGAAGTCGGTCTAGGACCGATTCAAAGGATCCGGGCGCGTGATCGCGCAAAGCCATTGTCCGAACCGCGCTCGTACGCGTCCACCCAGATCATTTTACGGTTTGCGTAACCCGGTCCAAAAGCCTGGAGCTTGAAGTGCCCGGTGACGGTTTGGTACTCTTCTAAAGCCCATCGCTGAGGGAATTGCGACGAGGAGTTGGCGCTGCTGGTTCGGGAAGGGTGAAGAGCGGTAACGGCAAATAGTCGATCCCTGCGATGTGTCTTCCTTCCGCTAAAGGCTCGACTTTCAGCCGCCGGAAGGTGTTGTTGGCTGCCCTGCGGACCGTAATAGTAGAATGCTATCGAAAGCTTGATTAGCTCGGCGATCTGATCGACGATATCGTCAAGCGATCTTGTCGATAGTGATCCTTCTGAAAATGAGATGTTCTGTGAGGGGCTTGGTTTCGAGGCTTCGCCTATGTGGGAGGTGCTGCCGTCGGGATGGATAATTGCTGCGATTGCGCCAGCATCTTTTTCGCTGCCCGAGTGCACTAGCCGAGCTAGAAATAGGATGGCGTCTGGATGTTCTGGGAGCAAGTAGGTTCCACACATGACCGCTCGGATGTCGAACCGAAAATTATCCTGTTCGCTCTTTACAGGAACACAACCAGCCGGAACGTCAATGTAAAACGCCCGTCTTCCCGCGATGCGCGCATGAAGAGTTGGCCAGGACTTCGGTGAAAGGCTTGTCTTCCCGAATACGGCAGCGGTTTCTCTTGTAAGGATGATACCGAACGCGTCCGGCTGTGGCGATTGGACCTTCTGAGTGAGAGCTGCCTTCGGCGGAAGGTAAGGGGCGACAAACGGTAGGATCAGGCTAGCTTGTATCTCTTCGAGCACAGTTGCCGCGGTATTCTTCCCGGTGACGATGTCCATCCAGCTTCGGAGGCTAGCGAGTGCAAAACCGCTTCGAGGATCTTTTCGATCGCCGCGAACCGCCTTGCCGAGACACAGGCGCTCAAGCCAGGTCATCCTCAAAGGAGGTCTCCTTCCTTAGTCATCGTTGATCCCATTCGCTGTAAAATGATTTCGAGCAAACTGCTGATCAGCTCAGATAAGTGCTCAGCTCTGAAGCGCGACGCCTTTGATCGACCCGAGCGGCACTTTGCAGCAACTGGGCATATGCATCTGCACTGATTCCATCAGCGCGGTTTACGGCTGCAATAAGCGGATCATGAATGAGATCCCTGAGGCTTAGCTCGATAAAGGCGCGGTAAGCTTCGGGAACCATTACCCTCGATAGAAACGGCGCGTCTCTCGGGGTATGTCCGTCGTTCACGCCTTCCAACAAAGGCCGCATATGGATGATGTTGGCGGACTGTTGACCTGGTGTCAGTTCCGCTGCCTGTACCGTCGTCATAGTTTCACTCCCGACAGAGAAGGCACACGAGTTGGCTCTGTGATGCCCCGGACGTCGGCAACAATAAATTCTGCAACCTCTCAGAACTAGCATACGTAGGTGTACCAGCTGGGCTACGCGCTTACGCGGGCCAATTCGACGCGCTTCAGAGGCCGAAACGCGATAGCATACCTAAGTTCAGTTACGTGGAGGCGGCACCACGAACCAATATCCGTGCATAGGGGCGAGTAGGTTGCGCTCCCAAGTCACTTTTGGTTCGAGGTGCGACATGAGATTGAATTTAGGGTACGGTGGAGGGGACATGGTAGGCCTCCAGAGCGAGTTCTCGGGACGCGCGCAACAAGTTCTTCACGCGCGACCGCTATTGCGGCATCACTCGTTCGAGAAGGATGCTATCGCGCAAATCACCGCCGACAAGCCTAAGTGCCGCGAAGATCTGCAGGGAGGTGGAAGCTGCCGACAGCCCTTTGACCAAGAGTGCGGCAATTATTCCGTGATCGGCTTCTCGGAACCGGTTCGGCGCATTCTAGGAAAAGAAGCCCCCGGTCTGATGCAGGCAAGACGTTACAAGTTTGATGGAGAAGTGGCTTCTGTAACGAAACCCGGCACGATTGGTGTCCAGGTGGACGTTGCATACGAGCTCCATCGGGAATTTCCTTCTGCTTATGAGACGGTGACGAACGAGGCCGCCTCCAAGGCGGTGGCAGCAGCATATCCGGCACTAGTGGTCATAAACCAAAATCCATCAAGGCTGGCGAAGTACGGCAAAGTGAGCTCAGTTGAGTTCCATCTGGAAACGTCGCCGCTTGAAGCGGCTGACCTCTCGGACGATATCGATGTGCATGTCAGCGTGTATCGGCGCGGCGCGCAGATTTGGGACATCTCCTCGGTGTTGGTGCGTCCAGTCAACGCCCTTGCTTGGGCAGCTGCGAGACTGCAAAAAGAGTCACATGCGCTGAAGGTCGGTGACTTTATCACCGCAGGTACGTTTCCACTGCTGCTGGACATCGAGCCAGGCGATTACCTGATTGTTGGTTTCGTAAGTCACGCGCAAGTCCGAACTTACCGCTGGCGCGTTGAGTGAAGGAAATCATTGCTATTCGGCAGGTAAGGTCCCGAAGCGACAGCGACGCTGCAGGAGAGATACCACGCCGAACGCAGGTGTAACGCCACAGAAAAGGGATATGAACCGCCCCTCGACTTCGCCTCCAAGCGATACACGGTCACGATATCCTCTTGATACGCCGCTCTTCCGAGCGAGCTAACGAGCCAGCGAATGCTCGGCTCTCTTACCCGTCTTGCCTCCGCGATCCAGATTTGGCGAACCTAACCTACCAGCTAGGTAGGCGAAGCGCTTCCGATTATCTATTATCTTATCAAATATTAGGTCGTCTCCCAGAGCGTATCGGACGTCATCTGGAAATAATACATCGAGATATACAAGTGTCGATTTAAGTGCCTTAACTGAAATACATCGATATTTTATGGCGTGCGAGTTGTTTTCCGTAAGCGCTCAAAGCGGATTTCGACTTGTTTACCGAACTTGAAAGCGGTGAGGCAAGGAGCGGATAGTATGGACATGACGTTCCACGATAGTAGCCTCAAGCCTGACGCTTTAGGGGACCTAAGCCGAAGACTCCGCGAGTTGGAGATCAGTGAGGCGCGGTATCGAACACTATTCAACAATGTGCCGGCGGCCGTGTTTCAGGTTGATGCAAGTGAAGTCGAAGATGTCTTTGTAAGCCTCAAGCGAAATGGTGTCGAAGACATCGACGCGTACCTGATCGAGAATCCACACCTGATCGACATCGCAAACAGCTCGGTAATGGTGAGAGAAGTGAACGATGTAGCATTGAGATTGTTCGGTGCTACCGAAGTTTCCCAGCTCTTGGCCCCGGTCGCTTATATATTCGCCGGGACGCCGGAGGCTTCCGCTAATGTCATGTCAGCTCATTTCCGAGGGCGTCCTAATCACTACCAGAGGCTAAAGATAAAACGATTCGACGGGCGTTTGGTCGATGCTGCGCTCATGGTCTCATATCCTCAGCTTGCCTCGAATTTCGACACGTCGGTTCTCATGATAACCGATATGACCGAGCAGGTTCGGATCGAGACAGAGTTGAGAAAGATGGAGAACGAGTTCGCTCATTTCTCGAAGCTGTCCATGTTAGGTGAATTCTCCGGCGCAATTGTGCATGAGGTTCGTCAACCATTATCCGTTGTCGCGAACGATGCGGCGACTGCCTCTCGCTGGTTGTCGAAAAGTGATCCCAATTTACCCAAAGTGCGAGAGTTGGTTCAGCGCATCGAAGACAGCGCGACACACGCTACCGAAGTGATAAAGCGCGTCCATGACATGGCAAGCAAAGCGACGCCCGAGAGGCGAATTTGCGACCTGAATAGGCTGGTTGCGAGCGCAATCGCCTTCGTAAAAAAGGAAGCGGCGCGACGCTCGATAGCAATCACGACTAAATTTTCACCCGCCCTGCCAGAGTGCGAAGCGGATCCGATTCAGGTGCAGCAAGTTGTCGTCAATTTATTGATCAACGCAATGCAGGCGATCGAAAGATCGGAGCGACCACAAGGGGGGATCTGCGTGTTAACCCGAAGTGGTGATGGTCGTGTTTCTTTCGAGGTCCAAGATAGCGGCTCGGGAATTCCGGAAGATATCATCGGCGAGATCTTTGAAAGCTTCTTTACGACGCGGAAGGATGGCATGGGGATGGGTCTGTCGATTTGCCGTTCGATCGTTCAAAGTCACGGCGGTAATATCTCGGCTCGCAATGATCCGGCCGGAGGCGCGTCATTCCAGGTTTGGCTACCCAGTGAGATCCTCTCTTTGGACGGCTCCACGAGTGACGGATAAGCTTCCGTGACGAAATTCGGAACAAGAGTGTATGAGGATTAAGGGAGGTTGGAGTGGTATGCTACGCGATCCGGACTGCAATTACGCTGATCCACTCATTACGATCGTGGACGATGAAGATGCGGTAAGAAGGTCTCTGGTTGATTTGTTCGGATCTTTCGACATGCCTGCCATCGCGTTCGATGGTCCTGCCCAATTCCTTGCTGCTTTTGACCCCGAGCGGCCCGGTTGTCTCCTTCTCGACATCGACATGCCCGGCTTAACAGGCCTTCAGCTGCAATCGAAGTTAGTCGAAATGGGGGCCATTCACCCCGTGCTGTTCATAACAGGTTACGAAGACGTCAGGATGTCGATCGATGCGATGAAGGCAGGTGCCGCCGACTATTTTTTGAAACCCTTCGATAGCGTAAAGGTCGTCGCTGCCGCTGTGGATGCAATACAGCTTGATCGCGAGCGGAGGGTGGAACGGCAAAATCTTGATGCGGCACGCCATTGTTTTGCGAAGCTTACTCCCCGTGAGCGCGAAGTCCTCAAGTTCGTAACGGACGGGTTACTCAACAAGCAGATTGCTTGGGAGATGGGTATCAGCGAGATCATGGTGAAGCTGCACCGAGGGCGCATGATGAAAAAAATGGAGTGCCGCTCGTTGAGTGATCTCGTACGCCGTTTTGATCAGCTCCTCTCAATCAAGGCCGACGCGAGTGATATGATCGGCCTTCCGATCTCGGCTTCGGCCTGATGGGCGCTTATCGATAGCCCACACCCATCACATACTGCTTGAGGACCTCTTCCTCACTCTCAGTGGCCTCCAACAGACCACCTAGAATATCGCGAGCATTTAGGATTCCAACGGCGTTCCCATTACGATCCTCGACGGGGAGGTGTCTAAAGCTGTTTAGACGAAGGGTTTGCCAAACGTGCTCGAGCGTATCGTCGAGTTCGCAGCTCACAATCTCCCTCTGCATAATCGCTGCAATTGATATGGTCGGATCCAGCTTCCCACTGTTCACGAAACTACGCATTAGGTCGCTCTTCGTCAAAATCCCGACCAGCCGTCCATCAGGTCGGCAAGCGAGTATCATTTCTGACCCATCTCGAAAGAGTGCCGCGGCATCAAGTGCAGCTGCATCGGGCGATATCGTAACCAATCTTGCTCTCGCCTTATCGACAATTTGTTCAACGAAAACCATCGCATCATCCTCTATCTTCAACCCAGTCATCGGACGCTATAACGCGCTAGCACTTCAGATCGGAGAGGACCCATTCATTCCATGGAGCGAGGCCGTGTGCGAGCTATACAGGGGTTTGCTTTTGAATGGCTGCCGACCAGCGGACTAACGGGCCATTAGAAGTTGCTGAAGCGGGGTCCCCCGGCGGATGGATGACCCCGCTTCTCGCTGCGGCTCGCGGTTCTCGGGGAGGGGATACCGAGTAGGTTCGTGTAGTGGCGGTCTACATCAACGCGATCTGCACTGGCGATGATACCGGGACGCGTCGATTGGTCTATGTAGACCCAGGTATACCTGGGGCTGGCATTACCAGAGTTTGTTTGTCACCGAGCGTCCCTCTGCCGTATCGATTCGAGGAACAACCGACATTCCCGCCCGCAGCCGACCTGAAAGGGGGCTGGGCTCGATTGCGATCTTGACTGGCACCCGCTGAATGATTTTGGTGAAGTTGCCTGTGGCGTTATCGGAAGGAAGCAGTGAAAACTCCGAGCCGCTACCGGGTGACAGGCTCTCGACGTGGCCCCTAATCTCGATGCCGGGAAAGCTATCGACGCTTATGGTAACCGGTTGCCCGCTTCTAATATCGGTTACTTGCGTTTCCTTGAAGTTACCCACAACGTAAATCGCATCCAGTGGCACTACCGCCATCAACTGCGTACCAGCATTGACGAGCTGGCCGACTCGTAATGTTCGCGCTCCGACAGTTCCATCGACCGGTGCAGTGATTTCCGTATACGACACGTTCAATCGAGCCTGGTCTACCTGAGCCTTTACTCTGTGGCGCTGTGCAATAGCCTGGTTTCGTTGGGTTTCAAGAACCGGAATTTTATCTTGAGTGGCCCGAACACTCGCTTCATCGCGTTGTACTGCGGCTGCCGCTTGATCCCGCACCGACGCTGTCTGCTCTGCTCGAGACAGAGTTCCAGCTCCGTTCGATATCAACTTCTTCGACCGCTCTGCATCGGCTTGGGCGAAGGCGAGCGCAGCCCTTGAGGAATTCAGAGCCGCGATGGCTTGTGCCACCAATGAATGTTGAAGAGAAACTTGTGCATCGACATTCGCGACAGCAGCCTCGGCTGCCTCTAAGTCCGCCAGGGATTGTGCAAGAGAAATCTGGAAATCGCGATCATCGATACGAGCGAGCAACTGGCCTGCTTTGACGG
This sequence comes from Hyphomicrobiales bacterium, assembly GCA_900469445.1. Lineage (GTDB taxonomy): Bacteria > Pseudomonadota > Alphaproteobacteria > Rhizobiales > Rhizobiaceae > Neorhizobium. The sequence continues at coordinate 275,985 of UBXM01000006.1, forward strand.
AGTCGTTATCATTGACGAGTATCTCCTTAATATAGCCGGAGACCTTCGGAGCCACAGCTGTGAAGTCCGTTTTTATATAAGCGTTGTCTGTTATCTCGATGAAACGGTTCACGACGAAATGCTGATATGCATATTGGCCGCCGATCACAATGCCAGCGATAGCTGTCGTCAATAAAACTAATTTTCGAAAAGACCTTGGCTTTTTGTCGGCAAGCTTCGCCTCCGGCGGCTCCGCAGCTTCGGGCGGGGTAGTTTCGGTCGGTCCGACGACGCGTAGCCCCTCCCGAGCGGTCTTCTGTGTCGGTGCATCTTGACGTGTCAGATCAGCCACTTGTCATCTCCAGTGCCGATGATGGACAGTTGGCAGCCCACCTTTCTTTCAGATAGATGACGCTAAAATTGCCTTATGATAATCAGGCGAGGCGTGAAAACATCTTAAAGTCACGCTTGAAGGTGGAAGCGCATGGACAGGTTGACGAGCCTTGAGGTTTTTGGCTGTGTTGTCGAGGCTGGAGGATTTTCCGCTGCGGCACGCAAATTGAACATGTCGACAACTATGGTCGCCAATCACATAAAAGGATTGGAAGATAGCCTCGGCGTCCTTCTGCTACAACGAACCACCAGGAAGGTGAGCCTCACGGAGAGTGGGCGGTTCTACTATGAGCGATCGTCCGTGATCCTATCGGATCTCGCGGAGACCAACGAAGCTGTTGGTGCACTCTCATCGACACCGCGCGGTCAGCTGCGTGTTTTTACGAACGCCTCCATGGTGCAGAGTTTAGCGCCGATAATCGATGAGTTCGTAAACGGCCATTCGTTGATAAGTGTCAGCCTCGATATCGGCGAGCGAATGGTGGATCTGTTCGACGGCGGCTATGATCTGGCTATACGGATGACGACGCCTGACTCTAACCTCATTGCTAGAAAACTGACGACCTGGAGGCATATCCCGGTCTGCTCCCCGGACTACATTCTTGCACACGGCGCGCCGGAGAAGCCCGAGGAGTTGAAGGACCACAACTGCCTCCAATACTCTCTATATGCGTTCGGCAACACCTGGCGCTTTCTCGATAGGGAGAACAATCCCGTTGAAGCCAAGGTAGCCGGGAACGTGAACTCTAATAGCGCAGATCTGTTACGTGATCTCGCGACCAGAGGGAGGGGGGTGTTTCTAGCTCCAAGCACAGTTGTGGCGGACGATATTTCTGCAGGGAGGCTAGTCGCTGTTATGCCTGATTTCCGCGGAGTGGAGTTCGCTATCAGTGCGGTATTCCCTAGTCGTAATCACCTCCCCACGAAGGTAAGGCTCTTCATCGATCTGCTCGTTCATCGGTACCCCGCTCTCGCGTAAGGTTTTCGTCGGACCTTGTAGCCGTCTCTCGACATGTCTTACACATGGCCGGATACACCTCCGTATAGCTAACGAATGCCCCCCCGGCGATTTACGCTCCGGCTCTCGCAACTCATTCGCCGATTTCCCTAGTCGTGACGAAAGAAAATTCCCTCACGATTGATTGAACAGGTGGCGGCATCGGTGGGTTGATACCAAGATAATTATGATGATAAATAATTATGCCCAATCGAAAAGGAGACTGCTATGCTGAAAGTTCTCAAGGCCCTATTTTTCGCTGCGTGCTTAATCGCGCCACCGTCAATTTCGAGTGCCGCAGACAAGCCAACCATTGTTCTGGTTCATGGTGCATTCGCCGATGCATCGAGTTGGAACCGGGTCATTACGAAGCTTGAGGCGGATGGTTACCCGGTGATCGCCGCAGCAAATCCACTCCGCAGCGTCAAGACAGACGCCGACTATGTTAGACGGATCGTCGCTGGCATACACGGGAATGTAGTTCTCGTTGGCCATTCGTACGGTGGGCTGGTAATCAACGATGCAGCTTCCACCGCAAAGAATGTCAAGGCACTCGTCTTCGTCGCCGCGTTTGCACCAGACAAGGGTGAGAGTGCTGCTCAACTCTCTGGTCAGTTCCCAGGTAGCACACTTGCTCCAACACTCGGTGAACCCGTGGAGCTCGAAGGCGACCAAAAAGATCTTTACATACAGCAATCAAAATTTCCCGAGCAGTTCGCAGCCGACGTGTCGCTAGCTGAAGCTCGGACGATGGCCGCTACTCAACGACCGATCACGGACCGTGCGCTTGCCGAGGCTGCGTCGAACGCATCATGGAAAAGCATCCCGTCGTGGTTCGTTTTCGGTGATGCAGACAAAAATATCCCGCCGAAGGCCTTGTCTTGGATGGCGGAACGGGCTGGGGCGAAGGAAAGCGTCGTGGTGAAGGGCGGCTCGCACGTAGTGATGGTGTCCCAGCCGCAGGTCGTAGCAAAAGTAATTGAAGACGCGGCAGCCGGAAAGTGACGAGTGTAGGGCCGCGAGAATTGGCGGTCCGCACAACGAACTCAGAGGATTAGAGCTATGTCATACCGTTATTTGGGGCGAAGAACGTTTCTCGCTTCGGCAACTGCAGCACTTACCGCGACGTCGTTGCAAGTTTCAATGTCGAGATCTGCGCGTGCCGCTGAAGAGGCCAATATGAAGAAGACCGATTTCGGAAGCCTGAAGTCCGTTCGAGCAGGCGTATTGGACGTCGGATACTACGACATCGGGCCTTCTGACGGTCGGGTTGTCGTGCTTTTGCACGGGTTCCCTTACGATGTTCAGAGCTATATCGAAGTTGGGCCAACGCTCGCGAAACAGGGATATAGGGTTTTGATACCCTATCTTCGCGGGCATGGACCTACCAGCTTCGTGGATGCCTCGACACCGCGATCCGGCGAGCAAGCTGCCCTTGGTAAGGATCTCATCGATTTCCTCGACGCGCTCGGGATCAAGAAGGCCATTTTTGCCGGGTATGATTGGGGCGGTAGGGCAGGCTGCGTAGCTGCAGCGCTCTGGCCGGAACGGTGTTCAGGCCTCGTGTCGGTAAACGGTTATCTCATCCAGGACATCGCAAACGCTGATAAGCCAGCGCCCGCGAGGGTGGAGCGAGGTTTCTGGTATCAGTTTTATTTCCAGACCGACCGGGGTAGAGCTGGGCTGCGTGCGAATAGAAGCGACATCGCCAAAATCATGTGGCAAGAGAATTCGCCGACCTGGAAGTTCGACGACGTTACGTTCGAGCGAAGCGCGAAGTCGTTCGAGAATCCGGACTACGTAGATGTCGTGATCCATTCCTACCGCCATCGCCTGGGTGGTGCGCCTGGCTATCGGGAGTACGAAGCTTTGCAGAGCCGATTGGCATCGCAGCCGATCATCACGGTGCCGACCGTAACGCTCGACGGGGACGCCGACGGTGTGGTGCTGGCGACCGATGGCAAAGCTCAGGCGTCTCGGTTCTCGGCCAAGCGAGTCCATCACGTGATCGCAGGCGCGGGCCACAACCTTCCTCAGGAGGCACCTTCCGCGTTCGTGGACGCGATCGAGAAAGTCGCGGTGATGAACTGATACTGCTTCCGTTATTGTTCGTCGTGCTCGGATTTTAATAGATCCGGACTTTCCATAGCCCGCGCTGACGTCGCAGCGCGGGTCAAGTTGTCACGCAACGAAGCGATTTCTCTCTGGAGTTTGCGGAATTGCGCTTTGTCCAACCCGGATGCTTGGACCGTCAACTTACTATATTCGGCGGCTTGCAATCTAGTATGCCGCCCTTTCTCGGTTAGTGCGATCCGCACCACTCTCTCGTCTTTCTCATCCCGGGTTCTAGTGAGATAGCCCTGCGCCTCGAGCTTCTTCAGCATTGGTGTGACGGTGCTCGGCTCCAGGAAGAGGTTTTCGCTGAGCTCGTTGACCGTCTGTTTATCCTGTTCCCAGAGGGAAACGATGGCAATGTACTGAGGGTACGTAACGCCCAATTTTTCCAGTACCGGACGATAGACCCGGGAATAGGCAAGATTGGTGGAATACACCGAGAAGCACATGAAATCTGCCAGAAGTCCGAGATCTTGCTTTGTTTCGCGTAAAGACATACCTCGCCCTTATTTATTATAATAATATTTCATAACATAAATAATGCCCGCTCGATTTCAACCCGTTTTTGCGTCAGAGCGATGCCAAGGAGAGGCGATGCTGCGTCCGCTAAGAAAAGTTGGGTCAGATGACCGCGATGAATGTCTTCGTGGACCGAGCGTAGATAGACGATGGCGATGCCAGTATATTGGCGCGATGTTAGGGCACTGAGATCGGTGTTGGCGAGATATAAGGCGGCCTTCGGTGTCTGGGGCCAAAGTTCACGATGGCATTGTGCGCAATTGGTCAATCGTCGTTAATGCGGCGTCTAAATGACTAAACGCTCGAGTGCACTTCGTGGCGCTTGAGAAACCTCTGTAGCGAGCGTCGATCGAGCTGAAGTTGGCGAGCTGCCAACGACACATTCGACTGATTGGCCTTGACGACATGTTCAATGTGATCTCGTCGTAGGCGATCCGGCCTTAAGATCGCACATTCATCCGGGATCTTCGAGGAACCGTGAAGCAGGATGTTAATGAGGAATTCCTCATCGGTAGGCTTCGGTACGAAGTCTTCGGCACCCGCCTTGGCTGCCGCTACTGCTGTAGGAAGATCTGCAAACCAAGTGTGAACGACGGTTCTCGCTCCTGGAATGCGAGACGATATCCAACGAACTAGCTCAAGGCCAGTACAGTCCGAAAGTCTTAGCTCGGTCAGTACGAACGCAGGAAATTCTTTTAGGCAGGAGGCCATCGCTTCACCTACCGACGAGCAGACGATCACCTGATAGTTGCGCGCTGTCAAACGCGACACAAGCGATCCGGTCTTTTCGAGAAAGGGATCGGCAATTACGACCGTTGGCTCCAGCGAGCGGTGGTCGGATACGATTTGGCTGCGCAAATCCATGGAGCATGACTCCGTTGATGATGCGATCAATCTACGCATCCCAACACTGGCCCACTACTATACTGACAGATACCGTGTTTCCTTGGTCTATCATTTCGCCTGTTGCGGCGGGAGGATACGGCCTAGCACTATTTTCCATAGGACCAGGCAAGGGGCCGCACCGAAGAAGAAGAGTGTGATAGCGAAAAACGCCGTGTCGAAGGCGATGGTTGTGGACTGTAGAGCCACCTGCTTTCCGATAAGGGAGCCCGCGGACTTCATAGCTAGACCCGCTTCCATGCCGTGATTTGTTAGCACGCGCGCCAACGCCCCGATCCGCTCGATGACCTCTTGACGTCCTGGCATTATGTGGGAGGCAAGTACCGCTCGATTGTATGCGGTCTGATCCTCAATGAATGTCTGAAGGAACGAGATACCAGCAAGCCCCCCCATTTGGCGTCCGATATTAAATAGTGCGATGCCAAAAATAAGAACAGATTTGTCTAGGCTCATCATGGTGACGAGCGTGATGCTCAAGAATAAAAAACCAAGGGCCGCCCCTCTGATTAAAATGGCTGGCGTCATATCGGGGATGCCGCTTCCGCTGCTGGAACCGGAGAGAAGCCACATCGCGAGCATCAAGCCGAGAATCCCGAATGGAACAGTCACGATGCCCGGCAGCTTGAGCTTTTGAATGAAGAAGGCCGTGAGAAATAGTGACCCGACGAAGAAGAGAGTGCTCGGAAGCAGCAGACTCCCTGCGGCCGTTGGCGTCATCTTAAGTACAGAGACAGCGAATGATGGGATCGCATAGCTACTTCCGAGAAGCGCGAATCCCGCTGCTAGACTAGCCGCGACACCGAAGTCGAAGTTGCCGTTCCGAAAGAGCTTGAAGTTGAAAAGTGTCGCCGATGACGGTGAGTATATCTGTCGAAGAATTTGCAACGCAAGCGCTGTCAGTCCGACGGCAGTCGCAATGACGATCGCTTGATCGTTGAACCAATCCCATCGATTGCCTTGGTTGAGAACGAATGTGAGGGTGAATGCAGCTGTGGAAAATAGTGCCAGGCCGAATGGATCGAACTTCACCCTCAAGCTGGCGACATCCTCGGCTTGCGGAGACATCGCTAACATAGCGATTCCGACTATACCGAAAGGCACAGAACACAAGAAGATTAGTGACCAGTCTACCTGATCAATCAGCCATCCCTGCATGTAGGGGGCTAGCGTGGCAGGAGCGACAACCGAACCTATAGCGTAGAAGGCTTGCACTAAAGGCTGCTGCCTTGGCGGGAAAACGCGAAACAGTAGGGCTTGGGTGCCGACTAAGAGAACCCCACCGCTGAAGCCCTGAAGCAGCCGGAGCGCGAACATGAGGTTGATATCCTCTGCATAAGCTGCTCCATAACACGCCGCAGTCATGGCGATGGCTGCGATCATTACGCTTCGGTAGAGGGTAAACGCGCCAGCGAGCCAGGGGGATAGGACGAATGCGACAAGCTTCGCTGCAGTATATCCATAATCCAGTTTCGCAAGTTCGTCGGCCGAGGCATGAGTACCGCCCATGATGTCCAGCCGAGCCATCGAAAGTGCTGTTCCGGCGACAGCGTCGGTCAATACGACAGTTATCGCGCCAGCTAGGAGAAATATCGGGCCGAACTTCGCCACGGGGTGGTCGGCGAGCGCTGAAGCTCCAGAAAGGTCTGCCATCAAAATATCTCCGAAGTCGGCATCTATTGCTGCCTGGGTGACTGCCTATAATGCCTCGCGTCGCGCTATCTGATAAACACGGCTGTGGTAGATAGTCTCTCAAGCGTGAGTTGAAGGTGCAGCACGGCACTAAAGCTCCACCACATTACGCTCGGAAATCGATCTTGTTAGATATACGCTCGGTCACTCCGGGTGGCCGTCAGAGGGAATATAATTGCTGACGTCCGAGCCTACTCAGGTCACTTGTACATGCAAAAAAGCCGCCCCCGTTAGGGGGCGGCAGCTGATGCGGAACAATTCCGCAGCCTGGGCACGGAGGGGGACGGGCCCGAAGCGGTCGCCGACTTGGGAGGAGGCTTGGCGACATTTGAAAGCTATCCCTAAACTATGGCCGCCGGGAGATATACGTAGGTTTGTAAGCCTATAAGGCGTTGTCCCTCTATCGGTCGACGGTCCAATCTCCTCGCTTGTCCGTCCAACGGCAACTCCATGTAAACTCTCGTTTACCTTGATATTCATATCAGGATCGGATTGGACCAGCCATCAACCGTGATGGAGGGATGCGATCATGGCGAAGAACGCAGGCGCTGACGATAGAAAGCGTTTTCGAGGAGCTATCGCCACGATGGTTTGTAGCGGCCTCGAATTCTACGACATCGCGATCTTTGCATTCTTCGCGTTCGCGATCGGTCACAAGTTCTTCCCGAGTTCGGATCCCGAGGTGGAGATATTATCCAGCCTAGCGGTTTTCGGGGCGACTTTCGTTGCGCGTCCGTTCGGAAGCATATTGATTGGCGCTTACGCCGACAGATGCGGAAGGCGTGCGGCGCTGTCGTTCACTGCTGGAGCAATGGCACTATCGACCGCTGCAATTGCTCTGATGCCCGGTTATGCCGAACTTGGAATGACTGCGCCAATAGCAATAGTTGTCGCTCGTTTGGTTCAGGGCTTTGCATTCGGGGGGGAGATTGGACCTTCGACCGCGCTCGTCTATGAAATCGCCAGCGAAAGACACCGCTACTTCTATGCTAGCTGGCAACCTGCAGGGCAAGGCATTGCAATGCTAGCGGCCGGAGTAATCGGTGTACTCCTCAGCACTTTTCTTTCTCACGACGAACTAGCTGACTGGGGATGGCGAATTCCTTTCGGCATTGGTTCGTTTCTGCTTTGGGTCTCGTTTCTTTGCAGACGCGGGATACCCGAAACAATCGCCGCGCCATCGAATAGGCGTATCGGTACACTGTCTGAGGTCCGTCATTTTTTGCCTGGTCATCGACGACGGCTTGCCGGAATTACTCTCCAGTTAGTGTTCGGTACGGTTGCGATTTACACGTGCACATTTATGAGCTCGTATCTTCTGCAAACGTTGTCGGTTTCGACGGAGGTATCTTTCATAGCGAGTGCCGTAGTGGGGATCTCGGTCGGGTTAGGGTCGATAGCGGGTGGTCTTTTAGCTGACATGCACGGGCCTACGAAAGTGATGCATTTGTCTCGCATCGCGCTGCTTTTTCTCACGTATCCGGTTTTTGCAGTAGCCCAAAGTAGTCTTTCCGGGCTGTTTACGCTCAGTTGCGTCATCCCTTTCTTGGCGATGATCAGTGCGGGAGCAAGTTTTGGCGCGATGATGGCAGCTTTACCCGAAACGGCGAGAAGTACGGGACTCTCCGTAATCTACGCGATTGTCGTTTGCATTTTTGGTGGTTCGACCCAATTTTTCATGGCTCTTCTGATCTCGACGACGGGTGACCCTCTAGTGCCAGCCTACGTTCTTATGTTCGTAACTCTTCTCGGCGTGGCGGGCGTACCCCTATTAACGAGCGCGCGGCGGAGCGTAGCGTTGCCTGTCTTAGATTGATAAAATGAGAGAGGCCAACGTCCGGGGCGCTGATCCCAGTTTTAGCAAGCTGACGTATATCTCGTTATCCCAGGCTGAGCGAACGATCTTGTCTCCGCATGCAAAACCCCTCGCAAACGGAGACTACAATGATGGACATTGGATACCTCGCCTTTTTTGCCAGCTTGACACTTTTCGCCTCGACCGCGTTCGCACTTGAGCCGATTCCGGGGAGCATCATTTACAACGGACAGCCCAAGACCCGGCTGCAAAAGGCTCCGATTGGAAGCACGTTTACTCACGAATTCTCGAATGATGGGAATTCGTACGATGAGACGTACCGCATCATGCCCGATCGATCGTTAGAATTGCTCGACCGCAGACAGATCAATCGGCACTAATTTCTGGTGCCGTATACTCACCTCTGAGAGTTTGAACTAATGCGGCGAAGCCCAGCGTGCTCCGCCGCATCTTGGCGTCACTCTACGAAGACGGTGGCGTCCAAATTTGCCTGGCTGTTTCGAAAAGTGCGTTTCCGCGAAGCTTGATCGTGTCTTCGTTCCAAGTATCGAAGCCGTTCAGTTCTCGGTTCAGCGCTAGGCTCGAATTTGAACGCACCGCGGGCATCTTTACCGAGAATGGTCCGTTCGAGACAGTGGCGTTCAAGGATTGCGTTAGGAGAGTGAGGTTGCCGAACTTGTTGATTGCTTGTTCCCTGTCGGCGCTCCGCAGGATGTGGTCCAGCTCATCCTCAGCCATATTCTCCAACTCGGGTATCGGCCAATGCTCCTTCCAACCCCGCGGCATTATGTGCTCGATCGACAAGGCAGACTTGATCTCGATGTCCTCGTTGAGCTTCGAGCGCTTTCGCTGCTCGATCATTTCGAAGATGTATCGCAAGCGCGGCTGCCGCTGGCCCTTGTACTGATCGCGACCGAGCCACGCATGTAGCAACTCCGCGTCGTTTGGCCATTTATCGATCTCGGCTGTCCGGCTAGAGAGTGTCTCTATTAAAGCTAAGACCTTGTCGCACTCTGCTTTGCGGACCTTATCGAATATGCTGACAAACAACCTGTTGTAAGCCTTGGTCGTCAACCCGCAGACATCGCGTCGGAGAATATAGCTCTCCAAAATCTGTAGAGCTTCTGGCAATCGGCTGCCGATCTCTGCTTTGGTCGCGAGATAAATGACTAGCGGCATCGCGGTTGAGACGTCGAAAGCATCGGCAAATATGCCGAACCGACCGAGAGGATCCCCCTTGGTTCTTTCGAATATTCGCCGCTCGACTTCCGCCGTGGTTGAGATGGAGACTAATTCTTCCGTGACATCAGCGAACGGTCGCGCTCCCAAGATCCAGCGCCGATAGGTGTCGAAAAGCTTTTCGATAGATACGGTATCTGCAAGGTGCATGGAGACATGATCCGTCAACATCCAGCTCAAGCGGCTGCTTGTTTGACGTCCGCGAGATGCATTCTCCGTCCAAAATGCATGGTCCAGCGGCAACCAGTATTTTTCGTACAGTTCATCAACAATGAGAGAACTTGCTTTCTGTCCTAGACCTTTGGCGCGTTGGAAGATGAAGTTCCGCATGAGGTCGCCCGCAGTCAGATCGACGCCACGGCTATTTAGCGTTTCGAAGATCGTCTGTGGGTCATCTCCACCTTCGAGCTCGATGGATACTACCGCTAGCCCGTCCTTCAAGGCCTCGAAGAGAATGTCCATAGCGTGTTCGTCGAACTGCCCTTCGCTCGTTACATGGGCCGCGATTTTTTCCTGAAAGTAAGCGTGGGCTGCGACTGCAGGCTTCACGATGCCGTCTTCATCGAGGGGCTTCTTTGCAATCTTATCGAGGTCGGCATCCTTATCGATTAGTGACACGAAAGCTCGTCTGTCCATTAAAGATGGCCACAGCTTGAACCGCTCGATTGCTGGGGTCTCCATCATCCCGGTATTTTCGAGATACTTCGAAACCTCGTCGGCATAAGAAGATCCGAACTTCGCAGCGACATCTCGAAGGGCGGTCAACAGCAGCTGGAACGTCGTGAGACGTTGCTGGCCGTCGATGATTTCGAATGCCTGAACCTCTTTTCCGTATGTCTTGACTTGGCTGATGACGATCGCACCCATGAAGTGCGGAGAGACAGATGCTCGGTCGGCCTTGAGCCGTACGGTCGCGCTTTCGATGTCTTCCCAAAGTAGCTCGAGTTGGGGTGACGTTTTCCACGCATATTGCCGCTGATACAGAGGGATTAGATAACGTCGCTTGCCATCGAATAGCTCGATGATCGATCGGGTGTACGGCTTCATTGGGTCATCCGAGATGTGTAAAGTCGAATCGTTCGAGTTGCTGGTGTTCGGGACTGAACCATCTTCAAAATAATTGAGGGTGTCTACATCGGTTCATCTATGAGTACGCGGCTCAATTCGCGAGCGTCTGAAATCCTGAAGATTCGACGTGAAAGCCAACGAGGCCGCGTAAAAAGCCCAGAAACATTGACTTTTTTGTATCCTCATTCGACAACGAATACGCCAACCAACAGGAGTTATTCGATGGCTGATGAAAACAATAACGGCGCTGCAGCCGATGCTGCGGTAACCGTGTCGACCGAAGCAGTTCCGGCACCGAAGAAGACGCGGAAACCTCGTCGCCCGAAAGCTGAAGTCGCCTCCGGTGGAGAAACCACTGCGTCTGAGACACCCGCGAAGAAAACTCGTGCAAAGCGCGGTTCGAAGACCGCCATTGCTGCGGCACCGAAATCTGCCGTCAGCAAAAGAACGGCGAGAGTTTCTACAGGGAGCGCCAAGGCCCATACCGAGGCACCTACCATGGAGTCGATCGATGACATCGCCGACCTCATCAAATTGGAAGAAGAAAACAAAAATCTTCGCAAGCAGCTGTCGGACAAGCTCCGCGCAGAAAATGCAGATCTTCGCAAGCGGTTGGGGCAAGCCTAATAGTCATCGCCGTAGTCCCTCGTTGACGTGTTTCGGGATTTCGGCATCGAAAGTTTAAATGTGCCGGACCGTGTTCGAGTCCGGCGCATTTCGACTGTAGGACATGTAAGCAATACGGGAGGTCAAAAGGGATGAAAACGCCGTGGGGATTTTTGAGTGGGTTAGTTTCGAGAAAACCGAACCCGAACAAAGCTGATGAACCCATAGCGGATACTCATCGCGAAACTACTGAGCCTCAATCGCCAGCAGAAGAGTCGGCGGTAGGAGAGCTAGACCAAGGCGATCAAGTGCACGAAGTCGTCGAGGTCGTCCCTGACGCCGAACCAACACAGGCGAGTGAACCAACTGCGGAAGCGGCGAGAGTCTCAGACGCAGGTAACGAGGAAGCCGTCAAGCAAACCGAACAGCAGGGTTTCTCACAGAGCAGCAATGACTTTGTCTCTAAGACGACCGATGAGCTGAGTGGACCGAACGGCGATGAGGCTACCGCTCACCCGACGGCCCTGGCGAGAGCCACTTCAGGCGACCCTCCCGCCGTAGTGGTGTCGAAGGCGAAGAGAGATACAATCACTCGAAAGCGGGCCTCTGTGAAAGACGCCGAGGAGATTCAGCCGAGGCCGGAAGCGCCAACGTTTTTCGAGGAGCTTCTAGATGCAGATCGGGAGATCGAAGCTTTGAGAAACCGCCTAGCGGCGAAGCTGACGGCGCAGAATGAACAGCTTCGAAAAATGCTTGCTAGGTTCGACCGCTCGTAAGAATTGGGAACTTGGTAAATAGCTAACAGGCGTCCGCAAGTCCCGACCTGTGATGTGCGATGAAAGCCTTCACGGCGGGATTGCCTTCGCTCTTCCGATAGACAACTGCCAGCTCGGTTAGGACGTCGTTGTCCACCAACGGTAGGTAACGAACACCGGGCAGGCGGAGGCAATCCAAGCTTTTTGGGACCAGCGCGATCCCAATGCCGACGGCTACCATACTGGCGATCGTAGTGAAGTCACGGCCATTCGCGTTGATTTTCGGTTTGAACCCCGCCTCGCCGCAAGCATTGAGGGTATGGGCGTGAAAGCCGATATCCGATGGCTGTCGCGGCGTTATGAAACTCTCAGCATGTAAATCACTAAGTCTCACTGCTGCCTTCGTCGCATGCACATGCTTTGTTGGCAGAACTGCGACGAGAGGTTCTCTCAAGACTATAGTGGTGGCAAGCTCGGCGGGTATGGTCGCAGGAGGGCGTATGTAGCCGAAATCTAAGATGCCTTCTTTGATTTTCTCGAGCTGCTGTCTCATCTCCATCTCGACCAACTGGAGTTCGACGTCGGGCAGACCGAGTCGGAATGTGGTAAGTCTGTCCGTCAGTACGCCGGAGTAGGCTGCCGACGCGACGTAGCCTATCGAAATTCGACCTGTTTCACCTCGCCCGGCTCTCTGCAACTGTGCGAGCGCGGCATCGGCATGGGCCACGATCGTAACTGCATCTTCATATAGGACTTGGCCCGTGGGCGTGAGGTTGACCGATCTTCGGGTGCGATCGATTAAAGGGAGGCCTATGATCGCCTCCAAGGCTATGATCTGCTGGCTGAGCCCCGGTTGCGCGATACCTAATCTCGCAGCGGCTCGCTCGAAGTTCCGCTCCTCGACGACAGCGATAAAATAGCGAAGGTGGCGTAGCTCAAAGTTAGATGCGCGTTGTCTGCCCGGTGTTTTCATTGAAAATCCGCCGTTGAGGTCGTCAAGGTATACCTAATAGAAGCATTGCTTCTGAAAAAAGCTGATTCCGTTTATTGGATTTCCTGCCGCCATGTCGATAGAAAGATGATCGATTTTGTCCAGATTTCGCACGCGGGGGCGGCATGCAAACTATTCGAGTTCATCTTCTTGTGACGACGGCGGTGGCCGTCGTCCTATCCAGCGCGGGTGGTGCATTAGGTCAGGAACAGCAGGATACGACGCTTGCTCCGATCGTAATTCAGGGGGAGGGCGACGGTGATCCTCGCGGTCCCGTTCTGGGCTTTGTCGCGAAAACAAGTGCTACAGCGTCCAAGACCGGAACGCCGATACTAGAAACTCAACAGTCGATTTCGGTAATCACACGCGACCAGATCGAAGCGCAAGCAGCACAGACTCTTGGGGAAGCGCTTAATTACAGCGCTGGCGTCGTGGGTCAGCCGTTCGGGGCCGATCCTCGATTCGATTCCCCCATCGTTCGCGGTTTCGACGGCAGACAGCTCCAGTATCTCAACGGCCTGAAGTTGATGCGTACTGCGGGAGCGCCAACTGTCGAGGTCTACGGGTTGGAGCGGGTTGATGTTTTGCGCGGCCCGGCTTCCATAATGTACGGTCAGGGTAATCCCGGCGGTATCATCAATCAGGTGAGCAAGCGGCCCCAGTTCGAAAACTTCGGTGAAGTCGGGACCCAGATCGGAAGCTACGACAATTACGGAGCGTTCTTCGATTTTGGAGGCGTCATTCCCAACCATGACGAGTTTGCCTACCGATTGACGGGGCTTGCTAAGAACGCTGGGGCACAGACCGATAACCTGGACAATGACCGTTACTTCGTAGCGCCTGCGCTCACGTGGAAGCCGGACGAGGATACGTCGCTGACAATCTTGAGCAGTGTCCAGCACGACAATCCCAGTACCCCGTCAGGCCTTCCGCCGCAGTATGTACTCGGGCCGTCCGACTTCAAGTTGCCGCGAGACTTCTTCGTCGGTGACGAGAGCTTCGACGACTCCAGCCGGACGATGACCAATTTTGGTTACGAGTTCGAGCATCGCTTCAACGAGACCTGGACCTTCCGCCAAAACTTCCGATACACCAACTTCGATTGGAACTATCAGGCGCTCGGTATGGGCTCGGCAGGCCTCGGTGCCGACGGACGTACGCTTGCTCGCACAGCGACCTTCCAAGATGAGAATCTAAACACCTTCAACGTGGACAATAATCTAACGGCGGAGTTCTCGACAGCTGCGGTAGATCACAAGGTCCTGATCGGTCTGGACTACCGCTACTTCGACAACAACGTCCATACTCGCTTCTTCCGCGCCACGCCTCTCGATGTCCTTGATCCGGTTTACGGTGGCCCGATCAATCTCATCGCACCGACACTCGATACAACGGTTAAAAGCGATCTATCGCAGATCGGCATCTACATCCAGGATGAACTGGCATTCGATAACTGGCGTGCTACCTTTGGCCTTCGCCAGGATTGGGCGTCGACGCGGGGCTCCACGACCAGCGGTTTGACGGGAGTATCGCGCTCACTCGACCAGGATGATCAGAAACTGACGGGTCGTGCTGGACTGAGCTATCTCTTCGACAATGGAATCGCGCCTTACGTCAGCTACGCGACCTCTTTCGACCCGGTAGCAAGTTCTGCTGGTGCCGACTTCAAGCCGAGTGAAGGTGAACAGTGGGAGGCGGGCATCAAGTACCAGCCGGATGGTTGGAACGGGTTCTTCTCCGCTGCCGTTTATGATCTTAAGCAGACAAACGTACTCCGTACGATCGAAGGCGTTACCCAGCAGATCGGAGAAGTTCGCGTTCGGGGCGTCGAATTGGAGGGCGTCGTAAGCCTAACCGAAGGCCTAGATCTGCGCGCCGCCTATACCTATACCGATGCTGAGATCGGTGAAGGCGTCGACAACGGGAACCGCGTTGAAAACGTGCCACGAAATGCGGCCAGTCTTTGGGTGAACTATACATTCCAGGACGGTACAGCCCTTGATGGGTTAGGCGTCGGAGGCGGGGTCCGCTACGTGGGGCAGCGTTTCGGTAATAGCGCCAATACCTTCGACCTCGATGGTGTCACCTTGTTCGACGCCGCGCTGACCTATCGTAAAGAAAACTGGAAGGGCTCATTGAATTTCCAGAACATCGGCGACGAAAAGTATGTCGCGAGCTGCAGTACGTTCGGTTGCTACTACGGCGACGGCCGAACCGTAATAGGGAAATTGAGCTATACCTGGTAACTCCTCCTTCCATGCCGCAGGCATTTTCCAACGCCGAGAGTTCGTTCTCGGCGTTGTCGCGTCGATGATTGCCAGCAGAGCAGCCGCGCAGCCCGCACCCAGGGTGGCCGCAATCGACTGGGCGATGCTCGAGACCGCCGTGACACTAGGCGTTATGCCGATCGCAGCAACGGAGCTGATCCAATTCCGGAAGGACGCTGTCGAACCCGCCCTCGGTAAGTCGGTTGTCGATCTCGGATTGCGTGGCACACCTAATTTCGAACTTCTTCAGTTGCTGAAACCGGACTTAATCCTGCTGTCACCTTTTTATACGCGTCATCAGGCCGCGCTGAAACGGATTGCCCCCATCGTGTCGCTCCCGTTCTACATCAAGGGGGAGCCCCCATTCGAGAAGGCAACCTCAGCTGTGACTGTCTTGGGCGAGCATCTCGGACGTAACAAGGAGGCCGCGGCCGCCCTTACTTCTATCGATAAGTCCCTTATCGAATGCCGCTCGAAGTTAGAGCGTTTTGCCATTAGGCCCACATATCTGGTGAATGTCGGCGATGCACGACATGTAAGGGTATTCGGCACGGACAGCATGTTCGGTGACGTGCTTTCTAGATTGGGGTTACCGAATGCTTGGAAGGAGAGATCACGGTACACATTCGCCGCTCCAGTGCCGATCGAGCAGTTGGCGGATACCAAGGACGCGCGGATAGTGATCATTTCCGAAATTCCCGTTGAAGCGCGAAGCGCACTCCGGAACAGCATGATTTGGAACTCGCTCGAACCCGTCAAGCAGGGCAGGGTCCTCATGCTCGAAAACATAAGTCCGTACGGCGGTGTGATCGCGGCAATGCGTTTTGTTCGGCTGCTCAGTGCCGCTTTAGTCGCCGACGCAGAGGCAGCGCAATGAGAGTGGCGTGGCTCGTTAGTGGCGGTAGTGTTCTAACTGCGACGGCACTGTTTTTCCTCGTCGCGACGCAGCAGTTGCCGCTGTCCGATTGGCCTCGTGCCTGGTCCGAAGCCCGAACCATCAACGAAATAATTCTTGTCTACGGTATGCTCCCTCGCGCAGCCGTCGCCATTTTGGCGGGGGCCGCGTTGGGGTTGTCCGGCGCGCTACTCCAACAGCTTCTCCGGAACCCGATCGCTGACCCGTCCACGCTGGGGATATCCGCTGGCGCACAGCTCGCTATTGTGATCGCAACGTTATTCTATCCTGATGTTGTCGATGGGAGCAGAACTTCGGTCGCACTTTTCGGCGCTGGAGTGGCTGCGGCCATCGTCTTCGCTCTCGGGTGGCGGGCCTCGTTCGAACCGGTGACCATGATTGTCTCCGGATTGCTCGTCGGCGTCACTTCCGCAGCAGTTTCGGCCGCACTTACGCTGGCACAGGGCGAATACCTTATGTCACTGGTCACATGGAATGGCGGGTCGCTTAGCCAGCAGGATTGGGCGGTGACCAATGCGTTGTCGGTGGAACTTTTTGTCGCCTCGGCCCTCACGGCACTATTGATTAGGCCTCTCCTTTTGCTTGGATTGGGAGACTCCAGCGCGCGCTCACTCGGCGTAAACTTGAAAGGTGTGAGACTTGGGGTCGCTACTATAGCGACGATGTTGGCTGGTGTGGTCGCCGCGAACGTTGGTCTCATCAGCTTCGTTGGATTGGCGGCGGCAGCGTTCGTCAGAGGCTGTGGGGTCCGTCGTGGATGGGCAATCATCTCTCTTTCGCCCTTGGCAGGGGGAATATTCCTATGGCTTTGCGATGGTTTAGTTCAGGCTGTAGCTGGTGTCACCGGTGAAACCTTTCCGACGGGTTCTATTACTGCTCTCGTCGGCGGGCCGATATTGCTTTGGCTGCTGCCGAAGGTGCGAACCCTCTCGGTAAGTGCCCAATCCAACAGGCCTGCTGTCCGTGTCCCTCTCTCCAAGGGCATCATGGTCTTCTTTGCTCTCCTGCCGATCATCGTCGCTTTCGCGTATTTCCTCGCGAATACTGGGCAGGGGTGGGTATTCCTGTCTCTTTCCGACGCAGCGGACCTAGCGCCTTTGAGATGGCCTCGGCTAATCGCTGCCGCCGGAGCAGGTGGGCTTCTAGCACTGACAGGGGCAATCCTTCAGCGGCTTACCGGGAACCCTATGGCGAGTCCGGAGGTGATCGGAGTGAGCGGTGGTGCGGGTCTCGGATTCGCTGCCGCGCTGTCGCTGGTGCCGACCGCTGGCCCGTATACCCTCGTGATCGGAGCCGCTACAGGTGGTTTCTGTGCCATGGTAGCGGTGTTGGCTTTTGCGCTTCGTCAAAACATGCCCGCGGGAAAGCTCCTACTGACCGGAATCGCCGTCAGCTCTCTTAGTTCCTCTGTTTTGGCTGTGTTGATGGCGGCAGGAGATCAGCGGGCCTGGCAAATCCTGGCTTGGATCGGCGGAACTGCGTCTGCAGCAACACCCGCGACGGCAATCTTTCTCGCCCTCTTAGCGGTGTCGGTTCTTGGCCTCGCAATGACAATGATCAGATGGCTCACCCTGTTTCCGTTGGGAATACCCACCGCCAAGAGCTTGGGTGTTCCGGTAGGGGTAAGTCGCGCCCTCATCCTGGCGCTATGTGGTTTGGCTACGGGGGCAGCTTCCGTTTTGGTTGGCCCCCTTAGTTTTGTCGGTCTTATAGCTCCCCACATTGCGATCCGTGCTGGCTTCATCACTGCACGTGACCACTTGGTCGCCTCGTTTCTTCTGGGATCAATCATAATGGCTTTCGCGGACTTCGGGTCGAGGACCTTGACGTTTCCTTACGAGTTGCCGCTAGGGCTCTTTGCCGCAATGGTCGGAGCGCCGTATCTCGTATGGTTGGTAGGTCGGCGATGAGCAATGGGAACCTCTCCAACCACAATGATTGGGAAAACGATGTTTGAGGCGCTTAAGGCTACCGCAGTTGATGAGATCAATAATGCTTTCGGCTCGAAAAATGTCGGGCTGGTCATAGATGGGAAGCCAATACTCCGCGAAGTAAACCTTCTGTTTCCCGCCGGAGAGGTTGTCGCGCTCGTCGGACACAATGGATCCGGTAAATCATCGCTGCTTAAAATACTCGGTCGTCAAATAGCTCCCACTCACGGCACTATCACGTTTGGAGGGATAGACATCGAGCAGTACAACAGTGCCACATTCGCTCGCTCCGTCGCTTACTTACCACAGGACATCAGTTCCGGATCGGACATGACAATCCGCGAGCTCGTTAACTGCGGACGCTACCCTTGGCATGGTGCTCTTGGGCGCTTTTCTGATCTTGATCGCCGCATGGTCCAATCGGCGATGGCTGCTACCCACGTCGAGCAGTTCTCCGAGAGGGTTGTTGGAACACTCTCCGGCGGTGAGAGACAGCGAGCGTGGATCGCAATGCTCATCGCTCAGGACGCACGTTGCTTGTTACTGGACGAACCGACTGCAGCACTCGATATCGCGCATCAAGTGGACGTGCTGTCGATGGTAAGGCGACTTGCCCACGAGGGTGGGCGGAGTGTCGTCATTGTTCTTCACGACATCAATATGGCGGCTCGGTTCTGCGATCGGATACATGCTCTACGAGGAGGCCGTGTCGTTGCGAGCGGGACACCTCGGCAGATAGTTCAGCCGGATACCTTGAATGAGATTTATGGGGTACCGATGAATGTTGTCGACGCGCCTGGGCAAATTTGTCCGCTAGCCTATGTCGAGTGATCAGCGAATTCGGATTTTGCGCTGTCCTTACCCGCATTTCACCTCAGCAAGTTGGAGGACGCTAGGTCGATAACCTCATCTCCCCGTCCGTTCAAAACAGCTTTCGCCATCCAAATGCTGAACCCTGAAATCTGGTCGAGTTCAAGCCTCGGCGGCATGATCAGTTCATTCTGGTTTGTCACCACATCTACGAGAGCTGGGCCATCGTGCGCGAAGGCTCGTACCAGCGCTTCTCTTAGCTCGTCCGCTTTTTCAACTCTTACACCGAACGCGCCGCTAGCACGGGCAATTTCGGCGAAGTTTGGATTTTGAAGCGCCACATTCGTTTCGACCAAACCCGCCGCCTTCATCTCCATGTCAACGAACCCAAGCAATCTGTTGTTTATGATGACGATTTTAACCGCGAGCTTGTGTTGAGCGAGCGTAAGAAAGTCCCCCATCAACATTGCGAAACCGCCGTCACCCGACAGTGAAACTACCTGACGATCCGGGTAAGTAGCCTGTGCGCCGATGGCTTGGACCATAGCGTTCGCCATCGACCCATGCACAAATGATCCTAAGAGTCGTCGCTTTCCATTCATCTTAAAATATCGGGCCGCCCAGACTGCCGGGGTGCCAACGTCACAGGTGAATATGGCGTCATCGGCTGCAATTTCGCTAACGAGTGCTGCGACATATTGCGGATGGATCGCTGAACCAGGCCTGCCAGCGGTGGCTAGATCGTCGAGTGATGAGCGGGTACGGTTGTAGTCGTCAAGCGACTTGTCGAGATGGGCTGTGTTCTGCTTGCTGCGAAGAAGCGGTAACATTTCAACGATAGTAGATTTAACGTCCCCTACCAATCCGAGCGTCAACGGCGTCCGTCGACCGAGTCGGCTTGGGTCGACGTCGACCTGAATTATATCTGCATCTTCCGGGAAAAACTGGCGATATGGGAAGTCGGTACCGAGCATCAGGAGGGCCTCACAGCTCTTCATGGCGTGATATCCCGATGCGAAGCCGATGAGGCCACTCATTCCAACGTCATACGGGTTATCCCACTCAAGGTGCTCTTTGCCGCGAAAAGCATGTACGATCGGAGCCTTAAGTGCCGCAGCCAAGGCTACTACTTCGTCATGTGCGCCCGCGCACCCAGCCCCGGCCAAGATGGTGATCTTTTCTCTCCAATTGAGAAGCGCGGCAGCAGCTTGCAACTCGTCCGCATCCGGAGTGATACTTGGCTTCGTAGGTACGAGCCACCGGTCGGCGCGCGGTGACTGTACTCGTTGCATCGCGATATCACCAGGAACAACCAGAACCGATACACCCCGCTTTCCAACGGCTTGGCGGATCGCAATATCCAATGTTCTCGGCATCACGGCTACTGACGATACGGTCTCGGTATAGTGACTGCATTCAGCGAAAATCCGTTCAGGATGTGTTTCTTGAAAGTAGCCGCCACCAATTTCGGCGCTGGGAATGTGAGCAGCAATAGCGAGCACTGGTGCTCCGCTTCGATGGCAATCGTAAAGCCCGTTTATCAGGTGGAGGTTCCCAGGGCCGCAACTTCCTGCGCATACTGCAAGCTGCCCGGTGAGTTGAGCTTCTGCTCCCGCAGCGAATGCGGCGGCTTCCTCATGTCTCATGTGGATCCAGTCGATTGATCCTCTCCGGCGCAAGGCGTCACTGAGACCATTTAAAGAGTCACCCGCGACACCGTAGATCCGCTTAACACCAGCTGCGATCAGGGTGTCTACGATCATTTCTGCGATTGTTTGCTTTGACATGACGTGTCCTTCAGAGGTTAGGCCGCGAAGAGCGCGATCAGACCCGCGGTTGTGAAGATCCCGAGGATAGTGCTAGCGAGAATCGTGGATGTTGCGTCCGCCGTGTAGGCTTTATTGCGAAGCGCAAACATCGCCGCAGCGGTTGCGGTTGGTACCGCGCCTGTTATGATCGCCTCTTGCGTCGGAATGACAGCCATCCCCAACGCCAGGGCTCCTACGCACATAAGGCCGGGCATGAGAAAGTTTTTGATTGCCAGATTTGACAAAACATTCGCGTTGATACGGAACTTCTCGCCGTACAACATTAGCCCGAGAGCAAAGAGCGAGGCTCCAGCAGCGGATTTTCCGATAATGTCGACAGAGGCGTGGACCGGTGCGGGAAGCGGAACCGCAAACAGGCTCAATAGGAGTCCGAATAGCGGCAAGAAAACGATTGGATTGGCCGCCGCCCCGAGGAGGCTAGACCCAAGCACGCGTAAACCTTGGTGCCAGCCTGCACCAGAGGAGCCTTTGCCTGAAATCTGGACCAACACGATTGTGATCGGCAGCATAACTATGCTGGTTATGAGGTTGCCGACCAGAACAAGGAGAAAGCCCGATGGTCCGAAAACCGCGGCTAGAACGGGTGCACCGAAATACGCCATGTCGGGATAGGCACAGACTAACGCCTGCATCGTGGAGGTCTTCAGATCGTGTCGGAATACGAACTTGCCGACAAGCAGAGCGACCACATAGCTCCCCATCAACCCGAACGATAGGCATATAGCCATTGCCGGATCTAGAATCTTCTCTGGGGCAGTAGTCGCTGCTGCGACGAACAATGCAAAAGGGAGAGCGAACTTTACGACGTAAGTAGCCAGTACAGTCGCATCGTCGTGCCTCAAGATCGAAAGGCGACCCGCTAACCACCCAAGCGCCATGGCTACTGCAACGGGCAGCAGACCGTTCAATATGGTGAGAAACATGATCTCAGTTCCGTGGCCAGATCGGTGGTAGCTCTTCAAATGTCGAGTAAAGAGGCTTCCACATAGATGCATCAACGCGAGCGGTTACCTCCCCCTCGGAGGCATGGGGAGCGAGGCCTTCCCTAACCGCCTGAGTAGCAACGGCTATCGCGATCGTTCTGGCCACGTCTCGAAGCGCGGAGACAGGTGGCAAGATGGCTCCGTTCGGATCGGACCTCGATGGAGACATCGTCGCCAAGGTCTTCGCTGCGGCCATCATCATTCCATCGCTGACATGCATCGCCTTAATTGCCACCGCACCCAAGCCGATGCCCGGAAAAACGTAAGAGTTGTTCGTCTGAGCAACTTTCCGTTTGACGCCATTGCGCTCAATCGCAGGGTAGGGGCTACCTGCGCCGACTACCGCCTTTCCGTCGCTCCAGACGTCGATATCCCGAGGGGTTGCTTCTGCGCGTGACGTGGGATTCGAAAGCGGAAAAATGACTGGACGTTCGACGTTCCGACACATCGATTCTACAATAGCGCGAGTGAACGCGCCGGGTTGGCCCGAGACCCCGATCAACACAGATGGGCGAACATTTTCCACAACATCGAAGAGTGTTATTTTATCCGGATGCTCCACCCGCCAATTTGCTGCGATGTCCGCTGATTGAAGAAAAGCTTCTTGGAACGGAGCTATTTCCTTCATCCCTTCGACCAGCAGTCCATCACGATCGATTAAGTAGAACTTCGAGGCCGCATCTTCTGGAGACAACCCCTCGTTCATCATCTCTTGGCACAAGAGGCTCGCTATACCGCAGCCTGCTGACCCGGCACCGAAAATCGCGATCCTCTGCTCTGCGAGTGGCCGACAAGTAACGTTCATCGCCGAGAGAAGTGTTCCCGTCGCTACTGCCGCTGTTCCCTGGATGTCATCATTGAAAGTACAAAGTCGGGTTCTGTAGCGCTCGAGCAGTCTTGTGGCATTTGCTTTCGCGAAGTCTTCCCATTGTAGGAGGACGTGAGGCCATCGCTCGATGACGGCCTCGACGAATTCGTCGACGAACTCGTCGTACTCCGGACCGCGGACCCTTTCATGCTTCCAGCCGATGTAAAGGGGATCTGCAAGGCACCCGGGATTGTCCGTGCCAACGTCTAAGATTATCGGAAGAGTCGTAGCTGGATTGATGCCACCGCATGCCGTGTAAAGAGCGAGCTTACCGATTGATATGCCCATTCCGCCCGCGCCTTGGTCGCCAAGGCCTAAGATACGCTCTCCGTCGGTGACCACGATAGTGGTGATGTTATCGAAGCGGGGATGTGAAAGAATTTTTCGTATGCGATTTTTGTGCGGAATACTCAGAAATAGGCCGCGCGGACGTTGAAACAGTTTGCTGAACTGCTGGCAACCCAAGCCGACCGTGGGGGTGTAAATGACTGGCAGTAATTCCTCGAGATGCTCCGCTATGAGTGCAAAAAACAGCGTCTCGTTCGTGTCTTGCAGTTCGCGCAGGAAGGCGTAGCGCTCTATATCGGTCTCGAATGCGCGGACGGCATGTAGTCTCCGCTCGACCTGCTCACTCAGCGTTCCTATGTGGGGCGGCAGGTAACCATGAAGGCCGAAGCGATCTCTCTCCGCTTCGGTGAATGCAGTCCCTTTATTTAATAGTGGATCCGAAAGCAGATCGTGTCCTGTCATCCAAGAGGTGAGGGGCGAGGACTGATTCGCTGAGATCATTGTAATGCCCATCCTTAGCGCGGCGTGATTGCCGACGGGCATATCAGGGCATCTTTGTGAAGTTCACTGAAGCTATACCGATGTATGCTGATGCCTATGATGCGGTGGACAAAGTCAATGTCGGACGTCGAACTGTCAGTCGTTTCCACTTGCTCCCTATCCTCAATTATCTCAACAGCGAGCCGTTTCACGGGTTGGAGAAATTGATGGTGGCGGTTTCCCCGACTTGAGAGAACGAGATTTCACGTGGGCCAATTGTCCACGTGGCTACAAGGCCGAGATCGTGTCCCAATTGGTCTTTAGGTTGGCCGAAGTGAGCCACTAAACTCTCGAAAAAACTCTTCGGCTTGTTAGTCGAAATCGCACAAGCTTTGTGAGCGTCTTTTCCCTGTGAAATCCAGAAGGAGACGGAGAGGTTTTCGGTGGCGGCGCTTCGCTCCCAACCAACTACGTCAACTGATCCACCGTTGTGAGAGACAAAACTGCTACGCCACACTTCGAGCTTAGTCTGATCGACTTCGTTCCACCCGAGGCTCGTACCCCTGTGCCTTGCCTCTACAATGCTCTTCGAGTCGCAGATCGCCAACAATGCGCTAAAAACATCAGGCGAGCTGGCTCTGGCTGTCTCTCGGTAGTAGCATGGCGGAATGGACGAAAATTTTCATGGGGCCCATTATCGTCATTGCCGCTTCCCTTCGATTGTGGGTGATTTCGAGCGCAGAGGTTTGGCTTAGCTCCTAACTTCTCTGATCGGTCGCCGACTGCTCCATTCGTGCTGGGTCAACTTGTTCGCGCGTGCCTATTGGAAGCAGAACTTCGAAAACAGCGCCACCTAGTACCCCATTTCGGACCTTGACTTCACCGCCATGATTACGAGCGATTGCTCGACATATGGATAGACCGATGCCCATGCCATTCGATTTTGTGGTGACGAAGCTATCGAAAATCTGGTGCTCCATGCCATTCGGCACGCCGGAGCCCGAGTCTTCGATCTCTACGATAATTTCCTCCCCTCGCGTGCGACTTCTCACGAAAACCCTTTTCTGATCCTCGACCGTCTGTGCGGCCGCGTATATTGCGTTCATCAGCAGATTGACGAACAGCTGTTGAACCTGAATCGAATCTAGGTTGGCCGAGGGCAGAGAGGGCGAAAGGTCGAGAACGAAATTGGTGGCTCTGCCGTCTACGTTCAGCTTGACGAAATGCAGTGCCGTGGTGATCTGAGAATTGATGTCGCACTGAGACATTGTGGGCTGGGATTTACTCGATAGTTCTTTGACACGCTGGATCACGTCGTTTGCGCGGTGTACGCTTTCCTCGATCCGCCCCATGAGCTCGCGGATCTTCGGAACGTTGGGTTGATCTCGTGCAAGCCATCGTAAAGTGGTCGTGACGTCTGTTAGCACTACAGATAGAGGCTGCCGGACTTCGTGGACAATGGAACCGGAGAACTCGGCAAGGAGTGATAGCCGTGCAAATCGCGTGAACTCCTCGTCCATCTTTCTGAGCTCCCGCTCCATTCGAGATTGCTCGGTGACATCCATGATCATCAAGACCGTCCGATCGGAGGTCACGGCTTTCTGTGGATACGACACCATGAACAACGCATCGATCAGCCGACCGTCGAGGGTCTTGATCTTTATTGTCTGTGTAAGATTTGGTTGACCTCGAAATCGTGCAGTCATCACCGCTTCAGATGCGCCGGGGGAGGCGGCAAAAATATAAGCCACGGGCCCTATCAACTGAGAAGGATCGGTTGCTCCGAAAATCGAGAGTGCGACATCATTTACTTCTTTTACCATCACGGTAGAATTCGCGAAGTCCACCAAAGCCGGATTTTGGGCGAGGTGTGCTTCGATGTCGGTGACGCCTCGATTCCTCAGATCCTGAAAAATCTCACGCATGTGGCTCGAGTCGACTTGCAGAATGCCAGTTGGAATGTTTCCCAAAAGAGTCCTGTACCGGGCTTCACTCGCTCTGACTTCCTGAAGTTCGCCCTCGACTTCCAGGAGCCGAGCAGCCAACGCATCTATGGTTGTCATTGATCGCTTCCTTGTCCCGTGTCTGGCCCCGAAAGCTCGTGGACCGCCCCGCCGCTAGTTGCGGCATATACCGGACCTTCGTCAAGGATGCTCAGGAGCTTCGGGTTGCGGCTAGGGGGCAACCAGTAGATGCCGATAAGGGATGGAAGATGTGTCTCTCTGAACGGACGTCGTCGCAATGAGAGGGAGATCAAGAATATTTGGGGGCCTTGCCCGCGCAGTAGTTTTGGGGCGTGATTTTTGAGGGTACGGTCTCAATCGCAGTAGATTGGCGAAATGGGAAGCTTGACATCGAACTCAGCGCCGTACGGTGCTCTATTTCGGGCTGTGATTGTACCTCCATGAAAGCCGACGATGAGTTGGCAGATAAACAGGCCAATTCCCATGCCTCCACTTTTCGTCGAGTACGATCGGTCGAAAATCTTACCCTTAATGGAGGGACTTATGCCGCTGCCAGTGTCTCCGACACGGAGCGTTAGCCAGTTTTCCTCTAACTTGCACTCGAGCTCTATGGTTCGATGACTGGAGCTGGATCCCTCGATCGCCTCGATCGCGTTTGCAACGAGATTCAGTAGAACTTGGCGCAGTTGTTCTTTATCTCCTTGAACCATGACGCTTTGGCCGACAGGGATCAGTTCGATTTCTATTCCGGTGGCGACGCACCGATCCGATGACGCGATAATCACGTCGCCGAGTAGCTCAGACACCGGAATGGTTTCAACTTTGTGCGGCTTATCCACGAACATGAACCTGGCGCGGTCCATCATTTCGCTGGTTTGGTGAGCGATCATGGCGATCGTCTCTAACATTTTAGAGACGTGCGACACGTCGACATCATCGCGCGACAGCCAACGAATACAGGCATTAGCAGTGGTAGCAATCGCGGTAAGTGGCTGACGAGTCTCGTGGATGATAACGCTCGCCAGTGCGTCGACTTCTGATTCATTGCTGGCAGTGTAATTTTCTGTGCCCTCGTTAGCCAGGTCATCCAACGTTGAACAAGGAGGAGGCTGCAGACCCGTGAGCCTCGGGAGAGGGTTGAGATCGATTTGCGACACTCTCATGTGACGTACCCCTCCCGTCCGCGAAACCGACCGAGACCTACATTCCTCTGCACATCGGTATGTGGAGCTACAGGGTGGCATCCTTGCATAACCGACACAGGGGAAATCTTGGATTTTTCTTGGAAGTCACCGAAGCAACCAACGCCTTGCTGAAGCTGCTAACGGGGCAGGCCAGCAGCAATTAGTGCTTCACGGAACAGATCCATATCGTCGCTTCGTTGCAAGTTGACCCATTGGGAGACACGGGAGCCATGAAGATCCGGGCTTCTGTCCCGAAGTATCTTGATGGCCATGCCTGCTTCTCTGATATTCCCCTGCAGAGAGTGGCTTGCAGCTAAGACTGCTGATGTTTGGGGAGCGCGAGGCATCAGCCGATAGGCTTCCCTCGCGTCGACGTAGGCCTCCTGGTGATGTCCTAAAATAATATTTCCTAGAGATCCCAGTATTTTGATATTGGCCAGTTGCGTCTTGTTGGGATTCAGCCTCGCGGCATCTGCAACCCGTTGTAGCCCTCTCGCTGTGGCACCAGCGGAGATCATTTGGGCCCCACTAAGGAACAGGGCCGAAGCGTTCATAGGATCGAGCGCCAGTGCACGATCGAAATGTTCGAGCGTGGCGCTCAAGTCCCCTTCGAAATGTCCCAACGCGTAAGCAGATTGAACGAGCACAAGAGGATCATCACAATTCAACTGCAACGCCGTACGTGCGTGCTCGATTGCCGAAGTCTGTTCCAGGTCCGCTTCCTCAACACCGCGGAGTAATTTCAGCCAAACGTAACACCACGCTGCTGCAGAGTGCGCTAGCGCATTGTCCGGGTCTAGTTGCAAAGACTTCTTGAGAAGCGTGAGAGCTCTTCTCATGCCTTCCTTTGTATCCCTGCGCACCTCGAGCATCCCTAGCTTATAATAATCATCTGCCGTCGCTGGTGGCGTC
The DNA here is from genome assembly GCA_900469445.1 of Hyphomicrobiales bacterium. GTDB lineage: Bacteria > Pseudomonadota > Alphaproteobacteria > Rhizobiales > Rhizobiaceae > Neorhizobium. The sequence goes on from UBXM01000006.1 coordinate 303,487, forward strand.
CGGGTGAGGATCAAATGGCTAGCCGCTTTCGTCTCGAAAAATATGTCGAGTGCGCCGTGAACCGAAGATTCTACTTCATCCTGCAAGACAAAACCGCGATCGATGGTGCCATTGAAACGGTTGGCCCACATGCAGATGCCCGTGGCGGAATCGACTACTCGCAGAGCGATCCTAAGATCTCCATGCAAGTGTTGAACGCTACCTTCGAGAAAGAAATCCGGCGCGGGACCGTCGAGGTAAGTCGACGAAGATGAACTCCTGGCGCTCCTCCTGTCCTCGGATGACAAAACGTTGATAGAGCGGATGCGACTAAGCGCGCCGATAAGAACATCCCGCAAACCGTCACAGAAGTGGCCGACTTGATCGTCTTTGCCCACATTCGATAGAGACAACACTGCGACTCTGGGCTTCATTAGGCTAGAAATGGCCGCGCGGTTATAGCGGCGCTGAGTCGGGAATTCGACTCCATCAGCCGCCGTTTCTTGAAGGGTCACCGCCGATCCTGCGAACCTCAAGCCTCTTTTCGATACGGTCTGTACAAGTCTCTGGCTGCGCCCATCGTCGCCGATAGCGCTTCTAGCGGCATTAATTTGGCTATAGAGAGTGGAGGTGGATACGTGCGCCTTCTTCCAGACGATTTCCAGCATTGCCTCATGGCTAACTACCATCCCGCGATTTTCGATTAGAAGCCATAGGAGGTCGAAGGTCTGCGCTGTGACTGGAACGGCTGCACCGGATTTGGTCAGCTCGCGCGTCCGACCATTGATCTCAAAATCCTCGAAGGAATACTTCATCACCAGCTCCCGGCGGTTGTCGTATAGTGGCTGGGGGGATGTGTGAAGTCAACGATCAGGGCTTCCGCGGAGCCTTCCAGCGATCCGCCCTCTGAGGCTCCCGCTCAAGACCCTCGCACGATCACGTAGGCCGATGCCTTGGTTTCGCCTTCACTCCATCCAACAAAAGCATGTCCGGAAGGACTACTCGAAGTATCGGAAGGTTTATCATGTTAAAAAGAATCGCGTTTGCCCTTTTGTCCGTCCTGTCGACCGCCGCGGTCGCAAACGCATCCAGTGATAGTGCTTGGAATGCGTTGTTCGCTAAGGCGAATGGCACTTGTATCGGCCAGTCTCGGATGGACACGCCTGAGGCAAGCGCACCGGTTGTATTCGATGACTCTGTCGGGAAGATCGCTGTCATGCTCAGGGGCAAGGTCGGCAGAAACAAGCCCACCGTGAATTTGATTTGCCTTTATGACAAAAAGACCGGGAAAGCTTCACTCGAAGAGTTTCGCTGGTTGGGTAAATGATGCCCTGCTGCCGCAGGTGAAACTTGCGGCAGCCCCTGCATTGACCCTGCTATCCGCCAGCTTTGACCCAGAGGCCGTTAGGCTGGGGCTAACTCCGGTGTTGGCTGAAGTGGCATGCCCCTACGGCGTCTGGATTTCGGTTTATGGGCCACGTTCCATAGCTGATGCGAGGGATCGAAAACTCCAGGTAAGGGAAAATAGTCGTTGATAAGCATGAAGTCGCGGGTGTTGACGGTCGCGATAGGGCGCTGATGTTCGATCGACAATGCAGCAATGGCGAGATCCTGACCTGGCGGTCTGAGGCGTTTCGAATCTGTTATTTTCCAGAGGCTCCTCAGTGCCGGGACCTCCATCATTCGGGCCTGCAGGTGTGCAGCCGCGAAAGTCATTTCTAGAGGTGCGTGACCGGACGTATGAAGAAGGCGGTCGAGCCAATTCCTCAAGCGCTCGCCCGCAACGGGGTCATAACGGCTTTTGATGGCGATACCCATCTCGATCTCAAGGACAACCGGATAGCACAGGATAAGCTCGGGTCTTTCGAGAAACCATTTCTCGATCGCCGGGTGCTGTTTTGGTTTGTAGGTTTCACTAATAATATTGGTGTCAGCCAAAAAACTGCAAACATGCATCAGTAGCCCTCGCCACAAGGTTACAGTGATTTAATCGCATGACTTATCGGTGTATCATTGTTGCGTAAGCCGATTCTTACATTTGAAGCTCTTTTGGTTAATGAAACCTTAAGTGGAGAAATCCTGTGTCCGCATTCGACGATGAATGGAGCCGTGGCGATGCCGAACGGCATATTTCGGTTGTTTTAGGGGCAGCCAAGACCGGGCACGTTCAAAGGGTCATCGATGTCGATGGCACTTTCGAAATTAGGTTTGTGAGGGCGAAGACCGGGCCGACCATCGCCGATATATTGGCGGAAGGTAATCCGCTCAAAAAAAAATAGGGTTCTTCGTATCGAGTGTGGAGTTCCTTGTCGGATCTCCGCTTACGCCATCAGAAGCGGATAGCAATCCTGGTTTGCGACCTGTCTGAAGCTGAAGCCACCGGGCTCATTCGACTCGTACGCATGGAACACCGTGACGTCTCCCTCAGAGCAGTTCATCCAAGAGATCAGCGCGGCCATGTACGTCGCCGACGGCGAAAGTGTGAAGTTGGCTATCGGGCATTGGCGTCTCCGGTCTCGCGCTTCGGCACCTGATTTCTATCGTGTCGCCACCGCACATGCAGGGACGTTGGTAGACAACCAGATCTAGGGCCAAAAGGTGAGCAAACTCTTGTATAGCTTCGAGAAAACAACCTCCCGGCTACGATGTCCTCATCCCAAATCAACGGAGGTCTGGAAGTATGAATGGCAACTATCAAGGTACAAGTTCTACCGTCGCAATGGGCCGCGCCCTATCGGCAGAACACATTGGATGGGGCCAACAGCGCGGCGCTATGACCATCGAGCAGCTGGGCGAGCAAACGTCTTTCAGCACGAAGTTCACGCCGGACCTGCGGTCGCTTACGTTCCCGGTGCCGACGCATCTTTCCAAAGGTGGATTGCCCGACTGGAAAATGAAGAAAGTTCGCGCGTTTATCCTGAACAATCTCTCGGTCAATATTTCTGCGGATAGTATGGCTGCCGTCTGCGGCTTGAGTACGACCCATTTTCAGCGGTCTTTCGGACGTAGTTTCGGCTGCTCGCCGCATCGCTATGTCACAAAGCTCCGTTTGGAACTCGCGAGACAAATGTTGCTGGAGACCGATTGGCCGATCAAGTTTATCGCGTTGGAATGCGGAATGTCCGACCAGTCGCACTTCAACAAAGTCCTAAAACGTGAGTGCGGCATCACACCTTGGACGTTGAGGCGGCAGGGCCGAACCATTGCTGTTCGCCCAGAGGCCAGCCGAATACTTCTGACGTAGCGGCTTGGCTGCTTGGATGTAGCGGTCGCCTACGTCTCCTTACCGTCGATTTCTCTAAATTAGCGACCTTAATCACTATGTGATAATGTATCGCATACCGTCGTATATCTTTCGACATTTCCGTGCACTGCTATCACCAAGCTGCGTTTCGCCACGAAACGATGAGCCGACGTCGAAGCGCTCGGCAAACAATCTAAAAAGATAGGTGCCATATGTGTACTGATTGCAACCCTCCGTCACGCCGTGGGTTCTTGACCGCATTGGGCTCTGTAGCGCTTGGCGGTATGGCGCTGGCTACGACGGCCAGCGCCCAAGAACTACCCGCAGACAAATATTCCGACCCTAAGTTCCCGGCGTTGCAAGACCCCGGAATGAAGCTCGATCCGAGTAGAGCTGCCCTTGTCGTGATCGATCCCCAAGTCGACTTTATGAGCCCATCAAGCCCAGCGTGGCCAGTTGTCGGCGAGAGCGTGACCGAGCACAACGTCGTGCCGAACCTGGTCCGCCTGTTCCGCGCTGCAAAGTCTGCCGACATGCCTGTCGTTATATCACCTCACTACTACTACCCGCACGATCATAAATGGAAGGTACAAGGACCGCTGGAGATCCTGCAGCACAAACTCGGTATGTTCGACCGAAAGGGTCCGCTGACGCTCGACGGGTTCGCTGGGTCGGGTGCGGAATGGATGCCCGAGTTCAAGGAGTACATCGAGGACGGCAAGACGATCGTGTGCTCACCGCACAAATTGTATGGGCCGCAGGTTAATGACCTTGTCCTCCAGCTCGGCAAGCAGCGGATCAACCAGGTCGTTCTAGCCGGGATGGCCGCGAACCTATGCGTCGAATCCCATCTCAGACATCTGCTCGAACACGGGTTCGAGGTTGCGGTCGTCAGGGATGCGATCGCAGCTGCAAAGTTGCCGGAGGGTGACGGCTACATGGCCGCGCTAATCAACTTCCGTTTCATCGCGAATGGCCTTTGGACAACGGACAGATCCATTCAGGAGATGGCTCGCGGATAGGCGTACCAGCGTTGCGCCTCACTTAGCGCGCAGCGCGCACCCGTACCTTGGAAGATTGTACCGTCGAACTCGGAGGTGCCTCGGTGTTTGTCTACCGATGACCTCCGACACCATCCGGCCACCCCATGAAATTTTCGATGACGAGCTTCATGAAAAAAAGAGCTGCAGACAATCAAAACTTGATACCTGGCGGCGATCTCGACGTGAACCGTATGCCCGCCTATTTGCTGTTCGCTCGTCTGGGAAAGAGGATACTTAGACCGGGTGGTCGACGGATGACTCAACGTCTGATCTCTGGACTCAATGTCACCGAGCTTGATGACGTGGTTGAGTTCGCCCCGGGGCTTAGCGCAACGGCGTCCCGGGTTTTGGCAAGACATCCCCGGAGCTACGTTGGCGTAGAGCGGGATAAGGAGTGTGCGAGCGTCGCTGCTAGGGCCTTGGCATGGTCATCGGCGGCATCGATAAGGGTTGGCCAAGCTCACCGGACAGGTTTGGAGAAAGGTTTCGCGAGCGTTGTGGTCGGTGAGGCTATGCTGACACTGCAGACCGACGCTAAGAAACAGGAGATAGTCTCCGAAGCCTCTCGTCTTCTCAGGCCTGGGGGACGATACGGTATCCATGAGCTTTGTTTGGTGCCCGACGATATGCCGCCCGCAAGAAAGCACGAAATTGCCCGCGAGTTGTCGTCGGCCCTTCACGTGGCAGCTCGACCCTACACTGTAACTGAGTGGTCGGAACTGCTGCACCTTTACGGGTTTGATGTAACGCACTCGGTTGTAGGCAAGATGGCTCTCCTGAACCCACTCAGGATTATTGCGGACGAGGGCGTGCTCGGCGCTTACCGGTTCGCACGCAACGTGGGCAAGGATCCTGATGCTAAACAGAGATTGCTTGCCATCCGTAAGGTGCTTGAACGCTACAGTAGCGAAATCGCCGCGGCTTATTTCGTTGCTGAGAAGCGGGTATCATGAAGACAGGGGCGAGTGGAATGATCCCCGAAAGCCTCTAGATTTCTGTGTGGAGGTAAGCGCCTTCTAACAAAACCGCTCGGGTCCTGACGTCGACTGGCGTTTCTGAACGGAGACAGCGTCGCAGCACAGCCTGAATAAAGTGTTCAAGCGCTTGAGGTGGCACCCGTAATTACGCACTATCGTTGTAGTGATGTTAACTATCGGGCCCTTAGTCTGTCGAAGCCGGGCCTGTAGCTCAATGGTTAGAGCCGTCGGCTCATAACCGATTGGTTGCAGGTTCGAGTCCTGCCGGGCCCACCACTATCACCCCAGTTTTTGGATTTAAGTTTTTCCGACCACGCTTAGCGGTGGCTTTCGCATGTTAGAAAGATAGCGTCGGATATCCGAAGCGGTGTGCTTTACCGAATGGGGGGCACTCGGTTAAAAAAATATCCGATGGAGGGTCGGGTCTATTCAACTGCATCGCTTGGAAAATTCCTCGGGGTCCTCCCGTCGGCATGTGATTTTCATACACGGTTTGGATGGGAAGCATCCGGACACGTGGTTATCACCCGACACGAAGGAGCTCTGGCCGAACTGGATCGCAACGGATCTTGCCGAGGTTGCTGTCTGGAGCATGTCGTATTCTGCTCCCAGCCTTAATTTTTTTCCTGGTAACGCCATGGCACTACCTGACCGCGCTGCAGGCATCCTCTCGATCCTTGAGGCCGAAAAGGAGCTCCGAACTGGGGAGCTTTATTTTGTGTGCCATAGTAAGGGTGGTTTGCTTGTCGAATACATCCTGCTGAAGGCCGCAGAGAAGAGCCATCGTAGTGAGATTTCCGCAGGGATCGTGAAGCGCACGCGTAAAGTAGTCTACATGGGAACCCCCCACCGAGGATCCGTGATTTCTGATTGGATCTCTCGCTTTCCACTGGCGTCAAAGGCTACGGTAAGCTTGCGTACGGATGATCCGCATCTAAGAAGCCTAAATCAGTCAAGCCGTGAAATATTCGTACAGCAGCAGATTCAGTGTCTGACTTTCACCGAAACAAAAAGAACCAAGCTCTTCTTTCGCGTGGTAACACAGGATAGCGGCGACCCAGGATACTTGGGAGACGTCATTCCTGTCGATGAAGACCACGTATCAATATGTAAGCCGCGCGATCGAGACGCTCACGTCTACCGGGCTCTGCTCAATTTTCTCGAAACACCCAGTAATGTGCTTGAATACAATGTTGCGCGGTCTCTGGACGTGCGCTCAGGACCACTTGTTGAAATTCAACAGCTAGTGCAGCGAGCGCATGAAACGATCGTCGGAAATCCAATAGTTGACGACGAAGTCGAGCGGCAAATCCAGCTGATCAGGCGAGGGCGGTTCTTCACTGGGGCCAAAACAAAAGCGCTTACCGAGAAGTTGTTGAACGATCTCAATGCTGGAATCCTTTCGGCATCAAGTTCGATTGTTAAAGCCAGAGGCCTAGCATTTTGCGCAAGAATGCTTTGCGCCGACGAGGCCTCGAGAAAGCTTTGCTGGTCCATACTAGGCGACGCCGAGCGATATGGGGCTGATCTTGATGAAATTAAGATCGCTCATGCGTGTTTGATCGCTGGAGACGGGAATGTGGACGGTGCTTTGGCAACATTGTCCGCGGTAGATAATTTGATTTCTCGCGGGGTCGCCTTTCGCTTGATCATCACACATAGAGGTATGCAGGCAGCAAAGGACTGGTTAGCTCGAGCTGGGTTACGGGAGCAGGATCTCGATGCTGAAAGCAAGTCGAGCCTTTTACAGGCCGATCTCGCTGCGATGGATTGGGATGCTGCGCTTATCAGGGTCGACGCGCTTAGCGAAGAGGAACTCGAAGACGCGCCTATTCTTCTGACCCAAGCCGCGAATACCTATGTCGCCCAACTGGTTCCTGAAGAAAACAGGGCCTTCATAATCGAGCAAATCCCACTAGAGGCGGCAGAATTCAGTCTGTCGGCTGACCGTAAGCGAGAATGGGACCGCGCGGTTGAAATGCTTCGGAGGTCAGTAGCGTCTTTAAACGCCTTGGGTTTGAACGACGCTGCGAACGCGAACGAAGATTTCGCGCTGTGGCTCGATCTCAGAAGCTCGGACCGCGCCGTCGCGGAACATGCTCGAAGTATTCTGGCCGACAGCATCAGATCTGACCGAAAGACATTGTTGCGACGCCTTCATTTGGTGATCAGTTTTCGCCTACCATTCGACTTTGGATCCGTCAAAGAACAAATAGACAGAGAAACAGCGCTATCAGGTGGAAAGTCCTTCGAGGCCGCGCTGGCGCGCTTGGCTCTTATGTTCGCAATACGCGCGCCGAACGATGCCGCAGAGTATCTGATGCTCCACCGCGCACAAATCTCTCAGATCTTAAGTGAAAGAGCGATTTTAAGTTTTGAGATTCAGCTGCGAGCGAGGGCTGGACAAACCGAAAGCGCAGCTGATCTCCTGAAGAAGCTGAAATTAACCGGGATCGGCAAAGACGAAGAGCAAAAGCTGGATAGCGTAATCCAAGAGGCCTCCGGAGCAGATCCGGTCGAGATGCGGCGTCGATCCTTCGAAGAGACAGGGGGCATTGTTGATCTCTCAAATCTCGTTGCTGCTCTCGAGCTGGTCGGAGATACGAATGGTCTAATCCCGTACGCTGATGAGCTTTTTAATAGAACCAAAGATGTTCGCGATGGCGAACGTCTGGTTGCCGCTTATGTTGCAATCAAAGATTACCAGGCGATCTTGGACTTCTTTGCTGAGAACCCTTCTTATGAGAGCCTATCGCCGCAGCTTATCTGTTCTCGGGCTTGGGCGTTGCGCGAGGCCGGGAATTTGGTCGAGGCAAAGAGTATCCTTGAGCCGCTTCTGAACGGAGCCAATCGAGCGATAAGAGATTTGCACGTCGAGATTGGGGTAGCCTCAGGAGACTGGGAAGCCCTCACGACCTTCGTCGAAGCTGAGTGGTCGGAGCGATCTAAAAGATCCGCGGAAGAACTCCTTCGAGGGGCAGAATTGGCGTTCAGACTCAATCTGCAACGAGCGAAGCCGCTTGCCATCGCTGCCGCTGAAATGGGCAGCGATAATCCCCTTATTCTTTCTGGCTGCTATTTTCTAGCAGCGAAGGCCGGATGGGAGCGTGACCCCGAAACGTCGTCGTGGCTTCCGCGCGCTGCAGCACTATCGAAAGATAAGGGACCGATACAACGATTTTCAATCCGCGAATTTTTAGAGATGAAGCCGGAATGGGACGCACGGCAGCATGAGACGTGGCAGCAGATGCTGAAAGGCGAGATGCCCCTGTTTGCTGCTGCGTTAGGATCTAACCGTGCCCTCTCATCTCTGACCCTGCTAAACGCGATAGCTAATATTTCTGAGAGAGATGTCAGGAAACGAGGAGCAATCTTTGCTTTCGCAGGATCGCGTAAGATTACTGACATCACGGCGAAGGTTGTGGCAATGGACGTCACCTCGGCGTTCAATCTCTCGTTCCTCGGACTGCTAGGCGAAGCTCTTGCTCATTTCGATAAGGTAATCCTTCCGTACGGGACATTTACCTGGCTCTGGAACGAGGCAGGACGCGTAGCGTTTCATCAACCCAACCGAATTCGTGATGCCGAAGCTTTAGCGCTTCTCTCAGCTCGTCGGGCAGTGGAGCAGTTCGATCCTACGATCGCTTTGGATCCGTTATTGGCTTCCGAGATCGGTGATGACCTCGCCGAAATGCTGGCACATGCGAAGGCCGACCTTGGGCAGGTTAGTGTGGTCCGGTCTGGGCCAATTCATCAAGTTGGATCGTTGATGGAAGTTGAGGCCGACATTAAGGACCATCGATACCTATTATCGGGGTGCAAAGATGTCATCGATGCCCTTTTGAAAGGCGGACGGATAACTACGGAAGCCGCGGCAAGTGCTTTAAGTTACATCGCCCTTCACGAGCAAACTTGGGGTCGAGGAGACCCTCTCGTACTCGGACAAAAACTCTATCTGGATGACCTCACCGTTTCCACCTTCCAGCATCTCCAGATACTTGAGCTTGTTGCGGCCAACTTCCATTGCATTGTGCCGAAGATCGGATCCCGCTTGAGTGAAAATCTTCTGGAGTATCAGGGCCTGACAAACAGCGTGGCGAAGCACCTCGCAGATGTCAGAGAGATTCTGAGGCAGGGTGTCGAAGGCGGTAAAGTTGTTGTTGGTCCTCGCGGAGTAGAACCTTTAGCTGATGACGAACGCTTAAACCGTTCTGAGCCGACAATAGAATTGCTGACGCTTCCCAGTGCAGTTGAAGCGATTTTGGTTGATGACCGGTCTATAAATAGGTTTCCGGAGGTCAGCGATGAGCACGCGTCTGTCCCGACGTGCACAACGCTAGATCTGCTGCAGACGTTGCGATCTTCCAAAGCTATCAGCCTCCAGCAACATCGAGAGAGCATTACGAAGCTAAGGCAGGCGGGGTACCTGTTCATTCCCGTGGAAGCTGAGGAGCTGGCTGAGCACCTTGCGGCGTCACAGATATACGACACGCGTAGGGAGTCTGCGGAGCTTAGAGCTATCAGGGAAAGTGTGGTCAAAGCGCGTACGATGAACGCACTACAGCCTGGCGAGATTTATTGGCTTGAGAGCTTATCGCAATCAGCACTCAGCCTGGCATGCGCCCAATTGCTGATATCTGATACACCCGAGGGTCTCACGCGGGCCGACTACCTTTGGGATATGGTCGGCGCTGGTGGATGGGCTCACAACTTCAGAGGCGACCCGCTCGCCTTCTCTCAGTTGTATCGACAACAGATACTCTTGCTAATCATATCTGCCGCGAGAGGCGGAATTAGCGGCGCAAAAATAAGGGTGTGGCTCGACGAAATCCTTGTCGGCCTGAAGGCGGTAAATCCCGCCCTGTATACTGAAGTCGTGCTGATGGCTGAACAGCTAATCTATAACTACGCGAAGTCCGAGACAGAGGCCGATAGTGCATGACCCAACGGGAAGCCGGGCTGGCAGCTCTAAACGCATTGCCTGATTCATTGCGAAACGATTTGACAACGCTTGCTTCATTTCGTGAGTGGCTAGGGCATAGACCTGACTATGCGCTTAACTTTCCAGGTTCGCAGAGCGACACCTCGCGTAGGGCATTATGTGAGGTCGTGCGAAATGCAATGTCCTCGTCAGAGATCGGCCACCATGACGTTCCCGATCTCAATGGAAACTTCTGGCAAATTGAGGTGTTCCCAGGCGAGATTTCGCGACGTGTGAAGCTTCACCCACCAGGCGGACCACTTGAGCTTCCTCATGCTTACGTCTTCTCAGGTAGTCGGGACGAACGTCTTGCAGGCTTCGGCTCTGAAGCCAAAGCTCTTCGTCTCGACCGAGAATCCATGGAACGATTGTCCCGAGAACTGGAAGACGGGCCTTTCGACGAACACCAGTTTACGCTTCTTCATGAAGATCTAGCAGCGGTACCCGACGTGGTGCGGGCGAGTATCGCCGAGAGCTTGCTCGACCGTGACATGCGCATCGACATCCTCGTCCCAGAGGATGACAGGTATTACGTTCGCTTGATCGGAACGCCATCGCCTCCCTCTGATTTCGATGGATATATCAAGTGGTTCAGTGGCCAACTTATAGATATCGATTCGTTCGATCCATCTTTGCTCCATCTCTGCGTAACACCATCACTGACGCGCTTAATCGCGAAAAAGATAACAGGAGAGCAGCTGGATGAGTGCTGTGCGTTCGCCATCAATGCTGGAATAATCCCGCGCCTGGCGACGATCGAGATTGCCTTGCATGCTCCGGAAAATGTGGGCCTAATAGTAACCCCGTCGATTGCGGAACTGGCCTCGTCACTCATAGATGCCGATCCCGCCGCACCCGGTAATCTGTTCGAGCAATATGTCACACTGACTTGTTTCGTATTGTCGCGCTTTGCAGGCAACCACCAACTTGCCGACATGCCAGCTTATGTCCGCAGGCTTGCTGGTTTTGCGCACGCGTCGCTGCTTGAGGTGAGTTTTGCGGACGCCGGGATTGACCTCGCGTCACTCGATTTTCGGGAGGTAACCAGCGACGCCGCTCTGTACTTCGGCTCCATGGCCGATTTTCGCGAGCAGAACAGGTGGCACGCTGATCACCTGAATCCCTCAGAAGTACAGAGGTGGATCAAGAAGCGGCTGTTGCAAGCTGCCTTGCGTCGAGATCCAACGCCATTGCAGAAGATAATATCGCAAAAGATTGTCCCCACGGAAAACTCGGAGAATACGTCGGTTTGGAATATCTGTAGCCCGGATCCCATTGTCCCGACATCAGAGATGATAGACCTGCCACAGAGTTTCAGCGATGGCGTGCGCCAAGCGCTGAGCAACAGACCACTGAGTGTCGGCTCCTTCACACCTTTCATTTGGTACGCGGAGACGGGGTGGGTGGATCGTGGATTGGCAGATGATGTGGCGAGCGCATTGGCCGATACGAGATACACTATCGCGGGATCGGACAAACCTTCTGCGGCCTTTTCTCTTCTTCAGGGACTGGCCTATGGTGCCGCTGTCGCGAGAAGTGAGAAGCTTGCGCACGGCGTGAATATTTTGGCTCGAAATTTCAGAAGCCTTTTCAGGAAGCTAAACTTCGAACAAGAAATTCGCTTGGCATTGGTCAGTGCGGCTTGGACGCTGGATCCCGATGACTGGGCAGCGTTCGCGGAGGCGTGGTTTTGGGATCTTGCGCATACGGACCTTACCTCAACCGAGGCATTGCAATTCAGGATGGCTATCAAGCAACTTGGGTCTATAGCGCCCGCCTTTGCTAAGATCGGTTCACGTCTAGACGCGATTTTGGACGCCGCCTCCTGGCTTCCGGACGAGCCGAAAAGTCACTTTTGATTCGTAATGCTATTGCACTGAAAGGAACATCATACACGCCGGAGAGCATTGAGCCATGGGTCAAGGGGCAGTCGATGAGCTGGTCTCGGGATAGCCGATAAACTCTCGGAAACGCGGGTCTTGCCGGGCCCACCGGTCTTTATTTGAGATAATCCGACGCGAGCCACATCATTCGGGCGATTACAATGTTTTGGTGCCGCGCTGTTACAATACTTTGATGCTTTTGCAAGAAAGTAGAATTCTGCGGCTCGCCAGATCTTTGATTAGGACGGCGGCTGGACTACGTTGACAGACACGACAATCTCGGAAGTATTCCTCGACGCATCCGTGGCTCTCAAAGCGATGGTGTAATTGCCCTGGGCTGCGGGCGTGCCACCGATTGTACCTCTTGCTGGATCCAGCTGAAGCCAGTCATCCCCGCTAATGCGCGTCACCGTTACCTCACCGCCAGCATCATCCGCGCGGATCGTAGCCTCGAAATATTGTCCGACGGTAGCGGTGTGGATTGTGGAGCCGTACCACGTCGGGGAGACGGTATCGCGCGGCATTATACGGATGAAAGTAGTCGTCTTGAGGCCAGAGGGATTGGTCGCACTGAATAAAACGCTCTTGGAGCCAACGGTACCTTTCGGTGGCCTCGCGGTAATGAGCCCGTCGGCGTAGCTCACCCACGTCGGTGCCGCACCTTCTATGGCGTACGTCACCTTGCCAGAATCGTCGTGCGCTGTAAGCGGTAACGTTTCAATCGTCCCGGTCTCAACAACCCAAGACGGATATGACATATCAAATATCGGTGGTTTTGCCGGGACGGGCTCTTCCGGAGTTTCAGGGACGGATGGTACTTCAATCTCCGGCGGCACATTCGGCTCCCCCGGAGCTGTCGGGTTCGTAGGCGCGCCGACGACTTGAAGCGTACCCGGTTGCGCTCTGAAATATATCTCTTGGCTGACGGCGGAAGTGGCGGGTAGGGCGAGGATTAGAGCGCCGAGGTAACGTAATTTCATTTTGATGCCTTCGGAATTGATCTTCGATTATAGGCATCGATTTTTGTGAGAGAGAAACGCCGGCGAAAATAAGAGCGGCTGCGCCCGAAAACTTAAAGACACAGAAAAGCCGCAAAATATCAAAGATGATATTTAGTAGCTTTTTCTTCTATGCGACGCTGCTAATGGCATGGTGGGGGCTAAGTCGGATTCGTACACCGAAATCGGCTCCTATTGTTTTGTCATTCAATAGCGATGCCCGATGCTCCATTTTTTTGTGCTTACTGCCATAACGGTAACAGTCGTCCTGTCTTCTCTTCGCATTTTTGGGCGAAAGCAGCCATCTAAAGGACTTTTCATCCTTGCTTTGTCGACCGCGTCAATCGCGGCGACAATATCGGATCAGGCTTACGCCGCGACCCAGTCGGCATCTTGCCAAGCCATCAATTCCGACTGGAACGGAGGGCGGTCTATGAGCACTGTCACGGGTATCCCGGGGCAAGCAAATAACGATTACAAAGAATACAGCGACCTTGAGCCAGGAGAGACGATCTCTTGGTCGGTCACAGCCTCAGGTACGCTTGGGAGCAATAACTACGCTAACTTTTGGGTGGCTGAACCGATCAGCGGTAAGTGGGAAGAGTTCGATGACACGAAGACTTCCGGTCCCTTCACGCGGATCGGGTCCCGCACGCTAGCTGAAGACGAAACGACAGTCGGGCTTGAAGTCATCGTAAATTATCAGTCGTCGGATCTGCCTTCGGCAGAGGTGACGATGTCGGTAACCTGCGCCGCTGCCGACGAAGTCGATCTCCCTGTCCCATCGGATATGTCCACGACTGTCGCCTACAACAGCACCAACAATTCGATCCCGATCGCACACACTGGTGGAACGCCGACTGCGTTGGAGATCGACACAGAGCCCACAAACGGCACCGTTGTCATCTCTGGTCTCAACCTGCGTTATACCCCTAACGCTTCCTTCTACGGAGCAGATACCTTCAAATTCAAAGCCTTGAATTCTGCAGGTGCCTCGGCTCCGGCCACCGTGTCGATCACCGTCGCTTCCCCAGTACCGGTAATTAGCAGCATAAGCCCCAACCAAGGTCCGACGACCGGAGGAACTGCAGTTACGATTTCAGGTCAAGGCCTCGGTGCTGCCACTGCTGTGTCGATCGGGGGGCAGCAAGCCTTGTTCACAGCAGCTCCCGGTCTTCACTCGGTGACCGCGACGACCCCAAGTGGATCGGCCGGATCTCGTGACGTGGTCGTCATTACTCCGGGGGGATCGGCGACCCTCGTCGGAGGTTATACATACACGGCCCCGCCAAGCCTGACCGTTTCCCCTAGCGCTGGTCAACTTCCTAGCGGTACCGTTGGTGCCTCTTACAGCCAGACATTTACGGCCTCCGGTGGCGACGGAAACTATGAGTACGTGCTGTCAGGCGACCATCCGCCCGGCCTTTCGCTGAATCGCAGCACCGGAACTCTTTCAGGTACTCCTACGGTCAGCTACAACTTCAGCTTCACGGTCATTGCAACGGACGGCAGCGGCAGCGAAGGTCGCACTAGCTACACGCTTCCAGTTACGAAACCTGCGCCGTCAATCTCGAGCATTTCCCCGACATCCGGCCCGGTCAGCGGCGGTAGTTCGGTGACGATTACTGGCAACAATTTCGCCGAAGTGAATTCGATATCATTCGGTGATACGACGACGACCGATTTCTCAATCGAGAATGATGGACAACGCATCGTAGTTACGACGCCAACTCATGCTGCGGGTGAAGTCGCCGTAACCGTATCGGCTCCACATGCTTATGTGATTAGAACAGGTGCGTTCACCTACAAGGCCGTCTCTTCAGACGCCAGGCTCGCCGATATATGGGTCGGTGCTGGCACCTTGAGCCCCACGTTCGACCCGCAGGTCACCAGCTACGAAGTTACACTTCCAGCTGAGACGACCGGTATCTGGATGAACGCAGCGACCGTGAGTAGTGAAGCCTGGTTCATCGCAGGTGGTGCAGAACGTCGGTCCGGCTCGTCTTGGCTTCAAAACCTGACGCTCGGAGCGAACCAGGTGCAAGTCGTCGGTTTGGCAGAGGACCGTACGACCACCAAGATCTACACCGTGACGATCACACGGGGCAGCGCCGCCGTAGAGACGTCGACCACGCTTACCGCATCTCCGAACCCGAGCTTCGTCGGGCAAAGTGTCACTCTGACTGCGACCGTTTCACCCGTTTCGCCAGCAACAGGCACCCCGATCGGTTCGGTCACTTTTTCAGGTCCTAATGGTCTGAATGAGACGGTGACCCTCGATGGCAGTGGCCGGGCCACCTTTAGCTCCACATCGCTGGCGTCAGGCACAGTAATCGCGACTTATAACGGTGGCATTGGCTTTCTCGGGAGCTCTGCAGCCGTCGGTATAGCTATAGGCACCGCCTCGACCACTACTTCGGTTACCGCAACACCAAATCCGTCGCTCGTCGGCCAGACCGTAACAATGACAGCGACCGTGGCTCCGGTTGCTCCCGCGACCGATATTCCGACCGGATCGATCACTTTCACGGGGCCGAATGGGCTCAACGAGACGGTGTCCCTCGATGCATCGGGCAAGGCGACGATCAGTTCCTCGACTTTGGCGTCGGGTACGGTAACAGCCGCATACAACGGTAGCGTGGCCTTCGGCGGTAGCGTTGGAACGGCCGATATCGCCGTCGAACTGGCGGCGACCGAAACCACGATGGTCGCGAGTCCTAATCCAAGTATAATCGGCGAAACCGTTTCGGTAACTGCGACCGTTTCTTCGATTTCGCTGTCGTCGAGTGTACCTACCGGGTCCGTGACCTTTGTCGGTCCGAATGGTCTCAACGAGACCGTTTTCTTGGATGGCTCGGGGAAGGCGACACTAGGTTCTTCGACTTTGTCGTCCGGAACGATTGTCGCGACGTATAGCGGCAATCCCGCATTCGCCAGCAGCGTCGGAACGATCGGGCTGACGGTAGGCATTCCAGCGACGGAGACGACCGTTGCGGCAACACCGAACCCGAGCGTGTTGGGCGAAGCCGTCGTGATCAAAGCCAAGGTACTAAGCATCGCACCCGCGACCGCAGTCCCGGTCGGCTCTGTCACGTTCACGGGCCCGAATGGCCTGAACGAGACGGTAGCTCTCGATGGATCGGGCATCGCGATGCTTTCTTCATCGTCACTATCATCCGGAAAGATTACGGCTAGCTACAGCGGCAGCCCCGGTTCTCTCGGCAGCTCGGGCACTGTAGCCATAACTGTCGGCAATGCCTCCACGCAAACTCTGGTGTCGGCTACACCGAACCCCAGCAAAGCAGGGGACGCGGTCGAGATCACGGTGACCGTCAAAGCGGTCGCGCCTGCCACAGGTGTCCCCGCGGGCGAGGTAGATATCGTCGGGCCGAATGGCTTCCGCCAGACCGCTGCCTTGAATGACCAAGGCATCGCGACAGTGAAAACCACAACATTGACCTCCGGCACGGTCACCGCCTCGTACAATGGGAATGGCCCATACGCCGGGAGCAAGTCGACACTCGCAATTACTGTCGAAGAGGTCGCAAAATTCGTCTTTTCTCCGGCGGGCGGAGTGCTGGAAGATGCAATGGCCGGAGAAGACTACAGCCAACCGATCTCTGCGAAAGGCGGCATCGGATCACTGATCTACACTCTCGCGTCCGGAAAGATGCCGGACGGAATGATCCTCAACGTGTCGACTGGTGAATTGACAGGCCCAACCGCCGTTGACTCCGAGGGTGAGTACAATTTCGCGATCCGGGTTCGAGACTCCAAGGGCAACACGGCTGAAGAGAGCTTTTCTCTGAAGGTTCTGCCCCGTGAGGTGACCGTTACCGATAAGGTGATCAACGTTCCAGCGGGACAGACACCTGGGAATGTCTATTTGAACCGCGGAGCCACGGGTGGTCCCTTCAGTTCAGCCGATTTGACATTCGTCGAGCCGTCGAACGCGGGCACTGCCACTATCATTCAGGGCGAACTTGCGCAGGCTGGCCCCGCCACTCGGCCCGTAGGTTGGTACCTGCAGTTTACGCCCAACCCAGCGTTCTCCGGACAGGCCCGCGTGGGCTTCCGGCTGACAAGTTCCTTGGGTGCATCAAACACTGGGACGGTGGCTTACAATCTGGGCTACGACGCAGGTCAGGTCGCCGAAGACATCGATGCTCTCGTTCATGGCTTCGTTCGGACCAGACAGTACCTCATCTCGTCGAACATCAAGGTACCCGGCTTGCTGGAGCGTCGCCAGATGGCATCGTCTTCCGAAGCCGTCACAACTCGCGTTTCGCCATCGGTCGACGGTATGACGTTGGGTTTCTCGACCAGTCTTGCTCAAATCGAAGGTGCTCGTGATGCGGCAGATGGCATCAGTGACGGAGCAATGTTGCCATTCAATATCTGGGCGAGCGGCACCTTCATGGCTCATAACCGTGAAGAGAACGGGGACAAGTGGGGAAGCTTCGCCGCAGCCTCGGTTGGTGCCGACTATCTCCTGACCGAAAAGGCACTGATTGGACTGTCTCTCCACTACGACTACATGGTCGACCCGACCGATGAAGACGCCGAGCTGAAAGGTAACGGCTGGCTGGCTGGGCCGAATGCATCATTCGAGATAGGGAAGGGCGTCTTCTGGGACACGAGTATTCTCTACGGAGGCTCTTCCAACGATATCGATACCGCTTTCTGGGACGGCATTTTCGATACTACCCGATGGCTGTTCGATACATCCATCAACGGTCGCTGGCAGATTGACGAGGTGACTGTAGTGACGCCGAAGCTCCGGGGTGTCTATTTCTCCGAAGAGATCGACGACTACGCTGTCAAGAACGGGGTCGGCGATACGATCGAGTTGAATGGCTTCACCGAAGAGCAGTTCAGGGTTAGCCTCGGCGCAGAGGTAGCGCGGCAGTTCACGTTGAAAAACGAGATGACGATGACACCAAAGCTGGGAGGCACGATAGGTTACTCGGGCCTCGACGGCGACGGTGTTTTCGGCTCCATTTCCGCAGGTGTCTCGCTGCGAACGATTGGCGGGTGGGACGCCGAAGCCGCGCTGCTTTTCAACATCGAGGGCGACGGGCAGGTTGCCGCAGGAGCGAAAGCTGGCGTCAGCAGGCAGTTCTAAGGGCTATAGGGCTTCGGATATGATGTTTTCGAAGCCCCTGTCAATCGAACTGGAGCAGCCAGATCGCTTTGTTTCTCGGTTCTGCTAAAAGTGGTCACGCTCAACGGATCTTGGATATCGACGGCGTATTTACGGTTTCGTTTTCGAAGCCAAAAGGTGGTCCATCAGTAGCGGAGTTTCTGGCTGAAGGTCTTTCGCGACCATCGCCTCGCTCTTCGCGACGTTCAAGCAAATTTTGGTTGATCCGGTATCCTATCTGACTGCCACGCTCACCACCGTGGTCAGCAGTCATAAGCAGACCCGAAGCGATGAGCTTCTGCCGTGGAAACATGCGCCAACGTAAACTACGCCAACTGGAACGCTGTCACCCGACCCAACGCGTGCAGATCCTACACGATCACCTTATCAGTCCGCTGGAGAAGACGGTATCGAGAAGACCCTGAATGGCACGTGCGAGAGCGAGGTCGTTATGAATTTCATGTACTCCGAAAAGGCAGTGAAGCTTGAGCGCCTCAGCCACATGAAGGTCGTTCCTAATCAGTCTTCAGACTAAATGGCCCTAGATTGGGCCTCTACCTGGGGGGCGCGGCTTGGTGTTTGCCTTCTCTAGAACGAATCGATATGCGCGAAGGCTCGATTCAAGGAAATCGAATTCCCAGAGCCAGAGATCCGATGATCGTTCGAGGCGCGATACCGGTCACCCGTCTGGGAGACAATCTTCTGTCTTGGAGCGATTTTTCAACGGCTTACGTAGTTCCTCGCGGCGAGCGCTCTCTACATAACGGTGGCGCTTCACAGACGCATTGACCGGAACCGATTGTGTGGTTCGGCCCATCCGAATAGTCGATGCAATCATTCGGCAGTTCGAAGAAAACGGCCACTTGTGGGTGAAATCATATCAGGAATTTATTGATCCAGCCGTTGCCGTGCTTAAGGAGGAATGTTCTAAACGCACAAGGGAGGACATCGAATGCAGCTTGAGCGTGCTCGGATCAAAAACTTCAGATCACTTCGCGATGTTGACGTAACCTTCGGCCCACATACGGCACTGATCGGTGGCAACGGTGCAGGTAAGTCTTCAATCCTCAAGGCAATAGAAAAATTCTACTCGACGTCTAAGTCCTGTGATGCGGATGACTACTTCGGCAGGGATCAGACAGATCCGATCGAGATCGAGCTCACCTTCCATCAGCTTAGCGGCCAAGAGGCTGAAGCCTTTGGGGAACGCATCCGAGACGGCAAGCTGGTTGTCACCAGGGTCTTCGATGGGGGGCCTACCAGTGGGCGCTATCATGGCGTCGTACCCCAGAACCCAGCCTTCGTGCCGATAAGAGCACTAGGCGGCGCAAACCCTAAGCGGAATGCATACAATCAGTTGCGAGAGAGCGATCAGCTCTATGCTGACCTTCCATCGGTCACCAGCGCTGGCGCGATCGATCCTGCGCTAGTAGCCTGGGAAGCCGCCCACCAAGAGCATCTTGTGCTGCTACCAGACGATGGACAGTTCTTCGGCTTCCAGAACAATAGCCGCGGCAAGCTTCAGCGACACACGAGTTTCGTTTTCATTCCCGCAGTTCGTGAGGCATCGGCCGATGCCGCGGATGGCAAAACGAGCGTAATCGGCAAGCTGCTCGAATTACTGGTGCGGAGCCAGATCCTCCTTCGGCCGGATGTGCAAGCTTTCAAACAGCAGATGTCAGAGGCTTATCAAGCTTTAGTTTCAGCGGAAAATATGCCGGAACTGGGAAGGTTGGCTGGGACGCTCACAAGCGACTTGAAGGGGCTCTATCAGGACGCAGAGGTGGCTCTGAATTGGCGCGAAGTCGGCGAGATGCCTGTCCCGCTACCTATGGCCGACGTGCTTCTAAAGGATGACGGTTTTGGCGGACCAGTGGATAGGCAGGGGCACGGACTACAGCGAGCATTCATCTTCACTCTACTCCAGCACCTGGCGCGGATCGTAGTCCCTGAGGTAGCTACGGAAACCGCTGACGAGCCCCTTGATGAATCCGATAGCACACATGGTGCCTTGCCCGCGCCGCAAGCGCCAACGCTCATTCTAGCAATTGAGGAGCCGGAGCTATATCAGCACCCCACCAAGCAACGGCATTTTGCGGATGTGCTGCGAAATCTCAGCAGTGGAATGCTTCCTGGAGTGCAGGGCCATACCCAGGTAATTTTTGGATCGCACTCACCCATGTTTGTATCGATGGGTAAGGCCGATGAGGTTAGGCTGGTGCGCCGAGCCGCATCAGAAGGCTCAGCGTTCAAGGAATGTGTCGTCCAAGCGTTGAACATCGGTTCGGTAGCTAGCACCCTCGGACGCGGCTGGGATAAGCCGGATGGTGCTTATACTGCGCAGACGCTCTTGCCGCGTCTACACATACTGGGATCTGAACTGTCCGAGGGTTTCTTCGCTAACGGCGTGATCCTGGTAGAAGGGCGTAGTGACAAAGCCGCGCTGACCGCGACTGCACGAATGATGGGTGTCAGCTTTGAAGCGGCAGGCATCGCCATTCTCTCCGCAGAGGGTAAAGCTAACCTCGATCGGCCATATGCTATTTTCAACGAATTGGGCATCCCAACCTTCATCCTATGGGACTGCGACCAGAACCAACCCGTTGGAAAGCGTTCACCCGCAACAGATCTCGCTCTTAGCAAGCTGGCAAACCCAACAGGTCAGTTTGCTTCCGCGCCCAACTCAGACCTGATTGCTGCCAATTACGCGCATTTCGAAAATACGCTCGAACATCGTATCAAAACTGATGTCACACCGGGGGTGTTCCAGTCGTGCCTAGAGGCCGCCTGCGAGCCATTTGGGGTCCAACCGAGCAATGATACTCAGAAAATTCCCGAGGTAGTCTACCAGACCCTCGCTGCTGCGCAGAATGAAGGCCACGAGAGCGAAATGCTTAAAAACATTGTCCGCGCGATGTGGCGGTTTTTTCGCGATGAAGAAATCCCAGCAGCTGAAGGAAATAATGTAGTTTAGACGTGTTGATCGAGGAGTTCATGGTTGCAGGCTCAACCGATTATTAAGCTAGCGATGTCGGGCTGCAAGACGCATTTAGGAGCGCTGCGCTTGCAGTTAACCGATACCTCCGGCATCCTCAGTAACGTCTTCCTCTAGTGTTAGTGCGTCAGCAACCCTCGGCATCTCTATCCGTGGTCGGCCTCGACACTATGTCGACTAAGCGTTCGATCTGCGTTCCGTAAACCTTGCCAACAACCCATTCTTCGGTGGTAAGCTCAACCTTGCCACCCCAAGCTCTAGTGAGTATCTCGATAACAAGTGCCGCTAGGGAGGACTTTAGCCCTTCAGGTCTCGCCGGGGCTATGGGCCATTCCGTAATGTTTCCGCGGACAATCGAGCCATTATTCCTCGGCACTACAATGACATCAGGATCCAGCTTGAAATCATCTCTGAATTCTCTGGGATGAACATCATCTGTGTTCTCGTCATAGGAAAATTCGCCGTCCAGACTAATGGTGAGGCGATCGTAGTCGGCCACTCGGCCAAGAAATTCGTACTGATCCAGCCACTCTTCCCCCCACTGCAGGATTTTCAGGTGACCAATCTCACCTTGGCAAGTCAGAACCACTTCGGCAACCTCGGCCTGTTTTTCTTCATCCCTGACGTGTTCAGTGACTAGCTGCGCCTGCTCTGACGCCCATTCGGACAAACCCTCGGCATCTACAAGCGGGACCGCGTTGTCTCGCGCGGCGGTTAAGGCGTCGCCAAGAAGCAAACCGGTGATGTTTCTAAGGCGAGTCGCTCTGAGGCCTGCAACGGTGATCCAGCCGCTGGTCGGATTGAACATCCAGTGTCCTTCGGGAACGATCATACCTCTGCCAACTATGCGGCCGTGCGCATCCTTCATTTCGCGCATCAGCTTCTCTTTCGGCAGGCCATTGGTCTCGATTGTTGGATTCATCCGCAAAGCTAGGCTGTGATCAGCGATCTGCAGCCAATCTCCGGGCTCCGTAACCTTTTTTTCTCCATCTTGCGTTTTTACAAAAAGGGCAACTGAAAGGTTCGGGGCGAGAGCACCGACTAATCGATCCAAGCTGATGGGCTTGTTTGTATATTGGCCCGACGCCAGAAGGCCCCCACTTTCAAACGGGTCATGATCTAAGCAGACCTCGATGCGAGTACCACCATCTAGCGGGAGTGTTCTCGGACTAGGTTGGGCGAGAATGGGACGCATCGCGGTGCCGCCGCGAAATTCTAGCAATCTGCCGTGCTCGGCACCCCGGTCGCAACGGCGGCTATAAACGTTGACTGTTGATCCCAACATGAAAACTGAGAAAAAGCCTATGCCAAAACGGCCGATCGCGTTCATGCCAGAGGAAAGCAGTCCGGGGAACTCTTCCATAGCAAGCGGCGAACGCCAGAACGACGTACCAAAATCTAGCAATGGTCCGGTTAAGACCAGCTCGGACATCCCAATTCCATTGTCCTCGACGGTCAGCCAGTGGCCGTCATCACGCTTCTCAACACCAACAATGATCCGTCCCCAGTCCTCAGCCCTGCCTTCATACCGACGGCGAGCCTGCACTGCATCGGCTGCATTCTGGATCAGTTCCCGTAGGGGGACAGTAGGATCGCTACCATACAGTTTTGCTCCGCCTAGAGTCTCGACGATCCGGGGCACGTCCGAGATCTGAAGGCGCGCATCGACAGGCCGCCAATCTCGAGTCTTGACCGTACGCGACATCATCTCTGGTGAACCCGCTCCTTTTATCCTGCGGGCCCGTAGAACCTCTTTGCCACGATTGCGGAGGAGCTGATCGACGTCATTCAGCTCCCGATCGATTAAAGAAAGGGTATCGTATGCCAGCCACCAAGCATCGGCGTTTGCACGATCAAACGGCTGACCAGTTGTGAACACAACGGTGTCCAATTCAACATGCGGGCGGGATAATCGATCTTGGAAGGTCCAATGAAGCTTTGATAGTCCGGTTGGTTTAGTAATCGCTTGTATAAACTTCGGTGCTCGGCGGCTATCGATATGTAAAGCATCAGCCACCCTCAGAAGGCACGCTAGCTTGACCTTGTCGATCAAATGACGCGTACGCTGGGGAAATGCACCCAATTCCCCACTAAGCTCGGCTTCCACTTTTGAGATCGGCCACCAATGGCTGTGCGCGATCTGGCCGATCGTAGGCCCATAGAATGCGCGTAGATCAGGGTCATCTATGAGATAGTATTTGGTGCCATCGATCTCCCAATACTGTTCCGCAAGCTGCTCTGCCTGTTCAGCATGAAGTCGCCTAAGCACGTCTGGGATCAGGGTATTGACTAGTTCCGGTGGCGGCGATGTGGAGCTGGTCCCCGTTCCATCGTCGCCAGCCTCTAACTGGCGTCGCGCTAACGCATCTTGCCATATAACCGTCTTCTTGACGTCCTCGAAGCCACCCGGAAAAGCGGCAAGGCTCATCCCCGCGTCGTGCAACAGAATGGCTGCACCAAATACAAACGCTTCAGCGGGATTTAGACCGATAGCGCCCTCGGACACTAGGGACGCAGTG
Source organism: Hyphomicrobiales bacterium (assembly GCA_900469445.1). Taxonomy (GTDB): domain Bacteria; phylum Pseudomonadota; class Alphaproteobacteria; order Rhizobiales; family Rhizobiaceae; genus Neorhizobium. The sequence goes on from UBXM01000006.1 coordinate 327,249, forward strand.
TCCCACAAGGCATCAAGGTGAGTAACATCATGAACGGTCATTCCCGGCAGGTCGACAGCGATCCGGGCCACCAATTGCTCTGCTTTGGTCCGAAGTTGAGTGTATTGGTTTCTGAAATACTCCTGCTCGGCGGCACTCGTGTCAGACCGTGGGGTGTCAAAGGCTTGTCTCCATAACCAAGTCTGACGGAAATCCATGCTATCTGTCATTGAAGGTTATCTCACTCCCCTGGTCTCTAACGCTCATGCCCGAAGCAGCGACAGCAAGCTCGCGGAATTCCTGTCCAATTTCAATACTAGGGGCAAATAGAAACGCCTTGATGGCTGGGAGCAACGTTCGGTTCGAGCCTTCAGGTCGCTCATCTTCGTACGTTGCTCGCGATAAGTCGCTGATCATCGATGCTATGGAGGAGGTTGCCCGCGCAAATAACTCCGGGCTGGGCGATATCACTGAGAAGGCGGCCCAAGGTCAAGATTTATGCATCTCCGGCGACGTACCTCGCAAAAGAGCGCAACGACACAAAGCCGAGCCGGGATAGACCTGCTTCCGAGATACTTAACCAAAGTGCAGGAAGTATATTTACTCGGCTCCTTCTGTCCGGTGCGTCAGGCGTACCGGGATTGGATCTGTCCATGTCATTGAGCATGGAAGCTACTATATCGGGCGCGATATCATGCGGCATATGACCTACACCAGCAAGTCGGATAACCTGCGCGGCATGATATCGAGATGTCAGGAAATCGAGGTGCCAATCCGGTCTGATAACTCGGTCAGCATCTCCGAAGAGAACGGACACGGGCAATTCTGAAGAAATCTACGGAAGCGATTGCATGTCAGCATTAAACGCCCGCAACTCACGCGCCATAGTCACCACTGAAGTTGCTGAAAGTAGGTGAGCCGCGGGGAGACGGTGGAGAACAGTTGGCAAAGGATTAGGGTGGCAAGAGGACGCCAATGCACGCTCGACGAAGTAGTTAGGCCATCGACCGAAAACATGTTGGCGTACAAACGGGCCAACATAGGGTGCCACTGCTGTTCGCAACAGCGCTAGTGATTTGTAAGGGACGGGCCGAACGCAGGGCGCGATCAGCAATAAGCCTCCGCAAATGTCTGGTCGTTGCGCCGAGAGCTGCACTGCCACTGCGGCACCAAAAGAGTGAGCCACGATTATTGGCCGATCGAGGCCACACTCATCAATATAACGGATAAGCCAATTGGCTTGAGCGGTTGGCCCATGCTCTGCATGATTCAAAGATGAGCTGAAGCCATAACCGGGGCGATCAACGGCTGTTATCCTAAATCTTGTATTCTCCAGTGGAAGTATGACCTCTTCAGCCAATCTGCCACATCCGTGGAGTACAACGACGTCACGGCCGAACGGGTTTCCGGAAAGGATGTGATGCTAAAATCGGTCTCGAGAACACTCGCGTTACGAGTGTGGTTTGTCGAACGCCGACTTGGGCGGTAATCACATCAGACCTTGGCTACGGAGACACTCTCTCTTCGGAACGTCCCGGCACGGATTATCGACGTCCACTGGTAAGAGGATCTATAATCCGTGATCACTGAGGTCACTCCTCGGCTACAGTGGAAGCGGATGCGAGGCATGGTTATTAGGATGAAGAGCGGCGGCTGGCGGTCGTTTGCACAATAGTTTCTGAAAGGCGATACAGGTATCACCGGGGTGACAGATGTTTCGAGATCTCAATGGATTCTATTCCCGGCCGGAAAGACCTAAGCAACCGCGAAGGCTTACACAGCGAGAGGAGAAGGCGGTGATCTGGATCGTCGCTTTCAACCTTTTGGCTGCCATTGTTGCACCAAAAGGGGGAGCATCTGTTATCGAAGCTTTAATTCGATAACGCTTTCCGCATAGACCACTCTCAATCAGGCAAATATTTCGAGAGTCCTCCGACAAGCGCCCGATCTGACAAGATAGGTACTCGTCGACGAATGGCTACAGTGACCGATGTGGCCTCTCATCCGCGGAAGCGGCACATCCCCGGAATAGCTGTCTGAACAGCCTGCACAACGTCAACCTCTCCCGATGGCTTGATCTCAAGTGCTGTCAGAATTCCGCTCCGATTTGCTCCGGTATCAATCGCAGTCCGGTTAGGAAACACATCCACGTCAAGCGAGGACGTGATGGTGTGGCCATGGACAACTTTCTTGCTGAACGATCCCGTATGGAGCAAAAACTCATCCCGTATCCACATCAGATCGTACGGTTTCTGATCTTCCAAAGCTATCCCGGGTCGTAGTCCTGCGTGGACCAAAATATGGTGGTCAAGCTCGACGTACTGCGCTGCGGCCTTGAGGCAACCGATGTGGGCTGCTCCTATCACGTCACGGAGCCTCGATGCGCTGATAGAGCTGTCGAGATAGCCATATGAACGTAAGGTATTTGCACCTCCAACTCCGATCCAATGGGCGCAGTAATTCGCTTCGTCTGGCAGCCCTTCGTTTGCCAGGATCCGCAAGAGGAGCCAATCATGGTTTCCCAAAATCAGGCGTGACCCCGGCACCTCAGCCAACGTCTCGATTACAAGGTCCATGGAGCGTTTGCTGTCAGGGCCGCGATCGATGATGTCACCCAGGAACACGATTCGATACTCGACGCCCGCTCGTCGCGCCCTGCGTTTGATACCCCATAGCATTTCGTCGAGGAGATCGGCACAGCCGTGGATGTCGCCGATGGCAAACGTGTATCAAACGTGTAGACGCCATCAGTCGCGTCAAATTGGAAAGATGAGACCATTAGAAATCAGCTTTCTGGGAGGCGCGATCTTCGAGCGAGGCGATCGAGAAACCAGCTCGCTCGCCGATGAAAACTTCAGTTTCCCCCATGGGCCGCATGCGCTTGACTGGCCCTAATCTAAAGTCATCGTTCCGTCTTCGTGTGACGTCGACCGAATGGAAGCGTCCATGGAAAACGATCCTCGAGCCATTTGATTAGGTCGTCGTAGGTCGGCTCAGGCGGTTCAAAAGAGCTTCTGCCGGGCGCGAAGGAAGGGAAATCAGGGCATTTGCCTGCATAGTCGTCGATCTTGTCATGATGCACTTGGCAGAAGATATATGCCAGCGTCTGCATCCGCTCCGTTATCACCAGCATATCTTGCATGAACTGGGAACGCACGTCAGGATCTTTTGAAAGTTGGGCTTGCTTACTGAGCGCCTGCAATTTGCTAATCTGCTCTTGGTACGCCTCTTTGGCTTCGTCTTCGCGACCTCGGTCATAATCCGCGATCAGATCGTCAATTTTTTTGAACATCAAAGCTTTCCGTGAAAATAATCGAGCCGCCTTGATGGAGAAAATGACTTAATATCACGTAACTTGTTGTGCTCGAATTTGGTCGGTCAAGAGTCCCGCGTACCTGATAAGCTCAGAGAGCTCTGCTCTAGGCCGAACAAGCAACCTACCCCACGTCTGGCCCATCCGCGCTCCAAGATCGTCCACCGAAAGCCGAATGAGTTTTGCATTGACGAGAATGTTGAGATTGCAAATTTCCTCGATTAGGTCGGGCTCCGTGTCCATCGGGAGAGTCGAGGTGCACCTTTGGCTAGTGGCTAGGTATGACTGATACATGTCGATGAGCTCATTCGCAGCTGCAGCCGTCAGTTCAGCGAGATGTGGGCACCGATCTTGTCGGCTGTCAGCCACTACCCGGATAATTGAGAGATACGGTGATGCTGATGTGGAGGGCGCGAATTGATCCATGTGTTGTCGTCCAAAAAGTTTCTTATCAGAATCATCCCGGACCGGAATCGCCGGCGCAAATGATTTGTAGACAACTGTCTTCGGATGGATCCGGCAGATTTTTTTTAACGATGACTGATTTAGGTTAACCTGAAAATTGCTTCACCAAACACAGAACCTGTGATGCTTCTTATTCGGCATCTTTAGGTCTAAAAAGGATCTCGCGCCGCTCTTCTCGGGTCATGTGAGATAAGTTGGCCCCACCATTCGCCTTCGCGTCTTTCGCACTATCGGCGATACGAAGCAGGCGATCAGTATGGGTGTCGCCCTGTTTTTGGTAGGGGATGCCAAGCTCTTTCGCTGCGCGCATATAAGTCACCTTGTGGACCAAGTATCCTTTATCTATTTGCGCCTTCTCCAACAGCGATTGAACACGGTGGTACTCACTCCGGCCGCCAAGGGGATGTTGCAAAGCGGAAAGCCCCCATCTCTGTAATGTATTTGAGAGCGGCACCGCGCGCCTTTGTGGATCTGACATCGCGATGCCTATCAGGACCGGGGCTTTGCGGTCCCGCTAACGAGTAAATCCCTTTCCAGGGGGCCAGGTCGCTCCGAAGTGATCCTCCAACCAGTCTTCAAGGTTGACTTCTAACTTCTTCTCGGCCCTAACCTGTGGCGGATCGTAGTCATATCGAGGAGGACAATGCCCCGCTTCCTCAGCTATCGGTCTTCGATGTTCAATGCAAAATACATACGCTAAATCATAGAGTCGTTCAGCGATATCATGCATCTCACGGCGGCGTTCTTCTAGATCGACGTCGCTATCGTCGCTCGAACTCTGCTCATCCAGATCCTTCAGCATTTGGAAAAATTCTGCATAAACTTCTCGAGCTCTGTCTTCAAATTCGGCTTTATAAGCCGATATCAGCTCGTCAATTTCATCAAACAAGGTGGCCTCCTAGCATCGGCCAGCCTTTGTTATTGCCCGACTCTTTCATTGGCGTTAATTGAATTCACGAGAAAGTAAGCTCCCAAATTCCTCGCGAAACGAAGCACTTGTAGGAAAGCTTCCCTGTCAGCGTGAGGCAGCGGCGTCCAAGGTCTCCCAAGCTGATGCCCGAGTTCGTTCACACCTGAGAGAAGAAGCTTAGAAAAGAGACGCAGATTTATCCGGCGTAGCTCCGGCTTAGTCCAATCGCCGATTACAGTAACAGCTTCGGCAGGCTTCAGTGTGAGGCCGCTATCGCAAAACGCTCGGTATATACTCTTTAACTCCGTGGCTGCCGCGTCTATTTCGTGCGAGTTGTCGGATAACAGTGTTTTCCGATTTCGTGCAATCTCGTCGATTGGACGAGAATATATTTGGATGTAATCCATATCTTCACTCAGCGTTTCTATTGAGTCTGATTCACCCAGGCCGCCGGCGCAATCGCCCGTCGATTTGATATCAGCGATGGGGAGGGGCGATGGGATCTCACGTCATCGGCTGTAGGCGACAGAAATAGCATCGAACCCCTACACTATTTGCGCCGATGCATCGCGCTACCAACGAAATTGACATCATCAGGAAGCGCTACTGGAGAGCGTTGAATTTACTGGCTTATGTAGAGGCGGACAGACCTATCGGATCTTTTGCACACCGCCAGGCGGTTGGTGGACAGATCAACGGAGCGAAATCAACCGATTATTTTCCTTGACAGTTCGATAGTGTCAGTGAAATGACTTTTGTCGACAAAGTCAATTTCTTTCTTTAGGAGGATGAGATGAAAATTGATGTCCAGGCCGGCTCGAACATTCCAGCCGCCATTCTCTTGAATTCATTGGATAATGTTGCGGTTGCGCGCCGCGAGATCGCGGTGGGAGAGGCATCGGGTGTCAACGGGATCGTGGCGGCAGCGGTCATTCCGCGGGGTCACAAGATCGCGATCCGGCCGATTGCCAAGGGCGAAGCGGCGACGAAATACGGGCAGACGATCGGTATTGCCAGCTGCGATATCGCGCCGGGAGACCATGTTCATCTGCAGAACATCGCCATGCAGGACAGCGACGTGACGCATCATTTCTCGTCACATGTGCCGGTGATCGATTTCGTGCCGGAAGCGGAGCGCCGCACGTTCGAGGGGTATCTGCGGCCGGATGGCCAGGTCGGCACCCGAAACTATATCGGCATCATTTCTTCGGTGAACTGTTCCGCCACCGTGTCCCACGCGATCGCCGATCATTTCAATCGCGGCGGTGGCCTGAACGGTTATGACAATATTGATGGTGTCGTGGCGCTGACACACGGGCAGGGTTGCGCGATCGGTACCGGCACCGAAGGCTACGAATATCTGATCCGGACGCTGAGCGGTTATGCGCGCAATCCGAATTTCGCCGGCATCCTGATGATCGGCCTCGGTTGCGAAGTGAACCAGATTTCGCTGATCCAGGAGAAATACGGCCTGGAGGAAAGCCAGTTCCTCAGGACCATGACGATCCAGCAGCTCGGCGGCACCCGCAAGACGGTCGAGGTGGCCTCTGCGATCATCGTCGAAATGCTCGACGCGTTGAAAGGGCAGGAACGGACGACCCAGCCTCTCTCCAAGCTGAAGCTCGCGCTGCAATGCGGCGGTTCTGATGGCTATTCCGGCATTTCCGCTAACCCGGCGCTCGGCCATGCATCCGATCTGCTCGTCAAGCACGGTGGTACGGCGGTCTTGAGCGAGACCCCGGAAATCTACGGCGCAGAGCATCTACTGACCATGCGGGCGGTAAAGCCGGAAGTTGCGCAGAAGCTGATGGACCGGATCGAATGGTGGGGGGACTACACCGCCCGCCACGGCGCGGAACTCAACAACAATCCATCGCATGGCAACAAGGCCGGTGGCCTGACGACGATCCTGGAAAAGTCTCTCGGGGCGGTCGCCAAGGGTGGTTCCATGCCGATGCAGGCGGTCTATGAATATGCGGAGATCATTGACGAAACCGGTTTCGTCTTCATGGATACGCCCGGTTACGACCCGGTTGCCGTGACTGGCCAGATCGCCGGTGGCTGCAACATGCTGATCTTCACCACCGGCCGCGGTTCCGTCTCCGGTTTCAAGCCGGTGCCGACGATCAAGGTTGCAACCAATACGGAAATGTTCGAACACATGAGCGAGGACATGGACGTCAATTGCGGCGATATCGTCAATGGACGCGAAAGCATCGAAGAGGCCGGCGAACGGATTTTCGAAACGCTGATCGCGGTTGCATCGGGGCAAAAGACGCTCAGCGAAATCTATGACTACGGCAATAACGAATTCGTGCCCTGGCAGCTCGGCGCGATCACCTGACGCCAGACGTATCGGAGAGAAACTTGGAGCGACAGCCGGCCTATCGGCGCATAGCCGAACATCTCGATGGGGCGATCCGTGACGAGCGGATCGCCACCGGCGCAATCATCAAGATCGCCGAGGTCGCCAAGATCTTCGGGTCGAGCCGCTCTCCGGTGAAGCAGGCTTTCGAAATACTGGAGGCGCAAGGCAGCGTGCGCCCCCATGACGGACAGGGTTTCGTCGTCGGAAACGACAGCGAACCCTTCCGGTTCACCCTGACCGCAGATCACCTGACGCTGGGCAATGGGGATGCCAGTCAGAGTGCGCATGACGAGCTCTATTTCAGGATCGAGCGCGAGCTGATCCTGCATTCCATGTCCGGGCATCTGCGGGTCAACGAACTGGCACTTGCCAGGCATTTCAATATCGGCAGGACGCTGGCGCGCGATCTGATCTTCCGGGCCAACAAGCTCGGCATCGTCGCGCGCGGCAATGGCGGCCACTGGCATATCGTCGGGTTGGATGTCGAGCGTTGCCGCAATCTCTACGATCTGCGCAGGATACTCGAGCCTGTCGCGCTCGAGGCGGCGACGCCTCGTATTCCCTCTGATGAGCTTGAAGCCATGCGCGGCCGGCTGGCCGAGGCGATTTCGGTTTCGCCCGCTCTCGATATCGTCGATCTCGACGGGCTGGAGAACGATCTTCACCAGCGATGCCTCGGATATTGCCCAAACCAGGAAATCATCGAGGCGCTTTCCCGCACCGCGCCGACCTATATCTGCGGCAAATATCTGCAGGTTACGTTATCGGACAACCCTACGATCGAAACCTTCATGCATGACCATACGGAAATCATCTCGTTCATGCTTGAGGGCAAAAGCGCGAATGCCGCGGAACGGCTTCGCGAGCATCTGGATCTTTCCTGTGGTCAGATCGTCGAACGACTGACGGAATATCTCGAGACCAAGACGACGCCGGATGTCGATTACATCTGGTAAGCTGCCCGTCACACCCGGCCCGAAGGCCGGGTGTTTCGCGTTTGCAATCGTCGATCAGCCGATCGCCATAAGGCTGGCATTGCCGCCGGCGGCGGTGGTGTTGATCGAGGTCGAGACCTCTTCCAGCAGCCAGTTCAGGCAATAGGCCTCGGCATCTGCGCCAAGTTCCTGCGTCGAGGCTGCCTGAACGAGGACGAGCGGTCCCGGCAGGCTGGCGATCCTTTTCGTGACCTCGACAATCCGGTCGCCATCACCCTCGATGAGCGCACCGGCGAAAGGCGCGTTCTTGGCCCAGTCCTCGCTCCACGCGACCCGGGCTGCGACGCTCGACGGCAGACCGGCAAGTAAGGCCTTGAGACCGCAGGCAGTATCGATCGCCACGTCGTTGCCGGTTGCAAGTGCTGCGGTGAGCTGGCGATAGAGGCCCGCTTCCGTCTGCGGAACGAGCAGGATGCGGCCTCGCGGATGCAGCGCGTAGATATTGCGCTCGCCGACAGGCCCTGCCAGATCGGTCTGGAGACCGAGCGCCGAAACCGCGCCGGTCTCGCGGGCATCCTGCGCCAGGCGATTGCGACCGCGCTGGCCGAGCCAGCGGGCGAAATCCGTCAGCGCCGGATCCGTGTGGACCGAGCTGTGGCGCGGTGGAACCGGTGCCTTGTCGACCAGGCGGCCGAGATAAAGCGGTCCGCCCGCCTTCGGGCCGGTACCGGACAGACCGCGCCCGCCAAACGGCTGGACGCCGACGACGGCGCCGATGACATTGCGGTTGACATAGATATTGCCGACCCGGATGAGGCCGGTCACCTGCGCGATCGTTTCGTCGAGACGGGTATGCAGGCCGAAAGTCAGGCCGTAGCCGGTGCCGTTGATATCCTCGATCAACCGTTCCAAATCGTCGCGCTTGTAGCGGACCACATGCAGGACAGGGCCGAAGACCTCGCGCTGCAAATCCTTGAGCGAGGTGATCTCAATGATGGTGGGGGCGACGAAGGTGCCGTTTTCGGTTTCGGGGCCAAGCGGCAATTGCTCGACCTTGCGGCCGAGCGTCCGCATGCTCTCGATATGTTTTTCGATATTGCCCTTGGCCTCATCGGTAATCACCGGACCGATGTCGATCTTCAGTGTGTCGGTGCGGCCTATGGTGAGCTCCTTCAATGCGCCCTTGAGCATCTTGAGGATACGATCGGCGACATCTTCCTGCAGGCAGAGGACACGCAGGGCCGAGCAGCGCTGGCCGGCGCTGTCGAAGGCGGATGCGATGACATCAAAGACGACCTGTTCGGCAAGCGCCGAAGAATCGACGATCATGGCGTTCTGGCCGCCGGTTTCCGCGATCAGCGGGATCGGCTTGCCGTTCGGCAGCAAACGTCCGGCAAGCTCGGCCTGGATGAGACGAGCGACTTCCGTCGAGCCGGTAAACATAACGCCGCAGGTCTGCTGCGAGGCGACGAGGGCGGCACCGATGCGGCCGTCGCCCGGAAGCAATTGCAGGGCATCGGCCGGAATGCCGGCCTCGTGCAGGATGCGCACACCCTGTGCGGCAATGAGCGGCGTTTCTTCCGCAGGCTTTGCCAGAACCGGGTTTCCGGCGACAAGCGCCGCTGCAATCTGGCCGGTGAAGATCGCCAGCGGGAAATTCCACGGGCTGATGCAGACGATCGGCCCGAGCGGGCGATGTCCGGGGCCCAGCGTGCGGCGCGCCTGCTCGGCATAATAACGGAGGAAGTCGATCGCCTCGCGGATCTCGGCAATCGCGTTCGGCATGGATTTGCCGGCCTCGCGCATGACGAGGCCGAGCAGGTCCGGCATTTGCGCCTGCATGAGGTCGGCAGCGCGTTCAAGGCAGGCGGCGCGATCGGCGGGGTTGACGGCGGCCCAGCTTGCGGCTGCATTCGCGGCGGTGGTCATGGCCTTTTCGACACCGGCCTCGGAGATCTCGGTGACCATGCCGACAACGTCGCGCCGGTCGCCGGGGTTGAGGACCGGGCGACTGGTGCCGGCTGCTTCCGATGTTGGAGCGGCGATCCATTCGCGTGTGGACGAAGCCTTCAGCGATGCGGAAAGCTCTGCAAGCACAGTTTCGTTGGAGAGGTCCAGACCGGCCGAGTTGCGGCGCACGCCGTAAAGATCGCGTGGCAGGGCAATCTGATCGTGACGGGCGCCGAGTTCGGCCATGCCGCGCACGACATCTGCCGGATCGGCGACCAGCTCGTCGATCGAGACGTTCTTGTCGCCGATGCGGTTGACGAAAGAGGAATTGGCGCCGTTTTCCAGAAGGCGGCGCACGAGATAGGCGAGCAGCGTCTCATGGGTGCCGACGGGTGCATAGATGCGCGCCGGGCGGCCGAGCTTGTTATGGCCGACGACCTCGTCATAAAGCGGTTCGCCCATGCCGTGCAGGCACTGGAACTCGTATTTGCCGCTTTTGAATTCCGGCCCGGCCATATGGTAGATGGTTGCGAGCGTCTGGGCGTTGTGGGTGGCGAATTGCGGGAAGACGGCATCGGTTGCCGCCAGCAGTTTTCTAGCGCAGGCGATGTAGGAGACGTCGGTGTGGACCTTTCGGGTATAGACCGGGAAATCTTCCAGTCCATCCACCTGGGCGCGCTTGATCTCGGCATCCCAATAGGCGCCCTTGACGAGGCGCACCATGATGCGGCGGTTGTTGCTGCGGGCGAGATCGATGATGAAATCGAGAACGGCGGGGCAGCGCTTGCCATAGGCCTGGACAACGAAGCCCATGCCTTCCCAGCCGGCGAGATCGGGATCTTCGCAGAGGCTTTGCAGGAGATCGAGCGACAGTTCGAGCCGGTCGGCTTCCTCGGCGTCGATATTGAGGCCGATATCATATTTCTTCGCCAAGCCCGCGAGCGCCGTTACCTTCGGCAGCAGCTCGGTCATGACCCTGTCGGCCTGGGCGCGGACATAACGCGGATGCAGGGCCGACAGCTTGATCGAAATGCCCGGGCCTTCATAAATGCCGCGGCCGGCGGAGGCGAGGCCGATGGCATGGATCGCCGTCTCGTAATCCTTGTAGTAGCGCTCGGCATCCGCAGCGGTCGTGGCGGCTTCGCCCAGCATGTCATAGGAATAGCGGAAACCGCGTTCTTCCAGCGGGCGGGCGCGTTTCAACGCCTCGGCGATCGTTTCGCCGGTGACGAACTGCTCGCCCATCATGCGCATGGCCATGTCGACGCCGCGGCGGATGACCGGCTCGCCGCAGCGGGCGATCAGACGGGTCAGCGCCGCCGAAAGGCTGCGGCCATCGACGGTATTGGTGAGCTTGCCGGTGACGACGAGGCCCCAGGTGGCGGCATTGACGAACAGTGAGCGGCCACCGCCGACATGGGACTTCCAGTCGCCATCGGAGATCTTGTCGCGGATCAGTGCGTCGCGGGTTGCAGTATCGGGAATGCGCAGCAGTGCCTCGGCAAGGCACATGAGGGCGACGCCCTCCTGGCTGGACAGCGAGTATTCGTGCACCAGCCCCTCGACGCCGGTTCCCCTGTGCTTGTTGCGAAGGGCCTTGATGAGCTGGCTGGCCGTCATCCGCACGTCGCGGCGCATCTCCTCCGGCAAGGTGGCCTGTTCCAGAAGTACGGCAACGCTCTCGTCCTCCGGCCTGCGATAGGCGGCAGTGATGGCGCGGCGCAATTCGTTCTGTTCGCGCACGGCGGGCGCGAAGTTTTCGAATGCCGGGAATACGTCGTTGTTCTGGTCGATCTGGCGAGGGGGCGTCATGGGTGTTCCCGGTTGTCGGAGAGGTGTCAACAAGTCGCGAAGATAACATGGCCGAAATTTTCGAGTTGCCCAGTTTTCGGTCTTGTCCTTTGTCCTTTTCCTAAAGATAAGAAGAAAATCCGGATAAAATTCAGATCAGAGCGCCATGGCTAGTGAATTGGACCAATTCGACAAGAAGATCATGCGGGAACTTTCGGCCGATGGCCGCCTGTCCATTACCGAACTGGCCAGCCGTATCGGTCTTTCCAAGACCCCTTGCCAGCTGCGGCTGCGCCGGCTGATCGACGAAGGTTATATCGAAGGGTTCAGGGCTATCCTCAGTTCCCAGAAGCTCGGCCTCGATCATATCGCTTTCGTCGAGGTGAAACTCAGCGACACCCGCGAAGAGGCGCTGAAAAGCTTCAACGACGCGGCGCGGAAAATCAGGGAGATTGAAGGCTGCCACATGATCGCCGGCCGCTTCGATTACCTGCTCAAGGTTCGCACCAGAGACATCAGACGATATAGGATTGTTCTCGGCGAGAAGATTTCAACCCTTCCCTTCGTATCGAGCACGTCGACGAATGTGGTCATGCAGACGGTCAAGGAAGACAGCCCGCAGCTTCTTGCGGCATCCGACTAGCTGTTGCGCGGGAAGGGGTCAGAGATGATCGATGATCTTGCCGTCCAGCGCATCGATCCCGATGAAGATGATGGCAAGGCAAATGGCCGCCACGAAATATCTGGCAGAACGTAGACGAAATGAACCTTCGCGCCGAGACGTAGCCGCGTGACCGAGCATCGCATTGGCGCGATCGATGTCGCCGTCAATTGCGGTTCTCACAATCTCGTTGGCGATGTCTCTGCTGGTCTTCATCCGAATTATCCTTTGCGAACGGCATTCTTTTAGTCACGGTTTCCTGACAGCAAGCTGAATGCGTCTGGCCGTTTCGTCTTAGCGAAGAAAGATGACATCTCGATGCCGATCCGCTCTGTTTCTGAAACGGTCTGCGCAGTCGTGGCTCGTCGCGTCCGAACCTGAGCCGATTTGATATGTGCCGCCTTTCGAATTGGTTTCGTCCTTTCCTTGCTTGCGGTTTCGTTTCCGCCTAAGTTGATGGGAAAACGAAAATCGAGGGGGCGATAACGCGTCATGCATCTCACCAGTCGGCAGGAAGAAATTCTGGCGCTCGCCAAGGAGCAGGGCAAGGTGCTGGTCGAAGATCTGGCTGCCCACTTCCAGGTAACGCCGCAAACGATCCGCAAGGACCTGAACGATCTATGCGACGGCGAGGCGTTAAACCGCATCCATGGCGGCGCGGTGTTTCCCAGCGGAAACGAGAATGTCAGATATGAGGCGCGTCGCTCGATGGCGGCGACCGAGAAACAGGCGATCGGCCGCGCTGCGGCAGGGATAATCCCCAGCAATTCCTCGCTTTTCATCAATATCGGCACAACGACCGAAGCCGTCGGCGAGGCGCTGGTCGATCATCGCGAACTGATGGTAATCACCAATAATATCAATGTCGCCAATAGGTTGAGGGTATTTCCCTCGATTGAAGTAATCATTGCCGGCGGTGTGGTGCGTGGCTCGGATGGCGGCGTCGTCGGTGAGGCGGCAGTCGACTTCATCCGTCAGTTCAAGGTCGACTATGCGGTCATCGGTGTCTCGGCGATCGATGCGGACGGGGCGCTGCTCGACTTTGATTTCCGCGAGGTGAAGGTGGCGCAAGCGATCATCGCCAATGCCCGACATGTAATCCTTGTTTCTGATGCCTCGAAATTCGAGCGCACGGCGCCGGTTCGCATGGGGCATATCTCGCAGGTGCACACATTCATCACCGACCGCTGTCCCTCTCAGGAGATCCGCAACATCTGCGCCCAAAGCGAAGTTCGCCTGGTAGAAACAGGTTAATTCGATCCCGCAATTGCTTTCTATCAATCTTCATTTGACATTCGTTTTTCTTTCATTTTAGACTGATATCAATTTCGTAACTGCGTAATTTTGTGCGATGCGAAAGTGAGTGGGGCGATGTCAGGCGATACGGTTTTCGATCTTTTCGTGATTGGCGGCGGCATCAACGGATGCGGGATCGCGCGCGATGCGGCAGGCCGCGGATATTCCGTGGCGCTCGCCGAAATGAACGATTTCGCATCCGGCACGTCTTCCGGCGCCACCAAACTCATCCATGGCGGGCTGCGCTATCTCGAACATTACGAATTCCGCCTCGTGCGTGAAGCGTTGATGGAGCGCGAAGTGCTGTGGGCCATGGCCCCGCATGTCATCTGGCCACTGCGTTTCGTGCTGCCCTATCAGAAGGGCGGCGTGCGGCCAGCCTGGCTGATCCGCCTCGGCCTGTTTCTTTACGACAATCTTGGCGGCCGCAAGCTTCTGCCGGCGACGAAGACGCTTGATCTGAGAACTGATCCTGCCGGCGAGGCGCTGAAACCGGTTTTCGGCAAGGCCTTCGAATATTCCGATGGTTGGGTGGATGACGCCCGCATGGTCGTGCTGAACGCTCGCGATGCGGCGGCGAAGGGTGCGACGATCCTCAATAGAGCCAGGGTGGTTTCCGCGCGCCGGGAAAACGGGCTCTGGCAGATCGAGGTGCGCAACGAGGTGTCGGGCGAAACGACCAGCTACCGGGCGCGGATGGTGGTCAATGCCGGAGGCCCCTGGGTCGATCATGTTCTTTCCGGCGCGATCGGCCGCAACAACGTTCACAATGTCCGGCTCGTGCAGGGCAGCCATATCATCGTGCGCAAGAAGTTCGAGGACAAAAGAGCCTATTTCTTCCAAAATCCGGATAACCGCATCTTTTTCGCCATTCCTTACGAGACCGATTTCACCCTGATCGGAACGACGGATCGTGATTTTCCCGGTGATCCTAAGGACGTTAAGATCAGTCCGGAGGAAATCGAATATCTCTGCAATGCGGCGAGTGAATATTTTGCCGAACCCGTGACGGGTAACGATATCGTCTGGACCTATTCGGCCGTTCGCCCGCTTTATGACGATGGTGCTTCGAAGGCGCAGGAAGCGACCCGCGACTACGTTCTGAAAGTGGACGCGGCCGATGGTGCGCCGCTGCTCAACGTCTTCGGCGGCAAGTTGACGACCTATCGGCGGCTGTCGGAACATGCGCTGGAAAAGATTGCCGAGGCGATCGGCGCGAAGGGTGGTCCATGGACGGGAAAAAGCCACCTGCCGGGCGGTGGTTTTCCGGTCACGGGAGCGAAGGAGCAGGAGCGTCGGCTGATTTTGGCCTATCCCTTCCTGACCGAACGGCAGGCTTCACGCCTGATCAAATGTTACGGCACCGATGCCAGGGCGATATTGGGAGACGCTACGGCATTGGAGGAGCTCGGGCGGCATTTTGGCGGGACGCTTTACGAAGCGGAAGTCCGCTGGCTGATCGAAAGGGAATGGGCGCAAACGGCCGAAGATGTGCTGTGGCGCCGCACCAAGCAGGGATTGTTCCTGACCGCCGAGGAGGCAGCAGGACTGGAGGAGTACATGGCGGGAGCGCGCAGGGCGGCCTAAAGCCCGAGGCATCACCGCTTGGTACCAGAGGGTTGGGAGGCCCGAGGTATATATGCTGGAATTGCGCAACGTGTCGAAGACGGTGGCGGGCGAATATCATATCCGCCCGACCGACCTGACATTAAAGCGGGGAACGCTGAACGTCCTGCTGGGGCCGACGCTTGCCGGCAAGACGTCGCTGATGCGGCTGATGGCGGGGCTCGACAAGCCGACCGAAGGTTCGGTGTTTTTCGATGGCGCTGATGTGACCGCGATGCCGGTGCAGAAGCGCAATGTCGCGATGGTCTACCAGCAGTTCATCAATTACCCGGCGCTTTCCGTATATGAGAACATCGCCTCGCCGATGCGCATTGCCGGCAAGGATGCGGCCACGATCGAGCGCGAGGTGAAGAAGGCCGCCGATCTTCTCAAGTTGACGCCCTATCTGGATCGCACGCCGCTCAATCTTTCCGGCGGTCAGCAGCAGCGCACGGCGCTCGCTCGCGCCATCGTCAAGAACGCCAATCTCGTCCTGCTCGACGAACCGCTCGCCAATCTCGACTACAAGCTGCGCGAGGAATTACGCGAGGAACTGCCGAAGATCTTTGCCGCCTCCGGTGCGATCTTCGTTTATGCGACGACCGAACCATCCGAGGCGCTTTTGCTCGGCGGCAATACCGCGACTTTGCATGAGGGAGCCGTGACGCAGTTCGGCAGGACGGTGGACGTCTATCGTCGACCTGCCGATCTCGTTACCGCGGAAATCTTTGCCGATCCGCCGCTCAATACGATCGCGCTGACGCGTTCCGGCAATGCCTTCCTCATCGACAGCGAGCCGGTCATTCCCGTACCGGGGCATCTGGCTTCTATACCGGATGGACCGGTGACGCTTGCGTTCCAGCCGCATCACCTGTTTCTGCATGCCGCGAACGGCCACACGACACCGCTCAGGGCCCGCACGCTGGTCTCGGAAATCGCCGGTTCGGAAAGTTTCATCCATCTCGAATTTGCCGGTCGCCGCTGGGTGATGCTGGCGCATGGCATTCACGACATCGAACAGGACCGGCAGATCGAGGTGCATCTCGACAGTCGCCATCTGATGGCGTTCGACCAATCGACCGGCAAGGCGCTCGTCGCCGCGCCGCTGGCGGCGTGAGGAGAAAGCGATATGGCACGCATCACGCTCGAACATATCCGCCACGCCTATAGCGACAAGGCCAAGGCCGCCGGTGATTATGCACTGAAGGAAGTGCATCACGAATGGGAGGACGGCGGAGCATACGCGCTGCTCGGTCCTTCCGGCTGCGGAAAGACCACGCTCCTCAACATCATTTCCGGCCTGCTGACGCCGTCCGACGGGCGCATCCTGTTCGACGGCAAGGATGTCACGCAGCTTTCGACCGAGGAGCGCAATATCGCCCAGGTCTTCCAGTTCCCGGTCGTCTACGACACGATGACGGTGTTCGATAACCTTGCTTTCCCTTTACGCAACCGAAAGGTGCCGGAAGCGGAAGTCGAAAAGCGGGTCAACGAAATTCTCGAAATGACCGATCTTGCCGGCATGGCGAAACGCCGGGCGCAACGGCTGACGGCGGACCAGAAGCAGAAGATTTCGCTCGGCCGTGGGTTGGTGCGGGCCAATGTCAATGCGATCCTGTTCGACGAGCCGCTGACGGTCATCGACCCGCATATGAAATGGGTATTGCGTTCGCAATTGAAGCGCCTGCACCGGCAGTCGCGCTTTACGATGGTCTATGTCACCCACGACCAGACCGAGGCTTTGACCTTTGCCGACAAGGTGGTGGTCATGCATGACGGGCAGATCGTTCAGATCGGCACGCCGGCAGAACTGTTCGAACGGCCAAGCCATACATTCGTCGGTTATTTCATCGGCTCGCCGGGCATGAACATCCTGCCGGCCGTGATCGACGGAGCGACCGCACGTGTCGGTGACCAGCAGATCGCACTTTCGGCCGCACCTGCGCTGAAGGGGCAGGGTCGAACCGAACTCGGCATTCGCCCGGAATTCATCAAGCTCGGGCGGGAAGGCATGCCGGTGACGATCAACAAGGTGGAGGATATCGGCCGCCAGAAGATCGTCCGCGCCTCGTTCTGCGGACAGCCGATCTCGATCGTGGTGCCGGAAGATGACGAGATCCCGGCCGATCCGAAGGTTGCTTTCGAAAAACAGGCGATCGGCATCTTTGCCGATAGCTGGCGTGTGAGGCAGGAGGGCTGACCATGGAAAAGACCTGGAACAACAAGGCCTGGTTTCTGGTGCTACCGGTTCTCTTGCTCGTCGCCTTTTCCGCGGTCATTCCATTGATGACTGTGGTGAATTATTCGGTTCAGGACACGTTCGGCAACAATCAGTTCTTCTGGGCCGGCACCGACTGGTTCGTTGAAATCCTGACTTCGCCGCGTTTCTGGGACGCGCTTTGGCGCAACCTGATCTTTTCGGCCGTCATCCTTGCCATCGAAGTGCCGCTCGGCATCCTGATCGCGCTCAACATGCCCAAGCACGGCATCGGCGTGCCCGTCTGCCTCGTGCTGATGGCGCTGCCGCTGCTCATTCCGTGGAACGTGGTCGGCACGATCTGGCAGGTCTTCGGCCGCGTCGATATCGGACTGCTCGGTTACTTTCTCAATTCGCTTGGCATCTCGTACAATTACACCCAGAACCCGGCGCATGCCTGGGCGACCGTCATCGTCATGGATGTCTGGCACTGGACGAGCCTCGTCGTGCTGCTCTGCTATGCAGGTCTCGTGTCGATCCCGGACGCCTATTATCAGGCCGCGCGCATCGACGGCGCTTCGCGCTGGTCCGTCTTTCGCTACATTCAGCTGCCGAAGATGAAGCGGGTGCTCCTGATCGCCGTGCTCCTGCGTTTCATGGATAGTTTCATGATCTACACAGAACCCTTCGTCGTTACCGGCGGCGGGCCGGGCAATTCGACGACCTTCCTGTCGATCGATCTCGTGAAGATGGCGATCGGCCAGTTCGACCTCGGGCCGGCGGCGGCCATGTCGATCATCTACTTCCTGATCATCCTTCTGCTGTCATGGGTGTTCTACACCGTCATGACGCAGAGCGATGCCGAGCAGAAGTGAGGAGCCAACCCATGGTCAACAACAGCAGCGGCTCCCGTTTCGGCTTCATCGTCCCGGTGGTCTACATCGTCTTTCTGCTCCTGCCGATCTATTGGCTGGTCAACATGAGCTTCAAGACGAACAGTGAAATCCTCGGCCAGCTGACACTCTTTCCGCAGAACCCGACGCTCAGGAATTACACCGTCATCTTCACCGATCCGGCCTGGTATAACGGCTATCTGAACTCGATCATCTATGTGGTGATGAATACGGTGATCTCCGTTCTGGTGGCGCTGCCGGCAGCCTATGCCTTCTCGCGCTACCGGTTTCTGGGCGACAAGCATCTGTTCTTCTGGCTCCTGACCAACCGCATGGCGCCGCCCGCCGTCTTCGCGCTGCCCTTCTTCCAGCTTTATTCCGCCTTCGGCCTGATCGACACGCATATCGCGGTCGCCATCGCCCATTGCCTGTTCAATGTGCCGCTGGCGGTGTGGATCCTGGAAGGCTTCATGTCCGGCGTGCCGAAGGAGATCGACGAGACCGCCTATATCGACGGGTATTCCTTCCCGCGCTTCTTCGTCAAAATTTTCATGCCGCTGATTGCATCCGGTATCGGGGTGGCCGCCTTCTTCTGCTTCATGTTCTCGTGGGTAGAACTGCTGATCGCCCGTACGTTGACGACGACGGATGCGAAGCCGATCGCGGCCACCATGACCCGTACGGTTTCCGCTTCCGGCATGGATTGGGGCGTACTGGCCGCGGCTGGTGTGCTCACTATCATTCCGGGCGCGCTCGTCATCTATTTTGTCCGCAACTACATCGCCAAGGGCTTTGCCCTCGGTCGCGTTTGAGAAGGGGAGAAGGATCATGAGCTTCTCATGGATGGCCTGGACGCTGCCGACGGCGCTGTTTTTTGGAACCATTTTTCTGCTGATCGCTGCCATGGGCGTCTGGGAATATTTTTCGCCGGGCGGTAGCCCGCGCGTCGGCATCCTGCGGTTCGAGACAACCCGCGGCGACAGACTGTTCGTGTCGCTGCTCGGCGCCGCATTCATTCATCTCGCATGGCTGGGTCTTGGAGGCCCCAGTCTGTGGTGGGCTCTGGCCTTGTCGGTGGTCTACGCGATCGGCGTATTCCGTTTCGTCTGAGGCTACGCATGTGGCGGCGGGAGGAGGTCCGGTCGCCAAAATCTAAAGTAACTGCATCGCATCAACCGGGAGGACTAGATATGCGACGGCATCTTATGACGACGACGGCAGTCATGCTGCTGGCAATGACCGGCTCGGCACTGGCCGACATGGACGCAGCGAAAAAATTCCTCGACGCGGAAATCGGCGATCAGTCGTCGCTTTCCCGCGCCGAGCAGGAAAAGGAGATGCAGTGGTTCATCGATGCGGCAAAACCCTTTGCCGGCATGGATATCAAGGTGGTGTCCGAAACCATCACCACGCATGAATATGAATCCAAGGTTCTGGCCAAGGCTTTTTCCGAAATCACCGGTATCAAGCTGACCCATGACCTGATCGGCGAAGGCGACGTCGTCGAAAAGCTGCAGACACAGATGCAGTCAGGCGAAAACGTCTATGACGCCTATGTCAACGATTCAGATCTGATCGGCACCCATTGGCGTTACCAGCAGGCCCGTTCGCTGACCAAGTGGATGGCCAATGAAGGCAAGGACGTCACCAATCCCGGCCTCGATCTCGATGATTTCATCGGCCTGAAATTCACCACCGCGCCGGATGGCGATCTCTATCAGTTGCCCGACCAGCAGTTCGCCAACCTCTACTGGTTCCGTTACGACTGGTTCAACGACGAAAAGAACAAGGCCGATTTCAAGGCGAAATACGGCTATGATCTCGGCGTGCCGGTCAACTGGTCGGCTTACGAGGATATCGCCGAGTTCTTCACCGGGCGCGAAGTGAACGGCAAGAAGGTCTATGGCCATATGGATTATGGCAAGAAGGACCCGTCGCTCGGCTGGCGGTTCACCGATGCCTGGCTTTCCATGGCCGGCAATGGCGACAAGGGCCTGCCGAACGGCCTGCCGGTCGATGAATGGGGTATCAAGGTCAACGAAAAATCACAGCCGGTCGGTTCCTGCGTTGCCCGCGGCGGTGATACCAACGGCCCGGCCGCTGTCTATTCCATCCAGAAATATCTGGACTGGATGAAGGCCTATGCACCGGCTGCCGCCAACGGCATGACCTTCTCCGAATCCGGCCCCGTTCCGGGCCAGGGTGAGGTCGCGCAGCAGATGTTCACCTACACGGCTTTCACGGCGGATTTCGTCAAGAAGGGTCTGCCGGTGGTCAATGACGACGGCACGCCGAAATGGCGCTTTGCCCCGTCGCCGCATGGCGTCTATTGGAAGGAAGGCATGAAGCTCGGTTATCAGGATGTCGGTTCCTGGACCTTGCTGAAATCCACACCGGACGACCGCGCCAAGGCCGCTTGGCTTTATGCGCAGTTCGTCGTGTCGAAGACGGTGGACGTGAAGAAGAGCCATGTCGGCCTGACGCTGATCCGCGATAGTTCGATCAACCATCAGTCCTTCACCGATCGTGCCCCCAATCTCGGCGGCTTGATCGAGTTCTACCGTTCGCCGGCCCGTGTGCAGTGGTCGCCGACCGGCACCAACATTCCGGATTATCCGAAGCTGGCGCAGCTGTGGTGGCAGGCGATCGGTGACGCGTCTTCCGGCGCCAAGACCGCGCAGGAAGCGATGGATTCGCTTTGCGCCGAGCAGGAAAAGGTGCTGCAGCGCCTCGAACGCGCCGGCGTTCAGGGTGAGATGGGACCGAAACTCGCCGAGGAGCATGATCTCGAATACTGGAACAAGGATGCGGTCGCCAAGGGCAACCTCGCCCCGCAGCTGAAGATCGAGAACGAGAAGGAAAAGCCGATCACCGTCAACTACGACGAACTGGTGAAGAGCTGGCAGAAATAATCGCCGGAAAGGCTATATGAGACGTGCCGGGGCGTGCCATCACGCCCCGGTTCCATGCAATATCTTGAGGAGTTTGGATTTATGGGTGGGTACATTCTTGCCATCGACCAGGGAACGACATCGAGCCGGGCAATCGTCTTCGATGACGGGATGGCCATTAAAGGTTTTGGTCAGCAGGAATTCACCCAGTTCTTCCCCGCTTCCGGCTGGGTGGAGCATGACCCGGAAGAAATCTGGCAGAGCGTCGTCGCCACCGCTCGGACCGCGATCGAAAAGGCTGCGATTTCTACGGGTGATCTTGCTGCGATCGGGATCACCAACCAGCGCGAAACCGTTGTCGTCTGGGATCGCCAGACCGGTGAGCCGCTGCATCCGGCGATCGTCTGGCAGGACCGTCGCACATCCGGGCTCTGCGAGGAACTGAAGGCGAAGGGACTGGAAAAAACCTTCACGGAGAAGACCGGCCTTCTGCTCGATCCCTATTTTTCCGGCACGAAACTCTCCTGGTTGCTCGCTAATGTCGAGGGCCTTCGCGCCCGGGCGGAAAAGGGAGAAGCCTGCTTCGGCACGGTCGACAGCTGGCTCATCTACAAGCTGACCGGCGGGCGGGCGCATGTGACCGACGCCACCAATGCCTCGCGGACCCTGATCTACAATATCGGCGAAAACGACTGGGATGAGGAGCTGCTCGGCATCCTCGACATCCCCAAAGCGATGCTGCCGGAAGTCAAGGATTGCGCCGCCGATTTCGGCATCACGCAGGCAAGCCTTTTCGGCGCAGAAATCCCGATCCTCGGCGTCGCCGGAGACCAGCAGGCGGCGGTTATCGGCAATGCCTGTTTCGAGCCCGGCATGCTGAAATCCACCTATGGCACAGGCTGCTTCGCACTGCTCAACACCGGAACCGACCGCGTCTCGTCCTCCAACAGGCTCCTGACCACGATCGCCTATCGGTTGAATGGCGTCACGACTTACGCGCTGGAAGGTTCGATCTTCATTGCCGGTGCCGCCGTTCAATGGTTGCGCGATGAATTGGGCTTCATCAAGGTCGCATCCGAAGTTGGCGCGCTGGCGCGGCAAGCCGATCCCAAGCAGCGGCTTTATATGGTGCCGGCCTTTACCGGGCTCGGCGCACCCTATTGGGATGCGGAAGCTCGCGGCGCGATCTTTGGCCTTACCCGTAGCAGCGGTCCGGCGGAATTTGCCCGTGCGGCACTCGAAAGTGTCGCTTTCCAGACCCATGATCTTCTGGAGGCGATGAAGAAGGACTGGCAGGGGCATGGCGCAACGACCGTTCTGCGCGTCGATGGCGGCATGGTGGCTTCCAACTGGACGATGCAGCGGCTCTCCGACATTCTGGCTGCCCCGGTCGATCGGCCGGAACTTTTAGAGACGACGGCGCTCGGCGCTGCCTGGCTTGCCGGCTGGAAAGCCGGCGTCTGGCCGGATGCCAAGGGCTTTTCAGCCCGATGGAAGCGCGACACGCGCTTCGAGCCGGAGATGGGGGACGAGGAGCGTCTGACCGCGATCGATGGCTGGCAGGACAGTGTCTCGCGCTGCCTCACCACTCACAATTGAAGCGGCCCGGACCGTTTCTTGGTATCTGCGGTTCGTTCCCGTTCGGTTGCTCCATCACCGCTCAGGTAGCTCGCTCCATTTCTGAAGCGCGTGGCCGAGCATGGAGATATCATCTCCATTCTGGTCTGCGGCGGCAAGAAGATGATCCGAGAACATGCCCGGCCCAAGATCCGTCCGCCGATCGCTGAGGTGATCGAGGATCGCACCGGTATGCAGGTCGATGCGGATCGTATCGGAAATCACGCCGTCCGATGACTTGCCGTGAATGCGCAGGTCGATGAATTCCAGCCCTGCCGGCGGACGGCCGATGACGAGGCCCTGCCGGGTCGGCTTCAGCCAGTCGGGCAGAGGCCTGCCATCTGCTTGCGTCACGCCGAAGGCCGCGTTCTCCACATCCCCGTCCGAAGACGGCATGATGTAGAGATAATCGTTATAGACCATCGTATCGATCTGGAACCAGGTGCTCGCGGCCCCTTCCCGTTCCAGATGGATGTTCGAGCCGCCCTTGAAGAAGCCTGCGGTGACCTCGTCGATGATCCGTCCGCTCTCCACCCAGTCGCTGATCTGGTTTGCGGCATAAAGGACAGCGCCTTCTTCCGGCAGATAGCCCATTCCATTCAGTGAGCGGATGGAATCGACGACATTCAGGATCGGGCCCTGCACGGTCAGATCCGCGATCCCGTTGAGATCGTCCATGATCGAAGAAATCGGAGACTGCGATCCTGCCGAGATGGTGTCCGAAAGCGATGGCGGTTGCCACGGATCGGTTGGCTCTGTCGGTATCGGAGCAGGAGGGTCCACTTCGAGTGGTGGGCGAGGTTCCTCCGGTCCTTCTACCGGATCGACGGTAATCGTGACCGTGTAGGTCGCGGTATTGGTGCCGTCGCTGACCGTGAAGGTGAAGCTGTCGGAACCATTGTAACCTGCCGCCGGCGTGTAGGTGTAGGTGCCGTCGGGATTGATGGTCACGGTGCCATGCTCAGGGCCTTCCCCGAGGCCGTAGCTGATCGGCTGGCCTTCCGGATCGAATGCCGGCGGAAGAGTTCCCGAGACCGAGCCTCCTTCCGTGACTGAAACCGATGTATCGGACGAAACCGGCGGGTCGTCGACCGGGTCGACGGTGATCGTGATCGTATAGGTGGATGTCGAGCGGCCGTCGCTGACCGTGTAGGTGAACTGGTCGGTACCGTTGAAGTTGAGTGCTGGGATGTAGGTGTAGGTTCCGTCCGCGTTGACGGTCACCGTACCGTGGGTGGCGGGAGCGCCGAGACCATAGGTCAGGCGGTCACCATCCGCATCGGTTGCGATCGGCAGGCGGCCGTTGAGCCTGGTGTCCTCGAAAGCCGTGACACTGGCGTCGGAACCGACCGGCGGCCGGTTGGCGGCGCCGACGGAAATGGTAACGGTATAGCTCGAAGTCGCCTGGCCGTCGCTGACCGTATAGGTGAAGCTGTCGCTGCCGGTATATCCCGCGGACGGCGTGTAGGTGTAGGTGCCGTCGGGATTGATCGTCACCGTGCCATGGCTCGCCTGGCTGCCGAGCCCATAGGTGATCGTATCGCCTTCCGGATCGATGGCGGGCGGCAAGGAACCTGTCGCGGTCGAGCCTGATATAACCGAGATCGACGTATCGGAGGCGAGCGGTGGATCGTTTACCGGCGTGACGGTGACCGTGACGGTATAGGTCGAGGTCGCCGAGCCGTCGCTCACCGTATAGGTGAATGTATCGGTGCCGCTGAAATTCCGGTTCGGCACATAACGATAGGTGCCGTCCGGGCTGATCGTCACCGTGCCGCGGGATGGACCTGCGCCGAGACCGTAGGTGAGCGGGCCGCCGTCCGGATCGGTTGCCACCGGCAGACGGCCGGTTGCGACCGTATCCTCAGGCGTGGTGAAGGCGGTATCCTCGCCCACCGGCGGGTCGTTGACCGGTGTGACGGTGATCGCGATCGTGTAGGTAACCGTGGTTGTGCCGTCGCTCACCCGATAGGTAAAGCTGTCGCTGCCGTTGAAATTCGCGTTGGGCACGTAACGATAGGTGCCGTCGGAATTGACCACGACGGTGCCATGGGTGGCCTGATTGCCAAGGCTGTAGGTGAGCGTGTCGCCATCGGCATCGGTTGCGATCGGCAAACGGCCGTTGAATGGCGTGTCTTCCCTGGTGGTGAGTGCGCCGTTCGAGCCGACCGGAGCATCCTCAACCGGATTGATGGTGACCGTGACGGTATAGGTCCGTGTCACCGTGCCGTCGCTGACGGTGTAGGTGAATGTGTCCGTACCGTTGAAATTGGCGTTGGGCACATAGCTGTAGCTGCCGTCACGGTTGACGATGGCCGTGCCGTTTCCTGCCTGCGTGCCAAGACCATAGGTCAGCGCGTCGCCATCCGGATCCGTCGCGACCGGCAATTGCCCCGAAGCTCTGCCATCCTCGTCTATCGTGACGTCCAGGTTCTCACCCACCGGCGGATCGTTTTCGGCGCCCACGATGATGGTGACGGTATAGGTGCGCGTCGCTGTTTCATCCGTGACGGTATAGGTGAAGCTGTCCGTGCCGTTGAAATTCGCGTTCGGCGTATAGGTGTAGGTCCCGTCTCCATTGACGACGACGGTGCCGTTTGCCGGATCGCGACCCTTGGCGAAGGTCAGCGTATCGCCATCCGCATCGGTTACCTGAAGTTCGCCGCTATAGGCCGTGTCCTCATCGGTGGAAACCGTTTCGTCCTGTCCGATCGGCGGATCGTTGACCGCGCCGACATTGACGATGACCGTATAGGTGCTGGTGAGATCACCGTCGCTGATGGTGTAGGTGAAGCGATCGGTGCCGTTGAAGTTGGCATTCGGCGTATAGGTGTAGGTTCCGTCGCCGTTGATGATGACAGTGCCGTGCTGGGGCAGTGTCGTGCCGGGGCCATAGGTGACCGGTTGACCTTCCGGGTCCGTTGCCGGCGGCAAGGTTCCGGTCGCGGGCACGTCTTCGGTGACGGAGATACTGGTATTGGAGCCAACCGGCGCGTCGTTCACCTCATCGACCGTGATCGTCATCGTGTAGACGGCCGAAGCCGTTCCGTCGCTGACGATATAGGTGAATGTGTCGGTGCCGCTGAAATTCGGGTTCGGCGTGTAGGTATAGGTACCGTCCGGATTGACCATAACGCTACCGTTGGTCGCATCGCGGCCGAGCGAATAGGTAACGGTCGAGCCCTCGGGATCGGTCGCGTCAGGAAGATTGCCGGATAGTACCTCGTCTTCGTCGGTCTGGCCGGTGCCATCGGCCGCTTCCGGCGGCTGGTTAGGCGGGCCGATGGTTACTGTGACCGTGTGGGTCGCACTCGCGGAACCGTCGCTCACCGTGTAGGTGAACGTATCCGTGCCGGTGGCGCCCGGAGCCGGCGTATAGCTGTAGCTGCCGTTCGGATTGATTGTCACGCTGGCGCCGGGCGTTACGGTTCCGACCTCATAGGTGATGTCGTCGCCTTCCGGATCGGTCGCCGGTGGCAGGTTGCCGGTGGCGGTACCGTCGTTTTCGACCGAAATCTGCAGATCGGAGCCGACCGGTGCGTCGTTCACCGGATCGATCGTGATGGTGACGGTGTAGGTGCTCGTCGCCGTACCGTCGCTTACCGTATAGGTGAAGCTGTCGGTTCCGTTGTAGTTGAGCGCCGGCTCGTAGACGTAGCTGCCGTCCTCGTTGACGGTGACGGTGCCGTGCATCGGCTGGCTGCCGACGCCGTAGACCAGATCGTCGCCATCGGCGTCCGTCGCTCCGGGAAGCTGGCCGTTATAGGCGGTATCCTCGTCGGTGGTGACCGTGTCATCCTCGCCGATCGGTGGATCGTTGGCAGGATTGACGGTTACGGTGACCGTGTAGGTCAGCGTGATATCGCCGTCGGTCACGGTGTAGTCGAAGCTGTCCGTGCCGTTGAAATCGGCATTCGGCGTGTAGGTATAGCTGCCGTCTTCGTTGACGGTTACTGAGCCATTGGCCGGATCGCTGGCCTTGCCATAGACCAGCGTATCGCCGTCGATGTCGGTCGCCGCCGGAAGCTGGCCACTATAAGGCGTATCCTCGTTGGTATCGACGGCATCATCACGGCCGACCGGCGGGTCATTGACCGGAGTGACGGTC
The DNA here is from genome assembly GCA_900469445.1 of Hyphomicrobiales bacterium. Classification (GTDB taxonomy): domain Bacteria; phylum Pseudomonadota; class Alphaproteobacteria; order Rhizobiales; family Rhizobiaceae; genus Neorhizobium. The sequence goes on from UBXM01000006.1 coordinate 354,228, forward strand.
ACCGTGACCGTATAGGTGCGCACAACCGTGCCATCGCTGACGGCATAGGTGAAGGTGTCAGCGCCGTTGAAGTCGGCATCCGGCGTATAGGTGTAGGTGCCGTCGGCATTGATCGAGACGATGCCGTTTTCGGCCTGTGCGGCGAGGCTGTAGCGCAGCGTATCGCCATCGGGATCGGACGCCACGGGCAGGCGACCGCTATAAGGCGTATCTTCGTCGGTTGTGATCTCATCATCTGCGCCGACAGGTGGATCATTAACGGCATTCACGGTGATGGTGACCGTGTAGCTGACGATCGCCGTTCCATCGGTCACGGTATAGGTGAATGTGTCGGTGCCGTTGAAATTCGCATTCGGAACGTAGGTGTAGCTGCCGTCCTCGTTGACGGTTGCGATACCGTTTTCCGCCTGCTGTCCCAGGCCATAGGTAAGCGGATCTCCATCCGGATCGGTTGCTTCAGGCAACTCGCCGGATGCCGTGCCGTCCTCATCGATCGTGACCTCGAGATCATCTCCGACCGGCGGATCGTTTTCCGCGCCGACAGTCACGGTGATCGTATAGGTCCGCTCGATTAGTCCGTCGCTTACCGTATAGGTGAAGCTGTCGGTGCCATTGAAATTGGCGTTGGGCGTATAGGTGTAGGTGCCGTCGAGATTGATGGTGACGGTGCCGTTTTCTGCCTGTTCGCCAAGGCTGTAGAATAGCGCATCGCCATCCGGATCGGTGGCCACCGGAAGACGGCCGCTGAACGGCGTGTCCTCATCGGTATCAATCGCTCCATTCGACCCGCTCGGGGCATCGTTGACGGCATTGACCGTGATCGTGACGGTGTAGGTGAGCGTGGCCGTGCCATCGGTAACCGTGTAGGTGAAGCTGTCGGTACCGTTGAAATTGGCCGCGGGAATGTAGGTATAGGTCCCGTTTCCATTGACGGTCACCGTGCCGTTCGATGGATCGCTGCCTTTCGCGTAGGTCAGCCTATCGCCATCCGCATCCGTCGCGGCGGGGAGCTGGCCGTTATAGGCCGTGTCTTCATTGGTCGATACCGCATCATCGCTGCCGACCGGGGCATCGTTGACCGCGCCGATGGTGACGGAGACCGTATAGGTGCTCGTGGCTGTGCCATCGCTCACCGTATAGGTGAATGTGTCGGTGCCGTTATAGTTGGCGGCTGGGGTGTAGGTGTAGGTGCCGTTCGCATTGATGACGACCATACCGTGTTGCGGACGCGTCGTGCCCAGCCCGTAGGTGACCGGCTGGCCTTCCGGATCGGTGGCGGGCGGTAGCGTACCGGTTGCCGGCACGTCTTCGGTCACCGAAATGCTGGTATTGGACCCGATCGGTGCGTCATTCACCTCGGCGACATTGATCGTCACCGTGTAGACGGACGAGGCCGCTCCATCGCTGACCGTATAGGTGAAGCTGTCCGTGCCGCTGAAATTCGGGCTCGGTGTGTAGGTATAGGTTCCGTCCGCATTCACCGTGACAGTGCCGTTGGTTGCGTCGCGGCCGAGCGCATAGGTGACGGACGACCCTTCCGGATCCGTTGCGTCGGGAAGATTGCCGGAAAGGGTTTCGTCTTCGTCGGTATCGACGGTGATATCGGCTGCGACCGGTGGCTGATTGGCCGGCCCGACCGTGACATTCACCGTATAGGTCGTGCTCGCCGAACCGTCGCTGACGGTATAGGTAAAGCTGTCGGGACCTGCGAGCCCCGGAGGCGGGGTATAGCTGTAGGTGCCGTCCGGATTGACCGCGACGACAGCGCCGGGTGTGGCTGAACCCAGGGCGTAGGTTATGTCGTCGCCTTCGGCATCGGTTGCCGGTGGCAGCTCGCCAGTCGCGGTGCCGCCATTCTCGACCGAGATTTCCAGATCGGAGCCGATCGGCGCGTCGTTGACCGCCGTCACCGTGATCGAGACGGTATAGGTGGAGGTCGCCGTGCCGTCGCTCACCGTATAGGTGAAACTGTCCGTGCCGTTGTAGTTGGCGGCCGGATTGTAGCTATAGGTTCCGTTCGCATTGATCGTCAGGGTGCCGTGCATCGGCTGGCTGCCGACGGCATAAGTGACCGGCGAGCCTTCCGGATCCGTCGCTATCGGCAACCGGCCGGAGAAGGGGACGTCTTCGGTGACTGTGATTGTGGCATCCGATCCGATCGGCGCATCGTTGACCGGCGAAACGTCGATCGTGACGGTGGCCGTGGTCGTGCCGCCCTGGCCGTCGGATACGGTCACGGTGAAGCTGTCGGTGCCGTTGAAATTGATGCCGGGCGTATAGACGTAGCGGCCCGCGGCATCGATCGTCACCCGGCCATTGGCCGGCTGGTTTGCGATCACATAGGTCAGCGGATCGCCATCCACATCGGAGGCGGCGATCGTGCCGGCAACAGGCGTGTCTTCCGGTGTCGAGACGCGCTGATCGGTGGCAACCGGAGCGTCATTGACCGGATCGATCATGATCATCGCCGTGCTGGTAGCGGTCAGCACGCCGCCAGCACCGGTATTGCCGCCGTCATTGGTTGTCATCGTCAGGGTGACGGTGTCACTGCTGTCGGCGACCGGGCGATAGGTTGGCGCGGTCGGACCGGCCAACCAGGCGTTGATCTGTGCGAACGTGCCGGTGAGCGTGATGCTGCCGGTGCCGCTTCCGGTGACCGTGACGCCCCCACCCGAGACCGCGATCAGCGAGCCCGCATCGACGCCGAGCGTCACCGTGACCGGCGCATTTCCTGCATCGACATCGGTAATCGCGATGCCTGTCAACGGCAGGTCCGTGTCTTCCGAACCGGTGAAGCTGCCCGGAAGCGTATTGACCGGTGCATCGTTGATGGCGCGCACGGTGCCGGTGACGATCGCATCGCGGCTTATCGTACCATCGGAAACCGTGTAGCTGAACGACGGGCTGCCGTTGTAATCCGCTGCGGCGGTGAAGGTGAGCGTGCCGTCGGCATTGAGCGTGACGCTGCCACCGGTGACGGTGACCGCATTGCCCGTTGTGATCGCCTGACCGTTGATTGCCGTGACCGTCAGCGTGTCGCCATCCGGGTCGCTGTCATTGCCAAGCACATCGATGATCGTGCTGCCGTCCTCATCAATCGCGAACGTATCGTCGGCGACCACCGGCGGATCGTTGACCGCACCGATATTGATGGTGACGGTGGCTGTATCGAAGCCGCCATTACCGTCTGCCACCTGATAGGTGAAGCTGTCCGTGCCGTTGAAGAAGGCGTTCGGCTGGTAGGTGAAAGTGCCGTCGGCATTCAATGTCAGCGTGCCGTTGGCCGGGCCGTTGACCAGCGAGACGGCGAGCGCATCGTCATCCGTATCGGCGCCATTGCCGTTATTGGCCAGCACATTACCGGACAGAGTGTCGCCTTCGTTGATCGAGAAACTGTCGTCCTGTGCGACGGGGACCGGGTTTGTCACTGTCCAGGTGAATATACGCTCGACAGAGCCGCCATTGCCATCGCTTGCCGTCATGGTGACGGTAAACGCGCGGGTGCCGGTCGGGCCGGAGGCGGAGGGTGAGATCGTGCCGGTGACCTGGCCGGTCGTGGCGTCGAATGTCAGGCCGGTCGGCAGGCCCGTGACGGTGTAGGTGAGCGTGTCGCCGTCCACATCGGAGAACTGGCTGCCGAGATCAAGATTGATGGCTGTTCCGTCGACATTGGTTCTCGGCGGCAGGGTCGGAGCCGTCGGTGCGTCGTTGACGCCGGTTACGGTGACCGTCAGCGTGGCAGTCGCGGTGCCGCCATTGCCGTCGGATATCGTGTAGTCGATAGATGTCGTGCGGCTTTCGCCCGCCTGCAGATCCTGGAAGGCCGAGCCCGGATCGAAACTGTAGGAGCCATCCGCAAGGATGACGAAACTGCCGCCATTGCTGCCGGCAAGTGTTGCGCCGACACCGTTCGGACCGGTACCAACCTCAATCACCGTTAGCGTATCGCCATCCGGATCGCTGTCGCTGCCGATGATGACATTGCCTTCGATCGCGGTGTTTTCATCGGTCGTGGCGTCATCATCTTCGGCGATCGGCAGGTCGTTGATGGAATTGACCTGACCGGCGACCGTGGCAGTTGAGGTCGTCGTGCCGTCCGAGACGGTATAGGTGAATGTCAGCGGGCCGTTGAAGTTCGGTGCGGCATTGAAGGTGAGCGTGCCGTCTGCATTGAGCGTGATGGTGCCGCCGGTGACCGTAACGCTGCCGCCCGCGGCGATAGCCTCGCCGTTGATTTGCGTGATGGTCAGCGGATCGTTGTCGGCGTCGCTGTCATTGGCAAGCACGTCTATAACCGTGCTGCCATCCTCGTCGACCGTAAACGTGTCGTTGCCGAGCGCCGGTGCGTCGTTGACCGCACCGACATTGACGGTGACCGTGTAGGTGACGGTCGCGGTGCCATCGGAGACGGTATAGGTGAAGCTGTCCTCGCCGTTGAAATTCGGATCGGGCGTATAGGTGTAGGTGCCGTTCGCGTTGACGACCACGCTGCCGTTTTCCGGCTGCTGACCGGCAGCGTAAGTGAGCGGCTGGCCTTCGGCGTCGGTTGCGATCGGCAAAGTGCCTGGATAGGGCGTGTCCTCGGTAACGGAGATCTCGTCATCGGCGCCGACCGGAGCATCGTTGCTGCCGGTTACCGTGACAGTGAAGGTTGCAGTCGATGTGCCGCCCTGACCGTCGGAAATCGTGTAGGTCACGCTCGTCGTACGGGTCTGGCCGGCTGCGAGATTGTCGAAATCACTGCCCGGATTGAACGTGTAACCACCATTGGCCGCAATGGTGAAGGTGCCTCCGGCGGTGCCGGTGACGCTTGCGTCAACACCGGCAGCATTGCCGTTCACGGCGGAGACCGTAATCGTGTCGCCGTCCGGATCGCTATCCGCTCCAGAGCCGTTATTGCCGAAGACGGAGCCGGTGGCGGAGGTGTTTTCCTCCGTCGTGATCGCATCGTTCTGGGCGATCGGCGACGGTTTGGAAACGGTGATCGTGAAGTCGCGGGTGATGGTTCCACCCGACTGGCCGTCGCTGACGGTAACCGTGACGACGTAGACACCGCCATCCAGCTGCGATGCATCCTTGTCGATGATGCCGGTAATGGTGCCGTCGGCAGCCATTGTCAGCCCTTCCGGCAGGCCGGTCTCGGTAAACGTCAGTGTATCGTCGTCTGCATCCGTGAAGAATTGCGAGATGTCGAGCGTGACATTCTGCGCATCGTCGAAGGCCTGGTTGGGAATTTCACCGACCGGCGGATCCTCGACGTCTGCGACATTGACGGTCACGGTGAACGTCACGGTAGTACGGCCGTCGTTGACCGTATAGGTGAAGCTGTCGGAACCGGAGAAATTGGCCGCCGGAACATAGGTGTAGCTGCCATCTGCGCCGATCGTCACCGTACCGTTTTCCGGCTGGCCGAGGACGGCATAGGTCAGCGGATCGCCATCGGCGTCCGTGACGGGCAGGAAGCCCGTCGAGGTCTGGTCTTCGGTTGCTTCAAGCGTGAAGCTGCCGCCAGCCGGAGCATCGTTTGCGCCGGTCACGGTGATGGTCAGTGTCGCGGTCGCGGTGCTGCCCTGGCTGTCGGAAATGGTATAGGTCACGCTTGTGACGCGTGTCTCGCCAACCTGCAGGTCGTCGAACTGGGTGCCGGGGTCGAATGTATAGGTACCGTCCTCGGCGATCGTGAACGTGCCGCCATTCGAACCCACGATCGCGTCACCCGGTTCGCCGATGCCGACTGCGATGACGGTCAGCGCCGAACCTTCCGGATCGCTGTCATTGCCGATCACGCTCGGTCCGCTGGTGATCGGTGTGTTTTCTCCGGTCGTGGCGGTATCGTCGACCGCGACCGGCGGGTCATTCACCGCGCCGACGCTGACGGTGGCGGTTGCCTGGGCCGTGGCGTTCTGGTTGTCGGTGACGGAGATCGTCAGCGTCCGGTCGCCGGCCGTCAGGTTGTCGTTGCGGTTCTCGTACTGGATGGCGCGCAGCAGCGCGCTTGCCGCTGCATCCGGCATCGGCACCGTGGCACCGGCCGAATTTTCGAAATGCAGCGCGTTGGCGCCGTCATAGCTGTAGAAGAAGGTCGTGCCGCCGAAGGCGATCGTGCCGCTGGCGGCCGTGCCGAAGATGATGTCCACGGTGCCATTGAGGTGGATGATCTCGGTTCCCGCATCGGCGAAGCCTGCGAGGCTGACATCGAGCGAGACGATGCCGCCTTCGACATCGGAAACGATGGCATCCGGAGTGACAATACGCACCGGTCCGTCGCCTTCGGTGAAGGACACCTGGTTGCCGGTGCCGGCCGTACCGTTGCCGTTGAGGTCGATGACGGGCTCGTCGTTGACGGCCGCGATATTGAGCGTCACCGATGCATCGGAGAACCCACCATTGCCGTCGCTCAGACGATAGGTGAAACCGACCGTGCCGTTGAAATTGGCCGTCGGGGTAAATGTCAGGCTACCGGAGGCGTTATTGAGCGTGACACTGCCGCCCGCGACGGCAATCGTCTGGCCAACAGCGATCGCCTGTCCGTCGATCTGGGTGATCGTCAGCGGATCGCCGTCCGGATCGCTGTCTGCGCCGGCAGCTCCGCTTGTCGTGCCGGCCCCGGTGATCGGGTTGAAGGTGGCGGGCGTATCCTCGGTGACGGCGACCGTGTCGTTCGCCGCATTCGGCGCCGGGTTGGTGACGGTGAAGACGAAGCTGTCGGAAACGGCCTCGCTGCCATCGCTTGCGGTCACGGTGATGGTGTAGGGGCTGCCCTTGGATGCGTCGGGATCAAGGGTGCCGGTGATCAGTCCGGTATCCGGATCGAACTCCAGTCCGGGCGGCAGGCCATTGACGGTGATCGTTAGCGTGTCGCCATCGACATCACTGAAGTAGGGACGGACATCGAGATTGAAGCTAGAACCATCCACTTGGTTACGGTCGGGAAGTGGGCTTGCGACCGGGGCGTCGTTGACGGGCAAGACCGTGACGGTAACGGTTGCTGTATCGGAGCCGCCGTTGCGGTCACCGATCGTATAGGTGAAGGATTCCGTGCCGTTGAAATTGGCGTTCGGCGTGAAGCGGAGGATTTCGCGGCCATCTTCGTTGACGATGAGCTGCACCGAGCCATTGGCGGTTGTCACCGCCGGGCCGCCGACCGACAGGTTCACGCCTTCGACAAAGATCACCGTATCGGTGTCGCCGTCGCCATCGGTGTCGTTGGCGAGGATATCGATATCGACCGGCGTATCCTCGGTTGTCGTCGCTGTATCGTTCTCCGCATTGGGGGCGACATTCTTGATCGTGTAGGTGAAGTCTTCAAACGCGCTGCCGCCGGCCGGATCAGTGGCGGTGACCCGGACGGTGAACTCGCGGGTGCCGGTCGGGCCGGAGGCGCCCGGATCGATCGTGCCGGATATGACGCCGGTGACAGGGTCGATCGACAGGCCGGGTGGCAGGCCTGTAGCTGTATAGGTGAGCGGCTCGCCTTCGGGGTCGATGAAGTTCCCGGACAGATCGAGGCTGATGGTCTCGCCGTCACTGCGCTCCATGTTCGGAATATCCGAGGAACTCGGCGGATCGTTCACCGCATCGACGAGCACGGTAATGATGCCGGTGCTGTAACCGCCCTGGCCATCGGTGATGCGATAAACGATCGTGTCGGTGCCGTTATAGTTGGCGTTCGGCGTATAGGTGAGCGTGCCATCGCTGTTCACCACCACCGTGCCGTTGCCGGCGACGGGCCCGAAGCCGGGACGGTTGTCGATGGAGAGTGAATCGCCATCCGGATCCTGATCGGCACCCGCGGTTCCGGTAACGGTACCTTCGCCGGTGATCGGGTTGAAGGTGACCGGTTCATCTTCTCCCGTTGCAACCGTGTCGTTGACTGCGATCGGGGCCGGATTGGTGACCGTGAAGGTGAATGTTTCCGAAACCGTGCCGTTCTTGCCGTCGGAAGCAGTTGCGGTCACGGTATAGACGCCGTTATTGCCGCCCTGGCTGGCATCGTTGGCGATCGTTCCGGTGATCGTGCCGTCGGCAGCCATGGTCAGGCCTTCCGGAAGGCCGGTCTGCGAGAAGCTCAAAGTGTCGTTGGCGTCGACATCCTGGAAGAAGGAGCCGAGATGCAGCGGATGGTCGTCGAGCGACTGACCGTCAGCGCGCGTGTAATTCGGGATCGTATCGGCGGTCGGTGCATCGTTGACGCCGGTAACGGTCACAGTGATCGTTGCGGTATCGACATTGGTGCCGTCAGTGACGCGATAGGTAATCGTCGTCGTGCGCGGCGGGTCGCCAACCGACATATCGTCGAAGTCGGTACCGGGATCAAACGTATAGCTACCATCTGGATTGATGAGGAATGAGCCGCCACTCGAGCCGGGCACGGATATGCCGACATTTGCCGCAGAGCCCTCGACCTGATCGACGCTCAGCGGGTCGCCGTCCGGATCCTCGTCGTTGGAAAGAGCCTCGCCTTCGCCGATGGTGTCCTCATCGACTGTCAGCGTATCGTGAAGCGCTTTCGGCGGCAGGTTGGTGACGATCCAGGTGACGTTGCGGATCGCGGTACCGCCATTGCCGTCGGAAGCGGTAATCTGGATCGTATAGGGCCCGTTATTCGACGCATCGGATTCGAATGTGCCCGTGATGCGTCCATCCGAGCTGATCACCAGTCCTTGCGGCAACCCGGTTGCCGTGAACGTCAGAGTATCGCCATCGACGTCACTGAAATAAGGGCTGACGTCATAGTCGACGTCCTGGCTATCGCTATCGTACTGGTCGGGGATCGGGCTGGAAGTCGGTGCGTCGTTAATCGGATTGACGGTAACGCGGACCGTCGCGGTCGAGACCCCGCCATTGCCGTCCGTGATCGTGTAGACGATCGTGTCTACACCGTTGAAATTGAGGGTTGGAACGTAGGTCAGCGTACCGTTCGCGTTGATCGTGACGGTTCCATTGCCAGCGCTTGCCGCGGTGATCGTCAGCTGGTCGCTGTCGGGATCGGTGTCATTGGCGAGGGGGTTAATTGTGACCGAGGTGTCTTCGTTGGTCGTGGCGGTATCATTGTTGGCCGTCGGGCCCGGATTGGTGACGGTCAACTGGAATGTCTGGGCGGGGATCGATGTGGTACCGTCGGAAGCGACGATGGAGATCGTGTAGACGCCGTTGGTGCCGCCCTGGCTGGCATTTTTATCGATCACGCCGGAGATAAGGCCGGTTTCCTGATTGAACGAGAGCCCCGCCGGAAGGCCGGTGACGGTGAAGGTCAGATTGTCGCCATCCGGATCTGTGAAGAAATCGGAGACGTCATAGTTGAAGGTCTGTCCATCGGCGCGGACGCGATCGGGAATGGGCTGCGTCGGCGTCGGCGCATCATTGACCGGAACGACGGTGACGGTGACCGTTGCCGTCGAAACCCCGCTATTTCCGTCATCGATCGTGTAGCTGAAGCTCTCCTGGCCATTATAGTCGGCATCGGGCGTGAAGCGCAGGAATTGGTTGCCGCTCGCGTCCTCGAGCAGTTGGACCAAACCATGCGTGGTTCTCACGCTTTCATTCAGCGCGAGCACGATATTGTTGACACGGATGACCACGGCATCGTCACCATCGGGATCGCTGTCATTGCCGAGAATATCGATGTCGACCGGTGTGTCTTCGTTGGTCGTGACCGAGTCGTCATTGGCGACCGGCGGGATGTTGAGGACGGTGTAATTGAATTCGAGGAAGGTCGATGCGCCGTCCGCATCCGTTGCGATTACGCGAACCCGATAGACGGTTTCTCCGGTCGACCCGGAAGCACCCGGTTCGATCGTGCCGGTAATGGTGTTGCCGACGAGCTGCAGGCCGGGTGGCAGAGAGAGATCCGGATCGATCGCATAGGTCAGCGTACCGCCTTCGGGATCGGTGAAGAAGGCGCCGACATTCAGAGAGTCGGTTGCACCGTCGGTGCGCGTGCGGTCGGCAATCGGGCTGCCGATCGGCGCATCGTTGACGGGGGTAATGGTGACCGTGACGGTGCCGGTTGCGGTGCCGCCATTGCCGTCGGAAATCGTGTAGGTGATCGTGTCGGTGCCATTGTAATTGGCTTCCGGCAGGTAGGAGATCTGGCCGTTCGCGAGAATCGTCACCGAACCGTGGGCGGCCGTGGCCGAGACGACCGAGAGCGGATCGCCGTCCGGATCGCTGTCATTGGCAAGCACGTTGATGGTGACGGCCGTGTCTTCCAGTGTCGTGGCAGTATCGTTGACCGCGACCGGCGCCGGGTTGGCAACAGTCAGCGTGAAGCTCTGCTGCGTCGTGCCGCCATTGCCGTCGGATACGGTCACCGTGACGGTATAGACTCCGTTGCCGGCAGGACCACCCTGGCTGGCGTTTCGATCGATCGTGCCGGTGATGACGCCGGCGGCGCTGATGCTGAGGCCACCGGGCAGTCCGGTCTGGGCATAGGTCAGCGTGTCGCCATCGGCATCGCTGAAGAAGCCCGAAACATCGAAATTGACGGTGGCGCCGTCATTGGCGGAGCGTGCCGGCAGTGGCGTGCCGACCGGCGCATCGTTGACGCCGGAGACGGTGACGGTAACGGTGTATTCGTTACGACCGCCGTTCGGGTCCGTAACGACGAAGCTGAAACGGTCGGTGCCGTTGAAATCGGCATTCGGCGTGTAGCTATAGGTGCCGTTCGGATTGATCGTGACGCTACCATGCGCCGGTGTCGTCGTGCCGGCCGAAAACGTGATCGTATCGCCATCGACATCGGTTGCCGTCAACGTACCGCTGAGCGCTGTGTCTTCCGGCGTGGAAACGGCGATATCGGAGGAGATCGGTGCGTCATTGACCGGCGTTACGGTGCCGTTGACGGTGGCGTTGGCCGTGCCGCCGTTCCCGTCTGAAACCGTGTAGCCGAAGCTGACGGTACCGTTGAAATTGGCATTCGGCGTGAAGCTCAGGCGACCATCGGCATCGAGGCGTACCGAGCCGCCGGTGATGGCGACGGACTGGCCGGTGGCGATTGCCGTGCCGTTGATGGCGGTTACCGTCAGCGCATCTCCATCCGCATCCGTATCATTGGCGCGAACATCGATGGTGATGGCCGTGTCTTCCGGCGTGGTGAACGTGTCGTTGCCGGCCACGGGTACGTCGTTGACGGGCGTGACGGTGCCATTGACGGTTGCTGTCGCAGTGCCACCATTGCCGTCGGAGATCGTGTAGGTGAAGCTCGGGCTGCCATTGTAGTTGGCGGCGGGATTGAAGGTCAGCGTGCCGTTGGCATTGAGCGTGACCGTGCCGCCGGTGACGGAGACAGTCGCGCCGGTGACGATCGCCGCGCCGTTGATGCGGGTGATCGTCAGCGTATCGCCGTCGACATCGGTATCGTTGGCACGGACATTGATGGTGACGGCGGTGTCTTCCGGCGTGGTGAACGTGTCGTTGCCGGCGACTGGGGCGTCGTTGACCGGTGTGACTGTGCCATTGACGGTTGCCGTTGCGGTACCGCCATTGCCGTCGGAGACCGTGTAGGTGAAGCTCGGGCTGCCATTGTAGTTGGCGGCGGGATTGAAAGTCAGCGTGCCGTTGGCATTGAGCGTGATCGTGCCGCCGGTGACGGATACGGTGTCGCCCGCCGTGACATTGGTGCTGTTGATGCGGGTGATCGTCAGCGTGTCGCCATCCGGGTCGCTGTCATTGCCGAGAACGGAGATCGTAACGGCCGTATCTTCCGCTGTCGTGAACGTGTCATTGCCGGCGATCGGAGGATCCTGAACCGGGATGACGGTGCCGTTGACGGTTGCGGTCGCCGTGCCGCCCTGTCCGTCGGAAATCGTGTAGGTGAAGCTCGGGTTGCCGTTGTAATTGGCAGCCGGATTGAAGGTCAGCGTGCCGTTGGCATTGAGCGTGATCGTGCCGCCGGTGACCGTAACGGAGCCGCCTGAGGAAATCGCCGTGCCGTTGATCTGGATGACGGTCAGCGGATCGCCGTCGACATCGCTATCATTGGTGCGCACGTCAAAAGTGACGGGGGTATCCTCATTTGTTGAGAACGTATCGTTGCCGGCGACCGGCGCGTCCTCGACCGGATTGACCGTGCCGTTGACCGTTGCCGTGGTGGAGCCGCCCTGGCCATCGGAAACCGTATAGGTGAAGCTCGGGCTGCCATTGTAATTGGCGGCGGGCGTGAAGGTGAGCGTGCCATTGGCATTGAGCGACACCACGCCGCCGGTGACCGTTACCGGATTGCCGGCGGAGATCGCCGTGCCGTTGATCGCCGTGACGCTGAGCGTGCCGCCGTCGACATCGCTATCATTGGCGAGCACGTTGAAGGTGACGGCCGTGTCTTCGTTGGTCGTGAACGTGTCGTTGACGGCTATCGGCGCATCGTTTTCGCCGGTGACCGTGACGGTCACGGTCGCGGTGGCCGTGCCGCCCTGGCCGTCGGAGATCGTGTAGATGACCGAGGTGGTTCGCGTCTGGCCGGCTGCGAGATTGTCGAAACTCGTGCCCGGATTAAAGGCATAGGTGCCGTTGGCATTGATGGTGAATGTGCCGCCGTTGGAACCGGCAACCGCAGTCCCTACACCAGCCCCGCTGCCGCCAACGGCCGAGACGGTGATCGGATCACCGTCGGGATCGCTGTCATTGGTGAGTACGGAACCGTTGATCGCGGCATTTTCCGTGGTCGCTGCGCTGTCATTCCCGGCGATCGGCGCCGGGTTGGCGACCGCCCAGGTGAAGCTGCGGCTGGCTTGCGCGCCGGAACTGTCGGTGGCCGTGACGGTAACCGAATAGGGACCGGTGACGCTGGCGCTGCGGTTGATCGTGCCGGTGATCACGCCGGCAGCGCTGATCGACAGGCCGGGCGGCAGGCCGGTAGCGGTAAAGGTCAGGCTGTCGCCGGTATCCGGATCACTGAAATTGCCCGAAACATTGAGCGAGACCGACTGCGCGTCGTTCGAATTCTGGTTGGTGATCGGGGTCGAGACCGGCGCGTCGTTGACGCCGGTGACGGTGATGGTGAAGGTGGCGGTAGAAATCCCGCCGTTCCCATCGGAGACCTGATAGGTGACGGAGCTCGTGCGCGTCTGGCCGGCGGCGAGATCGACAAAGGCCGTTCCCGGATTAAAGACCGCTGCGCCATTGGCGCCGATCGTGAACGTGCCGCCATTCGAACCGGCAACCGCGATGCCGACATTTCCGGCCACGCCGTTCACCTGGCTGACCCGCAACGTATCGCCATCGACGTCCGAATCATTGGTCAGGACATTGGCCGAGACATTGCTGTTGGCCGCCGTCTGGGCGCTGTCATTGGCAGCGACCGGTGCATCGTTGACGGCATTGACGGTGACCGTGACGGTGTATTCGACCGATACCGTGCCATCGCTGACGCGATAGGTGAACGTGTCGGTGCCGTTGAAATTGGCAGCCGGCGCGTAGGAATAGGTTCCGTTGGCGTTGATGATGACGACGCCATGCGATGGACCGGTGGCGCCCGCCGAATAGGTCAGCGTGTCACCGTCCACATCGGTGGCAACCGGCAGCGTGCCGGAGAAGACGGTGTCTTCGTTGGTCGCGATCGATGCATTGGAGCCGACCGGAGCATCGTTGACGGCCGCAATCGAAATCGTTGCGGTGTCGGTATCCGTCAGTGCGCCGCCGGTGCCGCTATTGCCGCCGTCATTGGTCACCATGGTCAACGTGACCGCACCGTTTGCATTGGCAACCGGAGTGTAGATCGGACGCGAGGCGCTGCCGAGGAAGGCGTTGATATTGGCAACCGTGCCAGTCAGCGTGATGGTGCCGCTGCCCGAGCCGGAAACCGCGACATTGCCGGCTCCGGTGGCGGCGAGCGTTCCCGAGCCGACCGACAGCGTGACCGTGACATTGCCCGCTCCTGCATCGACATCGGCAATCGATATGCCCGTCAGGGCAAACGCCGTGTCCTCGTTGGTGGCGAAGCTGCCGGGGAGCGTGTTGACCGGCGCATCGTTGACCGCGGTGACGTTGAAGGTGATCGTGTTCGGCGTCGGATCCGTATCTACGCCGCTGTTGGCGGTGCCGCCATTGTCGCGCACCTGGAAGGTGAAGGACGCGATCGCCGTGCCGTTGGCATTGGCCGTGGGGGTAAAAGTCAGGCCGCCGATGCTTGCGGCGTTGATGACCTGTCCGGTGGTGACCGGGACGCCGCCGAGCGACAGGGTGCCATTGGTCGGCAGCGTATTGATGATAACGGACGACAACGTGTTGGCGGGGCTGTCATTCGGGTCGGTGAAACCAAAATCCGCGGCCGTGAACGTGTAGCTGCCGTCTTCGGCAAGCGTGATGGTTTTATCCGTGCCTGCCGGCGCGTCGTTGACCGGCGTGATCGCGATGGTCGATGTATCGATATCGGCGAGCGAAGGTCCGCCGGTATTGCCGTTATCGTTGGTCGTCATCGTCAGCGTGACGTTGGCGACTGAGTTGGCGGCCGGTGTGAAAGTCGGGCGCGATGTGCCGGACAGGTAGGCATTGATGGCCGAGATGGTGCCGGAGAGCACGATCTGGCCGGTGCCGTTGCCGGTGACGGTCACACCGCCGGTTGTTGCTGCATTCAGGCGACCCGTATCGACGGCAAGTGTGACGGAAACCGTTCCGGTGCCGGCATCGGCATCTGCGATAGAAAGACCGGTGAGACCAAGCGTGCCGTCCTCGAGCGTCGTGTAGCCGGGCGGAATGGTGTTGACAGGGGGCGTGTTGATCGAGGCGACCGCCACGGTGACGGTCCCGGTTTCCGATACGCCACCTGACGTGACCGTGTAGGTAAAGGTGGTGACACCGTTATAGTCGAGTGTCGGGGTGAAGACGAGCTGGCCGCCCGCTGTCAGCTGCACCGTGCCGTTGGCGACGGAGACCGTGCCGCCGGCGGCAATGGATGTGCCGTTGATGGCGGTGATGGTCCGGCCCGGATTGTCGAACGTGTCGTTTACCAGGACCGGAATGGTGACGGCGACATCTTCGTCGGTGGAGACGGAATCGTTGGCGATGTCGGCGACTGCGGTGATGGTGACGCCGATCGTATCGACGTCGGTGAGCGAACCGTCGGAGGTGGTGAGCGTGATCTGCGCCGCGCCATTATAGTCACGGGTGGGTGCATAGGTAGCGTTGGCAAGCGCCGCGTTGATCGCAGCCGCCGTACCGGAAAAGGTCATCGTCGCGTCCGAGGTGCCGTCACCTGTCGTGAAGGTGAGGCCTGCGATGCCGGAAAGCGAGAATGCGCCATTGGTAACGGTGAGCGTCACCGTCAGCGTGCCGTTATCGACATCGGCGACCGAGATCGCATTGCCGGCGGCGGCCGAGAAGGTGATCGTGCCGTCCTCGGCGATCGTCTGGGCGCCCGGCACGGTATTGACCGGCGCATCGTTGACCGGCGTGACATTGACGGTGACCGTCGCCGTTTCGGCCACACCGCCTGACGTGACGGTGTAGGTGAAGCTGGTCTGGCCGTTGTAATTGGCAGCCGGTGTGAAGGTGATCGTCCCGTCGGCATTGAGACGCGCGGTGCCGTTTGCAACCGCAACCGTTCCGTTGATGGCTACTACCGTACCATTGATGGCGGTGATCGTGTGTCCGGCATTTTCGAAACTGTCATTGGCGTTGACGTTGATCGTGATCGCCGTGTCTTCGTTGGTCGTTACCGTGTCGTTGGCGATATCGGAAACCGGGGTGACGGTAATCGCGATGCCGTCCGTATCGCTGAGCTGCCCGTCTGACGTGACCAGGGTAAGCTGCGCCGAGCCGTTGTAATCGGCGGTCGGCGTGTAGGAGAGACCGGCGAGTGCCGCGTTGATCTGGGCTGCGGTACCGGCGATGGTGACCGTGCCGGTGCCATTGTTGGTGATCGTGGCGCCTGCTGCCGCAGTCACGGAAAGCGTGCCGTTCGTGACGCTGACGGTGGTGGTGAGAGAGCCTCCATCGACATCTGCAACGCTGACACCGCCGATCGCAAGGGCGCCGTCTTCCGCTACCGTCTGCGCACCCGGTACGGTGTTGACCGGCGCATCGTTGACCGGCGTGACATTGACCGTAACCGTCGCGGTTTCCGTTACCCCGCCGGAGGTTACGGTATAGGTGAAGGTGGCCTGACCGTTGTAATCGGCGGCGGGGGTGAAGGTCAGCGTGCCGTCGGCGTTCAAGCGCACCGAGCCGTTCGTCACCGCCACGACACCATTCGCAACGATGGAGCTGCCGTTGATGGCGGTGATCGTGTGGCCGGCATTTTCGAAGCTGTCATTGGCATTGACGTTGATCGTCGTTGCCGTGTCTTCGTTGGTCGTCACGGTATCGCCGGAGATGTCGGCGACGGGTGTGATGGTGATCGTGCGGCTGTCGGTATCGGTCAGCGATCCATCGCTGCTCGTCATCGTCAGCGTGACCGCTCCGTTGAAGTCGGCGACCGGCGTATAGACCGGCTGGCTGGCGCTGGCGGCGAGATAGGCATTGATGCTGGTGAGCGTGCCGGTCAGCGTGATCGTTGCGGTGCCCGAGCCGGAGATGGTGACGCCGGCTCCCGTGGTTGCCGCAAGCGTGCCGGAATTGACCGACAGCGAAACGGTCATCGTACCGGTACCGGCGTCGGGATCGGTAATCGACAGGCCGGTAAGCGTCAGTGTGCCGTCTTCGGCAAGTGAATAACCCGTCGGCAGCGTGTTGACCGGCGGGTCGTTGACCGGGATGACCGAGACCGTCGCAACTGCGGTATTCGAGTTCAGTGCACCATCATTGACGAAGACGTTGATCGTACGCGCCGTCGAGCCCGGATCGTCGGACGAAGAGGAAAAACGAACCTGCTGCAGAGCTGCCTGATAGTCGGCCTTGGTCGCCGAGCCGCTGAGCGTCAGGGTAAATGTCGCGCTGTTGTAGCTCGCCGAAATGCCGCCCGGCAGCGTGCCGGCAATCGCAAGCGTATCGCCAGCCTGGCCATTGGTGATGACGATCGTCGCCGAACTCATATTGGCATTGTCGACGTCGGTGACGAGAACATCCGTATCGACGATCGCCACGCCTGAGCCGTTTTCCGTATAGCTGGTGGTGTAACCGGTTCCGGCGCCTGACGCATCGAGATCGAGGACGGGCGCATCGTTGACTGCGACAACCGTGATCGTGCTCGTGTCGACGTCGGTCAGCGCACCGCCGGAGCCGGTATTGCCGCCGTCGTTGGTCGTCATGGTCAATGTCACGGCGCCGTTGAAGTCGGCAACCGGGATGAAGTTCGGGCGGGATGTCCCAGCCAGGAACGTGTTGATGTTGGCGAGCGTACCGGTGAGCGTGAGCGTGCCGGTACCCGAACCGCCGATCGTGACGCCATTGGCGGTGCTGGCGGTGAGGATGCCGGAATTGACGCCGAGTGTGACCGTCATCGTGCCGGTGCCGGCATCGATGTCGGAGATCTGGATGCCGGCAAGGCCGACCGATGTATCCTCGTTGGTGGAATAGGTCGGTGGCAGGGTGTTGACCGGCGCATCGTTGACGGCTGCGATGGTGATCGGGCGCGTATCGATGTCGGTCAGCGTTCCGCCGCTACCGCTATTGCCGCCATCGCTGGTGGTCATGGTCAAGGTCACGCTGCCGCTGGCATTGGCGACCGGGACATAGACCGGCGCCGAAGCGGAGGCCAGATACGCGTTTATATTGGCAAGCGTGCCGGTCAGCGTGATCGTGGTTCCCGAACCGGCGACGGTCACACCGGCGCCGGACGTCGCGGTGAGGCTACCGGCCGTCACGGCAAGCTGGACGGTCATGGTGCCGGTCCCGGCATCGACATCTGCAACCGACAGACTGGTCAGGGCGATGCTGGTGTCCTCGTTCGTCGCCCAGCCGGAGGCGGGAAGCGTGTTGACCGGCGCGTCGTTGACCGCGCTGACATTGACCGTGACGGTCGCCGTTTCGGTAACGCCGCCGGAGGTGACCGTATAGGTGAAACTCGTCTGGCCGTTGAAATTGGCTGGTGGCGTATAGGTGAGCGTGCCGTCGGCATTAAAGCTGACGGTGCCCTGACCTGCGGGCGGTTGCGTGACGGAGGTCAGCACCCGGCCCGAATTCTCGAAATTGTCGGGCGATGCGCCATTGGTGCCGGTAATGACGTTGAAGCTGATCGGCGTATCTTCGTTGGTCGTGACCGTATCCGGCACGATATCGGCAACCGGCGTGATGGTGATCGCGACCGTATCCGTATCGGACAGCGAGCCGTCCGATGTCGTCATCGTCAGCGTGTCGGCGCCGTTATAGTCGGCATTGCCCTGATAGCGGAGCGTGGCGAGAACGCTGTTCACCTGCGCCTGCGTGCCGGCGATCGTCACCGTACCCGTGCCGGCCCCGGTCACGGTGCCTGCAATGGTCGACGGCGAAAGAATACCGTTTGCAACTGTCAGGGTGACGGTGACACTGCCGCTGTCGGCATCGGCCACGGAAAGACCGGTGATCGCCGTCAGCACGTCTTCGGAGACGGTGACAGGGCCCGGCACGGTGTTGATCGGGGCGTCGTTGACCGCGATCACGTTTATGGTCGCAACGGCGGTATTGGAATTGGCGGCGCCGTCATTGGTGGTGACGTTGATGCTACGGGCGATGGTGGACGGATTGTCGGATGTGGTCGAATAACGGACGGCCTGCAATGCAGCCTGGTAATCGGTCTTCGTGGCTGACCCGCTCAGAGTGAGGGTGAAGGTTGCCGCATTGTAGGTGGCCGTAATCCCCCCAGGCAGGCCGCTTGCGGCCAGTACGTCGCCAGCCTGACCGTTGGAAATCACCACCGTCATCGACGCCATATTGGTATTGTCGACATCGGTAATCAGGCTGGCTGCGCCGGTAATCGCCGCACCGGGACCTTTTTCCGTGTAGCTGGTGGAATAGCCGGTGCCGGATGAAGACGTGTCGAGATCGAGGATCGGCGCGTCGTTGACTGCCGCGATGGTGATCGTGGCCGTATCGGTGTCGGTGAGGGGCCCACCGGTTCCGGTATTGCCATTGTCGCTGGTGGTCATCCTGAGGACGACCGGCCCGTTGGCATCGGCGACCGGGACATAAACCGGCGCCGAGGCGGACGCGAGATAGGCATTGATATTGGCGAGCGTACCGGTCAGCACGATCGTGTTCGAGCCGGATCCGTTGACCGTGACATTACCGGCGGATGTGGCCGTGAGCGCGCCGGATGCGACATTGAGCGTGACCGAGATCGAACCGGTTGCGGCATCGAGATCGGCAATCGACAGGCCCGTCAGTACAACGCTGCTATCTTCGTTTGTCGACCAGCCGGCCGCCGGCAGGGTGTTGACCGGCGCATCGTTGACGGCTGTCACGGCAACTGTCGTGACAGCCGTGTTGGAGGCGAGCGCGCCGTCATTGATGGTCACGCTGATATTGCGGCCGGTGGCCGTTCCTCCGAGTGTCGGATTGTCCGAGGTCGAGGAATAGAGGATCTGTGCCAGCGCCGCCTGGTATGCCGCCTTGGTCGCGGAGCCGGTGAGCGTCAGCGTGTAGGTTGTGGAGTTGTAGCTGGCGGTAATGCCGGCCGGCAGCGTACCGGTAGCTGCCAGCACATCGCCGGCTTGGCCATTGGTAATGACGATCGTGGCGGATGCCATATTGGCATTGTCGACGTCGATGACCGTATTGTTGCCGTTGGCGATCGCCACACCGGCGGCATTTTCCGTATATCCGATCGAATAACCGGAACCCGCCGTCGAGCCATCGAGGTCGAGAACCGGGGCGTCGTTGATCGGGTTGATGGTGATGTTGCGCTGATCGACATCGCTCAGCGGGCCACCGGTTCCGGTATTGCCGTTATCGCTGGTCGTCATGGTCAGCACGACCGTGCCGTTAACGTCGGCTGCCGGGACGTAAAGCGGGGCGGAAGATGCAAGATAGGCGTTGATGCTGGCAAGTGTGCCGGTGATCGAAACGGTGGCGGTGTTCGAGCCGAGTATCGTGACACCCGCGCCCGACGCCGCGGTGATCGTGCCGGTCGCCACGTTGAGGGTAACCGTCATGTTGCCGGTTCCGGCGTCGATATCTGAGATCGACAGGCCGGACAGGGAAACGCCTGTATCCTCATTGGTCGTCCAGCCGCCCGCCGGCAATGTGTTGACCGGCGCGTCGTCGACAGCAATGACGTTGATCGTCGAGGTGGCGACGGCTGAGCTCAGGCCGCCGTCATTGACCGTCACGTTGATCGTGCGGGCTGTCGTGTTCGGGTTCTCGCTGGTGTTGGCGAAGGTGATGCCGCGGATCGCGGTGGCGTAGTCGGCGGAAGTTGCAGTCCCGGACAGTCTGATGGTGATCTGCCCGGCGACCGATGTGTCGATCGCGCCTGTGATGCCTGACGGAAGCGTCCCGAGCGCCAGCAGATCGCCCGCCTGCGCATTGGTCAGGACGATGGTCGCCGATCGCATCGTTGTGCTGTCATTGTCGCGCACGTCGGTGGCCGCACTGCCGATCGAGACGCCAGCGCCATTCTCCGTGTAGGTCGTCGTGAAGTTGACGCCCGGCGTGGCATCGAAGGTTGTTATCGCGCTGATGTTGTCGATGAAGATGTCGTCGCTGCCGCCAAGCAGCGTACCGGATGGGGGATTGGCAAAGGTGAAGACGAGATTGCCGGTTGCAGCCACCGAAGAGGGCAGGTCGATGGTTATCGGTGTCCGTGTCCAGCTTCCCGCAGTCGAGGCGGTGACCGTTCCTGGTGAGCCGGTCGCGCCGTTGAAGTAGGTGATCGTCGCCGTGTTGGCCGCTGCGCCTGTGACGCCCGTCGTGATACGTGCGTAGACGACGCCGCCGATGGAGACGTCGAGTGTCGACGGGATGGTGTTGTCGAGCAGAAGCGTATTGCTCCAGCCCATTTCGAACGTCAGTCGTGCAGCACCGGAGGCGGCCAGACCGCTGTTCCAGCCGGAAATCCCGGATTGCGTCAAGGTTGCCGATGTAACGGCATCGGCCTGCCAGGCATAACCACCATTGGTGACGTTGCCAGCGCCGACACCTGTGCTGGCCGTCCACCCTGCGCCGCCGGGTGCGCCACCGTTATTGATCATCTGCTGAGCGCTTTGACCGGAATTGAGGTCGACCACGGGCGGTGCTGCCAGATAGCCGAAATCTGCAAGCAGATTGTTCGCGCCGATAAGCGACAAGGCGAGCGAACGGGTAGCCCCTCCAGTCGTCGACAGGGCGCCGGACATGACGCCGTTCGTGTCGGTTACCCGCACGATATATTGACCGGGCAAAACGCCGGTGAAGAGATAGTTGCCGTTAGCATCCGTCGTATCGGTACCTAAGATCCGATCGCCGGCATCCACCGTTCCATTGCCGTTGATGTCGTCGATCAGCTGGACCGTGACGTTGCCGATCCCGGGCTCGCTCGCCTCGTTTGCGCCGTTGTTGTTGTTGTCGTCGAAGATCCGGTCACCGATCGAGCCGGTCGGCGGAACCCAGCGGGCACCGTCGGCAATTCCCGTCAGGGCGGTTGTGCCGTTGGTCGTGATCGTGATCGCCGATCCGATATAGGCCCCGGTCGCGGGATTGACCTGCTGGATGGAGGATCCGACGAGGTAGCTGTTGCCGTTGATATCGCCGGCACCCTGGACGAGTGTCGTGCCGCTCGGGTTGGCATAGCTGTTGATCAACGCGCCGGTGGACAGGTTGAAGCGACTGATCGTGGCGCCGATGCTGACCAGAGCATTGTTGGCGGCATCGATCCCGAAATCACCCCAGTCATTATTGGTGATCAGCGGACCGAATGTGGTGGCGGTGGCGATAGTGCGGCCATTGCCACTGAAGGTGATCCGCCAGATTTGGTCATCACCGGCAGTATTGGCATTCTCTACGCCGAGATAGAGCGAGTTATTAAAGAACGTCGCCGCGCCGCTGCCGACACCCGTCGTGCCGACAGTGATGCTGGCTCCCGCACCATTATTGGTCAGGTCGTTATCGATCAGGATATGGCTGTTATTGATGAAATCATAGGCGAAGAGCGCCCGGTTCGTGGCAACCGAATTGCTGTCGGTGTAATAAATCAGGCCGTTCGTCTGGTCGACGGCCAGCGAGTTCAGCGTGTCGCTGAGTGTTACGCCACCGATTGCCGCGGGTGCGGTGGTGATTGCGGTCGCCTTGCCGGTCGAGACGTCGACGCTGTAGAGCGTGCGGCCCGATACAACGAGGATTGCGCCATTGCCGACAGACGCCTGGACGTTCAGGAGTTCGGCATATTCCCGCTGCGCATCCAGCGTCGGCAGGACCTCGGATGTGATTTCGCCCGAGCGATATTCAAGGTCCCAATCACCGCCCAGGGCCGAATTGCCGGTGGAGTCGGTGGATGCCGCGATATCCGCGCCGGTCATGTAACCCATCATCCGGGCGGCATTCTGGCCAAGTTCGCCTCGGGCGAAGTCACAGCCGTAGATCATGATGTCCGCATCGTCGGCGAGGGAATTTCGCAGGCTCTGCAATTCGTCGGCATAGTCGCCCGCCATCGATTCGATGGTGAGTTCGGCTGAACCGAGATAGAGCCGACCTTCGTCACCATGCGAAATGATGTGGACGGACTCCACGTTGTTCATATGCGACAGCGCTTCGGCGAGTTGCTCGACGCCATTGCGGCCCTGTTCGAGGACGATGACCTCATAGTCTCCGTCTATGTCCTGCAGGAGGGTTTCGTAGTCGGGAACTGAACTGTCCACGACGACAACCTGTTTCGGGAATTCGTCCAGGGGTTGTGTTTTTTCGGTTCCGCCTTCCGGTATGGCGGCCAGCGCTTTGGCAAGCGCGTCACTGTCCCGATCTCCCGCATCCTGATTGTGAGACGCTTCAGCTGCATCGCCGGTCTTGGCGGCATGCTCGTCCTGGGTATGGTCCACGGTTGCGGCACCAGCCGCGTCGAAGGCAATTCGCTGCTCGAGTTCCATCAGCATGGAACTGATCTTGTCCTGTGCCCCCCGCTTCGATTTTCCGGCTTTTTTGCCGGCTGGCGAAGATTTTCCAGGACGAGTGAAATGCTCGTTCATGCCGTGTCTCCCGCTTTAAGACCCCAGACGAACCGTGCGGATGGATGCCCGGTTTGCCAAAAAGCGTACGGGCAACGGTCGTTGGATTAACGAGTTCCAAGAATTAGAATCGCCTTGTTTACAAAATCCTAATTGCTGGAAGTAAATTTTAGTAGTGCAAGATATAGCATTGAAAGCAGGCGAAAACGGGACATCTTGCAAGAAGGAGGTTCTTCGCGCGCATCTCATGCGAGAGAAAATGCGCGCCCCACACGTTCGAATGGCCTAATCCATTAGGTCCTTATTAATCATATTCGTAAATCTTTAATCAGCCCTAGGTTTCCGGATGCGTTTGTGCCCCATGTCAAGGTTGAATGGCGCGAAAGTCGGAAGCACGCGTTCCCTAGTATCGCTTGTCGCGAGGGTTTCGTTGCAATGACTTACGAGGTGACGCAGTGAAGTTTCCGCTGATATGGACTGTGCCTGCCGTCTTGCTTGCGACCGGTTGCACGGTAAAGACGGAACCATTCACCCCAGAAGCACACGCGACCTTTGCGAATGAAAAGCTTCTTCGGGCAACAGCAAATCAGGAGCCGATCGTCGGCTCGATCGATCTCTACCAGGCAATGGCAAGAGCGCTAAAATACAACCTAGACACGAAAGTGGAAATTATGCAAGCCGCGCTGAAAATGCGCGAGGCCGATCTGGTAACCTATAGCGCATTGCCAAAGGTCGTCGCCGGCGCTGGTTATGCGGGCCGCGATGAAGCGGACGCATCGACACCTTCCACCCGCGATGACAGTATTCAAACCGCTGATCTTACATTCTCCTGGAACATCCTCGATTTCGGCCTTTCCTACGTGCGGGCAAAGCAGGCTGCGGATGAGGCGTTGATTCAGGAGGAAATGAAGCGACGGATCGTCAACAAGGTGATCGAGGACGTCCGCACCGCCTATTGGCGCGCGGTCAGCTATCAGCGTCTCGTCGGACGCATGCGTGCGCTTGAGAGCCGTGTCGCACGGGCGCTGCGCGATACCCGTGGCCTCTCGTCGGGTGGCGAAAGTTCACCACTCGTGGCGCTCACCTACGAGCGTGAGTTGATCGAGGTGAAGCGCGAGGTCGAAATGCTGGAAGGCGAATTGAAGGTCGCCAAGAGCCAGCTTGCGGCGCTGATGAATGTGGCGCCGGGCACCAGCTTCACGCTTTCGGTACCGAAGCGGATTTCCACCAAGCTCGCCGTGCCGGACAACATGCCGGAAATGTTCCGCATCGCGGTGGAAAACCGGCCTGAGATGCGTGAGGTGGCTTACCGCACCCGCATCAACGAGAAGGAGGTCAATGCCGCCCTTCTGGATATCCTGCCGGGCTTCAACGTCTATGCCGGTACGAACTACGATTCCAACGAGTTCATCGCCACCAACGATTGGCTGTCCTGGGGCGCCAAGGTCAGTTTCAATGCCATGAAGGTGGTGGCGCTGCCTGCGGTTAACAAGAAGATCGATGCGCAGAAGGAGGTTCTGGATGCGCGCGCCCTGTCTGTGGCCATGGCGATCATGACCCAGGTCCATATCAGCCGCGTCCGTTATGCCCATCTCAAGAAGTCGTATGGAACGGCGTCCGCCCTGTCCAACGTCTCCCATCGTATCCTGAAACAGGTTCGCGACGAGACCAATGCCCAGAGGACCAGCGAGCAGATCCTCATCCGCGAGGAAATGAATGCGCTTCTGGCGGATGCGAAGCTCGATATGGCCTATGCCGACCTGCAAAATGCCTATGCCAATATCTACGCATCATTGGGCGTCGATCCGTTCCCCGTCGGGCTTTCGACCAGCTCCAGTGTCGAGCAGATGGCGATGCAGCTGCGCACCATGTGGACCGATACGGGTGGCCCGGCAAAGATCGAGGTGATCGCCGCCAAATAGAAAAGGCGGATCGAATAACGGTGTAAGGGAGTACGACGTGCAGACATCTAGTGTAGCGGGTCTTGTTCTTGCACTCGTGGTAACCGCGTCGGGCATCGGCCCGGCGCGGGCACAGCCAAGCGGGGAGACGCTGCGCGGTATCGTGAAAGCCGCCAACGAAGCAATGATCGGTTCGGACCTGATCTTTCCGATCGAATCCTTGCCATTTCGTGAGGGGCAGAGTTTCAAAAAGGGCGATATACTCGCCGCCTTCGACTGCAGTGATCTCGAAGCACAGGTGAAGTCGGCCGAGGCGATGTTGCGGGCCGAAACGATCACCCATGAAAATAACGTGCGGCTGGCGCGCTCCAAGGCTGTCGGTGCGTTTGAAGTCAACCTGTCCAAGGCCAAGACCGATCAGGCGGCAGCAGAGTTGGAAGCCTTTCAGAGCAAGATGTCCCGTTGCGTGATCCGTGCACCCTATGATGGCCGCATCGCCTTCATGCGGGCACATGAGCATGAGATACCCGAACCGAACCAGCCGCTGATGCAGATCGTCAGCGAAGGAGACCTCGAGATCGAGACGCTTCTCCCGTCCAACTGGTTGCGATGGCTGAAGCCCGGGGCGCGTTTCGCCATCACGATCGACGAAACCGGGGAGAAGAAGCAGGCGCAGGTTTCGCGGATCGCAGCGGTCGTCGATCCCGTCAGCCAGACGGTCAAGGTGACCGGTCGTTTTACCGGTGATTTCGTGGGCATATTGCCCGGCATGAGCGGCCCGACCGAATTCAACCCCGCATCGGGGGGATAAGGTGATGGAACAGAATATCAAAGCCTCGCTCCGCCCGCCGCAGGCCGCTCCCTCGGATGCTGGTTCCTCTGCGTCCAAAGGGTATGAGCTGCTGCTAAGGGTCGAGGCCGAGGCGCGACAGGCTCAGACGGTGAGTGAGCTCGCCTTCCTTATTGCCAACGAGACCATCCGCATCACCAAATGCCGTCAGGTTTTCGCCCTGGCCGGGAGAGCGGAAAACCTTGTGGTGAAAGCCGTTACATCGATCGGCAGTGTCGACCGGAACTCGCCCCGCATCCGCTGGGTCGAGGCGATGGTGCGATCGCTGCGATCGGAAAAGGGGCTGGAGGCGCCCTGCGATTTCGTCTTGCCTGCCTTCTGTCCGCCAGGTGACCAGGAACATGTGAACTATCCCTATCGCTTCGTCGCATGGCTGCCGCTCAAGCTGCGTGATGGCACAGTGTTCGGCGGCATGCTTCTGACGCGCGAGGTCCCGTGGACCGAGCCGGACCTGCTGATCGCCCGCCGGCTCGCCGGTACCTATTCTCATGCCTGGGCGGCGCTTACCGGTGAACGTCGGCTGAAACGGCGCATCAAGGTGAAACCGTTTCTGGCAGCCGCGGCGGTGGCGGCGATCGCTCTCGGCTTTTACCCCGTTCCCATGACGGTTCTGGCGCCGGTCGAGGTTGCGCCGATTTCTCCGCGTATTATCGCAGCTCCGATGGATGGCGTGATCGACAGCATCGCGGTCAACCCCGACCAGGCGGTGCGAAAGGGAGAGCCGCTCCTGAAAATGTCCGATGTCATGCTGCGCAACGAACTGGCGATTGCCGAACAGGATGTGCGTGTCGCCGAAGCCAAGCTGATGCAGGTGACGCAGGGCGCGGTGTCCGACCCCAAGCTTCGGGCGGATCTTGCCATCACGCGCAGCGAACTCACCGTAGCGGCGGCCAAGCGAAATTATGCGCGCGACATGCTGCAGCGTTCGGACGTGCGTGCTCCAGCGGACGGTATCGCCATCTATACGGACAGACGGGATTGGGTCGGCCGGCCGGTGACGACCGGCGAGCGGATCATGGAAGTCGCCGATCCAGACCGCATGCAGCTTCGGATCGACGTGCCGGTGGCGGATGCGATCGCGGTCTCCCAGGGCGCGAAGGTTCGGGCATTTCTCGATTCCGATCCGCTTAAACCGGCAAGCGCAAAGGTGGTGGCGGCTTCGTTCGAAGCGAGAATGATCGAGGGCGACGTTCTGGCTTATCGCATCTATGCGGCGCTCGACGGCGAACAGCCGGGCATGCGGCTCGGCATTCGCGGCACCGCCCAGATCAGCGGCGAGAAGGTCGCGCTCGCCTATTATCTTTTCCGCAAGCCGATCTCCGTCATTCGCCAGCGGTTCGGCCTATGAGCGCCGGGCAGCCCCAGATTGCCAAACCTCAGATCGGCAAGCCTCAGGACGCGCCGCTGCCGGCTTTGCGCCAGGACCTGCAGATCATGCGCGTCGGAGCCAGTTATTCCGGCGCTCCGACCTGGGTGGTTTTCGATCCGATCCGCAACCGCTTCTTCCGCATCACCTACGAAATGTTCCAGGTGCTGAGTTTCTGGAATGTCAGCCAGACGGTAGGCACCCTTCTGCGCACCGTCAATGCCAGGTTCATCGAGCGTATGTCGGTGGATGACATTGGAACCATCGTGCGCATGCTGGAGCATAATCTGCTTCTGGTTCAGCCGACGCGGGGGGCCTGGCGGGCGCTGCATCACAAGGCGCAGCCGCGACATTCGCTGTTCATGCGGCTCATTCACAACTACCTGTTCTTCAAGATCCCGCTGGTTCGGCCGCAACGTTTCATCCATGCGACCTGGCCTTATGTCTCCTTTCTGTTCAGCAAGGTATTCTGGTGGATCTCGGCCGTTGCCGGGTTGATGGGACTCTATCTCGTCTCGCGTCAATGGGATGCCTTTATCGGCACCTTCCCCTTCGTTTTCTCGCTCGAAGGGGCGGCGATCTCGATCCTTTCGGTGATCTTCATAAAATGTCTGCACGAATTGGGGCATGCCTATGTGGCGCACCGGTTTGATTGCCGCATTCCTACCATGGGCATTGCCTTCATGGTCATGGTGCCGCTTCTCTATACGGATGTCAGCGACGCCTGGAAGCTGAAGTCGCGTCGGCAGCGGCTGAGGATCGATTCCGCCGGCATGCTGGTGGAACTGACGGTCGCGGCCTATGCTCTTCTGGCCTGGGCTTTCGTGCCGGATGGGCCGCTGCGCAGCGCGATCTTCGTGCTTGCCGCGACCGGCGTCGTGCTCAGCCTCATCGTCAACCTCAACCCGTTCATGCGATTCGACGGGTATTACATCCTTGCCGATCTGCTCGGGATCGAAAACCTGCAACCGCGCAGCTTCCGGCACATGCGCTGGAGGCTGAGGGAGTTTCTGTTCAAGCCGGGATATCCGGCACCAGAGAATTTTCCGCCACGGCTGGACGTGATCCTGACGGTCTATGCGGTTGCCACCGCCATCTATCGGCTGATCCTCTACCTCGGCATTGCGGTGCTAGTTTATCACTTCACCATCAAGCTGGTCGGCATCCTGCTGTTTGTGGTCGAGATCGGCTTTTTCATCGTTCGCCCTGTTGTCATGGAAGTGAAGGAATGGTGGGCCATGCGCAGCGATATCCTCAGGACACGCCGGACCTATGTGACGGCCTTGATTGTCGGCCTGCTGATCGTTCTGGCCTTTCTGCCGCTTTCGACGCGTATCAGCGCACCGGCGGTCATCTATCCGCAGCAATTCGTGCGGCTTTATCCGCAGGAGCCGGGGCGTATTGAGCGCCTCGACATATCTGCCGGACAGGCAGTAAAGGCGGGCGATGTGCTGTTCGTCATCGACGCGCCGCAGATCAACGAAGAGCTGAAGATCGCCGATGTCGAGATCGAACTCGCCCGTTCGCGTCTGGCACGGGTCGGCGCCAATGCCGACGACCTTGCGCAGCGCAGCATAATCGAGAGTGAACTCGGCAGTTCGCTTGCCCGCACGCAGGGACTGGAAGAACGAAAAGCAACACTGGTGGTGAAAGCGCCGTTCGACGGGACGATCACCGGGATCAATCCCGAAATTCTGCCGGAACAATGGGTCGGCCGCAGCGAGCAGGTCGCCTTGCTTTCTGCCGGCATGGGCTCGGCGGCACGAGGATATGTGGCCGGAAACGACAACTCCCGGCTCGCCGTCAATGCCGCCGGCTGGTTCGTCCCGGATGATATATCTCAACCGAAAATCCCGGTGACGCTCGCCGCCATTGCGGAAGCCGGTGCGCGGGAAATCGACGTCCCACAGCTCTCTTCGCATTATCATGGCGCAGTCGCCGTGCATGCCGTCAACGAGGGCAAGCGGCAACGGCTGGTTCCGGTCTCCTCTCAATATGCCGTGGTGGCGACGGTCGCAGACAACGAGTTGCTTCCATCGCGATCGGTTCAAGGTGTGATGCTGATTGACGGCAAGGGTGTCAGTTTCGCTGAACGCGCCTGGCGACGCGTCCTCATGGTGCTCTTCCGCGAGGCCGGTTTTTAAGGACCGGTAGCCGGTGCGATCTGCATCTGGGCCGGACGCAGTTTTTCCGGCTCGTCAGAGATTGGCTGTTGTGCCGTGAGCCGTTCCGTCGATGTGGCCTGCGGCTGAGTGGCGGAGGCGGTGGTTTCAGTCCCGGTGGACGGGGCTGTCGCAGGGATACGGCTGGTCCTCGTCTCTGCAGAGGATTGCGAACTCATCGAAACCTGATCCGTGCCGATCGGCTGGGGAATGGTGTTTCCATCAGCGGAGGCCACGCGCCAGACCGTGTTGCCCGCATCGTCGGCAATCAGCAATGCCCCGGTTCCGTCGATACCCACGCCGACTGGTCGCCCGCGCGCCTGATCACCCTGGATGAAGCCTGTCACCACATCCTGCGCCTTGCCGGAGGGCTTGCCGTTTTCGAACGGAACGTAGACGACCTTGTATCCATTGAAGCTGTTGCGGTTCCAGCTGCCGTGCTCGCCTATGAATGCACCATTTGCATAGGCTTGGGGCATTGCCGACCCCGTGGTGAAGGTAAGTCCGAGTGCTGCCACGTGGCTTGAAAGCGCATAGTCCGGCGCGATCGCCTTTTCGACCATTTCCGGCCGGGGCGGATAGACCCGGGCATCGACATGCTGGCCGTAATAGCTCCAGGGCCAACCGTAGAAGGCGCCTTCCTTCACGGAGGTCATATAGTCCGGCACGAGGTTGGGGCCGAGTTCGTCCCGTTCGTTGATGACGGCCCATAGCTCGCCACTTTCCGGGTGGAAGGCCAACCCGTTCGGATTACGCAGTCCCGACGCGAAGACCTTGGCTGCGCCGGTCCGCCGATCGACCTGCCAGATCGCGGCGCGGCCCTTCTCGGCTTCCAGTCCGTTTTCTCCGGCATTCGAATTCGATCCCACGGAGACATAGAGCATCTGCCCGTCCGGGCTCAGCGCCAGATCCTTCGTCCAGTGATGATTGAGCGGGCCGCCGGGCAATGGCGTCAACACTTGCGGTTGCGCGGTGATCTGGTTCTGGCCAAGCTCATAGGGATAAGCAAGGACGGCACTGGCCGAGGCAACATAGAGTGTGTTGTCGATCCAGGCGACGCCGAAGGGCGAGTCCAGCTTGGTCAGGAGATCATGGCTCTCGTCCACCTGACCATCGCGATTGGTATCGCGCAGCAGGGTGATGAGATTGGTCTCCTTCTTTTCGCCTCCGCCGCTTCCATGAGCGAAAGCCATGATCCAGCCGCGGATGAAATCCTTCGGACGGCTGAGCGGTTTGCCTTCCGGTGCTTGCGACTGGACGACGAGTATGTCGCCGTTTGGAAGCGTGTGAACGGTGCGCGGGTTGGCAAGGTCCGCGGCATAGGCGGTAACCTTCAGCCCATCCGGCACTTTCGGTGTCTCGCCATCCTTCCAGCCGATCACCTCGGCAACCTTGAGATCCGGCAGCAGCTCCTGCGTTGGCTCGGGAAGGACGGGATCAGGCCCGATCTGCTGGGAAATGTCGAAATCGGCATTCTGAGCCAGGGCACTGGCGCTGAGAGTGGCCGAGAGCGCGATGATCGAAATGCCGGGAACGAGATATCTCATCGTCAAATCCTCCAGGCCAGTCTGGCATATTTGCGCGCGGATACGATGGCCGCGACGAGCGCCATCACGAAGGTCACTGCCGAAAGCAGCAGCCCATAGGGTACGACTGCCGTCCATCCGTCACCTGCATGAACGAAGCTGTTGAGAAGCGCGAGGGCGAGGACGACCAGATAGAGGAAGATGGGCAGGAGACCGGGCCGCAAAGGGCGGGTACGACGGCGGACAAGATCCAGAAGCCCGGCAAGGATGCCGATCGCTCCGAAAACCAATCCGGCAAACAAGAGCCACGAGGAAAAATTCTGCCACATCAGGTTACCGCCGCTTTGCCAGAAGGCGATGTCGGTGATGAGCGCCAGCGTGAAGCAGACGAAAGGAAACGGGACGAATAACGACTGCAGGGGATAGGCGGCGGAATCCCTGTTCGGGGAGGATAAGACAGCCATCTGGCGCTCCGTGGCACAACCATGAATTTCACCGTCAACCGACAAGGCCGGATATTTGTTCCGTGCCATTCCGCATCACCCGTTCGTGAGAACGAAGACCGTGAGTTTGAACAGGCTTGCGCCTTGTTGAAGTGTGATCGACGCCTAATTTTAGCTGTCAGACACTCATCGAAAGCATTGCTTCCATGGATTTGCATACCAGCCGGGTGAACTCCGCCGAGACCGATCAAGACGACGGCCTTGAGGGGAATCGTATGGGGCAAGACAGTACCACACCGGAAGGCGCGTTCCGATATGGGGGACTGTCGATCGGCAAACGCCGCGCTATCGTTCTGGCACTTAACGTCGGGACAATCACGGCACTCGGTTACGGCCTGTTTCGCATTCTGTCGCCCGGTGGCATCGACCTGCTCGAAGCCGTCATGCTGTTCGGCTTCGTGATGGCGATGCCGTGGACGGTGCTCGGCTTCTGGAATGCGGTTATCGGCCTGATGCTTCAGCATGGGCCGGGTGACCCGGCGCGCAGCATCTATCCATTCTATGCAAAGGGTGAGCGCAGCCGCCCGCGCGTATTGTCTTCCCGCACGGCTCTGACGCTGTTTCTGAGAAATGAAGATCCACTACCGGCGCTTTTACGGCTGAAGGGGATGGCGGAGAGCCTCAAGGCGACGGGGCTCGAGCGGCATTTCCGTTTCTTCGTCTTGAGCGACACATCCGACGAAACCATTGCCAAGGCCGAGGCCGCCGGCTTTGACGAGTTTGTCCAAGCCATCGGTCTGCCTGCGGAAAGCCGTCCGATCTATCGGCGGCGTGCCGAAAATACCGGCTACAAGGCCGGCAATATCCATGATTTCCTCGTTGAACATGGCAGCGACTACGACTTCTTCCTGCCGCTCGATTCCGACAGCGTCATGTCCGGTGATGCGATCATACGACTTGTCGCGGCAATGGAGGCAAGACCGGAGATCGGCATCATGCAGTCGCTCGTGGTGGGTATGCCCGCGACCAGCGGCTTTGCACGGATGTTCCAGTTCGGCATGCGCCACGGCATGCGTGCCTTCACCATGGGGGCCGCGTGGTGGAACGCGGATTGCGGCCCCTATTGGGGGCATAACGCATTGATCCGCACCGCTGCTTTCCTGGCGCATTGTCGTCTGCCGGTTCTGCCGGGCTCGCCACCGCTCGGCGGTCACGTGCTGAGCCACGATCAGCTTGAAGCGGCCTATATGCGCCGTGGCGGATACGAGGTGCGTGTGTTGCCGATCGAAACGCAGAGCTATGAGGCCAATCCGCCGACCTTCCCCGATTTCGCCAAGCGTGATCTGCGCTGGTGCCAGGGCAATATGCAATATTGGCGGTTCCTGTTTGAACCCGGGCTGAAGACGCTCAGCCGGTTTCAGGTTCTGCAGGCGATCCTGATGTATGTCGCGCCCCCGGCCTGGATCGCTGCAACCTTTGCGGCCGCCTGGAAGGGCCTCTCCATGGGTTTCGATCCCACCTACCTGCGGCTTGGCCTTTCCCTTTTTGCCGTCATCTTCTTCATGTCGATCGCACCGAAACTTGCCGGCATGATTGATGTCTGTCTGACGAAAGGTGCGGTTCGCAGTTACGGCGGCCCGCTGCGGTTCGGCTTTTCCGCAGTAGTGGAAATCCTCGCTTCGATGCTGATGGCGCCAATCATCGCCGTCTATGTTTCCGTTTTTCTTCTCGGCCTGCCGTTCGGGCGCTGCGTCGCGTGGAGCGGCCAGAACCGCGACAGGCTTGGCGTGTCTTTTCCATCCTCTCTCAGGACGATGGGCCTGCAAACGGTAATCGGTATCACGCTTGCCATCGTCCTGCTGCTCGGGGCAGGGGCAACCGCCTTGCTGTGGACATTGCCGATGGTTGCAGGCCTCTGTCTGGCGATCCCCTTTACGATGCTGACGGCTTCCCGAAGCTTCGGCCGTTGGACCACACGTCTCGGCCTGTTCGCGGTTCCCGAGGAAGGACGCATGCCCCGGATCTTGAGCCCGCTGGTGCCCCACGCTGCCCGCCGCTGGCGTCGCCCGCAGGTTGCCCATAAACAGACCTCGTGGGAGACGGCGGTTTCTCACGAGGCGCTGGCGGACAGTCGCATATGACGACCTCGAATGCGTTGTGGCTGACGGGAGTGAGGCGAGCTGAAATGAAGCAGGCGCCGTTGGGCCTGCTTGGAGAAGATGATCTTCTGGTCGAAAGCCGTTTCGGCGCCATCAGCAGGGGGACGGAAGCTCTCGTGGCCGAAGGATCGGTGCCCGAAAGCGAACACGACTGCATGCGCGCACCGCTTCAGGGAGGCGAGTTTCCGTTCCCGGTCAAATACGGTTATGCCGTGGTCGGCACGGTCAAGGCCGGATCTGCGGCCTCTCTAGGACAGACAGTCTTCTGCCTGCATCCGCATCAGGATCTCTTCCATGTGCCGGCGAAAATGGCGATCCCAGTTCCACCTGATGTTCCGGCCGCGCGCGCTGTTCTCGCTGCCAATATGGAAACGGCGTTGAACGGCATCTGGGATGCCGGAATTCTCGCTGGTGACAAGGTAACTGTGGTCGGTGGCGGGTTGGTCGGGCTGCTGGTCGCATTCCTGTCGGCAAAAATTCCGGGAGTGCAGGTGACGCTTGTCGACGTGAACGCCGATCGCCGGGCCCTTGCGCAAACGCTTGGCTGTCGCTTCGCTTTGCCCGGCGAAGCCGAAGCTTCGGCCTGCGACAGCGATGTGGTCATTCATGCCTCCGCCACCTCCAAGGGGCTTGCAACGGCCATCGCGGTCGCTGGGTTCGAGGCACGGATCGTCGAAATGTCCTGGTTTGGAGACGGCACATCCGCTGTGCCGCTCGGTGGACGGTTTCACAGCCATCGTTTGTCTATCGTGGGCTCGCAAGTCGGCCACGTACCGGCGGCACGACGAGCGCGTTGGCCGCTTTCGAGGCGACTTGAGACGGCGCTTGCTCTCCTGACCGACGATCGCCTCGACAATCTTATTTCCGGCGAGACGGCTTTCGATGATCTCGCCGGGCGCTACATCCAGATCCTTTCCGATCCGGATACACTCTGCCACCGCATCCGTTATTTCTGACACCTGAGAGGACCCCGATACGATGTTTGCTGTCGAAGTGCGTGACCACATGATGATTGCCCATAGCCTGCCGCGCGAGGTCTTCGGTCCCGCTCAGGCAATGCACGGAGCGACATTCGTCGTCGATGCAGCATTCATGACGGAGGACCTCGACGAGAACGGGCTTGGCGTCGATATCGGCCTTGCGACCGCTGAGCTGAAAAACGTTGTCGGGCCGCTGAATTACCAAAATCTCGACGAATTGGATGTCTTTCGCGGCAAGGTGACGACGACAGAGGTACTGGCCAAACACATATTCGATGAACTGCGCCGACGCATCGAAGCGGGACAACTCGGACCGGGTGGCAAGCGGATCCGCCGTCTGAAGATCACCCTGCACGAAAGCCATGTGGCACGGGCGTGGTACGAGGCCGCGATTTGAGCGGCCGAATCCATGAAACCGGTGCGCCGCAACTGGTCTTTGCCATTCCCGGTGACATCGATACCCGCAGCGGCGGTTACGGTTACGATCGGCGGATGATCGCTGAACTGCGGGTGTTGGGCTGGAATGTCCAGCACCTTCGGTTGGCGGATGGCTTTCCCGTTGCAAGCCGTGAGGAAATGGAAACGACGGCGATGCAGTTTGCGGGCATTCCCGATCAAAGCCTCGTCCTTGTCGACGGACTGGCATTCGGAGCCATGCCCGAGATCGCCCGGCGTGAAGCTCAACGGCTGAAGCTGATCGCTCTTGTTCATCATCCGCTGGCGTTGGAAACGGGGCTTTCGGAGAGCCAAGCGGAAGATCTCCGTAAAAGCGAGACCGCTGCCTTGGACTGCGTTCGCGGGATCGTCGTGACGAGCCCGGAAACCGCCCGCACTCTGGTTTCGGATTTCGGCGTTGGGCAGGATGCGATCTGTGTCGCTATACCGGGCACGCAACGTGCCGAACCGGCGCAGGGCAGTGCCGAAGGCGAACCGCCGATGATCCTTGCCATCGGCTCGCTGACGCAGCGAAAGGATCATCCAACGCTTGTCGCGGCACTGGCTCAGGTGCGTGACCGCTCATGGCAGTGCCGGATCGTCGGCAGCGACATGATGGATAAGGTATCCGCATCGAGCCTGCGCCGACAGATTGCCGAGCATGGCGTGAATGACAGGGTCGTTGTTACCGGTGCGCTCGACGATGTCGACGCGGAATATGCACGCGCCGACATCTTTGCTTTGGCAAGTCGTTATGAAGGTTTCGGCATGGTGTTTGCAGAAGCCATGATGCGCGGCCTGCCGATCGTCGGATGCCGGGCAGGGGCTCTGCCTGATCTCGTGCCGCGAACCGCGGGAACACTTGTCGAACCTGGCAATGTCGACAGCTTTGCCGCTGCTCTGGCAGTCCTGCTCGACGATCCGCAAGCGCGCCGGGATTATGCCGCTGGCTCGTTTGCGGCAGGCATGCACCTGCCGGATTGGCCGACGAGCGCGCGGGTCCTGGCTGATTTTCTGGAAGGCGTCCAATGAGCGGTTTCGACAAGCATTGGCTCGATCTACGTGAAGTGGCCGATCATGCAGCGCGTGATCGCGACCTGCGGAAACGGGTCATCGATCACGTGGTGGCTGCGAGAGAGGATGCACTTGTCCTCGATCTGGGGGCGGGTACAGGATCGACCTTACGGGCGCTTTTACCGGAAGCCCTTCACTGGCGCTGGCGGCTTGCCGATAACGATCCGTTGCTGCTGGCCGAAGCGCTGAACCGGCACGGCCAGTCCGTGCAGATCGAATGTGTCGAAGCCCATTTGGATGACGTGTCCGCCGACGTATTTTCCGGGGCGCGATTGGTCACCGCATCGGCGCTTTTCGATCTCGTGTCCGAAAAGTTTCTGACCCAGTTGCTCACGCAACTCCCCCGTTCGGATATTGGCCTCTATGCCGCGCTGAATTACGACGGCACGTGCGATTGGGACGATCCGCATCCGATGGATCGGAAGGTCGTTGCGGCGTTCAACGACCATCAGCGCCAGGATAAGGGGTTTGGCCCGGCGCTCGGTCCGGCCGCCGCACCAGTTCTGCGCTCGCTGCTCGAAGATCGGGGCTTCCGGGTCGAGATGGCGCCAAGTCCGTGGCGACTTGGCCCGGCGCAGGCGGAACTGCAGCAACATTTCGTTTTCGGCATGGCGACTGCGGCTGCGGAGACGCGGCTCTTAGAGGAAGGCGAGCTGGATGACTGGCGCTCGGCGCGGTTGGAGCGGGTTGACCATTCCGGCTGCACCGTTGGGCACTGGGATGTGTTCGCGTCTCGCTGAATGGACGATGGCCGCAACGGCCGGAAGCCACGCCCTCCGTGTGATCTGCGATATCGAAGCGGGTATTTTGTAGGAAGGCTAAAGGCGCATGCAGGAACCAAATGCTCCGACGCGGCTTGTGTCAAAAACATCTTCAGGACTTCCATGCAAGAACAGGATCGAAATCGAACTGATGCCCGGGATGCAGGCGACCGCCTTGTCGCAGGCCATGTGCGCGAAGACCCATTCGCCGCAGCCTTCAAGGCGACCCGCATGCCGATGATCGTGACGGACCCGAAGCAGCAAGACAATCCGATTATCTTCTGTAATGAGGCATTCAGAAGGTTGACGGGATATTCCGACGACGAGGTTGTCGGGCGCAACTGTCGGCTTCTGCAAGGCCCCAAGACCGATCCTGCAACCATCGCCGCCATCAGGAGCGCCATCAATGCGGGACAGGATATCGCGGTCGATATCCTGAATTATCGCAAGGACGGCAGCATATTCTGGAATGCCGTCTTCATAAGTCCCGTGCGCGACGATGCCGGCAGCATCATATATTTCTTCGCCTCGCAGCTCGATTTCACCAATGTGAAGAGCCGGGAGGCCGACCTTGCCGCCGCTCGACACGAGGCAGAGGCGGAGGTTGCCAAGCATACGGCCAATCTTCGCGCTGCCCTGGATGCACGGAGCCTGCTCGTGCACGAGGTCGACCATCGCGTGAAGAACAATCTGCTGACGATGGCATCGATCGTAAAGCTGCAGGCACGTGTCACCAGGGACGAAGGGCGGAAGCAGACGTTGATGGCCGTACTCAACCGGATCGAGGCGCTCAGCACCGTACAGCGCAAGCTCTTCACTCTCGATGATGTTTCCAAGTTCGACATGTCGGATTTCACACGAGAGCTGGTGACGGATCTGGTCAGTGCGACCGGTCGAGACGACATTCGTCTGTCGCTTGATCTGGCACCGCTCCTTGTGCCGGCCGTCAAGGCGACGCCTTTGTCGCTGATCGTCAACGAATTGGTCGGCGATGCCGTTCGTCGAGGTCTGAACGATGGCGGCGGTGACATCCATGTGGTTGTCCGTCGTCTAAACGGTGATTTCCTGATCCGGATCGAGGATATATCCGAGCCGGTCGAGCAGGACAGTGAGAGCGCCGAGCTGGGCAGCATGCTCCTCAAAGCATTGGCGCAGCAGCTTGGAGCGAAGATAGAAAAGAAGCTTGAAGGCAGAAAGACGGTTGTCGACGTCGTTCTGCTGGTTGGCGAAGAGCAGGAGAATTCGCATTGAGGGTTTTGATCGTCGAAGACGAGATGTTGCTGGCCATGGAACTGGAAAGCGAGGTCGAAATGGCGGGTCACGAGGTTACCGGTCTTGCCATGAGCAGCTCGCAGGCGCTGGAGCAGATTGCCAACGAAAAGCCGGACTTTGCGTTCGTCGACATCCACCTCATGGATGGTCCGACCGGCATTGATGTCGGCAGGAAGCTTGCGGAAGCAGACGTTCCTTATGTTTTCGTCAGTGGCAACATCAAGAAGATCCCGGAGGATTTTGCCGGTGCTCTCGGAGCGATCGAGAAGCCCTACACGATGAACGGTATGAAAAATGCCTTGGCCTATGTCTCGGCGGTGGTCATGGGCGATAAAGACGGCCTGCCACCGGCGAGCCTCGTTCTCGCAACCGAAGCTGCAGCTGAGCCAGGATTTGCCTGAGGACAGAAACGTCCGGATCCACTCTGTCGTAAAACAGGTCTCAAAGAAGGAACTCGAACAGAAATACGGCGTTGGAAAATCAAACAGGAGGATTATCGATGGTCGATCCAACAATCATGATTTTGCTCGCTACCGTACTTGTTTTCGCTTTGGGCGCATTTGCCTTCCTGACGCTTCGCCGTTGGCACAAGGCGCGTAATCCAACACCGCAGACAACGCCCGAAGCCGCCAATGATGCCTGGCTGAGGCGTGAAGCCGAAAATGCCAGGAAGGTGTCCCGGCATCCTTTCTGAAGGCCGGTTTTCGACCCTATCCCGTGTGAAAGGCATATCGCCTGGAGCTGACCTTCATCTGCCTTTTGTACGATATGGTACAGTCCGGTGTCGGTTCCTTGCTTGTTGTCGACCCTGCGCCGTATCCTCACATTGTCGCGAGGTAGGCACATCTCGACATGGTGGAGGATGGGACGATCAGGGGTGTGTTGTTCGCCTCCACCAATTTTCTCCGGCATCGGCGCTTGGCTACCCCAGTTTTCCGATGTTTCCTTCTGCCGGTCTATGAAGCTCGTCTCACACGCGGACGCTCGTTACAGTGTTCGGGTGCTCGCCGATGAACCGATCTTGGCTTCAGTTCGTTATGCCGTCGGAAATTTCGGCGGCGGAGATGGAGACCTGAAGTGGCAGATTGCCGAAAGGATGATGCGGACCCCGAACCGCGTGAATTCTTGGTCGGGCTGGGTCGCGGTGCCGCCGGCGCGTTGATCTTTGGTCTCCCTATGTTGATGACGATGGAGTTGTGGCAACTCGGTTTTTACATGGAGCGAAAACGGCTCCTCATTCTCGTCCTCGTCAATATTCCCCTGCTTGTGTTACTTGCCCGTCGTGTTGGGTTTGAGCGGACCTACAGTTTTACCCAGGCCTTCCGAGACGCAATGATTGCCTATGGTCTCGGCATCTCGATCGGAGCGACAATCCTGCTTCTGTTTGGAGATCTCGGGGGCGGGATGTCCTGGTCGGCAATCGTCGGTAAGGTCGCGATACAGGCCGTGCCCGCCAGCATAGGGGCTCTACTGGGGCGGTCACAATTGGGGCATCAGAACAGCTCGGATACGGCCACGAAGGTTTCGTCTCAAAAGACCGGTGGCGAGGATGCGGTGCGAGATGAGATGTCGAGCAACTACGGTCACGAGCTTTTTCTGATGGCGGTCGGTGCGCTCTTTCTCAATCTCAATGTCGCTCCGACAGAAGAGATAATTCTGATTACCTATAAAATGACGCCTTGGCATGCGCTCGCAACGATCATTGCCTCGATCGCGATCATGCACGCTTTCGTCTATGCCGTTGCGTTCAAAGGAACCCATGAGATGCCGAAGGGCACGCCCTGGTGGCACGTCCTGATGCGTTTCACCTTGCCCGGATATATCGTCGCGATGGCGGTCAGTGTTTTTGTGCTTTGGTTGTTTGGGCGCCTCGATGGCAAGGCCGTAAGCCAGATGCTGACATCGTCAATCGTCCTGAGCTTCCCGGGGGCGGTCGGCGCTGCAGCTGCCCGCCTTATCTTGTAGAGGACCGATCATGTCTGCTGCTGGTTCAAGTGCCGAGGAAAAGACGCCGCATTGGATCGAATGGGTAACCGGAACCATCTCGGCAGCGCTCGTTCTTTTGATGATCGGGTTGATATCCTGGGAAGTGTTCACCCAAGAAGAAGCACCTCCCGATCTGAGTGTCAGTGTGACAAGCCATAGCGCCGTCGAGAATGGTCACCGCGTGACATTCGACATCGCCAACAAATCGACGACAACAGCGGCGGATGTGACGGTGCGCGGGGAAATCATCAGTGGTGATGTCGTTGAAGAAACAGAAGTCACGTTCGATTATGTCGCCGCGGAGTCCAGGTCATCTGGAGCGCTCCTTTTCTCCAGCGATCCCGGCGCGCATGAACTGAGAATTCGGGTATTGGGTTACACGGACCCTTGACGGGGCCGGTCATGACCTGTCGCTGCGGGTTCGGTCATTCCGCTGAACCTGCCTGGATACATCCATCCGGCTTCCTGCCCCACCGCACTTCCGCTGCAAAACCGGAGCGTCTCCTCTGGAACCATTAGGCCAAGGATGCGTTTGCGAACGAATGGCCGAATGCGCAAATTCTTTGCAATCCCGGGGAGGGAGAAACCCAATCGATGATGGATCAAGGGTTGACCGACGCAAGCCGGCCAAGAATATCGGGCCTTCGGAGCTCAAAACTCTGTCCGTCATCGATCCTGCTGCCTGGAATTTTGCTCAGTTCCTGTTCCGGCTCCCACTCGCCACTTGATCCGGCCGGGCCGGAGGCATCTCATGTCGCCCACCTCTTCTTCGTCATGCTGGTCGGCGGCGTGGTCATCTGGATCGCCGTCGTTGCCGCCCTCGTTTACGCCTCCCGCAAAAAGAATGCGCATTCGGAGAAAGCCGCGGGCCGCGTCATCCTGTGGTGCGGCGCGATACTGCCGACCGTCCTTCTCTGCGCGCTCCTGTCCTATGGCATGTGGCTGATGCCGGCGATCCGGCCCTGGCTGCCGGACGATCAGCAGGTGCGCCGCATCGAGGTGACCGGCGAGCAGTTCTGGTGGCGGGTGCGTTATCTCGATGAAGCTGGCGAGGTGATGTTCGAAACGGCCAACGAGGTGCGTATCCCGGTCGGTGAGCCGGCGCATTTTTCCCTCAAGGCGGCGGATGTCATTCATTCTTTCTGGGTGCCATCGCTCGGCGGCAAGATGGACATGATACCCGGCCGGACCAATCCATTGACGCTGACGGCTGACAGGGAAGGCACCTATCGTGGGGTCTGCGCCGAGTTTTGTGGAGAGTCTCACGCGCTGATGGCATTCACCGTGCGTGCTGTGGCAGCTAGAGAGCACGACGCGTGGCTCGCTGCGCGCCAGGCATCGAAGCCTCTTGATGCCGAAGGTCTTGCCACCTTTCTCAACAATGGCTGCGGTGCCTGCCACGCAATTGCCGGTACGGCGGCCAACGGCCGCATCGGTCCGGATCTGACGGCGTTCGGCGAGCGTGGCACGCTGGCTGCCGGAACCCTGCCGCATACGGAAACGGACATCGCGCGTTTCATCGCCGATCCGGGCGAGATCAAGCCGGGTGTGAAGATGCCGCATTTCGGCATGCTTCCCGAAGACGACATCAAGAAAATCGCCGTATTTCTGAAGGAGCTCAAGTGATGGTGGAGCTCGGCAATTTTACCCCTGACGAACGGGCCGCTCAGGAGAAAAGGTTGCGTGAGGTCTGGAAAACGCCCAGCGGCTGGCGTTACTGGACATCCGTCAACAACAGCGAGATCGGCCTTTGGTACGGTGTCACCGCCTTCGCCTTCATGTTGTTTGCCGGTGCTCTAGGCCTTCTGATGCGCGCCCAGCTGGCTACGCCCAACAATGATCTCATCTCCGCCGACCTCTACAATCAGGCCTTCACCCTGCATGGCACGGTGATGATGTTCCTGTTCGCGGTGCCGATCTTCGAGGCGATTGCGATTTTTCTTCTGCCTTCAATGCTCGGTGCGCGTGAACTGCCCTTCCCACGGCTTTCCGCCTTCGGCTTCTGGAGCTTTCTTCTCGGCGGCATATTTGTCTGCGGCTCGATCTTCTTCGACGCAGCGCCCAATGCCGGCTGGTTCATGTATCCGCCGCTTGCCACCGACAAGGAATATGCTGGTATCGGCGCCGATATCTGGCTGCTCGGTCTCTCCTTCATCGAGGTCGCGTCGATCGCAGCCGCTGTCGAAATCATCGTCGGCATCATGAAATGCCGGGCTCCGGGCATGCGCATCAACATGATGCCGATGTTCGCCTGGTATCTGCTGATCGTTGCCGGCATGATCCTGTTTGCCTTTCCGCCGCTGATCGCCGGCGACAT
Organism: Hyphomicrobiales bacterium; assembly: GCA_900469445.1. Classification (GTDB taxonomy): domain Bacteria; phylum Pseudomonadota; class Alphaproteobacteria; order Rhizobiales; family Rhizobiaceae; genus Neorhizobium. The sequence goes on from UBXM01000006.1 coordinate 396,445, forward strand.
CCTGTTCGAGATGGAGCGGATGTTCGATTGGCCGTTCTTCGATGTTTCGCGCGGCGGCGATCCGCTGCTCTGGCAACATCTGTTCTGGATCTTCGGTCATCCGGAAGTCTACATCATCTTTCTGCCGGCCATCGCCCTGATGGCCATGATCGTGCCGACGTTTTCGCAGCGGCCGATCGTCGGTTATTCATGGATCGTGCTGGCAGCCGTCGGAACCGGCTTTCTGAGCTTCGGCCTGTGGGTGCATCACATGTTCACCACCGGCCTGCCGCAGATTTCGCTCGCCTTCTTTTCCGCCGCATCGGAAGCAGTCGCGATCCCCACCGGGGTGCAGATCTTCGTCTTCATCGCCACCATGCTGGCCGGGCGGGTGATCTTTTCCGTACCCATGCTGTTTGGGGCAGGAGGGCTGGCAATCTTCACCATCGGCGGGTTGACCGGCGTCATGGTGGCGCTCGCGCCTTTCGACTGGCAGGCGCATGATACCTATTTCATCGTTGCCCATCTGCATTACGTGATCATCGGCGGCATGTTCTTTCCGATCGTGGCCGGCATTTACTACTACTTCCCCTTCGTCACCGGAAAGAAACTGTCGGATGCCTGGGGCAAGTTCGCCTTCTGGCTGATGTTCGTCGGCTTCAACGTCGGTTTCTTTCCAATGCATTTTTCCGGTCTTCGCGGCATGCCGCGCCGGATATTCACCTATCCGGAAGAATTCGGTTGGGATCTGTTCAACCTCATCTCGACGGTCGGAGCCTTTATCTTCGCAGCCGGCGTCATGACCTTCGTCATCGATATCTTTCGGCCAAAACCCAAGCCAGAAGGGCGCAATCTCAATCCGTGGAATTCCGGCACGCTGGAATGGACGAACGATCCCGACGAAAGCTGGGGCATGCGCTCGGTGCCGATCATCACCAGCCGTTATCCGCTCTGGGATCAGCCCAACCTGCAGGCCGATATCGAGGCCGGACGGTTTTACCTGCCGGACGCAAAATCCGGCAAACGCGAAACGCTTGTCACCTCTGTGCTCGATGCGGAACCGATCCAATGCCTGCGGGTCGGCGGGGTTTCCTATGTCCCGATCATCGCGGCCATGGCGCTTGGTGGCGTGTTTATCGCGCTGACTTTCCATTGGTGGATCCCCACTTTAATCTGCGCCATTATCACCTTCATCGCGATCGTCTGGTGGCTGTGGACGGGTACGGCTCAGATCCCGGAGGCCGAAGATGTGGATGTCGGTCTGGGCAAGACGCTACCCGTCTATGTCTCCGGCCCGGCCTCGGTCGGCTGGTGGGCGATGTTCATCACCATGGTCGGTGATGGTACGGCCTTCGCGAGCCTGATCTTCGGTTACTTCTTCTACTGGACGGTACACGAGGACCTTACGGCTGGCGCCACTGGGCCTGGCGCCTTCTGGCCGATGGTGGCGCTGGCGCTCTTCCTTATCGGTTGGGGGCTGACGCTCGCCGCCCGCGAACTCAATGAGAAGGGACCGGCGGGCTGCCGTGCGGCACTCATCGCCGCAATGGTCGTCACCATTGCTGCCTGTTTTGCCGGTCTCGCGGGGCCTTACGTCCATGGCATGGACCCGACGTCGAATGTTTACCCTGCAACTGTCTGGATCATCGCCATCTGGACCGTCGTGCATGGTGCCGTCGGTATCGTCATGCAGGCCTATTGTCTGGCCAAGAGTTTTGCCGGTCGCATGACGGCCGACTATGATCAGGATATCCGAAACGTGGCGCTTTACTGGCATTTCATGGCCTTCACCGCCATCGTCACATTCGCGGTTCTGGGCCTTTTTCCAATGGTGAACGCATGAAGAGCGTCATCCCGCGCGAGGTGGAAAGCCTCTGGACCCTATTCACCGCCCCAACGGTCTGGGCGATCCATTTCGTTGTCTGTTACGCGGCCGTCGCCGTCTATTGTGCAAAGGCTGCGACGTTCGGGTTTGATTTCGCCACGGTGCGGCTTGCACTTGCCGGCTTTACCGTGGTCGCGCTCGCCGTAATCGTCCTTTCTGCCTATCTCGCCTGGCGGCAATGGGGTTTCGGCTCGGGCGACCCGCCGCATGACGAGGCGACGCGAAAGGACCGCGCACTGTTCCAGGGTTTTGCCACGCTTCTGCTCTCGGGGCTCAGCTTCGTTGCGGTCGTGTATGTCGCCATTCCACTGATCTTCATTGCGGAGTGCCAGCGATGAAGCGCGCCTGCATCCTTTCCGGTCTGGGTCTGCTGTTTGGTTTGTGGGCCCTCCTTCTGCCGCTCTCTGACCGGACCTCGTTCACCATTCACATGATCGTTCATATGGGCGTTGTCGCCGGTGCAGCACCGCTGATCGCCATCGGCCTGTCCGGAACGCGGTTGGATATTCCTGCCCGCTGGCCCTGGTTTTCTCCGGTTGTTGCCTCGGTGTTCGAACTTGTGGCCGTCTGGATATGGCATATTCCGGCCTTGCGGGAGTTGTCGGCAAGATCCGGTGCAATCGCCACTATCGAACAGCTGACGTTCCTCGTTGCAGGTCTTGTCTTATGGCTATCGTGTCTCGGCGGGCTTGAGGCCGGACGAGATGGCCGCCGTATGGCGGGTGCATTTGGCCTGTTGTTTACCTCCATGCATATGACCCTGCTCGGGGCGCTTCTAGCGCTGTCGCCGCGGCCGCTCTACGGCTCCTCGGAGGTTACCTGTTTCGGCGTTACGCTGAGCCCGATCTTCGACCAGCAGGCCGGTGGCGTCATCATGTTGCTCGTCGGGGCTGCTGTCTATCTTGCTGGCGGCGTGTCGCTTCTTGCGACGACGCTCAACTCAGGGGGACCTGAGCCGACGCGGAGGAGGGGCTGATGAGAATTCGCTGGAAACACCTTGTCGTGCTCGTCATCATCGCGCCCTTGCTCGGGCTTGGTGTCGGCTGGTCCGGATTGATGAGCGTGCGCGCCTCGACCGGACACTGGGCGATTACCGACTGGTTTCTGCATTGGGTAATGCGCAATTCCGTCTCCGCGCGCGCCGTCGCAATCGACGATGTACCGCCGCTCGACGATCCCGGGCTGATCCCCGGTGCTGCCGGCCATTTTGAGACCGGTTGTGCCACCTGTCATGGCTCGCCGGCGCAGCCCCGGCCGGATTCCGTGCTTGCGATGCTGCCTCCACCGCCGGATTTGAAGACGGTCGTGCCGGAATGGTCGGAAGCCGAACTGTTCGAGATCGTCAAACACGGGGTGCGTTTCACCGGCATGCCGGCCTGGCCCACCCAGTCGCGGGACGATGAGGTCTGGTCTATGGTCGCTTTCCTCAAGAGACTGCCTGAGATGGATGCCGATGAATATATCAAGTCATCCGGCCTGCACGGGATTGGTCATGCGGGTGAGGTTTCTCCTCTTCCGATCACCTGTGAGAGCTGTCACGCCGAAGGCAAGCTTAATGACGGTAGCCTTGTTCCACGTCTCGCCGGGCAATCGGAAACCTATCTTCTCAACGCGCTGAAAGCCTATGTCGCGAAAGACCGCCCGAGCGGCATCATGCAGGTGGCTGTCGGCACGTTGTCGGATGACGCGCTGCCGGAACTTGCGGCTTATTATGCCAAACAGACGCCTGTTCAACGGCATTCAGAGGTGATTGATCCTGCACTTGCGGCAGAAGGCAAAGCGCTTGCGGAACACGGGCGGCAGAAGGACAAGGTCCCGGCTTGCCTGAGTTGCCACGATAAGGCTGCGGCCAACCCAGCCTATCCGAAATTATCCGGCCAGAACGCAGCCTACCTTCGCCAACAACTGGTGTTGTTCAAAGCTGGGATTCGAGGTGGCTCTTCCTATGCTCACTTGATGACGGATGCAGCCAAGGAATTGACACCCGAGGATATCGAAGCGGTTTCTGCATATTTCAGCCATCGATGACGGTCGTCCCGGGAGGAGATTGCTATGATGTTCAGGAATGGCGCAGGTCGTTCAAGCCACGGTGGGCGGAAATAGCCTTCCGTATCGCTGGAACGGTATCATTACCCTCGCGAAACAGGTTGATCACGATCGCTGCCGCCAATTCGGCTTCAGGGCTCTGTCTTTCGACCTTGGCCTCATCAATCCATTCACTGAAAGCAGATTCAACAATGGCGAGTTCGGTCGGCCCGAACGTTTTCTCTAGAAATGTTCTCATATGATGCATCTTGTCCCAATCTCGCGGGATGTGGGTAAGCAAGGCCGTTTCGTCAAGGCGACCTTTAATCACTCATTCGAGCGGCCGCAAAAATCACCGAAACCAGGCCTGCCGCCAAACTGACTGCGACGAGGCAATTGGGGATGCCGGTGTCGAAATTGCGTAAAACCAGGCTCATGACAATGAGCGTCGCGCCGACCGTCATCGTCCGGTTGCCGGCAAATTTCAAAATGTCTTTCATGGTTCTCTCTGGGATAAGGAGTTTATCGAGCGCGTGGATCAGGCCGAAGATGACGCATGTCGTCGTCAGGCCGCGATCGGTCTTTGGGAACGAAGATGGTCGCTGATTGCGGCCCTCAGTTCGCCAACGGTCGAAAACCGTCTATCGTCGAGATCGATGACGTGAAATTTCACCGCGATAAAACGCAACTTCCCACTGTCAGGAATGGCTATGCCGACTGGCAATCCGCCATGCTCAATGACTTGCTTCTGCATGTCCTTCACTCCACTCTCGCAATCTTTCTTCAGTGTGGTCCGCCGTAATCGGCGTAATACACATCTGCATTCGGGACTGGAGGTGGCATCGGAGAACGGACGAACCCACAAACCGGCTGGTCTTGTACTGGCCTGCAGTGTTGAAGTTTTTCATGTCCGATTTCCATTCGTTCTGTGTTGGTTGTCCGGCAATCTATCGCAGCGTCTCTCACCTCGCGAGGCAAATTAATCTATCTTTCCGGTAGATTTTGGATGCGATTTCGCCGACGCAACCTGACCTGGTGTCTATCTTCCCACTGCAATAGAGAGGCAGTGAGGTCGGTCATGATCCAGACGCTTGTCATTCCGGGGTTGAACGGATCTTCCGACGATCATTGGCAGCGGCACTGGACGCGCGACAACGTCTATTCATCAATCGTCGAACAGGAAAACTGGACATGTCCGGTGTTGGCAGATTGGCAGGCGAAGCTTGATGAGGCGCTGTCGAACACCGACGGCGCCTTTCTTGTTGCGCACAGCCTTGGTTGTCTTCTCGCCGCCAGTTACGCTAACCGTCATCAGGCAGGTCTCATTCGCGGCGCGCTTCTGGTGGCTCCCTGTTCATTGAAAACGACCCTGAAAATGCATCCCTGCATGGTCGATTTCGGTATGGAACCGCTGGATCGCCTGCCGTTCCCAAGTCTTGTCGTCGGTAGCCTCAATGACCCTTATATGGACCTCCCGCAGTTGGAGCATCATGCGAAAGCCTGGGGCAGTGAGCTCACGACCATAGGCTTTGCGGGCCACATCAATGTCGCAAGCGGGTTCGGACGCTGGCTCCAGGGATATGATTTCTTCGAGCGACTTGTTCATCGCGCTATGTTTACGCAGCAGTGGACATCCGCCGCTGTATCGCGCAGCGCTACCGTGCGGTGATCGCGCTTTTCGGCAGCCTGTCGTTAACGTGGAAATCCCCGGCAGCGTGGATCATGGCCGTATGTCCAGCCACCTGAAATCAGCCCGTTGGCGCCGCAAACTGAGGGTTATTTGCGCTCGTAGCGCGGGGAAATCGATCACGCGATGAGATGCGGTGAGGCACTGGCCTGTCGGAGCGCTTCCGTCATCTCGCCTCGCGCAGAGCTGATAAGGTGCGCCATGGCTTGGCGTGCTGCCTCTGGTTGCCGCATTCGGATCGCTTCCAGAACATCCTGGTGGCTTGAAATTGCCTGTTCGTGTGACTGGCTGGCGCGATTGGTGAGCCGGAAGCTTGCAAGCAATGCCGCCTGGATGGCACTTGCAAACTGGCGATAGACCCAGTTGCCACTGGCGTTGACAATAGCAGTATGAAATTCGAGGTCGGCCCGGCTCCATGCTTCGGTATCTCGGGAATTCGCCTCGACCATATCTTCGAATGCCTTGGAAATCTGATAAAGCTGGCGTGCATTGGCCTTTGTGGCCGCCTCCGCGGCCGCCGCGGGCTCAAGCAATTGGCGAGCGTCGATCAGCGAGGAATAAAAGGTTTCGTCGGCCCCGACAGACAGCATCACGTCGAGAACGATCGGATCGAGATAGTTCCAGTTCTCCTTCGGCAGAACGGTGGTACCCGCTCTTGTCCGTGACCTGACCATTCCGAGGGCGGAAAGATATTGCATCGCCTCCCGCAGACTGGTGCGGCTGACGCCAAATTGTTCGGTAAGTTCGGCTTCATTCGGCAAGGTGGAATTTTCCGGAAACCGGCCTGACACCACCATTTCGACAAGACAGTGCAGCAGCGCTTCTCTGACGCTTCGCTTGCCTCGCTGCGCGATCGGCGCACCCTGTTCCGTCAGCACCCGGGTGATCGACAGATTTTTCAATGAGGCTCCTCATTCATGACTGCCGATCCATTCTGGTCCGGCGCAGGCTGGATTGTCATTGATAGTATGGAACGGGTTTGTTTTTTGATCAAATCCAGAAATAAATCATATTTATATTGACTTCCATCCTATGAATTTTAATCCTCCTCATCCGAGGCGTGAGTGCTGTGTGCCGGAGAAATGTCGCGCTGCAGGGATGCGGCCGTTTCGATCTGAACATGCCGCCAATTGAATTTGTTTTCATATTTGGAGAACTTTGATGAAGATCACCAAGCTGACCACCTATATCGTGCCGCCGCGCTGGCTGTTTTTGAAGATCGAGACTGACGAAGGCATCGTTGGCTGGGGCGAACCCGTCGTGGAGGGCAGGGCGCTCACCGTCGAGGCTGCCGTTCAGGAAATGGCCGATTACCTGATCGGCAAGGATCCGTTCCTGATCGAGGATCATTGGACCGTTCTTTATCGTGGCGGCTTCTACCGGGGGGGAGCAATCCACATGTCGGCGCTCGCCGGTATCGACCAGGCGCTGTGGGACATCAAGGGCAAGGCATTGGGCCAACCGGTTCACTCGCTCCTCGGTGGCCAGGTCAGGGATCGGATCAAGGTCTATTCCTGGATCGGTGGCGACCGCCCGTCAGATGTCGCGCGCAATGCCAAGGAGGTCGTTGCCCGCGGCTTCAAGGCGATCAAGCTCAACGGCTGCGAGGAAATGCAGATCGTCGACACCAACGAAAAGGTGGAAAAGGCGGTCGAAACGATTGCTATCATCCGGGAGGCTGTCGGGCCGCATATCGGCATCGGCGTGGATTTCCATGGCCGTGTCCATAAGCCGATGGCTAAGGTTCTGGCCAAGGAGCTTGAGCCGTACAAGCTGATGTTCATCGAAGAACCGGTGCTTTCCGAAAACCGTGAAACGCTGAAGGAAATCGCCAATCATTGCTCGACGCCGATCGCGCTCGGCGAGCGGCTGTTCTCGCGCTGGGATTTCAAGCAGGTTTTGTCGGATGGTTATGTCGATATCATCCAGCCGGATCTTTCGCATGCCGGCGGCATTACCGAATGCCGTAAGATAGCTGCCATGGCGGAAGCCTATGACGTGGCGCTTGCGCCGCATTGCCCGCTTGGTCCGATCGCGCTTGCCGCCTGCCTGCAGGTCGATGCCATCTCATACAATGCTTTCATCCAGGAGCAGAGCCTCGGCATCCACTATAACCAGGGCAATGATATCCTTGACTATATCTCCAACAAGGAAGTCTTCCATTATGCGGATGGCTTCGTCAGCATCCCGCAAGGACCGGGCCTCGGTGTCGAAGTCGATGAAGCCTATGTGATCGAACGGGCCAAGGAAGGCCATCGTTGGCGCAATCCGATCTGGCGCCATGAGGATGGAAGCTTCGCCGAATGGTAAGGTTCCAATAACAGATAAGCGCTCAGCTTGATCAGGCGGAGCGCTTGTTTGTCCGACAAATTCGGCGAATTTGCACAATCAGATATTCACTACAGCCTGCCGGAATACTCCGGCATTTCCTGCAACGTGTTTCCGAATTGCAGGCCAAGGGCCCAAGCTCCCACGGCGAAAATAGACAACAGGATCGAGAATGACGGTCCGAAGTCCGTGAGCACGATATGGCCGAAGCGCAGAAGGTCGCTGGGGGTAGGCATATGATGAAACCTCAGACGTCACGCTTGTGGTGAGAGAACGAACGCTGACCTAATGCCTGTGAAACCATCCGGTTCCGATGGAAGGTCAGTTTTTTCACCAAATGCCAAAAACGTGCCAGGACGGGGCATAGACTCGAGGCTGCAGTCAGGCGCCACTGCGAAATCCGAGAAAAGCATTCCAAGTGACAGTTGCCCTACGGCGCGTCGTCGGAGTCGGCGAGCTTCAGCACCGTTTCATGACGCCACGGACCTCCGAGATAGCTCCATAGATCGAGACCGGAAATGCGAATGGGTCGTGGCTGAAACACGCTTTTAAGCTCGGAAAACAGCCGATCGGCATCCGCCCGTGATACCTTGTTCTGGATAGTTATGTGGGGCCGGAACTTTCGCAGATCCTGTGGTCCCGGCCAGGAGCCGAAACGGCGAAGGAGGTCGGATCTCAAATCGTGAAGTTCCGGACTTTCGATAGTGAAGGCGACACCCGCTCCCAGATGTTGAAGACCACTGACGGTTGCGGAGAAACTCGCTCTCGTCAAAACCGCCTCCGATGCTCGTTCGCAGACCGCCGTCAGCCGTTGGCCAGGAAGATGATGAAAGATCGTGACATGTGCCGTCAGAAAGTTGCGGGCAGAGGGAAAGTGTTCTTGCCTCAGGCGGTCAAAAGGCTCGATGTCATCGGGCTCGACATGAGCGGTTATGATGATTGGCGGTAACTTCACCCGGCATCCTTGATCGGCGCACAGATGAAATCTCCGCAATCCCGATAGATGTCAGCCGCATGCACCCTTTCGGCCATCATTCGAACTCGATGATCAGTTCGTCGACTGCGAGGCTTTGGCCGGGTTTGACGGCAACGTGTTTTACCAGTCCCTGCTTTTCGGCCTTCAGCACATTCTCCATCTTCATCGCCTCGACCGTAGCAAGCGTCTGGCCAGCTTCTACACGGTCGCCGACGGCGACCGTGACCGAGGTGATGACGCCCGGCATCGGGCAAAGCAGCATCTTGGACGTATCGGGCGGCAGCTTGACCGGCATCAGCTTCGCCAGTTCGGCGATCCGTGGGGAGCGTACGCGTGCGAGAACATCCATCCCATGCCAGCGCAGGCGAATGGCCGATCCGACCAGATCGACTTTCACGATCAGGCTTTCTCCGTCGACATGGAAGTCTGCAAGGCTCTGCCCCGGAAGCCAGCCGGTTGCCGCAGAAACGGGATGTGCATCGTTAAACTGTACGAAGGCGCCATCTGCCGCCGTGTCGAGTGTTGCCGGTCCTTCGAATGCAGGTTGCCCGCCGACAGAGAGCCTCACGACCCAGTTCTTTGCCACGGCACGGCGGCGTTTCGACAGCGTGCCGGAAATCCAGGTCGCACGCTCCTCCTGCGCCTGATTGACCAGCAAGGCGATGACTGCGAGCTTGCGAGCATCGTCGACATCGGGCTTCACGCCGGAAAAGCCCTCCGGAAACTCTTCGGGAATATAGGCTGTCGTCAACTTGCCGGAGCGAAAACGCTCCTGCCCCATCACGGCAGAAAGGAAGGGCAGGTTATGGCCGATACCTTCCACCTCGAATGCGTCCAGCGCCGTTCCCATCGCATCGATAGCCGCTGTCCGGTCTTCGGCCCAGCTGCACAGCTTGGCGATCATCGGATCGTAATACATCGAGATTTCGCCACCCTCGAAGACGCCGGTGTCGTTGCGGATGATCGCGCCGCCGTCCTGCAGACCCTCCACGGGTGGGCGATAGCGGGAAAGCCGGCCGATCGAGGGCAGGAAGTTGCGATAGGGGTCTTCGGCATAAAGCCGGCTTTCGATTGCCCAGCCCCTCAGCGCCACGTCCTTCTGCCTGAAAGAGAGCTTCTCGCCCGCCGCGACGCGGATCATCTGCTCGACGAGATCGATCCCGGTCACGAGCTCGGTGACCGGATGCTCCACCTGCAGGCGGGTGTTCATCTCCAGAAAATAGAAGTTCCGGTTGCCATCGACGATGAACTCCACCGTGCCGGCGGAAAAATAGCCGACGGCCTTTGCCAGTGCGACCGCCTGTTCACCCATCGCTTTGCGGGTTGCCGCATCCAGGAATGGAGAAGGAGCTTCTTCTATGACCTTCTGGTTTCGACGCTGGATCGAGCATTCCCGCTCGCCGAGATAAAGCGTGTTGCCATGCTGGTCCCCTAGGAGCTGGATTTCGATATGGCGTGGCTGGTCGACGAATTTTTCGATGAAGATGCGGTCGTCGCCGAAAGAATTCTTCGCCTCGTTGCGGGAAGACTGGAAACCTTCGCGTGCTTCCGCCTCGTTCCAGGCGATGCGCATGCCTTTGCCCCCGCCACCGGCTGAGGCCTTGATCATCACCGGATAACCGATCGACGACGAAATCTCTACTGCCTCCTCGGCATCCTCGATCAGCCCCATATGGCCGGGTACGGTCGAGACACCCGCCTCGGCTGCAATTTTCTTCGAGGTGATCTTGTCGCCCATCGCCTCGATGGCTTTTACCGGCGGACCGATAAACGTAACGCCGGCCTTCTCTAGCGCCGCGGCAAAGGCTGCATTTTCCGACAGAAAACCATAGCCCGGATGCACCGCATCCGCTCCGGTCCTGGCGATCGCATCGAGGATATTGTCGATGACGATGTAGGACTGGTTGGAAGGGGCGGGACCGATATGCACGGCCTCATCGGCCATCGACACATGGAGAGCATTCGCATCGGCATCGGAATAAACGGCGACCGTGGCGATGCCCATCTTCTGTGCTGTCTTGATGACCCGGCAGGCGATTTCGCCGCGATTGGCGATAAGAATCTTCTTGAACATGTTTGCGGGCCTTCAGAGCGGTATCGTGTCGTGTTTTTTCCAATGCGTCGTCACCTGCTTGTTGCGCAGCGAGGCAAAGGCGCGGGCGACGCGGCGGCGAGACGAATGCGGCATGATCACCTCGTCGATGAAGCCGCGTTCGGCGGCAACGAAGGGATTGGCAAAACGCTCCTCGTATTCTTTTGTCCGAGTGGCGATCTTGGCCGGATCGGAAAGTTCGGAGCGATAGAGGATCTCGGTCGCGCCCTTGGCGCCCATCACGGCGATTTCGGCTGTCGGCCAGGCATAGTTGATATCGGCACCGATATGTTTCGATGCCATCACGTCATAGGCTCCGCCATAGGCCTTGCGGGTGATAAGGGTCACCATGGGGACCGTCGCTTCGGAATAGGCGAATAGCAGCTTGGCGCCGTGCTTGATGACGCCGCCATATTCCTGCGCCACGCCCGGCAGGAAGCCCGGTACGTCGACCAGCGTCAGGATCGGGATGGAAAAGGCATCGCAGAAGCGCACGAAGCGCGCTGCTTTGCGGGATGAATCGATGTCCAGGCAGCCGGCCAGAACCATCGGCTGGTTGGCGACGACGCCGATCGTCTGGCCTTCAATGCGGATGAATCCGGTGATGATGTTTTTCGCGAATGCCTGCTGGATTTCGAAAAAGTCTCCCTCGTCGGCCAGCGCCGTGATCAGTTCCCTCATGTCATAAGGCTTGGTCGCGCTGTCCGGCACCAGCGTGTCGAGCCGCATCTCGACCCGTGATGGGTCATCATGGAAGGGCCTGACCGGAACCTTGTCGCGGTTGTTGAGCGGCAGGAAATCGAAGAGTTGGCGGACCGCCTCCAGCGCCTCGATATCGTTTTCGAAGGCGGCGTCGGCGACGGATGATTTTTGCGTGTGCGTCGAGGCGCCGCCGAGTTCTTCGGCCGTCACGATCTCGTTCGTCACCGTTTTCACCACATCGGGGCCGGTGACGAACATGTATGAAGAGTCCCTGACCATGAAGATGAAATCGGTCATTGCCGGAGAATAGACGGCCCCACCGGCACAAGGTCCCATGATGACCGATATCTGCGGAATGACGCCGGAGGCCTCTGCATTGCGGCGGAACACTTCCGCATAGCCGGCAAGCGAAGCAACGCCTTCCTGGATGCGCGCACCGCCGGAATCATTGAGGCCGATCACCGGGGCGCCGACCCGCACTGCCATATCCATGATCTTGCAGATCTTTTGCGCATGGGTTTCGGAAAGCGAGCCGCCGAGAACGGTGAAATCCTGGGAGAAGACGTAAACCTGGCGGCCGTTGATCGTCCCCCAGCCGGTCACGACACCGTCGCCGGCGACCTTCTGATCCGCCATGCCGAAATCGACGGCGCGATGGGTGACATACATGTCGAATTCTTCAAACGAGCCTTCGTCGAGCAGAACTTCGATACGCTCGCGTGCCGTCAGCTTACCCTTGGCGTGCTGAGCCTCGATCCGCTTGATTCCGCCGCCCAGCCGTGCTTCCGCACGGCGCTTTTCGACCTCGTTCAAGACTGCGCGCATATTTCCTCCCAAAGAATGTGCGAATGCAGACATACATAAAGATAGCAAAAAAGTAGCGAGGGAAAGGCCAGTTTAAGTCTTACGACGCATGAAGCGAGATGCTACGGGCAAGCCGGTAGCCCAGCCCAGCCTCAAATGGCAAAAGGATGCCGCAAACTGGTCGCTTTCGGCAATCGTGTCGATAATGTGTAGCGCCAGACACGAATTATTGCGCATAAACTTGGGTTGCTAAAACAGCGCAGTTGATGCAACACCTGACAGTCTCTCTACACTGCACCCGGGATTAAAGCTGAATGCACATTCGATACGGTTTCGTTGGCCTGTTTCTTTTACTGGCACCGTCGGCCTATTCCTTGGAGCTCGGCTCACCTCCGGTTCTCGCGCCGCAGAAGAGCCAGGCGGAAGCTGCCAATTTGAGCGCGCAATTCCTGGAGCGGTATGCGTATAAGCCAGTTCCGCTGGATGATGCTTTGTCCGCGAAAATCATGGACCGATACCTCGAGGCCTTGGATCCGGACCGGAGCTTCTTCTTGAAGGCGGATATCGACAAGTTCATGCTGGACAAGACCAGGATTGACGACGCGATCATCGGCGAAGACCTGAAGATCCCGTTTTCGATATTCAACATCTATTCGCAGCGCGTTGTCGACCGCATGACATATGCGCGCGAGCTGCTCAAGCAGGGTTTCGATTTCAGCGAGCAGGAAGATTATCCACTGTCGCGGGAAGATGAGCCCTGGCCGCAATCCGAAACACAGATCCATGACCTGTGGCGCAAAAGCGTTAAGAGCGACTGGCTGCGGCTGAAGCTGGCAGGTCAGGCGGATGACACGATTCGCAATACGCTCGACAAGCGTTATGAGAACATCCAGCAACGCGTCTACACCTACAAGAGTGACGACGTGTTCCAGTCCTTCATGGCGGCCTACACAACCTCGGTCGATCCGCATACGGACTATTTCGGTGCTGCCGCTTCGGCCGATTTCGACATTTCGATGAAACTTTCGCTGGTTGGTATCGGCGCGGTTCTGCAGGAACGCGACGGTTATACGACGATCCGCGAACTGGTAGCCGGTGGACCGGCTCAATTGTCTGGGCAGCTGGCGGTCGGAGATCGCATCATCGGCGTTGGCCAGGGCAAGGGTGGCGCGGTGAAGGAAGTTGTTGGCATTCGTCTCGACGAAGTTGTCCAGCTGATCCGTGGGGAAAAGGACTCCGTTGTCCGGCTCGATATTCTTCCCGCAGAGACCGCTGCGAATGGAAGCCATCGGGTAATCAGCCTCGTGCGTGACAAGATCAGCCTTGAAAAGCAGGCTGCGCAGAAGACGATCCTGCCCATCGAGGATCAAGGCGTTGCCCGCAAGATCGGGGTGATCACGCTGCCGGCTTTTTATGAGGACTTCGAAGCGCGCCGGAAAGGCGACAAGAACTATCGAAGCGCCAGCCGCGATGTTGCCAAGCTTCTTGGGGAGTTGAAGCAGGAAAAAGTCGATGGAGTGCTGATCGATCTGCGCGACAATGGCGGCGGCTCCTTGACCGAAGCAATCGACCTGACGGGCCTGTTCGTCGGAAAAGGCCCGGTTGTCCAGCAACGCGATGCTGCGGGCAGGGTCGAGGTGGAGAGTGATGATCTGTCCAAGCCGGCCTGGACCGGTCCGGTCGGTGTCCTGATCAATCGCGGCTCGGCGTCCGCTTCCGAGATTTTCGCGGCGGCGATACAGGATTACGGTCGCGGCGTGATCATCGGCGAGCCCAGTTTCGGCAAGGGCACGGTGCAAACGGTTATCGATCTCGATCAGGCGGCTCGCAATAACACGCCAAAATATGGCCAGCTGAAGCTGACGATTGCGCAGTTTTTCCGCATTGATGGCGGGACGACCCAGCTTCGTGGCGTGACGCCCGACATCAGCTTGCCAGGCCTCCTGGATCCGAAGACCGTTGGCGAAGCGAGCTATGACAACGCGCTGCCATGGGACAAGATCAAGCCGGCAAAATACGTGGCAAGCAAAAAGACAACCGCGCTGCTGCCGCAGTTGCAAAGCCGCCATGAAGCCCGCGTGAAGGACGATCCGGACTTCCAGCGTTTTGTGGAGGATGCAGCGGAACTGAAGGCGCAGCGCGAAAGGCGCGTCATCTCCCTGAATGAAGCGGAGCGCCGAAAGGAAATGGATGCTCTTGCAGCCCGCCTGAAGGCGCGCGCAAAAGGCGACGACGGTTTGCTTCGTGGAGAGGACGATGGTCTGCAGGCTAACGAGCGTAGCCTCACTGCCGATCTTGCGCTCGAAAATGCTCGCAAGAATGCCAAGGATGTCCTGAAGACCGAGGCTGCTTCCATCGTCGCCGACGAGGCGGATTTGTCGACGTCCGGGCGCAAGGCGGCCAGCCAGCGATAAGAAATGCACGGGGCAATTAGATGTCTCGATCATTTTAATCAGAAACGGGCAGGCCAAAATGACCTGCCCGTTCCAGCTATCGTTCTCAATCCTGCATCAGAGCCTAATCCTGCTGGTGATCTCGTCAGGATGGCGATCCTCTGCCCGTCACTCGGGCGTATGGCGAAATAGCAATCCTCGACGCCTGGCTCGAAAGGAAAGTGGCCACTTCCGCTTCTGCTGACCTTAGGCTGGTAATGGTCGACAATCCCGACCCCATGCCTGCCGCAGCGGTGACGGAACGTTCAGCTACACGATAGCCTTGTGCCATGGCGGCAACAGCGTTCGTGTTCTGCAAGCGAACGGCGTTTTTATCCATCTTGAGTGATGAAACATCGGCCAGACCGAGATCGTAGCGGCTCTGCTCAACCATATCCCAGATATCGCAGTTGTTTTCGGCCTTGAGCAGCAAGGGATAATGCGACGTACGAGCGACGTCACGCTAACGATACGCAGGGCAATGTTCTCGTGCAGGCGTCTATCGTCGTCAGCCTGAGCAAACTGGTCCAGACCCGGATAAGGTCGCTCAACCTCGCGATAGAGTTGCGTAACTTGGGCCGTCGCCACAAGCCATGGCCCCGGATGTTTCCGAAATGGAACTCGTCTTGGCTTGTGAGTGATCAAGTGCATCCCTCGATTGATCGCAGTTATATCATTCCCCATAGGCGAGTGCAGAAGGCGGGCAGTATACGCATGGCACTTCGGCGCAGCCATGCCTTCGCATTTGTCATTTCGATCTACATTATTGTTGACATTTCAGCGTTTTTTCGTGGTATAAAGATTACAACATGGGTGGACGAAGATATATGTTAGCCATTCTCGCAGACGATCTGACAGGTGCGCTCGATTCCGCCGCTCCCTTTGCCGGCCGTGGTCTCCGTACGGAAGTCGCACTGGGTCTTGAGGCCGTGGGCCGTATCGTCGAGGATCGTCCTGACGTCCTGTCTATCAATCTCAATACACGCGAAATCTCGGCGGATGAGGCGCGAACAGCAACCGCCGCAGTGATCGCTCTGCTTCCCAGGGGTACGCAGCTTTTCAAGAAGGTCGATTCCCGTCTCAAGGGTAATATCGTGGCGGAATTGGATGCCACACCCTTCGTCCAGGCTGTCGTCGCGCCGGCCATTCCGGAGTTTGAGCGGATCGTGGAGCAGGGCAGGGTGAGCGGCTTCGGCATCGAGACGCCGATCGTGATCGCGGACCGGCTGGGCGAACATGCCGCCCACGCTCGCATTCCGGATACGCTTACATCCGCGGACATGGACGCCGTTCTGGCAGTGGCGGAGAGTGATGGCACGGATCTTTTGATCGGTGCCCGGGGGCTTGCCGAAGCGTTGGTCCGTCGCATGACCGGCAGGATCGAGACGCAAGCGGCAATTATTCCTGCTGGCCGGCTCGCCTTCGTGATCGGCTCGCGTGATCCGATCACGCTCAAGCAGATTGATGTCCTGCGCAGCAGTCACAGTGTGAGTTATCTACCGGCGCCAAACGGTCACCTTGATGCGGCACGCGATGCCGGCTCCGAGTTGATGTTGTTGCAGGCGACACCGGGCACTGAAGAGATAGATCCGCAGCTCGTTTCGGAAGCCTTGGCTGATGGTCTGAAACGGAATTTTGCCGATTACGATGGCACGCTGCTTCTCTCGGGTGGCGCCACGGCGGAAGCTGTGTTGCGCCGGCTCGGCCTTTCGCGGCTGCGTCTTCATGGCGAATGCCTGCCGGGTCTCGGCCTTGCATCGAGCGAAGGACGTTGCATCATCGCCAAGTCGGGAGGATTTGGCGGGCCGGAGACATTGAAGACGATTGCGGACATGGTCCTGGGGAGGGCGATCTGAAGATGGGACTGGAAACGGGAACCGCCCGCAGAGGGCTCGCCGACATCGTGTTCGAACGCATGCTGCGCGCCATCAAATCCGGCGCCTACAAGCCGGACGAACGCCTGCCGACCGAACACGATCTTGCCGCCGAATTCGAGGTCTCTCGCCCGGTCATCCGCGAGGCGCTGAAACGCCTGCGCGACCAGAGCCTGATCTATTCCCGCCGGGGTGCGGGCAGTTTTGTGCGCTCCGTGGGCCTCAGAAACCCGCTCGGTTTCGGCCAGCTGGAAAACGTCGCCGATCTTTTGAACTGTTACGAATTCCGCCTGACGCTGGAGCCGGCCGCCGCCGCTGCCGCCGCCAGCCGCCACGATGCCGACAGCCTGAAGGCGATCCGGCAGGCGCTGGAACTGCTGCGCGACGCCACCAACCGCCAGTCACACCGCGAGGATGCCGACTTCCAGTTCCACCTTGCCATCGCCCGCGCCGCCCAGAACACCTATTTTTCCACCGCCATGGAAGCGCTGAAGGATCACATCGCCGTCGGCATGAAGTTTCACGGCGCCTCGATCAAACGCGAAGCCTCCGGCCTCACCCGCGTGTTCGGCGAGCATGAAGCGATTGCCTCAGCCATCGCCAATCGCGACGAGGAACTGGCACGACGCCTGATGCTGGAACATTTGACGGGATCGCGCGAGCGGTTGTTCCAGCCGTCGCATCAGTAGCTTTCACGCTCCACCCAGCAGGCTGTTTTCAAAACATCGTTGTTCCGCAGCGAAAGAAACGGTATCTGACGGCACGGAACCCGTATCGATGAGAGCGATACGAGCGCCGGCACGCATTCTTTACAAGAAATGGCAGAAGACCGATGGCCCGCAAGATCAGAGAGGATTTCACTTCGTCGCAGGAGGAGCAGGAGCCGACGCTTTGCCCCTTGTGCGAACGTATGATCCCGGCTGGCGATGAAGATGCCCATCACCTTGTTCCGAAAAGCAAAGGCGGCAAACAGACCGTTCTGCTGCACAAGGTCTGCCATGACCAGATCCATGCCGTCTTCACGAATGCGCAGCTCGCCAAGTCATTTTCGACGATCGAGGCCATCCTCGAGAACCCCGACATCCAGAAATTCGTTGCCTGGATAAAAAACAAGCCTGCCGGCTTCTCCGGCTCGGCAAAGGAATCGCAGCAGGGCCGAGGACGGCGATAAGAGGCGATGCAAAAAAGGCCGCACGATCGCTCGCACCGCCTTCCTCCTCCAAACCAGCGTCTTCAGAAGCTGGCCCGGTAAATTCCCAAAACATCCTCGACACTCATGTCGACCGGATTGTTGTCCATCAGCCGGCGAATGGCATGCGCGTCGGCAGCAAAGCGCGGCAGGTCTTCTTCAGTGGCACCATGTTTGGCCAATGACATCTCGATACCGAGATCGGCACAAAAGGCATGCCCCGCAGCGCTCAAGTCCGCCTGCGAAAGACCTTTGCCGAAACCAAGCGCTTCCGCCACTTCCGCCGTCTTGTCGGAGACGACCGGCTGGTTGAAGGCCATGACATGCGGAAATACGATGGCGTTGGCCAGACCATGCGGCAGGTGCAACAACGTGCCGAGCGGATAGGCGATGGCATGGCCGGCCGCCGTGTTGACCGGGCCAAGGCAGATGCCGCCGTAATAGGAGGCGAGCATCAGGCCTTCGCGGGCCTCACGATCCGACCCATCCTTGACAGCGCGGGCCAGAAACTTGCCGACGAGCGAAAAACCCATGCGGGCAAAGCCGTCGATCATCGGATGCGCACGTTTGTTGGTAAAAGCCTCGACGCAATGCGCCATGGCATCGACGCCGGTCGCGGCCGTCACGGCCGGCGGCACGGAATAGGTGAGTTCCGGGTCGAGCACGGCGAGATCGGCGATCAGATGCGGGCTTTCCACCGCGATCTTATTGCCCTTGACCGGATCGGTGATCAGCGAGCGGATGCCGGCTTCCGAACCGGTGCCGGCGGTGGTTGCCACCTGCGCCAGACGGGTCTTGCGCCCCGCCACCTTGTTTGGGCCGGCAACGTCGGCAAGCGTCTGTTCGCCATCCCAGAGGGCGGCCACCAGCTTGGCGACATCCATGACAGAACCGCCGCCGAGACCGACGACGAGATCAGGCTTGGCCGCGCGCGCCGCATTGAGCGCCGCATCGAGCGTGGCGATTTCCGGCTCACCGGGAATGGCGTCGAACAGAGCCACCTTGCCCGGCAGTTTCAGGCGGTCGACAAAACCGGCGGTGATCGGCGTCGCGATCACCAGCGTCGAGGAGACATCGCCAGCCCAAGAGCCAACCTCGCCGATCGTGCCGGCACCGACGATCAACCTTTTCGGCTGATGCAGGATGATGACGGGAGCGCTGCTCATGCCTTGCCTCCTTTCCCGCCAGTCACCAGCTTGCGGGCGTAGGCGATGGCTTCCAGCATGTTGCCGTGGTTGGCGATGCCCTTGCCGGCAATGTCGAAAGCGGTGCCGTGGTCGACAGAGGTGCGGTCGATCGGCAGATCGACCGAGACGTTGACCGCCGTATCGAAGGCGACGAGCTTGATCGGGATATGACCCTGATCGTGATATTGCGCGACCACCAGATCGAAGGCGCCGGAATAGGCGCGGTGGAACACGGTGTCGGCCGAGATCGGGCCATAGGCATCGATGCCTTCGGCACGGGCGGCGGCAACGGCCGGTGCGATCTGGTCGTCATCCTCGGTGCCAAAAAGGCCGTTTTCACCGCAATGCGGATTGATGCCGGCAACCGCGATGCGCGGGGCGGCATAACCGGTGCGCTTCAGGTGGTCGTTGCCGGCCTTGATCGTTGCGAGAACCCGCTCAGTGGTGGCGCGGCGGATCGCCTCCTGCAGCGAAACGTGGGTGGAAACGTGGATGACCTTCAGTTTTTCCGATGCCAGCAGCATATAGGCGGCAGCCGATTTCGTCAGGCTGCGCAGCATACCGGTATGGCCGTCGTAATGATGGCCGGCAAGGTTGAGCGCTTCCTTGTTGATCGGTGCCGTCACGACGCAGCCGATCACGCCGGCTTCGGCATCCCGCACCGCCTTTTCGATGAAACGGAAGGCCGCATCACCGGCGACGGGCGACAGCGTGCCCCATGGCAGAGGCGCGCCTTCGATCGGCAGATCTACGACGTAAGGCGTCAGATCTATATCGACGTTTAAGGCCTTTCGGGCAGCTTCCAGCGTCGGCAGGTTGCCGTAGATGCGCGTGTTGGCGCGGTCCGCGTCGCCCATTTCGGCCAGCGCCCGAACCGTGATTTCCGGTCCGACGCCGCACGGGTCACCCATGGTGATGCCGATGATATTGCTCATGATTATTCTCCCGCTGCGGTGCTGGCCCAGCCCGGGGCCAGACGAACATATTTGATGGCGCGCCTGTAATAGGTGTAGGCGATGTGAAGACTGCCGTCGGTGCCTTCCAGCAGCCACGGATAGGACATTTCCTTGTTGTGGCCGTCGATGGAGTTGTTCGACATGCAGGTGCCGGGACCGTCTTCGATGACGATCCGCTGCGAAAAGCTTTTTGCTCCGTCATCGGAAATGCAGACGGAAACCGGCGCACGCGGAACGCCCCAGATCGGCACGCATCCGCCATCCGGATCGGCATCCGGTCGGTCGTCATCCTCGCCCAGTTCGTCGTAAAGCGAGGCGCGGCGGTCGCTCGACATCTGCGCATTCACCGGGTTGCAGATCATCGCGATGCGCCCGTCTTTCAGGGTGACCGCGGCAATGGAGGAATTGTTGTTGGGCACATCCGTCGCCTGCGGCGCAGACCACGTGCGACCGCCATCGGCGCTTTCGGTGCGATAGACGAAATCGGCCTGACGACGGCGGAACACGGCCGCCAGCTTGTCGACGCCGATCGAGACCGGGCTCATGTGCACGCAGCCGGTCGATTGGTCGAGATCTTCGAGAACCCAGCTTTTGCCGCCATCTTGCGAAATGCCGACCGCCGCGCGGTCATGACTGCCGTTCCACTTCTGGCCCGGACGCTGGATGCAGCGAAAGATCGGCAGAAGCCATGCGCCGTCTTCCCGCACGGTCAGCGGCGCGCGAACGAAACAGCCGCGCGGCAGGTCGAGATAGTCTCCTTCACCCGCCGTCAATTTGGTCGGGTCAGCGGCATCGCGGAAAACTTCGGCCATGCGGATGCGGCATTCATCCTGATTGCCGGAGGGCTGCGAGGTGTGGAACAGCAGCAGCCCACCACCCGGAGCCGCGAACAGAACCGGGTTCTGCTCGGAATGCTTCGGGTCGAAACTCAGGCGCTGCGGCTCACCCCATTGGTCGGAGCCATCCGCGAGAACAGAGGCGAAGACGGAAATATCCGACTTTCCTTCCAGCGTGCCTCCGAACCAGGCGCAGATCAGCGCACCATCATCGGCAAGATGCAGGAAGGAGGCATGGTTCTGGATCATCGGCGAAGCCAGCATGGCCTCGTATCGTCCATTCCCGGCGGCTTTCACCGTACCGTTCATGACGGTTGCAATCTCATCAGGCGTCATCGGGGTCTCCTCTTACCCCCATGAAAATCACCCAAATAACAAAGTTGTCAAGTTTGAAAAATTTGCTAATTTGCCATTGACGATCCGGTATTACGCCACATGTATTTGAAATTAAATCGTTTTATGAAAGGCAATTTTGTACAAATTGACACTTCCGAATATTTAATTTGACAAACTTGCAAAGAAATCCGATGGTCTGCGCCAGCCCCAACAGGCACCGATCAAGGGACGGAGGCATCCCGGTCGAAGCACAGGGCCACGGAGGAATGCCTTCAGACCGCGCAAAGCCGAAAGCCGGCGCGTCATGAACAGCAAGCGGTGCACGATGAGCACCCCAGAGGGAGGAGAATGACATGAAGACTTCGCATTTGCTTGGAGCCTTGCTCGGCTCCGTCCTCGCACTCGGCACCGGCGTCGCGCCGGTTCACGCCGCGTCGAGCGACATCAAGATCGTCCTGCCGGAAGAAGCCGACCTGCTTGAGCCCTGCATGGCGACCCGCTCCAATATCGGCCGCGTCATCATGGAAAACGTCAGCGAAACGCTGACCGAGCTTGATGTGCGCGACAAGAAGGGCGTCATGCCGCGCCTCGCTGAAAAATGGGAACAGACCGGCGATGGCGCCTGGCGTTTCCATCTGCGTCAGGGCGTAAAGTTTTCCGACGGCAAGTCTTTTGGCGCCAAGGATGTCAAATACTCGTTTGACCGCATCTTCAGCGACAAGAACGTCTGCGAATCCCGCCGTTATTTCGGCGGCATGAAGTTCGACGTGAAGGTCGTTGACGAAAACACCATCGATTTCAAGGTCGATCCGGTACAGCCGATCCTGCCGCTGCTGATGTCGCTGGTCACCATCGTGCCAGAAGGCACACCGCTGGAATTCGTGCGCGAGCCGATCGGCACCGGTCCTTACAAACTCTCCAACTGGACGCCGGGCCAGCAGATCGTTCTCGATGCCCGTGACGATTATTGGGGCAAGAAACCTGCCGTCACCAAGGCGACCTACCTGTTCCGCTCCGATCCGGCCGTTCGCGCCGCCATGGTTCAGGCCGGCGAAGCCGATCTTGCGCCGTCGATCTCGCAGATCGAAGCCACCAACGACAAGACCGACTTCTCCTATCTCGACAGCGAAACCGTCTATCTGCGTATCGATGGCAATATCGCGCCGCTCAACGACGTTCGCGTCCGCAAGGCGCTGAACCTTGCCATCGACCGTCAGGCCTTTATCGGCACGCTGGTCCCGCAGGATGCCGTTCTCGCCACCGCTCTCGTGCCGCCGACCACGCTCGGCTGGAACCCGGATGTGAAGGTGCCCGCCTACGACCCGGATCAGGCCAAGAAGCTGCTTGAAGAAGCAAAGGCCGCCGGCGTTCCTGTCGATACCCCGATCACCGTGGTTGCCCGTACGGCCAACTTTCCGAACGTGACGGAAATCATGGAAGCCGTGCAGGCGCAGCTTCAGGATGTCGGCTTCAAGATCGACCTGAAATTCGTCGAAGTCGCCGAACACGAGGTTTATTACTCGAAGCCTTTCAAGGAAGGTCGTGGCCCGATCATCGTGGCTGCCATGCATGACAATTCCAAGGGCGATCCGTCCTTCACCATGTTCTTCAAGTACCACACCAATGGTACCCAGTCGGGCTACTCCGATCCGAAGGTCGATGATCTCATCGCTCGCGCTTCGGCCGCCACCGGTGATGAACGTGCAAAACTGTGGTCGGAACTGATCGCTTACGTCCATGACGATCTCGTCGCCGACGTCGCCCTCTTCCACATGGTCGGTTACTCGCGCGTCTCTGAACGTCTCGACTTCAAGCCGAGCATCGCCACCAACTCCATGCTGCAGCTCTCCGAGATCGGCATCAAGAACTAACCACCCCAACCTCAGAAGCGATCCCGCATCACAAGCGCCGGGATCGCTCCAATCGAAGCGAAATGGGCGGCGGTTCTGCTGCCGTCCATTCCAGCCATCGAGGTCACCATGCTCAGTTTCATCCGCAAGCGCGCCTTCGCCAGCCTCATCTCCCTCATCGGGCTGTTGGTCATGGTGTTCTTCCTGTCCCGCTTGACGGGCGACCCCGCTTCCCTGTTCCTGCCCGTCGAAGCATCGGCCGAAATGAAGGCCGAGTTCCGCGCCCTTCACGGCCTCGATCAGCCGCTGCTGGTACAGTTCGGCCAATATGTCGGCAACGTCCTGACCGGCGATCTCGGCGAGAGCCTGCGCAAGGCCCGCCCCGCACTTGACGTCGTTCTCGAAGCCTTCACATGGACACTCTGGCTCGCCGTCATCACCATGACGCTGGTCACGGTCTGCGCCATCGTTGTCGGCTCGCTCGCCGCCTTCCGCACCGGCGGCTTTTTCGACCGCTTTTCCTCGATGGTCTCGCTGATCGGCGCATCCGTGCCGGATTTCTGGCTCGCCATCGTCGCCATCGTGGTGTTTGCCATCCAGCTTTCGTGGCTGCCAACGTCGGGCACCGGCTCGCTCGCCCATTGGATTTTACCGATCTGCGTGCTTTTCGTGCGCCCCTTCGGCATCATCGTTCAGGTCGTGCGCGGCTCGATGATCACGGCGCTCTCATCCGCTTACGTGAAGACGGCCCGCGCCAAGGGCGTCAAATCCGGCCCGATCATTTTTGTTCACGCGCTGCGCAACGCCATGCTGCCGGTCATCACCGTCATCGGCGACCAGGCGGCCAGCTTGCTCAACGGCGCCGTCGTCATCGAAACCATCTTTGGTTTCCCCGGCGTCGGCAAGCTGATGATCGACAGCATTTTGCAGCGCGACTTCAACGTCGTGCTGGCGGCGATCCTCGTCACCGCTTTCGCCATCTTCCTCATGAACCTCGTGATCGACCTGGCTTACGCCCTGCTTGATCCGCGCATCCGCTACTGAGGATCGATATGACCATGGCCATTCAATCCACAAACACACCGAAAGAAATCGTCGCAGACGAACCGAGCGCCATCGTGCGCATGGGCCGCATGCTCTGGGCCGACAAGTTCGCCCTCTGTGCCGCCATCTTTCTCGTCTTCGTCATCATCATGGCGATCATCGGCCCGACTTTGCTTGATGATCTCGCCACCAAGCAGAACCTGCGCGGCCGCAACCTTGCACCCTTCATGTTCGATCGCGAGTGGTTCATGTGGCTCGGCGCCGATGCGCTCGGCCGCCCGCTCTGGCCGCGCATCATTGTCGCGACGCAGAACACCATCATGGTCGCCGCCGGCGCCGTGCTGATCTCGGCCATTGTCGGCACCATGCTCGGCCTGATCGCCGGTTTCGCCTCGGAACGCACCAGCCAGATCATCATGCGTCTCGCCGACGTCATCATGTCCTTCCCGTCGCTGCTGGTCGCGGTGATCGTGCTCTACATCCTCGGCTCGTCCATCATGAACCTGATGCTGGTCCTGTCGATCACCCGTATTCCGGTTTACCTTCGAACGACCCGCGCGGAAGTTCTGGAAATCAAGAGCCGCATGTTCGTGCAGGCCGCCAAGGTCATGGGCGCATCGTCGAAGCGCATCCTGTTCCGCCATATCCTGCCGGTGGTTCTGCCGACACTGACGACGCTTGCCACGCTCGATTTCGCGTATGTCATGCTGGCCGAAAGCGCGCTTTCCTTCCTCGGCATCGGCATCCAGCCGCCGGAAATCACCTGGGGCCTGATGATTAGCCAAGGCCGTCAATACCTTACCAACGCATGGTGGCTGTCCTTCTGGCCGGGTCTGGCGATCATTCTCACCACGCTCTCGCTCAACCTTCTGTCCAACTGGCTGCGTATCGCGCTCGACCCCGTCCAGCGCTGGCGCCTGGAAATGAAAGGACCGAAAAATGGCTGATCATCTTCTCGAAGTCCGCAACCTCTCGGTGGACTTCCACACCGCATCGGGTGTCGTGCATGCCGTGCGCAACATCTCCTATTATCTCGACCGTGGCGAAACGCTCGCCATCCTCGGCGAGAGCGGTTCCGGCAAGTCTGTCTCGTCTTCGGCGATCATGAACCTGATCGACATGCCGCCGGGAAAAATCTCGTCCGGTGAAATCCTGCTCGACGGCAAGGATCTCTTCAAGATGAATGCCGAGCAGCGCCGCGAAGTGAACGGCCGCCGCATCGCCATGATCTTTCAGGACCCGCTCAGCCACCTCAACCCGGTCTACACCGTGGGCTGGCAGATGCGCGAGGCGCTGAAAACCCACGGCATCGGCAACACGCAAGCCCAGGCTGAAGCGCTCCGCCTGTTCAAGCGCGTCGCCCTGCCCGATCCTGAACGCGCGCTCGACAAATATCCGCACGAGTTTTCAGGCGGCCAGCGCCAGCGTGTCATGATCGCCATGGCATTGGCCTTGAAGCCCGACCTGCTGATCGCTGACGAGCCCACCACCGCGCTCGACGTGACGGTACAGGCGGAAGTGCTGAACCTGCTGAAGGAATTGCAGCGCGAAACCGGCATGGGCGTACTGATCATCACCCACGATCTCGGCGTCGTGTCGGAAGTCGCCGACCGCGTCGTCGTCATGGAAAAGGGCCAGCTGGTCGAAAGCGGCACGGTGCGTGAGGTCTATCACAACCCGCAGCACGCCTACACGAAAAAGCTGATCTCGGCCGCTCCCGGCAAGGGCGAGATGCATGAGCCGGCGACTGCAGGCGAACCGATCCTCAGCGTCAAGGATGCAAAAAAGTTCTACGGCGGCTTCGAAGCCCTCAAGGGCGTGTCCTTCGACCTGAAGGCCGGTGAAACCGTTGCCGTCGTCGGCGAAAGCGGTTCGGGCAAATCCACCCTCGCCCGCATCCTTCTGCGTCTGGAAGAGGCCGATGGCGGCACCGCCAAATGGAAGGGAAAAGACCTTTTCACCATGTCGCCGGGCGAACTCTTCAAGCTGCGCCGCGATCTGCAAATGGTGTTTCAGGACCCGACCCAGTCGCTCAACCCGCGCATGACGGTTTACCAGCTGATTTCCGAGGCCTGGGTGATCCACCCGGAGATCCTGCCCAAGGCAAAATGGCGCGAACGCGTCGCCGAACTGCTGGGTCAGGTCGGCCTCTCCGCCGAACATATGGGCCGTTACCCGCATCAGTTCTCCGGCGGCCAGCGCCAGCGTATCGCCATTGCCCGCGCTCTTGCGTTGGAACCACAGCTGATCGTCTGCGACGAAGCCGTCTCGGCGCTCGACGTCTCGGTTCAGGCACAGGTGATCACGCTTCTCGACAAGCTGCGCAAGGAAATGGGCATCGCCTTCATCTTCATCGCCCACGACCTGCCGCTGGTACGGGATTTCGCCGATTACGTGATGGTCATGCAGAAGGGCGAAGTGGTCGAATTCGGCACCGTCGCGCAGGTCTTCGACAATCCGCAAAAGCCCTACACGCAGGCCCTTCTCGCCGCCAGCCTCGATCCCGACCCGGATGTGCAGGCAGCAAACCGCAATGCGCGCCTCGCCAACGTTTCCTGATTTGATTGATACCGGAGTAGAATGATGACCAAGAAAGCTTTTGTCGCGATCGTGACATGCTTCAACGACGATGAAACCATCAATTATGAAGCGACGCGCGCGCAGGTGCGCCGTCAGGTGGCGGCCGGCAACAACATCATGTGCGCCGGCACCAATGGCGACTTTTCCGCGCTGACCTTTGGCGAAAAGGTCAAGCTGCTGGAAGAAGTGGTCGATGAAGTCGGCGGCAAGGTCGATGTCATCGTCAATGCCGGCATGCCTGCGACCTTCGAGACTTTGCAGCTGGCCAAGGAATTCGACCGTATCGGTGTCACCGGCATCGCCGTCATCACGCCTTTCTTCATCGCCTGCACGCAGGACGGCCTGATCCGCCATTTCTCGACGGTCGCCGATGCCGTCAACACGCCGGTCTATCTCTACGATATCCCGGCCCGCACGCAGAACCACATCGAGCCGGAAACCGCCCGCAAGCTCGCCACCCACGGCAACATCGCCGGCATCAAGGATTCCGGCGGCGCGCAGGAAACCCTTGCCGCCTATCTGCAGGTCTCGAAAGAGGTCGAAGGTTTCGAAGTCTATTCCGGCCCAGACCATCTGGTCCTGTGGTCGCTGCAGAACGGCGCCGCCGGCTGCATTTCCGGCCTCGGCAACGCCATGCCGGACGTCCTCGCCGGCATCGTCGGCGGCTTCAACGCGGGCAACATCGAGGAAGCCCAGCGCCAGCAGGACATCTACACCGCCTTCCGTACCGACCTCTACGCCCACGGTTTCCCGCCGGCCATGGTCAAGCGCGCGCTTTACCTGCAGGACTCGTCCGTCGGCGCCAGCCGTCAGCCGGCCCTGCTGCCGAATGCTGAACAGGATGCCCGTATCGGTGAAACGCTCAAGAAGTTCGGCCTGCTGTAAGGGAGGCATCCATGTCGATTGTCGTCGCCACGACGTCGCCCGGTTTCGGGCGGCACGGCCGGTTGCCGCAACTGCTTGAGGAAACCGGCTGGGAGATCATCCGCTGCACCGACGCGGCGCTGCCGGATGGCGGTCTCTCGGAACATATCGTGCGGGCGGATTTCCTGGTTGCCGGGCTGATCCCGGTCGATGCGGCGACGATCAAGGATGCTGCGCGCCTCAAGGCTGTCCTCAAGCATGGCGTCGGGGTCGATAACGTCGATATTCCAGCCTGCACGGCGAAGGGGTATCCCGTCACCAATACGCCGGGCGCCAATTCGAATGCCGTGGCGGAACTCGCCGTTGGCATGATGTTCTCGATGGCGAGAAACATCCCCTATGGCCACATGAACGTGATTTCCGGCGGCTGGGACCGAAAGCCTGGAACCGAAATCGGCGGCAAGGTTCTCGGCATTGTGGGTCTCGGCAATATCGGCAAGCTTCTGGCTCGCAAGGCTATTGTGCTCGGCATGACCGTAGTCGCCTCGGATCTCTATCCCGACAAAGCCTTCATTGCCGAACATGGCATCGAGATCGTTGAACTCGACGCGCTGCTTGCCCGTGCCGACTATGTCTCGCTGCATATTTTCGGCGGCACCGGAAATACGGCGCTGATCGGCGAAAAACAGCTTTCCCTGATGAAGCCCGGGGCTTGCTTGCTCAATCTCGCGCGCGGTGAGGTTGTCGATATCGATGCCTTGGCCGCCGCTCTTTCTCAGAACCGGCTGCGCGCAGCGGCGATCGATGCCTATGTCTCCGAGCCGCCGGATATCTCGCATCCGCTCTTCAAGCTTCCGAATGTCGTCTTCACCCCCCATAGCGGCGCCGACAGTCTGGAAGCGCTGGAAAATGTCGGCCTGATGGTGATCAGCGACATCAAGGACTTCATCGCCGGGCGCCGTCCGCCCCGCGTGCTCAATCCGGAGGTTTACGACAGATGACCGATCCCCGTTACTCTAGTGATGCCTTGCTCACGTTTGCCCGCTCGCTTTTCTCTACGGCAGGTCTGGAAGACGACAAGGCTGCGGCCGTCGCCACCTATCTTGTTGAAGCCGATCTGATGGGCCATTCGACCCACGGCCTGGCATTGGCCGGATGGTATCTGCAGAGCATCGCCGACGGCGTCATGACGAAGACAGGAAGCTTCGAAACAATCAGCGATCGGGGCCCATCCGTTTGCTGGAACGGCAATCGTCTGCCCGGCGCATGGTTGACGTCCGAAGCCGTCAAGCTTGCCGTGGAAAGGGCAGGGGATTTCGGTACAGCAACCGTTGTTATCGGCAACAGCCATCATATCGGAGCGCTCGCGGCTTACCTGCCGATCGCTACCGAGAAGGGCATGCTGGTGTCGATCGCCTCCTCGTCGCCCTCGGGCGCGCAGGTCGCACCCTTCGGCGGCCTTAAAGGCGTGTACACGCCGGACCCGGTTGCGCACGGTATCCCGACCCCGGGCGATCCTATCCTGATCGATATTTCTGCGTCCATTACGACGGTCAACATGGCGCAGCGGCTTATCCGCGAGGGTCGGCAGTATGAGGCTGACTGGCTGATGGACGCCGAGGGCAATCCGTCGCGTGACCCGAAAGTGCTTGAAGCAGGCGGTACACTCCTGCCGACTGGCGGCATCGACCACGGCCAGAAAGGTTACGGCATGGCGCTGATCGCCGAAGCGGTTACGCAGGGGCTTGCCGGTTATGGCCGCGCCGATGCACCGAAAGGCACAAATGCTGCGGTCACGGTGCAGGTATGGGATCCGGAAGCTTTCGGCGGCAACGACGCCTTTCTGCGGCAGACCGGGTGGCTGGCCGATACCTGCCGCGCCAATCCGCCCCGACCGGGCGTCAAGAAGGTCAGGTTGCCGGGCGAGGCGGCAATGTCGCGTAGGCGAACGGCTGTAGAAACAGGGGTGGTGCTCTATGCGACCATCATGGATTCGCTGCTGCCGCATGCCGAGCGCCTTGGTGTCGAGCTTCCGAAACCGCTTTGACCGAGGCTTTTTTGTAAAGGCGAAGCGCGGGCTGCGCGCGGTCAGCCCAAAACCTGAATATTTCCGGAGATGATCAATGAACGATAGTCCGTCAGCAGATTTCGACGCCCAGGCGCTTGCCGATAGCTTGTATTCGCTGCGTGTTGCAGGCCGATCGCAAGCGACAGCTGAATTTTCCACGCCGGATGATCTGGAGACTGCGATGCAGGCACAACGGGCACTTGCTGCCCGGGAAGGCGCGCCGCGCAATGCTTGGAAGGTGGCGATGTCCCCTGACAAGCATGCCGTCGTTGCACCACTGCATCCCTATGTCGAAACAGCACGTGATGCGGAGTTGCCCTATCTTCCGGGCATGAAATTCGAGGTGGAAATAGCCATCCGTCTCGGTCGGGATCTTCCGGTCAAAGCGGAGGCCTATTCCCGCGAAGAGATCTACGATGCGGTTTCCGAGGCGTATCTTGGGGCGGAACTGCTATCGTCGGCGATTGAGGAAAGCGGAAAATTGTCTTTCCCGCTCTATCTGGCAGATCGTATCGGCAATCGCGGCTATGCGCTTGGTCCTGCGGTCGCGAAAACGCTTGTCGACACGGTAAGCCAAGCAAAATTGAAGGTCGTGCAGGGCGCGGTCACGATCTACGAAGGATCTGCAAAACACCCCGTTGACGACGTTCTGGGCTGGCTGGTGGCTTATGCCAATGACGCATCCCGCCATGAGGGTTCGCTGGCAATTGGCACGGTTATCACGACCGGCGCTCTCTCCGGTGCAATGCTTTTGCCCGGGCCGGGCAAGGTCGAAGTTTTGCTGTCCGACGAGTACGAGTTGAGTGTCACGCTTGTGTCGTGACGCGGAACGCTTGTCAGCGTAATATTGGGTTGAACATGCCGATGGGCGACCGTGGGCATGTTCACTGACGAAATGTGCGCGCTGCCGATATCCTCTTGGTCAATCAGGCGCTTTCTCGCTCGTTCCTGTTCCCATCTCTAATTTCCGGCCATGCCAGCCGCGACAATGTCCAAGGCACAAAGGCCTCCTCTTCCTGCTCTCGCTAAGCTCCTCACCAATAAGGAGATTTATCACCGGGAGTGCTGCGATCCATCATCACGGCAGTGCCCCGATCAGGAGGAAGAGAACGAGATGGCATTTCGACTATGTTTCCCGAAAATCAATATCAGCGGTGCAGGTAGCCTTGCTGAGGTTCCGGCCGAACTCGCAGCGCGCGGATTGAAACGACCGGTCGTCATTACCGACAAGACGCTGGTGAAGGTCGGTCTTGTCGCACCGCTTCTGGACGGTCTGAAGGCCAAGGGAATTGAAGCCGTTGTTTATGATGGCGTTGTCCCCAATCCGACCGTTCCGATCGTCGAAGCCGCTTACAAGGCGTTCGTCGATAACAATTGTGACGCCATTATCGGTGTCGGCGGCGGCAGCCCGATCGATACGGCCAAAGCCGTGCGCATTCTTTCGGCCAATCCGGGTCCGATCACGCTTTATGAAGGTGTCGGCAAGGTCGCCAAGCCGGGGGCCTTCCTGCTCGCCGTCAATACGACGGCAGGGACTGCCGCCGAGGTGACCTCCAACGCCGTCATCACCGATCCGGTCGCGCAGGTGAAGATGGTCATCATCGACGCGAATATCATTCCGGATATTTCGGTCAATGACTCCGCCATGATGACCGGCATACCGGCCGCCACGACCGCTGCGACCGGCATGGACGCTCTAACCCACGCCATAGAGGCTTATGTGGCCAAGGGCGCGCATGTGCTGACCGACTATGCGGCGCTCGAAGCGATCCGCCTGATCGCGGCCTATCTTCCGCGTGCGGTTAAAAACGGCGACGACCTCGAAGCTCGCGAAATGATGGCCTATGGCCAATTCATCGCCGGTCTCGCCTTCAATAGCGCCGGCCTCGGCCTAGTTCATGCGATGGCCCATCAGCCGGGTGCCGTGAAGGACCTGCCACACGGTGTCTGTAACGCCATCCTCATGCCGCTTGTCGAAGAGTTCAATCGTCCTCATGCAGTCGAGCGCTTTGCCCGCATTGCTGAAGCAATGGGTGTCGATACCAAGGATTTGAACACCGAGGAAGCCTCCAAGGCTGCGATCAAGGCGATCCGCGATCTCTCCAAGACCGTCGGCATTCCCAGCGGCTTTGCTGAACTTGGCGTGACCGAAGATGATTTCCCGCTGTGGGTCCAGAAGGCGCAGAAGGATCCTTGTGCTCCCGGCAACCCGGTCGCCGCCACCGACGCGGATATCCTGGAGCTTTACAAGAAGGCTCTCTGACCACGAACGAGAGTTCCAAGCCGCATCAAGTAGAAGGCTCGCCTTGCGGCGGGCCTTTCAATTTGCCGGATCTTCATGCTGACGAGCCAATTCGGATCAGGAAATATTCTGGCGTGGCATGCGACGATATTCGCTCGGCGCCATTCCGGTCATCTTGCTGAAACTGTATGAAAAGTAGTTGCTGTCGTTGAAGCCGCAGGCGAAGGCGATATCGGTCACACTGTCATTCGTCGCGCGCAGAGCGCGCATGGCCTTGCTCAGCCGAAGCTTGACCAGGTAATTGTGCGGCGTCGTTGCCGTCGCCTCGCGAAACAACCGGCTGAAGCTGCGTGAGGAATATCCGAACCGCTGGGCAACACTCTCCAGGTCGATCTCTTCCGTACAATTGCGACGAAGATAGTTGAGCACATGCCCCAACCGCGCGGCGTTCGGCAGGCCTCGCGCATCGGTGGCGAATTGCGAGCGCGACAGGGTGATGGCCAGTTGATTGAACAAGGCCTCCGACATCGCGTCCGAAAGCGGATCGGATCGGCGCGCTTCGTTTTCCAGAGCCTCGATCAGTGGCCTGACCTGTGAAAGCACGTCTTCCGTGACCTGCCAGTGTCGCCGTTCGCCTTGTTCGCTATCCGCCGACTGTTGCATGATATCGAGAAAATCATAACGGCCCGAAGCCCTGTCGGGTCGAAAGAGGATGTTGGTCAGATAAAGGCCGTCAACCTGTTCATAGGCATGGTGGTCATCCGCCTTGATATAGAACAGTTCGCCGCAGGTGATGAAATGAGGCTCGTCATTCAGCAGATGCCAGCCATTGCCGGACAAGACGATCATGACCTCGTTAAAATCATGATCATGAAGAGGAAACGGGGTCTGCGGAGACCGCTGTTCCACCATGACCGTCTGGGCGTCCGAACGGAAAAATTCCTTGGCCAAAAGCTTCATCGAATAAACACCGTTTAATCACGCACGAGACACGCGATAGCGCATCAGAAAACTGTGGTCCCCGATCTGCATCAATGAAGTGCTCTCGCCTCAATAAATAACGCGAATGCACTGGCGTGGAACGGCTGACTTCATCTTCGAATAATCACACACATCAGCAAATCTCATGTCTGCTTCTTCAAGGCGCTGCTTGGCCACCTGTGGCTAAGGTGCTGAAAACGAAGAAGAGAACATGCATGAAAATGCCGAAAAAAATCGCCGCCGTTGATATTGGCGCCAGCAGTGGCCGGGTTATCCTGAGCGAGCTCAATGATGGCATTTTGTCGCTGGCGGAAATCCATCGGTTTGAAAACACCCTGCGCAGCGACGATGTTTTCGGCCATCAGTGCTGGGATCTCGATTTCCTTGAAGGCGAAATGCGCAAGGGTCTCGCCATCGCCAGTAAAAAAGGGCCTCTGGCAAGCGTCGGCGTCGACACATGGGGCGTGGATTATGTGCTGCTGGACGAAAATCTCGAGCGGATCGGCCCCGCCGTTTCCTACCGCGATCATCGTACCGACGAGATGATGGAGGCGGTCTTTGCCCGAATCCCGCGTCAGGAGATTTATCGCCGCACCGGCATCCAGTTCCTGCAGTTCAACACACTCTACCAATTGGCGGCGACAGCCCGTCAACATCCGGAATGGCTGGCGCGCGCGCGCCATTTCCTGATGATCCCGGACTACCTGCATTTTCGCCTCAGCGGCGCACTTTCCAACGAGTACACCAACGCGACGACGACACAGCTCTTCAATCTGGATCAGAATGACTGGGATGCCGATCTGCTTGCCGTCGCGGGTCTGCCGAAAGAAATGATGATGCGGCCGGTCGAGGCAGGTACAGTCCTCGGCGAAATGCACTCCCTGCATGGTGGCGATGCCATCAAGGTGATCGCTCCGGCTACCCATGACACAGGTTCCGCGGTCGCGGCCGCACCGCTCGAGACCGAGGACGAGGCCTTCATCAGTTCGGGCACGTGGTCGCTGATGGGCATCGAGAGCAAGGTCCCGTTTGCGGACGCGGCGGCACTGGCTGTCAACGTTTCGAACGAGGGTGGTGTCGAGCGTCGTTACCGCATTTTGAAGAATATCATGGGCTTCTGGCTCATCCAGAGGGTCCGCAAGGAATTGGGTTCCCCGGATCATGCGGGGCTTGTCACGGCGGCAGCCGATGAGGTGCCATGGCGGAGCCTGATCAATCCGCAGGACGCCCGCTTTCTCAATCCTGTCGATATGACCGCGGAAATTCAGGCATTCTGCCGGGAGACCGGGCAGCCTGTGCCGGAAAGCGCCGGTGCCCTGTCCCGTTGCATTTTTGACAGTCTGGCCCTGTCCTACCGCCGCGTGAAAGAGGAACTGGAAACTCTGCGTGGGCGCCCGGTCACCCGCATCCGGATCGTGGGTGGCGGCAGCCGGAACGATCTCGTCAACCAGCTCTGTGCCGATGCTTGCGGTGTACCGGTCACGGCCGGACCGATCGAGACGACGGCGCTCGGAAATGTCTGTGTCCAGATGATCGCGCTAGGACAGCTTTCCGGCCTCGACGAGGCGCGCACTCTTGTGCGCCGTTCATTCCCCCTAACCGAATACACCCCCCGTCAATGCGTGCCTGAAGGCGTCTGGGATCACTTCCAGTCGTTCAGCGCATTGCCCGCTCAAGAAGGACAAGCTTGATGAGCCGATCAAAACAGGTCGAAGCCGCCTATACCATAGCGCGCGATGTCTTCGCCGCTTCCGGTATCGATACCGAGGCCGCGCTGAACCGCCTCGATACCATTCCCATTTCAATGCATTGCTGGCAGGGCGATGACGTTCGCGGCTTTGAAAATCCAGCGGGGCAACTGACGGGCGGTATTCAGGTCAGTGGCAATTATCCTGGCCGCGCCAGCACCCCGGGCGAGCTGCGCGCCGATCTCGATTTTGCCATGGCGCAGATTCCGGGCCAGAAGCGGCTGAACCTGCATGCCATCTATCTCGAAAGCGATAAGCCGGTTACGCGTGACGCGATCGAACCTCGCCATTTCCAGAATTGGGTGGATTGGGCCAAGGCCTCCCGGATAGGCCTCGATTTCAACCCGACCTGTTTCTCACATCCGTTGAGCCAAGATGGGCTGACACTCAGCCATCCCGATAAAGCAGTGCGCGATTTCTGGATTGCCCATTGCAAGGCCAGCCGCAAGGTCAGCGAGTATTTCGGCAAGCAGCTTGGCACGCCATCCGTCATGAATATCTGGGTGCCGGATGGCATGAAGGATCTGCCCGCCGACCGGTTTTCCCCGCGTGAACGTCTTGCCCAGTCGCTGGACGCGATCATTGCCGAAAAAGTCTCTCGTGACTTCCACAAGGATGCGGTCGAGAGCAAGCTTTTCGGTATCGGTGCCGAGAGCTACACGGTCGGCTCCAGTGAATTCTGCATGGGTTACGCCACCAGTCGTAACACCTTGCTTTGCCTCGATGCCGGCCATTTCCATCCGACCGAGGTCGTTTCAGACAAACTCTCCTCCGTGCTGCAATTCGTCGATGAAGTTCTGCTGCATGTCTCGCGTCCGGTACGCTGGGACAGCGATCACGTCGTGCTGTTCGACGACGAACTTCAGGCGATCGCCAACGAACTGATCCGCGGCGAGATTCTCGGCAAGGTCAATATCGGCCTCGATTTCTTCGATGCCAGCATCAACCGCGTGGCGGCCTGGGTGATCGGTACGCGCAATATGCGCAAGGCGCTGTTGCGTGCCCTGCTTGAGCCGGCTGCCAAGCTGAAACAGGTGGAGGCAGAACGGGACTTCACGATGCGGCTCGCCATGATGGAAGAAGCCAAATCAATGCCGTGGGCCGCGGTTTGGGATTTCTATTGCCTCAGCAGAAACGTGCCGGTCGGCATCACCTGGCTGGACGAGGTCAAGAATTATGAACGCAACGTGCTGAGCAAACGAAAGGCCGCATGATCATGACACTGCATACCGCAAATTCCTGGTTCGTAACCGCCATGGTCAAGGCGACCTCGGACATGTGGCTGAAGGGGTGGGACGAGCGCAATGGCGGCAATGTCAGCCTGCGCCTGCTGCCCGAAGACGTAGCCCCCTATCTGGCCCAGTGGCCGGCAAACCGGACCGCACCGATCAGCGATCCGGTGCCGGAATTGGCTGGCCAGTATTATATCGTCACGGGAACGGGCAAATATTTCCGCAACGTCCAGCTTGATCCGGCTGCAAATCTGGGCGTCGTTCAGGTGGCTCCCGATGGTGCATCCGTCAAGATTCTCTGGGGTTATGCGGATGGCGGTGCGCCGACGTCCGAACTTGCTTCTCACCTGAAGTCTCACGGTGTCCGCCAAAAGGTCAGCAATGGCGTTGACCGCGTCATCATGCACTGCCACGCGACCAACCTTCTGGCGCTGACTTATGTTCTGGATCTCGATCCGGCCAATGTGACCCGCGCTCTGTGGGAGTCCAGCACCGAATGCCTCGTCGTCTTCCCGAAAGGTGTCGGCACGATGGGATGGCTGGTCCCGGGAACCGATACGATCGGTGATGCGACCGCGCGCGAAATGGCCAAGCACACATTGGTCATGTGGCCGTTCCACGGCATCTTTGGCTGTGGCGAGACGCTGGATGAAGCTTTCGGCCTGATCGACACGGCTGAAAAGGCGTCCGAGGTGCTGGTCAAGGTGCTGTCCATGGGCGGTGCCCGTCAGACGATGACGACCCAGAACCTGAGCGACCTGGCCGCCCGCTTCGGCGTCGATCCGCTGCCGGAGGCCATGGCCGTCGAACGCTGGCGGCTGGCCGGCGAATAAGGGAGACAAGCCATGACCGAACAGGTGTCGAAGATCCGGAAGGCATTCGTCATGCAGGTCTTTCCCGACAAGCATGAGGAATACAAACGTCGCCATGACGAGATCTGGCCGAAACTGGCCGAGACCCTGAAGGATCATGGCGCATCCTCTTATGCCATCTATCTCGACGAGGCGCGGAGCCTACTCTTCGCCTCTGTCGAGATCGAATCGGAAGAGCGTTGGGCGGCCGTTGCTAATACTGCGGTCTGCAAGGAATGGTGGGCTTTCATGGCGGATGTCATGACCAGCAATCCCGATAACAGCCCGGTCTCGCAGGAGTTGAAGGAAGTCTTCTACCTGGCTTGACCGGCCGCAACGTTATTGATCCCGGATGTCGCGCATGCGCGTCATCCGGGGATGATAAGGCCTGATGGATTTCTTGGCTCAGTTCGTCGGGATCGCATGAAGCCAGCCGTGACCGTCGGGAAGCGCCTGGGTCTGGATGCCGACCAGCTTGTTGCGCAACAGGGTCGTAACCGGTCCCACCTCGCCGGTGCCGATGGTGAGCGAGCCGCCGCGATGCTTCAGCTCTCCGATACCGGCCACGACAGCCGCCGTGCCGCAGGCGAAGGCTTCGACCAGACGGCCGGAGGCGAGGTCCGCCTGCAGTTCGTCGAAGGCATAGGGGCGTTCCTGCACGGCGATGTTGTTGTCGCGCGCAAGTGTCAGGATCGATTTGCGGGTAATGCCGGGCAGGATCGTGCCGAGCGGTGGCGTGACCATCGAACCATCATTGAACACGAAGAAGATATTCATGCCGCCAAGCTCTTCGATCCACTTCCGTTCGGCAGCGTCAAGGAACAAAACCTGGTCGCAACCATGCTGGCCGGCTTCGGCCTGGGCAATCAGGCTTGCAGCGTAATTGCCACCACATTTGGCGGCACCCGTGCCACCGACGGCCGCACGGGTGTAATCTTCGGAAACCCAGATCTTTACCGGCTTTGCGCCACCCTTGAAGTATGGGCCGACAGGCGATGCGATGACGCAGAAGATATATTCCTTCGACGGACGAACGCCGAGGAATGACTCGTTGGCAAACATGAAGGGGCGAAGATAAAGGCTGCCGCCGTCATTTTCCGGTACCCATTTTCTATCCACGGCCACCAGTTTTTCGATGGCGCCGAGAAAATCCTCTTCGGGCAGTTCGGGCATGGCAAGCCGGCGCGCCGATGCGTTGAAGCGTTTTGCATTCTCGTCCGGTCGGAACAGAACAACCTGGCCATCGGCAGCCCGATAGGCCTTCATGCCCTCGAAGATTTCCTGGGCGTAGTGAAGAACGCTGCTGGCCGGATCGAGGGAAAACGGTGCGCGCGCAGTTACTTTCGCCGAATGCCAGCCCTTATCGGCGCTCCAGTGAATAACCGCCATGTGATCGCTGAAAAGCGTCCCGAATCCGAGGTTTTCGAAGGCGACGGCACGATCGCTTTCGGCCATCGGTTGGGTGTTCTTTACGATTTCAAATTCCAGCATGGGTTCACCTAGACATATGGTTTGACCGCTCACGCGCGGCTGCGTTGGCGCTGTTGAATCACGGAGATGGTTTTTCGGCAAGACCAAGCACGCGTCTTGCCTGCTTTAGATGTGGTGTATCGATCATGCGGCCGCCGAAATTGAGCACGCCCTGTCCCGGATTGGCGGCGAACGCATCCACGATCGCCTGGGCCTGCGCCAATTCCTCGACCGTCGGCGTGAAAGCCGCGTTGATGACCGGCACCTGTGCCGGATGAATTGCCATCATGCCGGTGAACCCGTCCTGCCTTGCGCGCCGGGCGTAGGCTGCCAAGCCGTCGAGATCGCGAAACGCCGGATAGATCGTCTCGATTGCCTCTACGCCTGCGGCATGAGCACCAAACAGTGTCAGCGTGCGCAGCATCTCATAAGGCGGGGTGTAACGTCCGTCTTCCTCACGGGAACGGGTGGCGCCGATGGCAGCCGGCAGGTCCTCCGCTCCCC
Organism: Hyphomicrobiales bacterium; assembly: GCA_900469445.1. Lineage (GTDB taxonomy): Bacteria > Pseudomonadota > Alphaproteobacteria > Rhizobiales > Rhizobiaceae > Neorhizobium. Next base: position 435,167 of record UBXM01000006.1, read on the forward strand.
AGGTGAGGCCGAGGATCAGGTGGCTGACCCCGCGATAACTGCCGAGCTCGAATATCGCAGCCGGCGTCTCGGTTGCGATCGGCAGGATCGGAATGCCCGGTGCCCTTTCAGCCAGCGCCTCTACACTCGCTGCTCCCTCCGCTTTGGGCAGGATGAACGCATCGGGTTTCGCGTCGAGCACCGCCTCGAGATCGTCATCGGTCAAGCCGCTGCCAAGCGGATTGATACGCACGAAGAGCTTCGGCCCCCGCTTTGCCGAGCGAAGAAACGTGGCCGTCATTTCTCTTGCTGCCGGTTTCGCTTCCATCGAGACAGCATCTTCCAGATCGAGGATCAGCGCGTCAGCATCCAGCCCGAGGGCTTTCTCCATCCGGTCCGGCCGGTCGCCGGGCACGAAAAGCAGGGAGCGCAGCCTCATTTCGGTCTCCGGTGAAGAAGTGCCATCCGCAAGCATTGGCAAACGGTCTCGTCTCGCTGGTTGATGAGCTCATGGCGGAAGGTCACGATGCCCGCCGCCGGGCGTGAACGGCTCTCCTTCAGGTCCGTGACCTCGGTTTCTGCGCGCATCGTATCGCCGATGAAGACCGGTTTCGGCATGACCAGTTTGTCGTAGCCGAGATTGGCGACAAGCGTGCCGAGCGTTGTGTCTCCGACGGAAAGCCCAACCATAAGAGCGAAGGTGAAGGTGCCGTTGACGAGGATCTGACCGAACTCGCTTGCCTTCGCCGCCTCGATATCGAGATGCAGCGGTTGCGGGTTATGGGTCATGGTTGAAAAGAGAAGATTGTCGGTTTCCGTCACCGTTCGACGAATTTCATGGGCAATGCGATCGCCGACGGTCCACTCCTCGAAATAACGCCCGGCCATCATGTGTCTCCTTCGATGCGCACCAGAAGGCTGCCTTCCGCTACCTGGGAGCCCGGACTGGCCCGCAATTCCGCAACGATGCCGTCGAAAGGTGCGCTGAGCGTCTGTTCCATTTTCATTGCCTCGATCACGAGGAGCGGCTGGCCGCGAAGGACACGGTCTCCTTCCGCCACGGAGACGGCTATGATGTTTCCGGGCATCGGCGCCATGACCGAACCGTCGGCAAGACCATGGGAGCCACCGGCGTGATCGGCACGGCACGGGCCGACGGGCCAGGCTCCCCCATCGATGAAGACGACGCCGGCCACCCCGCTGGCGTTCCTTTGCTGCGCAGGGTCGAGGTCCAGGAGATAGGGCCGGCCGGCAACTTCGACACTGACTTGCCGGGAAGGCTCGGCATTCACGCGAAAGCCGGTGATCGCGGCCCAGGGATCTCGTGTTTCCACGGGAAGAAGTGCCGCCGCCGCGGCCTGCAACACCTGCGCGCCGGGTTCGGCAGGGGGCAAGAGATCGGCCAAATGGTGTTCGATGAAGCCGGTATCGACAGCGCCTGTCAGGAATTCCGGATGTCGCAATGTTCGCGCCAGGAAGGCGGCATTGGTATGCACCGGCCAGACCTCAACACCAGCCATCGCATCGGCCAGCCGGGTCGCTGCCTGTCTCCGGTTTGGGGCATGGCTGATCAGCTTTGCGACCATCGGATCATAATGGGCGGTCACCTCGTCGCCCTGCTCGACGCCGCTATCGATGCGCAAACCGCGAGAAAGGCGAAAGTGTTCGAGCCTGCCGATGGAAGGTAAAAAGCCGGTCGACGGGTTCTCGGCATAAAGCCGCGCCTCCATCGCCCAGCCATTGATCGAAAGTTCGTCCTGCCTCAATGGCAGAAGCTCGCCCGATGCGACGCGGATTTGCCATTCCACCAGATCCTGCCCGGTAATTAACTCCGTCACGGGATGTTCCACCTGAAGCCGAGTGTTCATCTCCATGAACCAGATACGGTCGGCGCGCAGCCCTCCCGATGCGTCGGCGATGAATTCCACCGTTCCGGCACCGACATAATCAACGGCCTGCGCGGCCTTGACGGCAGCGTTGCAGACGGCGGCGCGCGTCGCCTCATCCATGCCTGGCGCAGGCGCTTCCTCGATGACCTTCTGGTGGCGTCGCTGCAACGAGCAGTCCCGCTCGAAAAGGTGGACGACATTGCCGTGTGTGTCGCCGAAGACCTGAACCTCGATATGCCGGGGTGAGACAATGTATTTTTCGATCAGAACGCGGTCGTCGCCGAAGGATGAGGTGGCCTCGCGCCGGCAGCTTTCGAGTGCCGCGGAAAAGTCTGCTGCCGTATCGACCCGGCGCATGCCCTTGCCGCCACCGCCCGCGACCGCCTTGATCAGCACGGGGTAACCGATCGTGTCAGCTTCCCGTTGAAGCAGGGCCGGGCCCTGATCCTCACCGAGATAGCCCGGCGTGACCGGCACATTTGCCTCCATCATCCGCTGCTTGGCGGCATCCTTGAGGCCCATGGCGCGAATGGCAGCAGGTGGTGCGCCGACCCAGATAAGGCCTGTCGCGACTACGGCTTCGGCAAAGTCGGCATTTTCCGACAGAAAACCGTAGCCGGGGTGGATCGCCTGCGCGCCGGTCTGCCGAGCCGCTTCGAGAATACGGTCCTGTCTCAGATAGCTTTCACGCGCCGGTGCAGGCCCGATGTGAACCGCTTCATCCGCCTCGCGCACAAAGGGCATTGCGGCGTCGGCGTCGGAGTAGACGGCGATGGTCCGAATCCCGAGGCGTCGCGCTGTGCGGATGATGCGGCGGGCGATTTCTCCGCGATTGGCAATCAGCAGGCTTTCAATCACCGGTGGTTCTCCCATCGCCTACATACGGAACAGGCCGAACTGAGCCCGTTCCGCAATGGGTGCGTTCAGCGTTGCAGAAAAGGCGAGGCCCAGCACGTCGCGGGTCTGGGCAGGGTCGATGACGCCATCGTCCCACAGTCTGGCCGTTGCGTAATAGGGATTGCCTTCGTCCTCGTATTTCTGTCGGATCGGGGCCTTGAAAGCTTCGGCCTCTGCCGTGCTCCAGGTCTCGGCATCACGATGGACGGATGCAAGAACCGAGGCCGCCTGTTCGCCGCCCATCACCGAAATCCGGGCATTCGGCCAGGAAAACAGGAAACGTGGCTGGTAGGCACGGCCGCACATGCCGTAATTGCCGGCACCGAAACTGCCGCCGATCAGCACCGTGATCTTTGGAACGGAGGCGGTGGCAACCGCGGTCACCAGCTTGGCGCCGTTCTTGGCAATGCCTTCCGCTTCGTATTTGCCGCCAACCATGAAGCCGGAGATATTCTGCAGGAAAAGCAGTGGAATGCGCCGCTGGCAGGCGAGTTCGATGAAATGCGCCCCTTTGAGCGCGCTTTCCGAAAACAGCACGCCGTTATTGGCGAGAATGGCGACCGGAATACCCCATATCCGGGCAAAGCCGCAGACGAGGCTCGCTCCATAGAGCGGCTTGAACTCGTGCAAGTCCGATCCATCGACGATCCGCGCGATAACCTCCCTTACGTCATAGGGTGTGCGCACGTCCTGCGGCACGATACCGTAAAGCTCATTCGCGTCGAGCCGCGGCGGTCGTGGCGGTGCGATCTCGATATCCACGGTCTTCGGCCGGTTCAGGGTGGCTACGATGTCGCGAACGATCAGCAGCGCATGCTCGTCATTTTCGGCGACATGATCGACGACACCGGATTTGCGACCGTGTGTTTCCGCGCCGCCCAACTCTTCGGCGGAAATCACCTCGCCGGTCGCGGCCTTCACCAGCGGCGGGCCGGCGAGGAAGATCGTGCCCTGATTGCGCACGATTACCGTCTCGTCGGACATGGCCGGAACATAAGCGCCACCTGCCGTGCAGCTGCCCATCACGCAGGCGATCTGGGCAATACCCGACGCCGACATCTGCGCCTGATTGTAGAAAATCCGGCCGAAATGGTCGCGGTCGGGAAAGACCTCGGCCTGATGCGGCAGGTTGGCGCCACCGGAATCGACCAGATAGATGCAGGGCAGGCGGTTCTCCGAGGCGATCTCCTGCGCCCGCAGATGCTTCTTCACCGTCATCGGGAAATAGGCGCCGCCCTTCACGGTCGGATCATGGGCAACGATCATGCACTCGTGGCCGGACACTCGGCCTATACCGGCAATCATTCCGGCTCCCGGTGCCTCATCGCCATACATGCCGCCCGCTGCAAGCTGGCCGATTTCCAGAAACGGCGCGCCGGGATCGAGAAGCCGCTGCACGCGGTCGCGGGGCAGTAATTTTCCGCGCGATACATGACGCTCGCGATGGCTTTCCGATCCGCCGCGCGCAGCCACCTTCACCTTCGTCCGCAATTCCTCAGCCAGCGCGCGATGATGCGCCTCGTTAGCCTTGAAGCCATCGGAGTTGCAGTCGAGCATGCTGCGGATCGGGGGCATCAGCCTTGACCTCCCGTACCGATAACTTCGCGGCCGATCAGCATGCGGCGTACTTCGTTGGTGCCGGCGCCGATATCGAGCAGTTTGGCATCGCGCCAGAAACGCTCCACCGGCCAATCCTTGGTGTAGCCTGCGCCACCGAGTGCCTGGATTGCCTGTTCGGCGACCTTTACCGCGCTTTCGGAGGCGTAAAGGATTGCACCGGCGGCATCCTGCCGCGTCGTCTTTCCGGCATCGCAGTCACGCGCCACGGCATAGACATAGGCACGGGCGGAATTCAGCGCCACGACCATGTCGGCGACCTTGGCCTGCATCAGCTGGAAACTGCCGATCGCTGCGCCGAATTGCTTTCGTTCCCGCAGATAGGGCAGGACGATATCGAGGCAGGCCTGCATGATGCCGAGCTGGATGCCGGAGAGGACGACCCGCTCATAGTCCAAACCCGACATCAGCACTTTCACGCCGCCATTCAGCGGGCCCATGACGTTTTCTTCCGGCACGAAGCAGTCATCGAATACGAGTTCGGCTGTTGGAGAACCACGCATGCCGACCTTGTCGATCTTCTGGCCGATGGAAAAGCCGGGAAAATCCTTCTCGACGAGGAAGGCGGTGATCCCCTTCGATCCCGCTTCAGGATCGGTCTTGGCATAGACGACAAGGGTCTGCGCATAAGGCGCATTGGTGATCCAGAATTTGGTGCCGTTGAGGCGGAAACCGCCATTGGCCTTGCCGGCCCGCAGCTTCATCGACACAACGTCCGATCCGGCACCCGCCTCTGACATGGCGAGGCTGCCGATATGGTCGCCGGATATCAGTCCGGGTAGATATTGCGCCTTCTGTTCGGCCGAGGCCCAGCGTGCGATCTGGTTGATGCAGAGATTGGAATGTGCGCCATAGGACAGGCCGACCGATGCTGAGGCCCGGCTGATTTCCTCGCAGGCGACCACATGGTCGAGATAACCGAGCCCGAGCCCGCCATCTTCTTCCGCGACCGTAATGCCGTGCAGCCCGAGCGAACCCATCTCCGGCCAGAGGTCCACCGGGAAACGATCTTCCACATCGATCTCGGCGGCGATCGGTGCGATGCGTTCGCGCGCGAAGCGTCGTGTCGTGTCCCGAATGGAGCTCGCCATCTCGCCCAGTCCGAAATCCATGTCAGTCATGTGGGCCTCCTCCCAGAGTGCCTTTCATGTCGCCGGTCAGATATGTAGCGCATGTCCCATCGCCTTCAGCGCGGCCTCTTGCAGCGCCTCGCTGCGTGTCGGATGCGCATGGATCGTGGCGGCGATATCCTCCAGCCGCGCGCCCATCTCGATCGCCATGGAAAAGGAAGAGGAAAGTTCCGAAACGCCTGATCCGACTGCCTGCAGACCCAGAACCACATTGGTATCGGCACGGGCTACGACCCGAACGAAACCGTCTTCATCCTTCATCGTCATGGCCCGCCCGTTGGCGGCGAAAGGGAATTGCCCGATCTTCACGTCAAAACCCTGGCTGCGCGCTTCATCTGGTGAAAGGCCGGCGCTGACGATTTCCGGATCGGTAAAGCAGATCGCCGGGATGCAGCGCTTGTCCCAGGCGCGCTTTTTTCCGGCGACGATTTCTGCCACCATCTCGCCCTGCGCCATGGCGCGATGCGCCAGCATCGGCTCGCCGGTGACGTCGCCGATCGCATAGACGCCGCGCATCGATGTGCGGCAGCGGTCGTCGATGCGCAGGTACGGGCCGGTTCGATCGAGGTCGAGGTCCTCGAGACCCGATCCGGTGGTGCGCGGCCTGCGGCCGATGGCGACGAGAATATGGTCCGCCGGCAATTCCTGCCGTCCCTCCGGTCCCTCGACGATCAACGCAGCGCCGGTTTCTGAAAGCCCGATCGCCTTGGTATCGGTCAGAACCGTGATGCCGCGTTCGGTGAGCCTGCGTTTTACCGGCTTGGTGAGATCGGCATCGTAAAGCGGCAGAAGCTGCGCCATCGCCTCTACAACCGTCACCTGCGATCCCATCCTGGCGAAAGCCGTGCCGAGTTCGAGCCCGATATAGCCGCCGCCCACCACGACAAGCTTCTTCGGCAGCTCGGTCAGCGACAAAGCTTCGGTGGAGGAAATGACGCGGCCGCCGAAGGGCAGAGCGGCAAGCTCGACCGGGTCGGACCCCGTTGCGATCACCACCGTTTCGGCGCGGATGATCTGCTGGCCGGTTTCGGTTTCGACCTCCACCGTCTTGCCGTCACGGAAACGGGCGCGGCCATGGACGATCTTCACCCGTGCTTTTTGCAACAGGCCAGCAACGCCGCTGGTCAGCCGGCCGACGATGCCGTCTTTCCACGCCACGGTTTTCGACAGGTCGATGCTCGCAGCCTCGACGCGGATGCCAAGCGCATTTTCCCCGGCCGACATTGATCGGGCCGCATCGAAGGTCTCTGCGGCATGGATCAGCGCCTTGGATGGAATACAGCCGATAGTGAGGCAGGTGCCGCCGGGCCTGCCGGCTTCGACGATGACCGTGTCGATGCCGAGCTGGCCGGCGCGGATGGCGCAGACATAACCGCCGGGTCCGGCACCGATGACGAGGAGCTTGCAGGAAATCTCTTTCATGGCTCAGCCTTCGATAAAGATCAGGGCCGGCGTTTCGATCAGCGTCTTCAGTCGCTGGACGAAAGTCGCCGCATCCCAGCCGTCGATGATGCGGTGGTCGAAACTGGAGGAGAGGTTCATCATCTTGCGGGGCACGAATTGTGCACCGTCCCAGACCGGGCGTGTGGCGATTTTGTTGACGCCGACGATCGCGACTTCCGGATGGTTGATGACAGGTGTGGAAACGATGCCGCCGAGCGCGCCGAGCGAACTGATGGTGATGGTCGAGCCGGTGAGCTCGTCGCGAGTGGCGGTGCCGGTGCGTGTCGCCTCTGCCAGCCGGTTCATCTCCGCTGCGCAATCCCAGATGCTACGAGCCTCGGTGTGTTTGACGACCGGCACCGCGAGACCCGCGGGTGTCTGCGTGGCAATGCCGATATGCACCGCCCCGAAACGGGTGACGATACCGGCATCGTCATCGAACGTGGCATTGAAATCCGGTTGATCGGACACCGCCTTCACCAGCGTCCGCATCAGAAAGGGCAGGAGGGTGAGTTTGGGCTGGTCGGACTTGCGCTTGCCGTTCATCGTCGCGCGCAGCTCTTCAAGCGCCGTCACGTCCACTTCCTCCACATAGGTAATGTGGGGGATACGCGAAGTGGACAACACCATCTTCTCCGCGATCCGGCGGCGAAGGCCGGTGAGTTTGATCTCTTCTTTCGAAGACTTCTTCGCAAAGCCTTGCAGCGCCGGGGCGGTGTCCCTGCCATGCAAAAGAAACTGCTCGATGTCTTCGCGCAGAATACGCCCGGCCGGGCCCGATCCGTGTATCTGGCGCAGATCGATACCATTGTCGCGCGCAAGAAGCCGGACCGAAGGTGCCGCGAGCGGCTTGTCCATCTCGGGTAAGGGACGCGCGGAGGCCGCAGGTGCTGGTGGTGGCGCGGCAGATTCCGGCTTTTCGGGTTCCTCGGTCGGTGCGGCAGGCTCCGGGTCCTGCTCCCCGGCCGCGGCTGCTACGGTTTCACGGGTTGTAGGCTCTTCGCCTTCTCCTTCCGTCTGAATACGGATCAGCGGAGCTTTGACCGCGATCGTATCGCCGATCTCGCCGCCGAGCCAGACAACGGTACCGTTGACGGGGGAAGGGATTTCAACGGTTGCCTTGTCGGTCATCACGGCCGCGACAACCATGTCTTCGCGCACCGGGTCGCCGATCTTCACCTGCCATTCGACAAGCTCGGCCTCGGCGACACCTTCGCCGACATCGGGCATCCTGATGGTGAACTCGCCCATGGCTCAGGCCTCCATGACGTCGGTGAGCGCGCGCCCGACACGCGCCGGGCCCGGAAAATAATCCCATTCCTGCGCATGCGGGTAGGGCGTATCCCAGCCGGCGACGCGCATGACGGGCGCTTCGAGATGATAAAAGCAATGTTCCTGCACAAGTGCCGCGATCTCTCCGCCGAAGCCGGAGGTGAGCGTTGCCTCATGCACGATGACGCAACGCCCGGTCTTGGCAACGGATTTGACGATCGCATCGAGATCGAGCGGCAGCAGGCTTCTGAGATCGATCACCTCTGCATCGATGCCGGTATCTTCGGCTGCGGCCAGCGCCACATGCACCATGGTGCCATAAGCGATGACGGTAACGGCGGAACCTTCGCGGCGCACGACCGCCTTGCCGATCGGGATGGTGAAATAGCCTTCCGGCACCTCGCCGAGGTCATGCTTGGACCATGGCGTTACGGGCCGGTCATGATGGCCATCAAAGGGGCCGTTATAGAGCCGCTTGGGTTCCAGGAACATGATCGGATCCGGATCCTCGATTGCCGCGATCAGCAGGCCCTTGGCATCATGGGGATTGGAGGGCACGACGACCTTGAGGCCGCAGACATGGGTGAAGAGCGCCTCGGGGCTCTGGCTATGGGTCTGGCCGCCAAAAATGCCGCCGCCGGTCGGCATGCGCACGACGATCGGGCAGGTGAAATCGCCGTTTGAGCGATAACGGATACGGGCAGCCTCCTGCGTCAGCTGGTCATAGGCCGGATACATGTAATCGGCGAACTGGATCTCGACGCAAGGTTTCAGCCCGTAGGCCGCCATGCCGATCGCGGTGCCGACAATGCCGGATTCATTGATCGGCGTATCGAAGCAGCGGGTCTTGCCGTATTTTGCCTGCAGGCCCTGAGTACAGCGGAAGACGCCGCCGAAATAACCGACATCCTCGCCGAAGACGACCACATCGTCGTCTCTTCCCATGGCGACATCCATGGCGCTGCGCACCGCCTCGATCATCGTCATCCGCGCCATGTCAGTATCCCGCCTTTTGTCGCTGGCGGCGCAGATGCGGTGGCATTTCGGCATAGACGCCTTCGAAGATGTCGCGCACTGAGGGTCTGCCTCCTGCATGCATCGTGCCGTGCTCCTCAGCCTTGCGCTGGGCCGCGATCACCTCGTCCATGATTTCGGCTTCCGCCTGCACATGCCGCTCCTCCGACCAGAGGCCGCGCAGGATCAGATGCTTCTTCAACCTCAGTACCGGGTCGCCGAGCGGCCAGGCTTCGGACTCTGTCTTCGGGCGGTAAGCGCTCGGATCGTCTGAGGTGGAATGCGCGCCGACGCGGTAGGTGACATATTCGATCAGCGTCGGGCCGAGATTGCGCCGTGCCCTTTCCGCCGCCCAGCAGGCAACAGCGTGGACGGCAAGATAGTCATTGCCATCGACGCGGAGTGCCGGAATGCCGAAGCCGAGGCCACGAGCGGCAAAGGTGCCGGAGCCACCGCGGGCGATGCCCTGGAAGGTGGAGATGGCCCACTGGTTGTTGACGACGTTCAAGACTACCGGCGCCCGATAGGTCGAAGCGAAGACCAGCGCCGAATGAAAATCGGACTCCGCCGTCGAGCCGTCACCGATCCAGGCGGCGGCAATGCGGATGTCGTTCTTGATTGCGGATGCCATGGCCCAGCCGACGGCCTGCACGTATTGGGTGGCGAGATTGCCGGAAATTGTGAAAAACCCGTGCTCCTTCGACGAATACATGATCGGCAGCTGCCGCCCGCGTAAGGGGTCGCTTTCGTTCGAGTAGATCTGGTTCATCATCTCGACCATCGGATAGTCGTCGGCAATCAGAAGGCCTGCCTGACGATAGGTCGGGAAATTCATGTCGCCCTTCTTCAGCGCCTTGCGAAAGGCGCAGCTGACGGCTTCTTCACCCAGATGCTGCATGTAGAAGGATGTCTTGCCCTGCCGCTGCGCCATCAGCATGCGGGCATCGAAGGCCCTGAGCGTCATCATGTTGCGCAGGCCGGCGCGCAGGTCATCGTCGGACAGAAGGCCGGCCCAGGGGCCGACGGCTTCGCCATCCCGGTTCAGGACGCGAATGATCGAATAGGCGAGATCGCGGATATCCTCCGCCGCAGCGTCCACCTCCGGGCGCGGCACAGCGCCGGCCCTGGCGATCTTGACGTTGGAAAAATCGGGCTGCCCGCCCGGCCGCACTGCGGGCTCCGGGACATGCAGGCTCAGATGACCTGTTTCCACCATAACTCCTCCCGACCGACCCGCTCCTCTCCTCAGAAGCTTGTCAATCAACAAGAATGGTATTCGCAGCGCCAATGGCAAGCCATGACGGAACTGCTGCTAATTTTCGGCCAGTTTTACCATAGCGAAAAACTCGCAGCAGAAAGCTACACTAAGCGGGCAGTGCGGATATTTCGTTCTTGCGGAAGGCTTCGGGGCTGACGCCCACCCATTTCTTGAATGCACGATAGAATGCGCTTGGTTCCGAATAACCGAGGCGCATCGCGATTTCGCTGACGGTCTGGTGTGTTTCCAGTAACAGGGTGCGGGCAAGTTCGCGGCGAATATCGTCCTTGATGCCGGCATAGCTTTGCCCTTCATCATGAAGGCGATGGCGGAGCGTCGATGCCGACATGCGCATATCCTTGGCCAAGGCGGCAAATCCGGCCCATTGGGTGGGCTCCTTCTGGCTCAGCCGGCGTCTGACTGCGGCTGCCGTGCCGGCGTCATACCTGTAGCGCAGAAGAATATTCGCCGGCGCCCCGCGCAAAAACTGCTTAAGAGCCTGCGGGGAGCGCGAGATCGGCAAAGCCAGCATGGCGCTATCAAAGCCGAGGCGGCTGACCGGCTGCGAAAAGCGAATGGGAGCCCCGAAGAATAGCCGATGATCCTCGCTCTGCTTCGGCTCGCTGCAGCGGAAATCGACACGCCTGATCGGAATGCGCCTGCCCACGAGCCAGCAGGTCAGTCCGTGCAGGATGATCCAGTAGCTGCGATAGGCGAAAGCGGATTTCGGCTCGCCTTCACCGCTGAGCTCGACTTCTGCCATTCCGTCGCGCACGACGAGCCGGCCTGTCGGATCGCCGAGTACGAGGTTCAGAAAACGGAGCGCCCGGCGCAGCGCCTGTTCGAGCGTGGCCGCATGCAGCACGCAATGACAGAGTAGCGTGAAGCTTCCACGTTGCATCGGTCGCGCGCCGAGGCCAAAACATTCGTCATCCAGTTCCGCGGCGATCGCCAGCCACAACTGACCGAAGGTCTGCGCCGAGACCGGCTGGGTGACGACCGGCGGAAGGCCGAGTTTCGCGAGCAGCGGCTCGGTCGGTCGTCCGCTGCGGCGCAGGCTGTCGAGGGCTTCCTCGACGAAGCTCGGCGCAATCATATGGCGTTCGATCTCGGACATGATCCACCCGCTATGGCAAAACTGGCCGAAATAATGGATCAGTTCCGTCATCGCTTGCAACAGAGAATACTCATAAACTTCTTTTGAAGGTGAGGTTGAGGAGCCTGCCGACAAGGGAGGAATGGCGCCATGCTCATCCGTGATGCTGGTTTTATCGTGACCGGTGGCTGTTCGGGCCTCGGAGCGGCGACGGTGCGAATGATTGCCGAGGCCGGCGGCCGTGTCATGATCGCCGATCTTGACCGCGACAAGGGCGAAGCGCTTTCGCACGAACTCGGCAGCGCGGTCCGTTTTGTCCGAACCGATGTCACCAGTGCCGAGGATGGCGCGGCGGCGATCGCTGCTGCCGTGAAGGCCTTTGGCGGTCTGCGGGGGCTCGTCAATTGCGCCGGGATTGCGCCGGCGGAAAAGGTGATCGGCCGCGAAGGCCCGCATGCGCTTGATAGCTTTGCCCGGACGATCAGGATCAACCTTATCGGCAGCTTCAACATGCTTCGCCTTGCAGCGTCCGCTATCCAGTCCGGCCAGCCTGATGCCGAAGGCGAGCGCGGCGTGATCATCAACACCGCTTCGATTGCCGCGTTCGATGGTCAGATCGGGCAGGCGGCCTATGCCGCCTCAAAGGGTGGCATTGCGGCAATGACGCTGCCGATCTCACGCGAACTGGCGCGACATGGGATACGCGTCATGTCGATCGCTCCGGGTGTTTTCGAAACGCCGATGATGGCGGGCATGCCGGCGGAGGTGCGTGAGGCGCTTGGGTCAAGCGTACCGTTTCCGAAACGTCTTGGCCGTCCATCCGAATTCGCGGCGCTGGTCCACCATATCCTGGAAAACAACATGCTGAACGGCGAGGTCATTCGCCTCGACGGTGCAATTCGGATGGGCGCGCGCTGATTGGCGCATGAAGGAGCGGATATGAGATTGCAGGATCCTATCGTCATTGTCGGTTCGGCCCGTACACCAATCGGTGGTTTTCAGGGCGAGTTGAAGGACGCGACGGCAGCAGATCTGGGTGCTGCCTCCATTCGCGCCGCGCTGGAGCGAAGCGGCTTGCCAGCGGAAGCCGTCGAAGAAGTTGTGTTCGGCTGCGTATTGTCGGCGGGCCAGGGCCAGGCTCCGGCCAGACAGGCGGCAGTCCAGGCGGGCCTTCCCTACGCTGCGGGTGCGACGACAGTGAACAAGATGTGCGGTTCGGGCCTCAAGGCTGTCATGCTCGGTCATGATCTGATCACGGCTGGAAGTGCATCGGTTGCTGTCGCAGGCGGCATGGAAAGCATGACGAATGCGCCTTACCTGCTTGAGCGTGCACGGGCCGGATACAGGCTGGGGCACGGACGCGTGATCGACCACATGTTTCTCGACGGGCTCGAGGATGCCTATGACCGGGGCCGGCTGATGGGCAGTTTCGCGGAAGATTGCGCCGAGGCCTATCAGTTCACCCGTGAGACGCAGGATGCCTATGCGGTCACGTCGCTGGAGCGGGCGCAGAAAGCGATCGCGGAAGGCTGGTTCGGCGGCGAAATCACTCCCGTCACCGTCAAGTCGGGCAGGAGCGAGCATGTGGCGAGCCGCGACGAACAGCCCGGCAAGGCACGGCTCGACAAGATCCCGACGCTGAAACCTGCCTTCCGCGAAGGTGGCACGGTGACGGCCGCCAATTCCAGCTCGATTTCCGATGGTGCGGCGGCGCTGGTGCTGATGCGGCGTTCGGAGGCGGAGCGTCGGGGGCTTGCGCCGCTTGCCACGATCATCGGCCATGCCACACATTCCCAGGAACCCAATCTCTTCGCCACCGCACCCATCGGGGCGTTGCAGAAGCTCTCTGAGCGAACAGGCGTGCCGCTTTCCGGGGTCGATCTGTTCGAAATCAACGAGGCTTTCGCGGTCGTCGCCATGGCGGCGATGCGGGATCTCGACCTGCCGCAGGACAAGGTCAACGTCCATGGCGGTGCCTGTGCGCTCGGCCATCCGATCGGGGCGTCGGGTGCCCGTATTCTGGTGACGCTGATTGCGGCACTTCAACGTTACGATCTGAAGCGCGGCATGGCAGCGCTCTGCATCGGCGGTGGCGAGGCGACCGCCATTGCCATCGAACGATCCTGACCGGAGAAGACGGATGATCCTTTCGGAGCTTCAGCAACAGATCCGCGACATGGCCCGAAGCTTTGCCCGCGAGCGATTGGCGCCCGGCGCGGCGGCAAGGGACCGGGAACATCGGTTTCCGAAGGAGGAACTACAGGAGATGGGCGCGCTCGGACTTCTGGGCATGCTCGTACCGGAGGAATACGGCGGTTCGGATACCGGTGTGTTGGCCTATGCCGCTGCCGTTGAGGAAATCGCCGCAGGCGACGGACCCTGCTCGACGATCATGAGCGTCCACAGTTCGGTCGGCTGTGTGCCGATCCTCAAATTCGGCACTGAGGAGCAGAAACAGCGTTTCCTGCCGAAACTCGCATCCGGTGAATGGATCGGAGGTTTTGCCCTGACCGAACCGCAGGCGGGCTCCGATGCCTCCAACCTGAAAACCCGCGCCCGCCGTGATGGCGACCATTATGTGATCGACGGTGCCAAGCAGTTCATCACGTCGGGCAAGAACGGGCAGGTGGTCATTGTCTTTGCCGTCACCGATCCCGATGCAGGCAAGAAGGGCATCACGGCCTTTATCGTGCCGACGGAGACACCGGGCTATGAAGTGATCCGTGTTGAGGAGAAGCTCGGGCTGAACGCGTCGGATACGTGCCAGATCGCCTTCAACGATATGCGGGTTCCGGCAGAGCTCAGGCTCGGCGAGGAAGGAGAGGGGTATCGCATCGCGCTTGCCAATCTGGAGGGTGGCCGGATCGGGATCGCGGCGCAATCCGTCGGCATGGCGCAGGCAGCCTTCGAGGCGGCGCGCGATTATGCCCGTGAGCGCAAGGCCTTCGGCAAGGCGATCTTCGATCATCAGGCAGTCGCCTTCCGACTGTCCGACATGGCGACGCAGATTGAGGCGGCACGGCAACTCGTCTGGCATGCGGCTTCCTTGCGGGAGGCCGGAATGCCGTGCCTGTCCGAGGCGTCGATGGCAAAGCTCTTCGCGTCGGAAATGGCGGAGCGCGTCTGCTCCGACGCGATCCAGATCCATGGTGGTTATGGCTACATGACCGACTATCCCGTGGAGCGCATCTATCGGGATGTGCGCATCTGCCAGATTTACGAGGGAACGAGCGATGTGCAGCGGCTCGTCATCGCTCGCAATCTGTGAGGGCTGAGCGGCCTCGGTGGCTTCTGAACCTTATCTTCGCAATATGAACTTGCCGTAGAGGATTGCGTATCCACAGAAGGCCAGAACCCAGAGCAAGCCGGCGAGCGGCAGGAGCAGCATCGTGTGTTGTGGCGCAAGCGCTGCCACTATGCGCAACAGGGCTGCGGCGACAACCGGCAGGTAGATGACGAGAACCGTCGAGGCAGGCGCGTGCAGCGACTGGCCGGAATGGCCGCGTGTGGCACGCGTCATCACCGCCAGCGTCATTGCGCCGATAGCCCCCGACGTCCAGGCATGAATGCCGGCGGACGCGAAGCTGGCATCGTCGGTGATCAGCGCGATGCCGGTGAGGACGAAACCGAGCGGTATGAACAGGAAAGCGACGTGGAGAATGGTGACCAGCGGTTCGTAGCGCGTGCGCTCGGGGCACCATCTTGCCTGCCGGACCAGTTGCAGGACGCCGGCGAGCAGCATGAGGATCGCAGCCGGCGTTGCGAGAGCGTCCCATCGCGGCACCGCCGGCCATGCGGCGAGTGCTGCGGTTGAGATCACCATGACGGCGAGATCGAAGCGGCCGAAGGAGGGCGGTTCGCGGCCGGGATTGTTCTTTCTTAGCCAGTTGGCGGTAAAGTTGGGAATGATGCGGCCGCCGACGATGGCGATCATCAGGATGATGGCGGCGATGGCGAGGCGCCCGGCGATCTCGACATGGGCGAAGCGGTAAAATTCATAGAGGAAAAGCGCCTGCGCCGCCGCGAGCAGGCCGATGACGGCCGCCAGTTTGTAATTGCGCTTGTTTTTGGCCGCCACGACTTCGCGCAATGCATAAAGGCCAAGCACCACGAGGAAGGCGAGATTGATGGCGCTTGCGACGGTAAGTCCCGTATATTCCGAGAGGAAGGTCGCCAAGCGACCCGCCAGCCAGAGCGCGAACAGAAGGGCGAGCGGTGTGCCCGTCAGTTTCTTGCGCTTGGTCCAGTTGGGCATGGCTGTCAGCAGGAAACCGGCAATGATGGCCGGCACATAACCGAACAGAAGCTCATGCTGGTGCCAGGCGATCGGCGACAGCGCCGTCGGCACATGCAGAAAACCGAGATACCACGGAACCCAGAGCAGGATCGACAGGGCGGCATAAAGCGCGCCGAAGAGGAAAAACGGCCGAAACCCTTCGAGCGCGAGGTTCGAAAGGCGGATTTTGGGGGCGGAGGCGGCGGTGTTCGGCATGGTCAGCATGTGTCCTGATCGATGGTGGCGGGCGACCACAAGAGGGGGAGATAGGCATAAAGCCAGAGAAGGAAGGCGGCCGCCCAGGTGAGAGCGGAAAGACCGTATGGGCCGCCGGGCGGGCTGAGGGAGGGCCAGAATTCCGGGATGACACGCAGTGCCACGGCAGCGAGAAGACAGAGCATGGCAGCCCGGGTGATGCGTGAAAAACCGAGCGCCTGGCCGGTATGCAGCAGACCGGCAATCGACAGGACCTGCAACACGCCGAGGCCAAGCCCGCCCATCAGCATCAGGTGCAGGCCGCCGAGCGGGGGAATATCGAGCCCGATCCTGCCAAGGCCGACGAGAAGAAGGCCAAACCCGGCAAGCAGGCTCGACAGCCAGAGGCCGGCGACCTCGAATTTCCAGCCTTCGCGGCCGATAAAACCTTCGGCGACGCGGTCGAGAAAGGCGGCGCCCGTCGCCAGCATCAGATAACCGCAGACGGCATCGGAAAAGCCTGCGAACTCGGCGGCGATCAGCAGACCGGCAAGCCCCGGCGCGAGATTGATACGGCCCGGATGCGGACGATAGGGAGAGGTTTCCTCACTCGGATCGAGCACGCGGTTGGAGATCGGCACGGTGATGCGGGCGAGCGCCAGACCAAGCAGGCCGAGAAAGGCATATTGCATCAGCCGGATGGCGCGTTCGGCCTGGTCATAGGCGTCGATCAGCATGGCGTAGCGCAGCAGACCGGCTCCGATTGCCAGCGTTGCCAGCAGGAACACGAAGCCGGTCAAGCCCATGCTGCGCTTTTTCCAGCCGAGAAAGGTGGCATAACCGACAAGGAAAATCAGCCAGGCCTGATCGAGAAGACCGGCAAGGATGATGCCGATATCCATCCCCAAAAAGCCGATCAGCCGGGCTGAAACCCAGAGGCCGACGAGGAGAAGGAGTGGCTTTCCCTTGAAACCATCCGTATCCGTCCATTCCGGCAGCGCCGATGTCAAAAAGCCCAGCAAGGCTGCTCCGAACGAACCGATCAGCAATTCCTGCGCATGCCAGTGAGCTGGCAGTGTATCTTGCGCGAAGGGCAGGCCGAGCTGCCATCCGGCCACCCAAAACAGTGGCCAGAGTGCTGCATGCAGGGCGGCAAGCGGGAAGAACAGTCGCAGACCTTCCGCTGTCGCAGCACGCAAGATATCGTGCCATCTCGACGTGGTGTCGATGGGCATGGCCGTCATCCCGCCCTCCGTTCGTCGAGTTCCTCGACATGGCGAAACAGCGGGTCTTTCTTCATGAAGTGCTGCACGGTTTCGAAGATCATGCGGTCGTCGCGTTCGCCGGGGGCAAGAGGCACGGAACGTTCACCCAAAACGCCGTTGCCGCGCCGGTCGAGCACGACGATACGGTGAGCGATGCGCACGGCCTCGGCCATGTCATGGGTGATGAACAGCCCGGCGCGTTTGCCGCCACCCACATGGCGGATGACGATATCCTGCATGTGGCGGCGCAGGGCCGGGTCGAGCGCGGTGAAGGGTTCGTCGAAAAACAGGAAATCGGCTTCGCTGGCGAGTGCACGGGCAATCGCCGTGCGCTGTTTCATGCCGCCCGAAAGCTGCACCGGATATTTGTCGAGATCCTCTTCCTCCAGCGCCGCCGCCATGGCTGCGGCAACAATGTGGGCCTGACGGTCGCGGCCCGAACAATTTGCCGTAATGGCCATGCCGATATTTTTGCGCGCCGTCGCCCAGGGCAGAAGCCGTGGTTCCTGAAATACGACCGCGTGGCGCGTGTAGCTGCGGATGATATGTCCCTGCCGTGGTTCGACAAGACCGGCGGCGATATGCAGAAGCGTGCTCTTGCCGCAGCCGGAAGGCCCGACCAGCGCCACCAGTTCGCCCTCGCCGATGGAGAGCGTAACCCGGTCGAGAACGGTGCGGCCGAGAAAAGCGTGGCCGATGCCGGTGAGGTGAAGCGCGCTCATCGTTTCACACCCCATGGCCTTGCGGCACGACGCCATGCCTCCAGTTCGGAACGCGTCGGCTGGATCAGTCCATATTCGACGGCCAGAAGCGCGCTGACCGACAACAGGATCCATGCCAGCGCATTGGCGACATCGAGATTGGAGCGCGAGACGGCGAGCGCTTCGCCGATACCGCCGGCATTGGCCAGAAGCTCGGCCATCACAGCCGCCTTAAACGCGGTGCCTAACGCCATGACGAGGATCGGGAAAAGCCGGTTCAGCATTTGCGGCATGGTGATGCGGATAAATCGGCGGAAGGGCCCCATGCCGAGCGACAACGCCATGTCGTCAAGTAGCCGGTCACGGCTGGCAATACCTTCGGCGGCGCCGAGAAAAACGATCGGCAGGCAGGCGACGGCGGCTGTGGTGGTGACGGTTGCCGCTCCGGTGCCGAACCAGATCATCAGAAGCACGATCCAGGCGATCGGCGGCACGCCGAGCATGAGGGTGATCTGCGGCTGCACGAGACGCAGGATCGCCGGATGAAAACCGGCAAAACAGCCAGCCGCGGTGCCGATTACGCCGGCCAGCGCAAAGCCGGAAAGGGCGCGCGACGCCGTGGTTGCGAGCAGCTGCCAGGCGGTTGCGTCTCCCAGAAGCGCCTGCGCGGCGGCAAGCGTTTCCAAAGGAGAGGGCAGGATGAAGCTGCCATAGGCTTCATGCGCCACCTGCCAGATCGCCGCAAAAACGCTCAAGCCCGCAAGGCCGGACCAGCCGGACCAGAGGAATTGTCCCGTTCTCGATGCGCGCTCGGCAAATGACGGCATGGCCTGACCTCACAGATACAGCGTATCGCCCGGAAGTTTTCCGCCGATCATCTGTGCATTGGTTTTGGCGATTGCGCCGAGCAGCGCCTCGATCTCGGGGCGGGCCTGCCGGGCGGGTGTTGCGACGAGATTGGAGAAGGGAATGGCTTTCTCAATCACCGGCCAGGGCATGCCCAACGCCGATGCGGCGTGGCCGGCGGCGGCAGCTGGATTGGCAATGACCTCGGCCGTTGCCTTCTCCATCGCCGAGAGCAGAGGCACAATCTTGTCTGCATGATCGCGAAGGAAGGTCGGAGCGAAAGCAAGTCCTGCCTGCGGCATGACGGGGCCGAGACCTGTGACCTTGCCCCATTCCTTCTGCATGTCGATGACGCGATGAACCGTCTTTCCGGCCGTTGCCGCCTTGATGATGGCAGCGCTTGCAGCGGGTTCGGGGACGAGGGCGGTGTCGATCCGCCCGGACAGCAGCATCTGGATTGCCTCTATCGGCGTCCCCGAACGGTTCACCGTCACCTTGTCCGTAAGTCCATTATGCGCCAGCACGGCGTCGAAAACCAATTCGGGCGTATCGTTCGGGAAGGGAACGATGATCGAGCGGCCGGCAAGATCGCCGATTCTTGAGATTTTCGGATCGGTTGAGACGATATGCAACAGTCCATTGGTCATGACGTTGGCCAGCTTGAGGCCGAAGCCGCGCGTGCTCAAATTGGCGGCCGAAGTCACAGGCATGACTATTGCCTGCATTTCACCGGATGTCAGGCCGGCGCGCATTTCGTCCGGAGTGCGCCATATGCGCAAAGTCACCTTGTCGGCCACGTCGCGCAGCATGCCTGCGCCAATGGCATAGGCAAGGGTGATCGAAGACCCAGCCGGCGGACCGTAAAGCACCAGTTGGTCGAGACCGGCGGAATGGGCTTTGCCGACAAAAGGCAAGCAGAGCGCGGCGCCTGCTCCTGCATGGAGAAGGGAGCGGCGTGTCATGCCGGGTGTCGTGGCAGCCGAACTTCCGGTTTTTACGGATAGCTTCGTTATCATCATCGGGTCCTTTGCGGTTTCGGGCACGATCTTAGCTGTGCTGTCGCAGGCGTCCTTGCGTCAGCACAAAAAAGCACGACGGCGGAACGATTGAGTTCGGCAAGGCTCTCCGGGTCGGGATAAGCCGCTGCTGCCGATTGGTGGGAGAACGACAGACAATCCTGCAAAGGTTGCTTCCATCAGGGCATCGTCACCATGATCAGCGGATCGGCGCCGAACAGCAGGGCGTGGCCTCCGAAAAGCAGCCAGAGGGTAAGCCCTGCCGTCAGGGCGAATGCGAGTGCCATCGGGGCGTCTATCCTCAGATGGTTCTTTCGGGTGGCGATGATGGCAAGCGGCAGCAGCGGATGTGCATGACGAAAGATCGGCCAGCAATCGTTCATCCGGCGTTTCGCCCGCTTGTCCAGCATCAGGAAACCGGCTGCCGAAAACAGGCCAAGCCCGCCGAACAGAATGAGGGATCTGAGATCACCATTGGCGAGCAGGTGCCCGCCCGACCAGAACAGAAAACCCCACAGCACGGGGTGCCGCGTGATTGCGACGACGGCGCCGGGCCGGCCGCCATGCCGGAAGGTGATGGAGGCGGGATTGGGTGAAAACAGGCCGGCGAGAACGAGAAATATGCCGAGCGGCGCAAGCACCAGCGTCACCATCGCGTGGCTGCCGGCGGGTTCCCACAATTCCACATAGGGCGTATTCAGCGCGGCGTGAAAGACCCAGGCAAGCAGCAGTGTCGAGATGATGGAGTAGAGTGCCAGATAGGTCTTGCGGCCGATGGCGGCGATGATGCCGGCGCGGACCGGTGGCAGTGCCGGAACAGAATGCAGGAGAAGAAAGGCGAGGAGGGAGAGATAGAGCTGGCTCACGCAAAGATCTCCCGCTCTTCCGCCTCCGCCGCCAGCAGGGCTTCCATCATCAGTTTTTCGGTGGAAACATGCCGGCGCAGGCATTCGAGAAAACCGGTCAGCATGCGGGTGATCGTTTCGATCGGCAGCGTGCACGTGCCGCCCGCAAGCGCCTGAAGCGTCAGCCGCAATTCGTCGGCAGCCAGCCGGTCATAACGATGTTCGGCTTTCAGGTGTTCGATCATCATTACCGAAAAACACGACCCGGCGCGGCGGTCGAAGCCGGGAAAAAGCACGCGCTCCTCCAGATCATGTGCATCCTTGAGAAGAAGCAGTATCGCGGCAGAAAGGCGTCGCAGTTCCGCATATTCCGGGTCTAGCCCGGTTTCTTCCATTGCCTGCTCCAGCTGGAAACCGAGATCGAGCAACTGCTGGTGATTGGCCTCGAGACGGCGCAGGTCGGTAGCGCTAAGCGCATTGGCGGTGATGGTCATGTCCTCCTCCTATTGCTGCAGGAAGAGGATGGCGGCGATGAGCACCGACGCGCCAACCGCCGAAAGCGTTCCGCCGCGCTGCAGCACGCCCATTCGCTGTAGAGTGAGCGCGAAACCGACGATGATCGGTGTTACGACCAGAAGGCCGACTTGTGCATCTGTCATGGCAGGTCCCTTTATGATGCCGCCATTCTGAACCCGCCAAGCGGCGTGGTCTTTGCCCAAACGCAAAGAACGGTTTTGGGCGGTGCCCTAGACCCGGGGCATGGTTATGCATATCGATACGCCGAAAAACGTTGCCGTCGTTCCATCAGCCGGTGCGGACACGGGCGAGGATACGTTGCTGCTCTGGATTCTGGTCTGGAGCGAGCTGGTCGCCTTCGGGATTCTGCTCATCGCCTTCCTCATCATGTCGGGCCTTTACCCGGCCGATTTTGCAGCGGCACGGCTTCATCTCAGCCCCGGCCTTGCAGCTGCCAACACGGTCGTACTGCTGACCAGCGGCTGGCAGGCGGCGATTGCGGCGCGGCATCGCGCCGAGCCGTATCGGGCACGTGTTCCCTTATGCATCGCCGCCGGGTTCGGCCTGTTGTTCGCCGTCATCAAGGGTTTCGAATATGCCGGCGAAATCGCCTTCACGGTCGATGCCTCGCTTCATTATTTCTTCGAGCTTTATTTTCTCGTCACCGGTTTTCACCTTCTGCATGTGATCTTCGGCAGCATTGTCCTGCTTCTGGTCGCCTGGCGGCCCGCTCGCGGCAATATTCTTCTCATCACCACGCTCTGGCACGCCATCGATCTCGTCTGGCTGGTAATGTTCCCGATCATCTATCTGGTGTGAACGATCATGTTTTTCGCCCGTTTTTCGCTTGCCCGGACTTTTCTTGCCGTCCTCTTTCTTGCCATTGGTGGCGCGGTGATCGCGACCTTGTCGGCGGGTCATCTGGTTGCCATCGGCGTTGTGCTGGTCATCGCTTTCATCAAGGCGCGATTCGTCATTCTCGATTTCATGGAACTGCGCCACGGCCAGCGTGCCATGGCTGCTTCCCTGATGCTCTGGTGCGCGCTTCTGCTTGCCGCCGCGATGGCGCGACCGTTGATGATTTTGGCATTTGCCTGAACCAACAGCTCTCTTCTTTGCCAATGCACAAAGAAGGCTTCTCCCCGAACATTAGAAAGAACACGTCCCGCACGGCCGGCGAGGGGATCGCCAGATTTTACCGTGACGGGGGATGTTTGAGCCGCGGCCACGCCTGCGGCAGATGAAAGGACGGAGGTATGGCAGAACGCCTCACCAAGACCGGAGCCCGCAACGTGTTTTACGGCGGGTCCATCTTCTTCTTCGCAATTTTCGTGGGGCTGACTGCGCATAGCCATTGGTACATCCGCACCACCTCCACGGACGAGACCACGCTCAATGACAGCGTCGCCCGTGGCAAACATGTCTGGGAGAGGAACTCCTGTATCAATTGTCACACCTTGCTGGGTGAGGGGGCTTATTTCGCGCCTGAACTCGGCAATGTCTGGGTTCGTTATGGTGGCAAGGACGACCCGGAAAGCGCCCGCGACAGCCTGAAGGCCTGGATGGCGGCGCAGCCTACGGGCATCGAGGGGCGGCGCCAGATGCCGCAGTTCAACCTGAGCGAACAGGAACTGAACGACCTCGCCGACTTCCTCGAATGGACGAGCAAGATCAACACCCAGAATTGGCCGCCGAACGACGCCGGTTGATGAGCTCGGATCCAAGGAGAAACATGCGATGAAATACCAAACTCAAAAGGTCGCGATGCTGTATTTCTACGGCGCGATCGGCCTCTTCCTGGCGCAGGTCCTGTTCGGCGTTCTGGCCGGCACGATCTATGTCATGCCAAACACCCTGTCCGAACTCCTGCCGTTCAACGTTGTCCGGATGATCCACACCAATGCGTTGATCGTCTGGCTGCTGATCGGCTTCATGGGAGCGACCTATTATCTGCTGCCCGAAGAGGCGGAAACCGAACTCTACAGCCCGAAACTGGCGATCGCGCAGTTCTGGATTTTCCTGATTGCCGCCGCCATTGCGGTGGTGGGCTACATGTTCAAGATCCATGAGGGGCGTGAATTTCTCGAACAGCCCTTCATCATCAAGATCGGCATCGTCATCGTCTGCCTGATGTTCCTCTTCAATGTCACCATGACCTCGCTGAAGGGTCGCAAGACTGTTGTCACCAATATCCTGATCTTCGGTCTCTGGGGTATTGCGATCTTCTTCCTGTTCTCCTTCTACAACCCGGCCAACCTCGCGCTCGACAAGTTGTACTGGTGGTATGTCGTTCACCTGTGGGTGGAAGGCGTGTGGGAATTGATCATGGCCTCCGTTCTGGCCTTCCTGATGATCAAGCTCAACGGCATCGACCGCGAAGTGGTCGAGAAGTGGCTTTATGTCATCGTCGGTCTGGCACTGTTTTCCGGCATTCTCGGCACTGGTCACCACTATTACTGGATCGGCGCTCCGGGCTACTGGCAGTGGATCGGTTCGCTGTTCTCGACGCTGGAAGTCGCGCCCTTCTTCACCATGGTCATCTTCACCTTCGTGATGACCTGGAAGGCCGGCCGCAAACATCCGAACCGCGCCGCTCTTCTGTGGTCGATCGGCTGCTCGGTCATGGCGTTCTTCGGCGCTGGCGTCTGGGGTTTCCTGCACACGCTGTCCTCGGTGAACTATTATACCCATGGCACGCAGGTCACCGCAGCGCATGGCCACCTCGCCTTCTTCGGCGCCTATGTCATGCTCAACCTTGCCATCATGGCCTATGCCGTTCCGGAAATCCGTGGCCGCAAGCCCTATAACCAGTGGCTGTCCATGGTGTCCTTCTGGATGATGTGTACCGCGATGTCGGTGATGACCTTCGCACTCACTTTCGCCGGTGTGTTGCAGGTGCATCTGCAGCGCGTGCTCGGCGAGGGTTACATGGACGTGCAGGACCAACTGGCCCTGTTTTACTGGGTTCGTCTCGGCTCCGGCGTCTTCGTCCTCATTTCGGCATTGATGTTTGTCTGGGCCATTCTGGTGCCCGGCAAGGATCGCGTCCCGGCTGCCAGCGGCATCGCTGAACCGGCCGAGTGAGCGATGTCCCGGCCCGCGATCCTGAAGCCGCGGGCCGGGACTTATCCCTTCATCCTCAAGGAAACCTCCGATGAACATGCATCTGCGTCACGCGACCTCCCAGATCCCGGCCTATGCGCCGGCCGGCAATGAATGCGCCCTGTTCGAAACCGCCTGGACACGCCAGTTGCCGCTGCTGCTGAAAGGCCCGACCGGCTGCGGCAAGACCCGTTTCGTCGGCCATATGGCAGCAAAGCTCGGCCTGCCGCTGACCACCGTCTCCTGCCATGACGATCTGGCCGCCGCCGACCTGACTGGCCGTTACCTCCTGAAGGGCGGCGATACGGTCTGGGTCGATGGTCCACTGACGCGCGCCGTGCGCGATGGCGGCGTATGTTATCTCGATGAAGTGGTCGAGGCCCGCAAGGATGTCGCCGTCGTGCTTCACCCCTTGACTGATGACCGCCGTATCCTGCCTCTGGAGCGCACCGGTGAACAGTTGGAAGCGCCAAGCTCGTTTATGCTCGTCGTGTCCTACAATCCCGGTTACCAGAGCCTGTTGAAGACACTGAAACCGTCGACCCGCCAGCGTTTCGTAGCGATCGAATTCGATTTTCTGCCCAAGGCGCGCGAGATCGAAGTCGTGGCGGAAGAAAGCGGCCTCGATGCCGCGCGTGTCGAACCGCTGGTCGAACTTGCCCGCCGGCTGCGGGCGCTGAAAGGCCATGATCTGGAAGAGGGTGTTTCCACGCGCCTTCTGGTTTATTGCGCCAGCCTGATCGATGCCGGCCTGGAACCACGTGATGCGGTTCGCTCAGCCATGATCGAGCCTCTGACCGATGAGCCGGATGTGCGCATCGCCCTTCTCGAACTGATGCAGGCGGTAATCCGCTAAGGGGAGGACGCGATGCTGGATTTTCTCGAACTCGAAGAAACCGTGGGGCGCGCCTGGCACAATTTTGCTGGCAATACCCGCACATGGCCGCGATATGAGGCGGCGGCGGTGAAGCTGGAAGAGGTGCTTCCCGTGCTTGCCGTCTGCTTCCGTGGTTTCGGTGGTGAGCGGGCGGTGCAGCTCGTTCCCGCCCGGGGCAAGGCATCCGCGCATCGCCTGAAACTTCGACAGCGCGTGGGGCTGGGCGAGGAAAAACTCGTCCAGCCCGCACGCGATGAGGCATCGCTGATGTTGCCGCCGGTGCTCGACCTGATGCCGGAGCGTGATCTCAATCGAGACCTTTATCTCTGGCTGGCAGCGGTCATGGCTCGGATGGATCTGCAGCCGATCCATGAGGCCGATCCGCTTCGGCGCGATCTTGCCCTGCTCGAAGAGGCGGCGCGCCGGGTGGAGGATGTGCTGGAGGCCTTTCCGGGGCTTGTGCCGAGGTATCAAAATCTCTGCCTGTCGCTGCTGGAGCAACGCCAGCGCGGAAAACTGCCGCGTATCGAGCAGATGGTGGAAAACCGCATCGGTGACCTGTTGCGGCATGGCGCCGGTCTTGCGCCCTTGTACAAGGCGGGTCCGTGGCCGCTGAAGGCACCGCCCGGTTATCTGCCGATGCTGCCGGTGCCGCTGTGGCCGGATGCGTTATCGCGTGAGGAGGCAGAGCCGCGGCAGGAGGAGGATCGTCCGGCCGATGGTGCATCGCAGGATGCGATGGCGGGTGGCCGCCATATCGCCGTACGCGAAAAGGATTCTTACAGGAAAGGCGAACGCAGCCCTTTTATCCTCAACCGGTTCGAAAAGATCCTCGCCATGGCGGAGATGGTCAATGTCGATCGCCCCGGTGACGATAGTGACGACCATGACGCAGCGGCGGCCGACGAACTGGACGAGATGACGCTCGGCGAGCGACAGGGGCGGCCATCGGCAAAGTTCCGTTTCGATCTCGACCTGCCGCCGGAAGCGCTGGTGCATACGCCTTTTGTCGCCGAACTGACCTACCCCGAATGGGACTATCGTCGCGGCATCTATCTACGCGATCATTGCCGGGTGTTTGCCGGTCCGGCACCACTGGAAGGCGAGGATTTCCAGCAGTCGGAAGAGGTGAAAAACCTCATTCGCCGGGTGAGGCGGCAGTTCGAGGTGATGCGGCCGAAACGCGAAATGCTGCGCGCCCAGTTCGATGGTTCAGATCTCGATCTCGATGCCGTTGTGCGCAGCCGCACCGATCTGAAAGCGAGCGGCGAATGCTCAGACCGCATCCATCTGATGAGCCGGCCGCAGGCACATGATCTGGCGGTGACGCTGCTCGTCGATGTGTCGCTTTCGACGGATTCCTGGTTCAACGACCGGCGCGTGCTCGATGTCGAGAAAGAAGCGCTGATGGTGCTGGCGGAAGGTCTTTCTGCCTGCGGTGACAACCATTCAATCCTCACCTTCACCTCGCGGCGTCGCGACTGGGTGCGGGTGGAAACCATCAAGGCGTTCGACGAGCCGATGAGCCATGCGGTGCGCCGCCGTATCGCCTCGCTGAAACCGGGCTATTACACGCGTATCGGTGCGGCGATCCGTCATGCGGCGGCAAAACTGTCCGAACAGCCGAACCGCAAACACCTGATGCTGGTGCTAACCGACGGAAAGCCCAATGATGTCGATCATTATGAAGGCCGGTTCGCGCTGGAGGATACCCGTCGTTCGGTGATCGAGGCGCGTCGCAAGGGTGTGCAGGTGTTCGGCGTTACCGTCGATCAGGATGCCAAATCCTATGTGCCGGCAATGTTCGGCCAGCATGGATTTGCTGTCGTGCCCGATATCCGCAAACTGCCTTCGGCGCTTCCGGCCATCTATCGCGGGCTGGTCGGTTAATCCCCCAACCGACCCCAGCGAGGACCCGGCTTTGCCCGAAGGCCGGGTCCTTTTTAACGGCGATCGATCAAGCCGCCTTGGAATGGGTGCGGCCAGCTTGATCGAGATAGGCGTCGAAACTGGCCGCAACCGCCCTGACCAGAAAGCGCTCTTCGCCGCGCAGACACAGAACTCCATCTTCCAATGTTACGATTTCATCTGCGAGCAGACGTTGAAGTTGTGAATTCCCATCCACGACAGTATCTCGCGAGACGCCGTAAGACTGGCATATCGACGCGAGATCGACGGAGAAATCGCACATGATCCGCTCGATGATCTCGGCTCTCAGTCTATCGTCGGCGGTCAGGCGATAACCTTTGGCAGTGGCAAGCTGGCCGGTCGCGACGGACTGTGCGTATCGGCCGATCGCGACCTCGTTCTGCACGTAGCCGTGAGCTGAACGGCCTATCGCGGAGGCGCCGAAGCCGATCAGGGTCTCACAGGCGTCCGTCGTGTATCCTTGAAAATTCCGATGCAGCGATCCGGTTTTGGCGGCTATCGACAGGCTGTCGCCGGGAAGGGCAAAATGGTCGAGCCCGATCTGCCTGTATCCGGCATCGAGCAAGGTCTCGGCAATTGCCTCGGCCTGTGCGTGGCGTCCGGCGGCGTCTGCAAGCGCTGCCTCATCGATCAGGCGCTGATGTTTCTTGAAGGTCGGGACATGTGCATAACCGAAAACGGCAAACCGGTCGGGACGCATCGATATGGCGGTTTCTGCCGTTTCGATTGCGGAAGCAACGGTCTGATGCGGCAGGCCGTAGATAAGGTCGAAATTGATGCTGCCGACCCCTGCGGCGCGAAGACCTTCGGTTGCGGCACGGGTCTGCTTTGCCGTCTGGATGCGGTTGATCGCCTTCTGCACTTTCGGATCGAAGCTCTGTACGCCAAGGCTGGCACGCGTGACACCGGCTTTGCCGAGGGCGCAGATCATTTCGTCGGTCAGGGTGCGGGGATCGATCTCAACCGCCAGTTCGGTTTTTTCGGCAAAAGCGAAATGGCTGCGCAGGTGGAAGTCGAGATCGAGAAACTCATTTGCTTCCATGATCGTCGGCGTGCCGCCGCCAAAATGGATCGTGGCGATTTCCGGTTTTCTCGGCATCGCATCCGCGACAAGGCTTATCTCCCGTTTCAGAACATCGAGATAGTCGAGGATAGGCTGGTCTTTCAGGGTGATGGTGGTGTGACAGCCGCAATACCAGCACATCGACCGGCAGAACGGGATATGGACATAAAGAGAGATGGGATCGCCGCCATCGATGTGTGACAACCAATCGCTGTAGGTGCCGGCTCCAATCGACGGGGAAAACCTAGGGGCGGTCGGATAGCTGGTATAACGCGGCAGGCGGGCATCACCATATCGCTCGAGAATGCTTCTCTTCATCGTTTTACTCCTGTGACAGGAGCAAAATTAGAGGTCGCACACCTAGCCTTCTTTGCCGAATGCCAAGCAGCGAACGGATTTGCCGCATCTGAAAGATCTTTGAGCCGAAACAAGGAGGGGTGGTTTTGCGCGTGTTAGCGAAAGATCATAGGCCGCGCCCCAGGCCCGACATGTCTCGCGGGCAGATGAAGGACGATAAACACGATGACTGCAAAGCTTGGTGAGGTTCTCTCGATCGATGTTCGCGAAATTCCGGGGGCTCAGCGCCATCGACGCATTTTCGGCACGCTGGAGACGCTTGAGCCGGGTGAGGTATTGCGCATCACCGTGGATCACGATCCGATCCCTTTGCGCATGCATCTCGACACTCACTTCGCCGGACTATTTGGGTGGGAATATCTCGAGCAGGGCCCGCAGCTCTGGAAGGTCGAGCTCACACGGCTCAAGCATGAAGGATGCGGCTGCTCCTGCGGTGGCAATCACTGATGTCAATCGGCCGGTTTGATTGACGAGGCCCATATTCCTATGTCGGGAGACCCCGCATGCCGCAGGTTTACAAGGAACTCGATGTTCGTCCCGTTCTGCGCGAAGGCGGGGAGCCTTTTCAGGACATTATGGCGGCAGTTCAGGCATTGAAGCCGGGGGAGGGCTTGCGGCTTCTCTCCACATTCAAGCCGACACCGCTTCTGCCGCTGATGAACCAGAAAGGCTTTTCGAACGAAGCACGAGAGCTCGATGCCGGCGACTGGGAAATTATCTTTTCGCCAATCGCAAAACAGGCGGCTCATGTCGCCGTATCGAGCGGCGCCGAGGACGCTTCGGATTGGCCGGAGCCATTATGGCAGCTCGACCTCGTCGATGCGCAAGCACCGGTTCCGATGGAAAAAGTCCTGTCGCGACTTTCGTTGATGGAGCCGGGCGAAGTTCTGTTGGTAATTCTCGGGTGTGAACCTGCATTCCTGGCCACTGAGCTTGAAAGCAGAGGCCACCGGTGGGTCGGCGCTTCGGACAAGTCAGGTAAGATCTATCGAATGCTTGTCCGGGTCGGATAACCGACGGAACCGTTTTGCGTGGCGGTTCGGTGATTAAATTGCATTGCCAGCCCGTTTCGGGGCTGGCAATGCCGTAAGCAGTCAATCAATCGATGATCTTGCCTTCCCGGGCGGCCAGATAGGCCGCCAGCTGGTCCGTATCCTGAAGACCGTGCGAAGCGGACTTGCCCATCAGTTCTGCCGGAACCTTCCAACCCGGATCGACACCGTCCATATTGGGAAGCTCATGTGCAATTCCCTTGTGGCAATCGATGCAGGTCGCTTTGCCCGACAGAAGATAACGCGTGTGGATTTCGGCGGCGCGTTTCGTCTGCTTGGTCAGATCCATTGCGATCGACGAATGGCAGTTGCGGCATTCCAGGCTGTCATTCGCCTTGAGGCGTGCCCATTCGTGCTGGGCAAGCTCAAGCCGCTTGTCGAGAAATTTCTCGCGCGTGCTGATCGTGCCGAAGATCTTGCCCCAGACTTCTTTCGAGGCCTGCATCTTGCGAGCGATCTTGTCGGTCCATTGATGCGGGACGTGGCAATCCGGGCAGGATGCCCGGACACCCGAACGGTTGGAGAAATGCACGGTGCGCGTCATTTCCTCGTAGACGTTGTCCTTCATCTCGTGGCAACCGGTGCAGAAGGCTTCGGTATTGGTGACTTCCAGCGCCGTGTTGAACGCGCCCCAGAAAATCACGCCTCCGACAAAACCGCCAAGCGTAAGGAAGCCCAGGCCCAAGGTTCCAGCGGGCGTGGCGAGGATACGCCAGGCCCAGAGGATCACTGCTTTGATCATGCCGATCATTGTCCAGATCCTGCAGGTTTGAAGCCGAGTTCGCTCATGTCCTTGAACGTGTTGTCAACCAGGGGCCGTGTGTCGGCCTGCGGCACGTGACATGCCGTGCAGAAATAACGGCGTGGCGAAACGTCAGCCAGCATCTGGCCCTCACGGTTCATGTAATGGGTAACGCTGATCATCGGCGCGCCGGAACCTTCGGTCAGTTCACGCCGGTGACAGGACATGCAGCGGTTGGTGTTGACCGACAGCTGATAGCCTTCGATCGAATGCGGAATGACCGGTGGCTGGTCCGGATAGTTGCGCATCTTCTGGATGTCGTCGACGATCCATCTCGGCAGCGGATCCGCACCGGTGTTTTCCATCGGGCTTGGACGGCCCGACAATTGCGGCACCGTTTGCGCAAGGGCTACCGTGCCGGTGACCAGACACAGGGCAAGCGCGAAAAGCGTCCAGAGACGCCGGCTCAGGCGACGGGAAGGATCTTGACTGCGCATTTTTTGAAATCCGTCTGTTTGGAAATGGGGTCGGTGGCGTCGAGCGTGACCTTGTTGATCAGCTGGCTGGCGTCGAACCACGGCACGAAGATCACGCCATGCGGCATGCGGTTACGGCCGCGGATATCCACCCGGCTGATGATCTCGCCACGGCGGGACTGGATTTTCACCTGTCCGCCCTGGTTGATGCCGAGGCGACGCGCATCATCGCCGTTCATGAAGCAGCGAGCGCCCGGAAATGCCTTGTAGAGTTCCGGCACGCGCATGGTCATGGAGCCGGAATGCCAGTGTTCGAGAACACGGCCGGTGACCAGCCAGAAGCCGAACTCGTCATCCGGTGATTCCGCCGGTGGCTCGTAAGGCGCTGCGAGAATGACGGCGCGGCCATCCTTCTGGCCGTAGAATTTAACGCCTTCGCCTTCCTTGACGTAGGGGTCATAACCTTCGCGGTAACGCCACTTGGTTTCCTGGTTGTTGACAACCGGCCAGCGCAAGCCACGGACCTGATGGTAGAGGTCATAGGGTCCAAGGTCGTGGCCGTGACCACGGCCGAAGCTGGCATATTCCTCGAACAGGCCCTTCTGGAGATAGAAGCCGAAAGCCTTCGCTTCGCGGTTCTCATAATCCGGGGAGATCTCGGAGACCGGGAACTTGTCGACATTGCCGTTCTGGAAAAGCACTTCATACAGGGTTTTACCCTTGTAGTCCGGGTTCTGGTCGAGGATTTCCTTTGGCCAGACCTCGTCGGTCGTGAAGCGCTTGGAGAACTCTACCAGCTGCCAGAGGTCGGAACGGGCCTCGCCCGGTGCATTGACCAGTTGATGCCAGACATGGGTGCGGCGTTCGGCGTTACCGTAGGCGCCTTCCTTTTCCACCCACATGGCGGCGGGCAGGATCAGGTCGGCGGTCATGGCGGTCACCGTCGGATAAGCATCCGAGACGACAATAAAATTGTCCGGGTTGCGATAACCGAGATAGGCCTCGTTGCTGTTGTTGGCAGCGGCCTGCATGTTGTTGTTCACCTGAACCCAGTAGAAGTTCAGCTTGCCATCATGCAGCATGCGGTCCTGCTGGACGGCATGATAACCGGGCTTTTCCGGGATGATGCCGTGCGGGATGTTCCACAATTCCTCGGCATGCTTACGGTGTTCCGGGTTGGTCACCGTCATGTCGGCTGGCAGACGGTGTGCGAACGTACCGACCTCGCGGGCGGTGCCGCAGGCTGAAGGCTGGCCGGTCAGCGAGAAGGGGCTGTTGCCCGGTTCCGAGATTTTGCCGGTCAGAAGATGGATGTTGTAGACCATCTGGTTGGCCCAGACGCCACGGACGTGCTGGTTGAAACCCATGGTCCACAGCGACATGACCTTGACCTTGGGGTCGGCATAAAGTTCGGCCAGCTGTTCCAGGAAACCCTTGTCGACGCCGGCCAGTTCGGCAACCTTGTCGAGCGTGTATTCCGAAACGTGTTTCTTGAACGCTTCGAAATCGATCGGCGTCATGTCGGCGGCCTTGGCAGCGCCGGTTGCCTTTACTTCGAGCGGATGTTCGGCGCGCAGGCCGTAACCGATATCGGTCGTTGCCTGCATGAATTTGGTGTTCTTGTCGATGAACGCCTGGTTCACGCGGCCGGTCTGGATGATGTGGTTGGCGATATAGTTGAGGATCGCCAGATCCGTGCCGGGCTTGAAGACCAGCGGAATGTCGGCAAGGTCCATGCTGCGATGGGTGAAGGTCGAAAGCACCGATACCTTCACATGCTCATGGCCGAGGCGGCGGTCGGCAAGACGCGTCCAGAGAATAGGGTGCATCTCCGCCATGTTCGAGCCCCACAACACGAAGGCGTCGGCATGCTCGAAATCGTCATAACAGCCCA
Source organism: Hyphomicrobiales bacterium (assembly GCA_900469445.1). Classification (GTDB taxonomy): domain Bacteria; phylum Pseudomonadota; class Alphaproteobacteria; order Rhizobiales; family Rhizobiaceae; genus Neorhizobium. The sequence continues at coordinate 467,914 of UBXM01000006.1, forward strand.
TCGGCTCGTCCATGCCGAATGTACGCATGAAGCCGTAAGCCGCCGATGCCATGCAGTGGCGGGCATTGGGGTCGAGGTTGTTCGAGCGGAAGCCGGCGCGCATCAGCTTGGTGGCGGCATAACCTTCGAAAATCGTCCACTGACCGGAGCCGAACATGCCAAGCGCCGTCGGACCTTTTTCCTTCAGGGTCTTCTTGGCCTTTTCGGCCATGATGTCGAAGGCTTCTTCCCAGGTGACCGGTTCGAATTCACCTTCCTTGTCGAACACGCCGTTGCGCTTGCGCAAAAGCGGCGTCGTCAGGCGGTCCTTGCCGTACATGATTTTCGAGAGGAAATAGCCCTTGACGCAATTGAGGCCGCGATTGACCTCCGCCTCCATGTCCCCATGGGTGGCGACGACGTGGTTTTCCTTGACGCCGACCATGACGCCGCAACCGGTGCCGCAGAAGCGACAGGGCGCCTTCGACCATTTGATTTCCAGCGCCGCAACGCCGCCGGGGACGGATTGGGCAGCTGCCGGCATGGCGATGCCGGCTGTCGAGGCCGCTATCGCAGCCGCCTGTGCTTTCAGCACATCACGCCGCGTGAGTTCTGCCGTCATCCGACATCTCCTTTTCTGCAATTGTCTGTTCGAAAACCATGTGTGCGGCGATGACATCGTCCATCGCCGAAATTCCAATCAGTGTTTCGCCGAGGAAACCCGAGCTCGGGCCTTCTATGACGATGACGATCTTGCCGCCGCCGGTGGCATGCACCTCGACGCCATCGATCTCGGCAAGCGCGGCGGACATGCGTTCGACCGCTTCCGGCCGCACGACGACGACCGCGCTCGATATGTGATGCTGCGGCTCACGCATGCGCGACCTCCATTGTGTTTGCCGTCATGGTGATGGACTGGGTGGGGCAGACCGAAATACAGGCGCCGCATCCCGTGCAGGGATCGGTGTCGAGCACGGGCACGAAAGGCCCGCCCAGCCGTGGCTTGAACCGGATCGCCGTCGTCGGACAGGCATCGCGACATGCCTGGCAATCAACGAAGTTCAACGCGAGACAGGTGTCTGCAATGACGGCGTGATGGGCAAAGGATGTGGCGGGTTCAGGCGGGAAAACCCGCTCGGGACATCGTTCCGAACACTTGCCGCAGAAGGTGCATTCGCCAGCTTGAAAATCGACGGTGGGAATACGATCACGCAGGCTGATTATCTTCGTCGGACAGGCATCAACGCAGTCACCGCAGCCCGAACAATTTTGCACGGATTCATCGGTAACGCCGGGAGGATAATGACCGCCGTTTTCACGTAACACGTTGCCAGTCAGGAATGCGCGACGGGTGCTGGCTATCTGGCCCATGCCACTCACTCCGCCGAATTTGGCCGTGCCGGGGCAATGTCGTGAGGACCGGGAGGGCCATAGACGATCTGATAGGCCCACACCGCAAAGCCATAGCTCGCGACGGTGCCGACGGCGACGATTGGCCAGATGCCAAAAGCGAGAACGACAAAGATCAGCAGCTCGCGGCGCCGCTTTTGGCGGAACGATGTCTGCTCAAGAATTGCTGCCGGCTCTGCCATGTTCGCTTCCAGATGTAATCAAAATTAGAAATGCAAAAACGCATCAAATGCCTTGATGATAACCAAAAACCCAGGGCGATTTCCTTGATCAAAATCAAAATCGATCGCGGTAAGCTAAAAATATATGCGAGAAGATTAAAAAATATGCAAATCAGAGGTTGCCTTCATGCGGCGACCGATACCCAGAGTCGGTGCCGACGGTGAATCGGATCTGGATCAATCCTCCCTTTTTCGGCTCAGCCTGATCTTGCGTTCGTCAAACACGGTTTCCCTCGCCCACAGCAACAGTGTTCCGCAAATTTTGCCATTGATCAAGAGGGTGTGCCCCTGTCCTATCTACCTATGCGCGATAAAACCCGTTTTGTTTGTGTTTGAGCAATTACGCTCGTTCAGGTCGATCTAATCTCTGGGTTGCGGGGCAGATGTTGCTCCGCTTCTTGAAAAAGGGAGAGACTTTCATGAGTGAACAGTTTCGGTTGACCCGCCGAAGCATGCTGGCCGGCGCAGCTGTCGCGGGAGCATTGGCGCCGGTCGTCACCTCTGTTGCACATGCCGAAGGCGGGGATATCAAGACAAATTCGGCTGCGACAGCAGCAAACATCGCGACGCTGGAGCGCGTCAAGGTGGAACTGGTCAAGCCACCCTTTGTGCACGCCCACACCCAGAAGGCTGAGGGCGAGCCCAAGGTTGTCGAGTTCAAGATGACCATCCAGGAAAAGAAGATCGTCGTCGACGACAAGGGGACCGAGGTCCATGCGATGACGTTCGACGGATCTGTGCCGGGGCCGATGATGGTCGTTCACCAGGACGATTATGTCGAACTGACCCTCGTCAATCCCGATACAAACGAATTACAGCATAATATCGACTTCCATTCGGCGACAGGTGCGCTGGGTGGTGGAGCGCTGACCGTGGTCAATCCCGGTGACACGGCGGTGCTGCGCTTCAAGGCCACAAAGGCGGGTGTCTTTGTCTATCACTGTGCCCCCGCCGGCATGGTGCCGTGGCATGTCACTTCGGGCATGAATGGCGCGATCATGGTCCTGCCGCGTGACGGTCTCAAGGATCACAAGGGCCGCGAGCTTGTTTACGACAAGGTCTATTATGTCGGCGAGCAGGACTTTTATGTCCCGAAGGATGAGAACGGCCAGTTCAAGAAATACGAAAGCGCCGGCGAAGCTTATCCGGATGTGCTGGAAGCCATGAAGACACTGACACCGACGCATGTCGTGTTCAACGGGGCGGTCGGCGCGCTGACGGGTGATAACGCCTTGCAGGCAAAGGTGGGCGATCGTGTCCTGATCCTTCATTCGCAAGCCAACAGGGATACGCGTCCACACCTCATCGGGGGGCATGGCGATTATGTCTGGGCTACCGGCAAGTTCGCCAATCCGCCGGAACTCGATCAGGAAACCTGGTTCATTCCCGGAGGTGCTGCCGGGGCGGCTTACTACACGTTCCAGCAGCCCGGTATCTATGCCTATGTAAACCACAATCTGATCGAGGCGTTCGAACTCGGCGCGGCCGGCCACTTCAAGGTGACGGGCGACTGGAACGACGACCTGATGACAGCCGTGGTCTCGCCGACCTCGGGTTGACGGTGTCGGCCCGGCGCCGGATCAGGCGCCGGGCTACATCCTTATACCGGCCGGGGGAGGCCGGAAGGATCGGAGGATCCCATGACGTTTCGCGACGCTGCTTTCTTTCGCAATGTGTTTTCGTCGATTGCTCTTCCGTTCGCGCTTGTTGTCGGCCTGACGGGCGCAATCGGCTTCCAGTCCGGGCTTTTGCCGACACGCGAAAGGGGCGGTCCGGTTCCCGCGACCATCAGTATCCCTGCAGGTCTTCTGGAATATCGAGAAAGTGGTGAGTTCTTCCGCAACGGTCTCACCGTCGACGCGCCGATGACCAAAATTCGCCGGCAGTCACTGGAGATCATGAAATTCCAGGTAAGCGGCGAGAGCTACGATCAATGCGTTACCGAAGGCTTCTGCGCGCGCCGCGATCTACCGGGAATTTCACGCGCGGACCTGCCAGCGACAGGTGTGAGCTTCGATGATGCTGTCGCCTATGCCCGCTGGCTTTCGAACAGGACGGGTGAAATCTGGCGATTGCCGAAGATCGAAGAACTGGCTTTTGCCGCAGGCTCCAAATATCCGGATGATGCGCTTGGCATCGATCCTGACAGCAAAAACCCCGCTCTGCGCTGGCTGGCCGACTATGAGCGCGAAACCGCGCGCAAGGCCTCCCGTATTTCTTATCCGCAACCCTATGGAAGTTTCGGCGAGAACGAGCATGGTCTTGCCGATTTCGGCGGAAACATCTGGGAATGGACGTCAACCTGTCTGCGCAGGGTTACGCTGGACAGGTATTCAAAGCCAATTTCCGAAGCCGAGAGTTGCGGCATCTATATCGCAACCGGCAAGCATGGCGCGCCTTTGAGTTCGTTCATTCGCGAGCCGAAAGGTGGCGGTTGTTCCGTCGGCGCGCCACCTGATAATGTCGGCTTTCGTCTCGTGCGTGACACGCGGTGGTATGCTCCGCTGCTTTTTGCCATTTCGGGTCGGTCGATGTAGCGTGGCTGAGCCCGATTCCTCAGGGAGGAAAGCAGGCTGTCCATCCGCTAGACCTGCGAGCTGATTGGCTTCGCACCGAGGAACAAGCCGCCTTGAAAATCGACCGCTCGCTTATTCGTTCCATTTCGCTTTTCGACCTGATGCCGGACGAAGAGCTGGATAGGCTTTTGCAACACGCGTCTGCCCGCCGCTTCGCACAGGGGGAGGCGGTTTTCGAGCAAGGCGGCCCGGCAGATAGTTTCTATCTCCTTCTGCACGGGCGCCTGAAGGTCACCCAGGTGACGGAAGATGGCCAGCAGATCATCGTCAGGGTCGTGCATCCGGGGGATCTGTTCGGTTTTGCCAGGGCGCTGCAGCGTACGGATTATCCCGGCACAGCTACGGCAGTTGCTGAAAGCGTCACCCTCGCCTGGCCGACGGAACTTTGGCCAAGTTTCGTTGAGCATAATCCGCGGCTTGCCGTAACGGCGATGCAAACGATCGGCGAGAGACTTGAAGAAGCGCATGTGCGCATTCGCGAAATGTCGACCGAAGAAGTGGAGCGACGTGTTGCCCATACTGTCATTCGCCTTGCCAGAAAGGCGGGGAAACAGGAGAAGGACGGCATCCGCATCGACTTCCTGATTTCCCGCCAGGATATCGCCGAAATGACCGGCACCACGCTGCACACGGTCTCGCGCATTCTGAGCGCCTGGGAGCAGATGGGTTTCGTTCAGGGTGGACGGCAGAAGCTCTTCGTCAAGGATATTTCCGGGCTGGAAACCATAGCCAGCGGCGAATTCCGCAAACGCCAGAGTGCTGCCTCGCAATAACGGGCCTTCATCGGAGCTGACGGGGACCGTTTTCCGTTAAACCGGCATCCGGGGGATGCTGGCTAACAGGGTACGGGTGTAGGCGTGGCTGGGGTTTGCCAGGATGTCGCGCGTTTTTCCGCTCTCGACAATGTGGCCACGCTCCAGAATGATCACGTCTTCGCAAAGCGAAGATACGAGGCTCAGATCGTGCGACACCAGCACGAAGGTTGTCGTCTGCGACAGGTCCTTCAACAGTTCGACGATGCGGATCCGGGTGGACAGATCCAGCGCGCTTACCACTTCGTCCGCAAGGATCACATCCGGTCTGGAAACGATGGCGCGGGCAATGGCGATCCGTTGTCTCTGGCCGCCGGAGAATTCATGCGGGTAGCGCTCGGCTGCGTCGGCGGTCAGCCCGACCGCGGACATCGCCTGCATGACTGCGGTTCTTCTGTCACCTTCGATGCCCAGCGAACGAAGTGGTTCGGCGATGATATCGAACACCCGCTGGCGCGGATCGAGCGAAGAATAAGGATCCTGGAAAACAGCCTGTACCCCGCAACGAAAGCGGCGCATGAATTCGCGGTTCCTGGGATCGAGCCGTTTGCCTTCGAAGCTGACATCTCCGGTCGTGGGGCGATTGAGGCCGAGCAGAATGCGCAGCAGCGTTGTCTTGCCGGAGCCGGATTCGCCGACGATGCCGAGATTGCGACCTTTTTCCAAGGTCAGGCTTACGTCGTGCAGCGTCTTGCGTTGCCGCGTATAGGAAAACGATACATTGCGTACGTCGATGAGGCTCATCCGGCGATCTCCAGAGCATCGTCGAAGGCACGTGCCGCTGCGACAAGACTTTGCGTATAGGGATGGTGCGGCTGCCTGAACACATCGGAAACCGGGCCGCTTTCAACGATACGACCATGCTGCATGACCACCACGCGATCCACGGCACCTGCGACAACCGGAAGATCGTGGCTGATGAAAAGCAATGCCATGTCTCTTTCCCTTACAAGGCGCGCCAGGAGGGCGAGAATTTCGGCCTGAGTGGTCACATCCAGCGCCGTGGTGGGCTCGTCGGCAATTAGCAGCTTGGGTTTGCACGCAAGCGCCATGGCGATCGCGGCGCGCTGCCGTTGTCCGCCGGAAATCTCATGTGGCCAGGCATCGATGATACGCTGGGGATCCGGAAGCGCGACCTGATCGAGCAGCGCCAGTACCTCCTTGGCGATGCTAGCCTTGTCGGTTGCCCGTCCGTCGCGCTTGGCGCGCCGCTTTACTGCCTCGCCGACCTGCCGGCCGATCTTCACCAATGGGTCGAGCGCCGTCAGCGGCTCCTGAAACACGGTGGCGGCAGTGGTTCCACGTAGAGGTACGAGATCGCGGTCGCGCGCGCCAACAACCTGTTTGCCGTCAAGCAGGACCGAGCCCGACGCCTTAAGGGCATCCGGCAGCAGGCCGATTGCGGCAAGTGCGGTCAGCGACTTGCCGGAGCCGGACTCACCGATAAGGCCGAGGCGTTCGCCGCCTGCAATTGAAAGCGACAGGTCGGCAACCAGGGATTTTCCGCCGGTTTGGATCGTCAGGCCGTCGATCTTGAGTAGATCTGTCATCGGCGGCTCCTGCGGGTCGGGTCAGCAAGATCGCGCAACCCGTCGGCGAGCAGGTTGATGCCGATTACCAGTGAGACAAGCGCGATGCCGGGCGCAATGGCCCCAAGGGGCGCGCTGTAAACGGTTGCCTGTGCCTCCTGCAGCAGTCTGCCCCATGAGGCGTTCGGTGGCGGTGCGCCGAGGCCGAGATAGGAAAGTGAGGCCTCGGCAATGACGGCAAGGCCGAACTGCAGCGCCAGATTGACGAGGAGTGTCGGCCAAATATTGGGGAGAATATGGATCCATACGACACCTATCCACGATGTGCCGGAGATACGCGCGGCGGTGATGTAATCCATCGAAAGCACGCGCTTGGTGAGAATACGTGTGAGGCGCGCGACGATGGCGGAATTTGCAACACCGATCGCGACGATTGCGGTCTCGAGGCTTGCGCCATCGCTTGCCGCAACGATCAACATGGCAAGCAGCAGGGTTGGAAAAGCGATCAGAATATCGAGGCCTGCGGCAAGGATATCGTCCAGTGTCCTGGAGGCGAAGGCGGCCAGCAGGCCGATCGTGATGCCGATCAATCCACCGATGACGATCGCGCCGCAGCCGACGGTCAACGCGATGCGGGAGCCTATCATGATCAGCGAGAACAGGTCGCGACCAAGCCTGTCGGTGCCGGCAAGATGGGTGAGAGACGCTCCCTCCAGCCGCCCGCCCGACATGGCTGCAGGATCGAACGGTGTCCAGATCAGCGTCATGAGACCGATCAGGAGATGCAGACCGACGATGGCGGCTCCGATCGTGAATGTCCACGAACGACGTTTTTTGCCTTGGGGCGATGCCGTGATGGTTGCGGTGTCGCTCATCTTGCCGCTCCGCCGCTGCGGTCTCGCAGGCGTGGATCGATCAGCCGCTGTGCCAGATCGGCGAAAAAGCCCACGAGCAGGACCAGAAGTGTCGAGACAAACAATACGCCCTGCACGTTGGGATAGTCGCGTTGTTCTATGCCCAGAAGCAGCATCGAACCGAGGCCGGGGAGCGAAAAGACGCGCTCGACCACGACTGCGCCAAGCAAAGTAGATGCAAGCTCGATACCAAGGATTGAAATGACCGGTACGGAGGCGTTGCGGATGCCGTGACGGACCAGCGCCTCGGTAAAACTCGCGCCAAGTGCGCGGGCAGTTCGCAGATAGTCACTGCCGAGCACGTCCTGCGTGGCGGAGCGTACATAACGGATCAGCGATGCCGACATGACGATGGCAATGGTGATGACTGGAAGGACCAGCGAGTCGAAGGCTGCTTCCGGTCTTTGCCAGCCACGTGGCGGAAAGCCGCCGGAAGGAAACAGGCGCAGATTGACCGCGAAGACCGTGACGAGAAGGATGCCGATCCAGAATACCGGCACGGCGATACCGAGCTGTGAGACGACCGATATCAACGAGCCGTACCAGCGGTTCGACTTGACCGCCGCGATGATGCCGAGCGGCAGCGCGATGGCGATCGCCAGCACAAACGCCATGAGGGTCAGTGGCAAGGTTATGGCCAAGCGCTTGCCTATCTCCGGCAAGACAGGCGTATGGCTGACGAAGGACGCGCCCAGATCGAAACGGGCAAGGCTGGAGACAAAGCGGAAGAACTGTTCGGAAAGTGGCAGGTCGGAGCCGACCTGACGGCGCGCAGCTTCGATCTGCTCGGGATCGGCGCCAACGGAAACCAGTGCATTGGCGGGGTCGCCTGGCAGGAGGCGAAGGAGCAGAAACAGCACGGCAGCCGCGATCACAATCGATATGAGAAGAATGACCAGACGACGAAACAGATAGGAAAGAATGACCGGTACCTTTCGCGGGAAAGCCGCCCGGAGAAACCGGACGGCCAGCCTTATAACGCAGATTATCGATTTGCCGAGAGCAAGATGCGGATCAATCGGCTTTCTTGATGCCACCTGCGAAGAACTGCGCGTTCAGCCCGTTGAGCGGATAACCGGTGACCGTCTTGGTCGAAACGACGATTTGCGGATAGAGATAAAGCCAATTGCTGGCCGCATCCTCGGCAATGATCGTGTTGGCTTCCTTCAGCTTTGCGGTCTGCTCGTCGGTCGTGGCGCTGGCTTCGGCCTGCTTGATCAGATCGACTACCTTCGGGTTGTTATAACCCCAGTAGAAGTCAGGATTGCCGTAGAAGACGATGTCGCGGTGGTTGACATGTTCCTGCAAGGTCGCCTGGAAATCATGTGCCTTGTAGATTTTCGAATACCATTCGTTTGCGGTGATCACATTGATGTTCACCTTCACGCCGATCTTGGCGAGCTCCGTTTGCAGGAACTGAGCCGCTATCGGGTGCGGATCGTAATTCGGGGTGTCGATGGTGAAGGAGAAACCATCCGGATAACCGGCTTCTGCAAGAAGCGCCTTGGCGCTTTCAACGTCATAGGCGTCGGTCTTGGTAAGGTCGACGAACCAGGGGTCGGTTGGCGGGACCATGGAGCCGATCAGCGTGCCATAGTCGCCCCATACGGCCTTCAGCAGCTTTGCATCATCCACCGCACGGGCAAGCGCCTTGCGAACCTTGACGTTGTCGAATGGTGCTACGCGATCGTTATAGGCAAGGAGAAGCTTGGTGGTGGACTGGCCTTCGGCAACGGTGAAGTCGGCATTGTCCTTGAACTGCGCGAGCGAGTCCGGGCTCTGGACTGAGGTGATGATATCGACCGAGCCGGTCAGCAGCGCATTGTTTAGCGCCGTCGCCTCGGTGAAATATTGAAAGACCACGTCACCGTTGCTCGGCTTCTCGCCCCAGTATTCGTCAAATCGGGTCAATGCGATCGATGAGCCGCGCCGCCAGTCGGCCAGCTCATAAGGGCCGGTTCCGTCTTCCGTGGCAGTCAGGTTGGTCGCGCTATCGTTGACGATCCAGACATAGGAGAGATTATAGGGAAGCGAGATCGACCGTGACGAAAGCTTGATGACGACAGTTGCGTCATCCGGCGTTTCGATGCCGGCGATCGGCTTCAGGCTGTTCTTGCGTGAGCTTTTCGATTCCGCCGAGGTGACGCGTTCGATCGAGAACTTCACGTCCTTGGATGTGAGCGGGTCGCCGGAATGAAATTTCACACCCGGCTGCAGAGCGAAAGTGTAGGTGAGGCCATCGTCGCTGACCTTGAAGTCCTTGGCCAGAACCGGTTCTACCGCGCCCGAGTCGGAAAGGCGGAAAAGTCCTTCATAGACATTGTTGTTGAAAGCTTCGTTGATGCCCTGGCCAGCGCCTGCGGTGTTGTCGAGGTTTTGCGGTTCGTAGAGCGACCCGATATTGATGGTCGCGTCCGCGTCGAAATCGGCGGCCTGTGCAGATCCTGCCGTCAATGCACCAAAAAGCACCGCTGCGATCGCTGCGCGGGTAGCAATTCGCTTCTTGTTAAGGGGTGAGCCCAGACGGGTCGTCAAACCGCTCATATTCAAACTCCAATTCGCTGGCCATCACGGCCATTACTCACGCCGCGGAGAATAGCCTAGTCCTGCCACATCGGAAGGGCGATGGAGGGGAAAAAACGAAGCGTGAGGAAATGCGCTGCCTTCTTGCTGGCTCGAAGAAGAATTTTGTTCCAGTGCTGGAACTTCATCTTCGGGCAGACTAAGTCCCTGGCAAAGATGAGAGATTGGAACAGGCCATGAGCGATATCGATAGAAAGCGTGCAAGTCGGCTGATGAATGATGCCGGAATTGACGCGCTTGTCCTCTTCCAGCCAGAAGCTTTCCGTTATGCAATCGGCGCGCCGGCAGGCGTTGCAACCATGTGGGGGCGGGCAGGGGCCGCGGTCGCGCTGGTGCCCGCTCTGGTAGATGCGGGTGTCGCGGCTATCGTGAGCGACCACGCAGCGGCAACGGTGAGGCGGTTGGCACCTGATGTCGACATACGTGCCCATCGTATATGGATAGACATGCTGGATATTGCCGGGGCGCAGACGATCGAGCAGATCGATGAGGCCTATCGCCGCACTGGTGTTGGAGGACCGCGGCCCGAGACATTCGATCGGGCTGCGGTTTTCGATCTGCTCGGGGACCTCCTTCGCGAACGCGGGCTCTCCAATGCGCGCCTTGGCGTCGATCTTGAATTCATGCCCGCCGCCGATTTCGAATTTTTGAAGGAGAAGTTGCCGCAGATCGAATGGCTGGATGGCTCGAAAGTTCTTCGGCGACTGCGGGCGGTCAAGACCCCGGTGGAGATTGACCGTTTGCGCAAAGCTTCCCAAGCTGCGGAGGCGGGGCTGATCAGGATGTCTCAAATCATCCGGCCAGGTGTAGCCCTGCCCGATCTTTCCGCCGCATGGAAGGCAGGTGTTCTGGCGGCCGCTGCCGAAAATGGTTTCTCGCTCAGCGGTCATTGGGATTACATTTCGGTCGGTGCCGATATTTCCGACATGGCGGCTATGGTGACGCCCGGCGCGCTTATCAAGGCCGATGTCGGAACGCTCGTAGACGGTTATTCTTCCGACGGCGCGAGAACATATACTTTCGGTCCACCATCCAGGCTGGCCGTCAATGTGTTCAAGGCACTTGAGACGGCATTTTATGCCGGGCTTGAGCAGATCCGGCCCGGCAATCTCTTCGGTTCGATCCATGCGGCCATGCTTCAATCCATGCGCAGGGATGGCTTTGGCGAATATTGCCGCGGTCATTTCGGTCACGCAGTTGGCGGCAGCGTTGGTATCGAGGAATGGCCATTCTTTTCCGCCGACAATCAGGAAGTCATCGAAGCGGATATGGTTGTGGCGCTGGAAGCGCCATTTTATGGGCAAGGCCTTGGCGCGTTGATGATCGAGGACCAGTTTCTGGTGACCGCCAACGGCGCGGAATGCATGAACCGTCTGCCGCGCGGTCTGATAGATATGGCTGAGGCATGAAGCGGTCCCTCGGAGCTGACCGTAGCGAGGTGATCAGCCTCTAAAACCGAGGCTTTTCGAAGCCATCTGGCCGGCTTCCAGAAGTATCCGCACATAGGTGGATTTGCGCGCCGGATCGAACCTGAACAGTGGAAACGAAATGCTGATCGCCGCGATCGACTTGCCCAGGTGGTCACGGATCGGAACGGCCATGCAGCGCACTCCGACTTCGCTTTCCTCCAGCTCCTCCGAGTAGCCGTCCTCGCGAATGCGGATCAGTTGCTCGCGCAGTGTTTCCACATCCGTGATCGTTTTCGGAGCCAGCTTCTCGAACGTCATCTTCGACAATCGTTCGGTGATTTCGGTTTCATCGCGAAAAGCCAGAAGCGCCTTGCCGAGCGAGGTGCTGTGTAGCGGGTTGCGCTTGCCGAGCGGCGAATTCATCGAAAGGCTATAAGCACTGTCGTATTTGTGGATGTAGGCTACACGCTGTTCGCGTTCGTCCATCACGCCGAGGTTGATCGACTCGCCGGTTTCGCGGGAAAGCACACCCATGGCCTGGTCGGCGACCTGCAGCAGATGCGTCTGGCCACGCAAGGTGCGTGCGCCCAGTCCGAACAGCTTCAGCGTGAGACGGTATTTCTCCGTCTCCTCCTCTTGTTCGGCATAACCGAGGTCAACCATGGTCTGCAGCAGCCGATGGGTCGTCGCCTTCGAGGTCATGGCGCGCTGGGCAATATCCCCAAGACTGGAGCGGCCGTCTTCGGCCAGGGTTTCCAGTACCGAAAAGACCTTAAGGACCGCGGCGACATTGTCGGATTTATTACGGGAACTGTCTGACATTAGTCGCTCCAAAAAAATAGAATTACATTCTGAAAATATTGTTGTGTGTTGTCAAGCTGCGTGAAATGCCGAAAAAACACCGATTTTTTGGCAAAAATGCTTAGTTCTTGCGGTTTGTAAGCTCTGATATGATAAATCTTGAGCACCCATTGCATTTCATTTTTTTGTATGCTTCCTTCTTTTTCAGAATGAAATCGCATTCCGATTTCGTGTCCGGACAAGGAGATCCGGCAGTTCTGGAGGAAAGTGACTTTGACTATGCATGCGCTCCTGCGGCAGAAGAGTTTTGTGGCGCCCAGACAAGACGTTGTGGGTCTGATCCAGCGGCTTGCCGGCAATCTCGTAGCCATTGAGGACAAGACGGGCGAGTTCCTGCTTCGCTTGGAAGACGGCCGGGTGATCGACACCAAAGGCTGGGCCGGTTGGGAATGGACCCATGGCATTGGCCTCTACGGCCTCTTTAATTACTGGCAGCAGACTGGCGATCAAAAGGCGCTCGACATCATTACGTCGTGGTTCGATGCGCGTCTCGCCGAAGGCACTCCGACAAAGAACGTCAACACCGTCTGCCCGTTCCTGACGCTCGCATGCCTTTATGAACTCAATCCCAATCCGGCCTGGAAGCCCTATCTGGAAGCCTGGGCGGAGTGGGTGATGTATGAAATGCCGCGCACCAGCGAAGGTGGGCTGCAGCACATCGTCTACAACAACGTCAATCATCAGCAGATGTGGGATGACACGCTGATGATGAGCGTTATGCCGCTTGCCAAGATCGGCCTGCTGCTCAACAAGCCGGAATATGTGGAGGAGGCAAAATATCAGTTCCTCATTCACACCCAGTATCTCGCCGACCGGAAGACCGGTCTGTGGTTCCATGGATGGACCTTCGAGGACAAGCACAATTTTGCCGAAGCGCTCTGGGCGCGCGGCAATTCCTGGATCACCATTGCAATCCCGGAATTTCTCGATCTGCTCGATCTGCCGGAAGGTGATGCTTTCCGCCGCCACCTGATCTCGACCTTGAAACGTCAGGCGGAAGCGCTGGCGGAATATCAGTCCTCGTCCGGGCTCTGGCATACGCTGATCAACGACCCGCAAAGCTATGTGGAATCCTCGGCGGCTGCAGGCTTCGGCTACGGGCTGATGAAGGCCGTGCGCAAGCGTTATCTCGGACCGGAATATTTGCCGGTCGCCGAACGTGCGGTGAAGGGTGTGATTGGTCATATCGATGCGGCCGGTGAGTTGCAGAACACGTCCTTCGGTACGGCCATGGGGTCGGATCTCGATTACTACCGCCAGATCAAGCTGACGGCGATGCCTTATGGGCAGGCAATGGCAGTGCTCTGCCTGTCGGAATATTTGCGTTCCTACATTTGACGAATCTCCCGGCTTCGCCGGGTCATTTCATGACCTCATGATACGCCCGGCGCCTGTCGCCGGGCCGATGAACGCTGTCCTTTTTAGGAGGAGGAAAGCATGCATTCGCAATCCGTTTCCGAAATCACGTTGGCCTATATCGGCGGCGGGTCGCTGAACTGGGCCCAGGTGCTGATGGCCGACCTCGTGCATGATCGCACCGTGGCCGGTGAGATCCGCCTTTTCGATCTCAATATCGAGGCGGCGCAGCGCAATGCTGCGATCGGCAACCGCCTTTCGCAAGCACACGGGCTTTCCATCCGTTACATCGCAAGCGAGACGATCGCTTCGGCGTTGACCGGAGTGGATTTCGTCGTCGTATCGATCCTGCCGGGTTCGTTCGACGACATGGCCAAGGATATCGAGCTGCCGGAAGCCGAGGGCATTATCCAGTCGGTGGGGGATACGGTCGGGCCAGGCGGTCTTGTCCGCGCTATGCGGGCGATCCCGGCCATGGGTGAAATCGCAGAAGCGATCCGCAAATATGCACCCAAGGCTTACGTCTGCAATCTCACCAACCCGATGTCGGTGCTGACAGGCGCGCTTTACGCTGCATTTCCCGATATCAAGGCCTGGGGCGAATGCCACGAGGTCACCAAGCTGCGCCACATCATCGCCTGGCTTGCCAATCGGGGGGAAGGTTCGATCCGCTACAATTTCCGCGATGTGCAGGTCAATGTTCTCGGCATCAACCATTTCACCTGGGTTGACCGCGCCTTTGTCGGTGGCCGGGACTGGTTGCCGGATTACCTGAATTTCGCTGCGGAAAACCGCGACAGAGGCTGGAGGGCAAAACCGCTCGATCCGGCAGATGAATTCCAGCGCTATTTCGAAGACGTCAACCGGGTCAAATTCGATCTTGCTGCACGTTTCGGTATCGCCGCTGCGGCAGGTGACAGGCATCTCGCCGAATTCCTGCCCTCCAGCTGGTATCTCGGACGCGCGTCCGAATGGGGCTTTGGCATCACACCGGTCGACTGGCGCCGCCGCGACCAGGCAAAGCGCAGAGAAGATGTGCGTGCTGCCGAAATCGCCAACGAAGTACCGCCGTTGCGGGCTGTGTCGGAGGAGGCGCTGGTGGGGCAGATCCGTGCGCTGACCCGTGGTGAAACGCTGATCGTCAATGCCAACATGCCCAATAGCGGTCAGATGGAAGGCTTCGCGCCCGGCACGATCGTCGAGACCAATGTCATGTTTTCCGGTCATGGCGTGCGCCCGGTATATGCCGGCCGTCTGCCGGCCGCCGTGGAAGCTCTGGTGAAGCCGCATGCCGATCGACAGAATGCGGTGTTGAAGGCTGTGCTTGCCGGTGATGGCACAACACTCGAAGGTCTGTTCCTCTCCGATCCGCTGGTTGCCCCACTGGGGCAGGATCGTGCCGCAAAACTGTTCCGAGCCATGGTCACCGCAACTGCTGGACGTCTGCCGGAAAATCTCAGGAGGCTCTCCGCATGAGTGGCGACAGTCGGCTTCTCGGCTTCTGGTACGTCTTGCCGTACCTGATTGGCCTCATGGTCTTCACGGCCATACCGTTTCTCGGATCGCTCTACCTGTCGTTTACCGATTACCGGTTGATGCAGGGTATGAGTTTCGTCGGGTTGGAAAACTACACCGACATCCTGACCCGCGACCGCACGTTCACGCGCTCCTTCAACGTGACGATGCTCTACGTCCTGATCACGGTGCCGTTGAAACTTGCATTCGCGCTGTTCATTGCAGGTATCCTGAACTCCAAGCTCAAGGGTATCGGCTTCTTCCGCACCGCTTATTACGTTCCTTCCATTCTTGGCGGATCGATCGCGATTGCGGTTCTGTGGCGCTACATGTTCGCCGATACCGGTCTGATCAACATGCTTCTGACTTCGATCGGTTTCGAAGCGATCAACTGGTTCGGCAATCCAGGAACGGCGCTGTTCACCATCACGCTCCTGCGTCTGTGGCAGTTCGGCTCTGCCATGGTGATCTTCCTTGCCGCACTTCAGTCGATCGACAAGTCTCTTTATGAGGCTGCAGCCATCGACGGGGCGAAGCCATGGCGGGCGTTCTTCGCAGTCACCCTGCCGCTGCTGACGCCGGTGATCTTCTTCAACCTGATCATGCAGATGGTCCAGGCATTCCAGGAGTTCAACGGGCCTTACGTCATCACCAATGGCGGGCCGCTGAAATCCACCTACCTGCTGCCGCTCTACATTTACGAGATGGCCTTCAAGAAATTCGACATGGGTTATGCCTCGGCAATCGCCTGGGTCCTGTTCGCGGTCATCATGGTGCTGACCCTGATCGCTTTCTGGTCATCAAAGCACTGGGTCTACTATGCCGGCGACAAGAGGAGCTGAACATGAGCGATAGTATCCTTCACTCCGATAAAGCCATCGAGGACGCCGAGAAATTTCTGGCCGTCCAGAGGCGCCGCGAAAAGATTTCACTCGCAATTCGCTACACGATCCTCACCGTTGTTGGCCTAATCATGCTCTATCCGCTGATCTGGCTGATCGGTGCGAGCTTCAAGTCCAACACGGAAATATTTGCCGGCGCCGGTTTCATGCCGGCGAACCCGACCATGGACGGCTACGTCAAGGGCTGGGAAACCTCTACGCCCTATACGTTCGGCCGCTTCTTCTGGAACACGTTCCTGATCATCGCGCCGAAAACGATCTGCACCGTGATTTCATGCACCGTCGTTGCCTATGGTTTTGCCCGGTTCGATTTTCCGGGTAAGAAAATCCTGTTTGCGACGGTGATCGGCACGCTGCTCTTGCCCAACATCGTCACCCGAATCCCGCAATATCTGCTTTTCAACGAACTCGGATGGCTCGATACCTATCTGCCGCTCTGGGTGCCGTCCGCCCTTGCCGGCGATGCCTTCTTTGTCTTCATGCTGTTGCAGTTCCTGCGCTCCATTCCGCGAGACATGGAAGAAGCGGCGCGTGTCGATGGCGCAACCAGTTTCCAGGCTCTGATCTATGTGGTCGTGCCGATGCTGGTGCCGGCAATGATCTCGGTGGCACTGTTCCAGTTCATGTGGACGATGAACGACTTCCTCGGTCCGCTGATCTATGTCTCCTCGGTCGACAAGTTCCCGGTTTCGCTGGCGCTCAAGCTGTCGATCGACACGGCCGAAACCTTCGAATGGAACCGTATCCTCGCCATGTCCGTGCTGACGCTTCTGCCGTCGCTCATCGTGTTCTTCCTATCCCAGAAATACTTCGTCGAAGGCATCTCTGCCGGTGGCGTGAAGGGTTAATCCAATGGCTCAGCTTATTATCCGCAACCTCGAAAAAGTTTACAGCGGCACCATCAAGGCGCTCCATGGCATCAATCTTGAAGTCAAAGACGGGGAGTTCATGGTTCTGGTCGGCCCTTCCGGCTGTGCCAAGTCGACGACGCTGCGCATGATCGCCGGCCTGGAAACCGTTTCCGGCGGCCATATCTCGATCGGTGACAAGGTCGTCAACAACCTGCCTCCGGGGGACCGTGGTATCGCCATGGTGTTCCAGAACTACGCGCTCTATCCGCATATGAAGGTGCGCAAGAACCTCTCCTTCGGGCTCAAGCTGGCCGGGGAAAGCAAGGAAGAGATTGCACGGCGTGTGGCGGAAGTTGCCGAAGTGCTGGAAATCGAACCATTGCTCGATCGTCTGCCCAAGCAGCTCTCGGGCGGCCAGGCACAGCGCGTGGCGCTGGGGCGTGCGCTGATCAAGAAGCCGGAAGTCTTCCTGTTCGACGAGCCGCTTTCCAATCTCGATGCCAAGCTGCGTGCATCCATGCGCGTCCGCATCACCGATCTGCATCGCCGATTGAAGGAGCAGGGTCAGTCATCGACAGTGGTCTATGTTACCCATGACCAGGTCGAGGCCATGACCATGGGTGACCGGATCTGCGTCATGAAGGACGGCCACATCATGCAGGTGGACGATCCCGAAACGCTTTATGCCCGGCCGGCAAACGCTTTTGTCGCAGGCTTCATCGGTATGCCGGAAATGAATCTGGTTGATGCAAAGCTCACCCAGGGCGCAAGCGGGCCGGTCGTGTCCTTCGGCGACCAGTCGATCCAGTTCGGCAAGGAGCTTGCGGCGCGACTGAAGGCCGGCACCGATGGTGATGTCACGTTCGGCGTAAGACCCCAGCATTTCCGCCTGGCGGAGCCGGGGGAGGATGCGCTGATTGCAAAGGTCATCAAGGCGGATTTCCTCGGTCACGAAGTCGATGTGCATATCATCATCGGTGGCCAGCGTTTCACGGTTGTCCTGCCTGTCGAGGATTTCCGCAAGGCTGCCGTCGACGGCGCCATTCGTATTCGCCCGGAAGAGGAACGGGTTTTCATCTTCGATCGCGCAAGCGGTCTGAACGTCAGCCTCGCCTGAGGGCGCAGCTGACGACTATGTCACCGATGCAGGGTTTCAGGAGGAAAACGCATCATGAGCAGGAAATCGATACTATCTGTTTTATCTCTTTCGCTGGCCGCATCCGTCGTCGCCACAAGCTTCGCTTCGGCGGCGGATCTGCGCATGTCCTGGTGGGGCGGCGATGGTCGCCACGTTGCTACCCAAAAGGCGCTGGAATATTGCACCGGTAAAACGGGACACAAGGTAAAGGCCGAGTTCGCCGGTTTTGAAGGGTATCTTGAAAAGCTGACGACGCAGATGGCCGGCAGCACGGAGGCGGATATCATTCAGGTCGACTGGCCTTGGCTCTTCCAGTTCTCCAAGGATGGTAACGGTTTTGCCGATCTGAAGCAGTTTGCCGGTGAGCTTGACCTGACGCAGTGGAACGAAAGCCAGTTGGCGCCTGCCATGATCGACGGCAAGCTGAACGGCGTGGCTGTCTCCGTTACCGGCGCTACCTATTATTTCAATGATGAAATCTATAAAAAGGCAGGTCTTGAAACGCCCAAAACTTGGGATGATCTTGCCGCAGCCGCCAAGACGCTGAACCCGCAGGGGCTCTATCCGTTTGACAGCACCCGCGTCATCCTGATGCTGATGATCGAAGCCTTTGCGGCGCAGATTTCCGGCCAGGAATTCGTCAAGCCCGGCACCAATGAGCTGGCCTGGACGGCTGAAGATATCGCCGGCGCGCTGAAGCATTATCAGTGGATGGTCGATAACGGTATCGTGCGTTCCGCCAAGGATGCCGCTGGTGTCGGCAATATCGAAATCTTCGACGATCCGGCCTGGGTAACCGGCAGGATCGGCGGCACGTATTTCTGGGACTCGACCTATTCGAAATACGACGACCCGCTGACCGTCGGAAAGCTGGTGCCGGCCGCACCGCTGAAGATCGAAGGCGCGAAGTCTGACGGCGTCTACAAGAAGCCGTCCATGGTCTTCTCCATTTCGAAGCATTCGAAAGATCCGAAAGCTGCGGCGCAGGTGGTCAATTGCCTGCTGAATGACAAGGACGCCATCCTGCTCCTCGGCGATAGCCGTGGCATCCCCGCTTCTGCAATCGGCCAGAAAACCTTGGAAGAGGCCGGCAAGCTGACTGCTGAACGTGTCAGCGGCGCCAAGATCGTCGCCGAATCCACCGGCCCGGTCATGTCGCCTCTGATCGAGCATCCGACGGTGCAGGAATTGTTCAAGGATGTCATCGAACAGTTTGCCTACGGCCAGCTGACAGCCGATGAAGCCGGGGAAGAAATCGTCGATGGCCTGACCAGAGCGCTCCGCCGCCTCTAATCATTGCGATGGCCCATGTCGGAAGGCGTGGGCCATTTCTCTGTTCTGATCGTCGCTGTTCCAAGTCCGACAACCCTGTCCATCATCATGCATTCGCGGACAATCCTCGGATCGTCGACGTAACAATGCCGCATGGTTAGCAATGATCAAGCCAGCCGTAGGCGTTGGATTGACCTGTTATGGCAGGTCGTTATCTTCGATTTTCTCAGATTATTCCGGTGGCATCGCCACAAGGCTGACTGTGCTGCAGTTGTATTCCGACTATTCAAATATTTGATTTTGTTAAATACGCCGGGTCGCCCGGTGAGCCGTTATCGAAGGGCAGATTTCATGAATTCATTTCAATCAGAGATCGCCACACTGGAATTGGCGACGCCGGGAGGTGCGGCTGCCGCCGTTCTACACCATGGTGCCCAATTGGCGTCATGGCGATCCGCAAGGGGCATGGAAAACATCTATCTGTCAGAACGCGCCGATTTTTCGCCCGGCAGCGCGATACGTGGCGGTGCGCCGATCTGCTTTCCGCAATTTTCTACCCTGGGTGACCTGCCATTACACGGCTTTTTTCGCAACCAGATCTGGACGCCGGTTCCTGCTAGCGCCGATGGGCCCGAGGTCGCTCGGCTGCAGCTTGTCGACACGCCGGAAACGCGTGCGCTATGGCCGCGTTCTTTTCGAGCGGAATTTCAGGTGACGCTTACGGACGACAGCCTGGAGTTGGCCCTTTCGGTGCTGAATACCGGATCCGAAGCCTTCTCCTTCACCGCAGCGCTACACACATATTTTCGCGTGACCGCGATCGAGAGGGTGACAATCGCCGGCTTGCAGGGCATCCGTTACCTGGACAAGCTCAACGACAACACCGTCTTTACTGAAACAAACGAGCGGTTGCAGATCGACCGGCCGCTTGACCGGATTTACTACAACGCAACGGATGGAATGATCCTGGACGATGGCGATCGTCGGCTGCGTATCTCAGGGCAGGGCATGCCGGATGCGGTTGTGTGGAACCCCGGCCCGGAGCGTTGCGCCACGATTGCGGATCTGCCCGATGATGCCTGGCGGCATTTCGTCTGCATCGAAGCGGCGATCGTCGATCAGCCGGTTTCTCTCACGCCCGGCGCGACATGGCGCGGAGCACAGCAAGTGACTGACATAAAAGACGCCTAAATTCCAGTTCGATGACGTTCAGGTGAACGTCATGCCAGGCTTCAGCGAAGGTCCCGTATTCCGACTAGGTCGAAGATTCAGTTTTTCGGTCGATGGCTGACGATCACCTCGGGATTGGTTTCGATCCGTCCGGCACCGATCAGATCGAGACAATAGGGGATCGCGGGGAAAACGGTGTTGAGCGAAAATTCGATCGCTGCCGGCCGGCCGGGTAGGTTGAGAAAGAAGGTCTTTCCACGCGTGCCCGCGGTCTGACGTGACAGGATCGCAGTCGGGGTCTGCTCCAGACCGCTCCGGCGCAGAAGTTCACCGAAACCGGGCAACTCTTTTTCGAGAACCGCCGCCATTGCTTCGGGTGTCTGGTCGCGTGGCGAGGGCCCGGTGCCGCCGGTGGTCAGAACGAGGTCCGCGCCTTGTTGGTCGCTAAGCTCGATCAGTGTGTCCCTGACGCTCGCTTCGCCGTCCGGAATGATCACCCGTGTCAGGTCATAGGGAGTGACAACGGCTCTCTGCAGCCATGTCTCGATAGCGCTTCCGCTGATATCCTCATATTCCCCGCGACTTGCTCTATCGGAGATCGTTACAACGAAAATTTTCATCTAGGGCTCCCGATTGCAGGAAGGTTTTCAGTTTGAGCCTGAAGCGGTCGTCGACCGATACCAGGCAAGAGCTGCCGTAACGTCAGGAGGCAGGTGGACCGCAAGATCGCCGACATAGTTTCGCCAATCCTCCAGATAGCTCGCCTCAACCGATGTGAGTACAGGAATGTCCCGCTGGATGGCCAATTCGATGACCGCTCGCAAGCCGTGACCTTCTGCTTCCGCTTTGCCGAAACGGTTGAGCACGAGGATGTCCGCTGGTTTCTCAAGGCGCCCGATCGCTCGCCCGGCTATATCTGCCAGAGCCTGCGTATCCAGCCGGCAACTTGTTGCCGAGGAGCCGAGCGCCTGCATGATGCCGAACCGCTCTCCCGTCTCGATATCCTCAAGTAGGGTATCGGGCGTCCGATCGTCCTGGAGAAGTTCTCGCTGCAGATAACCCGCGACTATGGTGCCCTCTGATAGCAAGGTTTCGACCACGCTATCCAGAACAATGGCGGAAGACTGGCCTTCCCGAATTTCGATCACTGCAAGCTTCTGCATGGCAAGCCCCGTTCCTTCCGATATCGAAGCAGTTGTTTTCGGAGCCACAGCTGCGGATCGCGCTTCCTCATCGTGTAATCCGTGGCTTTGTTGACCTATCAGGTCAGCTCGTCCTTGCGCTAGGACAAATGGAAATTATCCGGCGATGCGTGCCGCCATGGCATCACGTGGTGCGACGATCCTCCATCGAGCGATTGGCGTTGACCAACCAGGGCGAGCCGGTTTTCCGGCCAAGAAGAGCTGGTTTCAATTCATTCCCGAAAGTCGCACAATCTTATCGCTCTGATCTCATTACATCTTATAGATCAGCAGACATTGGGTTACTCTGCTCGCTTTTTGGTCCGTTATGATTCTACTTGCTCTTTTCGAACGCGCAGCTTTGATGCTGATGGTGCTGTTCTTTCTTGGACGCACGCGACTTTTCAAGAACGTCCTTTGGAAAGGCCGGCTCCGCGGCCTTGAGCTTGCCTTTCTGTCTGCGCTTTTCTCCGGTTTCGCCATCGGTGGCACATATACGGGCATTCCGGTCGAGGGCGCGCTGGTCAATGTCCGCATCATCGCCATCATGTCCGGCGGCATCCTTTTCGGTCCCTGGGTCGGCATCCCTGCCGGCATCATCTCCGGTCTGCACCGGTTCCTGATCGACATGAACGGGCCGTCCGCCATCGCCTGCCTGATCAGCAGCATTTGCGCCGGCCTTCTGTCGACGGTGATTCACTATCGGGGTCGTCGCAGATGGCTTTGGCTGACCGGCAGCCTTGCCGGCATGGCCTGCGAATGCCTGACCATGCTGCTCATCCTGCTTCTGGCTCCGGTCGGTGTCGGCAGCGCCATCGTCTCGGAGATCGCCTGGCCGATGATCATCGGTTCAATATGCACGGGCATGATCATCAAGCGCATTCAGGATATCGAGGATGAGAAGGAATTGACCGCTGCCCACGAGGCTCGGTTTGCGCTTATCATCGCCAACCGTACCCTGCCGTTCTTCCAGAATGTGCAGGATGACACACTCGCAAAGGTGTGCGGAGTGATACACGAGTGCCTGGAGGCGGACGCAGTGGCGATTACCGACCGAGACCATGTGCTCGCCTATGTCGGTATCGGTCATGAGTATTACGACGAGAAGAAGCATAAGCAGCTGAGTGATCTCACCGCTGATGCGATCCGCAATGACCGGATCACCATCGACAATAATCTGCATCGTTATCCGGCGGCCGATTTCCGCTCCGTGGCAATCGTGCCTCTGCGTGAAAACGGCCTCGTTACCGGTACGCTCAAGATCTTCTTCGCCAAGCCGGACATGATCACGGATTCTCTGCGCGAACTCAGCGTGGGCCTTTCGCAGCTGATTTCTACCCAGATAGAGCTGTCGAGAGTGAAATCCTTGCGCGAAATGGCTGCGAAGGCGGAATTCCGCGCACTTCAGAGCAAGATCAATCCGCATTTCCTCTTCAACGCACTGAAAGCCATATCGTCCCTGATCCGGCTTCGTCCGGATGAGGCACGACAGGTCATCGCCAAGCTCGCCGATTACCTGCGCCAGAACTTGTCGCTCAGTGACGGGATGATCGACATCCAGGATGAACTGCGGCAGGTACGCGACTACGTGGCGATAGAGCAAGCGCGTTTCGGCCCCAAACTGACGGTCACCTTCGATGTTGATGACGTGAATGTCGATATCCCGAGCCTGTCTCTTCAGCCACTCGTCGAGAATGCCATCCTGCATGGTATCCAGTCCCAGCCGAGGCCGGGCGAAGTCCATATCGCGGTGAAGCGTCTGGTCGATCGCGTCAGCGTCAGTATCCGCGACACAGGCAAAGGCATCGATCCCGACGTCATCAAGGCGGTTGCCAATGGCGAAGCCGTGCGCGACCGGATCGGTTTGATGAATGTGAACGAGCGGCTGAAGCTGCTCCATGGCCAAGGGCTGACAATAGAGAGGCTCGAACCCGGCACGTCGGTGAGTTTCGAACTGCCGCTCGAAAACAAGGAAGCTGCATGAAGGCTCTTATCGTTGAGGACGAATATCTGGCGCGTGACGAGTTGAAATGGCTTATCGAAAGCCACAGCTCTATCGAGGTTGTCGCCACCGAGGAGGACGGCCTCGCAGCGCTGCGCTATATGCAGGAAAATGATCTCGACGTGGTATTTCTCGACATCAACATTCCCTCCATCGACGGGATGACGCTGGCGCGCAATCTGCGCCGGCAGGCCAATCCACCGAAGATCGTCATCGTCACCGCCTACAAGGAACATGCCGCCGAAGCCTTCGAACTCGAGGTTTTCGACTACATACTGAAACCGTTCAACGAGCAGCGTGTCGCCAACACGCTGAAGAGGCTTGAAAATCATTCAAAAGCGGCTGTGCAGCCCGAGCCGGTGCGCCAGCCATACGCGGCGGCCAAACGCACCGTCAACATTCCCCGCAAGGACAGTATCCTCGTGCTGTCGGTCGACCTCATCTATTATGCCCGCGCCGATGAGAAGCTGACCTACGTCCATACCGCCAAGGGACATTTCGTCATCCCGACCAGTATCGGTGATTTTGCCGAAAAGCTGCCTGCCGACACTTTCTTCCGCTGTCACCGGTCATGGTGCATCAACACGACCAAGATTCGCGAGATTTCGCCTTGGTTCAACGGCACTTACGTCATCAAACTGCACAATTTCGACGATGTCGAAATCCCTGTCAGCCGATCTCATCTGAAGGAGTTCAAGCAGCTCATGCAGCTTTAAGAGCAGTTCATTCCGAAGATCGTGCAGCTCACGCCTTTTTTGAACAGAGGCAAGAATGAGCCCGATAGGTTTCCTCCGTATTCATTAAGGAGGAAACGCGGATGACCGCTCTTTCCATTTCAAAACGTTATTGCACATTGTTCGGCACGGTTTTGTGCCAGTTCGGCCTGGGTTCGGTCTATACCTGGAGCCTGTTCAACGAAGGCCTCTCGTCGAAGCTGTCGGAGCCGTTGACGCAGGTGGCTTTCACCTTCGGCCTTCTAAGTCTGGCGCTCGCGGTCGGTTCGTCGCTCTCGGGCCGCCTGCAAGAAAAATTCGGCCTTCGTCGCGTTGCGATCACTGCAGGCCTGGCACTGGGGCTCGGCCTTTATCTGACTTCGACCGCAAGCAATCTCACTCTGCTCTATATCTATGGGGGCATTCTCGTCGGTGCGGCCGATGGCGCCGGTTATCTGTTGACCCTCTCGAACTGCGTCAAATGGTTCCCCGAACGCAAGGGGCTGGCCTCGGCATTCGCGATCGGCGCCTATGGCCTCGGCAGCCTCGGCTTCAAATACCTCAACCTGGAACTGATCAACAGCTTTGGAATGGAAAGCGCTTTCGGAATCTGGGCAATTGTAGCACTGGTAATGGTCGTCGGTGGCGCATTGCTTATCAGCGAAGCCCCGCAAACCCATACTCAGGCCGTTAGCGCCGGTGCCAGCGACTATACGCTGACGGAGGCCGTGCGTCAGCCCAGATACTGGCTGCTTGCCCTGATGTTCCTGACCGTCTGCATGAGCGGCCTCTACCTGATCGGTGTAGCCAAGGATGTCGGCGAGCATTATATCGGCCTCTCGGCTTCGGTTGCCGCCGATACCGTGGCCATCATTGCCGGCGCCAATCTGCTCGGCCGTCTCGTCCTCGGCATCCTGTCGGACAAGGTCGCCCGCATTCACATTATCAGCATCGCGATCGCCTGCGCTCTTGTCGGCATGGCTCTGCTGCTTTTCGTGCCGCTCAACCCGTATTCGTTCTTCTTCGCGGCCGGCTGCGTCGCCTTCTCGTTCGGCGGCACGATCACCGTCTATCCGGGATTGGTCAGCGATTTCTTCGGCCTGACCAATCTCGCTCGAAACTACGGCCTGATATATCTAGGTTTCGGGATCGGCAGTGTCATCGGCTCGATCGTTTCCTTCGCTCTCGGTGGCTTCTTGCCGACCTTCTATCTGTCGCTGCTACTGTTGTTCGCCTCGCTTCTGTGCTCGATCAGCCTGTGGCCTAACCTGCCGCTCAAGTCGAAAACTGTAACAGCTCACTGAACATCGACCGATCCCTGACGCCGCTCGCCACAAGGCGGGCGGCGTTCCCATGCCGATCCGGTGGCGGTGGCGGAGACATCGCCTGCTCTTGCGTCTTTCTTGCCGCCCGCTCTAGCCGGTCGGATCGAACGCGGCTTCTTTTTTATGCTGCCCCTCCAGGAAAGACTGGTAGGCATCTGCCAAGCCCTCGTGAAGCCCGATCCTGGGCGCCCAGCCAAGTGATCTCAGTTTTTCACCGCTCATCAGCTTGCGTGGAGATCCGTCCGGTTTGCTCAGATCGGATCGGATCTGACCTTTGAAGCCGACAACATGGGCCACGAGCCGCGTCAGTTCTAATATCGTGATATCGTTACCCGATCCGACATTGATGGGAGCATTGTCGGAATAGACTTTCATCAAGTGCACACACGCTTCCGCACAATCATCGACATGAAGGAATTCGCGGCGAGGCGTTCCTGTCCCCCACATGGTCAACGCATCTGCGTCCGAGAGTTTTGCATCATGGGCCTTGCGGATCAACGCCGGTATGACGTGACTATTCTCCAGATCGAAGTTGTCACCGGGACCGTAGAGATTGGTCGGCATGGCTGAAATGAAGTCATGACCGTGTTGACGTCGATAGGCCTGGCACAGTTTTACGCCGGCTATCTTGGCAACCGCATACCACTCATTGGTTGGCTCCAGCGCACCGGTCAGCAGGCTTTCCTCACGGATCGGCTGTTCGGCGAATTTCGGGTAAATGCAGGAGGATCCGAGGAACAGCAGCTTTTCGACACCGGTCTTGTGGGCGCTGTGGATGACGTTCGCCGCAATGAGCATGTTCTGGTAGAGAAAATCCGCCGGGTAACTGTCGTTGGCAACTATACCCCCGACTTTCGCGGCCGCGAGAAAGACCGCATCGGGACGGTTCTTTTCCATCCAGACTTCCACGTCCGACTGTCTCGTCAGATCGACTTCGAAACGGCTCGCCGTCAATATCTCACAGCCTTCGGAAGAAAGGCGCCGAACAATCGCTGATCCGACCATGCCGCGGTGACCCGCGACATAGACCCTTTTGCCCTTCAGGTCGTAGGCCATCGTCATTCCTCCACGCAGACGGGAAGATCCAGCCCATGTTTCCTCAGGAGTGCATGACGACGGGCGGCTTTATGGTCTTCGGCAACCATTTCCGCGCACATTTGGCGGGCGGTAATCTCCGGCGCCCAGCCAAGCTTGTCCTTCGCTTTTTGCGAACTACCGAGAAGGTTATCGACTTCAGCTGGACGGAAATAACGGGGATCGATGCGGACAACCGGATCTCCGACTTTCAGAGCCGGCGCCAGGTTTCCATCAATGGCGGCAACCCTTGCCACTTCATTGACACCCGTGCCGGAGAATTCCAGCGTCACGCCAAGCTCGCAGGCCGCCCAGTTGATGAACTCTCGAACGGAATATTGCAGCCCCGTCGAGATGACGAAGTCCTCCGGCGTGTCCTGTTGCAGCATCATCCACTGCATTCGAACGTAGTCCTTGGCGTGCCCCCAATCGCGCAAGCTGTCGATATTGCCCATGAATAGGCAGGTTTCGAGACCCATGGCGATATTGCTGAGACCGCGCGTGATTTTTCGGGTCACGAATGTCTCTCCGCGACGAGGAGATTCGTGATTGAAAAGGATGCCATTGCACGCATACATCCCATAGGCTTCCCGGTAATTGACCGTGATCCAGTAAGCGTAAAGCTTGGCAACAGCATAAGGGGAGCGCGGATAAAACGGTGTCGTCTCTCGCTGCGGGATTTCCTGCACAAGACCGTATAGTTCGGATGTCGATGCCTGATAGAAGCGCGTTTTTTCCTCCAGCCCTAAAAATCGGATTGCTTCCAGAAGCCGCAAAGCCCCAAGCGCATCGACATCGGCCGTATATTCCGGGGCCTCGAAGCTGACTGCGACGTGAGATTGAGCCCCGAGGTTATAGACCTCGTCAGGCTCGATATTGCGAATGATGCGGGTCAGATTCGAGGTGTCCGACAGATCACCATAGTACAGCTTCAATCCCCGGTTTTGACGGTGCGGATCTTCGTAGATGTGATCGATGCGGGACGTGTTGAAGGAAGACGCCCGGCGCTTGATGCCATGGACCTCATACCCCTTGGTGAGAAGAAATTCCGCAAGATAGGAACCGTCTTGGCCGGTAATGCCGGTAATCAGCGCAACTTTGCCGTTGCGTGGCAATGGATCGGTCATAGTTCCCCCAAGAGCCTGCCGTGAGTTAGCTGATTGATCGAGCCGCTACTGGCTCCGAGAAACGTCTGATGTTTGAACGGACGCACCAATGGGCGGCCATTTGCTGAAGTATAGGCTCAACGAACCGCCTTCCGAAATTGACCTAAGAGATGTAGACAAGCCGCGATCGCGTCGCTTTTTCCCCTCCGTTTCGACCAGTGGAGAGCAAGGACGGCGGATATCAACAAATCGATAGGTCCAGCCCCCAGGATCGGAGTGCGGCCCGCCGGTTGTTAAGTAACGATCAGATTGGCATCGGTGAAATTGTACATCGCATGTCGCCTTGGATCGACATTGTTGATGGCGATGAGAATATCCGTGCCGCGTGATCTTTGCAGATGCTGAACGCCGATTTCGACGGTTCTGCACGTCGTTCTTGCCCATTGTACAACCAGGATCGTCCGCTCCACCATGCTCATCAAATGCATCGTGTCGGTGGATTCCAGTGCCGGTGCACTGTCGAATATGACTATTTGCCCTTTAGTGCGTGCCATCTCGATAATCTCTGAAACATCAGAAAAATACGCACGTCGATAGAGATCGGGTGTTCCGGCCGGAATGAAATCGATGCCGGTCGGGGCATGATGATGGACGATATCCGTAAGTCTCGTCTTTCGCCTCACGAACTCATTTAATCCGTGCACCTGTCCGGAATTGAAAACCGAGACAAGGTTTCCGCTTTTAAGGTTGCCGTCGACGAGAATTACGCCCACCCCGCTTGCCGAGATTTCCATCGCGAGCGATCTGGCGATAGTCGACTTTCCTTCGCCCTTCTGTGCAGAGGTCACGACAATGCTGCCGGGCAACTTTCCACCGCAGGATCGCTTGAGCGAAACGATAAGCGTCTGAATGGCGTCGTCGAATCTTCCGCCTCGCATCCGCTTCAATGGTTGCGACCGCTCTTTGCGTCGTAACCGTGGAACGAAACCGATTGGAACGACATGGCTGATGCCTGATATCTGGTCGAAGCTGCGGACCGCCTTGTCCAGCATTTCGACGACGAACGCGATGGTGACCGAAAAACAGATCGACGCAACGAGCGCACCGATCAGATAAAACAGACGACCGCGTCCCTGTGGTGCCAATGGGGTTGTTGCTGGAGACAGTAGCTCGATTTCCGCTCCTGGCGAGCGTGCCTGATCAGCAAGGGCTCGGCGCTGATCCTCGATCTTGTCCATTGTCAGCTGTTCTTTTTCCACCAAGCGTTCCAATCGCACGGCTTCGGCCTGGGCCTCCAGATTGCGGGATCTCTGCGCTTGAGCGGCAGCGATGGCAGTCTGGATTTCGGCGTCTTCACGGTCGAGATCATTCAGCGTGATGCGCAGTGTTTCGAGGTATTGGCGCGTTGCCAGATCGAGGTCCATGCGGGACCGTGCGATCCGCGCCCGCAAGTCGATAACCGCCTGAGCCCCATCGCCATATACTTCGAGAACGCGGTCCAGATCCCTCTGTTGGGCCGTCAGGTTGCGTTGCATTTCGGCAAGGCTCTCCGGAACGGAAGCGTCAGCCGTAATCAGTGCTGCTGCACCAGCGCTTTCCAGGTGAGAAATTGCCATGCGTGTCTTGGCCCGGGTCTGATCGAGTTTGGACCGCCGGTCGCTTAGATCCGCGATCAGCTTCGTCGTCGTGCCCTGGGCATCATCATTCAACGCCAAACCCATTGTATTACGGTATCGGTCAAACCTGTCGCGCGCAGCGGTGATACGGTCTTGTTGTTCACTTCTGCGCTGCTGAACCCATTTTTCTGCTGCGTCCAAACGGATGCGGAGCCGATCTTCTCGTTCATCGCTGTAGATGCTGATGAGGTAGTTCGGAACCGCCGCAGCCAGTGCCGGATCACGGGACGAAAATCCAATCCTGATGACATTCGTCTGACCATCACGCTGGACGCGCAACGCCTGATAATATTGAAGGACTACGCCATCCAGTTCGGATGATTGCGGCAGAGGAGGAGGCTCGCTGCTCGTAGAGTTCCTCAAAATCTTCCGCGCACGGTCGATGAGCGAGGCTTGTCGCAATGCCGGATTAAATTCCGGCGTTTCTGCGAGCCGCAGATCACGGATGACCCGTTCTGCCGTGCTTCTCGACAGCAGGCGTTCGGTTTCCTCTGTAACGTCGAGCCAACCTGTCCGATTGGACGCCTCTGCGGCGAGCGACGCCGACAGCGGCGAGTGGATCATCAGTCGAGACTCGGCATAATAGGTGGGGAGCAGTCCCCGGATGAGGGGAAAGGCCGCAGCCATCAGCAGTATCGTGAGCGCGATTATCAGTATTGCCCTTCGCCGGATGAGGCGGAGGCCGGTCATCAGGTCAAAATCATCTGCCGCCTCATGGCTTTGAAATCGCGGATCATATCGCATGGGCGACAGCGACGCGTTGCGGTCCATCGGGAGCGTCGTGATCGTCATGAGGCACCGGCCGATGTTTGGAGTTGCGCGGAGACGGTGTCGTATAAGTTCTCTAGTGACCGCATGTATGTCTTCATGCTGAAATGATTGAGGTAATGAAGGCGGCCCTGCTTGGCCAAGCGATTGCGTTGTTCGCGATCCTGGACGAGTTTTGCCAATGCTACGGCTAACGCGTTCTTATCCCCGACCGGTACGAAAACACCGGTCTCACCGTCGAGGATCACCTCTTCATGCGCTCCGACACGGGTGGTCACCACCGCGAGCCCGTGAGCGAGGCCTTCGATGATCGCCATGGCCATGCCTTCTGCATAGGACGGCAGGACCAGAATATCTGCCTGTGAGCACAAGTTTCGTGCCTCGTCGGCTCCAAGCCAACCCGGCATCTCTACGACTTCTGAAAGCGCGAGAGCCGTTGCCTGACGTCGGTAATCCTCGACAGGCCCATCGCCCGCAACAACGGCTTTCCAACCAAGCTCCCTCATCAGGGGATGGCTCAAAGCGAGGAGGAGTTCCGGGACGCCTTTACGTTCACTCAGCCTTCCCAGGAAAATGATGAGCGGCAGTTTCTCACGTCGATTCTCAGTGACCCGAACGACCTTGGCCCAAGGGTCAGGGACACAGTTACGCATAACCGTAATGCGTCGCGGATCAACGCCCAGATCACCTGTCAGCGTCAGATGATCACGATTGCCCAATACGACGACATGATCCGCGCCTTGAAACATTCGGCGTATTCGCATCTGTTGTCTTGGTGTGCGTTCGGCAAAGTCGCGCGCGTAGTCGTAGTCGTGCAGATGAAGTATGTGACGACATCCAAGAAAACGTGCAACTCCCGTTAGGATCAGCTTTCTTGACGTGCTGCCGCGACCTGCGACATGGATGTGATGGATGCGGCCAGGAGCCGCGATGCGATCTTTTGTCATTGTGACGATCGCGATCAACAAGCGTGATGGCGATGTCGCGAACGACCATTTCCGTCCTCGCGTGTCCGTTACCAGGTGTCTGCGGTCAGCCTCCTTTGCGGCTTCCGATATGTAACCGACCAGCCTGCCGATCCCGCCACCACTTTCGCACCCACCTGGCAGATAATGGCGAACGGAGGGGGGGAGCGCTGCCGGTAGATGGTATGTCCGGGAAAGTGCGTTCACGTGCATGTTCCCACCATTTTACGGTAAAGGCTGGCTGCCTGTGCACCGACCTGTTCGGGTGAGTTCGCGCCCAGGGACCACGCCAAGGCATTTGCCCCGAGCTTGCATCGCAACTCGCGATCTTGTGCCAAAGACCGGATGGCCCGAGATAGGCTCTCGCCATCCCCGGACGGAACCACCAGTCCCAATCCGTTGGACAGGACGGTGGCCGGTAATTCGCCCACATCTGTTACAATGACCGGTCTGCCAAATGCTGCAGCCAAATTAAGCACACCGCTTTGGGAGGCTTCCGTGTAAGGAAGCACCACTATATCCGTATCGAGAAAAAGCTGGGCGACCTCGGCATCTTCGATGAAGCGATTGCGGATATCATAACGGCCAGGATCGCCCATCAGTGGCCGATAGACCCAGGGGTCATCGCCGCGGCCTGCAATCGTAAAGCAGAGATCGAGGGAACTGTCCTTCAGGAGCGCCTCGGCGCGGACCAGATGCTCCAGCCCCTTGTAGGCGAAAATTCGCCCGAACAGCAGAACCCGCAAAACTCCATCTGTTCGGCATGGAGCCATTTTCTGTTGTCGGGCGAAATCGGCGTAGCGTCGAATGGCTGGATGGGAAAGGACATGGACATTCTCGGCGGACTTTGAATATCGGTCGAGCATCAGCTGCTTCAGTCCGTCGCCATGCACGATGATATGCCTTGACTGGCGCACCATCAATTTGGGCGCCCAGGCAGGCAGCGTGCGCGTATCGCTGTCACCGGGATGCACATCCACGTCATGAACCGTTGTCACCAAGGGGATCGAGCGCCAGAACGGCACCGCAAAATTCAGCCACAGGGTGCTGTTGCTCAAAAGATGAACAAGGTCCGGGCGTTCGTGTCTGATTAGGTGCGTCAGCCCTCGCAAGAACCACGGATTTAGCAGCGAGCGGTGTCGAGGCCACTCCAGAAGACGCAGATCGACAGCGGGATCGAACCAGGGCGCAAGGTGTCCATAACGCCGGCGAGGAACGGCCAGTACGACCTTCAGATGCTGCGCGAGGCCGCTGGCAAAAGAAATCGTGTAGTCCTCCAACTCGGAAGCGAGAAGCAACGCCTTCATTGCGTTTCCTCCGCCCATTGGAGTTTCCTGCCCCGAGAAGGTAGATGATAGGCCGCGCGCAGTGCATCACGCATGCGCCTCATCAGGTTTGGTTCCCCGGCAAAGGCAATTCCTTGCATCGCCAGTTGAACGCGGGTGCGCATGTTACCCCCTTCAATCTGTGCCAATGCCACTCTGTAAGGATAGTGATCCGCCAAGCGCAGTGTTGCGGGCAGATTGTTGGATGACAGGAACTTGTTCATAACGTCGACGGTCGCGATCCAGTGCGACATGCGCTTGCGCAACATGGCCGCATCATCGACTGACCGATACCATGTGTTTTCATGGATCCTGTAAAACCCGAGCGAGCCGGGCAGAGCAGCCACGCGCCCCAGGAACGGATAGATGCCGGCAAGCCAGAAATCTGCGGATATCTTGAACTGTTCGGGTATATCGCCTGCCGCTTTCCAGGCACTTCGCCGGACCGCTATGGCGGATGTCATCGGAAACGGCCAACAACCCGCAGACTTGCTGAGCCGAGGCGACAGGTCGCCGGAGCACAATGTTCGAGGAATTGGTTTGAGGGTGGGTGTTCCATCGCTGAACGCGGGCTGAAGCCGGTGATACACGAGTGATAGCCGGGCGTCCGTGTCAAATGCTGCGGAAATTGAGGCCAGTTTTTCGGGAGCCCACCAGTCATCCGCGTCCAGGAAGCAAAGAATGTCCCCCGCGCTTGCTTTGACCGCGGCATTGATCGCTGCAGCTTGTCCTTTGTTTTCCTGAAAGAGTAGAGTTGCCCGATCGCGATAGGGTTCAAGCACTGCGCGAGACTGGTCGCTTGAACCGTCATCCACCACAATAATCTCTGCGGCCGGCCCCACTTGAGTCAGCGCGCTGTCGATCGCGCGTCCGATGAAGCGACCGTAATTGTAGTTGTTGATGAGAATACTGATGGCCGGTCGCGTCATGACACTTCTCAAAAGGTCGCTGAACTCAGCATGCGGTCAGCGAAGTGGAGAATGCGAGTGTTTTTCCATTCGGCTTAAGACGCTTCACGCCATTCGGACCGACCGCCC
This sequence comes from Hyphomicrobiales bacterium, assembly GCA_900469445.1. GTDB lineage: Bacteria > Pseudomonadota > Alphaproteobacteria > Rhizobiales > Rhizobiaceae > Neorhizobium. The sequence goes on from UBXM01000006.1 coordinate 501,584, forward strand.
GATGACCTAGCCATCACAAGTGCCCAAATGCTTCAGCTTGAATGTCCACCGACAAATTACCGTCGAATGCGGTGGCAGATAACCTGCTCTTATGGGTAGGGGCGCTCGGGTCGTTCCTCCACCTTAGGCACAAGGTATCTCCTAAGGGTGTAACGACACAGATACTTGGGAGCGCCGCTACGACGTTCGATGTAATTTGTTCTTCGGTTGCATGAGTTGATTGCGAGGGGCGCTGTCTGGCTACTCTTGGAAGAGAATTGCAAACGGAGCAGAGGATTTATGACCGAGCACTCGTGCGGCGGTGTCATCTTTCTCCTGCTCACAACCTTGCCCGCCTACGTGTTGGTTATCCGTGGTGTCGCCAGTTTTGCGCAGCGCGTTTCGGTGGCCCGCGATCCGTTTGAAAAAAAACACCTAACCAGAGGTGCCCATTTGATGACGTCCCGGATCAGGTTGATTTCGACCGCAATGCTTGCCGTTATTTTGCTGCAGCCGGGCGATGCCGCCTTCTCAAGATCGAAAGAAGATGCGCTCGATCTATCGCAAGCGGCGGCCGGCCAGGACACTTGCGAGGAAGCCTCGCGGCCGGCATTGCCAGCCAAGCTTGGCCGGACAATGTTGACCAATCCCGTCTCCAAATCCGAAGATCGAACGACATTCCATGTCTCTCCGGACGGGGACGATACCTGGAGCGGCCGCCTTTCCGTGCCCAACGCTCAACGCGATGACGGTCCCTTCGCGAGGATCGAGTTTGCGCGCGATGCTGCACGGATGACCAGCGGCCCAAGCACGATCGCGATAGCAGGGGGAGACTATTACCTGTCTCAGCCGGTCGTCTTCGATGCTCGCGACGCAGGTTTGATTGTCACGGCGAAATGTAACGAAAAACCGGTCTTGCACGGAGGTTTACGGATAACCGACTGGACGATGCTGGCCGACGGCCGGTGGATTGCGCCGCTGAAGCTTCCCTCGGATGTGCGCGTGGGTAACCTTATCGTCAACGACAAGGTTCAACCTCAGGCAAGGTTTCCAAACGCTCCCGTTGATGGCGACAAACGCAAAGGCTGGTTATTCGCAGCCAGATGCGAGCCACCCATCGATGTTTGGGAAGGCAATACCCGGTTTTGTTATCATCCCGGCGATCTTCCACCACTCGGCGATGTTACCGGGCTGGTCGCTCATATAGTCGGCGCTAGCGTGCCAGGCGCCCAGTGGGGCAGCGACACGCTTCCCATCGATCTTGTCGAAGCCGCAGCACATACGGTGCGGACCGGTGGAACCGGCTATTTCTTCACCTCCGAGGGCAGTCGATACTTTTTGGCAGGTACCAGAGCGTTTCTTGATGCACCCGGGGAATGGTGGCACGATCAAAAAGACGGGCTGCTTACCTACATTTCCGCCGATCGAAAGCCGCCCGGGCCCGATGTCGTTGCAGGAATTTTGCCGACAATTTTCAAACTGGAAGATGCCGACGGGATGGTTGTGTCAGGTCTGTCGCTTCGGGATGGAGCGCCTGACGGCAGCGGCAAGTTTTATACGGAAACAAGAGGTTACGGTGCTATCAGGCTTGAGCATTCCGACAATGTGAAGCTGCTGGGCAACGTTGTTCAAAATATCGGCGTCGGTATCCATGTGTCAGAAAGCAACAATGTCCTTATTGCAGGCAACGCCATTAACGCCACTGCCGGCAACGGGATTTATATAGGCACGGCTTGGGGCAGTTTTGGCAAATCGAATGACGCCAAAATCCTGTCGAACCGGATTTCCGATATCGGCGAGGTCTATTTCGAAACCGCCGGCATATGGTTCCAGGCGGGCAGCGGTATCAGGATCGCCGACAACGTGATCGAAAACACCGCTCAGTTCGGGATTGCCGGCGGCTCCATCTGGGGGCTCGAGGATGCCGTTTATGATGCCGTCATCGAAAGGAACATGATCCGTAATGCCAATCAGCAGACTGCTGATGGCGCCGCCATCAAGATGATGGGCGCGCAGGGTGACGCGCTGAACAGCATCATTCGCAACAATCTGGTTACCGGGACCGGGCATCTGATGAACAGAGCCGATGGGACGTTTTGGCCCGTTGGTTATGAAGACATTTCCGAATGGCCCAGCCCGATCAGCTGGGCGATCTATACCGATGGGCGTGCGAGCGGCGTGCGTATCGAAAACAACACCCTTTCGGGCAATGTGGCGGCAATCGGCATCAATGGTGGATGGAGTAATCTGGTCACTGGAAACCAGATCAAGAATGGCTCCGGCGCGGCCTTTCGTATTGATGACGCGACCGGCAGGGGCTGGCAGCCGGCATGGGCAAGTCCAAACCGCATAGAGGACAATACGGTTCGAATCGATAAACATGACGGTGTTGCAGCCTTCGTTTATGCTCCATCTCATCAGTTCGGATATGTCCGGTTTTCACGTAATCGCTATATCGGCAATTTGAACGATCGGAGCTTCCGGGTAAGCCCGGGGGCAATGCCTTCGGGAGAATATGGAAGCCTGCATGATCTCGAAAAGGCGGGGATGGATGCGGGCAGCACAGAGGAACGTCTGGATTGACAATCAACGCCGCAGCGACGTTGACGGTGCTGTCAGAAAGTCCGTATCCGATAAAGTCGGCTTGTAGAATTGCTCTACCATCCGGTGTGCGCGTTGCTGACAAGTGAAACTGCCAGCGCGCTCCAGCGAGCCTTGCTTCAGTTGCACAAACGATTTTTATCCATGACGGCATGCGTGATCGCGTCTGCCAGTTGTTGCTCGACAGTCCCTCTATCTTTTCCCCTTGTCGAGATCACAACGCCGCAGTCGGGATCGATTGCCAGGCTCGATCCGCCCAAATCCAGGCAAACCACAGGCAGGCCTTGAGCCATCGCCTCGCCGATTACCTGCGCCGCAGAATCGTGCAGGCTTGGGAACACGAATAGATCGTGTTTCGCGTAGAGCCGGTGCATCTCGCTATGCGGCACCCTTCCTGTGAATTGTACGCGTTTTTCTATTCCGAGGTCAGCCGCGATCCTTCGCGGATAGCCTTCCTCTGGACCCTGCGTCGGGTTCGCATGCATAGGCCGAGATCAATACACGCATGACGTCACGTTCCAGCGGTTTGGTGGCGGATCGACGAAGACGTCCCAATGGGGGGCTTTGAACACTCGTCGTGTCATCACCTCGGCGTTGAGTGCTCCGTGAACGTCAATTTGGCTGGTCGTCCGAGACGACTTCAATGCTCTGTTGACAGGTGTGTCGGCATGGCTTGCCTCGTAACCCATTTCTGCCTCTAACGCTTTTGGCGCTGAAGAATATCCTGATTAATTATGTGGAGGTCAAACTGTCCTATTGGGGTATGTTTCGGATCGTCTAAGCAAAAATTTGTATCTATGGCGATTGTAAATGCATCAAAACGGATATTATTCGTTATGCTGAATGAAGTTTGCTTTGCGATACTAAGGAATATGGATGCATCTGAAAATATTGAAGAATTAATGCTTCCAATATAATCCTGACATCAGGTTGTATCGCGAAAGCAGATTTCATGAGAGAGCCCTCAGTTGACCCCAAGCAGACATCTGTAGCCGCGTCGGACAGGTCCATGAACTGGGTAAACGTCCTGGGGGTCCGTATCTCGGCAGTCAATCTCGAAACGGCCACCCGGCTTATTCAGACATCGATTGAGCGTGGGGAAAAGCATTATGTGTGTGTGCGTGATGCGCATGGGGTCATCCGGTGTCAGGACGACCCCGTTCTCCGCTCTATCCATAATCGGGCCTTTCTCGTAACGCCTGATGGCATGCCGTTGGTGTGGGCACTCAAACATGCTGGGCACGCGCAATGCGGCAGGGTCTATGGTCCCGACCTGATGTTGTCGCTTTTTGACGAGGGCAGATCTGCAGGTCTGCGTCACTACCTTTTTGGCGCAACCGCCCACACGTTGGAAAAGCTGCAGGCGCGCCTCTTGAAACGGTTCCCGAATGCTGAGGTCGTCGGCTCCTATGCGCCGCCCTTCCGCGAGTTGTCGCAGCAAGAGGACACGGATGTTGCTGACATGATCAATCGTTCCGGAGCGGATATCGTTTGGGTTGGCCTTGGCAGCCCTAAACAGGAGGTCTGGATGGCGCGCATGCGTGATCGCCTGAATGCCCCGATGCTGATCGGGGTCGGAGCGGCTTTCGATTTCCATGCCGGCCTCGTCCGCCAGGCTCCGCGCATGATTCAGCGAAGCGGTTTCGAATGGGCGTTCCGGCTTCTATGCGAACCTCGGCGGCTGTGGAGTCGCTACGCACGTGTGGTTCCGGCCTTCATATCGCTGAGTGCTGTTCAAAGACTGAGGCTTCGTGAGTTTCCCATCGATGACTGAGTTTTGGGGGTGACGGATTAGGGCCGATGCCCGAGGGGAGCAGGATCATCATGCAATTTCCATTCCTAGAGAGGCTATCCGGACGGTCAAACGTGGCCGCAGTCCCTGGTCTACGCATAATCCCGGCCAAGCCCTCCCTGTCCGCAACAAGTCAAAGCGGTGCTGCGCAGTTGAATCCGCCCAAAGCGTTGAACATCCCAGTCGCGCTTAAGAGCAAGCTGGCGCAGCTCGCCGTGTCGTCATTCCTGATCCTGGCTGAAATTGTTGCGTATCTGGCATCCTATTGTCTTCTTCCGTCACAATTTTCCGGCACATCGGAGAGTGTGCCAGTACGAATTCTTGCGCTGGCCGCACTCGCCGCAATTGTTTTCAATGCATTGGCGGGCCTCTATCCCGGATATCGGCTACATGAACACGAGCATCTGCGCCGCCGCATCGCAGCCTTCGCCAAGATAACGCTCCTTTGCGTGGCCGGAACGCTGCTCCTGCCCGACGGCCCGGGGCCGGTACCGACTATTGTCCTGTTCCTTGGTCTCGGTCTGCTCCTGCAACAGGTTCTCTATAGGGTCGCGCGGCTTTTTTGCCGCAGGCTGGGGATCTGGGGAGAACGGGCGGTTATCCTGGGCGAGCGCGCCCAAGCCTCCCGGCTCAAGAGCTATTTCAGCGATCACTGGCAGTTCGGGATTCAGCCGGAACTATCGCCCGCCGACATATTGGGGTCCCTCTCCGATAAACCGACGCTTGCCTTGGTCGCCGACAATATCGATGCAGCGCTTGGAGGCCTGGAGGCAATTCGTGGAAAGTTCGATGAGGTCGTTCTCCTTTGCGATACGCCGGACTTCAAGGTTAGTGGGCTGCAACCGAAAGATGCCGGTGGAGAAATAGGAATACGGCTGGTGAGACGCGGTGGCTCGGGCACTCGCAAATTTGTTCATCGCGCGCTGGATCTTGCCGTCGCCGTGCCTGCGCTGCTGCTGCTTTCACCATTCATCATGGTCGCTGCCGCTGTGATTTACGCCATCGATCCCGGTCCTGTATTCTTCAGGCACACGCGGGAAGGATTGTCGGGAAAACCGCTGCGGATATTCAAGCTGAGAACAATGTACGGTGATGCCGAAAAGCGTCTTGAGACATTGTTGCAGACCGATCCCGCGATAAGGGCCGAGTGGGAATCCAGCTTCAAGCTGAAGAGGGATCCGCGCGTATTGCCAATCATTGGCCATGTCCTTCGCTCCAGTAGCTTCGATGAGCTTCCGCAACTGGCGAATGTTATCTCCGGAGACATGGCCATCGTCGGCCCACGGCCGTTCCCGGAGTACCATCTGAGAGCAATGGACGGAAAGTTTCGCGAGAAACGGCGTTCCATTACCCCTGGATTGACGGGATTGTGGCAGGTCTCGGCGCGAAGCGATGCAGATATCAAGCAGCAGCAGCAACTCGATGAATTCTACATCGACAACCGCTCACTGTGGTTCGACTGGCACATCCTCATCAGAACCATTCCCGCGGTCTACAGGCGCAACGGGGCTTACTGAAATTCGGAAGGTCTTTCACCCAACGTACAAGGAGCAAGTCTATGCACGGACAGAAACGCGTTATGGTAAGCGGCGGTACTGGCTTTCTGGGGTCATTCCTGTGCGAAAAGCTTCTGAAAGAAGGCAACAATGTCCTGTGCGTGGACAATTATTATACGGGTTCTCGCAACAACATCATTCACCTTCTCGACGATCCCCACTTTGAAGCGATCCGCCACGACGTCACGGTTCCCCTCTATGTCGAGGTCGACGAAATCTACAATCTCGCCTGCCCGGCATCACCGGTGCACTACCAGTTCGATCCGGTCCAGACCGTGAAAACGAATGTCCATGGTGCGATCAACATGCTCGGTTTGGCCAAGCGCACCAAGGCAAAGATCCTGCAGGCGTCGACGAGCGAAGTTTACGGCGATCCGGCCATCCATCCCCAGCACGAGGACTATCGAGGCAGCGTCAATCCGATTGGCCCGCGGGCATGTTACGATGAAGGCAAACGTTGCGCCGAGACGCTGTTTTTCGACTACCACCGCCAATATGGCGTAAACATTCACGTGGCGCGTATCTTCAATACCTATGGGCCGAGGATGCATCCCAATGACGGCCGGGTGGTGTCGAATTTCATCGTCCAGGCGCTTCGCAACGAGCCTATCACGGTCTTCGGCAACGGCACGCAAACCCGGTCATTCTGCTACGTGGACGATCTGATCGACGGGCTGGTCCGTCTGATGGCGGCTCCTGCGGCATTGACGGGCCCCATCAATCTCGGAAATCCAGGCGAATTCCAGGTTCGCGAGCTGGCGGAGTTGGTGATAGAATTGACAGGGTCGCAATCAGCCATCGTCTTCAAGCCCCTCCCCATCGACGATCCGACGCAGCGAAAGCCGGATATCGGCCGTGCAAGGCAGGAGCTCGGCTGGGAGCCGAAGATAGCGCTGCGAGAAGGCCTCGAAAAGACGATCGCCTATTTCGAGTGGATACTCTCGGGGGGAGCGGTGCCGATGCAAAAGCATGCCCCATATCTGCCGGCCCAAGATGCCGGACTTATTGCCCAAGATGCTGCGCGGTAACCCGATGGATACCGGCGTCGATCAATCAAGCCAAGGGGCGGCCTCCGTGGTGGAGGCTGCAGAAGATGGGTCTGAAGCGGCAGGGGGGGGCTGGCAAAGAAAACAAGTGTTCGGTCCTATCGTGTTTGCAGCCGATGGAGCATTTGCCGCGCCCCTCGCAACCGCGCTCAGATCCATGGCCGAGAGCAACATCCAGGCATGGCCCCTGGATATTCACGTCATCAACGAGGGCATGAACGAGGCCACGAAGCAGCGGATAATCAATTCACTGCCCGAAGATTGCGCGGCGATAACATGGCATTCGATCGAAACATTCCGTTTTGCCAGTCAGTTCTCCACCCGGCCCGGCATTTCCAGGATGACCTTTGCAAGGCTTTTGCTGCCGCGTTTTTTACCCGCGACATGTACCAGGGCGCTCTATCTGGATGCGGACATTATCGTGCTCGATACATTGGAGCAGCTGTGGAACCTTGATTTGGATGGCGCAATAATCGCCGCTGTTCCGGACTATTGCCTCGACAGCGTTGCCGCCAGGAATAATCCTGGCCTTAAAACCAGTCTTCCTATCGATCGCTACTTCAATGCCGGCATGATCTTCCTGGACCTGGAAAAGTGGCGCAGCGAGAAAATATCAGAGCGTGCGCTGGAATATCTCGATCGCGTTCCGACGGCGGAATATGCGGATCAGGATGCTCTGAATTTTGTCTGTGCCGGGCGATGGAAAGAGCTGCAACCGGCCTGGAATTTCCAGTTTGACCCATTTCATTCGATTGCAGTCACTGTGCGCGAGCACAATCTCAAGGTCGTTCACTTTGTAACCAACGTAAAGCCCTGGAGATCGGGGAGCCTGAGCCCAAATGTCGGGTTTTACGACGCTTATCGATCGCGGACCCGCTTTGCCCTCTCACACCGCGAGCGGCTTTCCAGTGCATTGAAACGGATTTGCTCCAGGCTGCTCGTGCGATCAGCGTTGCTCCGGCGCGTGAGATCCTGGGTGGCATCTGTCGGACAAGGGCGTGCCTTCAGGCCTGCAAGGGGCAACCGAGGGCCGAGCCATGGATGAGAGCAGAACGTGTCAAAAGGAAATGTCTGATAGCAGGCAAAGCCCGTTGATGCCTCAGGCGCATTCCGCAAACACCACCGGTGGCTCTGGCCAAGCGCGCCTTGCGCGGATCGATGTCGTGGTTCCTTGCTACAATTACGCTCATCTCCTGCGGGAATGCGTCGAAAGCGTTCTTTCGCAAGCGGGTGTCGATGTTCGCGTGCTCATTTTGGACGATGCATCGCCGGATGACACGCAAGCCGTTGGTACCGACCTGAGCCATCAGGACAAAAGGGTTATCTATCTGAGGCACAGGGTCAATCGGGGCCATATTGCCACCTATAATGAAGGCATGGATTGGGCTGACAGCGACCTCTTCCTTCTCCTTTCCGCAGACGATTATCTGTTGCCCGGTGCACTGGGCAGGGCGGCGCGGTTGATGACCGATCGTTCAGGTATCGGGTTCACTTTCGGCAATGCGATCATCGCCAAGCCAGACGGCACTACCCAGCGCTTCAATCCAATTGGTACGAAAGGCATCGAAGACACGGTGGTGTATTCCGGGACGGAATTCATCCGATTGAGTGGGGCGACCAACATCGTGCCCACGCCGACGGCTGTGACCAGAACAGAGCTGCAGAAACACGTTGGCGGCTACCTGAAAGAACTTCCGCATGCAGGCGATATGGAGATGTGGTTGAGGCTCGCCTCTCATGCGCAGGTAGGGTTCATCAATAAAGATCAGGCGGTGTACCGCAGACATGATGCAAATATGTCTCTGAAATACTGCATGGAAGACATTCTTCCAGATCTTCGGCAGCGACAAAAGGCGATCGAGCTATTGTTTCAGTACGCCGGGGCCAACATCCGGGACGATGCGGCATTACGGCGTTTCCTTGCCAGGGAGCTCGGACGGGAGGCGATCGGACAGGCCGGCGCTGCATTCAACAGATCCGATATTGCTGCAGCTGCTGCCATTCAGCGCTTTGCTTTGGAGGTCTATCCCGAGGGACGAAATTCCTTGCCATGGATCAAGCTGGCGTTGAAGCAGATCGTCGGGCCACGGTGGTGGGGTGTTTTGAACTCCAGGCATCGGCAATCGCTCGAATGACATTCGACCCGGCGCGACGCGTAAATCCGGCCGCTGTCCAAATTTACGCGAAGTAGCCATCCAAGGGCAGGGGAAACTCCCCGATGAAAATCATACAGGCGCAGTTTGCCGACGAGCACTGCCATCCGGATGCGTGGTTAAGCTCGCCCCACACTCTAAATAGCTCGATCCATTTCGCCCGAATGACGGCATCTTTCAGGCCAGGAGACCTCGGCCGGGCCGTTTGTCTCGATGGCCTGAAAGGTGGGCCGGTTAGCCAAATGGTTTGTCGATCGACTCGGCCGGCTCGGTGAAGAAGACAGGACCGCTCTCTGACATGTAGATGATGTCTTCCAGACGCACGCCGCATTCACCGTAAAGGGCGAGCATTGGTTCGTCAGAAAAAACCATACCAGGCTCCAGCGGCTTTTTGTTGCCTCGGACGATATAGGGATCTTCGTGCATATCCATACCAAGTCCGTGGCCGGTCCGGTGTGGTAGACCGGGCACCTTGTAATCCGGACCGTAACCGGCATCGGTTAGAACCTTGCGAGCTGCAAAATCGACGTCTTCGCAAGGCGCACCGAGCGTTGCGGCATCGAAAGCCGCACGATGGGCTTTATGCTCCAGGCTCCAAAGCTCCCGCTGACGATCGGTCGGCTTGCCGAACACATAGGTGCGGGTGATATCCGAGCAGTAGCGGTGGATATGGGCGCCGAGGTCAATGAGCACCATGTCGCCGGTCTTCAGCGTCTGGGCATAGGGCACGCCGTGAGGATAGGCCGTCGCTTCGCCGAACTGGGCAGCGGCGAAGATGTGGTGCATGCCGAGTTTCTGATGGGCGGCGGCGATGAAATCGGTCACCTGCGTGGTCGAGACGCCTTCCTGCAAGCCCTGCCAGACGGCCTTGTGAACGCGGAGACTGGCAGTCATTGCGGCCTGGATGATGGCGATCTCGGTCGCAGATTTGATCTGCCGGCACTCGGCGATCATCTCCTTGGCCCCCGTAACTTTGAGGCGGCTGCCGATATGGCCGGTGATCGCGCTCGAAAAAACGAAGGGCGTTGCCGGATCAAAGGCGAGCGTATCTCCTTCGGCGGAAAGCCCGCAGATCAGGTCCGCGACAAGCAGTGCCGGATCCTCGTGTTCTTCCCATACGGCGATCTCGCCGGGGATTGTGATCAGCGTTTCGGTCTTCGGCTCTTCGAAAGCTGGGCTGATGTAGATCGGTGCGCCCGAAGACGGGATGATCGCCCCATGCAGCCGCTCGCTGGCACCGAGCGTGATGGCGGTGAAATAGGTGAGGCTGGTCGAGGTATCGAGGTAGACCGCCTTCACGCCTTGCGCCCTCATCAGACCTTGCAACTTTGCGATGCGTGCGTTCAGTTCCTCCGCCGAGATCGGCGGGATGGCGGCGGCGATGTTTTCGAATTCCAACAAGGACTGTTCGTAGGACTTGTATTCAGGGGCGCTCATAACGGCGTTTCCTCTTTCGGGCGTCCGCCGGTCATCAGGCGGCGCATCGTTGGGTTCGATTGGGTGTCTATTCCGAATAGTTGTAGCGCTTGGCGATGAACATGCTGCTGGCAACGGTCAGGGCCAGGGTCACGGCCATGAGGATGAAGGAGAGCGTCGCGCCGAAGGGCCAGTTGGCCTTGCCTAGCACTTCGTCCACCACCATCGGTGCCATCATGCGGAAATTCGGGCCGCCGAGCAGGACGGGTGTTGCATAGGCGTTCATCGTCAGGATGAAGGAAAGCACGAAGGCCGCGAGAATGCCGGGCATGACAAGCGGCACGGTGACGAGGCGGAATGTCTCGAACGGGCCGGCGCCGAGGCTCAAGGAAGCATCCTTGGTGTTGGGATCGAGGCCTTCGAGCACGCTCTGCAGCGTCAGCACCACATAGGGCAGGTTGACTGAAACGATGCCGATAAAGACGGCAGTCGGGGTGTACATCAGCGTCAGCGGGTCACCGATCAAGCCGAGTGCGCCGAGCAGATAATTGACCACGCCGTTCTGGCCGAAAGCGACCATCCAGCCGGCGGCGCGCACCGCGTTGCTGACGAAGAGCGGCAGGATGATCATCAGCAGAAGCAACGTCTTGAGGCTACCCTTCTGGCGGGCGATGAAGCTTGCAAGCGGCAGGCCCAGAAGGACGCAGGCGACGGTGACGCCGAAGGCCATGAACACCGTGGTGCGCAGGCCGGCAAGGTAATAGCTGTCGGAGAGCAGGTTGACGTAGTTGGCAACCGTCATGCCCTCGACCATGAATTCGCCGGGTACGTACTGGTTGAAGCTGTAGCGCAAGAGCAGCAGCATGGGCAGAGCCAGAAACACCACCACCATCAGCGTGGCGGGGGTCAGCATCGCGGCCGCCGTCGTACCCTTCTTGATCATGTTTCTGCCGTTCCTTGTTGCGCCGTCCGGATGCCGGCCGGGATGAGCCCGGCCGGCCTCTTCTCGAATATCAGGGGGCGGGGATCAGCCCTTGAAAGACTTGTTCCACCAGTCCTGCAGGGCGGCATCGTTCTTGGCGAGATAGTCCATCTTCTGGACCATCAGGCTCTTGCGCTGCTCCTCTGTATAATCGACCAGCTTGGCCAATTCCGGCTCGAGCTTGACGGTCGAGTTGGTCGGCGCATAGCCCATGCTCTCGGCAAAGGCCGTCTGCGGGCCCTGTTCCATCATGGCGTTGAGGTAGGCGTAGGCGGCTTCCTTGTTCTGGGCATTCTTCGGAACGCACATTTCGGAAATGTAGAGGACGAGGCCTTCCTTCGGCACGGCGATCTCGACCGGGATACCGGCCTTCTTCCACATGTATCCGCGGGCATTCCACATGATGCACATGACGCATTCTTCGGTCTTCAGAGCCTGTGCCATTGCTTCGTTGGTCGGGTAGATCTTGACGCCTTGCTTCTTCAGTTCCAGCAGCTTTTCCTTGCCGGGCTCGTAATTGTCGAGAGCGCCGCCAGAGATCATCGCGGCGGATTCGATCGTCGTCTGATACTGAATGTCGATCACGCCGATCTTGCCGGCATATTGCGGATCCCAGAGATCGGCATAGGAGGTCGGCGGCGTCTTCACGAACTTCGGATTGTAGAGAATGACGCGGCCCGTATAGATGTGCGGGACGCTGTAATTGTTGCGGAACACGGCCGGCACATTCTTCATGTTCGGCACTTTGGTCTCGTCGAGTTCCTCGAGCAGACCGTTCTGGTTCATCTCGTAGGCGCCCTGACCGGTGAGGCAGGCAATATCCATCGAACCGCGCGGCAGGCGGCGCTCGGCAAGCATCTTGGTTTTGCGCACCGTATCATTGGCCGTATCGAACACGACGTTGACGCCCGTATCCTTCATCAGCGTATCGACGATGAACTGCTGCTGCAGGTTCTGGTAGTCGCCGCCCCAAGTGCCGACCACGATACGACCGCTCGGAGCAGCCTTCGCGACGGTCCCCGAAAGCGCGGTGCTGGCCGCCAATGCGCCGGCCATCAGGCCGAATTGTCTTCTGTTGATGCCGTTCGTCATGCTGTTCCCTTTCTCTGTTATCTCATCATTCACATCAGGACTGCGGATTCAGGCGAGAAGGAGAGGTGGAGCCGGCTGCCGGTATCGGCGGTGAGGCCCTTGTCCTTCAGATGCTTGACGGTGGTAATGACGGTAAAGGCGTCTCCGGTGGGAAGAGTGGCGACCATTTCCAGATTGCCACCGAGGAAGACGCTGTGGGTTATCTCCGCCTCGAAGCAATTCGCCTCGGCGGTCTTTTCCGCCGAGAGTTCGATCATTTCCGGCCGCACGACCAGTTCGGAGGAGGGCCGCTCGGCAATGGCGGTGGCGACGGTCAGGCCGCTCTTCGCCTTGAAGGCTGTCTGGCCGGCGCCGATCTCGCCCTCAACGAAATTGGTGCGGCCGATGAAGGAGGCGACGAAACGGTTGGCGGGGTGGTTATAGAGTTCGGTTGGCGTGCCGATCTGCTGGATCTTGCCTTCCTGCATGACGACCAGCCGATCGCCGACATACATCGCCTCGTCCTGGTCGTGAGTGACCATAATCGTGGTGATGTTGAGCTTCTGCTGCAGCGAGCGCAACTCGTCGCGTACCTGCAGGCGCAGTTTCGCATCGAGGTTCGACAGCGGTTCGTCGAGCAGAAGGATGTCGGGGCGAATGGCGATGGCGCGCGCGATCGCGACACGCTGTTGCTGGCCGCCGGACATTTGTTTCGGATAACGATCTTCCAGGTGGCCGAGGCGGACGAGTTCGAGTGCTTCGCGGACGCGCGTCGTGATCTCGCCTTCCGGCAGTTTGCGGCGACGCAGGCCGAAGGCGACGTTTTCGAAGATCGTCAGGTGTGGAAAGAGTGCATAGTTCTGGAAGACGAGGCCGATATTGCGGCGATAGGGCGGCTCGGTGGTGATGTCGCGGTCGCCGATCGCTAGCTTGCCAGTATTCTGCTCGACGAAACCTGCCAGCATTCGCAGAGTCGTCGTCTTGCCGCAGCCGGAAGGGCCGAGCAGGATGAGGAACTCTCCGTCCTTAACCTCAAGATTCATGTCGTCGACGGCAACGAAATCACCGTAGACCTTGCGCAGGTTTTCGATCGTGACTGTTGCCATGTTCAAACCATCCTGGAGAGATTGACGAAACGATTGGTGATGACCAGCGCGAGCCCGATAATCGCCACCTGCATGACGGATGCCGCTGCGATGGTGGGGTCGATCTTCCACTGTAGATACTGGAGGATGGCGACCGGCAGGGTGAGCTGGCCGGGCGTCGACAGGAACATCGACACTTCGAGATTGCCGAAGGAAACAACGAAGCTGAAGATCGCGGCCGCGACGATGCCGGGGCGGATCAGCGGCAGCGTGACCTTCCAGATGACGGTGAAAGGCGAGGCGCCGAGGCTGGCCGCCGCCTCCTCGACGACCTCATTGAGGCCGGCGAGGTTTGCTGTAAGAAGTCTCACGCACCACGGAATGGTGAGCAGGACATGGCCGGCGATGAAGCCGATCATCGAACCCGTCGCCGGAATCCCTGTCCTGACTTCCAGTTCGACCATAGTCATGTAGAGCGAGGCTCCGATGACGATCGCCGGTACGATCAGCGGTGACATCAGCATCTGCATGATGGCGTTGCGGCCGATGAAGCGCTTGCGCACCAGCACGATCGCCGCTGGAATTGTTACAATCATGCCGATGATGGTCGCGCCGATCGCGACCATGGCGCTCAGATAGAAACCGTCGATGAACTGCGGCTGACGCCAGACTTCGGCGAACCAGTTCAGTGTGTAGCCTTCCGCCGGCAGCGACAGAACGCTGTTTGCGATGACCGACAGCCAGAAGATCAGGATCAGCGGCAGAACGCAGATGCCCAATCCCACGGTGTTGATCAAGCCGACCGAGAGCCGGCCCAGGCGTTCTGCAAAAGTCTTGCCCTGTACCATCTTCGCGTCTCCCGCGATCAGGCCGCCAGCTCGTTCTTGTAGAACTGTCCGCCCTTCATGATCGCCTTCAGTTTGTCGTGCTGTTCGAGCACGCCGATATCTTCCAGCGGGTTTCCGTCGACCACGATGAGGTCGGCGAATGCGCCGGGCGAAAGCTCGCCGATCTTGCCTTCCATGCGGCAGAGCTTCGCCGAGATGAGCGTGGCGGATTCGATGATGTCTGCCGCCGGCAGGACCTTGTTGCGCGTTGTGAACTCGATCGACTGATATTTATGGAGCTGGCCGAGAAGGTCGGACCCATAGGCCATCGGTACGCCCGCATCGTGCAGGATCTTGAGCGAGCGCAAGCCGCCGGTGCGAACCGTCTCGATCTTGGCGACGGAATCAGGCTTGAGGCCGAAGGCTTCGCCTTCCATCGCAAGACCTTCGTAGGCGGCGAGCGTCGGGCAGGCGATGGCGCCGGATTTGGCGGCCAGTTCGGCGGTTTCTTTTTCAATCAGGTTGCAGTGTTCGAGCGAATGGACGCCGCATTCGACCGCACGACGGATCGCCGCGTCGGTATAGACATGGGCCGAGACATAGGTGCCGACATTGTTGGCTTCCTCGACGACGGCGATGATTTCCTCGCGGGAATATTGCAGGACGTGGATCGGGTCGGTGGGCGAGGCGACGCCGCCGTTCGCCATGATCTTGATGAAGTCGGCGCCGTTGCGGATCTCTTCGCGGGCACCGCGGCGAACTTCGTCGATGCCGTTGCAGATGCGGCCGAGCGCGCCGAGGCTCGCCTCGTGCAGCGGGCGGTTGTCGAAACGGGTGCGGTAATCGGTATGGCCGCCGGTCTGACCGAGCGCCTTGCCGCAGATGACGAGGCGTGGGCCGTCGATCAGGCCCTCCTCGACAGCGAGCTTGAGGCCGAGATCGGCACCGGCCAGGTCGCGCACGGTGGTGAAGCCGCGCATCAGCATGCCGTTCATGATCTTCGAGGTTCTGAGTGCAACGAGCGAGCTCGGCAACTCGGCATTGGCTGCAAGATCGACCAGCGTCGCAACGACATGCACATGAGCATCCACGAGGCCGGGCATAAGCGTCTTACCCCGCAGGTCGATCCTTTCGGCCGAAGATCCAGTGATCGCCTTATCAGAAACCTCGCGGATGATGTCGTCCTCGATCAAAACTTCGACTCCGCCGACCACTTGCTTGGTTTTGACGTCGAGGACTTGGCCGCCGGTGAAAAGGTATGCTGTCATAAGAGGCTCCCAGTTAAAGACGAGCACCCGCCATCGAATAGGCACGTCGAAACAGCGCGACGACAAATATTGTCAGCCACCTGAGCCGGCATTGGGCGTAATGCAGTTTGTATCGCGAGCGCTTAGTAGCTTTTGGTCTCGCGCAGTTCCCGTGTTCTTGTTAAATCGATAATACAAACTGTCGACAAGATCGCAATAGCCTTTTCGCACTTTGGTGCTTTTGTGTTTATCGCGCTTCAAGCGACGCCGAAAACATGGCGAAGAATGGCGGAATAGAGCGTAGGTAGGCAAAGTCGTCAGTCGCCAACGTAACGTAATGGGCGCATGCGGGGCGAGCACCTTTGGAAATCCTTGGTGCGCGGATTTTGGGTGAGGGGGGCAAAACGCTGAAACCGGCCATGCGGCAATCAAAGGCTTCTACGTCATGCGTGCCATAAGCACGGGGCAGACACTTTCAATCTCACGGGCGTGGAGAAGCACGCAGCGTTGAACGCGCTTTCTGTATCCCATTTTTCGTCGCTCAGTTCGTAACGGTTACCCCTTTGGGGACACCGCCCAGTTCAACCTTTTCCTCATCCCCGAATTGCAAGCGGATACGCCTTAAGGTGAGTCAGTCTCGCCGTTTGTGTTTCTTTACTCTGACCGCCAAAAACAATCTTCTGGAACGACAGAACGTTGGCTTGCAAGCGAAGTATCAGTGCATTTTTTTGGCAGTCGTGCCGGCAAGCAAGAGCTTTCGAACGGCATGGCGAGGGGCAGGCGCTATGATTTCATCCGACGTAGTTCTCAACGACGGTGCAGTTATCCATCATCCCGATCTGGTGAACCTTTATGGTTGTACAATCGGCGCAGGCACGGCGATCGGGACCTTTGTCGAGGTCCAGAAGAATGTCCTGATCGGCCGCAATTGCAAAATCTCCAGTCACTCTTTCCTGTGCGAAGGCGTGACTATCGAAGACGGTGTCTTTGTCGGCCACGGCGTGATGTTTACCAACGACATCTACCCACGCGCGGTCAATCCCGATGGCAGCCTTCAGACACAGGCCGATTGGGTTGTTGTCCCTACATTGGTCAAGCGTCACGCCTCGATTGGCAGTAACGCCACCATCCTGGCCGGCATCACGATCGGTGAGGGCGCGCAAATCGGTGCCGGCGCGGTCGTGACGAAGAACGTTCCCGATCGGGCGATAACAGCTGGTGTGCCGGCCAGGATAATCGGCTGGGTCGATGACGGTCTTCCTGCAATGCAGTCAGTAGGGGAAAAAAGATGATTGGTTTTGCTGTCGTCGGCTACGGCTATTGGGGGCCAAACCTTGTACGCAACATTTCCGAAACGACCCGTGCCGATCTCATCAGCGTGTGTGATCGCGATGCTGGTCGATTGGAGAGTGTTCGCGGTCGATATCCATCCGCCAAAACCACCACGGATTTCGAAGAGGTGCTGCGCGATCCGAAGGTGGATGCGATCGCCATCGCAACTCCGGTCTGCAGCCATTTCAGGCTGGCGATGCAGGCGTTGATGGCCGGCAAGCATGTCTTTGTCGAAAAGCCCATGGCAGCGACGGCCGAAGAAGCTTCGCGCATGGTCGAGGAAGCCCTGAGGCGGCGCCTCGTGCTGGCCGTCGATCACACGTTCGTCCATACCGGCGCTGTCCGCAAGATGCGAGAACTCGTCGAGAGCGGTCTGGGGGACGTGTATTATTATGATTCCGTCCGGGTCAATCTCGGCCTGTTCCAGCATGATGTCAGCGTGATTTGGGATCTCGCTGTCCATGATCTTTCCATTCTCGACTATGTCCTGCCCGAAAAGCCGGTAGCCGTCTCAGCGATCGGCATGAGCCATCTTATGGGCGAGCCGGAGAACATCGCCTATCTGACGCTCTTCTTCGAGAGCAAGATGATCGCCCATATTCACGTCAACTGGCTGGCGCCCGTCAAAGTCCGGCGAACACTGGTTGGCGGCAGCAGCAAAATGATCGTTTACGACGATCTGGAGCCCAGCGAGAAAATAAAGATCTACGACAAGGGCATCACCACCAACGGCAATACTGATGCCGCCTATGGCGACAACGTTCACCAGATGCTCGTCGGTTATCGCAGCGGCGACATGTACGCCCCCAGGCTCGATATGACCGAGGCGCTGAACCGCGAACTGAACGAATTCATCGATTGCATCGAGCAGAATGCACGCCCGATTGCGGACGGGTTTGCCGGATTGCGTGTGGTTCGGGTTCTCGAGGCAGCGACCCGTTCGCTGGCTCAGCGCGGCCGTGTCATCGAACTGGAAGAGATGAGGCGAATAGCATGATCCCGCTGCTGGACCTCAAGGCGCAATATGCGTCGATCAAAAACGAAGTCGATGCCGCTGTCCTTGGTGTGCTTGCCTCCGGGCAATATACGTTGGGTGACGAGGTCGCGAGTTTCGAGAGGGAATTTGCCGACTATTGCGGCGTCAGGCATGCAATCGCCGTCAATACCGGAACGAGTGCGCTCCATCTTTCCCTGCTTGCGGCCGGTATCGGTCCTGACGACGAGGTCATTACCGTGCCTTTCACCTTCGTCGCGACGGCTTCAGCGATCTGCTATACCGGCGCGCGCCCGGTGTTCGTCGATGTCGAGCCCCAGACGCTCACCATCGATCCCGCGCAGATCGAAGCAAAGATCACATCCCGAACCAAGGCAATCGTTCCCGTCCATCTCTACGGCCAGATGGCGGATATGGATGCGCTGAATGCCATAGCCGACCGATATGGGGTAGCCATCATCGAAGACGCATGCCAGGCTCACGGAGCTGAATACAAAGGCCGCCGTGCCGGCAGTATCGGGCTATCGGGTTGCTTCAGCTTCTACCCCGGCAAGAACCTCGGCGCATGCGGCGAAGCGGGCATGGCCGTCACCAACAATGATGATCAGGCCAACGCGATGCGAATGCTGCGGGATTGGGGACAGTCGCAGCGTTATCATCATAAGCTGAAAGGTTTCAACTACCGCATGGACGCCATTCAAGGCGCCATATTGCGGGTCAAGCTCCGACATATCGAGGACTGGACAGAGAGCCGCCGCGCCCATGCGCGTTGCTACACGCGGCGGCTTGAGGCCATGGCGGATGTGATGACACCTGTCGAGACAATCGGACGGCGTCATGTCTATCACGTCTATGCCGTAAGATCTCGCGGTCGCGACAGGTTACGGCAGGCACTTGCCGAGCAAGGAGTGCAATCCGGCCTGCACTACCCAATCCCGATCCACCTGCAGCAAGCCCATTCTGACCTCGGTTATGGAGAAGGCGACTTTCCAATCTCGGAAGCCGCGGCACGCGAGGTTCTGTCGCTGCCGATATACCCTGAAATGAGCGCATCACAGCTCGATGCGGTGATCGAGGCGATGGAGAATGCCTATGTCGAGTGACGTCACGGGCACCGCACGACGTGTGCAGGCCGTTCACGGTCGCATCGAAACGTCTGAAGACCCGGATTACCATGCGGCATTGGCCGAACAGCTCAAGCTGACCTATGGGCACGCCGGTTTGATTGAAGTCTATGGCCGCTTCGCGACCGGCGAGGGCTTTATCGACGCCACGATGCGCAAGGCGATCTGGCAAGGTCTTGCCCGGCGCTGTGGCTCGGCACTGCAGGTCGCAAGCGGCGCAGGTTTCAAGCACCCGGAAACGTTCGAAATCGGCAACGGGGTCTTCATCGGTTCCCAAGCCTATATTCAAGGTCGTTACGACGGCAGATGTATCATCGGCGATCATGTCTGGATCGGCCCTATGGCTTATTTCGATGCGCGTGACTTGATTGTTGAAGAATATGTCGGTTGGGGTCCCGGCGCCAAACTGCTCGGATCCTCCCACACCGCCTTCCCTTTAAATGTGCCAATCATCCGCACCGATCTCGAAATCAAGCCGACCCGTATCGATGCCTGGGCGGATATCGGAACAAACGCGACAATCCTTCCCGGTGTTCGCGTCGGTAAAGGCGCCATCGTTGGCGCCGGCGCGGTGGTTGTGTCTGATGTCGAGCCCTATTCAGTCGTGGCCGGCGTTCCGGCAAAATTCATTCGGTGGCGCATGGATAACGATCCCAGCGTGAAGACATTTTGCGAGGAATATCATGAGGGATAAGCGCATACTCATCACCGGTGGAGCCGGGCTGATCGGCTCGCATATTGCCGACCTCGTCGCGCGGGAAAATCCGCGCAAGATTGTCGTCCTTGATAACTTCGTGCGCGGACGCCGTGAAAACCTGGCCACGGCGATGAACTCGTTTCCGATCGACGTGATAGAGGGAGATATCCGGGACCGGGCCTTGCTTGCCTCCGTTTGTCAGGATGTCGACATCGTATTCCACCAGGCCGCCATCCGGATAACCCAATGCGCCGAGGAGCCGAGGCTTGCCTTCGAGGTTCTCGCGGAAGGCACCTTCAATGTTCTCGAAGCCGCTGTGAATGCGGGCGTTTCGAAACTTGTTGCGGCCTCGTCGGCGTCCGTGCTCGGGCTTGCCGACAGCTTCCCGACCACCGAGGCGCATCACCCATACAACAACCGTACGATCTATGGCGCGGCGAAAACATTCAACGAGGCTTTGCTGCGGAGCTTTAGCGAAATGTATGGGCTCCATTATGTCGCGCTTCGATATTTCAACGTCTACGGCCCACGCATGGACGTCCATGGCGCCTATACTGAAGTGCTGATCCGCTGGATGGAGCGGTTGGCGGCCGGATTGTCGCCGATTATCTACGGAGACGGCAGTCAGACGATGGACTTTGTGCATGTTCGCGATATCGCCCGGGCGAACGTGCTGGCCGCAAAATCCGACGCCAGCGATGAGGTCTTCAATGTCGCGAGCGGCGAGGAAACCAGCCTGCTCGAACTCGCAAGGCTCCTCAGCAAAGTTATGGGGTCTTCACTCGAACCCCATCATCAGCCCGCACGGGCGGTCAATGGTGTGACGCGCCGCCTAGCTGACACGGCCAAAGCGCAGCGGCAACTCGGTTTCAAAGCAGATATTCAGCTGGAGGACGGTCTACGTGAGCTCGTCGCCTGGTGGCGGCTCAATATGGCTCAGGCAGGAGGTCGAGCTGCATGAATGCGTCGATGCCCTCCATTCCAATTGCCAGGCCCGCTCTGGGTGATCAGGAGGCCGCGGCTCTTCGTCGAGTGATCCAGTCGGGCTGGGTGACGCAGGGGCCGGAGGTGGCGGCGTTCGAAAACGAATTCGCCAACTTTGTTGGCGCAGCCCACGCATGCGCCGTTTCCAACTGCACAACTGCACTCCACCTTGCATTGAAAGCGGTCGGTGTTGTTGCGGGCGACGAGGTCATTACCGTCAGTCATTCCTTTATCGCGACCGCGAACGCTATCCGTTACTGCGATGCTTTGCCGGTATTCGTCGACATCGAGGCGGACGGCTACAATATTGACCCGAACCTCATCGAAGCGGCGATCACGCCACGTACCAAGGCTATTTTGTGCGTGCATCAGCTGGGCATGCCATGTGATCTGCGCGCGATCGTCGAAATCGGCAAGCGCCACTCCATACCGGTAATCGAGGATGCCGCTTGCGCATCAGGCAGCGAGATTCTCTGGGATGGGCAATGGGAGAAGATTGGAAAACCGCATGGAGACATTGCGTGTTTTTCCTTTCATCCGCGAAAGGTGATCACCACCGGAGATGGTGGCATGCTGACCACCTCCAGTCCGGAATATGATCGCAAGTTCCGGTTATGGCGACAGCACGGCATGAGCGTTACCGATACGACCCGCCATGGATCGAAACAGGTCATCTTCGAAGACTATGACGAATTGGGCTACAACTATCGCATGACGGATCTGCAGGCAGCCATTGGCAGGGAGCAATTACGGCGCTTGCCGGGGTTGGTCAGGGAGCGGCGGCAACTTGCCGAGGCCTATCGCGAGCACTTGTCATCGCTCGACCTGACGCTGCCAATCGAGCCGAGCTGGGCTCGAAGCAACTGGCAGAGCTTTTGCGTGGGATTACCGCTTCAAATGGATCAGCGAACTGTCATGCAGATGCTGCTTGATCAGGGAATTTCCACCCGACGCGGCATAATGAACATACATCTGGAAAAAGCCTATTGCAGTCAGGGCAGTCATCGCGTAGCGACCCGCCTGACCCGAAGCGTCTCGGCGCAGGAGAGAACGATCATCCTGCCGCTCTTCAGTCGCATGACCGACATCGAGCTATCACGCGTTGCGGAAGCCCTGCGCCAGAATTTTGCCGCGGCGATGACCGACGCTCCGCTTTTGCTCTCTTGATCGAGACTTCTATTCTGCAGCATCCGGATTTGCCGCCGAGCGATGCAACGGGTGGTGCGTCCCTCACGCCAATTTTGTGATCACCCCTCTGATTTTTGCCGGCAGAGCTTCTGGCGGAAGTAAGCGAAGCAGCAATCGCAGGGAATAGAGTGACGTCAGGATCACCGCGGCTGAACCGGTTAACAGAGCAAGCCAAAGCGGCAGGTTTTCAAAGGCCAGAAACACTAGTCCCGATAAAGACAGCATAATCAACCCATGCTGACGATTGGCGGCAGACCAGCGAAAGCCGGTAAGGCGCCGTACGACGGCATAGATCAACACACTGTGCCACAGATAAAGACCGAAAAAGGCAACGCCGGATCCCAAAACGCCGAGCTTCGGTACGAGAAGCCAAGCGAGGCCGAGATGTACCACGGTTGCCGCCACTTCCGTGAAGAGGAAGATTTTCTGCGCACCTTTCGCCACAATGATGAAGCCGACCGGCCAGACGACGATACGGAGCATCATGCCGAGACACAGCCAGCGCAGAAGTTCCACCGC
The DNA here is from genome assembly GCA_900469445.1 of Hyphomicrobiales bacterium. GTDB lineage: Bacteria > Pseudomonadota > Alphaproteobacteria > Rhizobiales > Rhizobiaceae > Neorhizobium. Next base: position 524,177 of record UBXM01000006.1, read on the forward strand.
GCCTTGAAACTCTGCGGAATAGAAAAACCTCATGATCAGCGGCGCAAACGTCAGCGTGGCGAGCAATCCGGGGCCGGCCAGCAACATGCTCACTTCGGCCTGCTCGTTGACCAGCCGGTTACAGTCCCGTTCATCGCCGATCGCAGCCGTCAGGCGTGGGTAGAAATCCGTTCCCATCGCCTGCAAAATGAAGCCGGTATAAAGGCCGCCGATGGCCCAGGCGGCCTGGTACAGTCCTGCGGCCTGAACGCCCCCCTCTGTCAGGACGATGATTCTGACAGCGTAGGCTGTGCCGAATGTGAGCAGGGTGCTGACCATGAATGCGACGCCGAGGCGAAGCAGTGCTGCCGATTCCGTGTAAAACTGGTGGGTCGATAATGAAACCGTCGGCAATCTGATCTGTCTGCTGAACCACCATATGGAAAGAGCGGAAAGTGCGGCGGTTACGACGAGGGCCGGCGCAAGCGCGTGTTCCCCGAAAATATAGATCAGAGGAACAGTGACAATGGTGGCGAAGAAACCCGAGAGGACGTTGATGCGTGCAAGACTTGAAATGCCGCGCAAGCCCTGAAGCAACGCGGTTTCTCCCGAAGAGACGAGTCTGAAAAAGACGGCAAGGGCAAGCAGGACGATGGCGCCGACATGCTGATGGTCGCCGAAGGTCAAGTCCGAGACTGGAAATGCCAAAGTGGCAAGAAGCAGGACACCCAACAAACCGAGCAACACTGAAAGCCGCCTAAGCGTTGCTGCCGAGCGCGAAATTCGTGTCTCATCACCGGTGCCTGCCGCCTCGGCAACCTGACGAACTCCGCTGCCGCCGACACCCAGACCGGCAATCGCCTGGGCGATATCGATGATGGAGCCGTAAAGCCCCATTAGCCCAACCCCTTCCGGGCCCAATAAAACAGCCAGGGCTTTGTTGCGTATAATGCTGAGGGCGACGTTGATGAGGGAGGAACCACCCATCCACATCGTGGACTTGAGGATCTGGGTATAGGTCTGACTGCGTGGTGGTGTCAGGGGATGGGTCATCAAGCGTCCCTGGTGCTTCGCTTGCTTTCTGAAAAAAAGATGCAAGGGTGAATGTCTTGCGTCACTGGCTGGCCTGGTCGTCGGACTGCGGTCCCGTTTGAGCGGGCGGGACGGCCGTTGCCCCGGATAATCCGCTGCCGGAGAGAGGTTGGGCAACCTTGAGGACGTCGCCGGGAGCCAATGTCGTTGTTTCGGAAGCCGCAAACTGAGTGATCTGTGATCCTTTCCGCCGGCTCACGGTAAAGGCAAGTGGCAGGTCTTCTCCTGACCGTTGGGAACGGTTGCCCTCCAGGAGGTTCTCGATGAGCAGCTTCTGCGTAGTGTCCCTCTTCATTTTTAGCTGATCGAAGCTCGCCTGTTCTGACTGAAGCTCTGAAGCAATTTCACTTCGCCTTGTGTCATGGAGCCCTTCAAGGTTTCTCCGTGCCTCGCTGATCCCTTGGCGGGCCCGCATCGTGGCGGTGAGGATATCGAGACGGTCCGAACGATAGGCCGTGAGCAATCGTTCCAGCTCGAGCTGACGCGACGCAATCGCAAGCCCCTGCTCGACCAGCGTCCTGACGCTGTTCAGCTGATCCTCTACCGACTTGATATTGTCTTCGGCGCCTCGCAGCTTTTCCTTCAGCGTATCGACCTCCGTGTTCAGGAGGTCGCCCAGTTCCGCGAACGCTTTTGACTGCCTGTCGAGTGCATTTGAACGGGCTCGAATTATTACCCGCTCCTGGTCGAAAATTGCCGTGGCGTATTGCTGGTCGATGCCCGGAGACTGTTCGAAAGTGATGTCGGTCGATCCTGCCGTCTCCGCTCGAAGCCGCGCCAGTTTTGCAGAATGTCTCAGCAGAGCCTGTTCGATCTCCTGCAGTTCACCATTGAGGTTGATCGTCTGCAAATACTGCTGGCTCGTGCCGCGTAGCGGCCCGCCACTCATCGTCAGAGATTGCAGGACAGTAAGGCCAGGATGGAACTTGTACTCTCCGGGTCGGGAGACCGACCCGGTAACGTAGATCGGTGGGTACTCAAGAATCTCCAGGGCGACCGTGGGCTGCTGAACTAAGCTGATTTTCTCTTGAAGGCGCTTGGCGATTTCGTTTGCCAGATCGGTAACATCCATCTGTCCAACCGGGACGGGGCCAAGAAAGGGAAGAACAAGAGTGCTCGCGTCCGAAACCGTATATTCGCCACTGATCGCATCCCATCGTTCATACTGACTTTTGGACGAAGACCACTGGACGATCGTCATTCGCAGTTTGGACTGCGGCGCAAGCGGTAAGTTATCGGCGAGAGCCGGCGACACAATCCCGGCGAATATGATGTAAACGCTAAATGCCATCACAGCGCAGAACATTGGTCGGTTGAAAAATAGCTGCCTCATATTGTGTCCAGCCTTGTGCATCCCTTTCGGATGCTGGTTTCGAGCGTTGGATACATTGCGGTTGTCTGAGCCAAGCCGCAGGCCCACGGATCGCACCGCAAGTATGCTGTCGGTGCGATTTTTGTGGAAGTCTGAGTGTTTCGCGCGGCCTCATCCTTAATGATGAGGGAGGATCTGATGTCTAATCGGTTGCCTGTTTCAGGTGGCGCACACAGTTAGCTTATGGTGATCGGTTACCCGGGCGTCAGGACGAGCCGTCGGCCTCGATGCGCAGCTATCGAGCGCATACAATATCGCCGAGCTTATAGGCGACTTCGGTACGATTGGTCGCCCCAAGCTTCCGCATGATATTGCGAACATGAACCTTTATGGTGCTTTCACACAGGTTGAGCTCCGAAGCGATATCCTTGTTGCCCTTGCCGCACCGCAGTGCCTCGGCAATGGCGAACTGACGGCGTGTGAATTTCACCGGAGACAAAGGCTTGCGCGATGTCAGGCCAAGAACATTCCCGATGCTCAACAGGCTGCTGGCAGGGATGAACCGGCCGCCGGCGATCGCAAGACTGATGGCCCGGATGCAGATGTCTATACTCACCGAATTCGGCAAGTAGCCTCTCGCGCCCAGGGAAATCAGGTCGAGAACTGCACCGATATTCTCATCATCCGACATCACCACGACAGCGGCCGGCGAGACGGCAGTCACCACCTCGGCGATCTCGCTCGTCGCCTCGTCACGCACATGTGCGGCATAAAACAGCACTACAGCCGGCAAGCCGGTACGATCCTTTTCAGCCTTCCAGTCGCGCAATTGGGAGAAAGTCAGAATGCGCCGATTTAGATGATGAGACGCAAGGCTGTGCGCGAGACATTCCCGCTCCAGCGTCCGCCGGTCAATCAGGGCGACGTAGCCGCCGTCTGCGTGAAAGCCAGGGCCGAAATCTGCCCGATGGGAAGCCTGATCGTCATTCATCATTGGAGATTGCTCCTCTGCCGCTGTCCGCAGTGCCCGCGTCTCTTGAAATAGCTGATGCTGGACATGCGCCGGCATCAATGTTGATACATGTCAGATATCTTGAAGATGACTTCGGTGCGATTTCTCGCGTTGAGTTTCTTCATGATGTTCCGAATGTGAACCTTGACGGTGCTTTCGCGAAGCGTGAGTTCGTAGGCAATGATCTTGTTTGGTTTGCCTTGGGTCAGCGCATCGATGACATCCGCTTCGCGCTGCGTGAACATGGCTGCCCGGTGACGTTCACGCTTTTCCGCCATGGCCATAAGTTGAGGAAGATCATCAAGGGTTTCGGCCGAAATAAACGAGCCTCCCGCCAGAGCCAGCGAAATGGCACTGACGCAGACCGCTAACCCTATCGCTGAGGAGATATAGCCGTGTACACCCACTTCGAAGGCGCGCAGCACCTGACGGAGGTCACGATTGTCGGCGAGGATCACCACATGTACGGCGGGAAAATCCTTGATCAGGTTCTGTAGATCCTGAAGGAATTTGTCGTTGTAGAAATCGCTGTGCCCGATGTTGATGAGTATGCCTTCATGACGTGGACCGGACGTCTTCCTCCAGCTATCGATGGAGGAGAACAGGTCGACCGACATGTCGAGGCCATGGGCAACGAGACTTCGTGCCAGGCATTCCCGATCGAGGGCGCGATCATCGATGATGGCCAGTTTTCGCGGATCTTTTCCCAGTCGCGTCGTGATCTCCGGCTGAGAAGTGGCCAGCAGGCCAAGTTCGGTCAGCGTTGCGGTCGGATCATAGGTTTTTATGGCGGTGGACATTCTTTCTCTCCCCCAATTGGATCGTAGCGCCGACATCCATGACATCGGCTGCGATCCGTTTAAGTTCGCCCTGTTTTGATCCCGCAAATTGAGTGTGTTCGGACCCATGAAGTATGGGACGTTAGAATGGTATGCTCACCTCGTGCGATCTATCCTACGTTTCAGGCAGGCACCCCTCCCGCCGAACCCTAGTCTCGCAATCCCCACGGCTTAATTTCTAAGGCGGTGGTGATGTCGTCATACTACGATGGAGTAGTACAATTGTGAAGTCTTCGGAAAATACCCATAGGTGTACTGGGTCGTGATGGAGCGAAGCTCATATTTTGCAAATTTTTGCGGCGCAAAATAAGTATAATGTAGTGAAGTGGCGTCGACTTTGCTTCAAAAGACTTATATTGTCTCGATGCGGTACACCTTAAACGCATATAAACCGCAGCGTCATGGGGCTGTACCATGCGCAAAAGGGGTTGGATACCGGCCGGCAGGACGAGAGCCTAAGCGATAGAACTGCATGACAATCAAAAATGCCAGCCGCGTTGATCTCGGTCGCAGGAGACGACGCTCTGACGGTCTGTCGCTATCTCGGAAGGTGACCTTGATCTGGAAGATGTCGGCTCGAAAGCGCCGGTAAAAACACTCGCGTGGAAACGATGCTCGAGGCAGATAGCGAATACAAGGTTGTGGGAATTGGTGCCTCATCGGGCGGTCTCAGTGCGATAAGAGCGCTTTTAAAGGAACTGCCTGCACCTACCGGCTGTGCTTTTCTGCTTGTGCAGCATCTTCACCCTGACCACGAGAGCATGCTTGCCGAATTGTTGGCTGACGTCACCACTCTGACTGTTGTACAGGCGGTCGATGGTGCCGATCTGCGGCCCGAACACGTCTATGTCATACCTCCAGGCGTGTACATGTCTGTCGAAGCGCAGAAAATCCGTCTCAGTCGAGACCCTGAGCAACGTGGAGTGAGGCTTCCATTCGATTTCCTGACGCGGTCTCTGGCAAAGGAATACGGCCACCGAGCAATCTCGGTTATCCTTTCGGGAACCGGATCTGACGGCTCGGTCACGGCGAGTCTTCTGGGGGCTGCCGGTGGGCTGGTCCTGGTACAAGAGCCAAAAGAAGCCGCGTTTGATGGGATGCCGCGGAGCGCAATTGCTTCCGCTGCCTGTGCGGCCGTACTTCCGATTGCCGGTATCGCCGAAGCGATCATCCGTTACCAGCCACTGGCCGCCAATGCTCCTTCAGGCGCCATAGACCCCAAAAAAACAGGGTTTCTGCCGCAGATCATCGAGGTTTTGAGACGGTCCACCCCGAACGACTTCTCGTCCTACAAACATGGGACCCTGCAACGCCGCGTCGAGAAGCGCCTTGCCATTCTCGGCATTCCCGAAGACGAGGCAGAGCGATATCTCGACATGCTCGAAAATAGCGAGGAGGAACGGCGGTACCTTGCGAAGAACCTTCTGATCAACGTCACGGGGTTCTTTCGCGACATCACAGTTTTCGATTTCCTTCGCTCACGCATCATCCCCGATCTCATTCGAGCCAAGCTCGGCGACGATACGATAAGAATATGGGTTGCAGGCTGCAGCACCGGTGAGGAGGCTTATTCTCTCGCCATCCTGTTTCTCCAACATATCAAATCGTCAGGACTGGCATTCAAAGTGCAGGTATTTGGATCGGACGCCGATCCCGACGCCATTGCCATCGCGAGGCATGGTCACTATCCGGCCTCTGCCGTTCAGACTGTGCCGCCGCAATTTCTCAGTGACTATTTTATCCGCGACGAGACCGGTTACAGCGTTCTGCCCGAACTTCGCGAAAGCGTTATCTTTGCTGTCCATAACGTTCTTAGCGATCCGCCCTTTTCCAACATGGATCTCGTTTCCTGTCGCAATCTGCTGATCTATCTGGAGCCCGATGCCCAGGCCCAGGTGCTCGCATTGTTGAGTTTCGCGCTGCACGAAAACGGTGTTCTGCTTATTGGGAAGTCTGAAACCGTAGGCAGAATGGACGATCGCTTCAGGCTTATTTCCAAGGCTGAACGTGTCTACCGTCGGCTCGGAGGCCAGATCGCCGACGATCTGCACTTCAAGATGACGGCAATCAGCAATTCGCTTGCGCCGACACCGCCCGGCAGGGTGAGCGGGATCGAACATCAGAACACGCTGGGCGCCATCGTCTCGCACGCTCTGCTAGACCGACATATCCCGCCGGCAATTCTGATCAATCGCCAGGGTGACTATCTTTATTCGGTCGGCCCCACCGAAAAAATCCTTCAGTTCGCGCCCGGTCCCGCATCCTACAACCTATATTCCATCACGCCGAAATCCCTTCACAACAAAATTCGCTCCGCAATTCATCGCGCTGCGCGGGATGATAAACCCTTTGTCGCCCATGGCGCAAAATTGGAAATCGACGGCATCGAAGTGCAATTCAGCATCGAGGTCGATCCCCTTTCTGACCATAATGGAGAGCTGCTCCTGATCTGCTTCGTTGAGGAGCGCCAGACGGATGAATTGACGAATTCGCAACCAGGTGGGAGTGCCGATAGCGCGCGCTTCATCGAGCTCGAACTCGAACTGGAGGAGACCCGTGCTGAACTTCAGGATGCCATTCACAGTCTTGAAATTGCCGGGCGGGAACAGAAGATTATCACCGCCGAAGCACTCTCGCTGAACGAAGAGTATCAGTCGACCAACGAGGAGCTCGTAACCTCCAAGGAAGAGCTGCAATCGCTCAATGAGGAATTGACGTCTCTGAATAGCCAGCTGCAGGAAACATTGGAGCGTCAGCAGTCGATATTTAATGACCTCGAGAATGTTCTCGTCAGCACCGACGTCCCGATGCTCTTCCTCGATGTCTCGCTCAGGATCCGGTTCTTCACACCGGCAATGCGGTCGCTCTTCAACATTTTGCCTTCCGACGTTGGCAGGCCGTTTTCCGACCTAAGTCCCCTGGCTGACGACATGAGCCTGTCGACCGATGCATTGGCAGTCCTGGAGACCGGCGGTTCGATCGACAAGGAAACTGCGGCGCGCGACGGTCGCTGGTATATTCGACGGATCAAGCCCTATCGTATGAAGCAGGGAAGGATCGAAGGCGTCGTCATCACCTTCATCGATATGAGTGTCCAGAAGCAGATCGCTGAGGGCCGAGAGTCTGCGAAGAGATCGGCAGAGCTTGCGACGGAAGCCAAGTCGAAGCTTCTGACAGCCGCAAGCCATGACCTGCGACAACCTCTTCAGACGTTGAAACTTCTCCACGGGCTTCTGGAAAAAAGCGCAGACGACCCCCAATCGCGCATTTTCGTCAAGCGCATGGAGGAAACGCTGACCTCGATGTCGCGGATACTCAACACCGTGCTGGATATCGATCAGATTGAAGCCGGGATAGTGCATCCCCAGTTCGAAAATTTCGCCGTGAACGACATTTTGGAGCGGCTGGAGCGGGAGTTTTCTTACCAAGCCAGAGCAAAGGGGCTGCAACTGCGCGTCGTCTCCTGCCAACGCGTAATACATACCGATCCCCGTCTTCTTGAGCAGATCGTCCGCAATTTGCTGTCGAATGCGTTGAAATACACATTGAAGGGCAGGATTCTGGTCGGCTGCCGACGGAAAGGCGAGAAGCTCAAACTGCAAGTATGGGATACCGGCATTGGAATTCCCGAAAACCAGATCGGCAACGTCTTCAATGAATATCATCGGGTGGACGCGGATCATGAAGACCGGGAATACGGGCTGGGACTTGGCCTTTCGATTGTTAAGCGCCTCAGTGATCTGACTGGTCTGAATGTATCTGTTTGCTCGACTGCCGGAAAAGGGTCGGTTTTTTCCGTCGAGATCGATATGGCGCCAAGGGGAAGTCCGCGCGTTACCTTGCCTCAGACGGCACGCCAAGTTCCAAGTCACCCAACTGCGTCTGTTCTCGTGGTTGAAGATGAGGACGGCATGCGCGATCTTCTCGAAATGGGGCTGGAGCAGGCCGGTTATAGTGTGGCCGCAGCGGCGAATGGCTCCCAAGCCATCAACCTCGTGCAAAATGCAGACTTCGTCCCGGAGATAATTCTGGCGGATCTCAATCTTCATCCTGGAATGGACGGGATCAGCGCGATCACGAATATCCGCAGTCTTTTGGGGCATGCGACACCCGCGCTGATCCTGACGGGCGACATCTCCAGCCTCACGTTGCGCAAATGCGCGCGGCACAAAATCGCGCATCTGAACAAGCCGGCGAAACTCAAGGACATCGTGAATGCGATCGTCGTCTTGCAGACACAGGCCCAAGACCCGGAAATGTCAGGCGACACGGCCACGACACAAGACAATGCTTGCACATTGATCGAGATTATTGATGACGATGCCGGAGTAAGAGACAGCGTCGAGTTTTTTTTCGGTGACGGTGCTTGGTCGGTTATGACGTACATCTCGGCGGAGGCGTATCTGGCCGGATATGATCCGGAGCGCGCAAGCTGCTTGCTGATCGATGCCCATCTGACCGGTATGAGCGGTCTGGATCTTTTGAGCCAATTGAAGGAAAAGCACCATCGGTTCCCGATGATTATCGTTACCGGACACAGCGATGTACACATGGCTGTCGAGGCCATGAAACGCGGCGCGGTCGATTTTGTGGAAAAGCCGTTTTCGTCACAGGAAATCCAGCTAAGTGTTCGGAAGGCTCTGCTTTCGTCACGCGGTAACGGTGAACGCGCCGAGCGGCGTGATGCTGCCAGAAAAACGCTGAGCGTCCTGACAACCCGACAGCGCCAAATCCTGGACCGCATTTTAAGTGGTCAGCCCAACAAGATCATCGCGGCGGAAATGAAAATCAGTCAACGAACAGTGGAAAACCACCGCGCCTCGATCATGCGTCGCACGGGGTCGGCCTCTCTGCCGGCTCTCCTTCGCGTTGTCGTCGCTGCCGAGGAATAGCAGATTCGGTTGTCGTACGCGAACCGCATCGAGATTGCGTCAGACCCGAAGGCTTGCACGAAAGGGCAACATCCCGTGTCGGTAATCTGAGCTACAGGAACCTACTGCTTTCGGAGAGGCGCGAGAATTAAAGAGGTTAAGCCAGGTCACGATCTCAATGGCGACATAGCGCTTTCGAGGTAGCCGGATTCCGTTTGTACGGCTTGTTCCTTGGGGATGCGTTGAATGAAAATATCATCCTGCCGCCGACCGTGACAAAAATGCTCCGTGTTTTCTGGGATCCTCCCCGCCTGCAGGTTTTTTGGGCCGCCGTTGATGAGAGTTTTTCGAAGAACCGCGACCGGGTCTGGCGTCGATTGGCGCCTCATGGAGTGCTGGGGGGCTGGCATATCCCTTTTCCTTCAGATGGGAGCCTTTTTTCCTCTCTTCCTGGCAGATGCCGACGGGGCATTAAGCGATCCGGCCAAGGCTAAGTTGCGTCTGATTTGCCTGCCCGTATATGCCTTTGCCAGCGTGGTCTTGATCGCGAACAGGAGGACGTTTTTCATTGCAATCAGGCGCAACTTGCTGCTGCCTGTTATCCTTGCATTACCGTTCCTGTCGGTTCTTTGGGCGGTAGCTCCGTCGACGACGCTGAGACGGGCTGTCGGCCTTTTGTTTACGGTTCTCCTGGCCTATGCATTGGCGATACGCTTTACACCGCGACAATTGCTTGTGATCGTATTTGCGACCCTGGGCGTGTGTATCGTCCTCAGTCTTGCGATGTTTGCAGTTTCACCCAATCTTGCCCGCATGCCCGCTGACGGTGCCATGCGGGGCATATTCATCAGCAAGAATAGTCTCGGTTGGTACGCCTGCTTGATGCTGCTCGTCGCGACCATCGTTCTCCTGGACGGAACCTTGGGCTTGCGCCGCACCGCCGCCATCTTGTTGATCGCAGGCGGGGTCTGCCTGGCCGGTTCCGGATCGATGACGGCGATGATCGCAACCGGATCGGCATATTTGCTGATCGGATTTTACATCATGTTACGGCGAACCCGCGGCATCAGCCGTATGGCCATTATCCTGATATCGGTCCAATTGTCAGCTGTTACTCTTCTGTTGCTTCATGAATTTCTGGTGCCGGTCCTGGAGGCGCTCGGCAAGGATGCGACCCTGACGGGTCGTGTGCCGTTATGGGAACTGGTCGATCGTCAGATCGCCGATCAGCTGCTGCTTGGTTTCGGCTACCAATCCTTCTGGACGGAGGCAAATCCCTCCGCTTGGGCGATCTGGTCAAAAATCAGATGGCAGGCTCCCCATGCCCATAACGGCTTCCGCGACACTATGTTGAGCTTCGGATTGGGCGGGACGATAGTCTTCGTCATGCTGCTTGTGCGGGCCGTGTACCAAGGTGCGCTCCTTCACTGTCGCGACCCGCATTTTGGATGGCTTTGGCTGAATGTCTACGTCGTCGTGGTGCTGGTGATGAACCTGACTGAAAGCCTGTTTCTGATGCAGAATGATGCCATCTTCATCCTGTTCGCGACAAGCGTCATCATGTTCTCGCTGCACGCGCCCGTCGTTTCGACAAATCCCAGCCTGCAAAGGCAGCCACCCATACGTGGACCAAGGGCGGAGCTGCTGGCCTGACGCTGGGACGGGCCGGATAAGCGTACAGACGGAGACGGAATATTTGGGGTTGACTGCCCTCCAGGCGCTCGGCAACAAGAAGCCTTATGCAAGGCAGAGGTTTCATGGTCGAGCCTATTTCCCAAAACATGCCACTCGGCTCCACGACAAGGCTTGCGGCCTGCGATTTGAAGCTGGTCTATGGTGATCGGACAATTTCGCAGGATCTGTCTTTCAAGGTGCCGGACGGCCTTTTCACTGTGATCGTTGGGCCGAATGCCTGTGGCAAATCCACGCTCTTAAGGGCACTTGCGCGGATCATCCGGCCAAGCGCCGGCCATGTTGTACTGGATGGCAAGGCGATCGAGCGTATTCCAGCTCGTGAAGTCGCCCGCACGCTTGGTCTTCTGCCGCAAAGCTCGGTGGCGCCCGATGGGATCACGGTTGCCGACCTCGTGGCGCGGGGGCGTTATCCGCATCAGTCCTTCCTGCAGCGCTGGAGCCAGGCGGATGAGGATGCGGTCGCCTGGGCGATGCGCACTGCACGGGTCGATGAGTTTGCCGGTCGTGCCGTGGACGAACTTTCCGGTGGTCAACGCCAGCGCGTATGGATTGCAATGGTGTTGGCGCAGGAGACGCCGCTTCTCCTGCTCGACGAGCCGACGACCTTCCTCGACATCGCCCACCAGATCGAGCTTCTCAATCTTTTGCGCGATCTCAATCGACGCCAGGGTAACACGGTCGTCGCAGTTCTCCACGACCTCAACCAGGCTTGCCGATATGCGGATCACATCGTCGCCATGCGCGATGGGTGCATCGTCGCCGAAGGAAATCCGCGCGGTGTCATGACCGCGGAGCTTGTGAAGTCGGTCTTCGGTCTTGCGGCCATCGTCATCGAGGATCCGGTGACCGGCGATCCGATGGTCGTGCCACTCGATGAGAGGGCGCCGTCCGCATGATCTGCCGATCAGCGCTGTTTTGATCGTGTGAGTAGCCAGAGAAGGTAGAGGCCGCCGACAAGGCCGGTCGTTCGGCCTATGGGCAGAACGAGGTCGGTTGCGATGTATTGGGTCACAAGATCCGCGATCACCAGCAGGAAGGCACCCATGGCTGCGGCGCTAAACACGGGAATTCCGCGTGCGGCGGTCAGTCGGGCAGCGAGCTGTGGTGCTGCCAGCGCCAAAAAGGCAATCGGCCCTGCCGCTCCGGTGGCAACGCCGGCAAGCAGGACCGCACAGGCAATCATGGCAAATCGTGTCTTCTCGACATGGACCCCAAGTTGGCGGGCCAGATCGTCGCCCATTTCGATCATCCGCAACCGGATTGCTGCAAGGCCGACCAAAGGTACCAGCAGCAGCGCGCCACCCATGACGGTCCAGGCGTGATCCCAGTTCCGGGCATCAAGCGAACCGGAAAGCCAGAGGTTGGCGGCTATCGCATTGTCGAGATCGCCTTTCACGAGCATCAGTCCGTTAAGAGCGTTGAGCGTGGCGCCGGCTCCGATACCGATGAGGACCAGGCGATAACCACCGGTCGCGCCCTGTTTGAACGACAGGAGATAGACGATGGTTGCCGTCACCAGCCCACCAAGCATGGCCGACACCGCAACCGCGAGTGAGCCGCCGCCAAAGAGGACGATCTGCAACAATGCGCCGGTTGCTGCACCTGTCGTGAAACCGATCACATCCGGCGAGCCGAGCGCATTGCGGGACACCGACTGAAATACCGCCCCCGAAACGCCGAGGGCTGCGCCGGCAAAGATTGCAACGAGCAGGCGCGGCAGGCGCAAGTTAAGAATGACCTGTTGACGCATGCCGCCTTCTCCATGCCCGAGAAGCGTGGCAACGACTTCGATGAAGGGTATAGGGACGCGGCCGAGCGTGATGGCAAAAAGCGCGGCAAGCAATGTGAGGATCGTCAGGCACAGCGTGATTGCGATTGGGCGCGCGGTGATTGTGAAGGACATATGCCGGCTACGCCAGACAAGCCGGCGAGCACGGTTGGCGGACGGGCCGGATAGGCGGCTCATAATTTCGATATCCGATGGCGGCGAACAAGCGCGATGAAGAAGGGGCCACCCATCACTGCGACCATGATGCCGACGCCGACCTCACCGGGTGGTGCAATCACGCGTCCGAGCGCGTCGGCGCTGACGGTCAGCAGAGCCGCGATCGTCATGGCATAAGGCAGCAACCAGCGATGGCCGGGACCGGTGATCAGCCGGGCGATATGGGGAGCTGTCAAGCCGACGAAGCCGATCGGCCCGGCAGCAGCCGTCGCCGCGCCGCAAAGCATGATCACGGCAAGTGCCGAAAAGCTCCAGATATATACGGGATTGCCGCCGAGCGCCTTGGCTAGGTCGGCACCAAGGGCGGCAGTATCCAGTGCCTTTGTCAGCGTGAAGGCGATGGCGATCCCGATTAAGGAGAGGACGAAGGCGGGCAGCAGGACTGCGTAGCTGCGTCCCTGGAGAGAGCCGACCGACCAGTTGCGGAACTGGTCGAAGACCTGTTCGTCGCTATTGACCAGAACGATCTGGGTCAGTGACATCAGGACGACGGAAAGGGCTGCCCCCGCCAAAACCACGCGCACCGGATCGCCACTTTGCCCAAGATTGCCGAGCAGATAGACGGCTGCGCCGGCCAAGGCGGCGCCAGCGATGCCGAATGCCATATAGGCCGTGACATCGGTTATGCCGAGAAGGGCGATGGCACCGGTGACCGCCATCGCTGCCCCCGCGTTTATGCCGAGGATACCAGGGTCGGAGAGCGGATTGCGCGTCAGCGCCTGCATGATCGTGCCGGCAGCCCCGAGCGCTGCACCAACCACGATGGCAAGCAGGGTACGGGGAATGCGCAGCAGCCAAACCAGAAGATGATCGCTGTCGGCCGGATCGAAATGGGTGATCGCGTTCCATGTGGTTGCGAGCGGAATAGGCCGGGCGCCCGCAACAATGCCAAACACGATTGCGGCAAAAAGCAAAACACCCAGCCCGCAAATCCCTGCCGTAAGGCAACCGTCACGCGTGCGGGTCGGCGCTGCCATGCTTCCAGGTCCGCTGCGCAAGACGTCAGTTTCCGAACTTGGCGGCGATGCCGTCAACGATTTCCTTGCCGCTGTAATAGTCGATCCGGAAGGAATGGATGCCAAGCCCGAAGACCTGGCCGTTCTTTACTGAAGGCAGGTTGGCAAGAACGGGGTCATTGCGGAACGCTGTTGCCCTGTTGTCGTCTACCCGCAGCAGAAATGTTGTTTCGGCCTTCAGATCCACCAGGCGCTCGTAATCCGCCCAGACGAAATCGTCGCGGCTTGCCGCCTGCGTGTGCCATGCCTGATCCGGAGCCTCGATCTCGAAACCGAGCGCGGTTAGAAGGGCTGCATGCGGACCATCCGGCTTTGCGATCGGGTTGCTCTGGCCGGCTCCGTTGAAGCTGATGATATTGGCCTTGCCGGTCGGAATCTTGATCCTGGCTCTGGCTGAGGCGACATAGGCGTCAAACTCGGCGATCGAGGCGGCGGCCTGTTCCTCTAGTCCCGTCGCCTTGCCCAGTTCGGTCGCAAGCTCCTGCCAGGAAAGCGCGCCGTCATCGACCAGGATGGTCGGTGCCACCTGACGGAATGCGTCAAGCTGATCCTTGGTCGAACCAGCGCCGCTCGCCGTGACGATGATGAGGTCGGGTTCGGTGGCGTAAACGGCCTCCAGGTCAACCTTGCCGGCCGGCCAGGCATTTTCGATCTCATGCTCCTTGGCTACGTGGTCCCACTGGGCAAAGAACTGGCCATTCGCGGCAGACCCGCTGGCGACAACCGGAGCCTTGATCGCCAGAAGCGTACCCGTCAGCGTGACTGAGGTGGAAAGGATGCGTTTCGGCCTGGACGGTATTTCCGTCTGGCTGCCATCGAGATTGGTAAAGCTGCGCGGCCAGGCCTCCGCTGCGGCAGTCTGCGACCAGAACAGGAGCGAGGCAATCGCCGCTATAACGATCCGCGTCGCGAATCGGCTGGTTGTCGCAATCCGCATGGCTGCATTCTCCGCTGACGGCTGGGGAAGGGCAGGGGCCGTACCGTCCGCTCGAAGCCCGTGCGGGCGGCAGCATTAGCATCGCTGTTCGATCCTCGCTACCGAAACATGAGCGTCTTCAGCAAGATTGTTTAGGCTGCGTCGTTCAGCCCTCGGCGGTACCGACCTGCCGGCGCAGTGACGAAGGCGGATAACCGAAATGTCTGCGAAATGCGGTCGTGAAATTCGATAAATGAACGTAGCCCGCCTCATAGGCGATGTCGGAAATGCTGCGATTGCTGAAGAGAAGCGCCTGGCGTGCCTCAGTCAGCCACCGGTTTCGAATGAATTCGTTCAGCGAGCAATGGTGTGCCTTGCGCACCAATCGCTGCAGCGTCGCCTGGCTGGCGCCGAGCTCGTTTGCCATCTCGGCAACGGTCAGTTCCTGCGCGGAATGGCGGTCGATATACTGTACCAGCGCATAGATGCGCTGTTGGTCGGCTGCCGTCAGGTTTGTCGGTGGCGCAACCGCATCGGGATTCGAGCCGAACGCTGCCGTCAGTGCTTCATAAACGATGGCGAGCGTATGGCTTTCCAGGAGAACGGCCGAGAACGGCGGCTTGCGGGCCGCGATATCGAACATCTGCCGTGCCAGAAACTCGACCTTGCGGTTGGGTTGCCATTGCCAGAAGCCGGGATCTCCACACAGAAGCGCCTGGAACGTACCGGGAGCTTCGCTTGCTTCGGAAAAGCGCCGCAGCCACTCGCGCGACATGCCAATGACCATCTTGTCGAGATATTGCCCCTTGCGTGCTCGCCTGCGAAGACGCGCGCCGCTTTCATGGGAAACGATGATCGCCGAGGACTGCCAGCGCCCCTGCGCAGTGCGGTGCGGCATGGGCATCGGCACTCCGTTCAGAGATGCTTCGACGAAGCCCTCGAGAAAAATCTTGATGCAGACCTGTGCATCGAGGGCCACTTCCATCTCCAGATCATCGACCTGCATACGACGGCCGAAATTGACGTGGATGCCATTCATCCGCACCTGCCCCACCAGGCCGCATGCGACAACTGCGTCACCTTGATCGCCACTGTCGAGCACACGCACACCGTTCTTGCGCAGCTCACGCCGCGTTAGGACGGGGTTGGGATTGGTAGCCACGGGCGGAAGGGGATCGACGGCGCTGTTCACACAGGTCTCCTGCATAACTTTATGCGTGATTAACGAAAGCGGATGTTTCCAAGACCACGTATAGGAATACATGAAATATGCACTCAAGAATAGCCGCGACAGGGGATGTCCGGCACTGTTTGCCGCGCGGAGCGCGGAAAACATGCGGAAAGAACTGGTCGTCCGGGGGTATGGGAATGAACGGAAATAAGACCATCGCGCAGCGGCAGGCAATCGAGCGGCTGACGCGAATTCTGCTGGCAACGACCGTCCTGACAGGCCTGGCAGCTGCAGCACAGGCGCAGGATGGCGGCAACAGCCAGGCTAGCACCGAGTTGGCGCCGATCGTGCTCGAAGGTGCAACCTACGAGACTGAAGGCACCAACAGCTACACGACAAAGGAAATCAGCGTCGGCGACAAGGACACGCGCACCCTGCGCGAAGTACCGCAGTCGACCACGGTCATGACGCGCGAACGTCTGGACGACGGCAATTTTTCTTCGCTCGATACCGTCATGCGCAAGACGCCGGGCGTCGTGGTTCTGACCAATGATGATGGCCGCTCCAGCCTTTATTCTCGCGGTTTCGAGTACGATACGCTTTACATGAACGGCCTTTCGACGCCGGTATCCTCCATCTACGGTACCCAGCCTGACATGGTTGTGGTCGACCATATCGAAATCCTGCGCGGTCCTTCGGGCCTTTTTGGCGGGGCGGGCGAGCCGGCCGGCGCCGTCAATATGCGTCTCAAGCAGGCTTCCGACGAATACAGGGCAAGCATCAACACGATCATGAGTTCGTGGGACGGCAAGCGCATTGAAGGTGATGTAACCGGGCCGTTGACCAAGTCCGGCCGGGTGCGTGGCCGGCTGGTCGGTGCGCTTTCAGCCAAGGACAGTTTTATCGATACCGTCGATAACAAGGTTGGCGTTATCTACGGCACGATACAGGCCGACATAACGGACAACACGACGGCTACGCTGAGCATCAACCACACCCGCCGCGACATTACCCCGTTCAACGGTCTGCCGACGATGTCGGACGGCACGCTGCTCGACCTGCCGCGTTCGACCTATACGGGCGCGGACTGGAACAATTTCGAGAACAATGTCACGCAGTACATCGCCGAGCTTGAACATCGTTTCGATGACGGTGGCCATGCGAAGGTATCGGCGCTCTATTCCCACGTTGATGTCAATTTCCTTTACGCCTATGCCGCAGGCTCTGCAGACGCATCGGGCGTCGTGGCCAACGGCACTGGCTGGCTGGCTCGCAAGTACGAGCAGGATTCGGTCTCTCTCGACGCGCATATCAGCAAGCCCTTCGAAATCTATGGGCTGGAGAACAATATCATCGCCGGCGTAGACTATCGTGGTAGCGATGACAGCCTGTGGAACGCCAGGGGCACGATTGCGGGCGCCCAGAACCTCCACGACTGGAACACCAATATTGCCAAGCCCGACTACACGTTCGGTAGCCCGGATGAAACCGAAACAGACCAGTATGGTATCTATGGGCAGTGGCGCATCAAGCCGGTCGACAGGCTGACATTGATCGGTGGCGGTCGCTTCAGCTGGTATGATGCCCAGTCCGGCGACAGTGAAGTCAAGGTCAACGGCGAATTCACGCCTTACGCCGGCATTATCTACGACCTCACCGACCGGGTATCGGCTTATGCCAGCTATACGGAAATCTTCCAGCCGCAATCTGTTCAGGACGCCTCGAACAGGCTGCTCGATCCACGCACCGGCGAGCAGTATGAGATCGGTCTCAAGGCGGAACTGACGGACGATCTCAATGCCTCGCTTGCTTGGTTTGATCTGACCGACAAGAACCGCGCTGTCTCCGATCTGGATAATCTCGGCAAGTACACTGCCGGCGGTGAAGCGCACATGCGCGGCATCGAGTTCGAAATCAACGGTGAAATCCTGCCCAACTGGGAGGCGATGGCCGGTTACACCTATACCGACACGAAATTCAAGAATACGACCACGGCCGCAGGCTCGGAATTCTACACCCCTGAGCATATGGTGCAGCTCTTCACCAAATACACATTCAACGGTTCAGGCACCTGGACCGATGGCATCTTTGTCGGTGGTGGCGTGAAGCTGTTCTCCTCGTTCAAGAATATCTCGCGCACGGCAGCGGGTGGCGCCACCACTATCGAAGCTCCGGGCTACGGTGTGGTCGATCTGCAGGCTGGTTACAATTTCAACGAGAATCTGACGGCCAGCCTTTCGGTCAACAACGTGTTCGACAAGAAATATTACGAGCGCGTCGGCGGCACCTCGGTGTTCAACTTCTATGGCGAACCGCGCAATGTCGTCTTCAAGCTGAACGCGACCTTCTGATCGCGGCATCGACCGAATTTATGAAAAAGCGGCCCGGAGAAAGGTTCCGGGCCGCTTTCGTCATGCCATCACCTTTAAAGTGCAGCATCCGCCTCGCTGAAGGCCATTGCCTGGGCGCGTCGGACGCCGTGAAGCAGCATGTCGAAATGATCGTGATCGGCGGCGACAATCAGGTCGACCGCGATCGCCGGATTGGCGCGCGCGATCAGCTCCGCAGCTTCCGTAATATTATCGACCATGGCGCGACGAGACAGATGATCCTGTCGTCCAGCTGGCAAGGCATGCGTCGCATATTGCTCGTCTTTTCCGACGGTGATGACAAGGCGCTCGGCCGCGCTCGTGGTGGCATTGCTGCGCATGCGGCGCATCATCAGGGCGTCACTGAACCAAAGTGATGGGCTTGCCGCCCAGTATCGCTGGAAATGGCCCGGACAGTGTAACAGCGTATTGATGGTGAAGAGCCCGCCATAGGAGAACCCGAACAGTGTATTCCGGGCAGGATCGAGCGGATAATGTGCGGAAAGGGCAGGGCGCAGCTCTTCGACGATAAAATGCAGGAAGCCCTCAGCACCACCGAAAACACTGGAAACGATGTCGCCGGTGTCGTGATCGGGCTGAGGCGTATAATTTCGCGATCGCGCTGGCGCATCGAAGGGGGCGCCGCCCGGAAAGCCGATCGCGACTGTAAGACCGGTAGCGCCATCTGCAGATGTGTTTGATGCCGGAAATAGCCCGCCTGCTGGTTTGCTGAAAACGAGCGGAAAGCTCGCATCTCCATCAAGCATCCAAAGCGTGGGATAACCGGCTTTCGGAGGTGGGCCAGACGGCGATCGGACCAGAATCCGGTAATTTTCACCGGTGTGTCGCGAATTTATTTCGAAAGTTTGCGCCGCGGGCAGTTGAACCGGCTGCCACTCGCTCATGCCTTGCATCATAGCGGTCAATTTCATCCGATAGGGCGTTGTAGTCCGAGCTTGGCCGGAGACGATCAATCCAAGAGGGATTTGGGGGAAAGCTATCAGAGATCAGTGGGTTATGGTACCTGTCTATTGATGCACCGGCAGCGTTTCTTCGGCGAAATTCTGGAAGCCGGGCCTTCAGGCGACAATCCCACGCTGGCGATCGGTCGCGTCGTGATCAATTTGGATCGAGTTTCTCGCCCAGACACCGAATTTGCTGATGGATGCCGAATTTTTCAATCCGGCAGGAAGTTATGATATGAGCTAGTGTTTACGAAGTGATCTTTAATAAACTCAAAGTAATTACCGGTCCACGCTGGAGGACCTTGGATGCCCAAATCATCGTCAAATATAGCGCGCCAGACAGCGACCGACATCGAGCGAGCAGGGTCTGGCGAGCCGGCCAGTTCGGCCAATGCCCTTTCAAGCCAACCAAACCTTCATGCAATCACGCAACGATATGCGTGGCTCGAGGCCATGATCAATCATGTCCCAGACTACATATACGCCAAGGATCGGGACGGGCGCTTCATTTTTGCCAACACTGCCGTGGTCGAGATCAATGGTTTCGATAGTCTGGATACGATGCTGGGCCTTTCCGACGCCGATATTCACGGCGCCGATCTCTCCAGAGAGATCGGTGAAGTGGAACGGCAGGTGATGGAGACCGGCAATGCCGATCTCGGATTTGAAGAACCTGCCATGCGCGGCGGGCCTGACCGCTGGCTGATGATGTCCCGCGTTCCTCTTCGTGACGATTACGGCCAGATAATCGGCGTTGTGGGGGCCTCAAGAGACATATCCGATCAGAAAGCGTCTGAGCGGATGACGCGTGCGCAAACCTTGATCCTTGAGAGGATATTGGAGAAAACACCGACATCCCTTTTGATGAGCGAGTTGCAGCCGATCTTGCAATCGCTATCCAAGAGTATCGACGTTGCAGTTTATCGCGCAGTTGGAAACGGCACCGCCTTTGCCGTCGACAAGCGAAGCAACTCCTTTTGGGCAGATCCCGAGAATGAGTTGCCGACGACATCTACCGAACAGCTTTTATCCGCGTTTGAGCAAGCTGCTGGAGATGGCGAGACATTCGTTGCGCAGATCCGCTCCGCCGACGATCGCTTTCACGGAGCTATCGCCATCAGGCGCGGCCGGCATCGATGGGATGCTGCGATATTGGAATTTTGCCGCGGCATCGCACGTCTCGTTGGACTTTCCATCGACCGGGAAATGGCGGAACAGGAGGTTCAGCGACTGGCCAATACCGACCATCTGACGGGTCTCCCAAATCGTGTGGCGCTTGACCGACGGCTCGCCGAAATGATGTCGGATGGCTATCCATCCAGGGAATTCAGCTTGGGTTTCATAGACCTCGATAACTTCAAGCTGATCAACGACAGTCTTGGCCACGGTGCCGGCGACGCGCTCCTGAAGGCCATTGCCCAGCGGCTGATCATAGCCGTCGGCGCTGGTGGCTATGTCGCGCGCCTCGGAGGTGACGAGTTTGTCGTCGTCAATTCCGGATGCCTGGATTTCAAAGCACATATGCAGGATTTGTGTCGTGAACTCGGCCGGCCGATACGTATCGGTGGAACGGATTTTCATGTCACATGCAGTGTTGGTTTCGCTCGATATCCCCAGGATGGGACGAGAGCAGACGAGCTGTTCGCCAAGGCCGACATGGCCATGTATCGGGCCAAGGAAGCCGGCCGAAATGGCATTAAGGCCTTCTCGCAGGATATGGCTGAGTCCGTCCGCCAGAAGCTTCAACGATCCGAAGAGTTGCGAAGAGCAATCGTCGCGGATCAGTTCATCCTGCATTACCAACCGCAATACGATATTTCATCGGCTAAGATCACCGGCGCGGAAGCACTCGTGCGCTGGCGCCACCCGGAATACGGTCTTCTTGCACCCTTGGAATTCATACCATTGGCTGAAGAGACCGGCCTCATCGTCGAATTGGGTGACCTCATCCTCAAGAAGGCCATCAGTCAGGCCAAGCAGTGGCAGGATCAAGGGTTTATACGCTTCCGAATGGGGGTGAATTTGTCGGCGAGACAGTTTGAAGCTTCCGATCTCGTTCCCAAAGTGGCGGCCTTCCTTGCGCAAGCAAATCTTGACCCGAGATGGCTGGAAGTCGAAATCACCGAAAGCACGATCATGCGGGACAACGATAATTCGATTTCGCAGATGAGAGAACTCGCATCGCTCGGAATTTCGGTGGCGCTTGACGACTTCGGCACGGGTTATTCCAGCTTGAGCAATCTCAAGCGGTTTCCCATCAGCCGGATCAAGATTGATCGAGCCTTCATTACCGATCTGCCCAGTGACACCGACAGCGCGGCCATCACCTCGGCGATCATATCGATGTCGCGGCAATTGGGGCTGCAGACGATAGGCGAAGGCGTAGAGAATGAGGCGCAGGCAGCATTCCTGGCGGCTGCCGGCTGTAACGAAGCGCAAGGCTTCCTTTACGGCAAGCCGGTGCCGGCAGAGGCTTTCACGGCGCACCTGCGTTAGTGCCCAAATGGGCTGAAAGCTGCACACGAGCGAGGATGACGAGGGTGAGCCACCCTCCAGCAAACAAACATCTTTGCTTGCAGCAACTGCGAACTCCTGCGATAGCTATGCGATCAACATGCCTGACAGGTTGGCAATAGCGAGGCGACATTGGAAGACATCACCGCCATAGCCAGATGGGATACATCCCATGCATCAAGGATCAGCGCGGATCTTCGCAATCAGCTGACGAGTGGCGTATTTCAGGCCGGAGACCGGCTGCCTAGCGAAAATGCGCTGGCCAAGCAGTACTCGGTAAGCCGAACAGTCGTGCGCGAGGCGATTGCCATCCTGCGCGCGGACGGACTTGTTCAGGCCCGCAAGGGCGCCGGGGTTTTTGCACTCGAAGCAAAACGCGAAGAGGAGCGTCCCTTCAAAGACCTCAAGACGGAGCGCATTTCCTCCGTGATCGAGTTGCTCGAGCTAAGAACCGTGTTTGAAGTCGAGGCCGCCGCTCTTGCGGCAGCTCGGCGCTCGGCTGCCCAGATCGAGGCAATCCTGGAGGCGCATGGCGAGGTCAAAAACTGTCTTGCAAACGGAGCGCCGACCCGGGATGCGGATTTCGGTCTGCATCTGGCCATTGCTCAGGCCACGCAGAACCGGCGTTTTCCCGAATTTCTTCAGCTGATCCGTTCCGGCATCATTCCCCGCGGAGAGTTGCAGGGCGCAGCGCCGGGGCATCGGCCGAAGGATTATAACCTTCATCTGCAGGAGGAGCATGCGCGGATCGTGGACGCCATCATCGAAAGTGATGCCGAGGCCGCACGTGAGCATATGCGTGCGCATCTGCGTGGAAGCCTCGATCGCTACAAGGCCTTGCTTCGCTCCCGCACCTCCGCCATGGACGATGCGGCGCCACCGAAATAGGGTGTTGTCATACAGAAGCTGAATCTTATATGATGAAATGCTTTTGTTGTCAGTGAGGTTTTTATGTCTCTGCCCGTTTTTCCCGTCGTATCACCCGATGAAGGCGTTCAGCGCCAGATCCTTTCCGAAGCGCCCGAATTGATGGTTGTATCCTTCCGATTCGAAGCCGGCGCGCAGGGCAAGCTGCATAGCCATCCTCACGTTCAGTCCACCTATGTTGCCCGCGGACGTTTTCGCTTTTTCCGCGGTGACGAGGCTCATGAGCTTTCTGCCGGCGATAGCCTCGTCATTCCTGGCAATGTCGTGCACGGGTGCCAGTGCATCGAAGCCGGGGAGCTGATCGACTGCTTCACGCCCCGGCGCGACGACTTTCTCTGATCTATGCTTGACAGCGTAAATAGCATGTGACAACTTTCCATAAGTTGTCTGACAGGATGGGAGCCCTGTCTTCGCCGATGATCGGTGGCTGACATACGGAGGAACCATGTCGACAAGACGCCTGTCCATGCAGGGCGCTATCGGGCATATCGGGACCATACTGGTCACCTTGCTCGGCCTGCTCGTGCTTACCTTCATCATCGGCCGGATGATGCCTGCGGATCCCGTGCGTGCGATGGTCGGTGAAGACGCGACCCGCGAGACCTATGAACAGGTCTTTCGCTCGCTCGGCCTTGATCGTCCGCTTTGGGAGCAGTTTTTCTACTATCTCGGCGACGTGCTTACCGGTAATTTCGGCACGTCGATCCGCACCGGCCAGCCGGTGATCCAGGATATCCTGCATGTCATGCCGGCGACGATCGAACTCGCCACGTTTGCGATCCTCATCGGTGCAGGCATCGGCGTGCCGATGGGCGTCATCGCGGCGGTCAACAAGGATCGTTGGCTCGACCATGTGGTGCGCGTGCTCAGCCTGTTCGGCCATTCCATGCCGATCTTCTGGACGGGCATGATCGCTCTCATCGTTCTTTATGCAAAGCTTGATCTTGTAGGCGGCAGTGGCCGTATGGACCAGTTCTATATCGGCCTTGTTCCGGAAACGACCGGCTTTCTCCTGATCGACAGCCTTTTGGCGGGAGAGATGGACGTATTCTGGTCGGCAGTGAACCATCTCATTCTGCCGGCCGCGCTGCTCGGTTATTCTTCGTCTGCCTATATCACGCGCATGACGCGCAGCTTCATGCTTGACCAGCTGGGGCAGGAATATATCACCACGGCCCGCGTGAAAGGGCTGTCTAACCGGCAGACCGTATGGCGCCATGCCTTCGGCAATATCCGCGTGCAGCTCGTCACCATCGTGGCGCTCGCCTACGGTTCGCTCCTGGAGGGCGCCGTGCTGATCGAGACGGTTTTTGCCTGGCCGGGCTTCGGGCAATACCTGACGAGCAATCTGATCATCGGCGACATGAATGCCGTCATGACCTGCGTGTTGATCGTCGGTGTCATCTTCATCGCGCTCAACCTGCTCTCCGACGTACTTTACCGTCTGTTCGATCCGAGGACCCGCTGATGTCAGTCACAACCGCTTCCAGGCTGCGCGTGCCGGCGTCTGTCTACGCTCTGCGCAACATCGTTCTCTTCCTGATGAAAAGCCCGACCTCGCTTTTCGGCCTTGCAGTGCTGGCGCTGCTTATCCTTGTCGCCATATTCGCGCCGCTGATCGCGACGCATGATCCCTATGCGCAGGATCTTGCCAACACGCTTCAGGCCCCCGGCAACGGGCACATGTTCGGGACCGACGAACTCGGCCGCGACATCTTCAGTCGCCTCGTCTGGGGATCGCGCATCACGCTCACGATCATCTTCCTCGTGTCGATCGTCGTTGGGCCGATCGGGCTCGCCGTCGGCGCGGCCTCGGGTTATCTGGGTGGTCGCTTTGATACGGTGATGATGCGTATCACCGACATTTTCCTGTCCTTTCCGAGCCTGATCCTGTCGCTCGCCTTCGTGGCTGCACTCGGCCCAAGCCTCAACAATGCGATCATCGCCATCGCGTTGACGTCATGGCCGCCGATTGCCCGCCTTGCGCGCGCCGAAGCAATGACCTTCCGCAATGCGGACTATATTGCCGCCGCACGCCTTCAGGGCGCTTCGCCGACCCGCATCATCGTCAAGTCGATCGTGCCCATGTGTCTGCCGTCGGTCCTGATCCGGCTGACGCTCAACATGGCGACCGTCATTCTGACGGCGGCCGGCCTTGGCTTTCTCGGACTTGGCGCCCAGCCGCCGCTGCCTGAATGGGGGGCGATGATTGCCACGGGACGTCGCTACATGCTCGACAGCTGGTGGCTCGTCACTTTCCCGGGTGTCGCCATCCTGTGCGTCAGCCTTGCCTTCAACCTACTTGGCGATGGATTGCGCGATGCGCTCGATCCGAAGCAGATGAACCGGAGGTAGGCCATGACCAGTTCCATCCTCGAAGTAGAAAACCTTCACATCCGTTATGGAGGGGCAGCAACAGATGCTGTGCGCGGCGTGTCCTTCACCCTCGGGCGCGAGCGGCTTGGCATCGTCGGCGAAAGCGGCTCGGGAAAATCCACTGTGGGCCGAGGGCTGTTGCGATTGCTGCCATCGGCCAAGATCACCGCGGACAAGCTGCGGTTCGAGGATGTCGACCTGCTGTCGCTGAGCGAAGACCAGATGCTCGGCGTGCGCGGACGGCGCATGTCGATGATCCTGCAGGATCCGAAATTTTCGCTCAATCCGATCCGCAAGGTGGGTGATCAGGTGGCTGAAACCTATCTCCGCCACTTCAAATGCAGCAGGCAGGACGCTCGTGAAAAGGCGGTCGCCATGCTGGAGGCGGTGAAGATCCGCGACCCGGAACGGGTGTGTGAACAATATCCGCATGAGATTTCGGGCGGCATGGGCCAGCGCGTGATGATCGCGATGATGCTGCTCGCCGATCCGGATGTGGTCATTGCCGACGAACCCACCTCGGCACTGGATGTCACGGTGCGGCTTCAGGTGCTGAACATTCTCGACAGCCTCGTGCGCGATCGCGGGATCGGTCTGATCATGATCAGCCACGACCTCAATCTGGTCCGCAATTTCTGCGACCGCGTGTTGATCATGTATGCGGGCCGCGTGGTGGAGACACTTGCCGCCCGCGATCTCGACAAGGCGCAGCACCCCTATACGCGGGGCCTTCTCGCGGCCCAGCCGCGCATAGGCGGCACACGTGCGCCGCTGGCGGTTCTCGACCGCCGCCCGGAATGGCTGGAGGAGGTTTCACGATGACGGTATCAGTCGAGGCGCGCAATCTTTCCATCACCTTCGGCGATGGCCCGAATGCGCTCAAGGTTCTGCCCGATGTCTCCTTCTCGGTCGAGCCGGGAGAGTGTTTCGGACTGGTCGGCGAAAGCGGATCGGGGAAATCCACGGTACTGCGCTGCATCTCCATGTTGACGGATTTCTGGAAGGGAGAGGTCCTGATCAACGGTCAGTCGGTGCGCGACATGCCTCTGATCGAACGCTGCCGCACCCTGCAGATGGTTTTCCAGGATCCTTACGGTTCGCTGCATCCGCGCCAATCGGTGCGTACCGTGCTGTCAGAGCCGCTGAGAATCCATAAACTCGGAAACCACGAGGACAGGATGCGCAAAGTGCTGTCCGATGTCGGCCTGCCGATTTCTTTCCTCGATCGTTTTCCGCATCAGCTTTCCGGTGGACAGCGCCAGCGTGTGGCAATTGCAAGGGCGCTGATCCTCGAACCGTCGCTATTGCTTCTCGATGAGCCGACATCTGCTCTGGATGTCTCCGTTCAGGCGGAAATCCTCAACCTCTTGCAGCGGCTGCGCGAGGAGCATGGCTTCACCTATATCATGGTGACGCATGACCTGGCGGTCGTCGATCACATGTGCGACCGGTTCGCGGTGATGCTGCGCGGGGAGATCACCGAGATATTGCCGCGCGAGGCGATACCCGGTTGTCAGGCAACCCATCCCTATTCCCGCCAGCTGATCGGCGCTTCTCTGGAATATGAAGGGCATGTTTGACGCGTGCTTTGGCTAAAAGAACTCCTCCCTGGCCCGGCCTTAGTGCCGGGCTCTTTTTTGCCGAGGAAGAGGATGGGACGAAGGCTTTGCTCGGTTGCTCTGTCGGAAAGCGGAGGCAACGCCAAAGAGGCGCATGTTGCCATGCGCCTCTCTATCGAAACAGCCGTCTGGAGAGGTTAGCGCTGCTTCGTGATGCCCTCGAAGCGGGAAAGCCATGGGTTGACGATCATGCCGCCGACATCGCTGCGGAAGGCGGCAGTGTCGACGACTTCAGAAAACGGCTGGATCGACATGACGATCTCTTCCATGTAGTTCTGGATCTCCTCATAGGCCTTCGTCTGTTTTGCCGGATCGCGCTCGACAAGCGCATCACCGATCATCTTGTTGAGCTTCTCGTCGTAGAAACTGGTACGCCAACCCTGGTAGTTGGTGAGCTTGGCTTCATCCGAATTGTCCGGATTGTAGGCAAGTGCACGCAGGTTGTTGTCCGGGTGAGGCTGCTGGCCACCACCGCCGCGTCCGACGAGCAGCTCGAACTTGCGCTCGCGCATCGCACCATAGATCTGATCGCCGGAGCCGGTGATAAGTTCGGCCTGGATGCCGGCCTGGGCAAGCGTGTTCTGGATGGCGGTCGCCGCCTTCATGAACGGATCTTCCGACAGAACGCGGAGCGTTGTCTTGAAGCCGTTCGGATAACCGGCTTCCGCCAGCAGCGCCTTTGCCTTTTCGATGTCGAGCTTGTAGCCCGGATCCGGCAATGAACCCATGACGCCAGTGCTGATCTGGCGCTGACGGACCTTGCCGTAATAAGGCATGACAGCCTTGTCGAGGCCGTCATAATCGATCAGGTAGCGAAGCGCCTCGCGCACTTTTGGCTTGGCAAACTGTTCGTCCTTCATCGACACGCCGAGATAATAGAAGCCGGAGCCTGGCGTGGACTCGATCTTGATCTCGGCATTGGTTTCGAGCGATTTCAGGTCCGGCGCCTGCAGCGAATAGGCGACATCGATGTCGCCCTTTTCCAGCATCAGGCGCTGCGATTGCGATTCCGGCAGATGGCGCATCAGCACACGCTTCATCGCCGGAGCCTCGCCCCAGTAATCGCCGTTACGGGTGAGGATGATATATTCGTTGGACTTCCATTGCCCGAGTGTGAACGGACCGGAACCTGCCGAATTCAATGTCAGCCAGCCGGCGCCGAGATCTCCGTCCTTCTCGTTTTCGAGCGCGGTCTTGCTGTCTATGATCGAACCCGGACCATTCTGTGCCAGCACCATCAGAACCAGATTGGGGTCATCCGGCTGTGGCAGGTTCAAGACGAAGGTGTGTTCGTCTTCAGCCACGAAGAGCTTGTCGGCCGCGTCTGCCGTAAAGCCGCGCGTCTTGAGCAGCGAAGCCTGGGCAAGGTTGCGCGTCAGCAGACGCTTCAGGCTCCAGACCACATCATTGGCTGTCACCGCGTTGCCGGATGCGAATGTCGCTTCCCGCAGGTGGAAGCGGATGGACATGCGGTCCTCGGAGATCTCCCAGCGCTCCGCAATCCGTGGCTGGATCGAGCGATCCTTGTCGTTGAGAATGACCAGCGTATCGTAGATGTTGTTCAATACCTGTACGGTCTCGCGGCCGGTAATGGCCGCTGGATCGAGTGTCAGGATATTGTTCATGGTGGTCGCCACGACCAGTTGATCTTTCGGCGTTTCCGCCAAGGCGGTCAGAGGCACGGCGCCGAGCAGGAGTGCTCCGACGGCTGCAGTCGCAAAAAAGTGTCGCATGTTTCCTCCATTTGATGCCGGCCCAGTCGGGGCGCGACCCTCCACGATTTCGATCTTTCCGGCAGCAAAAGCCTCCTAAGCCGGGCAGATCACCCAAGAATATTCGCCACCGGTCCTGCTAGGGCCCGGCCCAAAACCTGCGTATTCGCAGCGTCCAGATGCACGCCGTCGATCGACGAGGCGTTTGCAACACTGCCCGCGTCAAAGAAGTCGTGTCCGAGTTCTGCGGCGAGTTTGCGATAGAGCGGTGCAAGTCGCTGCGATTCAGCAATGCTCCGGCCACCGGCGATCTGACCATTATCGCCGGCCACGCAGGGCGGTGGTGCGAGGATCATCAGACGCGGGAGTGCTGATCGGGGTTTGTAGGGAAATGTCTCGACGATCTCCGCAAGACGCCGCATGCCGGTAAATGCCGCCTCGGCCCGGCCACCATGGACCGGTTTGAGGTCATTTGTGCCCAGCATCACGATCACAAGGTCGAGCGGCATATGCGCGGCCAGCGCGACCGAGAGTGCCCGGGCGCCGTTACGGCAGGCCGGGCCGGTATGGTCGTCATAACAGGTGGTGCGACCTCCGAGCCCATCGGACAAGACGTCCACCCGATCACCCAGTTCGGCCTTCAGCACTTCTGGCCAACGATGCTGACGCGAGTGGCGCAGCCCCGTTGTCGGATCTGCTCCCCAGGTCAGGCTATCACCGAAGGCAAGAAGTGTCTTCATTGCCCTATCTCACCCGATTGTTTTCGATGAAATCGAAATCGATATCCTCGCCGAGGCCCGGACGGTCGGGCACGTGAACGTAGCCGTCCGTGTCCATCGGATCGGAGAGCGACTTGAGGTAGTCGTGGCCATCGTCATATTCGAGGAAGGGGTGAAGCAATCCGCGCTCGTACCAGCGGCAATTCTTCACCGCGGCCACGACATGCAGGTTCATCGCAGTGTTGCCATGCACCTCGCATTCCATCCCGAAAGCCTCGGCCATATGCATCGTCTTCAAGGCCGGTGTGATGCCTCCGACATCGTTGACGCCGGTGCGAAGGATGTCGCAGGCGCCGGACTTTACCCATTCGGCGCGATGCCAGTGCTTGCCGGCAGCACTTTCGGGGCCGACGACAGGGATATCCAGATTATCGGCCAGCCACTTGTAGGAGGACATGGACTGTTCATCCATCGGTTCCTCTATCCAGTCGAAGTCGAGCTTTTCCAGTCCGCGGCCGAGTTCCAGCGCGTCGGTGCGTGAATACCAATGGAACGCATCGATCATCAGGCGGATGTTCGGGCCGACGGCCTCACGGACGGCCGCGCAAGCCTTGATGTCCATATTGACATCCGGTGCCCAGCTGACAGGTGGCATCCAGGTATGCAGCTTGATGCCCTTGTATCCACGTTTTACCAGCGTTTCGGCGAAACGGCCGTAATCCTCAGGCGTTGCGAGACCGCCTTCGATTTCGTCGCCGCACATGATCGAACCGTAGGCGAGCACCTTGTCGCGGTAGGCGCCGATCAACTTGTAAACAGGTGTGTTAACCGCTCTTCCGGCGAGATCCCAGAGCGCGCAATCCACGACGGCAAGGGTGCGATCGGTCAGCTGTGCAGCAGAGCCGCGCTGCCAATGTGCAAGATCCTGCCACAGCCTTTCCCGATCGCGGTAATCCTGGCCGATCAGTACTTTCTTGACGAATTTCTCGATGACATGGGGGCGAACGATTTCCGGCGCGGTGAAGGAATGGCCTTCGTGGCCATCTTCGGTACGGATGGTCAGCATCGCCTGCTCGACCTGATGCGGCGGGCCGGGGTGGGCGTGGCCGGCGCTGTCGGAATGCCGACGAGTGGTCGTGCGGAAGACGCGGACTTCGACGTCGGTGATGATCATTTTTCCTCCCAGAACATCGTTACTTGCCAGACAGATTTAGACATCTCGAAGCGTTCATGTCAAATATGTTTTGTAATCCTGTTGCCCGACGCTAAGGTTTGCAGGGATCCGGCGGCAGAATATGCGCAGTTCGGGGCCCGCTGGCGGCGAGATAGTGGATGCCTGCCGGAGCGAGATGACCGTTTCAGTCTGAGCGGAGATGAATGGTGTGCCGCTCCGAATTCGAAGATCAGCGTTGTTACTACATCGACGAAGAATGTGCCTTGACCTGAAGAATGTTGTCATACAGACATAAGGGACACGTACTATGAGTTGACCGAAGCTGTAAAAGGAGATGTCCATGTTGACCGTCGAAACAAGGCACGCCGTGCATCCTGCTCAGGCAAAAGCTATGGATACTGCGCAGCTTCGCGCGCATTTTCTCGCCTCGGACATGTTCCGGGACGGCGAGATCCGATTGGTATATACGCATTACGATCGCTTCATTATCGGTGGTGCGGTTCCCAATGGCGGCAAGCTGGTGCTCGACAAGGTCGAGGAAACCAAGACGCCGTCTCTGCTTGATCGCCGGGAAATGGGCATCGTCAACATCGGCGACACCGGCACTGTCAGCATCGCAAACGAGACATGGGAATTGCAGCGCGGTGACGTGCTTTATATCGGAGCGGGCGCAGGAGCCGTGACATTCAGCGGTCAGGGACGCTTCTACATCACCTCTTGCCCGGCGCATCGTTCTTGCCCCAACCGTCTGATTACCAAGGCAGATAGCAAGGAAGTAAAGCTCGGCGCGACCGAAACCTCCAACAAGCGCACTATCAACCAGTTCATCCACCCGTTGGTCATGGAAAGCTGCCAGCTCGTGCTGGGCTATACGGAGCTTGAGGACGGCTCGGTTTGGAACACGATCCCGTCGCATATCCATGATCGCCGTATGGAAGCCTATCTCTACTTCGGCATGGAGCAGAAATCCCGCGTGCTGCATCTGATGGGAGAGCCGCAGGAAACCCGCCATCTCTTCATCGGCAATGAAGAAGGCGCGATCTCTCCGCCATGGTCGATCCATTCCGGCGCCGGTATCGGCAGCTACACGTTCATCTGGGCGATGGCCGGCGACAATATCGACTATACCGACATGGATTTCATCCAGCCGGAGGATCTCCTCTAGTCAAATAAGGAGTTTACAGTCTGTGCTGATCGCGCAGACTGTAGCTCTGGAACGCCTATTGGGTGCCGATCTGCTCGAGCGGACGAAGAGGCGTGCAGAATTGACGGAAGCAGGCAGGGATTGGTCGTTCGTCGCGAATGCCACAGTGTCCGCGGTTTGACCCCGCCTGTTCGCGCCGGTAGACGAAAGGTATCCAGCGGTCATCGACACAGATGCAGCAGCTGGAACTGAAATCCTTTCGACGAGGCTCGCATGACCGATCTTTTCGATGCCGCACCCCGCACCGGCTCCATGCCGCTCGCCGCGGAATTGCGCCCAGCGACGCTTGACGATGTTATCGGCCAGCAAAAGGTTCTCGGCGAAGGGACAATGTTGCGCCGACGTATCGCTGCCGGACGGCTCGGCAGCATCATTCTTTATGGTCCGCCCGGTCTCGGGAAGACCTCGATTGCCCGTGCCATCGGCAACATGTTGGGCAAGAGTTTCAGACCGCTGCATGCCGCACACAACAACGTGGCCGATATCCGCAAGATCGCGGACGAGGCGCGCATGCGCCCGACGCTGCTGTTCGCAGACGAGGTGCATCGTTTCAGCGCCACGCAGCAGGATCATCTTCTTGCGCTCTGCGAGGAAGGCGTCGCCGACTTCATCGGGGCGACGACCGGCAACCCCTATCATACGCTGACGCCCGCTCTGATCTCGCGCTCGACCATCCTGAAGCTGGAGCCGCTGGCCCTTGAGGAGATGGAGGAGGTCGTGCGTCGCGGTCTCGACCATCTCGCCGGCAAAGGCATTGCCGTGCAGCTCGCGCCCGCGCTTTTGCGGCGGATTGCCGGCCGCTCCGGCGGTGACGCGCGCCGCGCCTTGACCGTGCTGGAAAGTCTCGCGGTCGGTCATCCAGCCGGCAGTCCGGTCGTCATCACGGAAGAGATGGTCGACGAAGCCTATGCGGCTGCGCCGGTCAACCACGACCGATCCGGTGATGCGCATTACGATGTCGTATCGGCCTTCGTCAAATCCATGCGCGGTTCGGATCCGGATGCGACGCTTTACTGGCTGGCGAGGTTGATCCATGGCGGTGAGGATCCACGCTATATCGCCCGCCGCATCATGATCCACGCATCGGAAGATGTAGGGCTGGCGGATAATACCGCGCTTCAGACGGCTGTCGCGGCTTTGCATGCAGTGGAGAAAATCGGCTATCCGGAGGCACAGATTGTTCTGGCGCATGCCGCACTTCATGTGGCGCGTGCGCCGAAGTCGAATTCGGCCTGTCGCGGCATTTCGCTGGCGCTTTCTCATGTGGCCAGCGAAGCGCCGTCCGCTGTGCCAATGCATCTGCGCGACGCGCACTACAAGGGTGCCGCAGCGCTTGGCCATGTCGGTTATGCCTTTCCGCACGACGACGGCCGCGGCTGGAGCGACCAGGTCTATGCGCCCGACGTGCCGGATGGTGCGTTTTACCAGAGCGATGCGCGCGATGCGGCAACCTTCGAACGGCGGGCAGACGAACACTGGGAGCAGGTGACAGGCCAGGCCACCGCACGCCGGTTCGG
Organism: Hyphomicrobiales bacterium; assembly: GCA_900469445.1. Taxonomy (GTDB): domain Bacteria; phylum Pseudomonadota; class Alphaproteobacteria; order Rhizobiales; family Rhizobiaceae; genus Neorhizobium. Next base: position 557,181 of record UBXM01000006.1, read on the forward strand.
CGATAAACGCTGATTTCCTCGTGCTGGTCAGTCCGCGTTCACCAGCCCGACAAGGCGGGACGCGTGGCTTGGATCAACAGCGACAGAGTGGCGACGCAGGCGAGCAAAGAAGGCTTCCGTATGGGCTGCCTCTCTTTTCAGCCTATCCGTTAGTGCGCATCGTTAGCGTTTGGCGTCTCGCGCCTGTCCGGATGCCCTCAATTCTTCAAGACTCTTTCCCGCGCAACTGCCGCCTGACAGCGCGTCGCCGATGGCCTTGGCCGTGCCATTTACCGTGATCGTCCCGCCCAATCGATCGGAAGCGGAAAAGGTTGCCGTCCCGTCTTTCGCCACGCGCGAAAGGTAGAAGACATGGTAGGTGTCCTTGTTCTGGCAGGTGATCACGAGAGGGAAATCGTCAAGCGGCCCCTCGGCGTGGGCCGCACCGCCAAGACACATGGCGATCACAGCCGCCGCAATCGATACCGGGCGGATTGGAAAGCAAGTCTGCGTAAGTTGGTGTAGCATCTTTAGATCCAGTTCTTATTGACGGAGGGACTGATCCTTATGGCCGCTGCCAGCCTATGGCTGCGCTGTCTGCCCCTTGGACGCACGATAGGCCTGAAGATAACCACGTGCGACGGAGCGGATGCCGCGCCCAATCGCTGAATAGGATTCGTCGGGCAGGTTGGCGAAGGATACGCGCACGGACCAGTTCGGCGCCTCGAAGCCCGAACCGTTCAGCACCACGATGCCGTGATCCTCGGCAAGCTTGAAGGCAATGTCGAGCGGGTGCACATTCTCCTTGACCCAGTCGGTGACCTCGTCGCCGACATATTTCCGCGCCCAGTATTCGTAGTCGATGATGCCGTAGTAGCGGTCGAAATAGGGGCGCGCGGCAAATTCGATGCCCATGCCGTCCATGAGCATGTGGAAGCGCTTCTCACATATTGCCATGCAGGCTTTCTGATAGAGCTTGTTCTCGTCCATCATTTCCACAAGCCCGAACAATGACATCATGACCTGTTGCGGCAGAGACAGGCCGGCCGTGTGGTTCAGCGCCACGTCGCGGCTGTCGGCGACGACCCGATCGATGAACTTGATGTCACGCGGCTTCGGGGTCAGTGCCTTGTAGCGGGCGTCCATGAGTTTCTGCGTCGCTTCCGGCATCGCCCGGATGGTCTTGTCGAAAATATTGTCCTGGGCGACGGCGACGACGCCGAGCCGCCAACCGGTGCAGCCGAAATATTTGGAGAAGGAATAGACGCCGATCGTGTTGTGGGGGAGGTGCCCCATGACGGATTCGAAATTCGGAACGAAAGTCCCATAGACGTCGTCCGTCAGGATCATCAGATCCGGCCTCTTGCTTTTCACGAAAGATACCAGCCGTCCCATAGAGTCGGGATCGATGGCAACCGCGGAAGGATTGCCCGGATTGACGATGAACAGCGCCTTGACGGTCTTGTCCTCCAGCGGTCGCAGGTCGTCGTCGGTCAACTGGAAACGATCTTCCGCTTCTGCCGAAATATGGATCTGCTTGAGGGCATAATCTTCCAGATGCGGCATTTCGAGATAGGGGGTAAAGATCGGCGTGACGAGCGCGATCGTATCGCCGGAATTGAGCAGGCGGGCATTCTTCAACGCCTTGAAGATGTAACACATGGCCGCTGTGCCGCCCTCAACCGGATAGAGGTCGAACTTGGCCGTCGGGCGGTGGCCGGCGCACATCGCCCACATGAGATATTCGTGGGTGATCGCTTCGTTATGCACCAGTGAGCGGTCCGGCACCGGATAGTGGTCGCCGATGATCGAATCCGTCAGTTCGTTGACGAACTTGTCGGGATCGAAGCCGAATTTCATGATCGCAAAATCGACGGATGCCTGCAGCGTATCGGCCCCGGGTGTTTCGGGATCCTCCTTGCGCCTGGAAGTCCAGGCCTTGAGACGATCGTAGCAGCCGTTGGTCGGTGGCATGCCTGCCACTCCGGCTTCGGCGTCGAAGAAAGTACGCTTGGATTCCGTCAGGGCAAACTGGCCGAGAAGAAAAAAGGCCTCGCGTGCCCGGGTGGCAATCCAGTTCGGATTTCCTCGCCCGGCATTGAGGTAGGTCTTTCCGGCCTTGTCGACCTGCGCAAGCCTGATCAGTTCATCCTTGATCTCGAAGGGGCTGAGCTCCTCGAATTTTGCATAAATGCTTGCATCAACCATGACATCCTCCTCGCCAGCCCGAATGGGCGGGACGTTTCAGTTTTTGGATTTGTTGAGCGGTTTGGAACCGAAACGATCGGAGATCGAAACCGCGGCATCTGCACGGATATGTCGTCGAGTGAGCCGGCCTCAGGCGAACAGGCGTCGGCCGATCGTCAGGATTTTCTCTTGAACACGCCGAGATTGATGAGCTGGACCCGGCGGTTTACCGACGCTTCTGTCTTGCTTCCCTCGATCGGCAGATATTCACCGACACCAACGGCGTAAAGTCGCGACGGATTGACGGCGAAGGTCGTCGCCAGGACTTCCTTGATCGCATCGGCGCGTTTGCCACTCAGATCGAGATTATGCGCATCGCTGCCTGTCGCGCTTGCATGGCCCACGACGAGAAAATTGTAGTCCCAGAGGTTCGGGTGATGCAGCGCATCTGCGATCATTCCAAGTGTCCGGTAGGACCTCGGCTGGATAGCCACCGAGTCGTTCTCGAAATTGATCTCGACCACCATCTGTGGAAGCTTCGCTATGCGACCCCAATTCGGGAGCGCCGACATCGGTTTGTCGCCGCCATCGATTGCCTCCTGGCGCAGTATCTCGACATCGATCGCCGGAGCCGCGGCGGTAAGCTTGCCGAGCCCCTTGACGATCCGCTCCTGTGAGACTTCCTGTGCGGAGGCTACGCCCGACACCACCATCGGCAAGGCCATAATGGAAAGCAGCAGAAGCGCGGTTCTGGGAATCATAGGCTGCATGACATCATCTCCAACCTGCGTCAGTGATCACCTGATAGCATTCCGGGCTGACGCGCTTTTCCTTCTTGATCAGGCAGGCAAGAACGAAGCCGTCGCCTTTGACGCCGGCGCATCGCGCGTTCATGTCTCGCTTGCATGTCTGTTCGTATGAGGCCTGTGCCTCTTCTCGTTTGCCGATGGATTGGAAAACCTGAGCGAAGGAGCCTTTGCAGCCTGCCGATACCTTGGCGGAATTCTGCTGCAGGCATTCCAGTATCCGCCCGTTGCCGAGATTGAGGCCTTTGCAGAGCTTTTGAATGTCGCCCCCACAGGTCTCCGCCAGCTTGGTCGTCGCTTCGGCATAGCTGAGCGTCTGCGCAGCAACCGGCATACTGAGGCTGGCGGCACCAACCACGATGGTGACGATAAGCATTCGGCTGTTCAGCATCTCGCGCCCTCTTTCTGTCGGTGATCAACGCATTCGAAGCGTGGCACGCCGAGAGCCGTTCGGGGACGTATTTTACGGTAGTAGACGTGTCATGACAGCTATCCCTGGTGGTCTAGAGTAGCGGGCGCGGTCTCGATGAACCTCAACGCCATCCTGTTCCTATCGAACGAGTTGCTGGGGCTTGAGGTCTGCGTCGAGCGTCGTTTCCGCGGGCGGCCGCTTTGTCTTGGCTGACAAGGGTCGCTCGACGATCGTCGCAGGTGCTGCCACAGCGCTTGCCGCAACGGCACCGATATTCGTCACCGTTCCGCCGACCACGGCGGTGATGCCCTGACCGAGCGTGACGTTGGAATCCGTCAGCGTTTGCCCCATGATCAGCCGTTGCCCGATGAGCTGCACGATTTCGGGGCTCTCGGCAAATTTTCCGTGGTTGAGCCCGTCCTTGGTTTTAACTTTCGTGAGGTCGATTGCGGTGATGCCCGCTTTTTCCAGCCTTGAACGATAGGGTTCCTCCGCCGGATTGATAGCCCCCAGACGGGATACGCGACCGGTTATGAAGCTGGAGGCTGCAAGCGCCTTGTCATCGCTCGACATGAAGATCGTGAAGCGCGGTCGCGGTTCGCCCATCTCCACATATTGCTTTGCAAATACCTGAATATCGATATCGGGTGAGGCGAGGATCACGTTTCTGACCTTCGGATCGACCCGGCCATCTCGGATACCCATCTGCCGCAATGCTTCCATGGCAAGCCACGCTCCCATCGAATGCGCCAGAACCGTTATCTCCTTGACGCTGGGATCGGCGGCAAGCGTCCGCAGAGCCTGTTCCAGTCCTGAACGTGAGTAATTGGTGCTTTCCTTGTCGTACAGATACCCGGTGATTTCCGCCCGTGACGGCCAGGTGAACAATACGGGGGTCGCCTGCATGTTACTGTCATGGACGATTTGGGCGAGGCGAAAGACGGCATCGCCATACGTGTTGTTGAAGCCGTGAATGAAAACCAGGGCGTGACTGCCATTGACCTGTTGCCTGAACCAGGCGCGGCCTTCGGCGATGGTTTCCATCTGCCTGACATTGGTGACAGCGAAATCGGTCGTGGGATTTGGGGGGAGCTTTTTGGGCCACTGGACGCTGCCTTGCTCACGCCCCTTGGGAATTGAGACCGTGATCTCGGTCAGGTGCGGTTTCGAGCCACGTTCGCCGTCGAACAGTGTCGCTGTCGATCCCGAGGGCTGGCGTGTCGTGGCGACCAGCATATCGACCTTGCCGGCGACCTTTGTGCCTTCGATTGACGTCGGCACCGGTGCCATCACGCCTTCCGGGTGCCCACAACTCGTCAGCAGAACAAACAGGGCGGCCGTGACATATTTCTGCATGTGTATCCCAGCAAGATACCTTCAGACTGGGTGTGGAAGCTATCATGCAGGTTCGAGCCTGCCCCGTAGCATCGCGTATCATCTGCTGTCTTCGATCCACCGGATGGCTGACAGACGGGATCGTGTGCGATCAGTTGGAGATTGGATTTTCTGTGAACGTCACTCCGGCTGCCCGCAAACCAGAAAGAATCTTGTCCTGATCTTCAGGCCTCGCCAACCGTGTCGTCACTTCCCGTTTTATGTTTGGCATCAGATTAGGCGCGTTCGCGTTCAGCCAATCCAGCTCCTTGCGGGCCTGTATCGTCTTTCCAGAGGCGCCAAGTATCGAGGCCAGAACCATGTGATGCATGGGATTGTAAGTCAGGTCGGACATCCGTGACCAGAGTTCGGCCGCCTGAAGATCCCCTCTCATGAAGGCGCAGAGCGCCATCCCCACTTCGTAATAGCCGCCCGGACCGGCGCCGTGACTGACCGCCTTGCTGACAAGATCGCAGCCGGTGTCCCATTTTCCACTCATGGACAGCCGCAAGCCATATTCGCCGGCGACCTCCGTGTCGTTTGGATTGAGCGCATAGGAAGCAGCCCCCGCGTCCAGGGCGGCAGGAATGTCGTTGCTGAAGAAATAGGACAGCATGAGCGCCTGCAGCACACGAGCATTTTGCGGATCGATCACGAACGCGCGTTTCGCGAGCTGGGAGGCCTGCTCCAGCGATTCATTTTGCGGAGCGATTCCAAGCTTGTAGGCGAAGCGTACCTGATCAAGATTGGTCAGCGAAAGCATCGCAAGCGATGTGGCATCCTTCGGGTATTTATGCGTCAGCGCGGTAAGGCATTGTTGCGCCGTCGCAAGGGCGGTCTTCGTCATCGCTCTGCGATAGCCGTAATAGGAGAGGGTGCAGTCATAAGCCTCCCATCCTCCTGTCGCTGCCGCGTCGGATGGGAAAATAACGCCGAATGGCTGCGCTACGGCTGTTGCGATCTTTTCGGCGACTGCAGTTTCCGCCTCCAGCGCACTCTGGATACTGAGATCCGTGTCATAGTTGCTCGCCCAGATGACAGCATTGTCCGACTGGCGAACCAAACGTACGCTGGATCGAACCTTGTCCTGGTGTTTTCGCAGGCTCCCCTCAAGCAGATATCTCGCATTCGAAGGCTTGCCTTCCGCGGCAGCCGCAGCGGCGTCGATTACGACGATCTCCTTGAATTTCACGAGCTTGGCAATCAGTTCATCGGTGGTGCCCTGTGATATCTTCGACAGATCACGGTCGTCGGCAGGATAATCGAATCGATCGATGGCAATGGTTGCGCGGCCGTCACCATTATTCACGGGCGGACTACGTAAATCGGGGAGAAGGAAAGCGAGCCCGGCCAGGACTGCCCCCGCGGCCAATCCCGCGATTGCAATTCGGCCCTTTATCAGTCGGTTCTTGGATTGCGCTTGATCTGCCAGGGGTTGGAGCGCGGGAATAGCCACCCCGCCCGGCTCAACCGCAGGTGAAACATCCGGGTTATCCTCGAGGAAGCTCGTCCCTCTTTCGAATGTCGGAACATATCCGCCCTTCGGTATGGTGATGATCACCGGCTCTCCCGGCCCGGCCATGAGGTAGTAACGCTCCAGTTCGCGCCGGATGCGGCCAGCTTCTATCCGAACGGCAGGATCGCTCTGAGCATCGAAATTGCGCCTTCCGAAGACGACATCCGCGATCGTATATGCCTTAAGATATATCGACCGTCCCGCAAGCGTTTCCGAGACAACGAAGCGGAGAAATTTTCGCGCTCGTTCCGGAAGGTTTACGCGTTCGCAGGCAAGTATTCTTTCAAGCTGTTTTTCCACTTCCTCCGCGCAGGGTTCTAGGACACTCGCCTCGCTCGATCTTGCATTTTCCATCGCTCCCCCCTCGTACTTTGAAAGTACAGCGTTCCACTCGCGACATCTTACATAAGCACAACCTTAACTAGCTGACAATATGTCAGTTAATGCGCTGCCTCCAGGGGATGTAATTCGGCGCGTCGGTACGATGACCTGGATCGTTCGACATCTGCCACTTGCATTGGAAATCGGCACTCAGATGCAAGCCGCAGGCGCCTGGAAGGCACCCACGGTCCGCTGGTCAGCGCGCCTGAACTGTCGTGATCGAGCGCAATTCAGTGGCCTGTCAGAACCAATGTCTGCACCGGGAGGAAAAGAGCCTGCATGCGCAGGATCATCGCATGCACGAGACCGACGGCATCGACCGCATGGAGGAAGAACCATTGCGCCACGCCGATATTCTCGTCCGCGAGCGCATCGTGATTGTTGGTATAGGCGTTGGCGATGCAGCTGCTGCCGGGCGGAATATTGTCGAGACCGCCTTCGTAGAGAGGCTGCAGGAAAACCGTCAATGTTCCCGGCTTGTTGAATTGTTGGACGTCGAGAAGCTGGTCGGTCGGGCGTAACTGTCCGGCGGCGATCACATCCTGAACCTCGGTCACCACCAGCGGGATGATGGTGAAAGGCTTACCGATGCAGGTCGCCTCCGCAATCATACCCTTCTTCATGACCTGTGCTTCGATCTGCCCGAACCCCGCAATCAGATTACCCCGCCCAGCCTCGGCAGGCACGAGGATGCCGGCAGGCCGCAACATCGTGTTGACCACGTCGCCGACGCGTAGAGTGAATTGCTGCACGGTTCCGGTGACGCCGGCACGGACGAGCGTCTTGTCCAATTCCACCTGTGCCTGAGCCAGTGCAGCCTCGGCGCTTTGTTTTTGCGCCGGCAAGAGCACATTGTTCTGGGTGACGAGAGTTTGCTTTTTCGCCATCGCGGCGCCGAGAGTTCCCTTTCGGGCCTCAATGGTATTTGCAAGGCGCTGGACTTCCCGCCGGGCGACCGCATCCTTTGTCAGCAGCAATGCTTTCATTTCGTATTCGTCGATTGCAATCTGCAAGGAACCCTGTGCTTCCTGTATCTGCGCATCCGCTGTTGCCAGCTCCGTTTGGGCTACATTGGCCTGGGCATCGATTTCCGCGACCTGTCGCCGCGCCGTCTCGACCGCTGCTTTTTGCTGTGCGTCGTCCAGACGGAAGAGGGGAGCTCCGGCCAGAACTTTTTCGTTTATCCCGACATAAACTTCGTCAACCCGCCCGACCGTTTCCGGCAGGATGGTCACCGTGCGAAAGACTGCGGTCACGCTTTTGGTCGAGGGATGGAAATAGAAGATCAGCGTGATGAGGGAGATGGTGAGCAACAGGCAGGCGGATATGCCCCATCGAAGCTCATACCACATCGTATAGAGCGTAATTTCCCGGCCGATCCGCTTGTTCTGCGCAAAGCGTCGATAAAGGTAATCCGGGAAGATTGTCAGCAGGGAGCAGAGCATCAGTTCCAGCATTGTCAAACTCCCTCGTTACCGTGTGTGTTTTTCAAATTGACGTCGGCGGGAGGGGGCGCAATTTCCTCTTCGGGTTCCCCATCAAGTTCCATCCGAACCTTGCGACCGGAGAGCTTTCCGAGCGATTCCGCGATTGAGTAGAGCGGCGTGGAAAAGTCGGGGATATGGACGAAGGCGAGCAGCAGGCCGGCAATCCAGAAAAGATGATTGTGGGTGAAAAGCGAAATCAAAGCGAGAACCGCGACAATTTCCATCTGCACCTTGCTGGTGCGGTGCGCCAGCCGTTCGGGCACGGCGTGAAGCTGGAAATACAGGTTGCCGATGACCAGGATGGTCACGATCAGGAAGATGACAACGACAACGAAGAGATAATCAGTCTGACCTGGCTCGGTAATGAACGCTGGTAAGTGCTCGATCGCTGCCGGATGAATGTCTTGCGCCATCGCGATTTCCTTTTGCAGAATATGTCGTCAGTCAAAATGCGGCCTGCCGAAGGTGCTGGGCTGCCGTTTCTCCCGATGTTGGCGAGCCGCAGAAACTCACGCGAACAGCCGGCTGCGCAAGCGACCTTGGACTTCTTGCCGACGATACGCGCCAAGCAAGGTTTCGCGCTCGTAACATCGTGTAATTTACGGCGGATTCGCCTCTGTTTTCGCGGCGTTTCGTTCCGTTTGCGGGTGCGAGATAAGAGAGGTTACCGGCTAACGGATCGATTTCGGCTTAGTGGCCGATGGCGGGAACACATTGTGAGGCCGATAGAGGATACCAAGACCTCAACAAGTGCTGAGGTTCTCTCGCTGCCCCGGCCATTTCCTGGCCTGCCGGACGCGTTGAAGGCGAAAAGTAGGATCGCGTAAACTACGCCCCAGCGCCGATTTGGCGGTTTATATCTCATTTGGGCTGCAGCAACGTCCGTTCCTATCGAGCTGCGTCGAGACACAGAGATCCATCCTCCGTATCCGATCCGTTGTGCCGCGAAGGCGACCTCCTCAGCCCTGCAAGATCTTTCATTCAACAGGATGAGGTTGACGGGTGATGAAATCGAAAAGCTTCACGTTGGTCGCCGGTCTGTCCGCGCTGACACTTATCTCGTCATATCCCGGCCCACCTGCCTTTTCCCAGGCCCCCGTGCCCCAGCCCAACCCGGCAGCGACGTCGGTTCAGGCACCTGCGCAAAGCCCATTGTTGACGGAGGATGAACTCGAAATTCTGGTGGCGCGAATCGCGCTCTATCCAGATGAGCTCGTCGCCGCGATTTCCGCCGCCTCACTCCTGCCGTTGCAGATTGTCGAAGCAGACCGTTTCCTGCAGGCCAAGCAGAAAAACAAGGATTTGACGCCCAAGGAAGAGTGGGACGGAAGCGTGATCTCGCTTCTAAACTATCCCGATGTCGTCAAGATGATGAGCGAGGATCTTGTCTGGACACAGGCGCTCGGAAATGCGCTCACGTACCAACAAAAAGATGTCCTTATGGCCATACAGCAGCTTCGCGATGAAGCCATGGCCAAGGACCTGATCAAGACGGATGAAAAGATCACCGTCGTTGTCGAAAATGAAAACGTGATCATTCGTCCGACGGACCCGGAAAAGGTCTATATCCCGCAATATCCGCCGCAAATGCTCTATGAGCCGGGCTATGCGGCGCAGCCGGTTTATTACTCCGACAGTTATTATGACAATTATTACTATCCCGGCGCTGCATTTTTCGCCGGCGCGGTAACAGGCATCGCCTGGGCAGCTATCGTCAACTGGGACGACTGGGGTGTGTGGGGCGGAAGATGGAACGGTGATGTCGATATCGACTGCAACAATTGCTTCAACGACCGCAACTTCAACGGCAAACTGAAATGGAACGACGTCGACTGGAGCAAGGTGGATCGTAGCAAGCTCAATATCGGCAAGGACCAGTTCAAAAATCTCGATCGCTCCGCGATAAAATCCGGTCTGATATCGGACAATCGCAATGCGCTGAAGAACCAGGTTCGTGATCGAAAGGGCACGGATGCGATTTTCAACAGGCAAAACCCTTCCCGTCCCGACGACGTTCGCCGAAAAACAGCCGAGGGCCTGAAACAGGGTTCGAGACCGGCGGGAAATAGGGCTGCGGAAAACCGGCCCGCAGCAAACCGCGGCAACCAGCCGGCCAGCCGACCGGCCGCAGAACAGCGCCGCAGCTCTCAATCCGTTCCGAAAGCCAAGAAGGCGAACAAGCCGAAAATGGCGGCGCGGCCAGACAATCGTGCCCGGCAACCCAACGCACTCGGCAATGTCCAATCAGGCCGACGTGAATCTGTTGCCTCCCAGCGTGGAGGACACAGCATGGGCGGCGGACAGCGTGGCGGCCCACGCGCGGCGCCCCGCGGTGGTGGGCGCCCCATGCATCACGGTGGCGGTCGCGGTGGTCGTGGCGGCGGCGGTGGTCGCAGATAAACGTTCCTACCAGTCTCGGGAGACGGATCATGAGGCAGAAGATTAGATTTTTGGCTGGCCTGACTGTCGTTGCGGCTGCAGTGGCCATCGCTGTGCCATCGGCGGCCCAAAAGCAGACGGACCTGCAGGAGTTCAAAGGCGAGATGCCACCGTCTTTCGTAGAGCCATCAGCGGCGATGGACGAATTCGGCAAGGTGTTGAAGGCACAGGATGTCGACGGCCTGGCAAAGCTGCTTGGTCTCAATGCCACCAAGTTACGCGACAGCAGTGAGGCGATGATAAGCCTGGACCTGATCCGCGAGGGAGCAGCAAGACAGTTGCGCCTTCAGGACGTCAGAGGTTTCAAGGTCGTTGCCGTCGGAGATATCCTGTGGCCGCTGCCCTTTCCGCTCGCCAAGCAATCGAACGGGCAATGGTCTTTCGACACCGACATAGGGCTCGAAGAGATCGTCAACCGGCGGATCGGCGAAAACGAACTCGTGACGATTGATACGATGCGCGATTATGTCGATGCCCAGTATGAATATGCCCGGATAGACGAAGATGGGGATCAGATTATCGAGTTCGCTCAACGTTTGATCAGTACACCCGGCAAACGCGATGGCCTCTACTGGCCAGCCAGCGACGATGAAGAGGAAAGCCCGGCCGGGCCCATGCTCGAATCTGCCGCCTTCAGCAAGGCCAAGCAGGGTGAAGGATATTACGGTTACCGATACCGCATTCTCACCGGTCAGGGGCCGAATGTGCTGGGTGGCGAGTACAGCTATATCGTCAATGGCAACATGACGAACGGTTTCGCCCTGATCGCCTGGCCGGTTACCTATGGGGTCACGGGTGTCCAGACCTTCATCGTCAACTACTCGGGGGTCGTCTACGAGAAGGACCTGGGAGACGAAACGGAAGAGCGTGCATCGCAAATCCGGATGTTCAATCCCGGTGACGATTGGGAGATCACGATGGACTAGATGGGCAAATGCGGCCCATAGACCAGACGAGCCGACAGCGTGAAACGAAGCGCTGTCGGCTCGTGCTTCATCGCGCCACTAACCGTCGCTCTAGGTGTGGATTTTTACGCCCTTGTACTATGCATTGGAACTATCGGGTGCCTTCTCGGATTGTCCATGGGAATAGAACCAAGGCAACCGGCATGCAGTCTTCCGATGTCCGTAACGGGCGCAACAAACTCATGTTGAAATTGCCAGCTCTCCGCGATCAGCTTCGCAGCCATGTCAGCGATACGATTGCCGAGCTTTTCGAATCCTACGACCTCGCGACAACGACGCTAGAGCGACTACGGCGGGAGCGGCCGACTGACGTAGCCCACATTCATGAGTACGAAGAACTCTGCCGCGAAATCGAACAGGAGGTCTCGCGGTATTGTTCCGAGGTGATCGGGGCCCATGTGGGGCGATGATCTAGATTTCGGGAATTTTCCCTGATCCGCTGGCCTCTGGCGGGTTTTCGACGGGTGTCGGTGGCTGTGTCGTGGGCGTCGACGGCGGCCAGGCCCATGCCGCGAGCAGATCGTAAAAGACACCGAGCACGATCGGACCGATGAAAAGCCCCACCAGCCCATGGGTGATGGTCCCGCCAATCACTCCGACCAGAATGACGGGCATGGGGGTGGAAAGTCCCCGGGAAATCAGGACCGGCTTCAGAATATTGTCCACGAGCATGACAGGAACGGTAATTGCGGTGAACAGGGCCGACATGTTGAAGGGCCAGGAAAACCAGATCCAGACAAGTAGCGGTAACAGGATGAGGCCCGGCCCGATCTGGATGAGACAGAGGATGAACACACCATAGGTTAAGGCCCCTCGCGCAGGCACCCCGAACGCCATGAAGATCAATCCGCATAAGATGGCCTGGAGCAGCGCGACGCCGATCACGCCGCGCGAGACGTTTCTCACCGTCGTGCCCGCCAACTTCGCGAAGCCCACACCTCTATCGCCGGCAATACGGCTTGCCACGATCTGTATCCCTGCGGCGAGGCGAGGCGCCATGGTCAGGAAGACGCCGCACAGGATTACCGAGACGATGAAACTGAGGATCCCGCCGCCAATCGACAGAGCCTTGGCAAGAATAACGCCGCCGGCCTCCCGCAAGGGCTGTTTGAAGGACACGATTACGGCGGCCACGTTGGTGGCTGCCTCATTCCATGCAGCGTAGAGTTTGGCTCCGACGATCGGAACTTCATTCAGACGCTCTGGTGCCCGGGGAATGTTGAAGCCGGCGGAATCGGCAAAAAAGCTCTGCAGGGTGTCGACAAAATTTGCGGCGGCCAGCGCCAGCGGGCTGATGATTACGAGAAGGCAGGCGGCCACAAGTGTGAAGGCCGCCCAAAATTGACGGCCGCCGAGGAGCTTTGTCAGGAGATTGAACAGCGGATATAGGGCGACCGTCATGATCGCTGCCCAGATGATGATCAGGGCAAAAGGGGCGATCAGCTGGACCGACCAATAGGTGAAGGCCGCAATGATGCCGATCCGGACGATATCGCTGACGCGCGCCTCGATCGAGATATGGCTTGCCGCGAGTGGGCGTGGCTCCGTCGTTTCATCGGCTGGGGCGGCTGTGTTCATGATCCGGCCTCATGGGCTGATGAACGCGTTTAGTCACCATTGCGCGCTGAGCGGCTGATATCAGGGACAACATGGCGAGGGCTTTGATCTTCAACATAGTCGTTCGGCCGCTTCTGGCGTTTGCCGAGATCAGGGACCTTGAACGCTATTCGCTCATACGGAATGGATGAGAGAATGTGGGCGATGCAGTTCACCCGGGCGCGCTTCTTATCGTCCGAAGGGATGATCCACCAAGGCGCATGCTCGGTATCCGTCATGCGCAGCATCTCATCATAGGCCTGCGTATAATCCCACCAGCGCCGATAGGATTCGACATCCATCGGGCTCAGTTTCCACTGCCGCAACGGATCTTCGATGCGCTTTTTGAAGCGGCGTTCCTGCTCTTCTTCGCTGACGGTGAGAAAGTACTTCAAAAGCAGGACGCCGCTTTCGACGATCGCCGCTTCAAAACGCGGCGCAAGCTCGAGGAAGCGGCGGGCTTTCTTTTCGCTGCAGAAGCCCATGATCCGATCGACGCCGGGCCGATTGTACCAGCTGCGGTCGAAAATCACGATCTCGCCGGCAGCTGGGAGATGCGCGATATAGCGTTGCATATAGATTTGCGATTTTTCGCGTTCCGTTGGGGCCGGAAGTGCGACAACCCGAAACACTCTCGGGCTGACCTTCTCCAGGATACGCTTGATGACGCCACCCTTGCCCGCAGCATCGCGGCCTTCGAAGATGATGACGACGCGCATGCCGGAATCCTTGACCCACGCCTGAAGGTGGGCCAGCTCCACTTGGAGCCTCTTGAGCTCCTTGTCGTAGTTCCACGACTTCTTGTCTTTCTTTCCGCTCTCGTGGCCCGCATCGTGCAACTGGTTCATTCTAGCCTCCTGTACTGCATAAGATGCCGGGCCGTGGGCCGGGCCGTGATCGGAAGAGCGCATCGCAGACGGCAAATCAGTGACGGGGTTGGGAGCTGTGTCCTCAGGAAGAAAAGAACAACATGGCCAAGAGTACCGATATGTGGTCGCGGCGATTGCGAGCCTTCGGTCAGGCTAACGCGAGCGGTCGCCCGAGGCTCGTAATATCCCGTAATCTCTGTGTTACGGCGAGCCAATGGCCGCCCGTTTCACGATCGCCGACCTTTCCCGCGTCCCGCAATCGTGGGCCGGGTCGGCAATCCGATAACCGACATCCTGGCCACCAAGCCTGCGAAGTGATGCGTTCCGTCTCCTGGCCGGTAATCTCGTGTATAATACGCCACCCTTTGCCGAACCGCGCTAGGATGCTCAATCTCTCGCACTCGAAGCCTTCGTGGGGACGTGATGGGATCCAGCTCAGACAAAGCATCACATTCGCGCGGACTGACCGCAGTTCTCGAACGATTTCCGGCCTTGCGGAAACAGATTGAGAATTTGTTCGAGCTTGATGAGGAGTTCAGGGCTCTTTGCGAGGATCTGGCGGATGTCAAAACCGCTTTGAATGAATGCCAACATCTGCCCTCCGATATCAGAGAGGCAAGACGGCTCGAATATGAAGAGCTTGTCGACAGTCTTTCCGTGGAAATCGAACAGGCTCTTTCCCGCGCCAACGTCATCCTTTTGCGGCCGCCGCGCCCGTAGCTCGCTGGTCACGTTGGGCAGCCCGCCTGACAATCCGTGAGGCCGGGCGTCCCAGGAAGCCTCGCTCGCGTCACTATTTCCGCATGATGCCATACAGCCGAGCGTTGTATCCGAGCTTGCAGTATCACCGGCGCCGGCAGCCTCGGTATAATACCGTATTCTACTTCGCGAACACCCTCCGGTGAGCGACCCTCAATTCGCCGCTCCACCGCTCGACGGTCTGGAGCAAACGAGAACCGTCCGGGTCCATGCGAGGGAAAACGGCCTTCCATGCCCCAGCGATCAACCGAGAGAGGGACCGATGGTCGACTGGTTCGTAAACACGCTCCGCACCTATCCCGAAATTGCGATCTTCCTGTCGCTGGGACTGGGGTATTACTTCGGCTCGTTCACCTATAAGGGGCTCGGCCTCGGCGCCGTGACCGCAACGCTGATTGCCGCGGTTCTCATCGGACAGCTCGGGATTACCATTTCCCCGCCGCTGAAACCGACATTCTTCCTGATGTTCCTTTTTGCCATCGGTTATGGGGTCGGTCCCCAGTTCGTGAGGGGGATTGCGAAGGACGGAATTCCGCAGGCGCTGTTTGCAGCGGTAGTCTGCTTCTTCTGCCTGGGGGCGGCCTATTTCGGTGCGCTCATAGCCGGCTACGATATCGGTTCGGCGGCAGGGCTCTATGCCGGCTCACAGACGATCTCGGCTTCGATGGGACTGGCGACGGATGCGATCAACCGTCTGGGCCTGCCCCCGGAGCAGAGCAAGGCGATGCTGGATGCAATGCCCGTCGCTTATGCCGTTACCTACATTTTCGGAACGGTCGGCTCCGCTATCGTCCTTGCCCTGATCGGCCCATCTCTATTGGGGATCGATTTGGAAGCGGAATGCAAACGTTATGAACTCGAGCATGGCGGCAAGAAGGCTTTGGGCGGTGCCGGAACCGCATGGCACCATTATGAGCTACGCGCCTACCGGGTGAAGGAGGGCGGTCGCGCCGCCGGCCTGACCGTGCTTGAAGCCGAGCGTCTGCTCCCTTCCGAGCGGGTTTTCATCGAGCGCATCCGGCGTGACGGCAAGGTGCAGGATGCCACGGTGGACACGGTGATCGTCGCCGGCGATATTCTTGCTGTGGCGGGACGACGGGAAATCCTCGTCGATCTCATCGGCAGCGTGGCGGAGGAAATCAACGACCAGGAACTGCTTGCAGTGCCTGCCGGCGGTGTCGATGTCTTCGTCACCAACAAGGCGGTGGACGGCAAGACGCTTGCCGAACTGGCTTCCATGCCGCTCGCCCGCGGCGTTTTCCTACGCAAAATCGTTCGCGGGGCAACTGCAACCGAAATCCCCATCCTGCCGAATACACAGGTCCAGCGCGGCGATATCCTGACAATTGTCGGACGCACGCAGGATACGGCTGCGGCAACCAAGGCACTTGGTCGGCCGGACGCCCAGACGGATATCGCCGACGTGGCCTTCATCGGTGCAGCAATCACCATCGGCGCGCTGATTGGGGCGATCACCTACAAGGTGGGCAGCGTACCTCTGACACTTTCGACATCCGGCGGGGCATTGATTTCCGGCCTTTTCTTCGGCTGGCTTCGATCGGTCCGCCCGACATTCGGGCGCATACCGTCGCCGACCGTCTGGTTCATGAATTCGGTTGGTCTCAACGTCTTCATCGCCGTGGTCGGCATCTCGTCGGGGCCCGGCTTCGTCGCCGGCCTGCAGCAGCTCGGCTTCAGCCTGTTCCTCTGGGGTGTTGCGGTGACGACGGTGCCGCTGATCCTTGCCATGTATGTCGGCAAATATGTCTTCCGCTTTCACCCGGCGATCCTTCTGGGATGCTGCTCCGGTGCACGCACCACGACGGCCTCGCTCGGGATGATCAACGACCGGGCAAAAAGCCAGATCCCAGGCTTGGGCTATACCGTGACTTATGCCGTCGGAAACACGCTGCTGACCATCTGGGGCATGGTTCTGGTCCTGCTTCTGTCGTGAAACGGCCGGCCGGCCGAACGTGATCAATCGCGTCACGTTCGGCGATGCGCAGGCTCTTGCATATGCAGTCTCTTCAATCGCGACGGCTGAACGCGCGACGTGGCTCGACCTGTGCCGCCGTCCACCAACGGGAAAAATCGGGAGCATGACATGTCCAATCGAAACGTACAGATCGATCAGTTCCTTCTCCTCCATTCCGCGCGTACCGACAAATGGCGCGAACTGACGACGATGGCCGATGCCTGGGCGAAACAGCAGGGCGACCGGTCGAAGCTGGAAGCGGTCCTGAGCGCGCTGGAGGCGATGGAGGAATATCACGCCTATCCCGGGCCTCAGCTTCTCGCGGCGCTTCGGGAAAGTATTGCGGCAAACGATGCGGGCGGCGCGGCACGATTGGCGCGGCGCATATCCAACGGCTTGCTGACCGACGCCTATCGCGGAAGGCCAGCCGAATGGGATGTTCACGACGAGATGTCGTCTTCGGAAGTTCCCGACGTGATGCCGCCTTCAACGAACGAAGCCGGCGAGCGGCGTCCCTATTTCGAGGTCCTGTTCGTCAACAGCCAGCCGGCGGCCAGATGGCCGGCCTTCGCACGGGAAATACGCCGGCTGCGGCGTCGCGAGGATGCTTTCGTCTACGAGCCTGTCATGGTCGGCTCCTTCGAGGATGCCATCTGCGCCACGATCCTCAATCCCAACATCGTCGCCGTCGTGCTCGCCGAAGGGTTTCCCTATCGCTCGCGTCATGATGCACCGGTCCTGCGTTCCGTCCTCGATCCGCTCGGCGAGGTCGACAGTGCCGACGCCTCCGCGCTGCGCCTTTCCAAGGCCCTGCGCAGGCTTCGCCCGGAACTCGATGTCTACCTGCTTTCCGATCGCGAGGTGGAAAAGATTGCCGGTGATCCGAATGCGAAGAGCCTGCGGCGGGTCTTCTATGCGGTCGAGGAGATGCTGGAATTGCACCTCGCTTTGCTGGAAGGCGTCTTTGCGCGCTATGAAACCCCCTTCTTCGACAATCTGAAGAAATATGCCCGGCGGCCGATCGGCACGTTCCACGCATTGCCGATCGCCAGAGGCAAGTCGGTTTTCAAGTCGGACTGGATCCGCGATTTCGGCGAGTTTTACGGCTTGAACCTGTTTCTCGCCGAAAGCAGCGCGACAACCGGCGGGCTCGACAGCCTTCTGGAGCCGACGGGCAATATCAAACGTTCGCAGGAAATGGCGGCAAGGGCGTTCGGCGCCGACCACGTCTTCTTCGTCACAAACGGCACCTCCACCTCCAACAAGATGGCGGTGCAGGCCCTGCTGGCGCCGGGCGATATCGCGGTGGTGGATCGGAACTGCCACAAGTCGCACCATTACGGCATGGTTCTGTCGGGCGCGCAGCCCTATTACGTGGAAGCCTTTCCGATGACGGAATATTCCATGTATGGCGCGGTGCCGCTCGCAACGATCAAGCGGGCGCTGTTGACCTTGAAGGCCGAAGGGCGGCTGGACAGGCTCAAGCTGTTGGATCTGACCAACTGCACCTTCGACGGCCACATGTATAACGTTCGGCGCGTGATGGAGGAATGCCTCGCGATCAAGCCGGACCTGATCTTTCTGTGGGATGAAGCCTGGTCGGGGTTTGCCCGTTTCTCGCCCTTCCTGCGCCCACGAACCGCGATGGGCGCTGCCGAGGAAATCGAGGACTGGCTGCGCGATCCGGCTTCGGTGAAGGCATTCGAGGCGCAGAAAGCGCAACTCGGCGAAAATCCCGGCAATGATGCGCTGCTTGCCGCCCGCCTCATCCCCGATCCGCGCCTTGTCCGGCTGCGTGTCTATCAGACGAATTCGACCCACAAATCGATGTCCGCCATCCGGCAGGGTTCGATGCTTCTGGTCAAGGACGTGGATTTTCATACTGTCGCCGCGCAATTCCGCGAAGCGGTGTTTACCCATGCCTCGACGAGCCCAAACCAGCAGTTGATCGCAAGCCTGGACGTCGCGCGGCGGCAGATGGAGCTGGAGGGGTACGGGCTTGTCATGAACGCCATCGAGATTGCGCTCAAGATCCGGCGCAGCGTTAACGAGCACAAGCTGATCTCGAAATATTTCAAGGTGCTCGATGCCGACGACATGATCCCCAAAGCCTATCGTCAGTCGGGGTTCGAAGGCTATATCCGCGACGGCACCACCTGGGCGGATGCGGCCAAGGCGATGCACGAGGACGAGTTCTATCTCGACCCGACCCGCATCACGCTTGTCTGCGGCACGGCCGGTTTCGACGGCACGCAGTTCAAGGGCCTGCTGGCGGAGAAATACGGCATCCAGCTCAACAAGACGTCCCGCAACAGCGTGTTGCTGCAATCAAACATCAACAATACCCGCAGCGATGTTGCGCATCTGATCCGGGTGCTGGTCGAGATATGCCAATCGATCGAGGAGCGCCTCTCCGATGGCGGGGAAGGGGAGCGCACCGCCTTTGCCGCGCGGGTGAAATCTCTCATGACCGACGTGCCGGACCTGCCCAACTTCAGTCATTTCCACGATGCGTTTCGTCACGATGCGGGCCGCGATTCACCGGAGGGCGATATTCGGACGGCCTTCTTCAAGGCCTATGACGCGTCGGTCTGCGAATATGTGCCCCTGTTCGGTGCCGAATGCGACAAGCGGCTCAAGGACGGGCCGGACATGGTCTCGGCCAATTTCGTCATTCCCTATCCGCCCGGCTTTCCCATCATGGTCCCAGGTCAGGTGCTGACGCAGGAGACGATCGACTTCATGCGCAAGCTGGACGTGAAGGAAATCCACGGGTTCGAAAAGGCGAGAGGACTGAAGCTTATCCGTTCCGATGCGATTGCGGCAGCTGAACGGCCACGAAAGAGCAAGGACGACAAGCGAGCGCATTGAGGATGGTGCCGGACCTTTTGCGTCGGGCATTGCCGCCCGGCGCGTTCCGGGAACAGACAAGGCTGGTTTTCAATGGTCTGGACCGAACAATTTCTTATCAAATACCCGGAACTTGCAGTGTTTCTGGCGATCAGCATCGGCTATCTGATCGGAACCTTCAAGATTGCCGGTTTCAGCCTGGGGCCGGTAACCGGCTCACTATTTGCCGGCATTGCGATCGGGCAACTGGCCGATGTGCCGATCGCTTCCATGGCAAAATCCTTCCTGTTCCTGCTTTTCCTTTTCGGAACGGGCTATTCGGTCGGCCCGCAATTCATGAAGTCGATCAGGAAAAACGGGTTGAAGCCGATGCTGCTTGCCGTGGTGGTTACCGTCACGGGCCTGTGCATTGCTATCACTGTCGCCAAAGTGCTGGATCTCGACCCCGGCTTTGCAGCCGGGCTTCTCTCCGGAGCGCTGACGGAAAGCCCTGCAATCGGCACGGCTGCCGAGGCGATCAATTCATTGCCGCTCCCTGATGCGGAGCGCCAACGTCTCGTTGCGCATATCGCGGTGGCGGATGCTGTCTGTTATGTCTTCGGCGCTCTGGGGGTAATTCTCTTCTGCAGCATCGTCGCGCCCCGGCTACTCGGGATCGATCTTTCCGCCGAGGCGCTAAAACTTGAACGCGAGCTGGGCATCGTCCGCCGGTCCGAAGGCGTGGCATCCGCGTGGCGACGGTTCGAGCTGCGGGCATACCGGGTTGCCGAAAACGGGCTGGTCGCGGGGCTTTCAATCTCTGCGGCCGAGCGGATCGCTCTGGGGGACAGGTTGTTCATCCATCGGTTGCGCCGAGGCGATGCGCTGATGGAAGCGACACCTGAAACGGTGATCAATCCCGGCGACATCCTTGCCGTCTCGGGTGCGCGGGAAAAGCTCGTCAGGCTGATCGGCGCGCATGCGGAGGAGATCGAGGACAGGGCCTTGCTCGACATGCCTGTCGTCTCAGCCGATGTCATCCTGACCAACCGCGATCTCGATGGCAAAACGATCACGCAGCTGGGGGAGGGGAACCTTGCCCATGGTCTCTATCTGCGTGGCGTGACGCGTGGCGGAAACGAGGTGCCGATTGCGCCGGGCGTTGCCGTGGAGCGCGGCGATATCGTCGGGCTTGTCGGGCCGGAAGCCGTGGTCGGGAAAGCTGCCCGGCAGATCGGAACCGTCATCTCTGCAGCGCCGACGACGGACTTTTTCGTTCTGGGGCTTGGAATTTTCCTTGGTGGGCTTGTCGGCGCTCTCGTGACATTTCCGGTCGGTGACATGCGGATTTCGCTCAGTACCAGTGTCGGTGCGCTGCTTTCCGGCCTGCTTGTCGGGCATTTGCGAACGCGCTTCCCGCTTTTCGGGCGGATACCGGATGCAGGCGTCTCGCTGATGACCGGCCTTGGGCTTTCGGCATTCGTGGCGATGATCGGCCTGCATGCGGGGCCTGTGTTCTTCTCGGCAATTGCCGAGGCGGGACTGGGCCTTCTTTTCGGAGGCATGGTCGTCACCATCACGCCATTGATCGTCGGGCTCTATTTTGGCCGTTACGTCCTGAAGATGAACCCGATCCTGCTTCTTGGCGGGCTTGCTGGGGCGCAAACGATGACGGCGGCCATGGCGGCGGTTCAGGACCGTTCGGGCAGTACCGTCGCGGTGCTCGGTTATACGCCGGCGGTGCCGCTCGGCCATATCCTGCTGACGACCTGGGGGACCGTAATCGTCAATGTGATTGCGGGTTAGCGATGGCCGAAGCCCGGCCATCGCCTGCGTGAAAGATCGAATTTGGCGGAAATGGGCATTTCCGTCGGCATTGTAAGGAACGGCAACGATGATCGGGCCATCATCTTCTGGCGACACCGCCAATGCGTCCCCTCCAGGCACCCTGCGGCGAGACGTCATCGCTGGTTTGACGGCATCGGCGGTTGTCCTTCCGAAAGCGATGGCCTACGCCACGGTTGCCGGCTTGCCCGTTATCGTCGGCCTGTACACCGCATTCGTGCCGATGATCATTTATGCGTTTCTCGGTTCCTCCCGCGTGCAGAGCGTCAGTTCGACAACAACCATCGCAATCCTGACTGCAGCGGAATTGCAGATTGCCGTTCCCGATGCAGATCCAGGCCGGCTGATCGTGGCGACAGCGACGTTTACCGCGTTGACGGGCATATTGCTGCTTATCGCGTCCGCTTTGCGCCTGGGCTTTGTCGCAAATTTCATCTCGGTGCCTGTGCTCACCGGCTTCAAGGCCGGCATCGGACTGGTGATCATTCTGGACCAGCTGCCGAAGCTTTTCGGGCTTCACATCACCAAGGCGGGATTTTTCAGGGATATACTCGCGTTCATCGAGCAGCTTCCCCATGTCTCCGTGATTACTGCAATTGTTGGATTGACCGCGCTTTTCCTTCTGTTGCTGGTTGAATGGCTACGGCCTCACTCTCCTGCTCCTCTCGCGGTTGTCGGGGGCGCTATCGTTGCCTCCTGGATGTTGAGCCTGAGCGACAGAGGGGTTGCGATCATCGGCGAGATTCCGCGGGCACTGCCAACGGTGATCGTGCCCGATGTCGATCTGGTGATGATGCTATTGCCCGGTGCGATCGGCGTGGCATTGATGAGTTTCACTGAAACCGCGGCCGCGGGACGCGCCTTTGCAATTCCTTCGGATCCTCCGATCCGCCCCAATCGCGAATTGTTCGCCATCGGTGCGTCCAATCTCGGGGGAGCGTTTTTGGGAGCCATGCCGGCTGGAGGAGGAACGTCCCAAACTGCAGTCGTGCGTGCCGTTGGCGGGCAAAGCCAGAAGGCATCGCTGGTCACGGCGGCCGTCTCGGTTGCGACGATGCTCTTGCTGGCTCCCTTGTTGGGTCTCTTGCCCCAGGCCGCGCTTTCGGCAATCGTCATCGTCTATTCCCTGGGGCTGATCCGGCCTGCCGAGTTCGTAGACATACTGCGCGTTCGTCGAATGGAGTTCCGCTGGGCCCTGGCGGCGCTGGTTGGGGTGCTTTTTTTCGGCACGCTCCAGGGTATCGTTGTCGCCATAATCGTTTCTTTGCTTGGCCTTTCCAGTCAATCCGCGAACCCGAGGATACATGTGATCGGCCGTGCTCGCGGAGATCGGGCCTTGCGGCCTGTTTCTGATAAGGATGACGAGGAAGAGATTTTTGGTGGGCTGCTGATCCTGCGGCCCGAGGGGCGGCTCTTCTTCGCGAATGTGCAGCAGGTTGCTGATCGAATCCGTGACCTGGTGCTTCAGAGAAAACCGAAGGTTCTGTTGCTGGATCTCAGCCGGGTGTTCGATATAGAATTTTCCGCCATGCAGACACTGATTGCGAGCGATCGAAATCTTGCGGAACAGGGCGTGACTTTATGGCTCGCGAACCTCAACCCCGATGTACTCGACTACGTCCGCGCCTCCGGCTTCGCGGAACATCTCGGCGAAAGCCGCATGTTCAAGCGGGTGGATGACGGGGTTCGTCACTTCCAACGCAGTATCGATGTTGTTTCCTCAAACCAGGCTGATCCGGGTCCACATGAAAACTGAATGAGCGGTGGAGTTGCGAGGATCTGGGCTCGCCACGGTCAGAGCTCTCCGAAGTCTACCCGGTTCATCCGGTTAGGGCACCGGGCGATAGTGGAGGGTGTGCTTTTTCGCTCGGGGCTCCGGTAGGTTACGGTATTCTACGTATACGCAGGCTCGTTCCTCGATATCATCCGGCCATAATCCTCCTGATCCGGGAAATACGGATAATGAAATGGCTGGCGTTATCGTTGTTCCTGCTTTTTGCCGTCACGCCCGCCTATTCGCAGCCGGCGCCTCCTCTGACCGAAAAGATCGAAGCGCTTACTGAGCTGCTTCAGGATCCCGAAATCCAGTCATGGATCAAGCAGGCGAACGATAAAAGCGCCCCAATTCCCGCGACACCGTCCGGGCCTTCCATCTCGACCTGGGAGAGCGCAATCCGCAGCCGCATGGATACGGTTGCTGCCGCAGTACCGCGGATTCCAACCGAAGTTCTTGCGGCTGCCAAACGAGTCCGGGCGGATGCCGTGTCCAATGGATACGCCCCGGTCTTCCTGATCTTTGCGGGGCTCATCCTTGCCGGGATGATCGTCGAGCGGCTTTATGTCCGGATGAGGCCGAATACCGATAGTACCGTTTATGGCTTGCTTTCCGTCTTCGTTTTCGCCGTCCCCTTGGCCATCGTTTTCTTTGCCGTCAACTGGCCGCCGCTGGTCCGCATGGTTCTGCTCGTCTACCTGATCGCCTTTGTCTGCTTTCGGTTGGTTTCCGCACTGGTTGCGCTGGCAAGTCCACAAGAAGGCCTGATGCGGGGGCGTCTCCTTGCTGGAATAGCGATCCTGGCGATCGCCAATTCGGTCGCCGGTCCCTTGATCGACGTCGATCAGGATGTCGTTGATGCCCTTTCCTATATCAGTTCGATCATCCTCCTGGCCTTGCTGCTCGAAGCCATCTGGTCAGTGCGGGCGCGCAGTCTGCAGCGCAGGTTTGCGCTGACACTTGCCATCGTTGTCGTGTGGGCGCTTTGGTGTGTGGGCTTCAAAGGGCTTTTCTGGCTCGGAGTTTACGTTCTGATCCTGCCCGGTACGCTTCAGTCCGTGGGAAAGGCGGCACTGCGTTTAGCGCCACATGCCGAGGGAATGCGTAGCGTGCTCATCACGCGTGGCGCGCGTGCCGCGGTCATCGTTCTGGCGCTCGCCTGGCTCACCGTCGTGTGGAAGATGAACCCGGAAGGACTTGCCCAGCGAGATCCTGCGCTGTCAGCGATCTTTTACGGCCTGCTGAAGAGTGTCGTGGTGGTGCTTGTGGCTGATCTTCTGTGGCATATGGCGAAATGCTGGATCGACGGAAAGCTCGTAACAGGCGACGAAACAGGCCTACCAGCTCAGGAGACAGCGCGTCGTGGCCGCCTGCGCACCCTGCTACCGATCCTGCGCAATGCTCTGGCTGCCGTCGGGTTGACAATAACCGCGCTTCTCGTGCTTGCAGAAATCGGAGTGGAGATCGGCCCGTTGATCGCCGGAGCAGGAGTGTTCGGGGTTGCGATCGGTTTCGGGTCGCAGACCCTGGTGAAGGACGTTATCAGCGGCGTGTTCTATATGCTCGACGACGCATTCAGGGTCGGGGAGTATATCCAGGCGAAGAGTTACAAGGGCACGGTGGAAGGTTTCAGCCTCCGATCCGTGCGTCTGCGGCACCACCGCGGGCCGATTTTCACCGTTCCATTCGGTGAACTTGGCGCCGTGGAGAACATGAGCCGGGATTGGGGCGTGGTAAAATTCCGAATTTCCGTCGGCTTTGATGCCGATGTTGAGAAGGCACGCAAGCTGACGAAGAAGATCGGTGCGACGATGCTGGAGGATCCCGAGTTCGGACCAATCTTCATTGAGCCACTGAAAATGAAAGGCGTGGAGGAATTTGGCGATTATGGCATGGTTTTAAGCTTCGGCATGACCCTGAAGCCATCGCCAATGCAATCTTTCATTCGAAGACGTGCCAATCTTCTCCTGCGCGAGGCATTTGTCTCAAACGGCATCCAGTTTGCTCAGCCCACAGTGAATGTCGGAGGGGAAAATGCTGGAAGCAGCGCGTCGGCCGCGGCACTACAGACACTAAGCAGAAACACTCAGCATGTCGTAGCGCCCGATGGAAGCCCGCCATGACGACGAAGCCAGCCCGGATGGGCAGGCTCTGATCGGTAACGAAGAGCGAAGTCGGTTGAGCTCTTGCGGCCGAGGAACCGGGTTGGCCAGCCAAGCCGGGGCGAAAGGTGAAAGTCGTCCGGTCGACAGCGTGCCAGCATGACCTCGTCATCGACAAGGCTCTGCATTTCTTGGCAGCACTTCCTGAGACCGAAAGTCCAGCTCGTCTTGTTGCCGGATAGCCAAGTATTCGGATTTGCCGTAACATTCTTCCTGTTTCAAGTTGCTCCGCTTGACGGACGAGGAAAGGAGTTTCGGCGCCGCGATCGCGCTGAATATGCTTCGACGAGGGGGAAGCGTGGACACACCACTCATCATCAACGAATATGCGGGTATCATCCAGACATCGTTGGCTCCGGTCTTTCTTCTCGCCGGCACGGCAGCATTCGTCAGCATTTACAGCCTTCGCCTGGGCAGGGTCGCTGACCGGCTCAATGAGGTCGGAGACAAGGTTGATTTGGGAGAGCGAGGGACGCGATGGCTGGCATATTTGAGCCGTCGCATTCTTATCCTGGAGGTCGCTGTCATCTTCGGGGTGGTTTCGGGCTTGTGTAATTGCGCTGCGATTCTCAACCTTCTCGCTGGCGGTCTTTCCGTTCGTCTTCGCCCAGAAAATCTGCCTTGGCTCTTTGGCGGCGCGATCGTTTGTCTGATGTTATCGCTGCTCGCATTCCTGCTGGAGCTTGTTTACGCCGGCAGGAGCATGCTTTTCCAAATCCGCCAACGTCGCTAGTTGGTTCAGTGTATCCAGCGATCCCATGTCCCGGCGACAAGATGCTGTCGCCGGCAGGCGATCGGCTATGGATAGCGCGACCACGAGATCCGCCGGATACAAATGATGGCGATGAACCTATGTGCATTAATGATGAAATTGTTATGAAATAGGCATTATTTTGAGTTTATCAGTAATGCACATATGTGCATTGCGTCATTCACTTGTCACATGCGCCGTCTATGGCTTGCCGCGAACGAATAGGGGCGGCCGTAATGGCGATGATCGGCAAGACGACGAATGCGGCAAATGAAAAAGGGCGGGCGCACACGCCGGTCCTGCGCAAGATGCGTCATCAGCTTGCCGTCGCTTCCAGCGATCCGGTCATCGCGATCGGTTTGGTCCTAGCGGCGGTTTTCGCGCTTCTCATCCTGGCGCCCGTCATCTCCATCCTCGTCAATGTCGCAATCGTTCAGATTGGTGATGCGGCGCGCACTCGGGCGCCGGAGGGTGCCTGGACGGCCTATTATCTCACGCGCGCTTTCGCCTCGCGCATGTCCGGCATCCTGTTGTGGCAGCCCCTGTTGAATACGGCCTCGGTAGCCATTGGTGCGATCGTTATTTCGATGTCGGTCGGAGGGCTTCTGGCGTGGCTCGTTAACCGCACCGAACTTCCAGGCAGGGGCTGGTTTTCGACCGCGTTGATCATCCCCTTCATGTTGCCGACCTGGACCTTGGCACTTGCCTGGACGACGATCTTCAAGAACCGCACCGTCGGCGGGCAGCCGGGCTGGCTTGAAAATCTCGGCTTTGCAACCCCAGACTGGCTCGCTTACGGCCGATTGCCGATGATCATCATTCTGTCGCTGCACTACGCGCCCTTTGTGATCCTCATTCTTGGCAGCGCCCTGCAGCGGTTCGACGCGCAGTTGGAGGATTCCGCGCGTATTCTCGGTGCCAGCCGGCGCCGTGTCGCCTTTCAGATCGTGCTGCCCCTGATGCGCCCCGCGCTTCTGTCCTGCTGCCTGCTCATCCTGGCCGACTGCATCGGCGAATTCGCGGTGCCTTACGTCCTGGGCTTGCCGGTCGGTTTCGATACGCTGTCCACCTCGCTCTATCGCGCCATCTCGACGCGCCAGACCGGTATGGCCGCCGTCATGGCGGCCGTCATCATGGTGATCGGCGTGCTTACGCTTTACATCGATACGCGGATGATGCGTGAGGCAAGGCGTTTTGCCATCGTCGGTGGCAAGGGCGCGATGGATCGTCGCCGGTCGCTCGGCCGCTGGCAGATGCCGGCGACCGGTCTTGCGCTCGCGTTCGTCGCCGTCGGCGTGGTGATCCCGCTCCTGACCCTGTTCCTCTCGACGATCATGCGGGTGCCCGGTCGCTTCACGCCGGAGAATTTCACCTTCGATTACTGGATCGGTTCCGATCTCGGCACTGTTGCCTTGCGAAACGGCATTCTGCTGACGCCGGAATTCTGGAGTGCCGGTTTAAACACGCTCATCATCATCGGTGCAGCATCGCTGGCATCGGGCGTTCTCGGCCTGCTTGTGGGTTACGTGGTCATTCGCAGCCGTTTCGCCGCGCTCGGCAATTTCCTGCGCCAGATCACCTTCATGCCCTATCTGGTGCCCGGTATCGCTTTCGCTGCCGCCATCCTGACGTTGTTTGCCGTTCCGCGCGGGCCTATTCCGGCACTCTACGGCACGTCGATCATCCTCATGCTTGCGCTGATTGCCGACCAGATGCCGTTTGCATCGCGTTCCGGCATTGCCGCAATGGCGCAACTGGGCAAGGAGCCCGAAGAGGCAGCCCGTATCGCCGGGGCCGGTTGGTTGCGGCGCATGACCGGCATCGTGATGCCGATCCAGAAGCGGGCGCTGGCCAGCGCGATCCTTCTGCCGTTCATCTCCGGCATCAAGGGCGTAAGCCTCTTCATCATCCTTGCCGTTCCGGCAACCGACGTGCTGACCACCTATTCGCTGCGCCTCGTCGATTACAACTACACCCAGGCGGCCAATGCCGTCGTGCTGATGATCGCGCTTCTTGCGCTGTTTGGCACCATTCTCATCAATCGTCTCACCGGCAATGGCATCGCCAAGGGACTGGAGAGCTGACATGCCCGATATCACCCTCACCAATGTTGCAAAGAACTATGCAGGTCACGGCAGTGCCGCCGTCGAAGACTTGAGCCTGACGATCGCGGATGGCGAGTTCATGTGCCTGTTGGGTCCATCCGGATGCGGCAAGACGACGACATTGCGGATGATCGCTGGGCTCGAACATCTGAGCGGCGGCGAAATCGCGATCGGCGGCCGCATCGTCGACAGTCTTTCGGCCGCGGTATTCGTGCCGCCGGAACAGCGGCGTCTCGGCCTCGTTTTCCAGAGCTATGCGCTGTGGCCGCATATGACGGTCGAGCGCAATATCGATTTTGGCTTGCGCCTGCGCAAGCTGCCGGAAGCAGAGCGTCGCGCCAAGGCCAATGACGTGATGGAGAAGCTGCGTATCCGAGATTACGCAGCGCGCTATCCGGCACAGCTATCCGGCGGACAGCAGCAGCGCGTGGCGCTTGCTCGCATGCTTGCGGTAAACCCGGATATTCTTCTTCTCGATGAGCCGCTGTCCAATCTCGATGCGGCCCTGAGGCTGGAAATGCGGGCCGAACTGCGCCGCCTGCACGAGGAGTTCCGCACCACGATCGTGTTCGTCACCCATGACCAATGGGAAGCGATGACGCTGGCAACGACCATCGCGGTCATGAATGGCGGGCGGTTGCAGCAAGTTGGCGCTCCGGACGACATCTATTCGCGGCCGGTCAACCGCTTCGTCGCCGAGTTCATCGGCAATCCTCCGATCAACATGATCGCATTGGGCGGAAATCCGGTTGCCGACGGCCTTGCCGCAAGGCTTGGTTCGAAACTGGATCTGGCAGATGCGGCCTCCATCGGTATCCGGCCCGAAGAGATCGCTTTCGCGGCCGGCGACAACGCGGTGCCGCTCGGCATGTTGCGGCTTGAAAGCATCATGCCGACCGGCGGAAGCTGGATTGTCGAACTCTCGCTTGGCTCGGAACGGCTGTTCCACGCGACCCATAGCCGACCGACCGTTAAGCCGGGGGATACGGTTGCCTGTTTCGCGCGCGCCGAAGGCCTGCACCGGTTCGACATCAACCAACAGCGTATCGAGACAACCGAAATCCGCGCCGCGAGCGCGGCAAAGCCTGCCGGTGCAGACCGGTCGGCGCTTCTACCCGCATAAAGTCACGAATACATCTCCATTCAATCACTCAAAGGAATACCGATGAGACATTCCCGCACTCTGATCTCTTCATTGATGATGTCCGCCGCAGTCCTGCTTGGCGCCACCAGCGCCGGCGCCGAGGAGGCATTCGATCTCAACGCAATGATCGAGGCTGCCAAGAAGGAAGCACCGATCACCGTTTACGATTCCACGGGCAAGATCGTCGAACAGGCAAAAGCCTTTTCGGAAAAATATGGCGTGAAGGCCACCGGCGTAAAATCCGGCGCGCCCGAGACGCTGGAAATCGTCATCCGCGAGGCGCAGGCCAATAACGTCAAGGCCGATGTCGTCATTCTGGCCGATGCGCCGGCAGCGCTGTCGCAGGTGGTTGCCAAGGGTTATGCGAAAAGCTGGCTGCCGACCGACCTCGCCAAGGATATCCCGGCCCTTTACCAGGATCCACTGACCATCGTTCTCGCCCCGAATGTCTGGACCTACAACACCGCCCTGCATGACAGCTGCCCGATCAACAATATCTGGCAGCTGACGGAAGCCGAGTGGAAGGGCAAGGTCGCCATGCAGGATCCGGTTGGCAAACCGTCTTATACCGATTGGTTCAACCAGCTTGCCACCCATGCCGACAAGGCCGTTGCCGATGCCTATCAGGCTCATTACGGCAAGCCGCTGGAAACCGACGAGGCAAGCGCCACGGCAGCCTGGGTGAAGGCTTTGGCTGCCAATAGCCCGTTGCTGACCGATTCCGACGGAGCAGCAGCCGAATCCATCGGTGCGCCGGATACCAAGGACAGCTTTGTCGGCCTGGTCAGCACGGCAAAATATCGCGAGAACGAAAACGGCATGAAGCTTGGTCTGTGCGCCGGCTTGTCGCCGTTCTCCGGCTGGACCTACCCTTCGCTCGGCCTCATCGCGTCCGGCACCAAGAGCCCGAATGCCGCAAAGCTCTTCATCCACTACATGATGACGGCGGAAGGCATTGCTCCGCAGGCCAAGGACGGCAAGATGTCGACCAACACGACGGTCGGTCTTCCCGACAACGAGCCGTCCGGCGTCGGCAAGGTGCGCGACCAGCTCCTGTCCTATAATGCTTCGACCGGTTCTGCTGACTGGGAAGCCCGTCAGGACTGGCAGGATCTTTGGTCCTTGAACTACAAGAAGTAAGCGTCGAATACTCCAAACCAACCAAGGCGGGCCTCGCATATGCAAGGTCCGCCGATATCATTCGAAAGACACCATGCTGACTGCCGATGAACTGAACCACCGTGAAGCCGTATTGCGGGATGTCGCCGTATCTGCCGGAGCGCTTGCTCTCGACGCCTTCACGTCGCGCAAGCCGGGAGACTTTACTCTCAAGGGGCGGCAGGATTTCCTGACGGAGTCTGACGAGGCGGTGGAAAACCACGTTCGCGCCGTGCTTACAGAAGCTTTTCCCTCGGATGGAATTCTCGGCGAGGAGGCCGGAGGCAGTCTTGCTGAGAGGCTCTGGGTGATCGACCCCATCGATGGCACCGCAAATTTTGCGCGTGGCATTCCGCATTTCTGCATCTCGATCGCCTTTTGCCATGAGGGCGAAACGCTGCTGGGAGTAATCTTCAATCCGGCCTCGGACGAATTCTATTTTGCCCGCAAGGGGCAGGGGGCGACCAAGAACGGGGTTGCGCTCACCGCTGCGGCAACCGGCTCCATCACCAATGCCTCGGTTGAAATCGGCTGGTCTCCGCGCGTTGAAAATACGCAATATCTGGCGGCACAACAACGTGTGCTCGAAAAGGGCGCCAATATTCGCCGCGGCGCCTCCGGTGCGCTTGCAATCGCCTGGGTGGCGGAAGGCCGTACCGATGGTTACTCCGAATACTATATGAATGCCTGGGATTGCCTTGCCGGTTTGTTGATGGTGCGCGAAGCGGGCGGCGTGACCGGTTCCTATCCGGCCGAGCAGGCCGAATTGCTGACGGGTGGCGAGATTTTCGCGGCAGCACCCGGCATTGCGGCGGATTTTGCCAAGGCAATGCGCATCGAAATTGCGTCGGCCGAACGCAAGGGAGAAGCAGCATGAGCTCTTCTCCACGCCACGACCGCCCACATCTCAGCCTGATCGAAAAAAGCCTGCCTGGCTGGGATGTCGATCTTTATATCGGCGGGCGCCAAGCCGTCTGCGACCCAGCGCTGCTGGCTGCCCATGACATCAAGATCATCGTCAATTGTGCGATCAATTTCGATGTCAATTTCGTCACCGGGAGCAAGCCGGCGACCGATGGCATCCTTGCTTCCGGTCCGGGCCTGCTGCGATATTATAAGCTTGGGCTGGTCGACGACACGGGCAATTCGGACACAATGCTGCTGTCGGGCTATTATCTGTTGCGTGGTGCGCTGGATCAGAAATTTCCCGAACGTGCGTCCTACCCTCATCGCGACAAGGGCAATGTCCTCGTCAATTGCCGTGCAGGCCGAAGCCGTTCTGTCGTTCTGGTTTCGCTTTTCCTGCATCTGGAAATGCCGGAAATCTATCCGACATTGGCCGCCGCCATCGCTCATGTGCGCGCCAAGAGGGAATTGCATCCCGATGAATGGCATGAGACACCGAAGCCGCAGTTGATCCATGCCGCGGAAAAGGCTGCGGACATGATCCGTCTCATCGAGGCGGAAAAGAAAAGAGCTGTTGCATGACGAACCGGCCGCCACAGAGCTTTGCAAGCGCCAGCGAGGTCGCGCGAAGAGCAGGAGTGTCACGCTCCGCCGTGTCGCGGACCTTCACGGAAGGCGCGAGCGTTTCGGAGGAAACTCGGCGTAAGGTTCTGGCGGCTGCCGAAGAGTTGAATTACCACGTCAATCATCTGGCGCGCGGCCTTTCGCAGGAAAAGAGCCGGCCGATCTGCATTCTCGGGGGCGATCTGCACGCGCCCTATCAGTCGGCTCTGCTGGAAGCCATCACGCGGCGTATCCAGGCCGCGGGGCGTGCGGCGATGGTGATCAACACGGCCGGCGAGGAAGCGGATATCCGGGCGGCGCTGCATCAGACACTGAACTATCGCGCGTCGGCGACGATCGTTCTTTCGGGTGCTCCTCCGGTTTCTTTGGTGCGTACCTGCATCGAGAGCGGCCAGCATGTCATTCTCATCAACCGCGCGGGACAAATCGAAGAGGCGGATCATATCAGTCTCGACCACGAGAGTGCCATGAACGATGCCTGGCACATGCTGGAGCGCGCAGGCTGCACGTCCTTTGCAATCGTGTCGTCCACCAACGGTTCTCCCAGCCTCTTGGCCCGCGAGCAGCTCTTTCGCGATGCCGTCATTGGGGCGGGATTTGAGCCGCCGCAGATGATAAAGGCTGGTCCAACCAGCTATCGGAGCGGTGCCGAGGCTGCGCGCAGGCTATTGCCTGGAGCGAAGCGGCCAGATGCGGTTTTTTGCGTCACCGATCTTCTCGCCTGCGGTTTTCTCGACATTGCCCGCAAGGATTTCCAATTGAACGTCCCCGGCGATCTCTGCGTGATCGGCTTCGATGATATCGAACAGGCCAGCTGGGAAGGTTATGCGATCACCACGTTCCGTCAGCCGATCGAGGAGATGGCGGAGGCCATCGTCAAACGCCTGACCGAGGAACGCCGTGAACGCAATGACAACCAGTCTTTGACCTTCAAGGCATATCCGGTGTGGCGAAAGACTGTTCGTTAGTTGAATTTGACTTTGCGATGCCTTCTGTCGACTGGAGCAGATACAGATTGCCAACACGCAGAATAGGAGTAGAGAGCATCTATCGTATTGCTGCGGTCGGTTCGTAAGGGATGATGCAGCGGATCTAGTGGGGATGGCCGGTGAGCGATGAACTGCAGGGCAGGGCGGCCAATAGCGCGGCGATTAGGCTTCGCGCCGAAAGAGAAATGAGCGCTATCGGAATTACCCCGGATTTTATCAGGCATCTGGTGCAGACTTTTTACGGACGGGTGCTCGCTCACCCGCAGCTTGGTCCGATTTTCGATGCGAGGCTCTCTGGACGTTGGCCAGAACATATCGAACGCATGATTTCATTCTGGACGTCGATCGCTTTCAAGTCCGGCGCCTATGGTGGCAAACCTGTCCAGGCGCATCTCGGTATCGAGAACATGACGCCAAACCTGTTTCCACTATGGCTTGAGCTGTTTGCTGCAACGCTGGACGACATCGCTCCCAATGCGGAGGCGAAAACCTGGTTCATGGCGACTGCTGACAGAATTGCACGAAGCCTGACCTTGGCCCTCTTCTACAATCCGGCAATCGACGATCCGATGCGGCGCCAGTCCTGATGAATTCTGTGATCAGTTCTCCCGGCACGAAGACGACGGCATAACAGGCAGGTCAATGAATACCTCTTTCTCCAGTCAACGATCTTTGCTGGGAGTTGCGCTGGCATCGGCAGGTTATGCCTGCTTCGCATTGCAGGACGCCGTGGTGAAATGGCTGGTGGCGGACTACGAAGTACCCCAGATCCTGTTCATGCGAAGCCTCGTCATCGTTCTGATAACGGCGCCGCTCGCGCTCTATTTTCGGCATCCGTCGATCATGAAGAGCCGCTATCGCGGCACTGTGGTTCTGCGCGCTGGACTGATGCTTGTTGCCTGGCTTCTGTTCTACAACGCCGCAAAGCACTTGGGCCTTGCCGAACTCACCACGCTTTATTTTTCTGCGCCGATCATGGTCGTCTTTCTCTCGATCCTGGTTCTCAAGGAAACCGTCGGCATGGGAAGGTGGATTGCGTGTCTTGGCGGTTTCGTGGGCGTTGTGGTTGCGGCCAACCCGGCGCATTCACCAAATCTGCTGCCGGCCGCGATGTGCGTTGCTGCAGGATTCTGCTGGGCTTGGAGTACGATCCTCATTCGCCTCGTCAGCCGAACCGAGACCACCTTGACCCAGATGTGGGCGACAAGCCTGCTGTTTGCCCTAGCATGCGCAGCCTCGTTCCCCTGGCTGTGGAAGACGCCCGATGTAACAGGTTGGGTCTTGATGATCACGCTCGGGCTCGTCGCCACGATCGGACAATATCTTCTGTATGAGGGTTTTCGATACGCCCCGGCATCCGCACTCGCGCCCGTGGAATATACGGGTTTGATATGGGCCTTCATTTACGGCTACGCGATCTGGATGGAAATTCCGGCCACGAACGTCTTCATCGGGGCCTGCCTGATCGTGGCCTCAAGCTGCGTCCTGATCTTCTGGGAGCGAAAAGCGGAAAAGTTGGCTAAAGCGAGTGTAGCAACCTGCTCCTGACTGTGCATGTCAACGATGCGGAAAACTTCAGCAGCGGTCAGATCTTCTGAAGAAAATCCGGTTCCTTCAGAATATGCTCAACTCCCTTCTGCACATGGCTTTTTATGATCAGCCTTGCGCCGTCGGCGTCTCGTGCGAGTGCTCGCTCAAAAAGAAGCTTGTGATCGTCGACAACCGCTTTGCCACGGAAACTTCCCGCGAGCATATGGTATCGAAGGAAGCGGTCGAATACCGACGACAGGTTCTGCAAAAGCGTTGTCGAATTGCTTGCGGCAACGATTGCCCGATGGAACTCCCAGTCGCAGCGGACCCAGTCGATGGTGCGGGAAGTGTCTCCGGCAAGAAGCCTGCGTTCGACCGCGGCCAGTCGATGATGCGCGGCGACAATCGATCCTTCCCACTCAAGGTCCCCGGCGGCGAAGGAAAGGCCGATTGCATGGCTCTCCAGCACAACGCGAAGATCAGCCAGCTCCATCAACTCCCGCTTTGATACGGGACTAACCTCAAATCCGCGCTGACCTTCGGCAAGGACAAGATTCTCCGCCGTTAATCTGCATAGGATTTCTCGCAGTGACGAAATGCTGATCGAATATCTCTCGCGCGCCTTTTCAAGCTTGATCTTGGAGCCGGGCGGCAGGTTTCCAAGTATGATGTCTTGCCGCAACCGGCGAAATACCGCCTCACTTCCGGTCTCGTTGAACCCGTCCGTGCGACCATGTTCGCTTGCTCGTTCTTCGCTCATGATCAATCCTGAAGTGGTGATCGGCGTGCCAATGCATGTTCCACGCCGCCCTGAATATGCAGGGCGAGGACTTCCTTTGCCGTCTTCTGATCGCGCTCCAGCGCGGCATCCAGGAGTTGCTTGTGCTCATCGGAGGCGATCTTGCCGCGATAGGAGAGCGCGACCATCTGGTATCGCAGATATTTGTCGAAGACGGCGGCATGGGTTTCCATCAGCAATCTCGACCCGCAAGCGGAAATCAGCGCCTGGTGAAACTCCCAGTCATAACGCTTCCAGTCTTCCGTCTGGGTGGTGTCGCCGCTGGCCATGACACTTTCCATGCGCGCAAGCTTGTAATGAGCCGAGACGAGCCGCGCCTCCCAGTCGACATCGCCCCTCTCGAAGGACTGTTCCAGCGCGTGGGTTTCAAGCAGCAATCGCAGCGCTGCGATCTCCTTCAGGTCGGTCGACGACATGGGCGTGACGTGAAACCCCCGTTGGCCCTCTGCCACCACCAAACCCTCGGACGCAAGCCGGTTGAGGATCTCCCTCAGCGTGCTGACGCTGGTGTCATACGTTTCCTTGAGTTTCTCGAGCTTCAGCTTTTGACCGGGAGCGAGGCGTCCGAAAATGATGTCGGCCCTGATCCGTTTATAGCCGCCTTCAGCAACGGTTTCGTTCAGCAATTCAGACAGCATGTGTGCATCTCGGAGATTTTCTTAATCCTCATACATATTTTGCAGGCTGGTTTAAACCACAAAGAACAGCATTGTGACCACGCTCGCCCATCTGCATCAAAGTTTTGGCAGACCTTCCGGTCTGAGCGCTTTCTTCAAGGCTGCGATGCGAAAGATCGCGTTGGCCGCTCCATATCCGCGATAGCCGCTGCGTTGCACGATTTCGAAAAAAAAACCTTCGCCGAAGGTCGTGCTGTAAAGCTGGAAATACTCCCCGTGATCATCCCGGTCATAGAGAATATTATCCGCCTTCAATCGCTCGGTAAGGCCTGGATCGAGGCCGAAGCGGGCTTCGATATCGCCGTAATAATTGGGGGAGATCGATAGAGGCTCGAAGCCGTTGGCGCGCAGGGCGGCAGCGGTCGCGAAGATATCCTCGGTGTGAAACGCGAGATGCTGTATGCCTGGGCCAAACCTTTCTGCGATAAAGTGACCGGCCAGCGTGCGGCGGTTTTCTGCTCCGTTCAGTGTCAGGCGCAGGCTGCCCGAAGCATTTTCCACCACTTGGCTGCGCACCACGCCGGAAGGGTCGATGATATCGACCATCGGTGTCTTCTCGGCCTCAAAAATCGACGTGTAGAACAGCAGCCAGGTCAACATTTCCTCATAGGCGACGGTCTGGGCGACGTGGTCGATATGGCTGAGATGCGCGGATGAGATGTCGCTTTCGCCGGAAACAGGTGTGAAGTCGATCTCGGCGAATCGGCCAAGCTCGCTCCTTTCGTCTATGAGATAGATCAGTCCGCCGCCCACGCCGCGTATCGCCGGTATCTGCACCTCGCCCTGACCTACCGGCTGTTCGAAAGGTTCGGCACCGAGTGCGATCGCACGCGCATAGGCCAGCCCCGCATCATCGACGATCAGTGCGACGGCGTAGGCAGAGGTGCCATGAACCGCAAAGGAGGCGTTGGTAAAACCTTTCTCGTCGGTATTGAGCAGAAGGCGGATTTCTCCCTGTTGAAAAATCGAGACCTTCTTGGAACGATGAACGGCGGTCTTGCGAAACCCGAGTGTCTTGAGAATGCCGGCGAGGTTTTCGCCGTCTTCCGCATCGGTTGAGAACTCGACGAACCCTATTCCCTTCACCGAAACGCGATCCGGCATTTCCGCGACGGTCAGTGTCGCAGCCTCGGGATTGCGCCGAACCTGATCGCCGAGATAAATCAGCGAACGGTACCCATCTGCTGCGATCGTCCTGGGAGAGCCACCCCGAAACTGGTCGTTGAAAATTTCCAGAGACAGATAACCATCGTATCCGGTTGCCGCGACCGCCTCGGTGAACTCCCTCACCGGCAAGTCGCCTTCGCCGGGCATGTTGCGGAAATGGCGTGACCAGTAGAGCAGATCCATCTCGATCAGCGGCGCGTCTGCCATCTGCACGATGAAGATCTTGTCCTTAGGTATCGAACGGATCGATCCGACGTCGATCTTTCGTGACAGGGTGTGAAAACTGTCGAGGATGAGGCCGATATTGGGGTGCTCGGCGCGCCTTACGATTTCCCAGGCGTCGCGATGGTCGTTGATATGTCGCCCCCATGCCAGAGCCTCATACCCCACCCGCAGTCCGCGCTTCGCCGCCCGCTCGCCCAATTCGTGAAAATCCGCAGCCGCGCGGTCGATACCGCCAAGCGAGGCTGGCGAGACATTGGAGCAGACAAGAACGAGATCGGTGCCCAGCTGCTGCATGATGTCGAATTTGCGCTCGGCACGATCAAAGGTGCGGCTGCGCAAAGGCTCCGGCATGCCCTCGAAATCCCGGAACGGCTGAAACAGCGTAATTTCCAGCCCGTGGTCCCGGACCATTCGTCCGACATCCGCCGGACTGCCGTCGAAGGCCAGGAAATCATTTTCGAAGATCTCCACCCCATCGAAGCCGGCAGCTGCAATAGCTGCCAGCTTCTCGGGAAACTCTCCGCTGATCGACACCGTGGCAATCGATGTTTTCATTGTTTCCTCCTCCTGAAACAATCCGCCTTTTGCATTGCAAAAATTCGTAATGCGATTTTGGACACAAATGTCGAAATGCATTTTATCGGAGATTATAGAAAAACTCTGTTGATTTGAAAATGGGCTTATGTCAATTTTGACGTGTTACCAGCTGGAGGAGAGCTGGCAGGCCTTTCGGCTATCAGAGGAGGAGCACCTAATGTTTGGATTCAAATTGAATCGACGCCGCGCCTTGTTGGGCGCCGCGGCAATTGTCGCCGCAGCATCGCTTTCGCAGCCGGCCGCAGCGATCACGCCGGCCGAAATCAAGGCCAAGGGCAAGCTGGTCGTGGGCATCCAGGGCGACAACCCACCTTGGGGTTTTGTGACGAGCGCAGGCAAGCAGGACGGCTTTGATGCCGAAATGGGCGCCCTGTTTGCCAAGGAACTGGGTGTCGACGTGGAATTCGTCCCGCTCGAAGTCAACAACCGCATTCCCGCACTTACATCAGGCCGCGTCGACATTCTGTTCGCAACGATGGCGATGTTGCCGGATCGCGCCAAGGCCGTGCAGTTCAGCCAGCCTTACAATGCGAATGCCATCGTCCTGATCGGGCCGAAGGACAAGGTGATCAAGACGAATGAGGATATGGCCGGCCTGACGATCAGCGTCGCCAAGGGTGCGGCGCAGGATACCCAGGTCACCAAGAATGCCCCGTCCACCGCGACCATTCGCCGATATGACGGTGACGCAGCAAGCGTCCAGGCTTTGGCTTCCGGCCAGGTCGACGCGCTCGGCGGCAACATCTTCTACCTCGATCGCGTCGAGAAGGCCGTTCCGGGTAAATACGAGAACAAGCTCGAATTCCAGAAGCTCTACAACGGCGCCTGCACGCGCCTCGGCGAAAAAGAAATCAATGTCGCGGTCAACGAGTTCATCGCCAAGATCAAGGCCAATGGCGAACTGAAGAAGATCTACGACAAGTGGATGAAGGTTCCTGTGCCGGAATTCCCGAAGAGCCTCGAAGGTATTTCGTTCACCGCGAACTGAGCTCCGGCTCTTCGTAACTCTGAATTTCGCGTGGTGGCACCTGAACGAGGTGCCAGCGTCGGCGCATGGCAAGCCCTTGCGCCGACGCTGCCCGGAGTTTTTCCATGAACAAGACGATCTTTGTCCTTAACGGACCCAACCTCAATCTTCTGGGTGAGCGGGAACCGTCCATATACGGCACGACAACCCTTGGCGACATTCGGGAGCGATGCGAGGCGAAAGCCGCGTCTCTGGGTTTCTCGATCGATTTTCGCCAGACGAATTTCGAGGGGGAACTGGTGGAATCCGTCCATCAGGCGCGAAAGGATGCCTGTGGCATCATCATCAATCCGGCCGGATATACTTTCACGTCCATCGCTCTTCTGGACGCACTGAAGACCTTCGACGGCGCGAAGATAGAGCTGCACATATCCAACGTGCATGCGCGCGAGAGCATCTATCACAACTCCCTGATTTCGCGCACCGCAACCGGCATCATGATCGGTTTCGGAGCCCGCGGTTATGAACTGGCGATCGAAGCCATGGCCGGCATGGTCGAGCCGTCCTGAGAACGCGCCGCAGGAGATGTCATGAACTACACCCTTGATTTCACTCCGGTCATCGACGGTCTGCCGAACCTTCTATGGGCCTGTCTCGGAACATTCACGCTGGCCATCTGCGGCATGCTTCTGGCGATCGTGATCGGCATTGGCGGCGTCATTTTGCGCCAGTCGCCATTCAAGCCTTTGCGCTGGCTCGTGATTGGCTTCGTCGAACTGATCCGCAACACGCCGTTTCTGGTGCAGATCTTCTTCATCTATTTCGCACTGCCGCTGGCGGGCATCCGGCTCGATCCGACGCCGACCGCGATCATCGCACTCGGCATCAACGGCGGTGCCTATGCCATCGAGATCATACGGGGTGGCGTGCAGTCCATTTCGAAGGGGCAGATGGAGGCGGGACTGGCGCTCGGGCTGCACAAGGCTCAGGTCTTCCGCCTGATCATCCTCAAGCCGGCGCTGAGGGCGATCTACCCCTCGCTGACGAGCCAGTTCATCCTGCTGACGCTGACGACCAGCATCGCGTCTGCGATCTCGGCCTACGAACTCACCTCGGTATCGCAGCGGATCGAGTCCGACAGCTTCCGCAGCTTCGAGGTCTATTTCACCGTGACGGCGTTCTACCTCGTCATCTCCTGGGTGATGATGCGCATCTTCGCGCTCTTTTCCTCCCGCTATTTCAGCTACCCGGTCAGATAAGGAGGAAATCGAATGGGACGCGAAGAATTCCTTTTCCTTCTGGCAGGCCTCAAATGGACCGTCGCGCTGTCCGTGGTCGCCTTCATATGCGGCAGCATTGCAGGGCTGATAGTCGCTTTGGCGCGCACATCCGGCATCTTCATCGTCGAGCGCCTGACGGCCGGTTATATCGCAGTCTTCCAGGGCACGCCGCTCCTGATGCAGCTCTTCGTCGTCTATTACGGACTTGCCCTGATCGGCATCCAGATGGATGCGTGGGCTGCGGTGTCGGTCGGCCTGACCCTCCATGCCAGCGCCTTTCTGGGTGAAATCTGGCGAGGATCGATCGAAGCTGTCCCGCGTGGGCAGACGGAGGCCGCCAAGGCGCTGAGCCTGGGTTACGTTTCGCGGATGAAGGATGTCGTCCTTCCGCAAGCAATACGGATCTCGCTTCCGGCCACGATCGGTTTCCTGGTGCAGCTGATAAAGGGCACATCGCTCGCCTCGATCGTCGGTTTCACCGAACTCACGCGCGCCGGAAACATCATCTCAAACCAGATCTTCCAGCCATTGACCGTCTTCGGTGTGGTCGGAGCCCTCTACTTCCTGATGTGCTGCCCGCTGACCATCTACGGCGCCCATCTTGAGCGCAAATTCCTGACCGCCAGCCGATAGGCCGTGCGCGTCGAGAAATCCGGAGTTTCATGGATGAACCAGACAATGAATAGCGCAACGACCACCGAGCCGATGATCTCGCTGTCGGGCGTGGAAAAATGGTACGGCGCCTTCAAGGCCCTCGACAATATCAACATGTCTGTCGCGAAGGGCGAAAAGATCGTGCTTTGCGGCCCTTCGGGAAGCGGCAAATCCACGCTTATCCGCTGCATCAATCACCTGGAGGTCTATCAGAAGGGTGACATCCATGTCGGCGGCATCATGCTCGGGCACGGATCGAAGACGATCGATGCGGTTCGCCGCGAGGTCGGCATGGTCTTCCAGCAGTTCAATCTCTTTCCGCACCTGACCGTGTTGCAGAACTGCATGCTGGCTCCGATGAGATCACTCGGTCTCGACAAGGCGCAAGCCGAGGATCGCGCCCGCACATTGCTGGAAAGGGTCAAGATCGCGGAGCAGGCGGAAAAATATCCTGCCCAGTTGTCCGGCGGGCAGCAGCAGCGCGTCGACATTGCGCGCGCGCTCTGCATGCGGCCCAAGGCGATGCTGTTCGATGAACCGACATCCGCACTCGACCCGGAAATGGTCAAGGAAGTGCTCGATACGATGATCGCACTGGCCGAAGAGGGAATGACGATGATCTGCGTGACCCATGAAATGGGTTTCGCCCGCCAGGTGGCCGATCGCGTCATCTTCATGGCAAGCGGCGCGATTGTCGAGGAAGCGCCTCCGGCCGAATTCTTCTCTAATCCAAAACATGAACGCACCCGAAAATTCCTTGGCGAAATCCTCGGGCGGCATTGATGCGATACAGGCTGATAGCCGGAAGGTAAGGCCGATGATAAGCGGCAACACAAAACTCATCGCACATCTCGGTTTCCCGACGCATTCCTTCAAGGCGCCGTTGATCTACAATCCCTATTTCGAGAAAAACGGCATCGATGCGGTCGTGGTGCCGATGGGATGCCGGCCGGATGACTACAAGGCATTTCTGAAACTGGTCTTTCGCCTTTCCAACATCCATGGCGCGCTGATCACCATGCCGCACAAGATCACCACCATGGAATTGCTGGACGATATTTCCACCAATGCGCAGGTGGCCGGAGCCTGCAACGCAGTGAAAATCGGATCGGACGGCCGCCTTGTCGGCGACATGTTCGATGGTGAGGGTTTCGTTCGCGGGATGCTGCGCAGAGGGCGGGAGATCGAGGGCAAAAGAGCGATCATGGCCGGTGCCGGAGGTGTCGGTTCGGCGATCGCGGCGTCGCTTGCCAAGGCGGGATTGGCGGAACTGGCGCTTTCCGATGCCTCCCCCCCCATGATGCAGGGCCTCGTGGATCGGCTGCGCCGTCATTATCCGGCGCTGCATGTGGAGG
This sequence comes from Hyphomicrobiales bacterium, assembly GCA_900469445.1. Classification (GTDB taxonomy): domain Bacteria; phylum Pseudomonadota; class Alphaproteobacteria; order Rhizobiales; family Rhizobiaceae; genus Neorhizobium. Next base: position 599,464 of record UBXM01000006.1, read on the forward strand.
CCGGGAAGACTGATCCGGACGGCTACGATATCGTCATCAACGCCACGCCGCTCGGTATGAATGACAATGATCCGCTGCCTTTCGATGTCACTCGGATCGCGCCTTCAGTCTTCGTCGGCGAGGTGGTGCTGAGCCGTGAGATAACTCCGTTCCTGGCTGCGGCGCGCGCTCGCGGCTGTGAGTATCAGGTCGGGACGGATATGCTTTTCGAGCAGATCCCGGCCTATCTCGAATTCTTCGATCTTCCCACGACGACGGCGGCAGAACTTCGCGCCGTTGCACGGTTGTGAGGGAGGCGGGAATGCGGGCTGAGGCTCTCAGATTCGCGATTATGGGAGGCGGCCTGATCGGGCGTGAACATGCCGCGCTCATTAAAGAAGTGCCCGGTGCCGATTTTGTCGCAATCGCAGACCCGGCGCCTGCCGCGGAACTGGTCGCGAGCGAGTTCGGGGCCAGACACTATCTCGATTATCGGACCATGCTGGACGAGATGCGGCCCGATGGTGTGATCATCGCTCTCCCTAATGCTCTTCATGCGCAAGCGGCGATCGCCTGTATTGAACGCGGTATCCCGTGTCTGGTGGAAAAGCCCGTGGCGGATACGCTTGAAGCTGCAATGGATCTCGTCACCGCGGCGGAGCGAGCCGATGTTCCCGTTCTGGTGGGACACCAGCGCCGTCATAGTCCCGACATCGCCAGGGCAAAGCAACTGGTCGAAGACGGGCATCTCGGTCGCCTGGTCGGGGTCAACGCCATGTGGCTGGCCGACAAGCGGGAGGCTTATTTCGATGCCGCCTGGCGTCGGCAAGCCGGTGGCGGGCCATTGCTCATCAACCTCATTCACGACATCGATTGCCTGCGGTTCATCTGTGGTGACATCGCAGAAGTCATGGCCTTCACCTCCAACTCAGTGCGCGGCTTCGAGGTGGAGGACAGTGCCAGCGTCAGCTTGCGCTTTTCATCCGGTGCGGTTGGCACGGTCCTGATGAGCGATACGGCAGTTTCACCCTATAATTGGGATACCGCGGCCGGCCAAGCGCTGTATTTCCCGCACCAGCCGGAAAACGCCTATTTCTTCTCGGGCACCAAGGCGGCATTGGCCCTGCCGTCGATGGATTTGTGGAAACATGAGAGCGAAGACGGGCATTGGCAGGATCCGCTGGTCAAGCGGCACGTCACGCTGGATGGCAGCCGGGCTTATGTCAATCAGCTTGCCCATTTCATGAAAGTGGTTACCGGTGATGCGAAACCTCTGGTCTCTGCCCGTGATGGAATGATGACCTTGGCAACGATCCTGGCGATTGCACGGTCGGGCCGCGAGAGGCGACCGGTCACCCCTGCGGATCTGTGATGCTCGCTGCGGCTACTTTTTGGCGGGTCGGGCGACAGGATCACTCGGACACGCCGGGGTCCACCGTTCCCATTTGCTCGATGTGCGCAAGTGTCTCGCCGGCCAGACGCAGCGAGGCCGCGGTCGCCATGACCATCTGCGGCAGGATCAGCCATTCGAGTGTCCAGGCTGCTCCTGAACGCTCCTGCTCATGCACCATCGCCTGATGCAATCCTGAAAGCTGGACCGCATTGAAGCGAGCAAGCGCCACAAGTGTTTCTGCCCCCACCGGGTTTTGTTTATGCGCCATTGCGGAGGATTTTCCGCCGCCGCTCATGGAGATTTCACCGCCCGACTGGGCCATCAGCGCGAGGTCCTGTCCAATCTTGCCGAGCGTGCCCGTAACCAATGACAGGTGATGCCCGATATCCGCAATTCCGTCTCGCTGGCTCTGCCATTGGCGCATATCCGCCAGGCCCAGTTCTTCGGCAAGCGCGGCGCGCACCGCGGCCCCATGTGGTCCCAGCTTGTCGAGAGAGCCGGCCGCGCCGCCGAGTTGAACCGGAAATTCAAGGCCGGTCAGCGTCGTGAGCTGCCGTGTGAGCAGGTTTCGCCAGCTTTCCAGTCGATCAGAGACGTGGATCGGAATGGCTGCCTGCATGCGGGTATAGCCCATTAGCGGGTTTGATCCGAAGCGCTGATCGAGACCATCCAGAAGGGCAAGTATCCGCCTTATCCGCTCAGTGAAGATCGCGTGGATCGCCTTCATCCGAAGCATCAGGCTCGTGTCTATCGCATCCTGGCTGGTTGTGCCGAAATGGACATGACTGGCTGCATCTCCGCCGACTGCGTGCCTGAGCTGTTTGACCAGTTCGGGTATGACGACGGAATCCGTGCCCACGGCCACCTTCAACCGCGCCATATCCGGTTCGAATTTATCGCATGCGGCTGTAATCTGTTCCGCCGCTTCTGCCGGTATCAGCCCCAGTTCCGCCTGTGCTTTGGCCAACGCTGCTTCGAAACGAAGCATGGCCTTGATGTCCGCATTGGCCGACAGGTGGTGAGCGATTTCCTCATCGCCAAGGAGGCCCGACAGGAAGGGATGCTCGAAGGGAGAAAAGGTCATCATGTCTCCATGTCGAAACGGTTGGACGCAGCCTCAGATATCGAGGAACACTGTTTCTTTCGGTCCCTGAAGATGGATGTCGAGCGTATAGGTGCTGCCGTCCTTCTGTGCGACCATCGTCTCGACCCGCTGGCGATGTTCGATGCGCAACAGCAGCGGATCGATGGCGTTCGCTTCCGCCTCGTCGGAAAAATAGATACGCGTATGCAAGCCGATGTTGATGCCGCGGGCGACGATCCAGAGCGTGATATGCGGCGCCATCAAACGCCCGTCCTTGAACGGTACCTTGCCGGGTTTGATCGTCTCGAACTGGAAATAACCGTCCTCGGCATTCGTCGGACAGCGACCCCAGCCGGTGAAGTTCGGATCGGCGGTGCCGCGCATTTCCGACGGGCTGTTGTATAGGCCGGCGCTATCCGCCTGCCAGATCTCGGCAATCGCATCCCGCACCAGCGTGTCGGCGCCATCGAGGATGCGGCCACGCACGGTGATGCGTTCGCCCAGCGTCTGATCGTTGACCATCGCGGTTCCGAGATCGCCGTCATAGACGCCGCGAATGTCGCAGTAATTCGGCGTCAGTCCGATATGGACATAGGGACCGGCGGTCTGCGACGGCGTTTCCTTCAGCCTGTGAAGCTCCTGCACCATCAGTTGCCCTCCAGCCGGTTTTCAAAAAGGGTCGAGCGGCGTCCGCGCAGCACGATATCGAACTTGTAGGCGCGCGCATCCATCGGGATCGTCTGGCCCCAATCGAGTGGTGCTATCAGTTGCTCGATGGCTCTGCGATCCGGGATCGTGTTGACGATCGGACATTTCCAGATCATCGGGTCGCCCTCGAAATACATCTGGGTGATCAGGCGCTGGGCGAAGCCATGTCCGAAGACCGAGAAATGGATATGGGCGGGGCGCCAGTCGTTGACGCCGTTCGGCCATGGATAAGGGCCGGGCTTGACTGTGCGAAACGCATAACGCCCGTCGTCGTCGGTGATCGCACGGCCGCAACCGCCGAAATTGGGGTCGATCGCGGCGAGATAGGTTTCTTTCTTGTGGCGGTAACGGCCGCCGGCATTGGCCTGCCAGAACTCCAGCAACGCACCGCGAACAGGTTGGCCTCGCTCATCCAGCACGCGACCATGAACGATGATGCGTTCGCCGATGGCGCTCTCCCCGGGGCGGGCGTAATTGTGGATCAGATCGTTGTCGAGTTCGCCGATCATCGAATGGCCGAAGACCGGGCCGGTGATTTCCGAGATCGTGCCGTCGAGCGACAGCAGGGCCCGCTGCGGCGAGCGCAGGATCGAGGTCTTGTATTCCGGCGTCAGAGCGGGCGCGTGCCAGGCCCGGTCGCGCGCGAAAAATCCACCGGTCTCCGGCCTCTGGTTCGAATTGGCGGACATCCTCAGGTCTCCTCCCCCGATGTCTTTTCCGCATCCATCTGCTCATAGACGCGCTTGGCAATCTTGATGGCATGGTTTGCTGCCGGTACGCCAGCATAGATGGCGACATGCAGCAGGGCTTCGCGAACATCCTCCCGCGAAGCGCCGGTATTTTCGGTGGCGCGAACATGCATCGCGACCTCTTCATCCTGACCGAGCGCGGCCAGAAGTGCGATCGTCACGATCGACCGTTCCCGTTTGGTAAAGTTGGGGCGCGACCAGACATGCCCCCAGGCGGCTTCCGTGATCAATGCCTGAAACGGTTGGTCGAACTCCGTCGAATTGGCGATTGCCCGATCAACATGAGCGTTCCCGAGCACGGTTCGCCGCGTCGCCATGCCGTGCCGATGTCGGTCCGTCTCGCCTTCACTCATTGCGCTTGTCTCCGTTTGTGGCGGTGTTGACGAAGGTGCGGATCAGGTCGGCCATTGCCTCCGGTTGCTCGACGCAGGGAATATGGCCGGCATCCCTGACGACTTCGAAACGCGCGCCCGGGATACGGTCTGCCGTTGCCTTGACCATATCGGGTGGGGTTGAACCGTCCCGATCCCCGACAATGCACAGTGTCGGAACGGCAATCCGCGTCGCGGCTTCGGTGTAATCGGCGTCGCGAATGGAGCGGCAGGTTGCCGTATAACCGTCATTCGGCTGGCGCGCGAGCATGTTGCAATAGCCTCGATAGGCGGTGTTTTCGGGATTGCGGAAGGCCGCTGTGAACCAGCGTTCCATGACGGCATCGACGATACTCGCCACGCCGTTCTTCTCGACAGCCGCGATTCGGGCGTTCCACATCTCGGTTGAACCGATCTTGCTTGCGGTGTCGCAGAGGATCATTGCTGCAACGAGATCCGGGCGCATCTCGTAGAGAGCCTGTGCGATCAACCCACCGACAGACAGGCCGCAGACAGCGGCGTTTTTTACGTTGAGAAGGTCCAGCAGACCGGCCAGATCGGTCGCATGATCTTCGATCGAGTAGGGCGTCTTTCCGACATCCGAAAGGCCATGCCCTCGCTTGTCGTAAAGCACGATGGGAAAATCGCCTGCCAAACGTATGATCACATCACGCCAGATACGGAAATCGGTGCCAAGCGAGTTGGCAAAAACGATGACGGGCCTGTCAGCCGGTCCGCCGATCACCTGATAATGGATGGTGACACCGTTGATCTGTGCAAACTGCATTGAAAATCTCTCCCTTATCTATCTTGGTATATTGAGACGGTTAGGTAAAATGACTTTTCCGGCGTCATCCATAATCGTTTGGTTATAAGTGCAATGAGCGACTCCCACGTCAAGTTTCGTCATCTACAGGCATTTATCGAGGTTGCGCGTTACAAGAGCGTGGTGAAAGCTTCCGCTTCTCTCAATGTCAGCCAGCCGGCCGTTACCAAGACGATCCGGGAGCTGGAACAGGCTCTCGGTGTTGCGCTGGTCGAGCGTGAGGGACGAGGGATCCGTATAACCCGCTACGGCGAAGTGTTCCTCAAACACGCCGGCGCAGCGATCGCCGCCCTGCGGCAGGGGGTCGATTCCGTTTCCCATGAACGAGTGGGTGAGGCTCCGCTTCTGCGCGTCGGCGCATTGCCGACGGTGTCGAGCCATATCATGCCGCATGCGATGGATCTCTTCCTCAAGGAAAAGACCCTGAGCCGTATCAAGATCGTTACCGGCGAGAATTCGGTGCTTCTGGAGCAGTTGCGGTTCGGTGAGCTCGATCTCGTCGTCGGACGCCTGGCAGGCGCGGACAGGATGGCCGGATTTCTCTTCGAGCACCTGTATTCGGAACGGGTGGTGTTTGCCGTCCGTGCCGGACATCCACTCCTGGCATCGGGGCGTTCGCCGTTTGCCGAACTCGGCGGCTACACGATCCTGATGCCCACGGCATCGTCGATCATAAGGCCCGTAGTCGATCAGTTTCTCATCGCCAACGGCATTTCCGGCCTGCCGAACCAGATCGAGACCGTCTCGGACGCATTCGGTCGCGCCTTCGTATCGTCGAGCGACGCAGTCTGGATCATATCGGCCGGCGTGGTGACCCGGGATGTCGAGGCGGGGCAACTTCACACATTGCCGATAGACACGAATGACACGCGTGGGCCGGTGGGCCTGACCATGCGGACTGATGTCGTTCCTTCCATAGCGATGTCTCTTCTGATGCAGACCATTCGCGAGGCCGCAGCCTGCCGGACGCTTCTCTGATATTGATCACACGCGACGGCTCTTCAGGCGAGAACGCCCTGGAGCTCGCGGCTTACCTTCTGGAGCGACGGAAGATAGGCCTCGATGACTTCCGCCATCGGTTCCGGTGAGGCTGCAAGCCCTGTATTGAGGGCTGCGACCACGGTGCCGCGGGCGTTTCTCAAGGGCACGGCGACGGACCGCAGTCCCGGTTCCACCTCCTGGTCAACCGCAGCATATCCCTGGCTTCTGACCCGCGAAAGTTCGCCCATGACGGCTTCGACGGTGTTGAGCGTATAAGGGGTCCTCGCCAGAAGTGACTGCGTCTCCAGATGTTCCTTCACCTGTTTTTCCGGAAGCGCAGCCAGCATGACGCGTCCCAGCGATGTGCAATAGGCCGGCAGGCGCGAGCCCGGCATGAGGGCTATGGACATGACCCTCCTCTGGGCAGCGCGCGCCACATAGACGATTTCCGCACCGTCCAGGATCGCAACCGACGTGCTTTGGCCGATCTTCTCCGATAACTGGTCCAGCCATGGCTGGACGATGCGGGGCAGCGGCATGGAAGCGAGACATCCGGTGCCGAGCCGCAGAACGCGGGGCGTCACGGTGAAAAACTTGCCGTCATAGGCGCAATATCCCTGCTCTGCGAGTGTAAGCAGACAACGGCGGGTCGTCGCGCGATCCAGGCCGGCAATCTCGGCTGCCTCCGAAATACTCAGACGGGGTGTGTCAGCCGTGAAGGCTTCGATCACGCGCAAGCCCTTGGCCAGTCCACCCATCATGTCGTTCGGCTTGACTGCCAAAGAGATACTCCGGCTTTGTGCGATATTGCAACAAATAGAGCATAGCGCACAAAACGATTGAGGTCGAGCGATGTCGGTCTTAGAAAACAGGACAAGCTCCAGAAACGGAGCAGTCAGGTCCACATCCTTGGGAGGTCGCGGATGGACAAGACGAGCCAGAGCCTTGCAGAGGCCGTCTCCGGGATAACGGACGGGGCAACGGTGATGATCGGTGGTTTCGGCGGATCGGGTGCCCCGATCGAACTCATTCACGCGCTGATCGACAGGGGGCCGAAAGGTCTGACGGTCATCAACAACAATGCCGGCAACGGTCGGATCGGGATTGCCGCGATGATCGACGCGGGCATGGTTCGCAAAATGATCTGCTCTTTCCCGAAATCGTCCGATCCGCGTGCATTTACCGACACATATCTCGCCGGCGAGATCGAGCTCGAGCTTGTGCCGCAGGGCACGCTCGCCGAGCGCATTCGTGCGGGTGGGGCAGGAATTCCCGCATTCTACACGCCGACCGCCTATGGTACGGAGCTTGCCGAAGGCAAGCCGATAGGCGAGTTCGATGGTCGGCATTATGTTCAGGAGCGCTGGCTCAAGGCCGATTTCGCCCTCATCAAGGCTCATCTGGGCGATCGCCACGGCAATCTCACCTACAATAAGGCGGCGCGTAACTTCAATCCGTTGATGTGCATGGCCGCCGCAAAGACGATCGTGCAGGTCACCAGGGTGGTTGAGGCCGGCGAGATCGATCCCGAACATGTCGTGACACCGGGAATATTCGTCGATCGTCTGGTCGAGGTCTCCCAGCCGCGGCAGGAAGAGGAACTCATTCGAGCCGGAGTGGCCTACGCATGACCAGCACGAACCACGAGCATATCAAGCTCACCAACGCCCAGATCGCCTGGCGTGCGGCGCAGGACATTGCCGATGGCGCCTATGTCAATCTTGGCATCGGTTTTCCCGAGATGGTCGCCCGTTATCAGCCGCCCGGCCGGGCTGCGATCTTCCATACGGAGAACGGCATCCTCGATTTCGGCGAGGCACCCCGTGCAGGCGAGGAAGACTGGGACCTCATCAATGCTGGAAAGAAGGCGGTGACGCTGAAACCGGGCGCCGCGTTCTTCCACCATGCGGATAGTTTCGCCATGGTGCGCGGCGGTCACCTCGATGTGGCGATCCTGGGGGCATTGCAGGTGGCGCAAAACGGAGACCTGGCCAATTGGCGCGTGGGCTCGAAGGGCGTGCCGGCGGTCGGCGGTGCCATGGATCTTGTGCATGGCGCCAAACAGGTCTTCGTCATTACCGAGCACGTGACCAAGAATGGCGAGCCGAAGCTCGTGGAAAGATGTACCTTCCCACTGACCGGCGTCGGCTGCATAACCCGTATCTATACCAGTCATGCCGTTATCGACGTGGCGAATGCGCGCTTCGTACTGCGTGAGAAGCTTGCGGCGATGACAGTTGAGGATTTGCAGGCAATGACCGGCGCTCCCCTGCATGTCGAAGGCGAGGTTGCCGATCTCGTCGTTCCCGAACTCTGAGGAGATTTTAATGCCCGATGCTTTCATCTGCGATTACATTCGCACGCCCATCGGCCGCTTTGGAGGTTCTCTATCCTCTGTCAGAACCGACGATCTTGGCGCAATTCCGCTAAAGGCACTCGTAGAACGAAACCCGAGGGTCGATTGGGAGGCGGTCGGCGACGTGATCTACGGCTGTGCCAACCAGGCGGGCGAAGACAACCGCAATGTCGCGCGCATGTCGCTGCTCCTGGCAGGCTTGCCGGTTTCCGTCACCGGCACCACTATCAACCGCCTGTGTGGTTCAGGCATGGACGCGGTCATCATGGCCAGCCGCGCCATCAAGGCGAGCGAAGCCGAGCTGATGATCGCCGGTGGCGTCGAAAGCATGAGCCGCGCGCCGTTCGTGATGCCGAAAGCCGAGGTCGCGTTCTCGCGTCATGCCGAGATCCACGACACCACGATAGGCTGGCGCTTCATCAATCCGCTGATGAAAAAGCAGTACGGCGTCGACTCCATGCCGCAGACCGGCGAGAATGTTGCAGAAGATTATCGGATTTCCAGAGCCGATCAGGATGCCTTTGCCTTTCGTAGCCAGGCCAAGGCGGCCGCGGCTCAGGAAAATGGTCGTCTGGCGCGCGAAATCATTCCTGTCGTCATCCCGCAGCGTAAGGGCGACGCCGTTGTCGTATCGGCAGACGAGCACCCGCGGGCAACCACGATCGAAGCGCTGGCAAAACTGGCTACGCCCTTCAAAACGGAGGGCGGAACGGTCACGGCCGGCAATGCTTCCGGCGTGAACGACGGTGCCGCGGCGCTCATCATCGCATCGGAAGCCGCCGTTGAAAAATACGGATTGACCCCTCTCGCCCGGATCATGGCCGGCGCGACGGCTGGCGTTCCTCCCAGGATTATGGGGATCGGGCCGGCACCAGCCTCGAAAAAACTGATGGCAATGCTCGGGCTAAGCCAGGATCGCTTCGATGTTATCGAACTGAACGAGGCCTTCGCCTCTCAGGGTCTTGCAACGTTGCGCGAACTCGGCATCGCCGACGATGATCCGCGCGTCAATCCGAACGGTGGGGCAATTGCGCTCGGGCATCCACTGGGAATGTCGGGTGCCAGGATCGCAGGCACGGCAGCGCTTGAGCTTGCATCCGGCAAGGGCCGCCATGCGCTCGCAACCATGTGCATCGGTGTCGGGCAGGGCATCGCCATCGCGCTTGCGCGCGCCTGATCCCCAGAAGATGACGGAGGTCGGCGGCGACTAGTGCAGGCCGCCGACCCCAAGCAGACGTTCCACCGCATCCTGATCCTGCGAAAGCGCGCTGGGCGTTCCACTCCATGCAATGCGGCCCCGCTCCAGCACGATGACCTCGTCGGCAAAATCGAGGGCGCTCTGGATCCGCTGTTCGACCAGCAGGATCGTCATGTCGCCCGAGCCGGCAAGCTCGGAGAACGCTGCCATGAGCTCCTCGCAGATGACCGGGGCCAATCCTTCAAGCGGCTCATCCAGCAATAGCACCGAGGGACGTCCCAGGATCGTACGTGCCGTGGTCAGCATTTGCTGTTCACCTCCGGACAACTGGCTTCCCAGGTTCCTGTGCCGCTCCCTCAGGCGCGGAAACATCGCATAGGCCTCGTCGATTGCATCCTTCTGCCGGCCTTTCAGCCCGACCGTCAGGTTTTCCTCGACGGTAAGGCTCGGGAACACGTCACGAGTTTGTGGAACGTAGCCGATACCGGCATGGGCACGGGCGGCGCTTGGTGCCGAACTGATATCCACCCCGCCCACCATTATTTTCCCGTCATATCGACGGGTCTGGCCGGCAAGCGTTGCCAAAAGCGTGCTTTTGCCCATCCCATTGCGACCGAGGACGGCAAGCCGCCGGCCTGCGGGGACGGAAAACGAAATCGATTCCAGAATGCGTGTCGGGCCGTAACCTGCGGAAAGGTTCGAGACTTCAAGCGACGTGGCTGGCATGGGCATAGCTCCCGAGATAGGCCTCGCGCACGCGAGCATCTTTTGTGACGTCAGAAGGTGAGCCATCGAAGATCACGGCGCCGGCGGCCAGCACGATCACGCGCCTGGCAAAGCGGAACACCAGATCCATGTCGTGCTCGATCATCAATACGGAGAGATCCGACGGCAGGTTTGCAAGTGCCTCTTCTATGCGGCTGGTATCGCTTTGCGGAACGCCCGCTGCCGGTTCGTCGAGCAGCAATACGCTCGGCTTCAGTGCCAGCGCGATCGCCAGTTCCAGCAGGCGCTGCTGTCCGTAGGCGATCTCGCGAACCTTGCGGTGGGCGAGCGGCAGAAGCCCGAGTTTTTCCAACAGATGGTCGACCTCTTCCATGACTTCCGTGCGGGTCAGGAAATTGCCGAACAGTCGCCCTGAGTTTCCCGTCCTTTGGAGAACCGCAAGGCCGACATGTTCTGCAGGTGTCATGTCCTGGAAAAGCCGTGTTACCTGAAACGAACGGACCAGACCGCGCTGAACCCTTCCCGTAGGGCCGACTTTCGTCACGGTTTCACCCCGAAGACGCACCTCGCCTGAGCTGGGCCTGAGAGCGCCGGTGACGAGATTGACGAAGGTGGTCTTGCCCGCTCCGTTCGGCCCGATAAGCGCGACCCGATCCCCTGTCGCCATGGAAAGGGAGACGTCGCTGGTCACAACCAGCCCGCCGAACGACTTTTTCAGATTGATGACTTCCAGCACCGCACTCATGCGCGCGTCTCCCCATCATGCTTTTTTCTGCCGGCAAGGAAGGCTTCAGCTGTCCCGTAAAGTCCCTTGGGCGCGAACAGGACGACGGCGATGAGAAGTGCTCCGACCATTGTCAGCCAGTGAAACGGGTTGGCGGCCGAGACGAAATCTTCGAACAGCATGAAGATCAAGGTTCCGACCAGGGCGCCGAAGAGCGAACCCGTTCCGCCGAGCACCAGCATCACCAGGGCCTCGGCAGATTGCGTGAAAGATAGTGAATCCAGCGCCACGACCTGGGTCGAGATCGCACTCAATGCTCCGCCGGTTCCGGCAACCGCTCCCGAGATGACGTACATCTTCACGAGCGCCTTGTGGGGCGAGGCGCCAAGCGCACGCACGCGCACCGGGTCTTCCTTGATGCCGCGGCAGAGCATGCCGAAAGGCGAGCGGACAAGGATGCGCAAGAGTACGAAGACGATCAGAAGCAACGCTACACCGAAAAAATAGGCGGTGTGGCCGAAGAGATCGAATTCGAAAACACCGAAGAGCGGATCGAGCATGATGCCCGACAAGCCATCGCTTCCGCCGGTCCATGACGAAGCCTTGTTGGCGAATTCGTGAAACAGATAGACGAGGGCGATCGAAAGTACGAGCTGCGGCAGACCATGCGCGCGAAGCATCACGATGGCGCATACGAGCCCGGCGACCACGCCCGCAACGATCCCGCCCAGGGTCATGAGCAGCGGATCGGTTATCCCGTAATGTGCCGACAGAATTCCCGCTGCATAGGCGCCTGAACCGAACAGCGCTGCCTGACCGAGTGTGGCGACACCACAATAGCCGGTCACCAGATCCAGCGACAGGACGAGTAAGGCGATTGCGAGCAGGCGGGTCAAAAGGGCCAGATTGTCGGGAAAAAGCAGGTAGCCGGCGAGGGCCGTGATTATTATGGCGGCAATTCCGATAAGGTCACGCCGAATGAAATTGCTCCGCAAACGCGTCATGCTGTTGGTATTGCTCACACTGCTGTCTCCGCTCATTTCGCTCGGCCCGCCAAGCCACGGGGAAAGATGCAGATGATCGCGATGACGGCGAGATAGAAGAAGAATTCTCCGAATTCGGGCATGAGATATCTGCCGGTCGTATCGACCGCACCAAGCAGAAGACAGGCTGCCAGCGCGCCGGGGATGGAGCCGGCTCCGCCGACGGAGACGACGACGAGAAATGTCACCATGTAGCGGAGTGCGTAATAAGGCTCCACCGGCAGGAACTCGGATCCGACCACGCCACCGAAGGCTGCAAGCCCCACGGCCACCGCGAAACTCACCGCATAAACGATTTCCGTCCGCACGCCGAGAGCGGCGGCCATGGCCGCGTTATCGACCGATGCGCGAAGTCTTATGCCGAAATTCGTCTTTTCGATCGCATACCAGAGGCCGAGCGCCACCGCGAGGCCGCACAGGATGGCGAAAAGACGATGGATGGGTATGGTTCTGAAACCGATATCCGCCGAGCCCTGAAGTGCCGGAGCAAGCGGAATGGTCTTGAGCGTCGGCCCCATGATGAAATTGGTTATGCCGATGATGCAGAAGGTGATGCCGATCGTCATCAGCACCTGTGTCAGTTCCGGCTGACCATAGATGCGCCTATAGAGAAGGCGTTCGATCGGAATGGCGATCAATATGGTGAAGACGACCGCTGCGACTACGGCAAGTGCGTAACCCAGACCGAGGTCGCGCGCGACATAGGAGGCTATATAGCCGCCGATCATCGCAAAGCCGCCATGGGCCAGATTGACGACGCGCATCAAGCCCATGGTCACCGAAAGACCGATCGATATGACGAACAGCACCATGCCGTAGGCAAGGGCGTCGACAGCTATGCTGAAGACCGTCTGCATTAAAGTTCCTGTCGAAAAGCGGCAGGCCCTGTCTCGGCCTGCCTGGTTGTCGAAGTGTCGGCTGCTTACTTGGCGACGGCGAGACCCGGATCGCCCTGCTTTTCGAAGGTCTGGACTTCCTTGTTGATGTATTTGCCGTCCGCTGTCTTTGTGACCTCGCGCAGATAGATGTTCTGCGTGATGTGGCGGCTTTCAGGATCGATGGAGACAGGGCCGCGTGGGCTTGTCCAGGTGAGGCCCTTGACCGCTTCAACAGCCTTCTGGGCATCCTGCTCGCCACCGGTTGCCTCGATCATCTTGTAGATGACATGCATACCGTCATAGGCACCCACGGACGGGAAGGAAAGTTCTTCCGCCTTGCCGATCGCCTTGGTCGCGGCCTCGACGAAAGCCTTGTTTTCAGGTGAATCGTGAGAAACGGCATAGTGAAATGTCGTCTGGATTCCCAACGCGGCATCCCCCAGCGCCGGCAGGTCCGATTCCTGGGTGAGGTCGCCCGGCGCATAGAATTTCGTTCCGGCAGCCTTCAAACCATTGTCGTTGAAAGCCTTGACGAAACCGAGCGTTGTCGGACCGGACGGCAGGAAGGCAAAGACGCCCTCGGCTCCCGAATCCTTGATCCTCTGCATGATCGGGCTGAAATCATTGGTGGAAAGCGGCATTCTGATTGCTTCGACAATCTCGCCGCCGGTCTCTTCGAAGGCTTTCTTGAACGCATTTTCGGCATCGACGCCCGGGCCATAGTCGCTGACGACCGAAATGATCTTCTTCACGCCGGCATCCGATGCAACTTTGGCTATCGGTGTCGAAGTCTGCCAGGTGGTAAACGAGGTTCTGACGACGAGCGGGCTGGTTTTCATGATGGCGGATGTCGCCGCATTCATGATGACCATCGGCACATTGCCCTGCTTGAGGACCGGCGTCACGGCCATTGCATCCGGCGTGAAATAGAAGCCCGCAAGATACTGGACTTTTTCCTTGACGATCAGCTCCTGGCCAAGCGCCTTGGATTGAGCCGGATCCGCAGCCGGAATATCCCGGTAGACGATCTCGATCGTATCATCGCCGACCGTGTTGCCGTGAAGCGCCATATAGGCATCTATTCCGGCCTTGAAATTCTTGCCCTGAAGGGCAAACGGACCGGAGAAGGGACCAACTACGCCGACCTTGATGACGTCGGCGGATGCCGTTCCACACATCGCCATGACCGCGAATGCGGCAATTGCAGCCTTTTTCATGTTCATTCCTCCCAGTTAACATGGTGCACGCTTTCACGTATCGTGCGCTGTCCCTTACGTTTACCCGTGGCACGACCGGTCCTTTGCGCCCGTCCTCCTCTAAAACGGCAAGCCGACATAGTTTTCGGCCAGAGCCGTCGCGGCCGCTCTCGAATGGGTCAGATAATCCAGCTCCGCCTCCTGAATTTTCTGGCCGAAGTCGCCGGTATCCGGAAAGCGGTGCAGTATCGTTGTCATCCACCAGGAAAAGCGCACGGCCTTCCATACCCGTGCAAGAGCTTTCTGCGAATATGTATCGATTCCTGCTTCAGAGCTTTCCTGATAAAATTCGCGTAATGCGTTGAACAGATAATGCACGTCGCTGGCCGCAAGGTTCAAGCCCTTGGCGCCGGTGGGTGGGACGATATGGGCAGCATCGCCGACCAGGAACATGCGGCCGAAGCGCATGGGTTCGGCCACGAAAGACCGCAGCGGCGCGATCGATTTTTCAAAGGATGGAGCCGTTATCAATGCTTCTGCGTGAGATGTTGGAAGCCGGCGCCGCAGTTCATCCCAGAACCGGTTATCGCTCCAGTCTTCCGCTTTCTGATCGAGAGGACACTGTATGTAATAACGGCTGCGCGTCGCCGAACGCATCGAACAAAGCGCGAAGCCCCGTGGGTGGTTGGCGTAGATCAGCTCATGGCTGACTGGTGCCACGTCGGCAAGGACGCCCAGCCATCCGAACGGATAAACCTTTTCGAAAACGTTCACAGCGGAGTTTGGAACAGACCGGCGGCTCGTACCGTGGAAGCCATCACATCCCGCGATGAAGTCGCAATCGATGCGATATGTTACTCCGTCTTTCCGATAGGTGACATAAGGAGATTGCCCAGAGAAATCGTGCGGCTGCACATCTTCGGCCTCGTAGATGGTGCGAGCGCTACAGGCTTCCCGTGCATCCATCAGGTCGCGGGTTACCTCGGTCTGGCCATAGACCAATACACGCTTGCCGCCTGTCAGCCCGTTTAGGTCGATCCGGTGGTCGCGGCCGTCGAACGCAAGATTGAACCCATCATGAGGCAGGCCTTCGGCCGCCATGCGTTGGCCCGCTCCGGCTTGGCTCAGAAGGCTGACAGTGCCTTCTTCAAGCACGCCGGCTCGCACGCGGCCGAGAATGTAGTCCTTGCTCACCCGATCGAGGATGACGTTGTCGATCCCTGCTTTCGTCAGCAACTGACCAAGCAGCAGGCCAGACGGTCCTGCGCCTATGATGACGACTTGATGCCTCAATCACGCCTCCCAACGAAATTGATATTTGCAAATTCCGTGATTGGCAGTTGTCGCGAAAGAGAGGCTCTGTTCTTTTAATTGTACTTTTGGAACATCTGTGAGGAGCAGTGGATATGCAGCGGGTTCCCACCTATGCCTTATATGGAGAAACGGACGCAGGGGATCCGGGCTTCTGGCTGCATCATGAAACCATTTACGCGCGCAGCAGTCAGCACGACTGGGAAATCCAGCCTCACCGGCATGCTGACTATTTCCAGATCCTCTATATCGCGGCCGGCAGCGGCGACGTTGTTTTCGGCGACGAAACGTTAAGCCTGAAGCCTGGGACCGTCATAACCATCCCGCCTGAGACCAGCCATGGGTTTCGATTTTCAAAAACCGTTATAGGCTCGGTTATCACTATCCTGTCATCCCATCTCGATCATAGACCCGGTGATCGCAGCCAGCTCGGCCAATGGCTCGCTCGTCCCCAAAAAATCGCCTCCGATCCCCAGGCACCAGATGCGAAAGAGGCTGTACGCGTCCTGGAGCAGATAGCCGCCGAGTTCGAGGGCCGAAGCCGCGGACGCCATGAAATCCTGAGGGCCTATGTCTCCGTACTGTTGCATCTGTTGTTTCGGGCCGGTTCCGACCGGCATATGGGGGACAACGCCTCCGGTGACATGCGGGTGGACGCTTTGATTAACCTGGTCGATCGGCATTTTCGCACGCATCGGGCACTGTCGTTTTATGCGGATGAAATCGGAGTGTCGCCAACTCACCTCAACCGTCTCGTTCGCGCCTGGCAGGGATGTTCGGCACACGAACTCATCGAGCGTAAAATTCTCGAAGAAGCGAAAAGGCAGTTGATATTCTCGATGAATTCCATTCAGGAAATATCATATCGCCTGGGTTTTCGCGATGCCGCATACTTCTCTCGCTTCTTCGCCCGGGGAACCGGCTCCACTCCCAAGGACTGGCGTGCGGCTGAGCGTGGAAGGATCAGGTATTGACCTACCTAGCTACGGCGAATTTGTTCGGCGGGGAATAATTCAAACCTTTTTACGGCCTCGTCCGAAAGTAGCCTACGAGGCTGACGGTCTGTTGGTCGCCAAACAACTCATGCGGCTCATATCCCGTCTCGGCGGCTTGAAAGCGTGAATATGCAACGGTTGCGTGAGACGTAAACAGACGATCCTGCGGCGTAAATTCCGGGCGTTTACGGTAACGTACTTCCTGTGTTGAGGCCCTGTTTATAAGGTTCCGCGATAACCGCCTCGGGGAGACCGTGGAGAGATGATCAAGCAAGGTGGGATCGCCCGAACGACAAGCGACTCCGCTCGACGGGGATTGTGGCGGCTGATGTTGAAACTTCCCGCCTTGCGAGGACGGCTGCAGATCGTCGCCGCAAAATCCCCCGCACTCGATGATCTTTTCGAAGCATATGATGACGCTTCGATTGCGCTTGAACGTTTTCGACGGGACGGGAATGTCACTCGGATAGCAGAATACGACGGTATCTGTTCTGGCATCGAGAACGATGTGATCCAAAATCTGTTAAGCGCGCGTTTTGATGACCCGAATTAGCACAGTACGGCTGCTTAGTTATCAAGCGTTAGGCTGTTCGGCGTTTCATATTGCAACTCATTGTCACATTTGCGATAAGTAAGCGCTTTCTACTTTAGTGGCCACTGTGTTGGGGACGGTGATGAATACTGAAGTATGCCTGGACGCGGCGGGAGAGGTGACGCTCGAACAAGCGAATTTGGAACTGGATCGGCTCCTGTCGGACGCTCGCTTCAAAGCATCCGACCGGCAACGCGATATCTTGCGTTACTTGGCGGAGCGTCGGTTCAATGGCTACCGTGAGAGCGTCAAAGCCTACTCAATCGCGCTTGATGTTTTGGGACGGCCCAGCGATTTCGATGCCTCCATCGATCCCATCGTCAGGATCGAGATCAGTCGGTTGCGCACCGCTCTCGACGGTTATTATTCCGTATTTGGGCCGGATCTCGGTGTTGCCATCCATATTCCGAAGGGCAGCTACGTAACCTTCTTTCCTTCTTCGCCTCTGTTGTGTGCCGATCACGGCCGGGCAGATCGCGAGGATGTCGAAATTGCGCGCGGTGCGCCAACAGCACGTTCAGATGCCCACCAACGCCTGCTGCTATTGTCCATTGTTGCCGTAACCGCAGCTGCCGTAACCTCGGTCCTGGCGCTGAAAATCACGGAAGCGCCGGGGTTAACTTCAAAGCCTGTCGTTCGCGTCAGCATGGTGTCGGCCGCTCCGGAACAGGCTGGCGATGCGAGCGTCACCCGGGACGCGTTGATGACGGCTCTGACGCAATTCGATACGGTCGTGGTGACAACAGCCGCTGATAAGGCTTTGATAAGTCAGGGGCTGTATGAGGTAAGTCTCAAATATTACGCGGATTCCGACGACCGATCGATCGTGTGGCAGGTGGTCGATGCCTCCGACAATCATCTGATCAAGGCCGGAATGGAGCGCGTCGATCTCGAAGGCAAGGCACCTTCGACCGCACGCCTCGAGCTCGCAGGGGCTGTCGCGCGGAAAATTGCGTCTGCGCGCGGTGTGATCAACTCGGTGATCGCACGGGAAGCGCCGGCCAATTCTGCCGGTAACGCCTGCGTCGCCCGCGCTGCGATTATGCTGGATGGAGGAGACAATCGCGATCGAGCAGCGATCTTGAAGTGTCTTAAGCGGACGCTCGCCCTCGATAACCAGGATCCTGACGCCTCCGCCGCTCTCGCAAGGGTTTACGCGCAGTCTCCGCGCGAGGCCGATGCAAGCCTGGAACTGGCAAAACTTGCTGTATCCACGGCTCCATTATCGGATCGCTCGCACGCGGCGCTGATGACGGCCCGATTTGCCAATGGTCGCATCGAGGCTGCAATTGATGCTGGAAACAAGGCGCTGTCGCTTAACCCATACAATTCCGGAACGACTGCCACCCTCAGTCTGGTTCTGTTTTCGGCAGGGTACTGGAAGGCTGCTTCGGAGATGGCGCAGGAGGCTGCTTCCATGGAGGAGACGCCGCCTAACGACGCATCGCTGGTCCTTTCACTGGACGCATATCGCAGCGGTCGCTGGTCCGACGCATCATTGTTGGCAGAGCAGGCTGTCGGGAACGATCTGTTGACCCGCTCAATTCGTGCGGCGGCCCTTGGCGAATTACGAGCGGATGACGCATTCCGCCGTCTGCAGGATGCAACCGGCACCGGAAACGACTTCGAGGGCAGGTTCCGGCAGGCGGCGAAAGCGGCTGGATTGAGAGCGGACCTGATCCGATCGCTTGAGGCCGGCTTGGTCAAGGCGGGAGCAAATTTCGATACAGTCGCGAGCCTATCGAAACCATAATTTACGCCGGCATTAACAGTTGCGTACTTGTTAACAGCGTTCGCCCACCGGATCGTTCCCGCATGCCGTCGCGCATTATGATCGAGGGAATGAGGATGAAATCTGAAAAATGGTTGGGTGTTATTCTTGCCAGCGTTTCCATGCTCACATGCGTTCAATCGGCTACCGCTGCGGAGCGCGGCGCGGGGTTCTATCTGCTCGGCGGGAAGGGGGCTGCTGCGGGTATTCTTCCGCCTCCCGGGGTCTATTTTCAAAATGATATCTGGATCTATGATGGCAGTCTTGGCGGTGGCGCCCAGCTTCCCACCGGCGGGCGTGTAGCTGTCGGGGTAGAGGGCAAGGCTGTTCTTGAGGCGCCGACCGTCATGTGGGTTCTGCCTGAAGAGGTAATGGGCGGTCGCCTTGGTCTTGGAGCGACCATACCGTTCGGTTGGATGGAGACGCAGGCCGACCTGACATTGACCGGGCCCGGCGGTGGTGTTCTTACGGGTGCGATCACCGATACCGTTTTCACCATCGGCGATCCGATTGTCAGCGCGACACTCGGCTGGGATTCCGGGAATTTCCACTGGACGACCGGCGTGTTGGTCAACGTTCCGGTGGGCGACTACCAGGATGGTGAAATCTCGAATGTCGCGTTTCATCATTGGGGCGCGGACTTGAGCGCTGCCGTGACCTGGCTCGACCCCACGATCGGGCTGGACCTCTCGGCCGTCATCGGCATGACCTTCAACGCAGAGAACCCCGCGACCGATTATCGGACCGGTAACGAGTTCCATTTCGAATGGGCTGCGGTCAAGCATTTCAACGAGCAGTTCGATGCCGGTCTGGTCGGCTACTATTACAACCAAGTGACCGGCGATAGCGGCGACGGCGCGTTCGGCGATTTCAAGGGCAGGGTAGCAGCGATCGGCGCGACGATCGGATGGAACTTCAAGGCGGGCGAGCTGCCGATCTCTGCTCGGATCAAGTATTTCCATGAGTTCGAGGCGAAGAACAGAGCCGAAGGCGACGCCGTATTCCTGACGATCTCGATGCCTCTGTCCATCACCAAGCCGGTCGCCACACGGTGAGGGTAAAACTGGTTGCCGACCAGAGCGGGATGACCGGGGATCTGATATAGCTCACGACCGCCCGGACGGGACGGACGAGTTAGCAACATCCTTCCCGTTTTATTCCGTCATGGAGAGACCGGCACAGGCTCGGGAAACTTCCAGCTTCCGTCAAGGACTGCCTTGCGAGGCCGATAAAGCCTGACTGTGTAATTCCAGCCGTCAGCGACGGGAATGCAGTTGGCGACCCTTGCAGAGCAGTCGCCGAATTGCATGTTTACCGATCCGTCATCGTCCTTTTTCGCCGTAAGATTGTTCAATGTGTAGGCATCGGCATCGTTCTTTTCGAAATACCCCGCCGCGTTATAGACACTGACCGACCAAAAGCCATCGACGGGCACATCCTTGACGCTGAGCCTGTAAGGCATTTTGCCGTCGTTCATCGCCGGCGTGACGTTGAGGTAAAAGGCGTCCTTGTCCGGATTTCCGCCCCAGCCCAGCGCGGTCCCAATCAGGTGACGGACCGGATCGACAACCTCCTTGCTGCCGAAGGCACCCTTGAAGTCGGGGATGGTCGCCCCGAGCAGCAGCAGTGCGTCGCGCACCTTCTTCTGGCTTGCCTGGTCCCAATCAGGGACATTGAACGTACCCGGCCCCCCGCGCTGCTCGACCTTGATCCGGTCCTGCAGATCGTGCACCAGCTCGACGTCGTGGGCTTCGTCGGGATTGACCAGAGTCCGGATAGCAATCAGCATGTAGCGCGTTCCGGCCTTCGCCTTGTCGAAGCTATAACTGCCCGCTCCGTAGCCGACGTCGCCGACCACGTAGTGGTCCTCATTGATCGCAATCAGTGACATGAAGCGGTCACCGGCATCCGGTAGGGTGACCGCGACCGGACCAGCGTCGAGATCGAAGATCCCTGAAGAATAAAGCGTGTCACGGTTGGCGCGAATGACGACCTGATGGTCGATCTGCATCGGCTCCCGCCGATGATGAAACCTGCCGGGTCCGCCAGCGTCCTTTACCGCGTTGCCGAAGTAAAGATCCGACTCGGCCCGCGTGAAGTTGTCGACGGTTACCTTCTCCGCGGCACCGGCGTCTCCGGCTGTTGTGAGCAGAAGTGTGACGATGGCCGACGCCTTCCACATGGTCGTGTACATGGTTTCCTCCAACCTTTATCCGTTCGAGCGCTTCAATGGCGGGGCTTTCCATCGACCGTCCAGCGCCTCGTCCTTCGGCCAATAAAGCCGCATGACGCAGAAGAACGGCCCTTCGGGTGCCGGGAGCCAGTTCGCCTCCCTGTCCTTTCCGGGAGATGCATTCTGGACGTAGAGCGTCACGCCCCCGTCAGGGTCCTTCTTCAGGCCCGGCAGCATCGGAGAATTGATGAGGTAACGGTTCAGCGCGTTTGCCGAGAGGAGGCTTTGGGGGAGCGTGTAGAGCGTTAGCGACCAGAACGCGTTCACGGGCGGAAGCTCTCCCGGTGGAAAGCGCAGCGAGTAGTGATTGCCCCCTGACATCGGCTTCAAATCGGCATCGACGAAGTATGTCGGATACATGGCCTCCTCTTTGGAGTTGCCATAGATGCCGAGAACGGCTGCCGCCATGCGGTACAGGTAGTTGTTCTTGAGGTAGTCCCGGGCCCCGACCATGTCGCCGCCCGTGATCTCTCCGCTATCGAGCTTGGTTTTTTTGAACGTCTCGAACTCCTCCCAGGCGTTCGCCATCCCCTGCTCGGCCGCCTTGCGCGCTTCGGGAGACAGGGCGTCAGCCCTGAATGGTGCCCCCGCTCCTATCCCGAATCTGGCAAATCGACTGCGCAGATCGGTCTCCGTCGGGTCGACCGGGCAGAATCTGAGCACGAAGTCGAGCAGCTCGAAGAATTTCGCCGAGGTCTTCTGCGCGTCCCGACTGAGAGGTGCAGGGAAGGCGGGCTTCTCCGATTTCGGAGCGTCCTTTCCGATGAATGACGAAAGCGGTTCGACTTTATACCCGGCCTGTATCTTCGTGACGTTGTCGATGTCATCGGAACCGAAGAGCTGCGTCCGATATAGGAGAAACGCGAAGTCCGTTTCGCAGCGAATAACGCCATCTATGCCGGCAGGTATCTCTCCCTTCCATCCGGGGCCTGTTAGAAGGAATTTGCCTTCGCCATTGCCTGTCGCCCGGCTGCCGACATACGCAAAGTTGAAAGTGTACCAATCTATGAATTGGATCGAATAGTAACGGTCCTTTTCGATCTCGGGGACGCTGAGAACGACCGGCTCAGCCCGAAGATCGGCACCTACGGATGAGTATGGCGTATCGGAGTTTGGAGACTGGATCGCCTTGTCGTCGGGTGTATAGACGCGGGCCGTGTTGTGGACTTCATTCCAGCCGCCCTTGTATTCCGGGTCTTTGGTGTCGATGAAGTAGGAGTGTTGGATCCGGTAACTGTCCACCAGCGGAAAGCCGTAGATATAGGCATCCTTGGCGAAAGACAGCCATTCCTCCGCCGTGGGTTTCCCGGCAGCTGCAACAGGCAGAGGCGCGAAGAGTGGCAGCAGCGCGAAGGCTGTGGACTGCATGAGGAATCGGCGGCGTTTAAGTTTGACGCCGGGTTGGTGATGGCACGTTCCAAATCTGCTCATTGTCAGCCCTCCGGTTGATATCGCGGCGACGAATGGAAAAGGTCTGGAAGCTGGTCGGCGTCCTTTTGCCGTGGCTATTTCCGCATTCTCTTAACCGCGACGAGGACGAAGTCATTCATTGGCAAAAACCGTCTTCCAGTCTTTTTTCATATCGACGATCAGCCAGTTGCGGCGCTCGGCTTCATCCAACGTCTTGTCCAGTTTGCCGAATGACGACTGACGGTCGTAAGCGAACTCGCGCTCTGCGTCCGTGTGATGGATGACCATGGCGAAGCCCGGTCCCTTGGCGGCCGTGACCCAGCGCAGCATCTCGTAATCGCCGTCGGAATTACCGGCGACAAAGATCGGTTTGCGGCCGATGAACTTGTTGATGCCGGCGGGCTTGCCCGGGCCGTCATCGACAAAATCCACCTTGGGCAGCCGATGTAATACGGGGACATCGCCGACGATGGCATATTGCGTCGCAATCGTGCTTCCGACGACCTGCTGCGGAGGGATGCCGTAGAGTTCAGCGGTGACAGGCCTCATGAATTCGACGCCGCCGCCCGAGACGATATAGGTCGTAAACCCGTTTGAACGGAGGTAGCCGAGGAGTTCCCGCATCGGCAGATAGGTCATCTCGGTATAGAGCTTGCCCGTCTTCGGATGTTTCGCCGTCGCAAACCAGTCGGTGACGATCTTGTTGAACTGATCCGTCGTCATGCCGGCATGGGTTGCCGTGCCCAATTCGACGATCCCCATCTCGCCGCCTTTGGCTATGCCTTTCAGATCTCCATCCAGAATGCTCTTGAAGGGCTCCTTCGTTTTCCATTCCGGATGTTGTGATGCGAGCGCCTTGACGCGATCGAGCATGAAGCCCAGCTGGATGTAGAAGGGTTGTTCCGTCCAGAGCGTGCCGTCATTGTCGAAGACTGCGATGCGGTCAGCGGGTGCGACATAACCCACGCCGCCTTCTGTGGTCGTCGCCTTGACGAAATCGATGATCCGCTGCCGCGCGGCGGTGTCGTTCCAGGATGGAAGCGCCGACTGGGCCAGGGCTACGTGTCCTGAAAAGCCATAGGCAAGTGCTAGCCCGAGCAAGCCGAAGGTTTTCGAAAGTGTTCTGCGTGTCATGCTTGAAGGTTCTCTCATCCATGTTCTCCTGAAAGAGGGGGGCGTTTCACGCAGCGGAAGCCGACATGGCTGGTCGATGTGTCCTCCGGTTCGGCATGGCGCGCGGCGGGCCGGTAACGGCGGCAATAGTCCGGTGTGCAGAGGTGCGATCCGCCTTTCAGCACTCGGCGCGCTATCCGGATGTCCGGCTGACGGGGATCGTAGCTATCGTTGGCGGCACCTCCACGCGGATTGCTCGGAATGCAGCATGAGTGCTTTGCGGGTTCCGGGTGTCGCGTCGTCCAGTAGTCTGCGGTCCATTCCCAGACATTGCCGATCATGTCACAGAGGCCGAACCCGTTGGGCGGGAACGAGCGCACCGGCGACGTCCGTTCCTTGCCTTTCGCTTTCGTTGATCGGATCGGAAAGACACCCTGCCAAGTGTTAGCCATCGGCCTGCCGCCCGGCATGAATTCGTCGCCCCAGGCATATTCGGCATCAGAGCCGGCCCGTGCGGCAAACTCCCATTCCGCTTCGGTAGCAAGTTCCAGCCCGGCCCAGTCGGCAAAAGCCTTCGCATCCGGCCATGCGACATGCACGACCGGATGGTCCAGCTTCCCCCTGATATCGCTGATACTGCCGAGCGGCCGACGCCAGTTGGCCCCGAACTTGAACGTCCACCATTGTGTGAGGTCGTTGCCGTTGATTGTTTTCGGGGGCATGAAGACCAGTGAACCCGCCCGCAGCATCTCCGGTAATGCGCCTGGATAATCCTTTTCATCCGGGATCTTTTCGGCAGCCGTCACATGCCCGGTCGCCTGGACGAACTCCATGAATTTCCGGTTCGTGACCGGGGTTTCGTCAATCCAGAACCCGTCGACCTTGACCGGATGGGCGGGCGCCTCTTCGGGATAATGATGATCGGATCCCATGATGAAAGTGCCGCCGGGTATCCAGCGCATGCCGTCAGGTACGGTGTCGGTCGCTTCGTCGAATGCAAGAGCCATCATTGCCTCCGTTCGGTCGGACGAACCATCGCGCGGGGTCTCTGCGAGCGGAAGTACGCAACTGTAAATGCTGCGCCGTTTACGTTGCCGGCGGCGTAAATTGGCTATCGGGACGGGTTCAGTTCGGGTAGCGCTGACACATTCCGTGGCGTTTGCCGACCGCGCACTGGAGCAAGGGCACGCGCGGCGCGCCTGCGATCGAATGTGTGGTGCCCGCCGGAATAGAGCATCCGTTCAAGCGCTTCTACCTCCTTCGCCAGATCGGGATAATCCGAAATTCGGCCCCCCAAGGTTCGAAAACCCTCTTGCGCGGACCAGTCGTGCAAAGCGGAATAGACCATCTCCGGCGGCGCCGTCCGAATCGTCCTGCGTAATGTATGCAGACGATACCATCGCGATGTCTCGATTTCACCGCGCAAATAGACCAGACGCTCCAGGGCAAAGCCCGGAAGTCCTCGTGCCCACCATGCGGCGGCCAATGCAGCCAGCGCGAGCAGGACCCATCCCATAACGGCTCGCCTCTGTTCGAACGGGCTTGGCTGAACGCTCTGAAGTTCGGGCGTGATCCCGCGTCGCGCCACGGCTGCGGCAACCGACAATGTGACGGCTGGGAGATCGGCAGTGGTCTCGGTCGATGTCTCCAGGTTAAACCACGTGTATCTTATCGGAGGCAGGATGAACCCGCCTTCGGCATCCGTCGTATAGGAGACCGTTTCGGTGCGCCTGCTTTCGGTCTCGCCGCGCCCGACGGATATCCCATCCTCGATCCTCGGCGGCTTCAGGTATTGCTTCACACCGGAAGGAGCACCGATGTCCACGGGCGGGATCAACATGGCCTGCGTGTCCTTTGCCGTCACGACGATCGTCCTCACCAGAACGTCGCCCGATCCAAGCGTGGCGGGATCGCGGTCGAAGGATTGAGCGATCTCAACATCGCGTGCCGAGAAAAGCGTGCCCGAATTATTCGCGGTGGCGACTTCAAAGGTCGTGGGAACGGTGTTGACCGATCCCTTGAGCGGCTTTCCGTCGGCTGTGTAGGTAAAGTCGATCTTGATCGGCAGCACAGAGAAAGCCCCCGGCTTCTCCGGAACAATGGCATACCGACGACGAATGCCGGAATATTGCACACCGTCGACAGTCTCCACGAGATTTTGCGCGCGCTCCTCGGGCAGCGTGACCAGCGCATTCGGGATGTCGAACAGCGGAAGGTCGGGTGGTGAGGTGAAAAAACCGGGGGCGAAGACATCCACCGTAAGACGGATCTGCTGGCCGGGAACGATAGTGCTGCCGGTGTTTATGGTGCTGCGCGCAAAGGGATCGGCCGCGAATGCCGGGTTTATCATCAGGGCGAAAAGGCAGGCAAAGCGGATTTTCACGGCTTGTCCTCCTGCTCAGCCTCGATGGCGAATTTTCGGGCCATGAGGTCGGCGGGGCTTGCCCGAATGTTCTTCATCCACATTTCCGACGTCTCCTCGGCCAGGTTGACCATACCGGCCTTGCCCTTCTTTCCCTTGTCGTCGAACTGCATATCGTCCGGCTTCTCGTTCGGCTGTTCCGGCTCCTCATCATCCTGCTGCTGCTTTAAAAGCCGTTTGGCGAGTGCGAGGTTTGCCGCCGCTTCCGGCCAGTCCTTCCGCTTTTCGAGCGCTTTCTCGTAGGCGGCGATGCCCTCTTCAAACTCCTCCAGATGCAGCAATGCGTTGCCTCGGTCGAACCATGCTTCCGGCGTGTCGGAGAATGCGAAAGCGTCGGCAGCCTCCTTGAACCTGCCCTCTCGATAAAGAGCGGTGCCTTTCCACATCGGGTCCTTGAAATGCCTTGCCGCGGTGGCAAAGTCCCCCCGTTCGAATGCGATCCTGCCCTGCTGGTCCGGTGTCAGCCACATGTCTGTGAACGTACCCGCCTCCGCGGTATCGGGAAGAAGTAGCCTGGCCGCAAGCATCAATACGGAAACGCGCGTGACCCACCCGCGCCGGAAAGAAAGGCCGAACAGGGCTGCCACCGGGATCAGCAGCCACCAGCCGAGATCGTGCCACCGATCCCCCTCTGACGCCGTCTGCCGGGTAAAATTGGTTGCCACGCGTTGAATGACCCAGCGGATATCGGCGTCGTCGTCGGTGATTGTCGCGACGGAAGCGCCAGCCTCGCTTCCAAATTTCTTCAGGGCGTCGATATCGAGCTTCGCCGCGGGGGTATCCGCCGTGCCGATGCCAAGAACGATAAGGCCACTTCCGATTTCCTTGGCCGGGGCCGCTGTGGCATCTTCGATCCCGTCCGTCAGAAGAAGGATGGTTCCGGAGCTCCCATCCTCCTTCAGGAGCAGGTCAGCCATCTGGAGCGCGGCGAACGTGTTCTTTCCGGGTTTTGGCATCAGACGCGTTGCAAGCGCGTCCGTATAGGATTGGATGAGGTCAGCGTCCTCCGTCAGAGGCACGACAAGATGCGCCGTGCCCGCATATGCGATCACTGCCGTGCGGGCGCCTGCGCGTGCGGCGAGGATGTCCTTGATCTTCAGCTTTACGCGCTCGATCCTGCTTGGACTTATGTCGGTCGCGTCCATGGTCGGCGAGAGGTCGACGGCGATCACAAGCGACGCTGTATCCGATACGAAAGGCGGAGGCTCGCGCTGCCAGGTCGGGCCTGCAACGGCTATTATCGAGAGGGCGAGAACCGTCGCCGTCAGCCATGCGGGACCAAGCTGTTTCTTTCGACCGGGCATGACGACGAGGCTGTCCAGCAGATGCGGGGCGATCAGAGCCTTCCACCGGTCGCGGACGTCGCTTGAGCGCGACGACATCCAGATCAGCATTGGCGGCAGGAGGATAGCAAGCAGCCACCAGGGTCGAAGAAAGTGGAAATCCGCGATCATGCCGATATCCTCCTTCTCGTCATTCCGAAAATGCCGGTCATGCCGTACCAGGCCGACAGTAGAACGATCGCGCTGGCCAGCGGCCAATGAAACAGCTCGATACGCGGCCGCCAGGAAAGCTCCTTCTGATCTTCCGGCGTTATCTGGTCCAGCACGCCGTAGATCGCGGAAAGCTCCTGGCTGTTGCCGCCGAAGAAATAACGGCCCCCGGTCGTCGACGCGATCTTCTGCAAGACCGTGACATCAAGCTTGTCCTCGCCAGTTGCGGCGGGATCGCCGATGCCGATCGTATGGATGACGATCTGTTTGTTCTTCGCCACCTCGGCCGCCTTGAGGGGAGGCATCCGGCTTGCGGTGTCGTTGCCGTCCGTCAATACGATCAGCACCTTCTCCGGCACGGATGTCTTTTCGAACATCCGGATGGCAAGACCGAGCGTGTCTCCAAGCGAGGTCCGTGGCCCCGCGATGCCGGGCAGCAGTCCATAGATCAGCGAGCGAACAAGAGCATGGTCCATGGTGAAGGGGGCGAGCGGGTAGGGGGCGTCGCCGAATGCGATCAGGCCGATCCTGTCGCCAGTCCGTTTCGACACGAAATCCGAAACCACGCTGCGGACGGCGGCAACGCGAGGCTCGGTCGCACCATCGGACGCGCGAAAATCCTTCGTCTCCATCGATTGCGACAGATCGAGCGCCAGAAGGATATCTCGTTGCGGCTCCTGTTTCTCGACAGGTGGCTCGACGAATTGAGGACGGGCAAGCGCCATCACGATCAGGCACCAGGCGAGACTTTCGACAATCAACTGCAGCCAGGAGCGCTGGGGGATCACGGACCCTTCCGACGGTTCCACGCCGGCAGCGTTCGCGACCTCGGTGAAGAACGGAAGCCGGATCGACGAGGATGTCTCCCGCCACGCGGGTATAAGCCACCAGGCAAGGATCGGTAGCGGCAGAAGGACAAGCAGCCATGGAAGCTCAAGCTCGTACATGGTGGTTCTCGATCCAGTCGCGCGCCGTCTCGATGATATGCCGGTCGTCTGCGCGAGGCGTGACCGGATCACTTGCCCGATACTCAAGGTCGTCGAGCAGGGCGGCGAGCGCCTGCTCGTCCATGTTTGGCGCACTCTGGGTTAGGAACCGCGCGAAATCCGGACCTGAGAGGGAAGCGACCTTTTCGCGCGGCCAGGCGGCAAGCGCCGTCCGCTTCAGAAGCTCTGCGACTTCCTGCAGACCGGCTTCGGATATCGGAGAGTTGCGGATATCCTCAGCGGCGACATCCAGAAGCCGAAGGGCTTCCCGGCGATACGCGTTTCTTCGATACCGTCTCAGAGCTCTGATCAACCAGATGAGAAGAACAAGGCCGAAAACGATGGCAAGCGCCGCCCAGCCCCAGGTCTGCGGCAACCAGGAAACCGGTGCCGGCGCGACGATGTCGTGCAGGGGGCGGAGGGCGGCCTCGACGGAGGGATCGAGCTTTGGTGTATCGACCATCACCGTCTCCGTTGTCGCCAGGCGGATTGTTCAAGCAGAGCTCGGAGTTGGGGCGCGGTTTCTTCTGCAGCTGAAACGGGGAGCATCGGCAGGCCAAGTTCGCGTTGCCATGATCGCAATTCCCGCCCGCGCTCGCGCGCGAAACTGTCGATGGCATCGCGAACGGAATGCTGTCCGAGCGACAGTTCCGCCTGAAGCGAACCACCGCTGACGACGATCTTTCCAGCCTTGGGCAATTGCAGAAGAAACGGATCGTAGACGAGCAGGCAGATCACCTCGTTGCTTTGCGAGAGCCGAAGCAGCATGTGACGCGTGGTGTCGTCATGGCCGTTGAGATCGCTGACAAGAATGATCAGGTGGTCATGGTGAGCTAACGCGGCGGTCCTGCGCAGCGCTTCGTTCAGCAACCCTGCCGATGCCGAAGCGGAATAACTGGCGGAAAGCGCGGCGTTGCGGCCGGCAATACGGTCAGCCAAAGCGATGACGGCGTTCCTGCTGCGATGCGGTTTCACCTCGTCCATGCCGTCATCGCCGAAGACGAAACCGCCGACGCGGTCGCCGGAGCCTAAAATGCGCCAGGCGCAGAGCATGGCGCATTCCGCTGCCGTGACGGATTTCATCGAGCGGCGGCTGCCGAAGAACATGTTGATGCGCTGATCGACAAGCAGGAGCGCGGGGCGCTCCTTTTCTTCGCCGTAGACGCGCACGACCGGCTTGCTTGTGCGTGCGGTGACGCGCCAGTCGATCGAGCGGATGTCGTCTCCGGGCAGATATTCCCGCAACTCCTCGAAGATCAGGCCACGACCGCGCAAGGTAGATTGCATCCGGCCTGCAAGCTGCTGATGACTTCGCGCTTTCTGTACGAAGGCGAGATCGCGGGCGCGGCCTTCAAGCGCAACAAGCTGCTCGGTGGTGACGCGGATGCCCGCCGCTTCAACGCCCGGTCTCATGAGACGGCAACCAGTGACGTGATGCGATCGATCACCTGGTCGGCGGTGGTATTTGCGGCATGTGCATCATAGGAGAGGATCAGCCGATGGCGGAAGACATCGTTGGCCACGGCCTTCACGTCGTCGGGCGTGACATAGTCACGGCCCTTGAGCCAGGCACGGGACCGCGAAACCTTGTCGAGGCCGATCACCCCGCGCGGACTGACGCCGACCTGCAAGAGCTTGGCTAACTCCTTGTCATACCGATCCGGGTAGCGTGTGGCGAAGACCAGCGCGACCATGTATTTCTCGACCGGCTCTGAAACAGTGACCGTGCCGATTTCGCGGCGGGCGTCAAAGACGGCTTGCGGATCCAGCCTTTCGACAGGAGCGACGATCGCCTTGTCGTGAGCGGCATTCTCCTCGTTCCTGTTCAGCCGCATGATCGCGGCTTCGGATTTTTCGTCGGGATAACCGACTTCCACATGCATGAGAAAACGGTCCAGCTGGGCCTCGGGCAGCGGATAGGTGCCTTCCTGCTCTATCGGGTTCTGCGTCGCCATCACCATGAACAGGTCGGGCAGGGGATAGCTCTTGCCCCCGACCGTCACCTGCCGCTCCTCCATCGCTTCAAGCAGGGCGGATTGAACCTTTGCGGGCGCACGGTTGATCTCGTCGGCCAGGATCAGGTTGGCGAAGATCGGCCCCTGCTGAAACTTGAACTCTCCCTTTCCGCCTTCTGAAAAATAGATTTCCGACCCGGTAATGTCGGCCGGCAGGAGATCGGGAGTGAACTGCACGCGAGACAGTTCGGAAGCCAGATTTCGCGCCAGGCTTTTGATCGCTCGCGTTTTGGCAAGGCCGGGCAGGCCCTCGACAAGCAGGTGGCCGTTGGAAAGAAGGCCGAGCAGCAGGCGCTCCACCATGGCGTCCTGGCCGATGATCGACTGGCCGATGCGCTGGCCGAGCGCGAGAATGTCGTCACGTGCCGTCATTGAGTATCCCACCATCCGGAAAAGCCGGGCGCGAACTGGATCGCGCCCGGCAGAGACGATCGTTATTTGGTCACGCTCGGAGCCTGATCCAGCGAACGCATCAGCGCTTCGATCATCTGATCGACGCTGAAGCTCGCCACGCGCTGGCTCGGAGGGTATTCGCGGAAGGTCTGCAGGAACGGCGCGACACGCCATACACCGTACTGGACGATATAGGCATTCTTGACGTACCAATCATAATACTGGTCCGAGACGATGTCGGCCCGCTCATATGGGTCCATCCGAAGATTGAAGAATTTCGGTGTCCTCAGGCAGGTGAAGGGGTTCGCCCAGACCTGCAGCCCGCCGGGCTCGCGCTGCTCGCAGAATACCAGTTTCCAGTCATTGTAACGATATGAGACCAGATTGCCGTCGTCGTCGAAGTAGTAGAAGTCCGTACGCGCCGACTTGTCCACTTCTCCGGTCAGATAGGCAAGCTGGTTATAGCCATCGAGGTGAACCTTGAACTGGTTTCCGCTGATGGTCGTGCCCTTTGCCAGCCTGTCCTTGATGTCGGTATCGCCGGCGGCGGCGAGTAGCGTCGGGAACCAGTCGAGCCCCGAGATCATCTGGTTTGAAATCTCGCCGGCCTTGATGCGCCCCGGCCACCGAACAAATGCAGGCACGCGGAACGCACCTTCCCAGTTTGTATCTTTTTCGCTGCGGAATGGTGTCGTTGCCGCGTCTGGCCAAGACCACTGGTTCGGCCCGTTATCGGTGGTGTAGAGGACGATCGTATTGTCGGCGATGTTGAGATCGTCGAGGACTTTCAACAATTTGCCGACGTCTCCGTCATGCTCGATCATGCCATCGGCATAGTCGTTGCCCTTCATGCCACTCTGGCCCTGCATGGATGGGCGAACATGCGTGAAGGCATGCATGCGCGTCGTATTCATCCAGGTGAAGAAGGGCTTGCCGGCCTTAGCCTGGCGGGTGATGAAATCGACGGCTGCATCCGTCGTTTCGTCATCGACGGTTTCCATTCGTTTTCGATTGAGCGCGCCGGTGTCTTCGATCTTGCCATCCGCGGATGCTTTCAGAACGCCTCGCGGAGAATTGCTGCGTACGAATGCCTCATCGTCTTTCGGATAATAGGGGCGCTCCGGTTCTTCCTCGGCATTCAAATGGTAAAGATTGCCGTAGAATTCGTCGAAACCGTGCTTTGTCGGTAGAAACTCGTCGCGGTCGCCCAGATGGTTCTTGCCGAACTGGCCGGTGGCATAACCGAGCGGCTTAAGAGCTTGGGCGATCGTGATGTCGCGCGCTTGCAAGCCGACCGTGGCGCCCGGGATGCCGACCTTGCAAAGTCCTGTGCGCAGGCAGACCTGACCGGTTATGAAGGTGGAGCGTCCCGCGGTGCACGAGTTCTCCGCATAATAGTCGGTGAACATCATGCCTTCCTTGGCAAGGCGATCGATATTGGGTGTCTTGTAGCCCAGGACGCCGAAGGAATAGGCGCTAATGTTCGTCTGGCCGATATCGTCACCGAAGATGACAAGAATGTTTGGCTTTGCAGTCTGAGGTGTGGTTGCTGCCTGCTGGGCCTGTGCGGACGACAGGAAGGTTGTCAAGGTAAGGGACATGGCAACGGTGAGCGTCGCGCTGACGAAACTTTTTGAAAGCGAGGCCGTCATAGCGTCCTCCAGGTAATCTGATCGTTCGACATTGAAGTCTCCCTCGGTTCGGGCAGGCGTGCCTGCCGATCTGGACGGTCGTTTATCGACGCCGGGAGAGACTTCTTCTTTGCCGAGGCATGTGGAAGTACGTAACAGTAAACGCAGATGTAAAAGCCTGTAAACGAGGTCGTTGCGCGTCAGGATGTGCTTGTGTCTTCCCAAGCTTCGAAACGTTCATGGTTCAAATGCGCGTTGCATTCGAACTCCAAGGTAATAGCCGGCTTTATTTGTATCGAAATTTTAGATATGAATATCTGAATGTGATATTCAGGCATGGCGCATGAACCAGAAATTTCTCGTCATCGATCCGGAAAAGGATCTTGCTGCAATCAAGGGCGTTTCATCCTTGCCGCGCATCAAGCTATTGAAAGAGCTATCGAAACGGCCCGGCATCAATATCAACGACCTGGCAAAGGCGGCAAATCTGCCGCAATCGTCTGTTTCCACTCATCTTCAGGTATTGGAAAAAGCCGGGCTTGTGCGTGTTGAGGTGCAAAAGGCTCGAAAGGGCAATCAGAAAATCTGTTTCGCCATCTATGACGAACTGATCGTCACGTTTCAGCCCAAGACGCAGGAACCGGCATCCGATCTGATCGAGGTTTCGATGCCGCTCGGTCTCTACACCAACAATGCCGTTACCGCGCCCTGCGGCATCTGCTCGACGGAAGGCATTATAGGCCTGCTCGACGTTCCGGAGACCTTCATCGATCCGGAACGAATGAAGACAAGCCTCCTTTGGTTCACCAGCGGCTTTGTAGAATACCAGTTTCCCAACAATGCCAAGCTGCGCGGTGACCGGATCGAAGCCGTTGAGATCGTGATGGAAGTCAGCTCGGAAGTGCCGGGAACGCTTTCAAACTGGCCTTCCGATATCGTGCTTTCCATCAATGGCCGCGAGATCGGTGTGTGGACGTCTCCGGGTGATTTCGGTGATCGTCGCGGCACCTATACGCCCGACTGGTGGAAGCTCAAGGGCTCACAATACGGCATGCTCAAGACGTGGTCTGTAACGGAAGCCGGTACCTATGTGGACGGTCTGAGGATTTCAGACGTGACGACCTCCCATCTCGAGCTCGACGATCATCGGTCGATTCGGGTGCGCATCGAGGTCAAGGCCGAAGGCAAGCATCCTGGCGGCCTCAACATCTTCGGCAAGGGTTTTGGAAACTACGACCAGGACCTGCTGCTGCGCCTGAAAACCAGGCGATAAATCCTATAATTGAGTTGCGATCCGACTATTTTTGCTGCGGTGCATCACAACTTCACCATTGACATCAATGGCCATCTCTCATGAGTATATCAAAAAATACGATTTATATCGTTTATCTGATTGCTTCTGGGAGGAATAGGCATGAAGGCACGCGTCTCCGTCCATCGGGATTTCAAGATCAGCACCATCGACGAGCGGCTCTACTCCGCCTTCATCGAGCATATGGGGCGTGCCATCTATGGCGGCATCTACGAGCCCGGTCACCCGCAGGCGGACGCCAACGGCTTCCGCAAAGACGTGCTGAAATTCGTTCAGGATCTGAAGATCCCTGCAATCCGTTATCCGGGCGGCAATTTCGTTTCGGCCTATCGATGGGAAGACGGCATCGGCCCACGTGACCAGCGCCCGGTGCGTCTCGATCTCGCCTGGCGCTCGAAGGAGACCAATCAGGTCGGCATCAATGAA
The DNA here is from genome assembly GCA_900469445.1 of Hyphomicrobiales bacterium. Taxonomy (GTDB): domain Bacteria; phylum Pseudomonadota; class Alphaproteobacteria; order Rhizobiales; family Rhizobiaceae; genus Neorhizobium. Next base: position 633,779 of record UBXM01000006.1, read on the forward strand.
TTCGCCGACTGGTCGAAAATGGCCGGCATCGAGATGATGCTTGCCGTCAATCTCGGGTCACGCGGGCTGGATGACGCGCGCAATTTCCTCGAATATGTCAATTTTCCCGGTGGTACGACTTGGAGCGACCTGCGTCGCTCGCATGTCGCCAATGACGGTTACGGCGTGAAGATGTGGTGCCTCGGCAACGAGATGGATGGCCCCTGGCAAATCGGTCACAAGGTGGCGACCGAATATGGACGGCTCGCCAACGAGACCGCCAAGGCCTTCAAGAGCTTCGACAAGTCGATCGAAGCGATCGTCTGCGGCAGCTCCAACGACGGTATGGAAACCTATCCCGAGTGGGAACGCGAGGTGCTGGAGGAGTGCTACGAGAATGTCGATTATATCTCGCTGCACAAGTATTTCGGCAACAAGAGCAAGGACACGCTCAATTACTTCGGCAAGATCGAGGAGACGGGCCGCTACATCCAGACGATTGCCGGGGCGATTGATTATGTGAAGGCCAAGAAGCGCGCCAAGAACGATGTCCATATCTGCTTCGACGAATGGAATGTCTGGTACCATGTCCGTGACGAGGACAGCCATCGCTGGCGTACATGGGATTGGCCGGAAGCCCCGGCGCTGCTGGAGGAAACCTACAATTTCGAGGACGCGCTGTTTGTGGCCGGGCTCCTCAACGAGTTCATCCGCCGCTCAGACCGTGTGCGCATCGCCTGCATCGCACAGCTCGTCAACGTGATCGCGCCGATCCGGGCGGAAAAAAACGGTCCGGCATGGCGCCAGACCATCTATCATCCCTACCGTTTCGCCTCGATCTATGGCCGTGGCGATGCGCTGAACGTCGCCGTCGATGCGCCGACCTATGACTGCAGCGTCGCGGCCGATGTTTCCTATCTCGACGTCGCCGCCGTCCATACCCGCGACGAGGGGCTTTTGACGCTCTTCATCGTCAACCGTCATCTGACAGAAGCGGCTGATCTCGATATCGGGCTGACCGGTTTTGCCGATCTTACGTTGGTGGAGCATCACGCAATGGAGGGCTATGGTCTCAACGAGACGAATGGCCCAGACAAACCGGATCATGTCGTGCCGAAGGCGGGTTCCGGCGTCGGGGTCGAAGATGGCAAGGTCAGGGGATCGCTGAAGCCGCTTTCCTATCACGTCCTGCGCCTCAAGGTCGGTTGAGGCGGCACGATGGGTATCACCATACGCAATGTCAGCAAGAGTTTCGGGTCCGTCGGCGTGATTCACGATGTCAGCATGGATATTCCGACAGGCGATTTCGCCGTCTTTGTCGGGCCGTCCGGTTGTGGGAAATCGACGCTTTTGCGCATGATCGCAGGGCTTGAGGATACAAGTGCCGGCACGATCTCGATCGAGGGGCGCGATGTCACGCAGGTCGAGCCGGCTCAGCGCGAGGTCGCCATGGTCTTCCAGTCCTATGCGCTCTATCCGCATCTCACGGTCTACGAGAACATGGCCTTCTCGCTCAAACTGAAAAAGACGCCGAAGGCCAGGATCGACGAGATGGTGCATGAGGCGGCACGTATCCTGCATCTGGAGGAACAGTTGAAGAAGCGACCGTCGGAGCTTTCCGGCGGCCAGCGCCAGCGTGTCGCCATCGGCCGCGCGATCGTGCGCCAGCCGAAGGTGTTTCTCTTCGACGAGCCGCTGTCGAACCTTGATGCGGAACTGCGTGTGCAGATGCGGCTCGAACTCGCCAAGCTGCACAAGCAGATCGGCGCGACGATGATTTACGTCACCCATGACCAGGTGGAAGCGATGACGCTCGCCGATCGCATCTTCGTGTTGAAACGCGGAAAGTTGCAGCAGGCGGGCAAGCCGCTCCAGCTTTACGACGATCCCGACAACCAGTTCGTCGGCGGTTTCATCGGCTCGCCGGCGATGAATTTCCTTGATGGTCGCGCGGTCGGCCGCCAGGGTGATATGCTGCGCATAGCCCTGGATGGCCTTGGCAAGGAACTCATGGCCAGGGTTGCGAGCGATGTCGCCGATGGTACTGCCGTCAAGGTGGGGCTCAGGCCCGAACACCTCAATCCGACGGAAGGTGGCTTCCAGGCCGTGGTCGAGATGGAAGAGGATCTCGGAGGCGTATCCTATCTGCATGCCCGACTGCCGAGTGGCAAGGAAATCGTGGTGGAAACGCGCGGCCGGCGCGAGAGCCTGGATGGCAGGTCGATCACTCTCACGGCGGATGCGCAGGACGTGCTTGTCTTTGCGGAGGACGGAAGTCGACTGCGCTGACAGGCTGACATGCAGTGACTGAAACCGCCGTCATCGGGAGAATGGCGGCATGATCTTTGGAGGAGATCCGATGCGATACAGACGACTTCTTGCAGCCGGCGCGATGGCGCTGATGGCGATGCCCGCCCTTGCCCAGGAGAATATCACCTGGTGGGACTTCCTAAGCGGTGGCGACGGGGTGCGGATGAAAGCCCTGATCAACCGTTTCAACGAGGAACACCCCGACATCAAGATCACCGGCACGACGCTGGAATGGGGCATTCCCTATTATACCAAGGTTCGCACGGCGGTTGCGGTCAAGCAGGGACCGGATGTCATGACCTACCACCTGTCCCGCCTGCCGCTGGGGCTTGAGGAAGGTGCGCTCGACGAGATTACCGACGAGGACCTGAAGAATGCCGGCGTGGCGAAGGATGAATTCTTCGAGGCGGCGGTCGGCGCAGCCACTGGCGACGACGGCAAGCTTTACGCCGTTCCCTTCGATATCCACTCCATCGTGCTCTATTATAACAAGAAATATCTCGAAGGCTCACGTTTCCTCGATGCGGACGGCAAGCTGACGGGCATAGGCAGCCTCAAGGATTTCGAAGAGGCACTGGCTGTCGCCAAGGAGAAGGGCGCAGAGGCTCCCGTCACCTATGCGACCGGTGATGACGGCGGCACATACCGCGTCTTTTATACCCTGTTGCGGCAGCAGGGCGGCGAACTGATCAAGGACAAGGAGGTTCTGCCGGGCGACAGTCTTCAAAAGGCGTCGAAGGCGATTGAGGTCATGACCAATTGGGGCACCAATGGCTGGCAGCCGGAACAGGCCGCCTATGAGGCCTCGGTCGCGCTCTTCACCTCCGGCAAGTCCGCCTTCATGCTGAACGGTGTTTGGGAGGTGCCGACCATGGTCGATCTCGCCAAGAAAGGCACGCTCGGTTTCGAATGGGGCGCGGTGCAGGTTCCGAACCTGATGGGCACCGAAACCACGTGGGCGGATTCGCACGCCTTCGCCATCCCGAAGAACACCGGCATGTCGCCTGAAAAGCGCAAGGCGGTCATGACCGTGATCGGCTGGATGGAGAAGAACGCCATTTCCTGGGCGGACGCGGGCCATATTCCAGCCTACAAGCCGGTCGCGGAAAGTGACGAATTCAAGAAGATGGAGCCGAATGCCACCTATTCGTCGCTTGCCGGCAGCGCCTCCTACGATCCGCGCTCGCCGATCGCAGGTGTTGCATCGCCCGCCTATGACGCGGCGATCAACGTCATCTCTCCGGCGATCCATGGCTATGCCGAGCCGATGGCGGCAGCCGAGCAGGTGAAGTCCGATCTCGAAGGCGCCCTGAAATAGAGAGTATTGCGGCCGCGTCTTCATCGGATGCGGCCGCATCAATTGATGTTCGGGAGGTTTCCACGTGGCCATGCTCACCAACCGACGCAAGGAAGTCACTGTTGCCGCCACGCTGGTGGCGCCCTTCGTGCTCACCTTTGCGCTCGTCTTTCTTTATCCCGCCATCAGGCTGGTTGAACTCAGTCTGACGAATTCACCGCTGATCGGACCGGGCGAATGGGTGGGGCTGGACAATTTCAAGCGACTTCTCACCGATAAGCTGTTCCTCACGTCGCTCAAGAACAACGGCTATTTCATCCTGCTGACGGTCATCCCGACGACAGCGCTGGCGCTTGGGATTTCGCTCATGATCACGCGGCTGAGGGGATCGCTGCAGGCGCTTGCACTCGCCATCTTCTTCCTGCCGTATATCCTGCCGGTTTCTGTCGTCACGCAGATCTGGACTTGGATGTTGGATTTCCAGTTCGGTGTGCTTCAGCCGGTCATCAGCTTCTTCTATGGCAAGCCGGTGCCTGTCTTCAAGAACCCCTACTGGGTCATGCCGATGGTCGCCATGGTGACGATCTGGTGGACGAACGGCTTCAACGTTCTGCTGTTCATCGCCGGACTGCGCAACATTCCCAAGGACTATTACGAGGCGGCGCAACTCGATGGCGCGACCCGCTTCCAGCTTTTCACCAAGGTCACGTGGCCGCTTCTCTGGCCGGTCACCGCGCTGGTTCTGACGCTGCAGCTCATCCTCCAGCTGAAAATCTTCGACCAGGTCTACCTCCTGAGCAGCGGCGGGCCGTTCAACTCGTCCTACGTGCTGCTGCTGATGGTTTATCGTGAAGCCTTTCAGCTCAATCACGGCGGTTATGCCTCGGCGATCGCGCTCGTCCTCTTCGTCGTCATTGCGGTGCTGTCGGTGCTGCAGTTCCAGTTGCTTCGTGCGGGAGGTCGCCGATGAATATCCGCAAACTCGAAAACGGCGTGCTGACCATCGGCACGTTTCTGGCTGCGGCTCTCTGGATCTTCCCGCTCTACTGGGCCTTCATCACCTCGATCCGCAGCGAGGAGCGGGTGGTTTCGGCGGAGGCGGGCGTGCTGCCCGACGAGTTCAATCTCGCGGCCTATGTCGACATCCTGTGGAACTCCAACATCATCAACTGGTACATCAATTCCATCGGTACGGCGGTTATCATCACCTTCACCGTGATCGTCTCCGGCATGATGTGCGCCTATGCGATCTCGCAGCTGAAATTTCCCGGCCGGCGCATACTCTATGGCGTCGTGCTGGCCAGTTTCATGGTGCCGACGCAGGCGCTGGTTGTTACCCAATTCATCCTGATGAACGATCTTGGGCTCATCAATACCTGGGCCGGCATCATCCTGCCGCAGCTCATCGTGCCTGTCGTCATCATTGTCTACAAGCAGTTCTTCGACGCCGTGCCGAAGGAGATGCGCGAAGCGGTCGTGCTCGACGGCGGCGGCGACTACACGCTGCTCTTCAAGATCTACCTTCCGCTGAATTGGGGTATCACGACGGCTCTGGCCATCATCACCTTCATCATGGCGTGGAACCAGTTCCTCTGGCCCTTCCTCGCGGTAACGACGGAAAACAAGATGACCATTCCCGTTGGCATCACCCAGGTCAACGATGCCTTCGGCGTGTTTTACGCTCGTCTGATGTCGGTCGCTCTTCTCGGCGCCATGCCGGTTGCGATCGCCTATCTGATTTTCCAGAAGAAGGTGACCGAGGCGGTAATGATCTCGTCGGGCGTGAAGGGATGACGATCTGCCTTTCACTTCAAGTTCGACGGCAGGCAGAAAATTTGCCCCTCGATTGAAACCAACGCTTCAAGCCGAACCCGGTCTCACGCTCGAATACCGGGAGGCTCGTTTGCGGGTATGGACTTTGACGCAGCTTCGCGCCCGCGCAATCGGGCCGTCGCCACTGCGCTGTCGATAAGGTCAGTTACGGCACGAGCCCTCAGACCGCGGCACGTATGCACAACCTTTGGCAAGCCGGGGTGGCGAAGCGGCCGGCGCCCGCCACCGGCTACGCCGTATATTGCCCGATAGTTCTGCGTGACGACAATATTCTCGGGGCCATCTGCCCCTCCGTCACCTCTCACATGAAATGGCTGTTCAAAGGATCGATCGTCACAATTGTTGCCTCGCCTGCAGCAAGGTGTCCTTCATTCATGGCGCTCTGCGCTTCAACATTGAAGACGATGCCATTTGCCTGCATCACGTATCGCACGACATGTCCGGCGGCCACCGTTTCGACAACGGTCGCTGTGACCTCGAAGAGGTTTGAATTTTCCGACGCCTTGCCGAACTTGAACATATGCGGATGGATAACTGCCGTCTGATCGAAATCCCGGCCGATCAGGCGGCTGAATTCTGCTGCGGTCAGGATGTTGGCATTGCCGATGAATTTTGCGACGAACAGATCGGCGGGGCGGTAGAAGATCTCCGGTCCTGATGCCGTCTGGGCGATTTGGCCCTTGTTCATCACCGAAATCCGGTCCCCGAGCGACAGCGCCTCGTCCTGATCGTGGGTGACGAGAATGCTGGTCAGACCCGTCCGGCGCTGGATGCGCTTCAACTCGTCCCGCAGACGTTTGCGGATCTGCGCGTCGAGTGCCGACAAGGGCTCGTCCAGCAGAAGCAGCGAGGGTTCGAGCACGAGCGCGCGGGCGAGTGCCACACGCTGTTTCTGTCCGCCGGAAAGCTGGCGCGGACGGGCATCTGCCTTGTCCTGCAGCGAGACGATCTCCAGAACGGCGTCGATCTTGTCGTCGATCACCTTGCGGGCAAGTCGGCGTTGTTCGAGACCGAAGGCAAGGTTCTGGCGAACCGTCATGTTCGGAAACAGCGCGTAATGCTGGAACACCATGCCGATACCGCGATCTTTTGGATGCAGCTTTTCAATGGCGCGACCGGCCAGATGGATTGCGCCCCTGTCGGGCTGCACCAGTCCGGCGATGGAGCGCAGCAGCGTGGTCTTGCCGCAGCCGGAAGGGCCGAGCAGGACATGCATTTCGCCTTGAGCCACGGAAAGATCGATGCCGTCGAGAATGACATTGTCGCCGTAGCGCATGCCGATGGCGGAGAGGTCGAGATAGGTCATGATTTTGTCTCCGTTCGCCAGACGAGCCTGAAGGCGGCGAAGGTGATGAGAAGTGTGATGAGAAAATAAACGGTGACGATGACGCTCGACAGGCGGCCGCTGAGGTCACGTTGCGCGAACATGTACATCTGCAGCGTTTCGAACTGGCCGCCGACTAGCATGCGGGCGTAAACGAATTCGCTCATCAGGCCTGCAAAATTCAAAACGACGGCAAGCGCGATACCCGGAAAGATCGAGGGCAGGATGACCCGGCGCAGAAGCCTCGCATCGCCAATGCCCAGCAGCCGGCTCGCTTCCAGAAGTTCGGTCGTGTCGAGCGCCTGCAGGCTGTTCTTGACGTTGATGTAGAACATCGGAAAGCAGAGCGGCACGTAAGTCAGCACGAGGACGATCGGCTGTCCACTGAACTGCAGCGGCGGCGCGGAAAAGACGCGGAGATAACCGACCATGAGAATGATGGTGGGGACCGCGTAAGGCAGGATCACCAGCCGCGCCATCCAGGTGTCGAGTGCCGGCCAGTAGAGGTGGGCGGCGATCACGGCCGGCACGATCAGCAGACAGGCGAGAAACAGCGCCAGTCCGGCAACCACGATAGAGCGCAGCAAAGCCGATTGAAACCGGCTGTCCGAAAGGATGGTCTGATAGGCGTCGAGCGACAGGCCGCTCGGCAGGATGCCGCCCGTCCAGCCGGTGGCGATCGAATTGAGGAAAGTGGCAAGGACCGGCAGAAGCATGAGGATTGCTGCAAGCCAGAGCGTTGCCGTCAGGGCCGGATGTCGGGTTGTCGTCATCGCTTGTCGCCTTTCAGAAGGAGCTGGCTGACGAGGATCGGCACGAGCAGAACCAGAAGCAGCACCATGGCGATCGCATTGGCGAGGTTGGGATCGGAAAACACGTCACCCGAAACGAGTTCGCTGATGCGGATGGTAACGACATTGACGCTGGTGCCTGTGAGTGCCAGCGTCGTTGCGTAGGTACCCATGGCATTGGCGAACAGGAGCGTGGTAATCGCGATCATCTGGCGGGCGACAACCGGCAGGCCGACACGCAGCCAGAACCGCGTGGTGCCGACACCGATCAGGCTGGCGGCTTCTTCAAGCTCCGCCTCGATGGCGTCGAGAACCGGGATGATCAACAGCACAGCCAGAGCAATCTGAAAGTAGCAGTAGGCGATGATCAGGCCGGTCAGCGAATAGACGTTTAACGAGCCGATCAGGCCGGATGCCTTCAGGAGCAGCGTTAGAGTGCCGTTCAACCCGAGAAGGAAGACCAGCGCCATGGCCAGCGGCACTCCGGCGAAATTGGCGCCGATATTGGCCAGCGCCATGGCGATGCGGCGGGTGCCCCCCTTGCGGTAACGAAGGCTGACCGCGATCAGGAAACCGAAGATCATGCCGATCGCCGTCGTCACGACAGAGATCAGCAGCGAATTGACAAAACTCTGGCCGTAATAGGCGCTCGTGAGGATTTCGACATAGTTGCCGAGTGACCAGGCGCCGCTCTTGCTGAAACTGTCGATGAGGACGGTTGCCAGCGGCCAGACGACCAGTCCAGCCAGCATGACGAGGAAGGGTGCGGCCAGAAACTTCATGACCGGAGAGGCGTGGTGGCTCATGGGCGAGCCACATCCGGCTTCAGCAGGGTAGGGACGGAAAGGCCATGATTTTCGATGCCGAGCAGTTGGCAGATCAGGCCGGCAAGTTCGGTCTGTTTCGGTTGGACACTGGCATCGAGCGTGAAGATGTCGGCGCCGATCGTATAGAGCGGCACGGTCGCTTCGTCCTCATGCGGGCCGCCGTGATTGCCGTCATCGCTCATGCCGTGGTCGCTGGTGACGATGACCGTATAACCCGCTGCACGCCATTGCGGCACATAACGGGCGAGAAGATCGGCGGCGTTGCGGGTGGTGTCGCGATACTGGCGGGAAGCGCCGCCATGCTTGTGGCCGATATCGTCGATGTTCATCGGATGCAGCAGCAGGAAATCCGGATTGTGCCGGCGTATGAGATTATCGGCATCGGCGAACAGGTGATCGTCCGGATAATGGTCCTGCCAGTAAAAGGCGCCATGCTGGATGCCGCCGTCGGAATTGCTGATGTGACGGAATTCCGGGCTGAACGGCGCCTGATTGTAGAGTTCGAAATACCAGTGATAGGCCGCCGCAGCCGTCACCAGACCTGCCTTGCGTGCCAGTGAAAAGACGTTATCGAACTTCGAAAGACGCACAACGCCATTGCTGGTCACACCGTGCACAACGGGCGGCAGGCCGGTCATCAGCGTTTCGTACAGCGGGCGGGAAATCGATGGCAGCTCGCTATCGACGCGATAGACCTGCGCTTCAGCTCCTGCGACCAGCGCTTCCATGTAACCGAGGCATTCGCGCGCGGTGGAATACCGGAGGCCGTCGAGAATGATGAAGATCGTGCGCTTCGTCATGAAGCTGGTCCTTTTCGCTGAATTCAATGCAAGAACGTCTCGCGGATCGATCCGCGAGACGGGATATTTGACGGAAGATTATGTCGCCGGAATTACATTTTCGGAGCGACGAGATCGCGCCACAGCTGCGACAGTTCCTTGGCGGCATCCGAGGTCCAGAGCGTCGGGTCGATCGGGCGAGCGGCCTTGTACTGGTCGGACGGCAGCAGCTTTTCCTTGGCGTCGGCCGGCAGTTCGATATGGTCGAAGCGGATCGGACGGGCGTAACCACGGGCAAGATTGATCTGGCCGGCGTCGCTGAGGATATATTCGCGGGTCAGCTTGGCGGCATTCGGGTTTTTCGAATGCTTGTTGATGATCGTTGCGTAACCGCTGGTGACCGAGCCGTCAGACGGGATGATGACCTTGAACTTGTCCTTGCCGACGACGTCGCGGTAGTTCAGTGCGTTGAAGTCCCAAAGCGGAGCGACCTGGATTTCGCCGCGTTCCATCAGCGCCGGGGTGACGCCGCTGCCGAGGAGGCGGCCCTGTTCGGCCAGCTTCTGGAACAGTTCAACGCCCGGGCGCAGGTTCTTTTCGTTGCCGCCGAGCGAAACGGCTGCGGCGAGGATCGAGGCATTGTCCTGTGCGCCAGAACCGACCTTGCCCATGGTGACCTTGTAGTCGCCCTTCAGGAGATCGGCCCAGGAGGTCGGCGGGTTGGCGACATCTGCGGAAACGAGGAAGGCGATCGTGCCGGTGTAACCGATCACCCAGTTGCCTTCGGCATCCTTGGCCCAGTCAGGGATCTGGTCCCAGGTGGTGGTCTTGTAAGGCATGGTGACGCCGCGGGCGAGCGCGATCGGGCCGAATTCCAGGCCGACGTCGCCGATATCGGCGGTGGCGTTGACGCCTTCATTGGCGAACTTGGCGATCTCTTCGCCGCTGCTCATGTCGGTGTCCGAATGTTTCAGTCCGTATTTCTCGGTCAGCTGCTGCCAGGTATCCTTCCAGTTGGCCCAGCCATCGGGCATGCCGACGCTGTAGACCGCGCCTTCCTTACGGGCGGCTTCTTCCAGCGCGGAAATGTCATTGGCGGCAGCAATGCCGGAATAGGCCAGAACGCCAAGGGCGGGCAGGGCCAGGAAAGTGCGACGGAACATGTTTCACCTCGTTGGTATAGACCAGATGAGAGGTTCTATGCCAAACTGTGATGACAGCCGCATGACGGAGACAGGATGACCGCTGACAGTGCGAACGAATTCACAAAACGGTCTTTTTTGACGCTGGAGCAGGCGATCCGCAATGATCTTGCCGAAGGCCGGCTTGCTGTGGACAGGCGGCTGCCGTCGGAGCGGGAACTGGCCGAGCGCTACCGCACGACGCGCATCACGCTACGCGAGGCGCTGTCCCATCTGGAGATGGATGGTCTCATCTATCGCGAAAATCGCAGGGGCTGGTTCGTTTCAGGCCGTCGCCTCGTCTACAATCCGCTGTGGCGAACCGACTTTCAGCGCATGACGCGGGAGCAGCACCGGCAGGCGAGCACAGAACTGATCGAAGCCGTCAGTGCGGTAGCCCCGGATGCAATCTGCGGACTGCTGGAGCAGCCGCCGGGAACTGAGTTCTGGCGCATTCGCCGACGTCGCATGGTTGATGGTCGGCTCGTCGTTTTCGTGGAGCATCACCTCAGCAAGACCATGTTTCCCGATATTCTGGAACAGGACCTGACCGGTTCGCTGACCAATCTCTACCGCGAAAAATATGCGCTCGAATACGGCGACGTCTCCTTCGAGATCAACCCGATTGCGCTGACCGGCATGCCGGCGGCTGAGCTACACTGTTCCGATGGCACGTTCGGTTTGCAGATCGTGCGCGTCAACCGTGACCAGACGGGCCGTATTCTGGATTGCGATGTCGAATACTGGCGGCATGACGCGGTCTCCATCAGGATCGACACGAGAGACAATGCTGCCTGACCATTCGATTTCGTATGGCGACGCCGGCGAGCCGACCGCCAACATCGTCTAGATGTTAGAGGCAAGGCGCTTTTCGCATCCTCATGCGCTGCCCATAAACGATCGCGCTCGTCGCTTGGTCGAAATGCCATAAGTGCGCTTTACGTCGCGCCGTCTGAGATCCCGGCAGAGTATCAGTTCTTCCGCGCCTCGTGGTCCAGTCCACGGGGTTCACTCCACGCAGCAGCGCGCAGAAGCATGCCGAAAAGATCACGCGGTTCGTCGGGGTCGGCGAGAAGGTCCAGATCCTCGAAAAGAGGGTTATCTTGCAGCTTTGCGCGCACGTAGCGAAGGGCCGAAAAGTCCTCCGTGGCAAATCCGACGCTATCAAACAGCGTGATGTGTTCGGGACCGCGACGGCCGGGCTGTTTGCCTGCGATGACCTCCCACAGTTCCCGCACCGGGAAATCTGCCGGCATTTGCTGAATCTCACCCTCGATGCGCGTTTGGGGCGGGTATTCGACAAAGACATCCGAGCGCAAGAGAATGTCTTTCTGCAGCTCAGTCTTACCGGGGCTATCGCCGCCGACCGCGTTGATGTGTACGCCGGCCCCGACCATGTTGTCCGAAAGGATGACCGCATTCTGCTTGTCTGCCGTAATGGTCGTGATGATATCGGCACCTTCGACAGCCTCCTGGGAGGTCGGGCAAACGGTGATCTCGAAACCATATTGTGCGAGATTGCGCTGGCAGCGCTCGCTTGCCGAGCGATCGATATCATATAGCCGCAACCGATCGACGCCGATCAGAGCTTTGAATGCGAGCGCCTGAAACTCGCTCTGTGCGCCATTTCCGATGATCGCCATGGTCCGGGATCCTCGGCGTGAAAGGTGCTTCGCCGCCACTGCCGATGTGGCCGCCGTACGCAAAGCGGTGAGAAACGTCATTTCCGTCAGCAGCAGCGGATAGCCGTTATCGACATCCGACAGGACGCCGAAAGCGGTGACCGTCTGTCGCCCGCTTTTGGTGTTCTTCGGATGCCCGTTGACGTATTTGAATCCGTAGAGGGTCCCGTCGCTCGTCGGCATCAGCTCGATTACACCATCGTGAGAATGTGCGGCGACCCGGGGCGTCTTGTCGAAATGCTCCCAACGGCAGAAGTCCTCCTCGACAAAATCGCAGAGCTCTCTCAAAAACGTTTCGACGCCGATGGCGTGAACAAGCTTCATCATATTGTCGACGCTGACGAACGGAACGACGTTGAGGTGAGGCTGGGCTGTCATCAATAGCTCCTTGTCGGGCGGTCCATGACCTTGCGCCCCATCAGACTTGCGGTGAGATCAACCAGGAGGGTCGCCGTGCGCCCCCGTTCGTCGAGAAACGGATTGAGTTCGACGAGGTCGAGGCTGGTCACAAGGCCGCTATCGTGCAGCATCTCCATGATCAGATGTGCCTCTCGAAATGTCGCACCACCCGGGACGGTGGTTCCAACGGCCGGCGCGATTGACGGGTCGAGGAAGTCGACGTCGAGGCTCACATGGAGCAGGCCGTTTGCCGAAGCGATCTCGGTCAGGAACGTTCGCAAGAGTGCTGCGACGCCATGCTCGTCGATCATCCGCATGTCGTGCACGGTCGCTTTGGTCTTTTGTATCGCGGAACGCTCTTTGGGATCCACGCTACGGATGCCGATCATGCAGACGCGTTCCGTCGCCACCGGCGTATGGAGATCGGGAAAATAGCCTTCGAAGCCGGGCTGGCCTGTAAAATAGGCGACGGGCGTACCATGAAGATTGCCGCTATCGGTCGTGTCGAGAGTGTGGAAATCCGTATGCGCGTCAAGCCAGAGGACGTAAAGGGGCCTGTCCATTTCCATGCTTCGGCGCGAGATGCCTGCCACCGTACCGGCCGACAGCACGTGGTCGCCGCCGAGAAAGATCGGCATGCCTTCGGCGCTTTCCCGGTAGGCAATATCGGCCAGAACCTCGGTCCAGGCGGCAATTTCCGGCAACGCCCGGAGGGCCTTGTTGGGATGTTCGATTGTATGTGCGGCGCCTGGCTTGACGTCGCCCAGGTCGATGACACGGTGACCAAGCTCCTCAAGGGTATCGCGAAGGCCTGCCGTCCTGAGTGCGCTGGGACCCATCTCGCAGCCGAGCCGCGATGCGCCGTCCTGAACGGGGACACCGATGATTTTACAAAGCATATATATTTCTCCCTCATCTCATCGAACCACACTGCTCTGGCAGATTGAAGAATATAAATTGCCAAATATCTCAGTATTGCCTATCAAAACGGTGGAAAAAGGTGACAAATTGAAATGGACGACACTGATCTCAAGCTTGTGACGCTGCTTCGGCACAACGGTCGCAGGAGCATAACTGATCTGGCGGTCGAGCTCGATACTTCCCGCGCGACCGTGCGGAGCCGCATGGACAGATTGGAAGCAGACGGGCTCATTCTCGGATATACCGTTATTTTGCGTGCCGATGCGGTCGAATTGCCGGTACGCGGCATCATGATGATCGAGATTGAGGGGCGTGCCGCGGAAAAGGTCGTCGATACGCTCGCAAGCTTTCCGGAAATCTCACAGATCCACACGACGAACGGGCGGTGGGATCTGATCGTCGAACTTGGGGCAGGAACGCTAGGTGAGCTTGATTCGGTGCTGAGGCGAATTCGTCATATTGCAGGGATATCGGGAAGTGAGACGAGCCTGCTGCTTGCGACACCGCGCAGTACCAATGCAAGGCTGTAATCGCCTCTGCTCGAAAGCACAGTTCTCACTTGCGCTCGGCGAACGCTGTTACCAGCTCGCGATACTCGCTTGGGCATCGAGCCAAGGTGAGCGCCAGCCGGGCCGATGAAAATGCCGGGCTCGTTCCGCATGATTTCATCGGCTCTGAAGATCCGCTGGATTGAGATCGGCGGGTGCCGTTGAGATCCTTGCGGGATTTCCGAATAGTCGGGCGAGGGCGCCATCCTCTCAACGAAAGGCCCCTAGGCATCGATCTTGAGAGGCTGATAGCATTCAAGCGGTGGTTCCGGTTGGGGTAGCAGCCAGCAAGATTGGACCCTGAAAGTCACCTCACCTCCCGGTGCTGCTCGCTCTTTTTCCCTTAGCGATTGCAGAGGTGAAGGTTCATATCCTTCAACATCCTCGCGTCGCATCTACCGTGCGTTCCATACAAACTTCGTCTGACCCCATCATCCCAATGCCTGTGATACCACGTAGCAGATGACAGTGGATCGTTTGATCTCACGTGTCCTGAGCGTGCAGTACAAATATGGACCGGGGAATGGATCTCACAAAAATAGAAAAGCTGATAGATTTTGTCGGTCGGTCCAATATCTCTCAGCTCGTAGTTACCGAAAAAGATACAACCGTGCGGATTTCTCGCGACAGCCCGCACGACGCTTATGTGTCAGCACGCAAGGATCTCGACGCGCCACTACCAGACACTCAGGCGCCAGCCGGTGGATCGCTCAAAGGCTTCGTCGTTGAAGCACCCATATTCGGCGTCTTGCATGTCGCCCCCGCACCAGGGGATCCACCGTTCACCGCTATCGGTGATGAGGTGGTCGAGGGGCAGACACTTTTCATCATCGAGGCGATGAAGGTGTTCAATAAGATCGTCGCGCCGCGCGCAGGCAAGATCATGCGCCTGACGGATTTGAACGGCGCCGAGGTCGAGGTAGGCGACATGTTGGCGGAGATCGCATGATGCAGTCACCACAGCGTTTCGATACGGTTCTGATTGCCAATCGTGGGGAAATCGCCCTGCGTGTGGTTCGCGCCTGTCGTGAGATGGGCTTGAAGACCGTTGTGGTCTGCTCCGAGACGGACCGCGATGCCGCCTATGCCGCAAGCGCCGATCAATCGATCTGCATCGGTCCGTCCACGGCTTCGAAAAGCTACCTGAACCAGAATGCGATCCTGCTGGCGGCACGCCTGTCTGGTGCGGGCGCCGTCCATCCAGGCTACGGTTTTCTTTCTGAAAACACCCGCTTTTCGGCGGCAGTCGAAGATGCCGGGATGACATTCATCGGTCCCGACGCCAGTGCAATTGCAACGATGGGCGACAAGATCGCCGCCAAACGCGCCATGGTCGCCGCCGGCGTCCCTTGTGTACCGGGACCTGATACGGAACTTCCGGTAGAGCCGGAAGCAATTCGCGCGATCGCAACGGAGATTGGCTATCCGGTGATCGTCAAGGCCGCCGGCGGTGGCGGCGGACGCGGCATGCGCGTCGTGCTGGACGAAGCCGGTTTGCTGGAATCGGTGGCGCTGACCCGCGAGGAAGCGCGCAAGGCTTTCGGCACGCCGGCGCTCTATATGGAAAAGTTCCTCCAGCATCCGCGCCATATCGAAATCCAGGTTCTTTGCGACACGCATGGAAATGCGGTCTGGCTTGGCCATCGCGATTGTTCCATGCAACGCCGTCATCAGAAGGTGGTCGAAGAGGCACCGGCCCCCGGCATTTCGCTGGAATTGATCGGCCCGGTCGGTGCTGCCTGCGTCAAGGCGTGCAGGCAGATCGGATATCGTGGCGTCGGCACGTTTGAATTCCTCTATGAGGACGGCGCTTTCTATTTCATCGAGATGAATACCCGCCTGCAGGTAGAACATCCGGTTACCGAGGAAACCAGCGGCGTCGATATCGTCCGGCAGCAACTGCGCGTGGCGCAGGGCGAGACGCTGTCGATGGGGCAGGGCGACGTCACCTGCACCGGCCATGCCATTGAATGCCGTATCAATGCCGAAGACCCCGCGACCTTCATGCCGTCGGCAGGCGTCATCACGACGCTCGAATTGCCTGAAGGCGAGGGTGTTCGCGTCGATACCCATGTCGAGGCCGGCTACAAGGTCTCGCCCTATTACGACTCCCTGATTGCAAAGCTGATCGTCCATGGTCGCGACCGGGCCGATGCCATGCAGCGCACGCGGGTAGCTTTGGCGTCCTTCAGGCTGGAAGGCATCGCCACCAATCTGCCGCTGCTGCGTGAACTCTTCGAGGATGCCGCCTTCGCCGAGGGCGAAACGGATATTCATTATCTGGAAAAATGGCTGAAGACGCGGGGGGCAGCATGACCAGGCTCGATTTGAGCGATCCCGCCATCATTGAACGGCTGACCGCTGTGCTTGAAGCCGCCGGTGTCGAGGGTATTGAAATCACTCGACCCGACCAGAGCCTGCTGATCCGCTTGTCGGGCTCGGCAAATGGCTCTGCGTCCCAGGTCCGCTCCAGCCGGGCGGATAACAGAGGCGAACCAGTGGTCGTCAAGGCGCCGATGGCTGGCGAGTTCTGGCCGTCTGATCTGTCCCGCACGGGCGCGCCCGGTGCGTCGGCGGCAAGCGACGCAGTCGGCTTTTTGAGGGTAGGGCCGATCCTTTTGCCGGTTGCCGCCGGTTCGTCAAAGCGCCTGCGCCGCCATCTCGTTGACCAGGGAACGATCGTCGGCTTCGGCGATCCGATTGCAGAAGTCGAGCCAGAAGTATGAATGCCTCAGCTGCCAAAATTACCCCGCCTGCGAATGCGCTTGCGCTGGATCGCAACGGCGCCCGCGTTTCCCCGATCGGCTCCCGCGCCTTTCTTCTCGAAGCGACCGGCGAATTCGATCTTGCCGCGCAGCGGCGGATCTGGGCCCTGTCCAGGGCCGTCGAACTGTGGGGCGAGATACTCGAGATCGTACCCGGCATGACCAACCTTCTCGTCGTGCTGAAGGTAACGCCGGAGGATCCGGAAGCCTTGGCGCTACGCCTGCTGGAAGCCTGGGAGCAGGCTGAAAGTATCGATCTGACCGGCCGCAAGATCGAGATCGCCGTGACCTATGGCGGCGTGCATGCCACCGATCTGGCGGCATTATGCGACCGCTCTGGCCTCTCCGACCGCGAGGTTGTCCGTATCCATCATGAAGGGACTTACCGGGTGTTCGCGCTCGGAAGTGCGCCCGGATTCGGCTATTTGCATGGGCTCGATCCGCGCATCTACATGCCGCGCAAGACCGTTCCGTCGCTCAATATGGCACGGGGTTGCGTCACCATCGGCGGCATGCAGACGGGGGTCGCCGTTCTGACCGGTCCGAACGGCTGGAATTCGATCGGCTTTGCCGAATTGCAGATGTTCGATCCGATGTCGGACACGCCTGCCGTGATGGCGCCGGGCGATACGGTGCGTTTCGTGCCAGCGAGCATAGAGCTATGATAGAGATCATCCAGACAGGGCCGTTCAACACGGTACAGGACCTTGGTCGTCCCGGCTTTCGCAATATCGGCGTAACCACCAGCGGTGCGATGGATCCGCTGGCGCTCAAGGTGGGCAACAGCCTGCTCGGCAACGAAACCGGCGCGGCCGTGATTGAAATCCAAACCTATCCGTTCAAGCTCCGCTTTGCCAAGGCGACGGCTTTTGTCGTGACGGGTGCTGATTGCGGTGCTTCGATCGCCGGGCGCCCGGTGCAGCCATGGTGCGCTCTGCCGGCGGAAGCCGGGCAAGTTCTGGAGCTTGGCCAGCCGCGCGTCGGCACGCGTGCCTATATCTGCATTGCCGGCGGTATCGATGTCGCGGCGGTTATGGGATCACGCAGCACGTCGCTCCGCGGCGCCTTCGGTGGCAATGAAGGGCGTTTTCTTTTTACCGGCGATGTCCTGCAGTTCGGTGAAGTCTCCGGACCTTTGAACCTTCCCGCGACCGGCATTGCCGTTATCGATCCGGCCTATGCGCTTGTCGATGTCTATCCGGCACCTGAAGATGGCGCGCTGCTCGTTCGTGCCATTCCGGCCGGAGAACATTCCCTGTTCGGCGAGGATGCCGAGCGGTTCTGGTCGCAGACATGGAAGATCTCTACCCAAAGCGACCGCACCGGGTATCGCTTGATGGGCGAACCGATCAGGCCGACGACGCCGATTGAAATGCGGTCTCACGGCGTTGTTTCCGGTGTCGTTCAGGTGCCGCCGAGCGGCGAGCCGATCATCCAGATGGCCGATGCCAACACGGCTGGCGGTTACCCTAAGATTGCCGGCGTGATCGAGGCCGACCTCTGGAGGCTCGGGCAGGCGCGCATCGGCAGCCGGTTGCGCTTTGTCCGAGTGACGCACGCTCAGGCGGCGGAGGTCGAGAAGGCCGTGGCCGGTTTCATCGATGATGTCCGTGCGACGTCGCGCATGGTGTCCGGCGCTTTGCAGGCGATGAAATAAGGCGAGGGAGGAAGGAATGAAGATCGATCTGAATTCCGATATGGGTGAGGGTTTTGGCCCTTATAGCCTGTGCGACGACGAGGCGATGATGAAGGTCGTGTCCTCGGCCAACATCGCCTGTGGTTTCCATGGCGGTGATCCCGATACGATGGCGCGCATGGTGCGCCTCGCCAAGGCAAACGGGGTTGGCATCGGTGCCCATCCCGGCCTGCCGGATCGCGCCGGTTTCGGCCGCCGCGAAATTCCCTATTCCGCCGATGAACTGCGCCAGCAGATGCTCTACCAGCTGGGTGCATTGAAGGCGATTGCCGCCAGCGAAGGCCAGCGCGTCGCGCATTTCAGCTTCCACGCCGCCATGGGAAACATGGTCAACCGCGACCCGAAGCTGGCCGACCTGATGATGGATGCGATCCGCGCTGTTGATCCTGAATTGATCATCTTCGCCATGCCGGGCAGCGAGATCGAAGCTGCCGCCAGGCGTGCGTCGCTCAAGACCCTGCTGCTGTTTCTTGCCGACCGCGCCTATGACGCACAAGGTCGCCTTGTCGCCCGTGGATTGCCGGGTGCCTTGGTCAAGGATGAGGTGGCCGTGCGCGCCCGCGTGCGCCAGTTCCTCGTGGACCGGACCGTCACCACGATTGATGACGTGACCATCGACATGCCTGCGAAATCTATTCTCGTTCACAGCGATACGCCAGGTTCACTCGAACTGGCGCGGATCGTGCGAAGCGAAATCGAGACTGCCGGCAGCACGCTTGCACCTGCATCGGAGGTTGCCGGCTGAGGCCGGCGCCTGTTCCTTTTTCACCCAAAATTCAAAACCGGAAGACCAGATCATGCCCGCCACTGCCGATCGTTTGAAGAATGTCTCCATCTCCGCTTCCGCTGCGATGACGCAGCGCGCCCGCGAACTTGCTGCACAGGGGATCAAGGTGGTCAGCCTGTCCTCCGGCGAGCCGGATTTTCCGACCCCGGCGCATGCCATCGAGGCCGCTTACGCCGCGGCTCTGGCCGGCGACACGAAATACCCGACCATGGACGGCACACCGGCCATGAAGGCGGCGATCATCCGCAAGTTCAAGCGCGAAAACAACCTGACTTACGAACCGAACCAGATCGTCGTATCCGGCGGTGGAAAGCAGGTCATCTTCAATGCCGTGCTGGCCACCTGCAATCCGGGTGACGAGGTCGTCATTCCGGCACCGTCATGGGTCAGCTATGCAGATATCGTGAAGTTTGCCGGCGGCATTCCTGTCTCTGTGCCATGCCCGGAAAATGCCGGTTTCAAACTGCGTGCCGAAGATCTGGAAGCTGCGATCACACCACGCACCAAGTGGCTGTTCCTGAATTTTCCGAACAACCCGACCGGTGCAGCCTGCTCACGCGCCGAAATGGCGGCGATCGCCGAGGTCATGCTGCGCCACCCGCATGTCTGGATCCTGACCGACGATATCTATGAGCACCTCGTCTATGACGATTTCGAATTCTGCACGATCGCCGAAGTCGAGCCGCGCCTTTATGATCGCGTGTTGACCATGAACGGTGTTTCAAAGGCCTATGCGATGACCGGCTGGCGCCTGGGCTATTGCGGCGGACCGAAAGATCTCATTGCCGCGATCAGCAATGTCAACGGCCAGAATAGCGGCGGCACCTCGACGCTGACGCAAGCCGCAGCCGTTGCTGCCCTCGAAGGTCCGCAGGATCTGCTGAAGGAGCGTTCCTCGATTTACAAGACGCGCCGCGATTACGTGCTGGGTCGTTTGGCCGAGATTCAAGGTCTGCGCGCCCACAAGCCCGAAGGTGCATTCTACATTTTCCCGAACATGTCGGAACTGATCGGCAAGACCACCAAGGGTGGCCGCAAGATCGAAACCGATGTCGACTTCGTCATGGGACTGGTCGAGGAACATCATGTCGCGACCGTGCAGGGCGCGGCCTACGGCATGAGCCCATATTTCCGCATCTCCTATGCGACGAGCATGGAAATGCTGGAAGAGGGCTGCAACCGTATCGCCCAGTATTGCAAGGACATGAAGTAACCGGCTTCGGCCGGTTCTGACGGTCAGGCCTTCAGCCTGGCCGTCAGTTCAATGAGAATATCCCTGACTGCAATCGCCGGTTCCGACAGTGGCGTCTGATCGGATACACATAGAGACAGCGTCTCTTCGATACGCGGAGACACGAGGCGGCAGATCAGTTTCTCGCTGGATTCGGCAATCAGCCGGTCGGCTATCGCCTTCGGCATGATCGTGGCGCCGAGCCCCCGGTCGACGGAGCGGCTGAGCGTCCTGACAATTTCGACTTCCGCCACCACGTTCAGATTGACCTTGCTGCGCGAAAACGTGGTGTCGACCGCGCGACGGACGAAATTATAGGCCGGCGGCATAAGGAAGGGCAGGCTTTCCAGCGCATTGACGGGAACCGGCGCATCGCTTTCCTCCACATCGAAATCCGGATGGGCGACGAGAAAGAACTCTTCCTTCAAAAGCGGTTCGAAGCGCACGCCCTTGATCGGTCCGACGCCATGGATGAGCGCCATTTCCAGGCGGCCGTTCATGATCATCTGGCTATAGGTCTGGCCGACACTTTCCGTCAGATGCAGCAGGATGCCCGGATGACGCTTTCGGGTTTCCTCCAAAAGTTCGACTGAAAGGGTTGCTGCACTGCTGAACGGAACTAGGCCAACCGAGACACGACCGGCGAGCGATTGTCCGGCAGTCGCAACATCGGACTGTGCCTGTTCCATCTGCCTCAGGATGATCTGCGCGTGGCGATACACCGCCTGACCGGCGGACGTCATGGTCACCCCCTGCTGGCTGCGGATCAGAAGCTTCTGGCCGAAGTGATCCTCAAGCGCCGCAAGCTGCTGGCTGAGTGCCGGTTGCGCGAGATGCAGAATGTCGGCAGCGCGGGTGATGCTGCCGCTGTCGACGATGACGATGAAGGATTTGAGGCGCCGGATATCCATGCTGATAGATGCTGCCGTGTTGAGAATGCATTTTTCGACGGCCGCCATGCCTGCCGGACAGGCATTTTAGCGGGCCGCCATAGACCTTAGCCGATTGATTTGTAACGCGCAAACCGTCTTGTCGGCCAGGTGGGTGAAGCTCCATAACGCTTCCTTATTAGCCCAAAACTAATCGGTCT
The DNA here is from genome assembly GCA_900469445.1 of Hyphomicrobiales bacterium. Lineage (GTDB taxonomy): Bacteria > Pseudomonadota > Alphaproteobacteria > Rhizobiales > Rhizobiaceae > Neorhizobium. Next base: position 655,219 of record UBXM01000006.1, read on the forward strand.
TAGGCAAGTGAAAAAAGCTTCGCTAGTCTCGCGTTAACAAAAGGGGAGTTCAATGCCGTTTTCCGATTACAACACAGCTCTGGTGACTGGTGCCTCTTCAGGAATTGGCGCCGCCGTCGTCGAAAGACTGTGTCGCGAAGGCCTCGAAGTCCACGCGGTCGCACGCAGCGCCGAGCCGCTGCGCGAACTTGCAACCCGTACCGGTTGTATCGCCCATGCAGTCGATGTGACCAATCGCGAGGCTCTCGCTGAACTGACCGGTCGGGTCCCCTTTGATATTCTGATCAACAATGCCGGCGTCGATCGTCCCAAGAAGTTTCTCGAAGCAGAAGACGGCGATATCGACCTTCTGATCGACGTCAATCTGCGGGCTGTCCTGCATCTCTGCCGCATGGTCGTTCCCGGCATGGCCGAGCGTGACCGTGGTCACGTCATCAACATTTCCTCGATTGCCGGAAACTACAATTTCGGCGGCAACTCCACCTATCATGCCGTGAAAGCCGGTGTGGCCATGCTTTCGAACCAGCTGCGCATCGATACCTTCGGCAAGCGTGTTCGTGTCACCGAGGTCTGCCCCGGACGCGTGGCGACGGATATCTTCAATCACGTCCACGGCAATGATCCGTCGATCCGCGAGCGGTTCATCGATGGTTTCGAGCTGCCTCAGGCTTCCGATATCGCCGACGCGATCGCCTTTGCGATTGCGGCACCCGTCGCCGTTAATATCGGCCATATGGAAATCACTCCGACGCTCCAGGTCATGGGCGGCCTGCAGACAGCCAAGCCGCAGACGCCTGCCGCCACTCCCGAAGGGGCCAAGCGGTGAGCGGCTTTGATCTTTCGGCGATCCTGACCAATCCTGAATATGTCTCGATGCTCGTTCATGGCATCGAGATGACGTTCATCATCTATTTCGGCTCCTGGCTGATGGCGATGACGCTGGCGATCCTGTTGCTCGCCCTGCGCGTCTCTCCACTGCGTATCGGTGAACCGATCGTCGCCGCTTATGTCTCCTATCACCGCAACGTGCCGACGCTGGTGCAGTTGATGCTCTGGTATTTCGGCATATTCACGCTGATGCCGCAGGGACTGACGGACTGGCTGGCAAGCCATAACGCGGAAGCGATCTTTGCGGTCATCGGTCTCGGTCTCTGCCAGGCTGCATATTTCAGTGAAGACCTTCGCTCCGGCCTGCGTTCGGTCAGCCCGGGCCAGATGGAGGCGGCAAAGGCGCTCGGGCATGGTTATGCCTCCGCAATGCGCTTCGTCATCATGCCGCAAGGTGTCCGCAACGCGCTGCCGCCGCTGATCAACCACAGTGTTTCCCTGTTCAAGAACAGCAGTCTGGCCATCGTCATCGGGGCGCCTGAACTGACCCACGCGGTCAAGGAAATCGAGAACATCAGCTTCCGTACCTTTGAAGTCTACATGATCGGTACCGTCACCTATCTGTTCTTCTCGCTCATCATCATGGGGATCGGGGCCTATATCTCGATGCGAGCCGATCCGGCGCTGAGGGCACGCGCATGATCCAGGATTTTATCACCATCATCCAGGACTACTGGCTGCTGCTTCTGATCGGGCAGTATCCGAACGGGCCGCTCGGCGGTCTCGCCAACACGCTGATCCTGTCGGCGCTGGCAATCGCGCTCGCTTTCCCGGTCAGCATCCTGATGGCGCTTGCCCGGCTCTCCAAGTGGTGGTTCCTGCGCTGGCCGATGACCGCCCTGGTTTACGTCACACGTGGCGTGCCGCTCCTGATGCTCATCCTGTGGTGCTATTTCGTCATACCGTTGTGGACCGGCGCCGATGTTCCGAGCTTCCTGATCATGCTGGTAACGCTGGTCATCTATCAGGGCGCGTTCCTCAGCGAAGTCGTCCGCGCCGGCATCGTGTCGCTGGGGCAGGGGCAGATGGATGCGGCACGTGCGCTTGGCCACGGTTATATGGGCGCCATGCGCTTCGTCATCCTGCCGCAGGCGCTCTACAACATGATCCCGAGCATGATTTCCACCTTCGTCTCGACGATCAAGGATACGACGCTCGGCTACGTCATCAACGTGCCTGACCTGACATTCGCGGCGAGCCAGGTGAACAACCAGCTACTGACGCAACCCTTCCAGGTCTTCCTAATCCTCGCAGTGGTCTACTACATCCTCTGCTGGAGCCTGACCTATGTCGCCAACCGCGTCGAGCGGCGGATCGCCCGCCGACGTGCCGGGCCGCGCAATGCCCGCCTTCCGGCCGAGGCCGCGCCCCTCAAAACCATTACGGAGCAGCTATGAGCACCTCAGTGTCCGAACCGCAGGCCGCCCCGGCGATCCGTATCGCCGACGTTTGCAAGAGCTACGGTGATTACCAGGTTTTGAAGAATATCAATGCCGAGGTGGCACGTGGCGAGGTTGTCGTCATCTGTGGCCCATCCGGCTCCGGCAAGTCGACGCTCATCCGCACGGTCAACCGTCTGGAAGAGATCAGCGGTGGCGGTATCAGCTTCGAGGGCCAGGATATCCACGCCCCGATGCGGGCAAGCGAACTCAACAAGCTGCGCAGCCGGATCGGCTTCGTTTTCCAGAGCTTCAACCTGTTCCCGCATCTTTCTGTCGTCGAGAATGTCTCCATGTCCCCGATCCGGGTGAAGGGCGTTGCCGCCGATGTTGCGCATGACAAGGCGTTGAAGCTGCTTGACCGCGTCGGTCTCGCCGACAAGGCCAACTCCTATCCCGGCCAGCTTTCCGGTGGGCAGCAGCAGCGCGTGGCGATTGCCCGTGCGCTTGCGATGGAACCTCCCGTGATGCTGTTCGACGAACCGACCAGCGCGCTCGACCCGGAAATGGTCGGCGAAGTGCTGAGCGTGATGAAGAGCCTGGCGGCCGAAGGCATGACCATGCTTTGCGTGACCCACGAAATGGGCTTTGCCCGCGATGTCGCTGACCGCATCTGGTTCATCGACGCAGGCGAAATCCTCGAAACCGCTCCTCCTGAAGAGTTTTTTAAGAATCCACGACATCCGCGTGCTCAGCGCTTCCTCGCTGATCTGCGGCACTGACTGCCTTCCACATAAAATAACAATGGAGAACAGCAAATGAACTGGAAATTTACAACTCTCGCGGCACTCGCTGCCAGCGTCGCCGCTGTCGCGCCTGCCAAGGCCGACCAGCTTGCCGACATCCTGTCGGCCAAGAAGCTGCGCTGCGCTACCTTTGCCGACGTGCCGCCATTCTCGGCGCCGGACCCGAAGACCCGCGAAATGGCCGGCTTCGACGTCGACCTCTGCAACGCGATTGCCAAGGAACTTGGCGTGACGGCGGAAGTGAAGCCCGTGTCGGTCGAAGCCCGCGTGCCGGAAGTCAAACTCGGCCGCGTCGACATCACCGTCGCAAACCTCGCCTATACGCAGAGCCGCGCCGAACAGATCCAGTTCAGCGATCCCTATTATCTCGCCAAGGAAATGCTGATCGTTCCGACGACGGACGAAGGCAAGGTCAAGGCCGATTTCGTCGGCAAGCGCATCGCCTCGGCCAAGGGCTCGACGTCTGAAATGTCGATCAAGCTCAACAAGTCCGAGCCGCTCACCTTCCAGGATACCGCGTCCGCTTATCTCGCGGTGCAGCAGGGCAAGGCTCGCGGCATGGTCGCCAACACGATGACGACGACCAAGTTCGTCAACGAGTCGAAGAGCCGCGGCAAGGAAATGCGCATGATCGAGGAGCCGATGCTGTACCAGCCGATCGGTATCGGCATGCAGAAGGACCAGCCTGCGCTGACCGCCAAGGTCAACGAAATCCTGCGCAAGCTGGATGCCGATGGCGAGATCAACAAGATCTGGGACAAGTGGCTCGGTCAGGGCACGGAATACAAGATGACCCGCACCGACAAGGTTGTTCCGCTTTCCGAGCTGAAGTTCGACCCGATCCCGTAATCTGAAGGGCACATAGTCCCTTCTGATCCAAGACCACGATCCGACAATTGCCGACGGCGGCAGCCTTGCCGCCGTACGGTTTATCTATGGCCACGAGGAGGGCCTGTAATGGTACATATCAAAGACATTCCCGAGCGTCCCTCCAAGGAGGACCTGGCAGCGATTGCGAAATTTTCGCCCGCCACCATTCACGAGGCGCAGGGCCGCCGTGGCGCATTGTCGTCTCGCCTGAAACCGGTCGATTACCGCATGAAACTCTGCGGTCCGGCCTTCACCGTCAAATCCTCGCCGCGCGACAACATCATGCTGCAGCTGGCGATCAACTATGCCAAGCCCGGCGACATCATCGTCGTCTCAGCAGGTGAATACGAAGAGGCCGGTTCGTTCGGCGACGTTCTCGCCAATGCCTGCCTTGCCAAGGGCATCGGCGGTCTTGTCATGGATACCGGTGTGCGCGACACGCTGCAGCTTCGCGAACTCGGTTTTCCGGTCTTTTCGCTCAGCACATGCATCAAGGGCACCGTCAAGGAAACGATCGGCACGACGAATGACTCGATCATCGTCGGTGGCGAAATCATCAATCCGGGCGACGTGATCGTCGGTGATGCGGATGGTCTGGTTGTCGTTCGCCGTAGTGAAGTCGCTGAAGCGGCAAAGCTTTCCCAGGCGCGCGAAGATGCAGAAGCAGGTTTCATCGAAGCCTACAAGGCTGGCGCCTCGGTTATCGAAGTCAGCAAGCTCGATCCGGTTCTGAAGGCCAAGGGCCTGATCGTCGACATCTGAAACGCAGAAAGGGAAGCGTCGCCCGCGACAGCTTCCCCTCCAGACAATTCGGGTCCGCAGTGACTGCGGGACATGAAAAGGGCGGCCTCTCGGTCGCCCTTTTTCTATCTTCCAGAGAGACTTTTCAGCCCATCGATTGCGAGATCGGTGATCTCGCCCGAAGTATTGTCGATATTCACGACGACGACACCTGCTTCTTGATCCGGCCTCTCCAGTGTCGCGAGCTGGCTTTCCAGAAGGCTGGTCGGCATGAAGTGGCCTTCGCGGCTGCCCATGCGTTTTGTCAGCAGCGCCTTGCTGCCATCCAGAAACACGAAGGCAAGCCTTCCGCCTGCCGCCGCGCGCAACCGGTCGCGATACACTTTTTTCAGCGATGAACACGTCAGAACGATGCCGCTTTCGGCGTGATCGGCGAGGATCTCGCCGATACGATCGAGCCAGGGCCAGCGATCATCGTCGTTGAGAGGCGTGCCTGCCGACATCTTGGCGATGTTGGCCTGAGGGTGAAGATCGTCGCCTTCCTGATAGGGCAGGGAGAGCGCCTCCGCCAGACGCGTGCCGACCGAACTCTTGCCGCAGCCGGCAACGCCCATCACGATGATGGGCCGCCGGATGGTGTGTGCCTTAGAGGCTGATGGTGATGCCGCCGTCGACATAAAGCGTGTGTCCATTCACGAAAGAGGAGCCCTTGCCGGACAGGAAAACTGCCGCGCCGACGAGTTCATCGACATTGCCCCAGCGGGCAGCCGGCGTACGCTTTTCCAGCCACGCGGAAAATTCCGGATTGTCGACCAGCGCCTGGTTGAGCGGCGTCTTGAAGTAGCCGGGAGCGATGGCGTTAACCTGCAAACCGTGCTTGGCCCAGTCGGTCGACATGCCCTTGGTGAGGTTTTTGACCGCACCCTTGGTGGCCGTATAGGGGGCGATGCCCGGACGAGCGAGTTCGCTCTGCACCGAGGCGATGTTGATGATCTTGCCGTGACCGCGGGCAATCATGTGGCGGGCGACAGCCTGACCGACATAAAAGACGCTGGAAATATTGGTGGTCAGAAGCTGCTGCCACTTGTCGGCCGGAAAGTCTTCCAGCGGCGAACGATGCTGCATGCCGGCATTGTTGATGAGGATGTCGATCGCGCCGATCTCTGCTTCGATGCGGGCGACACCGGCCGTGACGGAAGCATGGTCGGTTGCATCGAATGCGACGGCGTGGACGGTAAAGCCGTCTGCGCTCAGCTGCTTTTTCGCGCTGTCCAGTTTTGCCTCGTCGCGGCCATTGAGAATGATGGTCGCACCATGCTCTGCAAGGCCACGCGCCAGCGCCAGGCCGATGCCCTGGCTGGAGCCGGTGATCAGCGCGGTTTTACCCGTCAGATCGAACAGCGGAAATGACATCAGAAATTCCTCCGGGTTCATAAGGTTCTTTGACATTGACATAAATGTTATCGATAACATATGCAATCAAAAACAACCTCGGGAGTGAGATATGAAGCCGCAAATCCTCGTCATCGGCCCCTATCCGGAATGGGACATGGTCGAGCTTGAAAAGAGCTACGACGTGAAAAAACTCTATGAGGCCAGCGACCGCGACGCTTTCATCGAAGGGGAGGCGAAGCAAGTAACGGCAATTGCGACCCGTGGCGAGCTTGGGGCTTCCGCCGAACTGATTGCCAAGTTGCCAAACCTGAAGATCGTTTCGGTCTATGGCGTCGGCTACGACGCGGTTAATCTGGATGCCTGCCGCGCGCGCGGAATTCGCGTCACCAACACGCCGGATGTGCTCACCAACGATGTTGCCGATCTCGGCGTGGCCATGATGCTCTGCCAGTCGCGCGGCATGATCGGTGCGGAACAGTGGGTGAAGGACGGAAGCTGGGCTGCCAAGGGACTTTACCCGCTTAAGCGCAAGGTCTGGGGCCGCAAGGCCGGTGTTCTCGGCCTTGGCCGTATCGGTTTCGAGGTCGCCAAGCGTCTGCGCGGTTTCGATATGGATATCGCCTATAGCGACGTGTCGGAAAAGTCCTATGCTGAAGGCATGACCTACATCGCCGATCCGGTAGCGCTTGCCGCGCATTCCGATTTCCTGTTCGTGACGCTCGCCGCGTCAGCCGCGACCCGCCACATCGTTTCGAAAGGCGTGATCGAGGCACTTGGCCCGGAAGGCATGCTTATCAACATTTCGCGGGCCTCCAACATCGATGAAGCGGCACTGCTCGACGCGCTTGAAGGTGGAACGCTCGGCTCCGCTGCGCTCGATGTGTTCGAAGGCGAGCCGAAACTCGATCCGCGCTTCCTCAAGCTCGACAACGTCCTGCTTCAGCCGCACCATGCCTCGGGTACGATCGAGACGCGCAAGGCGATGGGCAAGCTGGTGCGTGATAATCTGGCGGCTCATTTTGCCGATCAGCCCCTCCTTACTCCGGTCATCTGAGGTCGTGTCATGAAAGCTGTCGTCATTCATTCCGCCAAGGACCTGCGCGTCGAGGACCGGGACATCGAAACGGCCGGTCCTTGCCAGGTGGATATTGCCATCGAAGCCGGTGGCATCTGCGGGTCGGACCTGCATTATTACAATCACGGTGGTTTCGGCACCGTGCGCGTGCGCGAGCCGATGATCCTCGGCCATGAGGTTGCCGGTCGCGTCGTGGCGCTTGGAAGCGGTGTTTCGCATCTCGCCGTTGGTGATCGCGTCGCCGTTTCGCCGAGCCGTCCTTGCAATGCTTGCGACTACTGCCTCAAGGGCCAGCAGAACCATTGCCTCAACATGCGCTTCTACGGCAGCGCCATGCCGATGCCGCATATCCAGGGCGCGTTCCGCCAGCGCCTGGTGGCAGAAGCCTGGCAGTGCCACAAGGTGAACGAGGGCATTTCCATCAACGAGGCAGCCTTTGCTGAACCCTTTGCGGTGACACTGCACGCGGTTTCCCGTGCGGGTTCGTTGCAGGGCAAGCGGGTATTGGTTACCGGCTGCGGCCCGATCGGCGTTCTGTCGATCATCGCCGCCCGCCTGCATGGCGCCCGTGAAGTGGTGGCAACCGACGTCATGGATGCGGTGCTGGAAAAGGCGAAGCTGATCGGCGCCGACCGGGCCATCAACGTTGCTTCGGAACCTGATGCTCTCAACGGCTACTCTGCCAACAAGGGCTATTTCGACGTCCATTTCGAGGCATCGGGCAATGAGCGCGCGGTCAGGTCGGGTCTGGAAGTGCTGAAACCGCGTGGCATACTCGTCCAGCTCGGCCTTGGTGGCGATATCTCGCTGCCGCAGAACACGATCGTGGCCAAGGAGATCGAGATGAAGGGCACTTTCCGCTTTCACGAGGAATTCGGGCAGGCCGTCGATCTCATCAACCAGAAGCGCGTCGACTTCTCTCCGCTTCTGTCGGAAATCTATCCGGTAGCCGATGCGGTGAAGGCCTTCGAGGTCGCGGGTGACCGCAGCCGGTCGATGAAAGTCCAGCTCAGCTTCTGAGCCGGTTGTAATCTGTCACGTGCTGCCGCGAAGCAGCACGTGATAGTTCGTCTTGATGGTCGCGGCAGAGCTGCGATTTTCCAGCATGGCAATCATCTGCCCGGCGGCCTGCGCGCCGATTCCGTAGCTGTCGACATTGACGGTGGTGATGCCGGGCTGAGACACCGAGGCGATTTCGTAATCCCCGAAGCCGGCAATGGCGATATCGCGCGGTACGACCAGCCCCATTCTGTGGCACTCCATGATCGCACCGAAGGCCGGAAGGTCCGACACGCAGACCGCGATATCCGTATCAGGAAAACGTTGAAGCATCTGGCGAATTGCCTCGCCACCATGCGACATCCGGATCGGCACGGCTTCGATGGCCACTACGCGGTCGCTGGCAAGGCCGTGGCGCGATAACGCGCGGTCAAAACCGATGTGACGCTGATGGCCGCGGGTATCCGATGCCTCTGATCCGGTTATGAAGCCGAAGCGCGAATATCCCCGGCCCACAAGGCTGTCGACAAGCGCTTCCATCGCATCCGTGTTGGAAAACCCAACGACGGCATCGATCGGGTTTTCGGGTACATCCCAAGTCTCGATCACCGGGATACCGGCATTGGCGAGCATGGTCCTTGCCTTCGGCGTATGCTTGCCGCCGGTCAGGATGATCCCCTCCGGCCGTCGCCGGAGCATGGATTCGATCAGCTCTTCCTCACGCTCAACCGAATAATTGGTATAGCCGAGCAGAAGTTGCATGCTGGTTTGGCCCAGCGTGTCGGTGATGCCGCGCGCGGTATCGGCGAAGTTCGAATTGTCGATCGAAGGCACGATGGTGGCGATGAAGCCGCTGCGGCGCGACGAAAGACTGCCGGCCGATTGGTCGAGCACGTAACCAAGCTGGTCGACCGCTGCGAGGATCCGTTCCAGCGTGTCCTTGGCTATGTACGAATTTCCTTTTAGCGCGCGCGATACCGTCATGGCGGAGACACCGGCGATGCGCCCGACATCCGCCATCGTGGGAGGATTGCTATTGGCTTCGGCGGGCCGTTGCTCCTGTTCGGTCGGCATCTCTTCTCCTGTCACGGGATCATCCGACTGAAACCGTGCTTGTGCGCGCGCGTCAAGGCACGCATTCCCACCGCCCCTGTTCTCCCAGTGTCTTTGTAACCGATGGCATAATATTGCGCACCTCGATCATCACGCGCGTATGCAAATGCGATCTGACGTATTCCTGCACCGTTTTCGCAGTGACAATCAGCCTTTGTGCGCTGACTGTTGGGAGACGTTGGTTCGGCCCCTTCAAGACCCTAAAAATTTGCCGCTAGAACCGGTATCCTTGACCATTGGGGGCCAAAGCTCTTCTCATGAGACTGCCCGTCTCAGACCCGGCAATAGCTTTAGTGTAATCAAGCCGAAGACGCTGGCTGATGCGAAGCAAAAGGCATATCCCAGCGCTTCTCCGGCGATCGCCGCCAATTGCCAGCCTATCAGGCTGATGATCGCATCCGCACTCTGAAATAGCGTGAAATCGACGCCGGCTTGATCCAGGGAGGCTCGCCCCATGAGTTCCGAATATAGCGCCACGAAACCAAGCGCGAACATGATTGCCGATACAAGCAAGGTTGCCAGCAGCAATGGGAGCGATTGCACGTCCCAATACGCAATCGATGCCAGCGAGAACATTGCGACTGCCTGAGCCGGAAGTGTCCACAACATCACCGGATAGGCGCCGTAACTACGGACCAGATAACCTCCGCCAAGCGCTCCAACGATACCGAGGACGGTAATGCCCGCTCCGTTGAGTATGCCAAGAAGGGTGAGGCTCATGCCCATATCGATCAGGAACGGCCCGATCATGGTCATTGCCCATTTCTGGCCGAATACATAGACAGCGACGAGTATCAGCCCGGATCTTATTTCCGGTCGTTTGAAGGCCCTTTTCAACGACGGAGCGGGCCGATCAACGCGTGGCGCCGGGGCACCGTCAGGCGTGATCAGGAATGGAAGGGCGAGAACAACGAGCAACCCCGCCATGGCGAGGCTTGATGTCTGCCAGCTCCAACGATCCAGCATGATCAGGAACACGCCGCCGCCCAGCGCTGTGCCAAGATAGGCGCCGCCGATCTGCGCCGCGTTTCCCCAACCGCGATTTTCCTTGGTGAAACTTTCCACGGCATGTCCATCGCAGGCGATGTCGATCGTGGCCGAGGCGGATGATGCGATTATCATTGCGACGGCCAAAGCGCCGACCGTGGTGGGCCCGGTGAGCGCGAGTGCTATGACCGCGCCGACGGAAAAAGCGCCAACGATGCCGACCGTCAACCGGGTGCGGCGGACGCCGCCATGTGGCGACCGGAACTGTTCGACCGTTGGCGCCCAAAGGAACTTCAACGACCACGGTAAAACGGCGAGCAGTGTGAATGCAATCTCATTGAGCGATGCGCCGGTCTGACGCATCACGGCCGGCAGACCGGCAAAGATCATCGAGCCAATAATGCTTTGAGCGACATAAAGACCCCCGAGCCCGACGATCAGACGTCCATTCGACACCCGAGCGTGGTTCGCCATGAATTCAGTGCTCATCGTGGGGCTCCTGCGCCGAAATACCGTCGCTGTACTTGCCCCGACGCCAATAGGATGTCGCCAGATAGCTTCCCTTGGGTGTGCGCCAATTCTCTCGCAGATACAAACGGATGGCATTACACGCCGCGAATTCGCATGAAATCCAGACAAAATATGCGTCCGGCGCGGACGGTTTCGGCAGTGCTGCGACGGCATCCTGCAAAAGAGTGGTTGTTCCAGGATGAGCGGTGTCTCGCAGGAGCCAGCGCACCTCGAAGTCGGCCGGGTGTGATAGCTGCTGCATCTCGGCTCGATCCTGCACTTCAATGAGCGCGACGCCTCGACAGTGTGCCGGCAGGTCGGCGAGGATGCGCGATATTGCAGGGAGCGCCGTTTCATCGCCGGCGATGATGTAATGATCAGCTGGCGCGACCTGGCCTCCGCTTGGACCAAGCACACCGACAGTGTCACCCGCTCGCGCTTGCACGGCCCAAATTGCGGCCGGGCCGGGTTTATCGTGAAGCACGAAATCAATCTCAACCAGACTGCTGCGTATATCGACATTTCGAATAGTGTAGACGCGGCTTACAAGCGCATCGTCGCCGGTCGGCCATCTAAGGCGTCCGTTGATATCCATGGCTGGCCAGACAGGATCTGCTCTCCTTGGAGACAGAAGAAGTCTTACATGATAGCCCGCGTCGCCAGTGAATGCGGCTATTCTTTCGCAAGAAAACTGGACCCGCCGCATGCGTGGCGTGACATCGAACACGCTCGTCACAGTCAATTTCTGGAAATGCGGCGGTGCCTGGTCGGCTTTGACCACATCCGACCAGACGATCGAAGCCGTTTCCCCCGCAAATTCGAACACATGTTCGGCGATGAATACTCTCATCATCGACAGGACTTCGACGGAACTCGCCTTGGCCTCCAGAAACAGGTCATCGGGTTGCCGACGAATTTCGACAGATCCGAAGGGGCTCACCATGACAGCGCCCTTACCGGTACGGATGACCGTGGCATGCTCTTCCATGTGTTCAAGCAACAGGGGCAGACAGCCATCGATATCGTCAGCCTTGATGGTCGCCTGGGCGCTGATCATCGTCATTCGTTTGAGCCCTCTCCGCCACGCGGTGCTGTTTCACAGGACGGGCGAAGCGCCCGTCCGCCCGTCTCATGCTCACGATGCGAGGTTAGAACCTGAATTTCAGGGACCCGATAACGCTGCGTCCTTCTTCCCTGTAGCAATTCAGATTGACGCAGGTGACTTCTCGGTCATCGAAGACGTTCTTGGCGGATACCTGCGCTGTAAGACCCTCGAGATTAGGTCTGAGCTTGCCAAAATCGTAGGACAGGCTCGCGTCCACGAGGGTCCGGGATGGGTTGCTTCGGGTGTTTCCGTCGTCTGCACGACTGGTATCAAGGAAGCGGGCACCAAGTCCGGCACCAAGCCCCTCCAGAGGTCCTGAAAGGACGTTGTATTGGGCCCAAATGGAGAATGTCTGGTCAGGAATGCCGGCCGGAAAATTCCCCTTGGAAGCGCCTTCGTGATATTTCATGTCGAGATATGTGTAGGCGGCGGTGAGACTTAATGCGTCCGTGATGCTCGATGTGGCCTGAATTTCGACCCCGCGCGAGCTTACTTCGCCCGTTTGAGCTTGCGTGACCGAGTCGATGTTGACGAGCATGTTCGATTGGGTGATGTCGAACAGAGCCGCGCTTACCAGCAGGTTCGACCCTTCCGGAGCGTAGCGGATGCCGACCTCCATCTGTTCGCCTTCGGTTGGCTTGAACTGCACTGTCCGTGATGCGCCGGTGGTCGGCGCGAAGGACGTGGAATAGCTGACGTAAGGCGATAATCCGTTGTCGAAGAGATAAGCGAGACCAATCCGCCCAGTGAACTTATGGTCATGCTGTTTGGTGCTTCCCGACGAGTTTTCGAGGAGATCGAACTTGGACGTCTCCAGCCAGTCAAAACGACCGCCAACCGTGAGGGACCAGCGATCATAGTCGATCTGGTCCTGAACGTATAAGCCGACCTGCTGCTGATTGGTTCTTTCGTCAAAGAGATCAAGAGCCGACGGTGGGATCACCGGCGCCTGATCATCGAACATGAAGCCTCCGCGGCCATAGCGCCAGCGATAGTCCACATAGCTGTAATCGAGACCGGTCATGAGCTGGTGCTCGAGTGGCCCTGTTTCGAAGCTCCAGAGCAGCTGGTTGTCTACCGTTATCCCGCTGGCTTCGTCGCGAAGACGCTCGGGAGCGCGCAGGATCGTGTCCCCCAGAACGAGCGCGATACCTACATATTTCATGTCCGTATCGATATTCTGGTATCTGACATTTTGCCTGAACACCAAATCCCCGGTGAGGTGGTGTTCGAATTCGTAGCCGATCCTGTACTGGCGCCCGTCGTAATCCTTGTATCGAGGGTCGCCCTGTTCGAAATCTGTGATGATCCCTGGTGGTCTCGTGTACCAACCTGCTGCACCACCGCTGGTGAAGTCGGTGTATTCGCCGAGTATGGTTAGCTGGGTATCCCGATCATCGGAACGCAGGGTAAGCGCTGGCGCGATCGAGAAGCGATCGTCCCTTGCAGCAATGAACTGCGTATCGGCAGACCGCTTCATGCCTGTCAGGCGGTAGAGAATGTTATCATTGCCGGCGACCGGACCGGAAGCATCAAAATTTACCTGGGCGCGGCTGTAGCTCCCGATCTGCCCTTCTATTTCATGGAAGGGGTCTTCCGTTGGACGTTTGGAGATCACATTGACGATGCCTCCGGGTGAACCGGATCCGTAAACGCCGGAACTTGGTCCCTTGAGTAAAGTCACGCCCTGTAACGTATAGGGTTCATGCCTGAAAACCGAGAACGGACCGCCGAGGCTTCTGAGGCCATCGCGATAGAACCCGGTATCCGTCACATTGAAGCCGCGCATGAATACCGTATCAAACCGCGGATCGAAGCCGAACTGGCCAGCGCGTACGCCGGCTGTATATCGAGCGGCTTCGACGAGTGATTGGACATTACGATCTTCGAGCTCTTTTCGCGATACGGTGCCGATCGACTGGGGAACTCGACGAATGTCCGTATTGGTCTTGGTCGCGACCGAGGTTTCTTGAGCGACATAGCCTTTTGCCTTTAGCCCGCCGCCTTGACCGTCTCCCTCAGCGGCATTTGAGCCTTCGAGAATGATCGGTGCAAGTTCGGTCGCTTCTTGCGCGCCCGCGCTGCTGCCACCCGCCGCGGCGTTGAATAGTGAAGACACAACTATGCATGCGCCAAAGCGACGACGCGCTGTCTTTCCGGAAACCATGTCGATTGACCCCATTCCAAACGTCAGTTTCGGCAGCTCTACATAACATGATAAATGCAATCAAGATAAATATTGCGCGGCGCGCAAAAATGCGCATGGCGCAATAAAATTCGCAGTCGTAAGGGAAGTGATGTGCAAAAATCGTCGCGGGAAGACGCCAGGCTTCGACAGGTTTTCCGCCATGCCCGTTCGAAACCTAAGGCATGGGCGACAAAGACCGCCAGACATGATGATGCCATCCTGATGGCACCTCAAATCAGTCTACCGGTGGGCTCCAAGTCTTGACCGAGGGGATTGTTTTTGAACGCGAACCGCGGGCGTTATGACATTCGAGGTATCGGGCAACCCCGTAGGCTGCATATAACTCTCGTGCGATCAAAAATCGGCAAGACGGTAGTCTATTGTGGAAAAGGCTAAGGGGATAAAGCCGTCAACAGTGCGCGACGCTTACGCGCTCTAGCACGTCGTTCAGCATTTCCCGGAAACCTTCCTCGGTCTCCGAATTCAGCCAATGCTGTATCGCGACATGAACAGTTGCGATCATCGTTGCCGCGGCGAGACGTGGATATATGTCGCGCTGCTCATCCAGGCCTTGCCTGAGCGCGATCGCTCTGGCCACCATTACTTCGATTTGGCCATCAATCCGGCGGCGCTCCAGAACAAGGTCCGGATCGTTGTACATCAATATAAGCTGTGCGAGCCAGTCTCTGCGCGGGACCTCTGGAAACTCCGAGAGAATAGCCGAGCGTATTGCAGCATCAGCGGTCAAGTCCGCAGACATGTCGTTGATGGAATGACTGATGCGCTTGCCGACCTGCAGCAAGATGTCCAGGATTGCCGCTTCCTTCGAGGGGAAGTAGTTGTTGAAGGTTCGAGGGGATACATTTGCCGCGGCCGCGATATCTTCAACACGCACTTTCGCAGCGCCGCGCTCGACTGCCAGGCTGACTGCGGCCTGAATAAGTTTTTCTCGCGTCTCGTGCTTTTTGCGTTCACGCAACGAAGTCTGGTTCACCGGCACTAGCTCCCTGTATCCGCATTAAATAGCGGAAATCGGAGATATGCTTACAAGAGATGCTTCCGATATATCTACCAGATTTTTAAGCGTGACCTTGCATGTGCTGACCACGTTGGACGTTGGGGATTTAGTCGGTCGGTTGGGCCATCGACGGCATAACTTCGCCAAGGACGTCAACCCAAGCGGCCGAACTCATGCTGGCCTGATCTTGGGTGTCATTTGTTCGAATTGCCTCAAGAGCTTAGAGTTGTGAACGACTATCTGATAGCGCGCATGGCCTCGATGAACTGCTTTGCCTTTGCGCCGACCGCCTCAGCGCTATCGCCGGGCTTGTAGAGCGAGCCGCCGATGCCGAAACCGGCGGCACCCGCATCGACGAAAGCCTTCATGTTGTCGGGTGTTACGCCACCGACGGCGAGGACCGGAATGTCTTTCGGCAGCACGGCTTTCCAGGCCTTGATGACATGTGGCGGAATGGCTTCGGCCGGGAAGGCTTTTACGCCGGTCGCGCCTGCGCCGATCGCGGCAAAGGCTTCCGTCGGGGTGGCGACGCCGGGCAGGCTGACCATGCCCTTGGCGACGCTCGCCTCGATGACCGACAGGTTGGCGTTCGGCGAGATGATGACTTTCGAGCCGGTCGCGGCGACATCCGCCACCTGGGCCGGCGTCAGCACGGTGCCGGCGCCGATCAGCGCCCTGTCACCGAACAGCTTCTGCAGTTTCTCGATGCTTTTCAGCGGATCCGGCGAGTTGAGCGGCACTTCGAGAATGCGCCAGCCGGCTTCGATCAGCGTTTCGCCGACGGCCTCGACTTCTTCCGGCTTGATACCGCGAAGGATGGCGATCAGGTTGCATTCGTTGAGAGCGTCGTGGAGGTTCATGGGAAACATCCTTATTTCGTCAATTTCAATTGGCCGGCGATCAGCTGCACGCCACGCTTGGCGGCATCTGAAGGGCTCGGGGTCACGGTGAGATTAAAGAGCGGTGCGACACGGCCGTAACGGCTGTTCAGCACGTTGTTGCCGACAATGCCGATCGCTTCGCCGGGGATGAGCCAGCCGGCGGCGCGGGCCTGGCGGAATTCCGAACCGATGACCAGGCCGGAGACATAATCGCCGATATCTTCGGCCTTTAACACGCCGGCAAGCACGCCGGTACGGGCGGAAAAAACGGCCGAGAGGAAGGCATCGGCGGCGCGGGCGTCGCTTGCGGCAAATTCTGCGCCACGATCGAAGGCCGACCAGACCGGTTCGGCTGCCGCAGCCGGTTCGACCGCCTTGGCGATGAAGGAATGTTTG